>NZ_SMMX01000021.1 GCF_004345005.1 Extibacter muris
GGCAGAGGTGGAAGTGCAGCAATGCATGGAGCTGACTGCTACTAATCGGTCGAGGGCATGACCAGATATGATGGTGGATAGGTAATGGATGCAGGTATTTCTTGTGTGCAGTTTTGAAGGTACATATCTTCAGTTAGCGAGGCCCAGTGGCTCAGTTGGTTAGAGCGCCGCCCTGTCACGGCGGAGGTCGAGAGTTCGAGTCTCTTCTGGGTCGCTATATGGGATCTTAGCTCAGCTGGGAGAGCATCTGCCTTACAAGCAGAGGGTCATAGGTTCGAGCCCTATAGGTCCCATATGAAATGGATGGATTCCCGAGTGGCCAAAGGGGGCAGACTGTAAATCTGTTGGCAACGCCTTCGAAGGTTCGAATCCTTCTCCATCCACTGGAAAAGAATCAGCGGTTTGCTAATCAAAATCAGTTTGGATCCGTTTCATCCGTTATCAGACTTGCCGTTGTGGCTCAATTGGCAGAGCAGCTGATTTGTAATCAGCAGGTTACCGGTTCAAGTCCGGTCAACGGCTTCAATAACAAATATTAGTTAATAGCGCGGGGTGGAGCAGTCTGGAAGCTCGTCGGGCTCATAACCCGAAGGTCGTAGGTTCAAATCCTGCCCCCGCAATTTGCACGTTGTAGTTCAGAGCGTGCACGAACGAAAGTAATTGTAATTTCAAGCTTGCTTGAAAGGACAAATACTTTTGAGAGTATAGGCGGTAACGCCGTGACTGAGAAAACGTAGTTTTCGAAGTCGCACGCGAAAGTTTCACATAATATTGCCCATTTGCCCAGATAGCTCAGTCGGTAGAGCAGAGGACTGAAAATCCTCGTGTCGCTGGTTCGATTCCGGCTCTGGGCATTTTCTTTACTATTATAATTGCATATGGGCGTGTAGCTCAGGTGGTAGAGCACTTGACTTTTAATCAAGTTGTCCGGGGTTCGAATCCCCGCACGCTCATGGGAATGAGAGAACGCAAACTCAGTATTTATACGGGTTTGCGTTTTTTTTGCCTGTATGGGAGCTCTGTTACATGGGGATACTATCAGTACTTATAAAAGAAGGAGGTAGCTTATGGTCAATATACAGAAAACCGCAATAATCGGATGTGGATTTGTCGGCTCTACAATTGCGTATACATTATTGCAGAGAGGGACATTTTCAGAGATGGTGCTGATTGATGCAGATACGAAGAAGGCCGAAGGTGAAGCGATGGATATCAACCACGGCCTCCCCTTTGTCCATGCTATGGATATCTATGCGGGAGATTATGATGATATAAAAGATGCAGCGCTTGTTATCATAACTGCGGGCGCCAATCAGAAACCGGGAGAGACAAGGCTGGATCTCGTACAGAAAAATACAAAGATTTTGCGTTCAATAATCCATGATATCAAGGCTGCCAAGTGCGAGGGTATCCTTTTAATCGTATCTAATCCTGTCGATATACTCACGTGCGTAGCACTAAAAGAATCAGGCTTTCCAAAAGAAAGGGTAATAGGATCCGGAACGGTTCTTGATACGGCAAGGCTCAAATATCTGCTTGGCGAGCATCTTAAGGTTGATAGCAGAAGCGTGCACGCGTTTATCATCGGTGAACACGGTGACAGTGAACTTGCGGTCTGGAGTACGGCGAATATTTCCGGCATTGATATAGGGCACTTCAGCGAGCTGCGCGGAAGCACCTCAGAGGAGCACGTGTGGGAAGCCATATATCAGGATGTACGTGACAGTGCCTATGAGATTATAGAGAGGAAAGGGGCTACGTATTATGGCATAGGGATTGCCGTTGCCAGGATTGCAGAGTGCATCATCCGTGACAGCCATGCGGTGCTCCCTATATCTGTCTTCCTGTCGGGCCAGTATGGCCTTCAGGGGTTGTGCCTCAGCATTCCGACAGTCGTCGGACAGAATGGGGCAGAACAGGTGCTGGAGATAGAACTGGATGCAAAAGAGCGGCAGAAGCTGATAGAATCAGCGGAAGAGATAAGAAAGACACTCAGCCAGATAGTATAGCGCGACTCTCATAAAACGTAATCTTTACCTAAACTTAAGATTTTCTTTCGGAAATTGATAGATACTATATATATAATTACTATTGAACCAAGCAAAAGCATTCAGTCATTTAGAAGGAGGTTTTATAATGTACGGAGATAAAAAACCTGCGGTCAGCGTGGTTGTCCCCTGTTATAATGAGCAGGATGTACTGCCTCTTTATGTACAGGCCATGCAGGAAGTAATAAAGAAGATGGAGCCTACAGCCGTGGAGATCATATTTGTAGATGATGGTTCTACAGACGATACGCTTAAGCTTTTAAAGGGATATCATGAGCAGGATAAAGATTACCGCTATCTATCCTTTTCCAGAAATTTTGGAAAAGAGTCCGCCCTTTATGCAGGCCTCAAAGCAGCAGGGGGCGAGTATGTGGTCGTAATGGATGCAGACCTGCAGGATCCTCCTGACTATATACCAAAAATGCTCGGCATATTACAGGAAGGCGAGTATGATTGTGTAGCGACGAGAAGAGGAGACCGTGAGGGCGAAGCCAGGATCCGGTCATTCCTGTCGGCATCTTTCTATAAATGTATCAATAAGCTCTCTGAGGTTCAGATAGTGGAGGGTGCCAGGGATTTCCGCATGATGAATCGGAAGATGGCTGATGCCATACTCTCGCTGAGCGAATGCAACCGATTTTCCAAGGGCTTGTTCGGATGGGTCGGATTCAGGACGAAATGGCTGGAATACCACAATGTGGAACGTGCGGCAGGGGATACGAAGTGGTCTCTTTGGAAGCTGTTCAAATACTCCATCGACGGGATCCTCGGCTTTTCGACAGTACCTCTGTCAATGGCTTCTTATGGGGGGATATTGTTCTGCGGGGCAGCATTCTGCATGATCGTATTTCTCGTCGTCAAGAACCTGTTCTGGCATGACCCCGTAGCAGGATGGCCGGCCATGATGTGCGTCATCTTCCTGATAGGCGGGATTCAGCTGCTCTGCATTGGAATCTCGGGACAGTATCTTGCAAGGGCTTACACGGAGATAAAAAACAGGCCAATCTATTTATTGAGGGAATCAAGTGATGAAGAGGATGCAAAAACTGAAGGCAAAGGCAACAAAAAACAGGGAAGATATTTTATATCTCTCGATTCTTATAATCATTCCGCTCATCCTGTATATCCTGAAGACAAGAAACGGATATCTGGCAGGCTCTGAGATAGACTGGCTCGGGCAGCATATCGTATTCCCCGACTATTTCCGTAAGCTGTTTTATGAGACAGGCACTTTGTTCCCACAGTTTGCAGCAGAGCTTGGAGGAGGGCAGAACATCTATAACTTTGCATACTACGGGCTCTTTAATCCGCTATATCTTCTGTCATACATGTTGCCTTTTATAAAAATGGCCACATATATTCAGGCTGTAGCGGTCCTGGAACATATTGCGGACGGTATCCTGTGCTATTATTGGCTCGGAAGAGGCCATTTCAGAAGGCGGGAAAGCTTTTATGCTTCCGTTATGCTTGTGCTGGCTGCTTCTGTTACCTACCATTCATCGATGCAGCTGATGTTTGTGAATTATATGCCGTTTCTTCTGCTGGCGCTGATCGGTTACGACCGGTATTGCGAGAATGGGAAATATGGCCTGTTGACGGTATCTGTATTATGTATGATACTGACAAGCTTTTACTTTGCTGTGGGAGGGCTGGCAGCTCTGTTCATCTATGGAGCATGTGGATACAGGCACGAGAAAGGGACATCTGTGTGGGGCATGATCAAGTGGTTCTGGTACAGGTATTACCCGGCCCTTCTTGGCTGCCTTCTTTCTCTGTTCTATCTTGTACCTGTATATTTTGCGATGTCGGCCGGGCGAACCGGACACGCTGCCCAATCTTTGAAAGAGCTGCTTGTTCCTGATATACGGCTTCATAAGCTCTTATACAGCGGTTATGGGATGGGTCTCTCTGTCGCTGCACTCATCCTATTATGTACAAGTATCTTTTACAGAAGATGCAGAGAGAAGTTTATGGCAGCCACATTGTTTCTCTTGCTGCTGTTCCCGGTATTTGACTGGCTACTGAACGGAGCGCTCTATCTGAGAGATAAAGCCTTTATTCCGTTTCTGCCGCTTATGTGCTGGCTCGCCGCCTCGTTCTTTTACAGAATCGGCAGCCGCCTGCTCAGGGCGCGTGAGGCTGTGGGAGGCTGCGTGCTGGCAGGTGTGCTGCTTACGGTCTCCCTGCTGACCAATACTTATGTACGGCAGGAGCAGTATTTTATCTATATTGACTTTGCAGTTTGTGCGGCAGCAATCGCCATCAGCATGTTCTGCTGGAAAAAGGCCGTATCCACAGCCATGCTTGCGGTGATGGCGATGCTGTGCGTAGGCCAGGTGGCAGTGCTGAAGGAGGAGCTGGTCACAAAGGCAGAGATGGACAGAATTGACAGCCCGGATATCGGGAAAGCTGTCGAATCTGTGCAGGGTGGAGGTTCATACCGCACTGAGACACGGGGCGGATACAGTGCGAACAAGGCGAACCAGAATAAGGTGTGGGTGTGTGGACAGAACCTGACCACCGTATATTCTTCTATCAGCAATCCTTACTACATCAGCTTCCGCAGCAAAGTCCTGCATCTGAGCAAGCCAAGCAGGAACAGCCTGATGGCCGATACGGTAGATAACCCGGTATTCCTGAAGATTATGGGCGTCCGGTATATTGTGGGCAGCCGGGCACCGGACGGCTACGAGAAGATAAACCAGTACGGGGACGTCAATATATATGAAAATAACGATGTGGCGCCTTCCGCTTATGTGACAGACCAGATTATGACGGAAGAGGATTTCTTAACCTTATCCTGGCCGGAAAGACAGCTTGCTATGCTCAGTACCGCAGTGGCGGATACGAAAGAGGCGGCGGATGAGATAAAAGAACGTGCTGCAGAGGTGGATGTACATATGAGTGCATCCAGAATCAAGGGAAGTGCATCGTCCGGTATATTGACTGTTGATAATGACGGCGAAGAAGATGCTTATCTGTTTCTGGAATTTGATGTAAAGAACAATAAGGCCTCCAAGGATGTGACGGTTGCGGTAAATGGGGAGCAGAACAAGCTGAGTGCAGATAACGCGGCGTATTATAATGCCAATACGACGTTCCACTATACCTCTCTTCTTTCTGCCGGTGAGAATGAGGTTCCGGTTGAATATGGGTCAGGCGATTACGAGATCAGCAATGTCCGTGGATGGATTGGCAGAGCGGACGAGAAGGAGACGCGCGACCTGTACGGCAGCCCCGTCAGCCTTGATGTTGCAGGAGCAGGAGATGTGCTGGAAGGAACCGCCAGGTCCGGCAAAGGGGGATGGCTGGTTACATCCATTCCTTATGACGAGAATTTCAGGCTGTATGTGGACGGCAGGCAGGAGAAGATACACAAAGTCAATACCGCTTTTATCGGTGCGCCACTTGAAGAAGGTATACACGAGGTCAGACTCGTATACCAGGCCAAAGGCAGAACAGCAGGCATAGCAGGAACACTGGCAGCCCTAGGCATACTTGGAGCAGACATTATAAGAAGGAAGAGGAGGCTGCATGGTAAAATATAAAAGAATTACTGCATATATGATATTTGGCATATTGACTACAGTTGTCAATGTGGTGGCATATTATGTCTGCTACCAGATACTGAAGGTTCCAAACGTGTACAGTACGATAGCCGCGTGGTGTATAGCGGTCGTATTTGCATTTCTTACCAACAAGCCTTTTGTGTTCCAAAGCAGGGACTGGAAAGGCCTGACCGTTGCTTCGGAGGCAGCCCGCTTCTTCGGGTGCAGGGCGCTGACCGGCGTGCTGGAAGTGGTACTCATGTATCTGCTTGTAGATATGCTGTCGCTGCAGGGCACGGTCATGAAGATACTGACCAATATTGCAGTCATCATATTGAATTATATTGCAGGCAGATATTTTGTATTTGACAGATGATAATATAATGGCTATTAGTATTGACTTTTATAGTCATATTCGGTATATTAAAAACTAATAAAAGGGAGTAACTGGCGCCGGCAGAAGCCCGCGTTTACGATGTCGTCAGTACGATGAGCGATCATCCGTATCGTAATGAAATGGTGAGACTTTTATTGCATATTAAATTATGCAATAAAGGTCTCTTTTTTATTTAGATGGAAATAATAGAAAAGAGAGTCTCATTGCAGGAAAGAAAGGAAAACATATGCTGACAAGTGAACAGGCAAAAATAAACCAGGAGAAATACGGCTATAATGAGCTGGCGGAAGGCAAGAGGAAGAGCACGGTGAGGATATTTCTGGAACAGTTTGAGGATTTTCTCGTCATCATACTTATAATCGCAGCCATCGTTTCCGGCTTTTTAGGGGATGCGGAAAGTGCCGTGGTCATCTTCGTGGTTATAACCATCAATGCCATACTGGGAACCGTGCAGACGGTGAAGGCAGAACAGTCTCTGAAGAGTCTGAAGCAGCTGTCCGCGCCCGAGGCGAAGGTCATAAGGGACGGGGTGATGGTCCAGATACCGTCCAGGGAGGTCACGGTAGGTGACGAAGTGATACTGGAAGCAGGGGACCGTGTTCCCGCTGACGGCCGGCTTCTTGACGTAGCCAGCCTCAAGGCGGATGAAAGCGCCCTTACCGGGGAGAGCCTGTCCGTGGAGAAATCACTGGAAGAAGCTCCGGCCGGGGCAGCGCTCGGCGACCAGACGAACCGGGTCTTTTCCGGAAGCTTCGTAACTTATGGGAGGGGTACCTTTGAAGTTACCTCGATCGGGATGGATACGGAGGTCGGCAGGATTGCCAGGCTATTAAAGACGACATCAGAGAAAAAGACGCCGCTTCAGATGAATCTGGATGATTTTGGGAAGAAGCTGTCAATCATCATCCTCGTATTCTGCGGCATCTTATTTGCAGTAAATGTGGTGCGGGGCGGTTCTGCTGCGGACGCGTTCCTGTTCGCGGTGGCGCTTGCGGTGGCTGCAATTCCGGAGGCATTGAGCTCCATCGTTACGATTGTACTGTCTTTCGGTACCCAGAAGATGGCCAAGGAACATGCCATTATCCGCAAGCTCCAGGCGGTAGAGGGTCTTGGCAGCGTGTCTGTCATATGCTCGGACAAGACAGGAACGCTGACGCAGAATAAGATGACAGTGGAAGATTATTATGTGGACGGCAGGCGTATACCGGCGAAAGATATAGATCTGTCTGCCTGTAACGAGGAGAAGCTGCTTATATTCAGCATGCTATGCAATGATTCCGTGAACGCGGACGGCCAGGAAATCGGAGACCCGACGGAGACCGCGCTTATCAATGTGGGCAGCAGGCTAGGCACCGACGCGTCTGAGATAAGGAAGATGTATCCACGGCAGTCTGAGATACCGTTCGACAGCGACCGGAAACTGATGTCTACACAGCACCGGATAGACGGAGCGGAGATAATCGTCGTCAAAGGAGCCGTCGATGTCCTGCTTGGACGTATGAGCAGTATAAGGACAGGTGAGACGGTACGGGATATCACGGAGGACGACAGGCTGGAAATCGAGAGGCAGAACATGGAGTTCTCAAGGGATGGCCTACGGGTGCTGGCTTTTGCATATAAGGAGATAGAAGGTGCGCGTGCCCTTACGCTGGAGGACGAAGACGGCCTTATCTTCCTCGGCCTCATATCAATGATGGATCCGCCGAGGGAGGAGTCGAAAGCCGCAGTGTCAGAGTGCAAGGCAGCGGGCATCAAACCAGTTATGATTACGGGAGACCACAAAGTCACGGCAGCGGCGATCGCGAGGAAGATCGGCATACTGAGAGATGATTCCGAGGCCTGCGAAGGCGCGGTAATCGAAGACATGTCCGACGAAGAGCTTCAAGATTTCGTGGAGAAAATCTCTGTGTATGCGAGAGTCTCTCCCGAACACAAGATAAGGATTGTCCGGGCATGGCAGGAAAAGGGCAACATAGTCGCTATGACGGGAGATGGAGTGAATGACGCTCCTGCGCTCAAACAGGCGGATATCGGAGTGGCCATGGGTATAACGGGTTCGGAGGTATCCAAGGATGCGGCGTCTATGGTACTCACGGACGACAACTTTGCCACCATTATCAAAGCGGTAGAAAATGGGAGAAACATCTACCAGAATATCAAGAACTCCATACAGTTCCTGCTGTCGGGGAATTTCGGCGCTATTCTGGCTGTACTGTATTCTTCTGTGGCAGGGCTTCCGGTGCCGTTTGCTCCGGTCCATCTCCTGTTCATCAACCTGCTGACGGACAGCCTTCCGGCTATCGCGCTCGGTCTTGAGCCGCACACGCAGAACGTGATGCAGGAGAAGCCCCGCCCGATGGATGAATCTATACTTACGGGAAAGTATCTGCTCAGTATCGGAACGGAGGGACTGTGCATCGGTATCATGACGATGGCCGCTTTTTATATCGGTTATGTAAGCGGGGACAGCGTGCTTGCAAGTACGATGGCCTTTGGAACCCTCTGTACGGGAAGGCTTGTGCACGGGTTTAACTGTAAGTCGAAGAGGCCGGTACTGTTCACGAACAGGTTTTTCAACAATATATACCTCATAGGCGCATTTGCCATCGGCCTGCTGCTTATCACAGGCGTGCTGACGATACCAGGGCTCCACGGCATCTTTAAAGTGGTTACGCTGAATCTGGGACAGCTGCTGACCGTATATGGGCTGGCGCTTTTGAATCTGCCTGTGATACAATTGATGAAAAAGATAAGGAGTTAAGATGGATTTTGACAGAGAGAGTGTAAAAAAGATAAGAGGGCTGATCATATTTACAGCTATCATCGTGTTATGCCTATGGGAATATAACAAAGTATTCGATATTCTCGGATTCGTATTCCATATCATGTTCCCGTTCATCCTTGGAGGAGCGATAGCGTTTGTGCTGAATGTGCCGATGAACTTTGTGGAACGCCATCTGTTCGGCAGTGAAAAGGCACAGAAGAGCAAAGTGCGCGCCAAAGCGGCGCGGCCGGTCAGCATGCTCATCGTGCTGCTGCTAGTCTTTGGAGTCATAGCTGTCGTAATGTTCATATTGATACCGCAGCTAGGAAGGACTTTTGCGAATCTGGGCGACAGCATACAGGCATTTATCCCGAGGGTGCAGGCGTGGGCCAATGGCCTCTTCCACAACAATAAGGAAGTGATGGCCTGGGTGAACAATCTGGAGTTCGACTGGAACAAGATTATGGACGCGGGGATTGATTTCTTCCGGAACGGCGCCGGAAGCGTCCTCGACTCTACCATCACGGCGGCCAAGAGTATCGTGAGCGGAATAACGACATTCTTCATCGCATTTGTGTTTGCCTGCTATGTGCTGCTGCAGAAGAAAAAACTGAGCGTTCAGGCGAAGAAGGTACTGTTCGCCTTTGTAAGAAGAGGAAGGGCAGAGGCTGCGCTGGAAGTATTCTCACTGACCTACAGTACATTTTCCAGCTTTCTGACCGGACAGTGCGTGGAAGCGATTATACTTGGAAGCATGTTCGTCGTAACGATGGGGCTGTTCCGCCTTCCCTATGCGCTGCTGGTCGGTATTGTGATAGCCTTTACGGCGCTGATACCTATCTTCGGCGCTTTCATCGGGTGTGCGGTAGGCGCGTTCCTCATATTTATGTTAGATCCGGTCAAAGCGCTTGTATTCGTAGTCCTTTTCCTCGTGCTGCAGCAGATTGAAGGGAACCTCATCTATCCGCATGTAGTCGGAAATTCGGTCGGCCTGCCGTCCATATGGGTGCTGGCAGCGGTCAGCATAGGAGGAAGCCTGATGGGTATCGTGGGCATGCTCATATTCATTCCTATCGTATCTGTCGTATATGCCCTGTTCCGTGAAATCGTGTACCTGAAGCTGAGGCAGAAAAAAGTAGACCCGGGTTCCATAAAGTAGCAGAAAGGCACAGCCGCATCGGCTGTGCCTTTCGTGATTCTATCTGTTATCTGATGACCTCTCGAATAATACGATGCCAGTTCTTGAAGGAAATCTTTTCAATCTCCTCACTATGGAATCCGACACGTTTCATTTCCTCAATGACATTTGGAACTTTGGAGGCGTCTTCCAGACCGATCGTATAGGGGTTCTCCTGGCTGCTGAACGAGCTCAGCGTGTCCGCGCAGCAGAATTCGGAGAAATCAAAACCGAAGCCGACGTGGTCGATTCCCATCAGTTCCACCATACGGACGAGATGCTTCACAAGGTTCTCGACCGTCTGTTCTGATTCCACGTCATGCACGAATTCGTTAAAGGAATTCAGGCCGACGATACCTCCTGTCTTCGCCAGTTCCTTCAACTGTTCATCGGTGAGGTTCCGGCGCTGGTTACACAGAGCCCTGCAGTTGGAATGGGTAGCCACGACAGGTCCGCCCGCCGCGTCTAGCAGATTCCAGAAGGATGCATCGTTCAGATGCGATACGTCCAGAATCATTCCAAGATCCTGGATCTTCTTTACTGCCCTCCGGCCCGTATCCGTCAGTCCGCGTTCAGGATTCCCCAGCGCTCCCGTTGCCAGCGGATTCTCTTCGTTCCATGTAAGGCCGGCGTGTCTGGCTCCGAACCGATAGAATTCATCAATCAGATCCAGGTCTTCACCGATACTTTTTAATCCTTCCAGCCCGATGAAGGCATACATCCTGCCTTCATCCCGGGCTTTCATCATATCATCGTAAGAACGTGCCACCTTTAATATATCCGCACAGTCAGGCTCTTCGTGTGCAATCGCCTCCATCATCTGGCGTGTGCGCTTCAGCGGCTCCTTATCGAAAGGTGGATCATTCCAGATTACAAATATTCCGCCCTCAATCTGTCCTTTTTTAAGACGTTCATAGTGGTATTTGCGGAAAATGTCAGATTCCCCGTCAAGATAATGGTGTGTCACGTCAGTCCAGATATCAGAATGTGCATCAAAATTCATATCTTACAATCCCCTTTCCTTTCAGATGTATGCGGCTCTTATAAGCCGAGTATGCTTCCTACTACAAGACCGAAGTATGTACCGAGGACATATCCTAATGTACCGATAAGTACAATCGGTCCGACGAGCTTCGTCCAGCCCTTGGATACTGCCATGGCGACAGCTGTCGTAGGTCCGCCGATGTTGGCGTTGGAGGCAAGGATGATATCCTCCAGGTTGAACTTCAGAAGCTTACCTGCCACAAGGCTGAATGTCATATTGACCGCAACGACGATGGCAGCGAATACGAGCAGCAGCGGGGAGTTGCGGATGATAAGCGGTACAGATGCCGGAACACCGATTACGAAGAAGAACAGGTAAATCAGGAAAGTACCAAGCTCCTGCGTGCCTTTGATATTGCCGAAGAATCCAGGCGCGAATGTAGCGCAGAGCATGGCAATCGTCGTAATCCACAGATACATGTTGCCAAACAGCGTGTTCAGGATCTGCAGGAATGCGTTAGATGTCGGGATGACGCTTCCAAGTCCGGTGGCTATAATGTTGGATAATGCAACGATAACAAATGCCGTGGCTACTGCGAGGGCGATGTCTCTTAAGGAGATCTCTTTTCTTCCCCAGAATGCAGATGCGTTTGTCTCGTTGTCTTTCAGGTTGCTTCCTGCCGCCTCTACTTCATCTACGTACGGATGTTTGAAGTGCTTGCGGAAGAAGCCGATGGACGGCATCGCAATCAGCAGGAAGAAGTATAATACCATCAGCAGGTTGTCGGCAACGGTTGCTGCGGATATCATCTCGCCGGATACGTCAAATGCCGCGCCCAGTGCCGCGAAGTTGACAGTACCACCGATATAGGTTCCGGTGAATACTCCCGCGAGCCCTGCCAGCTCCGGAATGAATTTGTTGAGTGCTGCATAGGCAAGCAGAGAACCGCACGCCGTGCCTACGGAGCCAATCAGGAAGATTATCAGGATTCGCCCGGAATCCTTACCTATCTTCCTCATGTCACACTGCAGCAACAGCAGCGGAATCGAAAGCGGCACCACGAATCCCCATACGACGTCCCAGGTTGGTGCGTTCATAGGAATGATACCCAAATTGGATAATATGATAGCGAAGATAAGAGCGATGATAGCTCCCGTCATTTTTGCCGCCCATTTATACCTCTGTTCCAGATAAATGGCAGCAGCGGCGCCTGTGGCACAGATAGCCCAGAGCACCCATGTGTTTTCCTCTCCTACAAGAGGATTGCTCAGATCGAAAATATGTCCCCACATACTCTCTTCCTCCTTTCAATTTTGCGCGTTTTCTGAAGAAATTTCGTCAATTGTTGATAATTGAACTAAACTAAGTATATATAATCTGTCTAAAAAAGTCAATAATTGTACAAAAAAGCCAAAAAAAATGAAAGGCAAAACCGGAATTGTGAGAAATTATTCACAAAAAAAGGATGGTATGCGTCAGAAGAGCGATGAACTGTGCGTTCGTCGGCCTCACGTCGCAGTAACAGTTGGTCAGTTCCTGATAAGTCCTTTTGGCGTGTGAATGCCACAGTATATCGATAGAGTTGCGTATGGCCCGCTCCACGGCGGAGGGGCTTGTGCTGTACGCGGCGGCGAGAGAAGGGTATAGATTTTTCGTGATTCCTGAAAGATAACCTGTATCATTGATGCAGAGTGACAAAGCGCTTCTCAGATATAGATATCCTTTCAGCTTGGGAGAAATCTCAAGCCGGTTCAGCAGAAGAGTCAGCCGGCGGTTAAGCTGGATATCTACCGGTGTGGAAGTATAAATATTGTTAGTCATGGCATTTACCTCTCTTTTTTGAACATTATGCTTAAAAAAATAATAACAATAAGTCTGATTATAGGAAATATGCTATAATAAATCAATATTGACATAGGGTAGAAAGTTTCCAAAAATGGAAAGGTGGAGAAATTTGAAAAACGAAAGAATAAAATATATCATGCAAAAAAGAGGATTTACATTTGAAGATCTGGCATGGCTGAGCGGGGTTCCTTACAGTACGCTGACGAAGATCGGGAGCGGTGCGACGGAGAATCCCGGCTTTTCCGCTATGGAGAAGGTAGCAGGGGTGCTGGACTGTTCCCTGGACGAGTTCACGGACAGGGAACCTGATGTGCCGTATGACATCTCGGATTATGTATATCGGTTTAAAAAGCTGCCGGCTCCTATGAAGAAATATATAAAATATACGATAGACACAGAATATGACCAGATGATTCACAACACTTCCCATGATAAGATTAAGATAAAATGTTTTGAATTTACGAATATAGTTCAGGGCCTGGCACAGTATGACAGCAGGATAGAGAGGAATATAATGGTGAGCAGCAACGAGATAAGCCGGTACTGTACTTTCTGCGTATATCTGAGTACACCGGTGCTCACTCCGAAGTTTCCGGAAGGCAGCCTGCTCGGGTTCCGTTATGATGACGATTATGACCCGAAGAACGGAGAGATATGGATTATTATGCGGGGAGGCTATCTGTATATGGGGAGAGTATATAAGAGGCACGATGACATATATATCAAGGCGCTGAACGGTACGATAGATGACTGGCATATCAATTCTCATACGCGGTATAAGAGGATGGGCAGGCTGGTCGGCGTCCTGAGGGAAGGCAATGTAGATGTAGGTATGGACGCCCGGTAAGTGGGGCATGAAGAAGAGCCAGATAAGGAGAGCCAGACGATGACAGGGCGTCTGGCTCTCCTTCGTGCACGTATCTGCCGGATGCCGATGTGTCTCGTCCAGAACATATAATATCCCGGCCCGGCATAGGATGTAGAGATATTACATAAATGGAATGATTACATGCTGAATTATCTATGGGCAGGAATGATACTTGTAGGCATCATATTTGCCGCCTGTACCGGAAGGATGCCAGACGTGACGAATGCAGCCATAGACTCTTCCAAGGAGGCGATTACACTCTGCATCACTATGATGGGAGTCATGTCCTTCTGGGTGGGGCTTATGGAAATCGCCACAAAGGCTGGAATAATCAAGAGCGTATCGAAGAAAATGCGCCCCATCATCCGGTTTCTCTTTCCGAGGCTTCCGCCGGACCATTCGGCTGCGGAGCATATCACGACCAATATGATTGCGAATATCCTCGGGCTTGGCTGGGCGGCCACCCCTGCGGGATTAAAGGCTATGGATGGCCTGGCGGAACTGGAACGCGAGCGGGGCAACCCGGAATACCAGGATAAGAAGAGGCTGCTTGGAGGCGCGTCAAAAGGCCGTACCGCAAGCAATGAGATGTGTACGTTCCTGATTATCAATATCTCGTCCTTACAGCTGATACCGGTCAATATCATCGCATACCGGAGCCAGTATGGGAGCGTCAACCCTGCCGCGATCGTAGGGGCGGCTATCGTAGCCACAAGCATAAGCACGCTGGCAGGAGTCATATATGCGAAGCTGATGGACAGAAAGTGAGAAGTCTATGACGATGACGGAATATATCAAACAAGTCAACGATGTTCTTCGTGACTTTATCTGGGGCCGCGGCATGCTCATCATCTTTCTTGCGGTGGGCTTTCTTTTTACGGTGCGCACCGGCTTCTTCCAGTTCAGGAAGTGTCGTGTCTGGCTCGGCATGACGCTCGGCCAGCTCTTTCGCAACAGGAAGGTAAGGCGTACGGATGACGAACAGTCCATGTCCCAGTTCCAGGCATTCTGCACGGCTCTGGCAGCCACGCTCGGCACGGGCAACATAACAGGGGTCGCCACGGCACTCATTGCGGGTGGTCCCGGTGCTATATTCTGGATGTGGATATCTGCGGTGGTAGGAATGATGACCATGTATGCAGAAAACGTCCTGGGCATCCTCTACCGCTATAAGAACAGAAGCGGCAGATGGGTGGGCGGTGCTATGGTCTATATGGAGCGTGGGCTCGGCTGCAAGTGGCTGGCCGTCCTGTTCGCCGTGTTCTGCATCCTTGCCTCGCTTGGCATGGGCAATATGACACAGGCCAACGCGATGGCCGGAGGGCTGAAGGAAGCATTCTATGTCCCCACCTTTGTCACCGGTCTGGCTGCCATGGTGCTGGTAGGCATGGTGCTGTTCGGAGGTGTCCGCCGCATAGCGACAGTGACGGAGCGGCTCATACCGCTCATATCTTTCTTTTATATTGCAGGGGGAGTGATCGTGCTGGCTGCAAATGCTTCCGAGATTCCGAAGGCATTCCAGCTCATTTTTACAGAGGCCTTCAAAGTGCAGAGCGTCGGCGGAGGGGTACTCGGATACGGGATGCGGCAGGCGATGAAGACGGGAATCTCCAGAGGCGTATTTTCCAATGAGGCGGGTCTGGGATCGTCTGTCATGGCCCACGCCGCTTCAGATATAGACTCTGCTCCGGTGCAGGGGATGTGGGCGATTGTGGAGGTATTCATCGATACAATCGTATTCTGTACGGTCACGGCGCTCGTCATCCTTACTTCCGGAGTGTACGACCAGCAGGGCTTCCTTGCCAATATAGCAAGAGGGGCGGAGAATGTAGACGGCACGACGCTGTGTGGAAGAGCGTTTGCCACGGTCATACCGGGCGGCGACAAGTTTCTGGCGCTGTCCATGATATTCTTCGCTTTTGCTACGATCATAGGGTGGGCTTACTTTGGAGAACGGACATTTGCCTATCTGTTCGGGGAAAAATCTGCGACTTTGTATAAGGTGATATATATTGTGGTGCTGCTTCCGGGATGCGTGATTGCCCCGGGACTTGTGTGGGAGATTGCCGATACGTTCAACGGATTCATGGCAGTGCCGAACCTGACCGCCCTTATACTGCTGAGCGGCCAGGTCGTTAGAGTGACGAAGGAATATATGAGGAATTAAGTCCTGGCGGCGATGTTGCCGATGATACGCCGTTGCGCGGACGTCCTTTCTCTTGTAAAGAGGTAGCCCATAAGCCCGCATATGGCAGCAGGAAGGACCCACTGGAACCCATATTCATATAGCGGAAGACCCGCGATATGGACGGGAACAGGCAGATATTCCGATATAGCTGACAAGGTGCTTACGACAATGGTTCCTGACGCGGCAGACCGGTAGACGGCTGCGTTCGGGAGCCATTTTTCCATCAATCCCATGATAACCAGAAGAACCAGCACTGGGTATAGAATATTCAGTATCGGGGAAGCCAGTGCCAGTATCCTGGTTATACCAAAATTAGAGATTACATAGCTGATGCCTGCGAATCCAAACACTAATGTACGGTAACTTACTTTGCCTTTCGTCTGCTTCTCGAAGAAAGAAGCAAAGGAGGATAGGAGCCCGATAGCAGGTGTCAGGCAGCCGGCGTTGATTCCGTCCCGGACAGCCGAGGAGGCTGCGGCCTGAAGCTCTATGGCACCAAGCGGTGATACGATGCCTTTTACGATGAGGAATAAAAGGGCAGCGAGAATCAGTGGCGCGAATACGGTTCCGATGATATCGATGACCTTGGACTGACTCAGACAGAACAGCACCACAGCGAGGAAAAAAAGGAGTGAAAATATCTTTGTATCAAACGCCGGAAAGAACGGAGCGATGGAAAATTCATACGCAGTAGCGGCAGTTCTTGGAATGGCAATGAGAGGTCCAAGGCATACCGCGTTCAGTGATAATATTAATATAGAAGGGAGCTTTCCGAGCTTCTCCGTGATGCCCTCCGTCCCCTTGCCTGTTCTTGTCACGACAAGCAGTGCAAGCAGGCTGAGCCCGATATCCATGATGATGAAGCAGAGAAAGCTTAAGAACCAGCCCGTTCCGCTTAGCAGGCCGAGATAGGGCGGGAATATCAGGTTTCCTGCCCCAAAGAACATGGCAAATATTGCAAATCCTATGATAGATATATTCTTTGTGTCTGTTTTATTCATTCTGCACACCTTCTGGATTTCCATCTGTATTGGCTTTATTCTATCGTTAAATATTAAACGGGGCAAATCGGACAAAGTGTCTTGACAGGAAACTTTTGATGTGTTTATCTATTTATGGTAAACTTAAATCATAAATTGCCTGGAAATACATATGAGAATCGTCCTATCGGGAGTTTTTCATGGAAAAGGTGATTTATAGTAAACGGAGGCATTATGGCAATTGATGAGCATGTAGGAAAAAACATCAAGAAGTACCGGCTCGCATATAAACTGACGCTCGAAGGGCTGGCAAAGGAGATACATAAAAGCAAGTCAACCATGTCAAAGTATGAGAAGGGCCTCATATCTCTCGATGTGGCAACGCTTAAGGAGATTGCGGACGTATTCCAGATATCGCCTGCGTACCTGCTGGCGGTACAGGATGAGGAGCTGCACGCCAGGCTGGAGCCAGGGGAATTCCTGGACAGGCAGCATATGTATTCCTATGACGGAAGGAGCAGGCGCATACTGAAAAGTGTTATGGAGAGATACCAGATTCCCGGCTCGGAGCAGATAGGGATACAGCTTTTCTATGATGTCCAGGATGAGGAAAGCTGCGGAAACTGCAAGACATTCTACACCGGTTACAGCCGAAGATATGAATTCGTGGAAAATTATAACCTGCAGAACCAGAACAACCCTACGGAGCAGGCGTGGATATGCTGCATCAACAGCCTGAACCGGACAAGCAGGAGGACAGGCATGCTTACAGGCCTGTCATACAAAACTATGATGCCTGTGGCGATTAAGGTGATGCTGTCTTCGACAATACTAAAGGAAGACGATGAGCTGGTATCTTCCCTTCTGCTGACGAAGGAGGATATCAAGATATCCAGAAAATATAATCTATTTACGATAGACCAGTTTATGGAATGAGGAGGAACAGATTTGGATACGAAGAAGGAAAAGAAAAAGGTATCGCTGACCGTATGGATACTGGCAGCACTTGTACTTGGCGTCATTGCGGGCCTGCTGCTGCAGAAGAACAGTGATATTGCGGAGACATATATAAAACCGTTTGGAACGATATTCTTGAATCTAGTGAAGATGGTAGTGGTGCCGGTCGTACTGTTATCTATCATGCAGGGGGTGATATCACTCCAGGATATCAGGAAGGTAGGCTCTATCGGCGGCAAGACGGTCCTGTTCTATATGTGCACGACAGCATTTGCGGTAACGTTAGGGCTTGTGATAGCCAATGTACTCAGCGTGGGCAGCGGATATAATCTGTCCTCGGAATCGCTGTAGGCATTCGAGGGAGTGGCGGAGACGCCGTCATTCATAGACACGATAGTGAACATATTTCCGTCCAATGCCATCCAGCCTTTGGCTAAGGCCACCATGCTGCAGATAATCGTGATTGCCCTGTTCTTCGGATTTGGCATCATATTGGCGGGAGAGAAGGGCAGGCTGGCCGGAGCGGTGGTGGAAAGCCTTTCGGAAGTATGCATCAAAGTGATGGGGGTCATCATCAAACTGTCCCCTATCGGAGTGTTCGGCCTGATCGCACCGGTCATAGCGACAAACGGCATGTCTATCCTTCTGCCGCTGATGAAACTGATAGGGGTCGTGTATCTTGTCTGTGCCGTGCATATGGTATGTGTCTATTCCAGCCTCGTCAGGGCGATGGCTAAGATGAACCCGCTTACTTTCTTCAAGGGTATGGGCGAGGCTATGATATTTGCATTTTCCAGTGCCAGCAGTGTTGGGACGCTGCCTTTCAATATGGAATGTACACAGAAGCTGGGCGCCAGAAAAGAGGTTTCAAGCTTCGTGCTGCCGCTCGGCGCTACGATTAATATGGATGGAACTGCAATCTACCAGGGGGTCAGCGTCATCTTTATCGCACAGATATTTGGCATGAACCTCACCATATCACAGCAGATTACGATTATACTGACCGCCACGCTGGCGTCCATCGGTACTGCTGGCGTCCCCGGTTCCGGTGTCATCATGCTGGCCATGGTGCTGCAGAGCGTGGGGCTTCCGCTGGAAGGGATTGCGCTTGTGGCCGGCGTGGACCGTATACTCGATATGGCGAGGACTACGGTCAATATTACGGGGGATGCGGCATGCACCATCTGTGTGGATGCCTCCGAGAAAAAGAGGGAGCTGAAAAGGGCCCGCAGCCTGGGAGCCAAGGGATAGCAGATGGTAATGTGTGAGCATTGCATTTTCACCATGTTTCCATTATACTTTAAATGACATATGTAAAATAGGAGGCAGCCCTATATAGAGGCAGCTGATTCGATAGTAGTGATAACCAGGAGGATATGATGGCGAACTGGGATTGGGAAAGATTTGGGGAAGATATCCGCAGGACGGTGCAGGATGCGGTGGATACGAGAAATTTTGATAGATTGAATCAGACAATCAATGATACGATATACCATGCGGTGGACGGCATTGGAAAAGGGGTGCGAAGCGCCGGTGACGCGGTGGACAAAAGTATGAAGGACATGGCCCGTCAAAGCAGGCAGGCACGGGGCGCAAGGACGTACCGGAGCCGCCCTTATCCCGGGCAGTACCAGGGACAGAACGGGTATGGGTTCGACGCGTCCGGAAGGCAGATGCCTGAGCTGTACGCCAGGACAGGAGGCGCGAAGGCCGGTGGTGTCATCATGGCTGCTGCGGGATATATGCTCGGCGGCCTTCTTCTGATCGGCCTGCCTGTCTATATGATAAGAGAACTTGCAATCGGCAGCTTTGATTTCCTATTCCAGCTTTTGTTCGGTTTTGGTGTCATCCTGCTCGGGGCCGGAGCGGTTCTGGCCGGAGCAGGGCATCACGTACTCGGTAAGGTCAAGCGCTTCAACGCCTACATAAAGGGAATGGAAGGCAGGGAATACGGGGATGTCAAGGCGCTGGCGGAACGGGTGAAGAAGCCGCCCAAGTTCGTAGTAAAGGATCTGGAAAAGATGATTGAGAAAGGGTGGTTCAGACAAGGACACCTGGACAGGCAGCGGACGTGCCTCATGGTGACGCACCATGCATACCGCCAATACGAAGAGCTGATGGAACATACGGAGGCGCAGAAGCGGCAGGAGCAGGAAAGAAAAGCGCAGCAGGAAGAGATGGCTGAGAGCATGGATCCGCAGATTAGGGGGATCATCCGCACGGGCGATGCATATATAAAGAAGATCCACGAATGCAACGACGCCATTCCGGGCGTAGAGATATCGGCCAAGATATCCCGCATGGAGACGCTCGTGGACCGGATTTTCGACCGTGTGGAACAGAATCCGGGCTGCGTGCCGGAGATACGCAGGCTCATGGAATACTATCTGCCCACTACGGTCAAGCTTCTGGAGGCATATGAGGAGTTGGACGCTCAGCCGGTACAAGGGGAGAACATACTGTCTTCCAAACAGGAGATTGAAAAGACGCTTGATACGCTGAACGCAGCGTTTGAAAAGCTGCTG
The DNA here is from genome assembly GCF_004345005.1 of Extibacter muris. GTDB lineage: Bacteria > Bacillota > Clostridia > Lachnospirales > Lachnospiraceae > Extibacter > Extibacter muris. The sequence goes on from NZ_SMMX01000021.1 coordinate 20,283, forward strand.
GACAGCCTGTTCCAGGATACGGCATGGGATGTGTCGTCCGACATATCTGTACTGAAGACGATGCTGGCGCAGGAGGGACTTACGAAAGACGACTTTTAGGCGAGAGAATATATGAGACCGGCACAGCCGGGCGGAGGATATTAATATGGAGAAAGAATTTGAACAGTTTCAGACGACACCCACTTTGACATTGGACCCATTCCAGGAAGAGCAGCGGAGCGCCCCTCCTGCCAGGCAGGAAGAGGCACAGATATTTGACGAAAGCATCCTGACGGAAGAAGAGAGGAAAGCAGTGGATACATTTGCAGATCAGATCGATCTGACGAACTCTTCCGTAATCCTCCAGTACGGCGTGGGGACCCAGAAGAAGATGGCAGATTTCTCGGAAAATGCCCTCGAAAATGTGAAGACGAAGGACCTGGGCGAAGTAGGCGGACTGCTTTCCGGTGTGGTGAAGGAACTCAAAAGCTTCGATGAGGAAGAGGATAAGGGATTCTTTGGCAATATATTTAAGAAGACGTCCAATAAGATCACGGCGATGAAAGCGAAGTATGACAAGGCAGAGGACAATGTGAACCAGATATGCAAGGTGCTGGAAAATCATCAGGTGCAGCTGTTGAAAGATGTTGCCATCCTGGATAAGATGTATGACGTGAATCTTACGTATTTTAAAGAGCTTTCCATGTATATTCTGGCGGGGAAGAAGAAGCTGCGGGATATACGGGACGGCAGGCTTCCCGAATTGATGGAGAAGGCCCAGAGGAGCGGCCTTCCCGAGGATGCCCAGGCAGCGAAGGATCTGGACTCTATGTGCAACCGGTTCGAGAAGAAGATACATGATCTGGAGCTGACGAGGACGATTTCTATCCAGACGGCGCCGCAGATCCGTCTCGTGCAGGGCAATGATACGCTGATGGTGGAGAAGATCCAGTCCACTATCGTGAATACGGTACCGCTCTGGAAGAGCCAGATGGTGCTTGCCCTCGGCGTGGAGCATTCCGCGCAGGCTGCGGCGGCGCAACGGGAAGTGACGGATATGACGAACGAACTGTTGAGAAAGAATGCCCAGAAGCTTAAGATGGCTACCGTGGAGACGGCGAAGGAATCGGAGCGTGGCATCGTGGATATGGAGACGCTTAAGATGACGAACGAATCGCTCATCTCCACCCTCGATGAAGTGATGCAGATTCAGCAGAACGGCCGCCAGAAACGCCGGGAGGCGGAGCAGGAGATGATGCGTCTGGAAAGTGAGCTGAAGGCGAAGCTTTTGCAGATGGGGTAATTTAAGATAGCACAATATTGTTAAGAAGGCAGGCTTACGTGTGCGGAGCCTGCCTTCTGATGTATTCTGATAGCTATGTCGGTATGTACAAAGTGCCGGGGCGTGTTCGGGGCTGGAAGGGAACCCTGGATGGCAGCGGCCGTCAGATTACTCTGGGTGCCTGCGAAGTGCAGGCCAGATGGTCAGCATCATGGTTACAAAACAGGCGGTCCCTCCGATGAAGTTGGACACGGGTTCAGCCAGAAATACGCCGTCTGTACCTAAGCCGCATATGGCAGTCAGCCACAGTGTCAGTGGAATGACAATGACGACTTTTCGGAACAGGGAGAAGAATACCGCCTGTCTGGATTTGCCGAGCGCCACGAATACCGACTGTCCCGCAAACTGCAGCGCCATCATGAAGATGCCGAAGAAATAGATGCGCATTGCGGGTACCCCATCCTGTATCAATTCAGATTCGCTGCTGAACAGGTGCAGGAAGAAGTTGGGGAAAAAGAATATCATGGCCCATGCGGCTGTGGAGAATACGATGGCCCATATCGTGGAAAAGCTGATAGCCGAGCGGACACGGTCATATTTTTCCGCACCGTAATTAAAGCTCATAACCGGCTGCGCACCGCTTGTCAGGCCGTTGACGGGCATGGTGACGATTTCCCGCACGGAATTGATCACCGTCATGATGCCGACATAGAGGTCGCCCCCATAGCGCTGTAGTGTTGCGTTGCACATGATCTGAACGGATCCGTTCGTGACAGCCATCACAAAGCCTGACAGCCCAAGTCCTGTGATTTCTTTTGCAAGTGCTGCTTCCGGCCGCATATATGTTCCTGCTATACGCAGTATCGCTTTCCGGCCGGTGAGAAAGCGGAAGACCCAGACGGCGGAGACGAACTGGGAGAGAACGGTGGCCGATGCCGCACCCCTCACACCCATATGGAAGACGAAGATGAAAATTGGATCCAGTATCAGATTCAGTACTGCGCCGATCGAAACCGTCAGCATGCCGGTGATGCCGAACCCCTGCGCGTTGATGAAATTGTTCATCCCGAGGCTTGTCATTACGAACAACGTGCCGCACAGGTAGAGTGTCAGGTATGCATCGGCGTAAGGGAAGGTGACATCGCTGGCTCCGAAAAGATAAAGGAGGGGCCGTTTGAACAGATAGCAGAGGACGGCGAGAAGCACCCCGGAGATGATAAGCATGGAGAACGAGTTGGCCATAATCTTCCGGGCGCGTTCAGTGTCCCCGCGTCCCCGCGCCATAGAGAACAGCGGGGCCCCTCCCATGCCGAACAGATTGGCGAATGCGGTAATAATCGTAATGACCGGGAGCGTGAGCCCGATACCGGTGAGGGCCTGTGTTGATGTGTGCGGGATATGTCCGATATATATCCGGTCTACTACATTGTATAGTACATTGATGAGCTGAGCCAGTGTCATGGGGATAGCGAGCCGCATAATGTTCCCCGCCACGCTGCCCTGCCCGAAATCATTCTTGCTGTCCATCTTACCACCGTCCTGTTGTAAATCTCTTACTGTATATAAGTATATTCTTTTTTTATCTGCCTTTCAATGGAGGAAATTAACCATAAAGCTGCGCGGTAGGGCATATATTGATAATAAGCATCTGTTATAAGGAAATGGTTTATGCGGTTATTCATGTATGTATCAGACTTCATCGTGCCGCTCGTAATCTTTGGCATCGTGAGCTATGGGGTGCTGATGAAAGTAAATGTCTATGATACGTTTGTAAAGGGGGCGAAGAGCGGCTTCTATACCGTCATCAAGATTATGCCTACCCTGATTGGACTCATGGTGGCGGTGGGGATACTGCGGGCATCGGGCTTTCTCGGCTTCATGTCCGGGATTATCGGCAAAGCCACCGAATACATAGGTTTTCCTGGAGAGCTCGTGCCGCTCACCGTAGTCAAGATGTTCTCATCCTCCGCGGCCACGGGCCTGCTGCTGGATGCGTTCAAAGAATACGGGACAGATTCCTATATCGGCCTGATCGCCTCCATCAGCATGTCGTGCACAGAGACGATATTCTACACGATGAGCGTCTACTTTATGACTGCCAAGGTGACAAAGACCAGATATACGCTGTCAGGCGCCATGTTCGCCACCTTTGCCGGCCTCGTAGCCAGCGTGGTACTGGCAGGGATGATGGTATAGGGGAAAACGAGATGGGGACGGAGGTTTTTTAAAAAACCTCCGTCCCCATCTCGTTTTCCCCTGTCCCTAATTTGTTTTACGGTGTCCCCATGCAATAAAAAGCCGCCGCAGTTATTATGCGGCGGCCTTACTCTGGCCCGGTACTTTTGCAAAATGATTTTGGGGATATATTATTGGAAAATGTATGTACGGAGTATGTCGAAAGAGGCCGGGCCAGCGGTAAGCACTTTCTTGTGGAAATTTTCCTGGGTGAAGGCATCGCCCCATTTGTCGATGGCTTCTTTTTTCAGTTCCATAAATTCAACATAACCGATGTAGTACTTCAGGTAGTTTGCGGGGTCCGATATAATCAGGTCATATATGCTTTCTATCGTATTGGCATCTTCGATGCCGTACTGCCGGAAGAAGGATACCGTATCCATCAGCTTCCAGCCATCGTAGTGGATTCCAATGTCGGCCAGGGCGTACAGCCCCAATATCACGGAAGTATTACGCTGCAGCAGCGCGGCCTGCTCTTTGGGTATCGGTGCATAATAATAGCTGAGCATCTCGGTATAAGTGGCCCAACCTTCCGTGTAGCCCCCGAAATTCAGCAGATTGCGTATCGGATCAGGCTTCAGGTTCTGGAAGTATACGGTCTGGTACAGGTGGCCGGGATATCCTTCATGCGCAAGCGTCGTGAACAGCGACAGGTCATCCGGCATATGCCCCTGGTTGATGTAGATGACATTGTCCGTAGTGCTGTCGATGGCCGGAACCATGAAGAAGGCAGGGCTTAGATACTCTTCCATGGACTTCTGTACATATTTGATCTCAGTAGAGACGTCAGGCGGATCAGGAAAACTCCCTTTCAGCTTGGATTTCAGGCTTGACAGGATAGAGACAGGATCTGTATCTGAAAGCGCCGGTGCCGCATTAGAAAATGTCTCTTTTGATGAGGATGTGAGTATCTGCTGCATCGCGGTCAGGTCTTCCAGTATCTGCGTCTGAGTGAGTTCCTTCAGTTCCTTGACCGAACGGCTTGAACCGGTTTCCCGTTTTACGACCAGCTCATAGTAATCACGGCCGTCCGGAAGGTAGCACAGGCCGTTGTCGTTCTTGCCTGTCGTGCGCAGGGCCTGCAAAGCCTCTGCCAGTTTTTTATAAGAAGGAAAAATGTAGTCCTTGACATTTTCATTGTTGCGTTTTACATAATCGTCATACTCCGCCTTGTCAAGCTTCATGGCGTCCAGACGCTCGGTGAAGGAGGAGTAGAGGTAGTTGTCGTTTCCCATACTGACAAATGCATTGCATTCATCGATAATGTCATCTGCGGAATAAGATGCCATGAACAGCCCCTTGTCAGATTTGGCCTGCTCGAAGGCTATGATAGATTCAAAATATTCCGGCAGCTTTGTCATAAGCGTCAGGTAGGTATCTATATCCTCCGTATTCTTAAATTGATATTCTGAGAGAAGTACCGGGAGCTGTGCCTGCGTGCCTGTTAGCGGGGCCAGTGGTTCATCATACAATGCATATCCCGCCTCTTCAAGGGAAATACCGAGATAATCATCCAGCACGTCGTAGGTCAGCTTATTTTTATCTGAAAGCTGTGCACGGTTATGGGCGTGGAGCGACGCCAGGGCATTTTCCGCAGAGGCACTGATGGAGGCTGTGTCAGTAGTGCAGCTGCCAAAGGAGACAGGGGCCTCTTTTATTCCATAATCGGTTGGATTTTCTAATGTATAGTGGAGAGAAATCGTGTTGGAGGAAACTTCCTGGCAGAACAAGCTGTTCGTGTAAGCTTCAAATTTTGCGTCTGCACTGCCGCTGCCTCTGGAGCAGGACGCCAGAGCGGCAAGCGCGAAGAGGAGCGTGACGGTCAGGAAAAGCGATATTTTTTTACGCATGGAGGCTCCTTGGATGTTTTACCTATAAATATGCAGGAACAGGCCATCGTATGAATGTTCCGCAGCTTCCACGGCTTGACAATTGAATTTCCTTATGTTACGATTTTTACCATATTAATAAAGAGTTGAAATAAAATAATTAATTATAAGAATAAACGCGATGACGAAGAGAGTACGTCTTTTGACATTATACAGAGATATCCTGAACCTTGGCGGCGGGTGGATGATAATGCAGGGCCGCATGGGGATGCTGAGAGGGATGAATGAAGACTGACGGAAGATGGCTTCTGAGTGGTGTACCGAACAGGGGGCATATGGTGGCGGATGACGTCTGCATGTGTTCCATGCTAGGCTGCAATGGGTCCGCCCTTTACTGCGGGAGAGTGCCGGGAGGCACTTGCTGAGGTCTTTGCCGTGAGGCAGAGATAAATAGAAGTGGTATCACGGGTGAACTCGTCTTCTCTGATTGAAGGATTAGGGAAGACTTTTTTTATTTCAACTGCAGGAGGACAAGAGATGGAAAAACAAAAGTATTATATTACGACAGCCATTGCCTATACATCAGGAAAGCCCCATATAGGGAATACGTACGAAATCGTGCTGGCCGATGCGATAGCCAGATATAAGAGGAGCCAGGGATATGATGTGTTCTTCCAGACCGGCACGGATGAGCACGGCCAGAAGATAGAGCTTAAGGCAGAAGAAGCCGGCGTTACGCCGAAAGAGTTTGTGGATGGCGTTGCAGCAGATATCCAGGGCATCTGGAATCTGATGAATACTTCATATGACAAATTCATCCGTACGACCGACGAGTATCATGAGAAGCAGGTGCAGAAGATATTTAAAAAGCTGTACGACCAGGGAGACATATATAAGGGGCATTATGAGGGGATGTACTGCACGCCGTGCGAATCCTTTTTTACAGAATCTCAGCTCGTGGACGGAAAATGCCCTGACTGCGGACGAGAAGTGCAGCCGGCAAAGGAAGAGGCTTATTTCTTCAAGATGAGCAAGTATGCAGACCGTCTGATCGAGCATATCAATACGCATCCGGAGTTCATACAGCCGGTATCCCGTAAAAATGAGATGATGAACAATTTTCTGCTGCCTGGGCTTCAGGACCTGTGTGTCTCCAGGACTTCATTCAAGTGGGGGATCCCGGTGGATTTTGATCCGGGCCATGTAGTGTACGTATGGCTGGATGCACTGACCAACTATATTACCGGAATCGGCTATGATTGCGGGGGCGAAAATACGGAACAGTTCAAAAGGGACTGGCCGGCTGACCTGCACCTCATCGGCAAGGACATTATCCGTTTCCATACGATATACTGGCCGATTTTCCTTATGGCGCTGGATCTGCCTCTTCCAAAGCAGATATTCGGACATCCGTGGCTGCTGCAGGGAGACGGCAAGATGAGCAAGTCAAAAGGGAATGTGCTGTATGCGGATGAACTGGTAGACTTCTTCGGTGTAGATGCGGTGCGTTACTTTGTGCTACATGAGATGCCGTTTGAAAATGACGGAGTGATTTCATGGGAGCTGATGGTAGAGCGTATGAATTCAGACCTTGCCAATACGCTGGGCAATCTGGTGAACCGGACCATCTCTATGACGAACAAATACTTTGGGGGCGTGGTAACGGACAAAAATGTGACAGGGGAAGTGGATCTGGATTTGAAGGCGGTCGCCGAAGGCACGCCGAAGGCAGTGGAAGCCAAGATGGAAGAACTGCGGGTTGCGGACGCAATTACGGAGATATTTAACCTGTTCAAGCGCTGCAATAAGTATATAGATGAGACGATGCCGTGGGCACTTGCAAAGGATGAAGGGAAAAAGGACCGGCTCGAGACGGTACTCTACAACCTGCTGGAAAGCATCAAGGCCGGTGCGGTGCTGCTTGAGCCTTTCATGCCCGAGACGTCCGTGAAGGTTCTCAGCCAGCTTGGTGACGGTAAAGTGACTGAGAAGCCGGAGATACTCTTTGCAAGGCAGGATCTTGAAGAAGTGCTGAAACGGGTAGAGGAACTGCACCCGCCGGTAACAGAGGTCCCGGAAGATGTCATAGACATCGAGTCGAAGCCGGAGATAACATTTGAAGATTTCGGGAAGATGCAGTTCCAGGTAGGCGAGATACTCGAGTGTGAAGAAGTACCAAAGTCCAAGAAGCTCCTCTGCTCCAAAGTAAGAGTCGGAAGCGAGGTAAAACAGATTGTATCAGGTATAAAAGCACACTATAAAACAGAAGAAATGATCGGCAAGAAGGTAATGGTGCTGGTGAATCTGAAACCGGCCAAACTTGCCGGAGTCCTGTCAGAAGGAATGCTGCTGTGCGCAGAAGATGCAGAAGGCCGCCTGGCACTCATGACACCAGAAAAAGAAATGCCCGCAGGCGCAGAAATCTGCTAAAGGGACACGTTAAATTTAATTGGGGACGGAGGAAAATGAGAAATACCCCGTCCCCAATTCAAAAAGGGACGGGGGAAAATGAGAAAACCTCCGTCCCCAATTGAGAGGAGAATGATTATATGGATAAGATTAGAATTGGTATTGTCGGTTATGGTAACATTGGAAAGGGTGTTGAACTTGCGGTAGCCCGTAATGACGATATGGAGCTTAAAGCCGTATTCACCCGGAGGAGCCCGGCCGATATCAGCATTGCTACGGAAACTGCAGCTGTGATGCATATCGATGACATGGCTGCTATGAAAGAGGATATTGATGTCATGGTGCTCTGCGGGGGCTCCGCTACGGACCTGCCGGTCATGGGCCCTGAAATCGTGGAGAACTTCAATACGATTGACAGTTTTGATACGCATGCCAGAATTCCGGAATATTTTGAAAATGTGGATAAAGCGGCAAAAGACGGTGGAAAAGTGGGAATTATATCCGTAGGATGGGACCCGGGGATGTTTTCACTTAACCGGTTATATGCGGAATCTATACTTGCGCAGGGAAGTACATACACATTCTGGGGAAAAGGTGTCAGCCAGGGACATTCTGACGCAATCCGCCGTGTAGAAGGTGTTAAAAATGGGATTCAGTACACAGTGCCTGTGGAAAAAGCTGTGGAAAGAGTCAGAAGCGGAGAAGAGCCACAGCTTACTACAAGGGAAAAGCATCTGCGAGAGTGCTATGTTGTTCCGGAGGACGGTGCTGACCTTAAAGCAATCGAACAGGCCATCAAGACGATGCCGAACTATTTTGACGATTATGAGACAACCGTTACCTTTATCACAGAGGAAGAGTTGAAAGAAAATCACGGTAAGATGCCCCACGGAGGGTTTGTAATCCGCAGCGGCGAGACCGGAACAGAGGGAAGCAAGCATATTATCGAGTATTCCCTTAAGCTAGATTCAAACCCAGAGTTTACGGCCAGCGTTCTCGTATGCTATGCAAGAGCGGCATACCGGCTCTCAAAGAATGGAGAGACCGGGGCAAAAACTGTATTTGATATACCGCCGGTATTACTTTCCAAGAAAACGCCGGAACAATTAAGAGCCGAACTCTTATAAGGGACAGGGCAAAAATAAAAAGGGACACGTTAAAATGAGTTAGGGACGGAGGAAATCGAAAAAACCTCCGTCCCCAACTACTTGCGTTTCCGGATTTATGGAGGGTTTTATGATTTTTGATACGCATGCGCACTATGATGATGAGCAGTTTGACGCAGACCGGGAGGAGCTGTTGCATTCGATGCAGACGGGCGGTGTCGGTACTATCGTGAATATCAGCGCCTCGTGTGATTCCTGCCGGACGGTTGTGGAGCTGGCAGGCAGATATCCGTTCATGTATGCAGCCGTAGGGATTCATCCTGATCATGTGGGCGGCTTGGACGAGAAGGCTTTTAGCAAGATGGAAGAGCTGCTTGATAACAGGAAAGTAGTAGCCGTGGGGGAGATTGGCCTCGATTACTACTGGGACAATGAATCCCACGATTTGCAGAGGAAGTGGTTCATCCGCCAGCTTGAGCTGGCCCGCCGGCATAATCTGCCGGTAGTGATACACAGCAGAGATGCAGCGGCAGATACGCTGGAGGTTATGAAGGAGCACGCACAGGGGCTCAAAGGAGTGATTCACTGCTTCTCGTATTCCAGGGAGCTGGCCCGGGAGTATGTCAAGATGGGCTTTTACATCGGCGTCGGCGGTGTCGTTACATTCAAGAACGCTAAGAAGCTCAAAGAAGTAGTGGAAGTAACACCCCTTACATCTATTGTCCTGGAGACGGACTGCCCTTATCTCGCACCGGAGCCATACAGAGGAAAAAGGAATAATTCTCTGTATATCAGCTATGTGGCAAAGGAAATTGCACGCATTAAAAATGTAGATTACGACACGGTCGTACGACAGACAGAAGCCAATGCAATAGAATTGTATGGAATTTCAGACAATTTTGTTGTATAATAAAAATTAACACATTATTCAGGAGTTAAGTAATATATGATGAGACCGACGCTGGGAAACCCGCAGAATACCATAGAAATACTGCAGAAATATGATTTTTCATTTCAGAAAAAGTTTGGCCAGAACTTCTTGATAGACACCCATGTCTTGGATAAGATTATCCTGGCCGCAGGCATCACAAAGGACGATATGGTATTGGAGATAGGTCCCGGAATCGGAACCATGACCCAGTATCTGGCAGAGGCGGCCGGGAAAGTTGTCGCCGTTGAGATTGACAAGAACCTCATACCCATTCTTTCGGACACGCTGAAAGACTATGGCAATGTAACGGTCATCAACGAAGATGTGCTGAAGCTGGATATAAAGAAGCTGGCCGGTGAGGAACATGCCGGCCGGCTGGTTAAAGTGGTGGCAAATCTGCCGTATTATATAACCACGCCCATTATAATGGGGTTATTTGAGCATAATGTTCCGGTGGAAAGCATAACGGTCATGGTCCAAAAGGAAGTGGCAGACAGGATGCAGACAGGGCCCGGAAGCAAAGACTATGGAGCACTGTCGCTGGCCGTGCAGTATTACGCAGAGCCATATATAGTAGCAAATGTACCGCCGAACTGCTTCATGCCAAGGCCGAAGGTCGGATCTGCCGTCATACGGCTTACAAGACACGAGAAACCACCTGTCGAAGTAAAAGACGAGAGGCTGCTGTTTGATATCATAAGAGCATCTTTTAACCAGAGGCGCAAGACGCTCGCAAACGGGCTGAACAATTCCGGCACACTGGACATCCCAAAGGAAGAGATAACCAATGCGATAGAGAAGCTTGGGAAAGGTCCGGGTGTCCGTGGGGAGTCGCTCACGCTGGAGGAGTTCGCACGGCTAAGCAACTACCTATACCCCATGACGGCCGCCGTTTCGGAAGGTGTACATGCCGGATCTTCTGATATATAGCCGGATATGTCCGTAAGGACTTGAGGATGGGATATTTCGTCCGCCCAGGGCGGATTGACAATATGAATAAGGACAGAAAGGATGATGACTATGACTAAAAATGTGGAACATGCATTATTTGAAATCACGCCGGAGATACAGCAGCTGGCACAACTATGTGAGGACAACAATACGATTGAGAAGGAACTGTATACCAAATACGAAGTTAAACGGGGCCTCCGCGATGTAAATGGCAAAGGTGTACTTGCCGGTCTGACAAATATATCCGACGTATGTGCCAAGAAAATCGTTGATGGCGAAGAAGTACCCTGTGCAGGCAACCTATATTACAGAGGTTACAATATCAAAGAATTAGTCAAAGGGTTCCTGGAAGCGAAGCATTATGGATTTGAGGAGATATCCTATCTGTTGCTTTTTGGAGAGCTTCCGACAGATAAGCAGCTGGCGGCGTACCATGAGACGCTTGTCGAGAGGAGGACGCTTCCGCCGAACTTCGTAAGAGATGTCATCATGAAGGCTCCAAGCCGGGATATGATGAACAGCCTCTCCAGATCTATCCTGAGCCTGTACTCCTATGATGCAAAGGCAGACGACACATCTATACCAAATGTCCTCCGCCAGTGCCTGAACCTGATCAGCCAGTTCCCTATGCTTATGGTATATGGATACCATGCATATAACTACCGGCTCGGAGAGGACTTATTTATCTATGCTCCGTCACCTGAGCTGTCCACGGCGGAAAACATACTTATGATGCTCAGGGAAGACAGGAAATACACGAAGCTGGAGGCCAAGATACTGGATATGGCACTCGTGCTCCATATGGACCACGGCGGCGGTAACAACTCCACCTTTACGACCCATGTCGTTACATCTTCCGGTACGGATACATATTCTACAATCGTAGCCGCCATGGCTTCACTGAAGGGGCCGAAACACGGTGGAGCCAACATTAAGGTAACCCAGATGTTTGAGGATATGAAGCAGAAGCTTACCGACTGGAAGGATGAGGACGCGGTAAGACAGTATCTGTGCGATCTCCTGGATAAGAAAGCCTTTGACCAGAAGGGCCTGATATATGGTATGGGACATGCGATCTATTCTGTATCCGACCCAAGAGCTGATATCTTCAAGAAGTTTGTAAAACAGCTGGCCAAGGAAAAGGGCTTTGAGGAAGAATATGCCCTCTATGAGATGGTAGAACATATGGCTCCGGACGTTATCGGAGAAAAACGCAAGATATACAAAGGCGTCAATGCCAACGTAGACTTCTACAGCGGACTGGTGTACAGCATGCTGGACCTTCCGGCATCACTCTATACACCGATATTTGCCGCTGCCCGTATCGTAGGATGGAGCGCCCACAGGCTGGAAGAGCTCAAGAATGTAGATAAGATCATACGGCCGGCATACAAGCCTCTGGCGCCGCACCGGGATTATATTAAGATGGATGACCGCTGATACAGCGGTCTTTTCCATAATCAGATTCCATAATTAAAATGCTCCGGGAGGACGTATGCCAGCGTTTCTAACCATTCAATCCGCCTGCTATAAACGTAAAAGGCGCGATCTATGTATAACAGGAGATGTACGAATGAAAAAAGATTTTTATTATCCGTCGCGCGACGGCCTGACCCAGATCCACGCGGCAGAATGGATACCGGATCAGGAGATAGAAGCTGTCGTTCAGATATGCCACGGGATGGTGGAATATATCGAAAGATACAGCGGATTTGCCGATTATCTGACGGAACACGGGATATACGTGACAGGACACGATCATCTCGGTCACGGGCAGTCCGTCAATAAAGAAGAGGAACACGGTTATTTTGATGCGGCCAAAGGAAATAAATATATCATCGGAGACATCCATAAGCTGAGGGAGATTACACAGGAAAAGCACCCGGACGTGCCATATATCCTGCTCGGCCACAGTATGGGGTCTTTCCTGTTGCGGCAGTATCTGACCGTATACAGCCAGGGGCTCTCCGGTGCGGTTATCATGGGAACCGGATGGAAGGGGAATGCCCTGCTCACTATGGGGCAGACACTGTGCAGAATCATCGCTGCATTCAAGGGATGGAAACACCGAAGCCCCCTGGTGGACAACCTCAGCTTCGGAAGCTACAACAAGCGGTTTGAGCCTGGGAATACACCGAAGGACTGGATAACCTCAGACGAGAAGAAATGTGCCGAGTATGCCGGTGATTCGCTCTGTAGCTTCGTATTTACCGTCAGTGCATACTACCAGATGTTTGAGGGGATGAAAGTTCTGACAAAGAAGGAGCGCACGGCAAACATCAAAAAGGACCTTCCGGTCTTGATTGTTTCAGGAGCGGATGATCCGGTGGGTGACTTCGGCAAAGGGGTGCAGAAGGTATATGAACAGTTCCGGGAGGCAGGCATACAGGATGTGGCAATGAAGCTCTATGAAGGGGATAGGCATGAAATCCTGAACGAGACAGACCGTGAACTCGTATATGAAGACATATATGAGTGGATATCCGAAAAAATTCAGGTTTCTTAAGGACGGAAGGTAGAAAGAGAAATCTTAGAAGCCCTTGACGTGGCAGCATCAGCTGCAGAAAAGGGAGAAGAAAGAAAAGCGGGATAATTCCTGCTTTTAAACAGCATCCTCTTTCCCGGGCAGGGAGGAATGTATATTCTTAATCGTGCTCAGCACATAGTGGGTTCTTGTCTGGCGGACACCTGCCTGGCTTTTGACCCACTTGTGTATCTCTTCCAGATGTTCAGACGACTTGCAGGTGACTTTCAGCAGAAAGTCAAATTCACCGGTAAGGTAATAACATGCTATCACATACGGGTTGCCCGTTACATTCTCGATAAATGTGTCATTGAACTGCGGGTGCTCCATACTCACTTCTATAAGTACGGTCACATCATTCCCCACCTTGGCGTCATCTGTGATGATCGTATATGATTTGATGATGCCAGCCGCCTCCATCTTATGGATGCGGTCGATGACCGTGGAGACAGACAGATGGACTTCACGGCTGATTTCGGAGGCACGCTGCCTTGCATTGCTCTTTAGTTTTTCAAGAATCTGGTAATCAAGAGAATCCATGGAACAGCCTCCTTCAGATTAGTGCGGCAATCAAATATATTTTATCACAGGTTCAGAAAAAAAGAAAGAAGGCCGTGCACTACAAATTGTTCTGCTGAAAATCCCCCCAAAGTCTGATATAATACTCATTGAGACTAGAATCTCTTAGACAGAGCTGGATTACGGAGGTAGTACCAATGAACAGAGACAAAGAAAAGACAGGCCTGAAAGAAGAGATAAAGGCTGCTGCATGGGAACTGTTTTATGAAAAAGGATATGAAGAGACTACTATAAATGACATTATAAAAAAGGCAAATACATCGAAAGGCGGCTTTTATTATTACTTTAAGGCCAAGGACGAGCTTCTGCATTCGCTGTATTCATTCTTTGACCGGGAATATGAGAAATTTTATGAAAATATAGACAAGGGCCTGGACAGCCTCGTACAGCTGAAGCAGCTGAGCCAGTATGTCTCATACTTTATAGAGGGCAATGTCTCCGCAGAGCTTCTGGCCGCGCTGTACCAGTCGCAGCTCATAAAAAAGAAGCAGGATTGCTTTCTCAACCCCGACCGTTATTATAACCGGCTCGTACGCAGGATAATAGCGGAGGGCCAGGAGAAGGGGGAGATACGCAGAGACATGGCCGTAGAAGAGCTGGCGCACCATGTGCTGCTCCTCGAGCGTGGGATCATCATGGACTGGTGCGTACAAAACGGGGGCTTTTCGCTAGGGTATTATGGAACAAGGGATTTTGATCTGTATATAGAGTTCATGAGACCGGACAGATAACCATCTTCCCCATTCAAGCTGTCTACCGGCTGTGGGCTCTTGACAGATTCCATATTTTGCTATATTATATAACAGTGTTATAAACGAGGGGTGAGCAAATGATTGAAACAGAACAGACGACATTGCACCTAATCCTCTCAGCCGCTATGCATGAATTTCTTGAAAAAGGCTTTAAGTCCGCCTCCTTGCGGAACATTGTCAAAACGGCGGGTGTGACAACAGGTGCGTTCTATGGCTACTATGGCAGCAAGGAGGATTTGTTTGAAGCGCTAGTTGGCGAACACTATAATTTTCTATTGGACTGCTTTTGCAGGGCGCAGAAAGAATTTGCAGACATTCCACCGGAGGAACAGCCAGACAATCTGACTTCTGCATCCGGCGAGTGTATGCAAGAGATGCTCTTGTACGCCTATGAACATCTGAATGAATGTAAGCTCATTCTCTGCTGTTCAGAGGGAACACGGTTTTCTAAACTGATTGATGAAATGGTGGAATTAGAGACAAAGGGGACACATGATTATCTAGCGGTGCTTGAAAAATTGGGCAGACCCGCACCACCCATAGATGAACGGCTGGAGCATATCTTGATTACAGGAATGTTTAATACTTTTTTTGAGTTGATCATACATGAAATGCCGCTGGAAGAAGCGAAGCATTATCTAAAAGAAATGAGAGCTTTTTACACCGCCGGGTGGATGAAAATTATGGGGCAATAGGCCCTATAATTTTTAAACAAGAGTTAGTTAATACTAACTATGAAAAACGACACTAGCTAGACCAGGATATCTGAAGACGGCAATTCTGTCCTCATATCATAAAAAATTATCAAGGAGGTTCTTTTAGATGAAAAAACAGTCTAATCCATCAAGATTGATGGGCTATGCCGGAGGGTATAGGATATTGACCTATCTTTCCTGGGTACTGTCCGTGATGAGCGCACTGCTGGCTCTTGTGCCATTTTGGTATATATGGCGTATCATTCACGACATACTGGAAGTGTCCCCGGACTTCTCACGGGTGGGGGATGTTACACGCTACGGCTGGTCCGCCGTATTGTTTGCGGTTATTTCTATCGTTGTGTATATAGCCGCTTTGATGTGTTCGCACATAGCTGCGTTCCGGGTTGCTGCTAATATCCGGAAGGAGCTTATGCGGCATATCGCTGCCCTGCCGATTGGAGTGACGGAAAAGTATGGAAGCGGAAAGCTGCGGCGAACCGTAAACAGTTCCAGTACCGCCACGGAAACGTATCTTGCACACAGGCTGCCCGACAAGGCGGGGGCGATTGCCACGCCCATAGGACTGCTCTTTTTACTGCTTGCTTTCGATTGGCGGTTGGGTCTTTTAAGCCTTGTTCCCGTTGTGCTTGGATTTCTGATAATGATGAAGATGACGGGAAAAGACATGGCACAGAGAATGGAGCAGTACCAGAACGCGCTTTCCGATATGTCAAATGAAGCCGTTGAATATATAAGGGGCGTACCCGTAGTAAAGACTTTCGGGCAGACGATCTATTCTTTCAAACGCTTCAGAGGCGCGATTGACAATTACGAAAAATGGGTAATCGCCTACACGAAGGGGCTTCGTCTGCCTATGATGTTCTATACAACGGCAATCAACGGCGTATTCGCTTTTCTGATTGCAGGAGGCATTATTTTTACGAGAGACGGCGTAACAAATGAACTGCTGCTGAACCTTATCTTTTATATTGTGATTACGCCTGTTATCGGTACGACCCTCACTAAAATCATGTTCATGAGCGGGGACGCAATGATTGTAGGCGACGCTGTCAACAGGATTGATGAAGTGCTGAACGAAAAGCCGCTATCTGAAAGCCAGGTGAACAATGTACCGAATGACAACGGGGTTACATTGGAACACGTTAGCTACAGCTACAAGGTGGATAACACCGATGGAGGCAGAGAGGGCGGCCTGGGCCGTGACGGTGGGAATAACGCACTAAATGATGTGTCACTGCGGGTCCGGCCGGGGCAGGTAGTAGCACTGGTAGGCGCGTCCGGCGGCGGCAAAACGACTCTTGCAAATATCATCACAAGATTTTTCGACCCGCAAAAAGGCCGTATACTGATAGGGAATATCGACATACGTGACATTCCGAAAGCGACATTGATGAATAAGGTGTCTTTTGTATTCCAGAACAGCCGCCTTATCAAGGCATCCGTTTTGGAAAACGTGCGTATGGCAAAGCCTGACGCGACACGCGAAGAAATCGCCCATGCTCTGCAAGCCGCACAGTGCCAGGATATTATCGAAAAATTACCGGATGGCATAGATACGGTTGTCGGCGGGGAAGGCGTGTACTTGTCTGGCGGGGAACAGCAGCGCATAGCGATTGCCCGGGCGATTTTGAAGAACGCGCCTATCTTGATTATTGATGAAGCGACCGCATTTGCCGACCCCGACAACGAGGTGCGCATACAGCGGGCGCTATCTTCTCTTTCAAAGGGGAAAACGGTGATTATGATTGCACACAGGCTATCGTCCATTACAGACGCAGATTGCATTTATGTGCTGCAAGACGGTGAGATTGTTGAAAGCGGTACACATAGCGGGCTGATAGAGCGAAAAGGCATATTTGCACGAATGTGGAAAAATTATTCCGAAGCGGCAGAATGGAAAATTGGGAAAAATGAAAAGGAGGCAAAAGCATGATTCAGACATTGCAAAGACGCTTTGCGTTATCAAGGCAAGGGGCTGTTGATTTGATAAAAGGCTGTATTGCCTGCGTTTTGCAGGACATATCCTTTATGCTCCCTGTCGGGCTTCTCTATAACTTTATCATCGATACCATGAAGGGGGGCGTAAATGGAAGCCGTATTGCTTTCTATGCGGCTGGT
Source organism: Extibacter muris (assembly GCF_004345005.1). Taxonomy (GTDB): domain Bacteria; phylum Bacillota; class Clostridia; order Lachnospirales; family Lachnospiraceae; genus Extibacter; species Extibacter muris. The sequence continues at coordinate 37,697 of NZ_SMMX01000021.1, forward strand.
GTTTCAGGCTGCTTATGCCTTATATTTATCGCGACATGGTTTCAATATAACGCTACCTATTTAGCGACTTATGTGGAAAGCGGGGTAAGGCGTATATCCTTAGCAGAGCAGCTCCGCAGAATCCCCTTGTCCTTTTTCGGAAAAAAAGACCTTGCTGATTTGACAAATTCCATTATGGGCGATTGTGCTACTCTTGAACAGGCATTTTCCCATTATGTACCCGCTTTGGCGGGCTCTCTTATTTCGACGACGCTGATTGCCATCTGTCTTTTTGCGTATGATTGGCGCATGGCTCTGGCAGCAGTCTGGGTATTGCCGATTGCATTTGCAATCACGTTTTTCTCGTCCCGCATACAGGGATATTTCAATCGTAAATCCGTAGCGGCAAATGTCGAGCTGGAAATCGGTGTGCAGGAGTGTATCGAAAGTATACAGGACTTAAAGGCGAATAATGCGGAAAAAAGCTATCTGACAGGGCTTGACAAAAAAATTGATTACGTGGAAAAACGGAACATTATAACAGAGCTTGGGACTGCCCTCTTTGTTGTATCCTCGACACTGATATTAAAGTTTGGAATAGCAACGGTTGCGCTTGTGGGTTCTACGCTGCTTGCTCGCGGGGAGATTGATATTCCGCTGTTCTTTCTGTTTTTACTTGCTGCTTCAAGATTGTATGTTCCGCTTGAGGGTGCATTGCAAAATCTTGCTGCGGTGATATCCACAAAAACAAACATAAACCGCATGAATGAAATCCTTGACCAGCCTATTCAGTCAGGCAGCAGCAGGGTAACGAATAACGGTTATGATATCGTGTTCGACCATGTAGGGTTTGCCTACAACACCGGGGAAACCGTATTAAAAGACGTGTCCTTTACGGCAAAACAGGTATCAGAATAGGCAGAAAGGATGCGACTGATGGAGAAGTGATCGCGGCGGCAAAGCTGGCAAATTGTGAAGAATTTGCGGTGAAGCTCCCGGATGGCTACAACAGTATGATCGGGGAAAACGGTTGTGAACTGTCTGGCGGCGAAAGGCAGCGTATTTCAATCGCCCGCGCTTTCCTCAAAAATGCGCCCATCATATTGCTTGATGAAGCAACGGCAAGCCTTGACGTGGAGAACGAAACACTGATACAGGCTGCTTTATCAAGGCTGATAAAGGATAAGACCGTACTTGTCATCGCCCACCGCATGCGTACCGTAAGCGGCGCGGACAAAGTGGTTGTGCTTTCAGATGGTTCCGTGGCCGAACAGGGAAAGCCGGGAAATCTGATGAACACAGGCAATATCTACCCTCACATGGTAAAGCTGCAGATGATTAGTAAGGATTGGGGTATCTAGCCTGAGAACCGAATGGATAATACAAACTATGGTCTGTAAAAGCAGACTCCAAAACCATATAAAATAACACTGATAAAACTGTAAATAAAGCATTATACAAAAATATAATCAGATAAATAAAACAATAATAATCAATAAATAAGATAATTATATTGACAATCATAATAATATATTGTTATTATTATAACTATAACAAACCGCGGTTTCTAAAAATGTGTTCTTTAGAGTGATTGGAGGAAGGAATATGCTTTACACAGAGATCTGTAATGCAGTCTGGATGTTCTTATGGGTAGGCGTCCTGCTGCTGGCTGTCATACTTCAGCGCCTTATCTTTATGAAAAGGGCGTGGAAGCATGCGCTTGAACTGGGACTTCAGCCTGCTCAGCACGCCGCTTCCATGGCTGCGGCTGTCTATCATCGGCTCTGCTTATTACGAGACTTATGCCGCTTCAACGGCACTTGAATGCGTGGGAGAGACGCTCCAGATAAACGGGTACAGCGTAGACGGATGGGTTGCCGCGGCATGGGTCATGACAATCGGAGGAAGTGCCTGCGTGCTCTGGTCATCGCTGGCAATCAAGCCGATTTCGATGATATATGAGCAAGCGGAAAAGGTTGATATGAAGCTCGTCCTGTCCATAGGGAGCGGATGCCTTGCCGGAGTCATGGCTTATTTTTATTCGTGGCGATGACGGCATTTCCCATAGCGGTCAGCGCGGTGTATGGCTTATGGCCTGATTTTAAGCTGCTCTGGCCGGGGTTCATAGCGGTGCTACTTTTTATGGCTCCGTACTGGCCTGCGGAGACGATAGGCTATATGTCTGTCATGGGGCCTGGGGCGCTTTATATGTCATACATTACGGGGAATGTGACGAACCTGAGGATGCCTGCCACAATCGGTACGATCAATTCCTTAGGCATCAAGCCTAACACCGACGAGTGCCATTCGATGGCGGTCATTGCCTGCGGAGCTTCTATATATCACTACGGTGGTCATAGTGGCCCTGGGGGTAGTGATAGCGGCCCCGCTCGCGCCGGTTCTCAGTTCGCCGGTGATCCAGCCTGCATTTGACTACGTTGTCCCGGCACTGTTCGGCGGGCTTGTAGCGCAGACGATACTGAAAGGGAAGAAGCAGTTTCTGTATTTTCTCGCCCCCCTCGCCGTCTGCCTGTTCTTCTGTTATTTTACAGCGGTAGACAGTGCATATTACATGCTGATTGCAATTGCCATATCAGTTGTAATCTACGTGATGGACTACAGAAGCGGCAAGAATAAGGAAAAGAAAGAGGCCTAGGAGCCATCTGTAAGAGAGGAGAAGACTATGGATAGACTTACATATATTATTTGTGGTAAGCTGTATGACGGGCTGGATGATGAGTTCAAAGAAGGATATAAGATTCTTGTTAAGAACGATAAGATCGAGGAGGTAGGCCCGGGCATCATATGTCCGGAATCGGCGGAGGTTGTGGATCTGTCCGACGCGACGGTCACCCCCGGTATGATAGATGCACATATGCATATGGATTATATCGACTGGCATACGATTCGGGAAGAGGTATATACCACGTCCGAAGAAGCCAAGACTATCGCGATCGTCCGTACTGCCCAGAAGACATTGTCCCGCGGATTCACGACAATCCGCCATACGGGCGGCATCACGTCCAACGGCTTTGGGGTATTGGACGTAAAAAGGGCGATTGAAAAAGGCTACATAACCGGCTCTCGTATCGTGGCGGCTCCGAGATTCCTGTGTGGCGCAGGGAGCCATGGAGACCTGTCTCAGGGCTTTGCCGGGAATCCGGAGCTGTCCATGATACTGCAGAACCTGCGTCCTACGCTTGGTGCCGGCAAGGACTTCTTCGTCAATGCTGTCCGTGAGGAGATTAAGTACGGTGCTGACTTTATTAAGATTATGGCGACCGGCGGGTTCTTTACCCCTTACGACAATCCATCACAGCTGCAGATGAACGACGAGGAGCTGCAGGCGGTCATGAACACGGCCCATGAGTGGGGCAAGACGGTGACAGCTCATGTCTACAGCGTAGACCATATGAAGAAGCTGGTAGGCTTTGGCATAGACGGCATGGAGCATTGTTCTCTGATGGATGAGGATACGGCACAGCTTATCATCGATAATGACGTCTATGTCGTGCCTACATTCTGCCCATATGAGGAGGCGGTCCACTACGACCCGGTGCTCATACAGACCAAGCAGGAAGAATACAGAATAAAGCTGGAATATTATAAAGATGCGCTTCAGGCTGGGCGTGAGGTTATCAGGAACTGCAAATGCAAGCTCGGATATGGGACAGATATGGTGGGGACCCACCAGAACTATGACAGCGGATATGAGTTCAAGGCATGGATGGAAAGCGGCATGGGGACGTTCCGAACGCTGCACGCGGCTACGAAGGTCAATTCGGAAATCCTGCAGCTTGAGGATAAGATTGGAACGCTGCAGCCAGGCAAGTATGCAGATATTGCCGCCTGGAAGAGAGATTTGATGACAGACCCGTACGCCTTGCTCGACTGTGCTTTTGTCATGAAAGAAGGAGTAATCTACCCGACGGAACGATGTGAGGAAATATAACAGATGAAAAGGCGGAACCCGTTAGCCTTCCGGTTAACGGGTTCCGTTGTTGTTATAGTTATTTAAAGGAATGAGAGTAAAGTACGACACCAGGGAAATAGCATTCCCCGGTGCGTTTACTTTATGAGGGGGGAGATAGTTGTGTGTTGTTCAACTATCTGACTTTTAGTATATAGTAAAATTGTGTCCAAATTATGTTTAAAATATAAAAGAAAGCGAAAAATTCTTAAGCGATTATTAATTTAGAATCTGAAAAAGGGTCGTCTACAGCGAAAAATCAATCTTGCCGACCATCAGGTTAGGGATAAACATTATATAATAGCCGTCTGCAATTGTCCCGATGCCATATTTGCCGCAGTAGTAATCCAGCGCCTCCTGCAGGAATTCTTCCGTAACCTCCAGATACCGGGCGGTCTCATGCCGGTCGGCGCATCTGTGCTCATAGGCACGGATAAGCCCCTTAAGGCCAATCTGCTTATTGTATGCCCATACCCGTGCCTGCCGCTCCTGCTTCCGGTTGCCGGACGACGTAAGGTCCACGATGTTGCCGACGGACGTGTGATGATGCCCAAGTTCCTCGGCGAGGACGCAGGCTTTTTCTTCTGTCGTGTTCAGGCTTGACGAGAGTGCAATATTATTATCTACATACAGGCCACAAGTCTTTCCGCTAAAAGGATAGTTCTCATCTATCGATATCCCCTCGGCTGCAGCTTCGCCTAACTATTCTTCGTATCTGTTCATTTGATCAACTCCTGTTACCAGTATAAGCTGCCTGCTGTATCATAAACAGGACTTTTCTTACGTTCGGCTTCTTTTGGCTCTGATAAATTCGATATAATTTTCTACGTCTTTCTTTTCTTCCTCTGTCAGGTCATCTGTGTCAAAATGTGCGGCAACCGTATCCGGGTATGCAATACGGGCCGTATTGGTTCTGCCGAGCAGGTAATCGGTGTCTACATTAAAAAAATCAGCGATTAATTCCAAAGTCTCAAAATTAGGCTGGCGTTCTCCCCGTTCATACATATTGACAGCACTCTTGGATATGCCGAGCAATCGGGCAAGTTCCTGCTGTGATAGCCCTCTTTCGTTTCTTAACTGACGCAATACATTCGCAAAATCAGCCATCGGTCCACTTCCTTTCTTGATATAACTGTATTATACACGAATCGTGCTTGAAAGCAAATAAAAAGCTCACAAAATGTGCTTGACAATTGAGCACAAAACGTGTACTTTATAAGTGAGCACAAAACGTGCACAGAAAAACGGAATCAAAAAGCCAGAGCGTTCAGCTCTGGCAGAAGGAAAAGTTATGAAAAAGAAAATCTATATGAAAAGCGCTGCCGCTTGTTTGCTTACTAATATAAAGCTGAAATGTGACAGAATTGTGATGCCAAGATGAAGTATATATAAAGATTTTAAAAATAAAAAATGAACCGGGAATGGGGAAGAGCCTGCTAAGCAGGCCTTCCTTCCCGTGTTAAATAGTTGTAGAGGATGTCGATGAATTCCCCGTTTGCCGGTTTGTGCTTAAGCTCGTATCCAGTGATTCTGTTGAGCAGATTCCGGTTGCCTTTATACCAGCAGCTGGAAACGGCAGTACGGATACAGTGCTCTACATTGTCCCTGGTAGTGCCGAACCTTATAGCTACATCAACATACAGGTCTTTGTAGACAGATAGAAGATAGTCTTCATTTTGCAAGCAGAGCTTTAAGGCATACAACAGGAAATGAAAACCTCTTATCGTAGAGCGTATCCCCAAGTCCAGTAAAAGAGCTCTCGTTCTATCCATAAATGCCTCCTGTTCTACCCGACCCTACTACCCAATTGTAAACAATAGAAAGCAGATTGAAAATCAAAAAAAAGGAGATGATAAATTGAACAGACAAAGAAGAACCAGAACTGTATGCAGGATGGATAAGGAGGACCGGCTCAGGGCACTGTCCGCCCGCCGTCCAGACGCGGCAGCCGCCAGACAGTTCGTACATAAGGCCTATGAAAGCTATACGGTTGAAGGATATATGAAAAGCAAGGGGATGATTGATATTGGACAACAACCTTCTGAATGAATATGCGGCCATGAAAGCAGAGGTAAAAGATCTGCGCCGCAGAATAAGCAGCCTGATGCATGAGATGAAAAAAGCATCCGCGGCATACGATGAGGGGAAAGGGGCAAGAGGATATGGAGGCCGCGGCAGTGTAAGGGTATCCGGATACCCTCCATCAATGTTTCGCGCGAAGCAGGAGAAGATGATGGAACTGGTGCTGTTATTAGAATGCCGTGAAGTAGAGTTTCTGGATAGGACGCTGGAAGTTGAAAGATTTATAGAAGCTATCGAAAAGAGTGAGATGCGTATTATGTTCAGTCTTTATTATATAGAAGATTTTTCTTATATAAAGGTCGCCGATGAGATGAACCAGATGTTCCCGAGAAGGAGCATTGCCTATACGGATAAAAACGTAAAGAAAAGAATACAAAGATTTTTGGCAGCCTGCTGACATGAAAAGACGTAACAGCCAGAGAGAAAGTACAAAAGCGTTGGCAGAACCGGCAATAAAAAACGCAGCAGAAGGGATTCGAACCCCCGGAGCCTTTCGGCTCTTCAGCTTTCGAAACTGACGCCTTCGACCACTCGGCCACTGCTGCATTCCTATTATAGCACAGGTGGGTGCAGTTTTAAAAGAGTGATATTCAAGTAAGTTGAAAAAAAAGTGCGCTTGTGATAATCTGTGAGAAATAGTTTGAAAAGAAGGGGCGATTATCATGGGTACTCAGATACGGGGAAAGAGATTGAAGAATGTAAGGAATATCGGTCTGGTACTCTGCCTGGCCCTGCTGCTGTCGGGATGCCAGGCAGTATCCTTCCTGTCTCAACCGGCTGCAGGTACGGGAACTTCTGGCAGGGACGTGCAAGATGTGGCGGGGGAGATGAAAGTTACCTTTCTGGACGTAGGCCAGGGCGACTGTACGATTATCCAGGAATCTGGCCACAGTATGGTGATTGATGCCGGCAATAACGGGCAGGGAAGCAAGGTGGCCGCATATCTGGAAGAGCAGGGAATCGAAAGGCTGGATTATCTGATACTTACACATCCCGACGCAGACCATATAGGCGGGGCAGACGACGTGATGGAGCGTGTGGAGGTCGGGCAGGTCATCATGCCGGATATCACAAATGACACGAAGACGTACGAAGAGGTGGAGGACGATATCGAGGCCATGGATATCGGGGTCATCTACCCGGAAGTCGGACAGACCTTTGAGCTAGGAGAGGCTTCCTTTGAGATATTATGCCCGAAGGAGGTAAAGGAGAATGATATGAATGCGTCATCGGTAGGAATCAAGCTGACACATGGACAAAAATCGTTCGTCATGTGCGGAGATGCAGAGATACCTTCCGAAGAAGCTATGGTTGAATCTTTTGGCAGCAGCCTGGAGTGTGATGTGCTCAAATGCGGGCATCATGGGAGCAGTACGGCGACATCGGAAGCCTTTCTGGAAGATACAGATCCGACATGGGCAGTCATAAGCTGTGGAACGCATAACCGATACGGACATCCGCACGCGGAAGTGATAAGCAGGCTGGAGGATGCAGATATACAGATATACCGGACAGATCAGCTAGGTACGGTCACTGCCGTCAGCGATGGGGAGAACATAAGCTGGAAAAGTGAAAAATAGCCGGGAATAAAAAGAAATCAGTCTTGACATGACGGTAATAAAACTGATTGTTGAGAAAGACGCATATGGCTACGAGATACTTCAGGAGTTGGAGCACAGAGGAGGTGATTCTTCCGTTTGAAAGAAGGGACGCTGTATCCTGTGCTTTACCGGCTGGAAGACGGGGGTTATATCTGTTCCGCGTGGCAGGACAGGGAAGGGAGAAGCGCACCAAAAAAATATTATACGGTCACAGATAAAGGCCGTAGAACCTATGCACAATACTGGAGCCAGTGGATTGAGCTTATAGATTGCGTGAAATGCATATGCAGGGAGGCAAGGCAGCCACATCATGGAGAATCCATAAGATATTCCTTGTGGCGGCTGTACTGGGGCTGCTTGCCCTGTATTTTCTTACTTCCAGGTCAGTTTCATATGGCCGGAACAGAGGAGCGCTTCTATGCTCTCTTGCCGGAACGCTCTGCCTCATATCAGGTTTTGCCGCACACATTCCGATTGGTATGGCTGAGGGACAGGGGCCGTACGGGTATATTAAAATGATGTTAAACGGAAAAATATTCTCCTCATCCTGCTTGCGTTCATTCCCCTGATTACACTGGCGTTCAGCATACGCAGGAAGAAATAGAACTAATGTGGACGGCGAAAACCCGCCGGCCTTGCGGCCCGCGGGTTTCGTTGTTGTTATAGTTATCTAAAGGAATGAGAGTAAAGTGCGGCTCCAGAAAGCCTGGCGCGTTACTTTATGAGGGGGGAGATAGTTGTGTGTTGTTCAACTATCTGACTCTTAGTATAAATGGTAATTATGTCTAAAGTATGATGGATTCCTAAAAGAAATGGAAAGTTTCTTAAGCGCTTCTTAATAATGTCTTTACTTTTCAGGAATGTGGATTTGTGTTATAATTAAAACCTACTAAATCTAATACGAAAGGCGAGGGTGCACATTGCGGGTACACCAAACAAAGTTATATGAAAAATTAAAAGAGTCATTGGGAGCTGTATTGCCGATTATCGGGATCGTGCTTTTTTTGTGCTTTACGATTGCGCCGATTCCTACCAGCATCCTGATGGCTTTTATTATTGGGGCCGTGCTTCTGATATTAGGGATGATGTTCTTTACGCTCGGTGCGGAGATGGCCATGACACCGATGGGGGAGCGCATTGGTACGAGGATGACCCAGACGAAGAAGGTGGGGATCGTGGTATTGCTCTGCTTTATCCTTGGGTTTATCATTACGGTGTCTGAACCGGACCTCCAGGTGCTTGCGGAGCAGGTACCGTCCATACCGAACTATACGCTTATCGTGGCGGTAGCAGCAGGCGTCGGCATCTTCCTGGTGGTGGCGGTGCTGAGGATGCTGTTTGGGATTCCGCTGTCATATATGCTCATCGTGCTGTATCCTGCGGTATTCGTACTGGCATATTTTGTGCCGGATGACTTCCTGGCAGTCGCGTTTGACTCCGGCGGGGTTACGACGGGGCCGATGACCGTACCGTTCATTATGGCGCTTGGTATCGGCTTTTCAGCGGTACGTAGTGACAAGCATGCGGAAAATGACAGCTTTGGCCTCGTTGCGCTCTGCTCCGTAGGGCCCATTCTGGCAGTGCTTATTCTCGGCATGATATATAATCCGACCGGTAATTCATACACGCAGACCTCGATTCCTGATGCCGACAATTCCGTGGAGATGTGGCGCCTGTTTTCGTCCGGGCTTCCGCATTACATGAAAGAGATGCTGGTCTCCCTGCTGCCTATCGTCCTGTTTTTTGTGTTTTTTCAGATTATTTCTCTTCATCTTAAGAAAAAGACGCTGCTGAAGATATCAATAGGAATCGTCTTTACGTATATCGGGCTCTTCCTGTTTCTCACAGGAGTCAATATAGGATTTATGCCCGCCGGCAATTATCTCGGTCAGATTATAGCAGGTCTGCCATACCGATGGATCATCATCCCGATAGGAATGGTGATCGGATACTTTATTGTCAAGGCTGAGCCTGCTGTCTATGTGCTGATGGAGCAGGTAGAGGAACTGACATCGGGCGCCATATCCGGCCGGGCGATGGGATACAGCCTGTCCATAGGAGTGGCCGTATCTCTGGGGCTTGCCATGGTCAGGGTACTGACGGGGATATCGATACTCTGGTTCCTGATACCGGGATATGTGGCGGCTATCGTATTGTCATTTTTCGTTCCGAAGATATTTACAGCCATTGCGTTTGACTCTGGCGGGGTAGCATCCGGGCCGATGACCGCCACCTTGTATAATGTATTTAGGTTGTTCAAGGGATACCTATAAACCCTTAGACCTACTTCTTTACATCTCCAGTCTGATAGGAGATAATTGTTTTATTAGATTGAGGGGATGATCGTTGCCTCCTTGGG
>NZ_SMMX01000022.1 GCF_004345005.1 Extibacter muris
CACCTGATGGTCCAAGGAGAAAACGTCACACCAATGCCTGCTCATTATACAGCTTAAACAATGAGAGGATTAAGTCCCAACTGGCTGTTGGGTACTGAAACCCTACACTTATATATTAGGAGGAGAAATGATATGAACAAAATAGGTATTTTCATGAATTTTTGGGTAAAGGACTGGGGGCGGACCAAATAGCATACATAAAAAAAGCATCCGGTCTCGGCTTCGAAAGTGTGGAGGAACCTCATCGACAATCCGTCAGAGGAGGCCATTGACAGGGAAGCGCAGTTTCTGCTGCAGTTTGAGAAAGACATGATCAGAAAGCACTACGGTACAGCATAAATATTATTCAGGACCAGACAGGAGGAAAGGCGATGCCGGTTTATTATTTGGCAGTGGATATCGGAGCGTCAAGCGGACGCCATATTCTTGGTAGCATAGAAGATGGAAAGATAGTTTTGGAAGAGATATACCGTTTCCAGAATGGAATGATAAAAAAAGATGGACGTCTCTGTTGGGACCACCGGAAATTGTTTGAACATATTAAGAATGGGATTAAAAAATGCAAAGAAATAGGCAAGATTCCCATCAGCATGGGAATAGACACATGGGGAGTGGACTATGTGCTTCTCGATGAAAATGACGAGGTGCTCGGCGACATGGTGGGCTATAGAGACAGTCGCACGGACGGCATGGACGAAGAGGTATACAGGATCATTCCGGAGAAAGAGCTGTATGAAAGGACCGGAATTGAAAAGATGATGTTCAATACGATATTCCAGCTCATGTCAGAGAAGAAACATAGTCCCGGATATCTGGACCGGGCGAAAGCGCTGCTGTTTGTGCCGGATTACTTCCACTTTCTGCTGACCGGGGTGAAGGTGAACGAATATACGGAAGCGACCACTTCCCAGCTCGTCGATGCCCATGAGAGAAACTGGGATTATGAACTCATAGAAAAGCTTGGGTTTGAAAAAGAGCTGTTCCAGCGCATTGCGATGCCGGGGGAAAAGCTTGGGAAGCTGCGCCCGCATCTCGTGGAGGAATTTGGATTTGACATGGATATCGTTCTGCCCTGCACCCATGACACCGGGTCTGCGATTCTGGCAGTCCCGGCTAACGATGACGATTATGCCTTCATCAGCTCCGGAACATGGTCTCTGCTCGGGGTGGAGAGAGACACGCCGGACTGCACGGAACTGAGCCGTGCCAATGATTTTACGAATGAGGGAGGATATGACTCGAAAATCTGCTATCTGCGCAATATTATGGGCCTATGGATGATCCAGTCCGTAAGGCATAATCTGGACGACAGGTACAGCTTCGCAGAGATATGCGACAGGGCGGCGGAAGCGGACAGCTTTCCGTCCAGAGTCGATGTGACAGACAACTGTTTTATGGCCCCCGACAATATGATTGAGGAGATAAAGAATTACTGCAGGAGGACAGGGCAGCAGGTGCCTGAGACGCTGGGTGAGACAGCTACCTGTGTGTATGCAAGTCTCGCGGAATGTTACGACAGGACGATCAAGGGGATCGAAGCGTCTACCGGCAGGACATACAGCAGAATACATATCGTCGGAGGGGGAGGCAATGCGGAATACCTGAACAAGCTGACAGCCAGGGCGACAGGGAAAGAAGTCCATGTCGGTCCGACGGAAGGGACCGCTATCGGCAACATCGTGGCTCAGATGATCAGCCGCGGAGCATTTTCCGATAAGGAAGAGGCAAGGAACATGCTCCATAGGTCATTTGACATTAAAGTATATCACTATCCTGTACGGTGATACGGGAAGAACTGGCAATATAAAAATATCCTGAAGGAGGGAACGAAAATGAAACATGGTATCTATTACGCATATTGGGAACAAGAGTGGGCGGCAGATTATAAACGCTATATCGAGAAGGTGGCGAAGCTTGGATTTGATATACTGGAAATTGGCGCCGCGCCGCTGCCGGATTACTCGCGGCAGGATGTTATGGATCTGAAGAAGTGCGCTGATGACAACGGGATTATACTGACGGCAGGGTATGGCCCGACCGTCAACCACAATATAGGTTCTTCAGATGCGCAGATAAGGGAAGAGGCGCTTGAGTGGTATAAGAAGCTGTTTGAAGTGATGGCGGCCCTCGACATCCATCTCATAGGAGGAGCGCTCTACTCTTACTGGCCGGTAGATTTCGCCGCAGCCGATAAAGCGGAAGACTGGAAGCGGAGCGTGGAAGGCATCCGGAACCTGGCTCCGATAGCAGCCGGGTATAGTATCAATATGGGCATGGAAGTGCTGAACCGCTTTGAAAGCCATATCCTGAATACTTCAGAGGAAGGCGTAAAGTTCGTGGAAGAAGTCGGCATGGACAACGTAAAGGTCATGCTGGATACGTTCCATATGAATATCGAGGAATCCAGCATCGGAGATGCAATACGCCGTGCAGGAAAGCTCCTTGGGCACTTCCATACAGGCGAATGTAACCGGATGGTTCCCGGAAAAGGACGCATGCCGTGGCGTGAGATAGGGGATGCCCTCCGCGATATCAGATATGACGGGACGGTAGTCATGGAGCCTTTCGTACGCATGGGCGGCCAGGTCGGAGCCGATATCAAGGTGTGGAGAGATATCAGCCGGGGAGCAGATGAGGCGAGGCTGGATGAAGATGCCAGACGTGCGGTAGAATTTCAGAAGTACATGCTGGAATGGAATTAGTAGAATTTGGATTGACAGAATATTGACAATGGTTTAATATATAAATAGATTTTATAAAACTAGTTTACTTATCAGTGCGATCAAATAATCCGGGCGGATACAGGATGGCATTATCCTGTCATCCGTCTGTCCGGCAGAGGATGAGGAGGATGCGTATGGAGAGTGTGAATCCGGCGGCAGTTCCACAGAGAAGGCTGAGCAACGGGATGGTCATCCCCGGTATCGGCATGGGGACATTTGGCAATGACAGATATACGCCGGAGGAGGTGGCCGATGCGGTATACGGAGCGATAAAAGCCGGATACCGCCTTTTAGACTGTGCGGCAGCTTATGGCAATGAGAGAGATATCGGCCGGGTGCTGTCCCGCACATTCGAGGAAGGGATCGTCAGGCGGCAGGAGCTGACAGTAATGACAAAGCTTTGGAATGACATGCACGGACAGGGGGATGTACTTGTCGCATGTGCCAAGAGCCTCCGGGATCTTGGCCTTGATTATGTAGACGTGTATATGGTGCACTGGCCATTCCCGAACTACCATGCTCCGGGTGCCAGGCTTAAAGGCAGGAATCCGGATGCGGTCCCGTTTTCGGCGGAGGAGTATCTGTCGGTGTGGAGGCAGATGGAACATCTGGTTGACATGGGGATTGTCAGAAGTCTTGGCATGTCTAATATGACGATCACCAAGCTCGAGCAGGTGCTGCCACTGTGCAGGATCAAGCCTGTCGTCCTGGAGGTGGAGATCAATCCTACCTTCCAGCAGCCGAAGCTTTTTGAATACTGCATCAGGCATGATATCCTGCCGGTTGCTTTCAGCCCGATGGGATCGCCGTGCCGGCCGGAGCGTGATACGGAAGAAGGAGATGTGGTTACATTCGAGATGGAGGAACTTCAGGAGATCGCACGGGCACACCACTGCCATCCCGCCGAGATATGTGTGAAATGGGCGGTGCAGAGGGGACATGTACCCATTCCTTTTTCGGTTTATCCGGAAGAATATACGGGCAACTTAAGATGTACGACAGAAGATTTTCTTACAGATGCCGAGATGGAGATGCTGCAGAAAGCGGACAGGAACGCCCGTCTTATCAAAGGAAAAGTATTCCTCTGGGAAGGTGCCGAAAGCTGGAGGGACATCTGGGACGGCGAGGACGAGTCGAATAAGCTTTGAAAGATAGCTGCTATTGCAGAACAATTAGGAAATGATGATTAGGAGGAGATACAATGGAATATTTATTGGGAACGGACATTGGAACATCGGGGACTAAGACGATTCTTATGGATACGAAGGGCAGGCTGATCGCACAGGACCTGGAAGAATATGACGTGCTTACGCCGAAGCCGCTCTGGGCAGAGCAGTGGCCGGACGTCTGGTATGAGGCTTCCAAAGAATCTATCCGCAAGACCGTTGAAAAAGCGGTGAAGGAATCTGGTGTCAAAAAGGAGGAGATCAAGGGTATTGCCATCAGCGGATTGTATGGCGGCTCCGGCATCCCCCTCGACGAGGAGATGAAGCCAGTAAGACCTTGCATGATATGGATGGACAGACGTGCCCAGAAGGAGACGCAGTGGGCGCTTGACCATATCGGCGAGGAAAAGCTGCTCCAGATCACGCATAACGGTGCAGATCCTTATTATGGATATACGAAGATCCTCTGGATGAAGAATAACGAGCCTGAGAACTGGGCCCGGACCAGATTGTTCCTCCCTCCGAATGATTATGTGATATACAAGCTGACCGGGGAAGTTGCCATCGATTATTCTTCCGCGGGCAATATCGGCGGTATCTTCGATATGAACGACCGCGTATGGTCCGAAGAACTGCTGGATGCCATGGATATCCCGCTGTCTATGATGCCTCAGCGGATAGTAGAATCTACGGATATCGTCGGCGGCCTCAAAAAGGAGATGGCCCAAGAGATTGGCCTGTGGGAAGGGCTTCCCGTCATAGCGGGAGGAATCGACTGCGGCGCTGCCAACATCGGGCTCGGCGTATTTGAAGCAGGCGTGTACGCGGCGGCCATAGGGACGTCCATGTGCGCGGCGCTCATCTCCGACCGGCCGGTAAAAGGGAAAGGGCTTATCATATGGCCGTACCTGTATGATGCGAAGAATCTCTCCTACTATTTTGCCGGGGGCAACACCGCAGGCGCCATTATCAAATGGTTCCGGAATACGCTCTGCCAGTGGGAGGTTGAGAACCAGAAGAACGGCGGACCAAGCGTATACGATGTGCTGAACGCTCAGGCGGAAGAGATCCCGGCTGGCAGCGAAGGCCTGGTCGTTCTTCCATACTTCATGGGCGAGAGAAGCCCGGTGTGGGATTCTGATGCGAAGGGGACGATAGTAGGCCTGTCCCTCACGCATACGAAGGGGCATATCTACCGCGCCTTCCTGGAGGCGGTTGCATATTGCCTGCGCGATGCCATGGAAGCGACGGGAGAGGATCTGGGAGAATATATCCTTATCGCGGGAGGCGTCACGAAGTCCAAAGTATGGCGTCAGATATTCGCCGATGTGACAGGCTATCCGGTCGTCTGCCCTATCTATGATGTAGAAGCCAACATGGGAGATGTTATGCTGGCAGGAATCGGGACAGGAATTCTTACATATGAAGAGGTGAAGAAGTGGCAGGTCCTGGATAAGAAGATTATGCCGGATGAGGAAAACCACAAGAAATATAACGAGTATTTCAGGCTATATAAAAATATCTACAGTCATCTGAAAGAAGACATGAAAGCGCTTACCAAAGCACAGGAGCTGTAGGCTGATATGAAGGGCAGGAGGCCGTCTCCCGTGGGAAGGGAGACGGCCTTCTGCTTTCTGCTTGTCTTAAAATCCATATCAAAACAAAAAAACAACATAAAACCACACGTGTTTTAGTTGAATTACATGGAATTGTGTGATAGTATCAACTTAGAAACAACGAAAAACAAAGACAATCCAACCATGTCAGAATAAGGAGGATATGTACATGCAGAGCGAACTTGATATCAAGAAAGAGATGTGCGAGATAGGGAAAAGGGTATACAACCGTGGAATGGTTGCCGCAAATGACGGCAACTTTTCGGTCAGATTAAATGACGACGAATTCTTATGTACCCCGACGGGAGTCAGCAAAGGCTTTATGACGCCGGAATACATATGCAAAGTTGACGCCAAAGGAAATGTAATAGAAGCAAATGAAGGATTCAAGCCATCTTCTGAGATAAAGATGCATATGCGCGTGTATAAGGAGAGAGAAGATGTCAGATCGGTGGTGCACGCACATCCCATGTATGCGACTACATTTGCCGTATCAGGCATGGCCCTGACACAGCCCATCATGCCTGAGGCGGTCATAGCACTTGGCACGGTCCCTCTCGCAAGATACGGGACGCCGTCCACCGAAGAGATACCGGATGCGATTTCAGAGTACCTTCCATATTATGACGCGGTTCTTCTTGAAAACCACGGTGCGCTCACATATGGAGACTCGCTCCTTGGCGCCTATCATAAGATGGAATCGCTGGAATTCTACGCCAGGCTGTTATACCAGGCCATGCAGGTGGGAGGGCCGCAGGTGCTCGATGAAGAGCAGGTCAAGCGGCTCTACGGCATGAGAAAGCAGTACGGGCTTACAGGAAGGCATCCTGCTGACATGGACAAGGCAGAGAAGTAGGACACAGGATTCGGAGGTGTTAGAATGCTTGCAATAGAAAGACGCAATGACATACTGGAACGTCTGCAGAAGGAAAAAAGAGTCGTCGTCAGTGAGCTGAGCCAGGCGTACCAGGTGTCTGAAGAGACGATACGCAGGGACCTGGAGAAGCTGGAAAATGACGGGCTCGTCATAAAGAGTTACGGAGGTGCGGTGCTGAACGAGCATAGCATCTTCGATCTGCCCTTCAATATAAGGAAGAATCAGAAGATTGTTGAAAAGCAGAAGATGGCAGACCTGATTGTGGGGATGGTCCGGGACGGGGAAGCCATCATGCTGGACGCCAGTTCCACAGATGTGTACATAGCCAAAGCGCTCAAAGAAAAGAAGAAGCTCACCGTTATTACGAATTCCGTTGAGATCATCGTGGAACTGTTTGACATGCCCGAGTGGAGCGTAATCTCCACCGGCGGCGTATCCAGGGAGAAGTCGTTTGCCCTTGTCGGCCCGCACACCGACCGCATGATCCAGTCTTACCATGTGGACAAAGCAATCATCTCCTGCAAAGGGCTCAGCCTGGAGGCAGGCATCACAGATTCGGATGAGCAGGACGCGAACAGTAAGATGATGATGCTGGGAGCGGCAAAGGAGAGGATACTCGTGGCAGACAGCTCCAAGTTTGGAGAGATTGCTTTTACAAAAGTTGCCGAGTGGACTGACCTGACGAAGATCGTGACGGACAGGAAGCCGGGAGGACAATGGCTTCAGGAGTTTGAAAAGAACAGAATCGAATGTATCTATCCGGGAAAAGAGAAAGAGTCAAAGGAAAAGGAGAAAAAATAATGCCATTAGTAACATCAGAACAAATGTTGTTGGATGCCCAGAAGGGCGGATATGCCGTAGGCGCGTTTAATGTAGAGAATATGGAGATGGTCAAGGCCGTCATAGGAGCGGCGGAGGAGGTCAAGGCACCGGTCATGCTGCAGACGACGCCGTCCACAGTAAAATATGGTTCGCTCGATACCTATTATGGAATGGTCGCGGCGGAAGCAGGCAAGGCGTCTGTTCCCGTATGCCTCCACCTGGATCACGGCAGCAGCTTTGAGCTTGCGGTACAGGCTATGAAAGCAGGCTATACCTCTGTCATGATTGACGGTTCCCATGAAGCATTTGAAGAGAACATTGCACTCACAAAGAAGGTGGCTGATGTCGCTAAGGCCTTTGGCATCCCTGTCGAGGCAGAGCTTGGCAAGGTGGGCGGAAAAGAAGATGACCTTGAGGCTGACGCGGATACGAATACCGACCCTGCGGAGGCGAAAGAATTTGCCGAACGGACAGGGGTCTCCTCTCTTGCAATCGCCATCGGGACAGCCCACGGATTCTATGCGGGTACGCCGGTACTGGATAAGGAGCGGGTGAGCCAGATTAAGGAAGTCGTACCGGTGCCGCTTGTACTCCATGGCGCGTCAGGCCTTAGTGATGAAGATGTGAGGGAATGTGTCAGCAGAGGAATGTGCAAAGTAAACTTTGCGACGGAGCTGCGTGTCGCATATACGGACGCGTGCAAGAAGCTTCTGGAAGAGAAGCCGGAGACATTTGACCCGAAGAAGCTTGGGAATGTCGGTATGGAAGCTGTGAAAGAGCTTGTCAAGGGCCACATGAAAGTATGCGGATGTGACGGCAAGGCATATTAGAAGCAGAAAGAATGAGTGGTGCTATGGAACAGTATTTATTGGGAATCGATATTGGAACGAGTGCATGCAAAGTTGCGGTATTCGATGGGAACGGTCGGGTACAGGCCAGTGCCAGCGGGAGCTACAACGTATACTATCCCCATCCGGGATGGGCGGAACAGAACCCGGAGGAGTGGTGGCAGGCGGTCTGCTCCGCGGTCAAATCAGTCATTGAGAAGGGCAAGATCAAGCCGTCTGACATCGCGGGCATCGGCATTGACGGGCAGAGCTGGTCTGCCATTCCCATCGACGGAGATGGAAATGTACTGGCCAACACGCCGATCTGGATGGATACGAGAGCGGCCGCCATCTGTGAGGAGACGGGACGCCGTATCGGCGTGAAGAGGATATTTGACGTGTGCGGCAACCCGTTCAAGCCTTCTTACACTACGCCAAAGGTGCTCTGGTATAAGGAGCAGATGCCGGAAGTGTACAAGAACACGGACAAGGTCCTGCAGTCCAACAGCTATATAGCATTTAAGCTGACCGGAGAAGTGACGCAGGAGCTGACACAGGGATACGGGCACCATTGCTTCAGCATGAGGCACGGTACGTGGGATAAGGATATGTGCCGTGAACTGGGCATGGAACCCGACATGCTGCCGGACATCTGTGCGAGCCATCAGGTCATCGGCACCGTGACGGCCAGGGCAGCTGCGGAGTGTGGGCTGGCAGAAGGGATACCTGTCGTGGCAGGCGCGCTCGACGCCGCATGCGGAACGCTTGGAGCAGGAGCCATACATCCCGGCGAGACGCAGGAGCAGGGCGGCCAGGCCGGGGGCATGAGCATCTGTATGGATACATACAAGGCGGATGAGCGGCTTATCCTGAGCTTCCATGCCGTCCCGGGACAGTGGATCCTTCAGGGAGGAACGGTCGGAGGCGGAGGCGTCATGCGCTGGCTGGAGCATGAATTTGCAGACTATGAACGGTTGAAAGGGAAAGGGACCGGCAAGAGTTCTCTGGAACTTTTTAATGAGCTGGCCGAAAAAGTCTCTGCGGGAAGCGATGGCGTGGTGTTCCTCCCTTATATGTCAGGAGAGCGTTCCCCTATCTGGGATCCGCATGCGAAGGGAGTTTATTACGGGCTGGATTTCAGCAAGACGAAAGGACATTTTATCAGAGCGGCAATGGAAGGGGTAGCCCTGTCGCTGAGACACAACCTGGAAGTGGCAGAACAGGCGGGGGCATCGGTCAGTGAGCTTCGCTCTATGGGCGGCTCTGCCAATTCCCTGCTCTGGACGCAGATCAAGTCTGATGTGACGGGCAAGAGGATTGTCGTCCCGTCATCCGATACAGCCACGACGCTTGGGGCCGTTATCCTTGCGGGCGTCGGGGTGGGCATGTACAAAAGCTTTGATGAGGCTGTCAACAAGACGGTTGCGAAGAAGCGGTATCATGAGCCCGACATTGGAAAGCAGGAAATATATACGAAGAATTATAGGGTATATCTGAAGCTGTATGAGAATCTCAAAGCAGTCATGAAAGGAGAAGAATAACGATGAAAGCAGCGGTTGTATGTGCAAATGAGGATGTACGGTATCTGGACTATGAGGAGCCAAAAGCAGAGCCGGGTATGGTAAAGGTAAAGGTAAAAGCCTCCGGCATATGTGGTTCCGACATACCAAGGGTGCTTCACAATGGTGTGCATTTCTATCCGATTGTCCTGGGACATGAGTTCTCCGGAGATGTTGTTGAGACAGGAGAAGGGGTCACCAAGGTAAAAGTCGGAGACAGGGTGTCGGGCGCGCCTCTTCTGCCGTGTATGAAATGCGACGACTGCCAGAACGGCAACTTCTCTCTCTGCAAGAAGTACAGCTTTATCGGTTCCAGGCAGCAGGGCAGCAATGCAGATTACGTCGTCATCCCGGAACAGAACGCGGTCGTATTTGACAAGTCCGTCTCCTATGAGCAGGGGGCGATGTTTGAACCTTCTACCGTCGCGCTCCACGGAGTGTTCCAGAATGATTATAAGGGCGGCGGATACGTAGCTGTGCTTGGCGGCGGGACGATCGGCATGTTTACGATGCAGTGGGCGAAGATATTCGGCTCCAAGAAAATCGTCGTGTTTGATATAAGCAAAGAGCGTCTGAACCTTGCGAAGAAGCTCGGCGCTGACGCGGCCATAAATACAGCCGAAGAGGGCTATATGGAAAAAGCGATGGATCTTACCGGCGGCAAGGGTTACAGCTATGTATTTGAGACCGCAGGGCAGGTACCGACGATGCAGATGGCATTTGAACTGGCAGCCAACAAGGCATATGTCTGCTTTATCGGGACGCCTCACGCCGACCTGACATTTACGCCCGCGATGTGGGAGAACATGAACCGGAAAGAGTTCAAGCTGACAGGTTCCTGGATGTCGTACAGCGCCCCGTTCCCGGGGAGAGAGTGGGAGCTGACCGCACATTATTTTGCGACAGGGCAGCTGAAGTTCGATCCGGGCTTCATCTACAAGAAGATGCCTATGAAACAGGCGCAGGAGGCATTTCAGATGTTTCAGACACCGGGGCTCGTCAAAGGAAAAGTTCTGCTCGTCAACGAAGATTAGGAGGTAGCCATGATACTGACAGTTACATTGAATGCGTCAATTGATAAGCGGTATGTGCTGGAAGAATTTAAGGTAGGTGAAGTCAACCGGCTGAAGCATTGCCAGTATACGCCTGGGGGAAAAGGGCTGAATGTGTCCAGAGTCATCCGGATTGCAGGGGGAGAGACCACAGCCACCGGTTTTGTTGGCGGCCACGCAGGCAAGTATATCGAGGAGGCGCTCGGGGACTTTGGCGTAACCTGTGCGTTCTGCCATGTGGACGAGGAAAGCCGTTCCTGCGTGAACATCTGGGACGGGAAGAACTGCATCCAGACGGAACTTCTGGAACCAGGCTTGACCGTAGGAGAAGCAGATTTTGAGCGGTTTATAGAAGAATACCGGGAGCTTGCCGTACGTGCAGACGTAGTGGCTGTCTCCGGAAGTGTCCCACGGGGGCTTGACGGCACGGCTTACCAGCGTCTTGTCGCTATTGCCAAAGAGGCAGGCAGAAAGGTCATACTGGATACGAGCGGTGCACTTCTTAAGCAGGGGATAGAAGCGGGACCGGCCCTCATCAAGCCAAACATTGATGAGATACGTATGCTCACAGGGAAGGACTGTGGCAGGATGGACGATATCATAGAGGCGGCACGGGCCATCCATGAAGCCGGCGTAGAGAATGTGGCAGTTTCCCTTGGTGCCGACGGCTCTCTCGTCGTGTGTGGCGAAGGCATCTACCGTGCCGTGGTACCGAAGCTTGACACGGTCAATACGGTGGGCTGCGGCGACTCCATGATTGCCGGATTTGCCCTCGGGCTGGAGGAAGGCTGCGGCATGGAAGAGACGCTTCGGAAGGCGAGCGCCATCTCTGCGGCTGCGGCGCTTCAGGAAGAGACCGGAATCTTTGACGTGGAAGACATGGAGAGGATATATGACAAGGTCGAGATTCAAAGGTTATAAAGTGATATCGTTAAAAATTTTATATGCAATATCTTGCTAAATGTCTGAAACGGCTGTAGACAATATCTGTCTGCAGCCTATTTTATTTCCATCATCAAAAAGAATATGTGTAAAAAATACAGTAAATGGAAATATTTGATTGCACTGAGCTGATTTGAATTTATAATAACAGTAAGGTGTTTCTCTCTGAAAATGATTTTCAAGGAAATTCAAGGAGACAGGCATGTCAATGTAAGGGTATGCCAAAGGAGGTGCATAAATATAAAATAGGTTATTTGTGAATATTGTATAAAAAGTCCTTGCTGATAAAAAAGAAATAATAGTTGTTGACAAAAAAGATAATCATTGATATTATTATGTTGAAAATAATTTTCATGAAAATATAAAACATAAATATACTATTCATAATAATTATTTCCATACCAGGAGGATGAATGAAAAAACTCAGTAATACCGCAACACCAGAAATACTTATCAATATTAAACGTAATATGCATCATATGAGCCCGGCTATGAACAAGCTTGCCAAATATATATTGGAAAATTATAAGAAGCTCGACGGCATCCAGATTCACCAGCTTGCAAAGGAAAGCGGGGTCAGTGAAGCTACTATTACAAGGTTCGTAAAAGAGATAGGGTTTCAGAATTACCAGGCTTTTGTACT
Source organism: Extibacter muris (assembly GCF_004345005.1). Taxonomy (GTDB): domain Bacteria; phylum Bacillota; class Clostridia; order Lachnospirales; family Lachnospiraceae; genus Extibacter; species Extibacter muris. The sequence goes on from NZ_SMMX01000022.1 coordinate 12,228, forward strand.
TCAGATGGCCAAGGTAAATACAAAAAAAGAACAGTCTGCGCTCAGTTATGGGAGCATCCAGGAGGATGACGATGTGCCTACAATCTGTAGCAAGGTGTTCTCCATGAACATCCAGACGATAACGGACACGCTCAGCATTCTGGATACGGATAAGATCGTACATGCCGTAGAAGCAATTGCAGATGCAAGGCGAATTATGATATTTGCCCAGGGCCGTTCCCAGGTTACTGCAAAAAGCCTTCGCCAGAGACTCAGCAGGCTTGGCTTGAGCCCATGCCTTTACACGGATGCACATGACGGCGCGATTGCCTCATCATTGGCAGAAAAAGAGGATGTTGTAATTGGAATCAGCACGTACGGACGGTCAAGAATGGTTGTGGCTAATATGGAGCGGGCAAGAAAAAAAGGTGCCGTTACAATAGCAGTCACAAGTTATGACAATACTCCACTGGAACAATTTGCAGACATCGTCCTGAAGACTGTGAACAATGAAAATCTAAATTTTGGCTATGAGCCGTCCTGCGCGACGGTAACCCAGATGATTATGCTGGACTGCCTGTATATACTGCTGTATCTGAAGGATAAGGAAATATCAGATAGATATATCAATACTTCCATAGAAGCAGTAGAAGAAGAAAAGATGTAACGTCAAGGACTTTTTATACAATATGAAAAAGGTAATTTGCCTGGCACCGGGCAGAGAATACACTTTACGACAAACAATCTATTTTAAGGAGGAAAAGGCTATGAAGAAACGAATCATGGTTGCGATGCTGTCAGCAGTAATGGTCATGAGCATGGCACTGACGGCATGTGGTAGCAAAGAGGAAAGTCCGAACGAGGACACCAAAAGTGGAGCAGCTGAAGACAGTGTAGACAAGGGCGGAGGACATAAGTACGGTTTTACATGTATGACTATGAACAATCCGTTTTTTACCACAATCGAAGGTTCCATCCGTAAAGAAGTAGAAGCAAATGGTGACGAGCTGATTACACTCGATACAAAGCAGGATATCGCTACGCAGATACAGCAGATCGAGGACATGATCAACCAGGGCATTGAAGTCTTGTTCTTATGTCCGGTGGATTCGGAAGGCATTGCACCGGCGCTTGACATGCTGAAGGATGCAGATATTCCGGTTGTCAACTTTGATACGGATGTTACAGATAAAGATAAAGTAGATACCATCCTGGTCTCTAACAATGAATACGCGGGTCAGGTGGTCGGCGAGGCTATGACAGAAAGATATCCGGACGGCGGTAAGATCGCGATACTGGATGCGCCATATGCAGCAGCTTGTGTGCAGCGTGTAGAAGGGTTTATGAAAGGTCTCGGAGATGCCAAAGACAAATTTGAGATTGTTTCACAGCAGAATGGAAAAGGCGATACGGCAGAATCACTGCCCATTGCAGAAAACATTATACAGGCTAATTCGGATTTGGTTGGATTCTTCTGTATCAATGACCCTTCCGCCTTAGGCGCATATTCGGCAGTAGAGTCAGCGGGCCTCACTGACCAGGTTGCAGTATTTGGATGTGACGGTTCACCCGATGCCAAGAAATCTATAGAAGAAGGCGGCATGGCTGGTACCGGGGCACAGTCTCCGATCAATATTGGCAAGCAGTGTGTAGAAGCGGCCAATAAGATCATGGCGGGAGAGAAAGTAGATAAAGAAATCAAAGTAGATACTTTCTTAATCACAAAAGAGAATGTGAAAGATTACGGGACAGATGGTTGGCAGTAAGATAGTGCAGATAATTGCCGTCAGCATAGTGCTGGCGGCTTTTTGCATCATAAAAGAGACATATTCTGTCCTCTATATTCAAAAAAGCAGGGAGTAGGTGAGCGTTGTTGAGTGAATTAGCGTTGCAGATGATTAATATCCATAAGAAGTTTCCCGGTGTATATGCATTGAAGAACGTAGGTCTGGAGGTCAGAGAAGGAGAAGTCCATGCTCTGCTCGGCGAAAACGGTGCCGGCAAATCCACACTGATAAAAGTCCTTGGTGGAATCTACCTCCCTGAGGAGGGAGACATCTATATTGACGGGCACAAGGTGGCGATGAACTCGGTCAGGGATGCAAAAGAGCATGGAATCAGCATTATCCATCAGGAGCTTTTACTCGTCCCCCAGATGACGGTCGCAGATAATATGTTTTTGGATGAGGCCCCTGATAAATATGGCTACATTGACCGTAAAAAATCAAGAAAACATGCACAGCAGGCGCTGGAAGAGATGGGAGTGGACATCGATGCGGGTGCAAAGGTTTCTAACCTTAGCGTTGCCCAGCAGCAGATTGTAGAAATTGTAAAAGCTGTAAGACAGCGGTCAAAGATTATCGTGATGGATGAGCCTACATCTTCTCTTTCTGACAATGAGATACGGATGTTGTTCGAGATTGTGAGAAACCTCAGAAAAAAGGGTACTGCAATCATATTTATTTCCCACAAGCTGGAAGAATTATTTGAGATAACGGACCGCATCACGATTATGCGGGACGGGGAGCTGATAAAAACTGTAGTCACAAAAGATACGGACAGGGAAGAACTGATTTCCCTCATGGTAGGCAGAACGCTGGACAACTATTATATACGGGATTCATTTGAGAAGGGCGAAGTAGTCTTGAAGGCAGAGCATCTTGAGCAGGAAGGAACACTTCATGATATAAATTTTGAACTACATAAAGGAGAGATACTGGGATTTGCAGGGCTGGTCGGTGCAGGAAGAACGGAGCTGATGCAGGCTCTCTTTGGTATCACAAGGTTACAGGACGGCAACATCTATGTAAAAGGGAAACGGGTGAATATCAATGACCCTCTGTCTGCGATGAAAGCCGGAATTGCGCTTGTACCGGAGGATAGAAAGCTCCAGGGGCTGATACTGGAAAATACGGTCGGCTTTAATATGACGATTACAGTCCTGAAGGAGTTTATCAAGGGGATACGGGTAAACAGGAAAAAAGAAAAAGGCATGCTGGATACGTATCAGAAGCTGCTGGGAATCAAGACACCGTCCTACAGCCAGAGGGCAGGCAACTTAAGCGGGGGCAACCAGCAGAAGATCGTCATTACGAAATGGCTGGCGGTTAAGCCGGATGTGCTCATTCTGGATGAACCTACAAGGGGAATCGATGTGGGCGCGAAGGCTGAGATATACTCCATTATGAATGAGCTGACGAAGAAAGGGATGTCCATCATTATGGTTTCGTCTGAGATGCCGGAAGTAATGGGGATGAGTGACAGGATCTGCGTGATGAGTGAAGGCAGGCTCACGGGGACTGTCAGCAGGGAAGAATTTTCACAGGAGAGAATATTATCATACGCATTGGAGGGAAGAACTGATGAAGGCAGAAAATAGAGAAAGAAGAGTGACAGCGGGAAACAAGTCGTTTCTTAAGGATAATGTTGCAATAATCAGCGGTCTTGTCATATTATGTCTGTTTTTGACATTCATGTCCGATTCCTTTTTGACGCAGAGCAACCTGATGAGCCTGCTCCGTCAGATGACCAATAATGTCTTTCTGACATTAGGGGTAATGATGTGTATCATCATAGGCGGCATTGATATATCCGTAGGTTCGGTGTTCGCACTGGGGGGGACGGTCGCCGCAGGTATGATTGCCCACTATCATGTGCCCATACCTGCCGCAATCATGCTGGGACTTCTCGCGGGAGCCGCATGTGGTGCATTCAATGGCTTCTTCGTGTCCATGGTAAGAGTACCGGCATTCATCGCGACGATGGCCATGCTCAATATTGCCAGAGGGATTGCTTACCTGATGACAAATGCGGAACCCATCCGATGCACAGAGAAAGCATTTACCAACCTGGGGACAGGGAGGCTTGGCATTATTCCGCTCCCGGTCATCTATGCGGTAGTATGGGTTATCTTGATATGGCTGTTCCTGAATAAAACGAGGATGGGGAGATATGTGTATGCCGTGGGCGGAAATATGGAAGCAGCCAGGTTTTCTGGAATCAATATCAAGGTCGTGCAGTTTACCGTACATACGCTGTCTGGCTTTCTGGCGGCATGGGCTGGGATTGTCATGGCGGCCAGGATGTATTCAGGACAGCCCGCTGTCGCAGTCGGCTGGGAGATGGATGCCGTGGCGGCCAGCGCTCTCGGAGGAGTCAGCCTGATGGGCGGTTCCGGCAGTGTGGTAAGTGCCATGATTGGTGTCCTGATCATAGGAGTCCTTAAAAATGGGCTGAACCTGATGAATGTCAATTCATTCTGGCAATTGATCGTACAGGGCCTTGTGGTACTGGCGGCAGTTTCCATGGACATGGTAAAGCAGAGAAAGCAAAGATAAGCAGCTGAAAACGAGAACACATAAGGAGGAAGAAACAATGTTAGTAAGTTTACAGGAAATGTTACAGGAGGCGGAGAGAAATAATTTTGCAATCGCATCGATTAATACCCCCAATCAGATATCATTAAGGGCTGTAATCGAGGCTGCAGAGGATACAGGAATGCCGGTGACGATTAACCACGCGCAGACAGAGGAAAGCGTTGTCCCAATAGAGATCGCGGTACCGTTGATGCTGGATTATGCAAGGAAGTCAACAGCGGCAATCTCTGTCCATGTGGATCATGGTTTTGATTTCGACCACTGTATGAAAGCGGTAAGGCTTGGCTGCACTTCAATTATGTATGACTGTTCCAGGTTTCCGCTGGAGAAAAATATCGAGGAGGTCAGGCGGTTCGTAGATATCGTGAAGCCTCTAGGAATAGGAGTGGAAGCAGAGCTTGGCGCCATGCCTAATAACATGCCAAGTGATGTACACGGACAGGAGACGAGCGACTTGTCAGATTTAAGTGTATATTTTACCGACCCGAAGGAGGCGGAGGTATTCTGTGAGAGGTCGGGCTGTGATGTGCTGACGACATCCTTTGGAACTGTCCATGGCGTATATGCAGGGGAGCCGAATCTGGATATAGAACGGATTAAAAAGATTAAGAGCCTGGCTGGGGATGTGCATCTCGGCATGCACGGTGGTTCAGGGACCCCTTTTGACCAGATTCAGGCAGCTATATCGGCAGGGATCAAAAAAATCAATTATTTTACCGCCATTGATACGGCGCCTGCTCCATACCTTATGAAGACGATACAGGAATCGAAAAATCCGGTAAACTTCTGCAATCTGGCCAATCAGGCGATGGAGATTATATACGAGAGAACGGTGGAGGTATTGAACGCATTTAAAAATGCATCGCATACATAAGAGGAGCGGTCATGTTTTTAGGAATTGATATCGGAACATCCGGCATTAAGGCAACCATTATAGATGAAAGAGGAAATATGTGCGCCAGGGTCTACCGGCCGCTGCGGACATATGGATTAGAAGAGAGGAAACGGGAACTTTCTCCTGTTCAGGTGAAGGAAGAGACGCTTCGGGCCGTGGCGGAGGTGCTGCATACATCCCCGGCAGAGAAGATCAGGCTGATTACGGTTGCCTCCCTGGGGGAGGCAGTCGTTCCGGTAGGTGCTGACGGATGCGCTTTGATGAATAGTATCATTGGATCTGATTCCAGGGGGAGTGAAGAGCTTAAAGAAGTGGCCTGCCGCTTAGGAGAGGAAAAGCTCACAGAGATAACAGGGCTGAACCTAAGCTACATATATTCTTTGAACAAGATGCTTTATATCCGGGCGCACTATCCGGAAATACACAGGAGAGTATGGAAATATATGTGCTTTACTGATTATATAGGCTTTGTCCTGACGGGGGAGGCCGTCATAGACTATTCCATGGCATCAAGGACGATGGCATTTGATATAAGAAAAAAACAGTGGTCAGATGAAATCCTTAATGCGGTACAGATCAGTAAGGACCTTCTGTCCCATCCGGTTCCAGGCGGAACGGTAGCCGGATCTGTCAGGAAGGAGATAAAAGAGGAGCTTGGCATCTTTTATGATATACCGGTTCTGGTGGGAAGCCACGACCACATATTTAATGCTATCGGTGCAGGTGCGGTAAAGCCGGGAATCTGCTCGAATACTGTCGGAACGACAGAAGGGATAACAACGGTGCTCGGCAGCAGAATAGACAGCAAAAGTATCCGGGAGAATCTCATCTCCTGTGAACCCTTTGTCCGGCCGCATCTATATAATACCGTCGCATGGCATAATGCAGCCGGGGCAGGTGTAAACTGGTTTCTTGACAATTTTTTCGGAGGGTCTGAGGAACCAAAGGATCAAATTCTTGCCGGCCTGAACGGACAGCAGGGCCAGCATCCGTCTAATCTGCTTGTAGTGCCGCATTTTGCCGGAGCAACGGCGGGGCACATGGATGAAAAGGCGAAGGCGGCAGTAATCGGGATTACGATGGCCACAGGCAGGGAAGAAATCTACAAGGCAATACTCGAAGGGACCGCATTCGAGTGCAGGGTCATTCTTGACAGCATCCGCCATGCCGGTATTCCCGTCAATAAGGTTGTTGTCAGCGGCGGCGGAAGCAAATCATCTCTTTGGATGCAAATCAGATCCAGTATCCTGGGAAGAGAGCTGTATTGTTCGGCGTGTGCAGATACCGGTGCTTTAGGTGGCGCTGTTCTTGGAGCGGTGGTGCTCGGCCTTTATCGTTCTCTTAAGGATGCGGCAGGCCAGATGGTACGGCCAGGAACTGTGGTGGAGCCGGAAGCAGAGGCGGTAAGAATATATGAGGAACGTTATGAACTGTACCGGCAGATGTATGGAAGGTTAAGAGATATTAATGAAAGACTGTCTTAGAACGGGGGTATTCATAATGAAAAAACAGAGGGAAATTCATAACTAGGACTAGCCGTAGCGACATCAGCTTGGTACAATAGTATAAACCGACTGGCGCAGTGAGATGTAAAGAAGATAGATATCATTGGGGGCGCTTGATCTGGACTTGAGGGGAGATTGTGAGGCGAATGAAGGAAAGCAGCTCTATGACGGGATAGGGTGCAGGCGGCGAGGACGACGAGAAAGGCTGCGGCGAATACGAAAGTTATGACCGAAGATTCGATAATAGAGCCTGATTTTGTATGTACGGAGAGGCACCGGGCATTTTTTAAAGAAAGAATTGGCAAAGGGTTCTCGTTTCATGTTGCATTTCAGAAATGGCTGAAGAGCAATGCGGGCAAATCATATGGAGATGCCATAGATGCCTATCATAGGATTGTAAAAGAGAAGAAGCAGGGGAAGACGGTCATTGACAGACAGTTCGAGTACAATACCTATATACGGGATTTTTTTGAAGACAATAAAGGAAAATCCCTGGAGGAAGCCATCACATGCTGGAATTATAAAAAGGGGATAAAGGGGCATAACCGATATGAAAAGTCGGATCTTACGGCACTGAGCCGCTAATAAGGGTATTTAAGAATTAGTCGATGCAGTATGACCTGATTATCGTCATACTGCATTTTTTATATGGCTTATTCATGTAGGAAAAACCTTTTTTCTTAAGTCTATGATGCTACGTTTGACGGGTGGTCAGGATTGGCTTACTCTTCCTTTTTCTGATTCACTTTATCCACAAGATTATATTTCGTTACATTAGAAGATATAACAAACACACAGAAGACCCCGCCCAGCAGAATGAATATATTAGGAAGCCCACCCAGATTGGACACAAGCTTAATCCCGTCAATCCCGGAAATGGTCAACATGATGTAGGACAGTACGGCAAACATTACACCCCACATTACTTTTAAAAATACCGGCGCTTCCTGCTCTTTTGGCGAGATGCCAGAAGTAGATAAAGCAGCGATGGAATTCGTGGTAGAGTCCATTGCCGTAATCATGGAAAACATCAGAGCTGCAAAAAACAGCAGTATGATGAAGGTGGAGCCGGGCATATCCCGGAAAATGGAATAGATTACTCCTTCTGCCCCCTTTGTCTCCAGAATATGAATCAAATCAAGCTTTCCGGTAAGCTGATAGTTGATTGCAAGATTGGAAAAAACACCGCACCACACAATATTGAACAGAATCGGTATCCCAAAGTTAATCTTAATTAAATCCTTAATCTTATATCCTACTCCGAGACGTGCAAGGAAACAGGCGGATATAGGCGCCCAGCTTGCCCAGCTGCCGGCATAAAAGACGGTCCAGCTCTTGGCCCACGGGTCGGACGCATATGCCCCGGTAGTCAGAAGCTTGGAGGAAAGCTGTGAGAACGTGCCACCGACAGCTTCCGCAGTACCGTCAATCATAAACATGGAAGGCCCGAGGATAAACAGCACGGCCAGTATAACAAGATAGATGACGACATTTATGTTAGAAAGAAGCTTGATTCCTTTTTGTATACCGGAGACAGAAGAGATGATAAAGCAGACCGTTACAATGGCAAGGATAATAAGCCATGCGGTGGATTTGCTTTCCATTTTGCTTAGCTCCTGGAGCGCTCCGCCCATGTTCAAAGTGCCGGTGCATATGACGCCAAGAATGCCAAGCCCCATGGCAAACAGAAGGATGGTATCCAGTATCTGTGGAAACTTACTGTCCCCCACTGTCTTTATATGCAGTTTATCTGTTATGATGCTGAGCTGGGAAGCGACAGAAAAAGGCTTTTTCATATTAAAAAATGCAAAGGCAAAGGCGATGACCGGTAGGGTATAAAGGGAATAAGGATGTATGGACCAGTGCAGGACCATAGTCTCCATGGCAAACTTTGCAGATTCCCACGTATTTGGTTCCAATCCGGCCGGGGGTGAAGACATATGGTAGACAGGCTCAGCAATTCCCCAGAACAGAGCGCCCGCGGCCATAGCGGTACAGAGCGTGATAGTAGCCCAGTTCTTCTTGGAAAGTATCGGTTTGGCGTCTTTTCCGCCTAAGATAACATTGCCAAGAGGAGAAAAATAGGCAACGGCCACAGCTACAAGGCAGAGAAAACTCGTAAGACTGTATGTCCAGCCAAAATGATTCAGAACCCAGGTATTAGCGGCATCTGCCATAGCATAAAATCCGTCCCGGTCTACAATGCTGTACACAAGAGAGCCAAACAGGAGAAGAAAGGCAGGCCAGAAAGCGATTTTTCTGATTCTGCTGCGCTCTTTCGAATTTTTCATAATAATTGACATCCTTTCTTTGGTAAAATGTTTGAAAATAACAAAAAAACACCTCCAAACCTTTGTAAGGCTTGTGGCGTCTTTCTTCTTTTCAACTGGCGCTTCAATGTTAAATTATTACAAATATTATCAGATGAAATGGAATATGTCAATACAAAATGCATAAAAATATGAAGCTGCAAAAGTTTCAAGGGTATTTGTCTATGTGGTACGAATGAATGATAAAGATATGAATGTCAGTAATTTTTATATGGCAGTAGATGAACAATTGCATTTGTGGTACTATAAATAAAAAGGAAGGTGAAGCTACTTGGAATTAGACATCAATGTTTTGCGTAAAATATGTATGCCTGAAAATATAGAAATAACAATGCATGCAGCTAAGCGGCTAGAGCAGCGGGGTATTTTAATTAAAGATGTAATAAACTGCATTATAAATGGAGAGATTATCGAACAGTATCCAACTGATTATCCTTACCCTAGTTGTTTGATACTGGGAATTTCTGTGAGTGGCAAATCCCTGCATGTAGTGGTTGGAAGTAATCAAACACTGCTTTGGGTAGTTACGGCATATTATCCGGACAACAACAAGTGGAGTGAAGATTTAAAAGTAAGAAAGGAGAATTGACATGAACTGTTTTTTATGTAAAGGTGATTTAGAAGAATCTACTACAACATATATGACTGATTACAACAACTGCTATATTATTATTAAGAATGTACCTTGTACGAAATGTACCCAGTGTGGTGAAGTTTATCTAAATGGTGTTACAGTTCAAAAAATTGAAGTTATTGTTGAAAGACTTAAGGCTGCTTTGACAGAGATTGCTGTTGTAGATTTTACTCAGGCGGCCTAGTGTATGAAAATGATGAATGCCATCACAGACAATACAAGCAATGTCAATACAGAATGCATAAAAACGTGTATGTAAAAGATGCACAAAAAAGCAAGGGTAAGATTGTCGAAAAGGCCAGAATTGAAAATGCAGATTGACAGTCAAAGATGAGCATGATACGATAAGCGCAAATCAAATAACCGTATCGTTAGAAGCGCAGAAAGACGAACCAGTATACTTTTAAAGTATGCTTGTTTCGTCTTTTTTTATCGTATAGAAAACTTCGTTCCCTATACTATAAAACCCTCCGGGAGATGCACACAATGTGCAGAGGAAGGCTGCTTTACGATACACATAAAAAACGAATGGAGGAAGAGATGATGCATCAAATTAACGATTTTCACATGGGATTATTTTCACTGGAAGGGAAAAATGCGGTGGTGACAGGAGGAAACTCAGGTCTTGGGCAGGCGTTCTCCACAGCTCTTGCAAAAGGCGGCGCCAATGTAATGGCAGTCAGCATTGTAGATGACGACGGGGAGACAAAGGAATTAATCGAAGGATGCGGCAAAGAGTACCGGTTTGTCAAGGCTGACATTACGGCAGACGGAGAATGTAAAAGAGTGATCGATGAATGTGTGAACACATGGGGCAGCATAGACATCCTCATAAACTGTGCAGGCTTAAGTATCAATGTAGAAGATGTGACAAAATATACAAGAAAAGAATGGGACAAAATGGTGGCTGTAAACCTGACGGCAGCTTTTGAGATGACACACGAAGCATGTAAATACATGATACCCCAGAAGAGCGGAAAAATCATCAACATTGGTTCCCTCTATACCTTCCTCGGAGGACAGTGGTCACCGGCCTACGCCGCGACAAAACATGGAATCGCAGGACTTGCAAAAGCAATGTGCGATGAACTTGCACAGTTCAACATCCAGGTAAATACCATAGCACCGGGATATTTTGCTACGAAGCTTACAGAAAAGACAAGAAGCGACGCAAAAAGAAATGCAGAAATCCTGGCTCATATCCCGGCCAACCGCTGGGGAGATCTATATGATCTGATGGGGGCATGCGTATTCTTATCCAGCAGTGCATCCGACTATGTAAACGGACATGTACTCACGGTAGACGGCGGATTCTTAATGAGATAGTACAAAGGAAAGGGAAAGGTGAAAGACATTGGAAAAAGGAAAAAAGAGAAACAAGTGGGTTACATTTATGATTATCTGTATGACCTGTGGAATTATCACAGAGCTTCCATACCTCAGGTGGGCGCTGTATGAGCCGCTGAGAGAAGCGCTGGGCCAGAGTAACACACAGTTCGGCATGTCCATGAGCCTGTTTGGTGCGTTGGCCGCCATACTCTACATACCCGGCGGATGGATCGCCGACCGGATATCTCACAGGAAATTATTTGCAGCGTCTGCAACCGGATGTGGAATACTCGGAATCTGGCTGTCCACCATGCCTTCATTTTCTTCGACAATGATTATCCACGGCTTATGGGCAATTACCAATATCGGCATGTTCTGGCCGGCCATGACAAAGGCAGTGTCACTACTGGAAGAAAAAGAAGGACAGGGCAAAATATTCGGCCTGTTTGAAGGGGTCAGAGGGGTATTCGTCCTCGTAATGTGGCTCGGTCTGATGCAGGTATTTGAACGTATGGGAGGTATCCGGGCCGTCATCCTGGCACTGGCCATCCTGTCTATCATCTGTGGAGTCATAAGCTTCTTATTCATGGCAGACAATACAGGCCAGGGTACATCCAGCGACACATCTGTGATGAAAGACATGGTGACAGCACTCAAGACACCGTCCGCCTGGCTTGTGGCAGGGGTAATCTTCACGATTTACGCCGCATACTCCTCCTCTTCATACATGCAGGCATACGGACAGAACATATTGGGCATGTCCGCAGTGGCGGCAGGATATGTGGGAATCTTAAGAAAAGACGTAATCCGTCTGGTTGCCGCGCCGCTGAGCGGGTTCATCTCAGAAAAGATGGGCGGAAGGTGTACACTGTTAATCGGCATCTTTGATATCATGTTCATCGTATCACTCCTGGCATTGCTTGGAATTCCGGTAGGAGTAGAATATACGGTTATCACAGTCGTGATTATGGTAGTAAGCTCCTTCGCCATCTACGGCATGAGAGGAATGTACTATGCAATCATCGGAGAGATTGGAACACCGAAGAAAATCTATGGCGCTGTGGCAGGCTTTGCCATGTTCATCGGATTCCTGCCGGATGCATTCAATGCAACGTTGTGTGGACACTGGCTGGATACGTATGAAGGGGCACAAGGATACCGTTACATATTCATCTATATGCTCATAACAATCGTTGTCTGCCTTGTGCTCGTAGGAATACTTCTTCGCTATATAAAAAAGAACAAAGCGCAGATTGAGGCAAACCAAAAAGAGATGGCAAATGAAACCGAAGGAGGAAATGCGTAGATGAAATACGTAATCGGAATCGACGGAGGGACCCAGAGCACGAAGGTCGGAATCTACAGCCTGGACGGCGCCCTTGACTGTGAAGAAAAGGTAATGCTCCGCCCCCTGTATGTGCCGGACGCAGATACAGCAGAACATCTGGATGATGATTTGTGGGACTCTCTTGTAACTGCATGCCGGGGACTGATGCAAAAATTTGAAGGAAGCAGGGAAGAGATATTGGGAATCGGCCTTGGCAGTATCCGCTGTTGCAGGACCTATCTCAAAAAAGACGGAACGCTGGCATATCCAGTCATCAACTGGATGGACAAACGCCTGGCAAAGCCCTACCAGAATGATGTCGCAGACATGGCCTATCTCTCCACGACAACCGGCTATCTGACTGTCCGGATGACCGGAGAATTCAAAGATACGGCAGCTAACTATGAAGGAGTCTACGGCCCCTTTGACAAAAAGGAATGGAAGTGGAGCGACAATCCGGAAGACTATGAAGAATATAACATCACAAGGAAGAACCTGTTCGATTTGGTGATGCCCGGTGATATCCTCGGATACGTGACAAAAGAGGCCAGTGAAGCAACACTTCTCCCTGAAGGCTGCCCGGTAATCGCCACAGCCAATGATAAAGCGGCGGAAGGACTCGGAGCGGGTATCCGGGATGACGGTTCTGTACTCGTATCCCTTGGCACCTACATCGGCGGGATGATGCGCGGAAAAGTATATACAGACACAGCCGTAGAATACTGGTCCAATCTGTCCGCCATTCCCCGCGAATATCTCTATGAGACAAGTACAGGAATCAGACGGGGGATGTGGAGTGTATCCTGGTTCAAAGAGCTGCTTGGCGAGGCAATGGAAGAAAAAGCGGAAAGTCTGGGTATCAGTGTGGAAGAGCTTCTGGAAAAAGAAGCAAGGCTTATCGCTCCCGGAAGCGAGGGACTGATAACAGTAGGCGAATTTCTGGCGCCTAATCATCTGCCCTACCGAAAGGCGATGTTTATCGGATTTGACGGCCGCCATAAAAGAGCGCACATGTACCGCTCCATACTGGAAGCCATTGCAATGACCATGAAGATGAGCGTGGACGCCATGTGCGAAGAACAGTGCATCAGACCAAAACAGGTGATCGTATCAGGAGGCGGCTCCAACAGCCCACTGTTTATGCAGATATTTGCAGATGTATTCGGCATACCAAGCGTCCGCAATGTCATCAATAACGCGGCAGGGCTTGGGGCGGCTATCAACGTGGCCGTGGGAACCGGGGCTTACCCGGATTACGAGACAGCCATTGACAAGATGGTAAGGATACGAGACAGTTTCAAGCCGGAGCTTAAACACACCGAAACATATGACAAGATAATCAACAATATTTACCGCGATATAAAAGAATACTCAGACCCGGTAAATAAAAAGATATATGAGCTGTTTGGCTAGACAGCCGATTAATAATAAGAAGAAAGAGGTAAAAACCATGAGTTTATTAAGAGAAGAAATTGTAGAAGAGTTAGTGAAAATATGCGGGGCAGACGCAGTGGTGACAGACACGGAAGTACTGCAGGAAAGCTCTTATGACAGATTCAGAAAATATGAAGGATATAATAAGGTATTTACCAACCCGCTTCCGGCGGCAGTTGTATTTGTACAGGACAAAAAACAGGTGTCCGAGGTGTTAAGATTTGCCAATGCCAACGGGATAAACGTTGTTCCCCGCACAGGACATTCTGCCACGGAAGGCGGCCTTGAGACAATTGTTGAGAATTCTATCGTGCTGGATGGTTCTCAGATGAAGAAGATTATCAATATTGACACCTACAATATGCAGGCAACTTGTGAATGTGGTGTTGTGCTTGAAGATTTGGAAAACCAGGTGAGAGAACTTGGCTATACAACCGGGCATTCCCCGCAGTCAAAGCCGTTGGCGCAGATGGGAGGATTGGTTGCAACAAGAAGTATCGGACAGTTTTCCACGATGTACGGCGGAATCGAAGACATGCTGGCAGGGGTGGAAGCAGTATTTCCAGACGGAACCATCACCAACATCAAAGCTGTGCCAAGAAGAGCTGCAGGACCGGATATCCGCCATGTAGTGCTAGGAAACGAAGGGGCGCTCTGCTTTATTACAGAAGTAACGGTAAAACTATATAAATACTTCCCGGAATACCATGTATGCCAGGGATATACATTGGATGACATGATAACAGGCATCCGCATTATGCGCGACGTAATGACAGAAGGTTACAAACCGTCTGTGGCAAGACTCTACGACGCAGAGGACGGAAAAGAGCATTTCTCCCACTTTGCACCGGGAAAATGCGTGATTCTCTTCGTGACAGAAGGCCCGGAAAAAGTATCCAAAGCAAATGCAGAAGGCATCCGGGAGATTGTATCAAAGTATTCCGAGTGTACAGAAGTCGACCATAAGCTGATTGAGACGTGGTTCGCAAATCTGAACTGGGATGCGGCACGTATCGAAGAAGAACGAAAAGAAGTTCTCGAGACGAAGAACGTATGTTGTACCACAGAGATTTCCGCAAACTGGAGCGCGGTTGAGGAGATCTACCGCATCTGTAAAGAGCGGGTAGTAAATGAAATACCGGACATCACGGTATTTGGGGCACACGCCTCACACTGCTATTCCAACGGCATCAACCTCTACTTTGTATATTGGTATAATGTGGTAGACTGTGCGCCGGAAGACGAGATTAAAAAATATCACCTTCCAATTAAGAAAATCATCTGTGAAGAGACGATCAAGGCCGGCGGCTCCATGTGCCACCACCACGGAGTAGGAAAGCACAGAGTACACTGGATTGACAAAGAGCACGGTTCAGCACTCTATATTGTAAAAAAATTAAAAGCAGCTTTTGACCCCAACGGAGTCATGAATATCGGAACCATTCTGCCATATAAGAAATAATGAAACTTCTCGTATGCTTTAAGGTGATACCGGATCTTGACCAGATGGCGGCGGAGGATTACACGGTGGATGAAAGGATGCAGGTAGACACATCCTTTGTCCGTACCATGTGGAACTGCTTCGACGAAAGCGGGCTGGAATTTGGATTAAGACTTTGTGACGAGGCAGAAGGTCTTAATCTGCATCTTGAAAAAACAGCGCTGACTGTTGCAGGAGAGCAGGCAGAACTCTACCTGAAGACATTGAACGCGCTTAAGTATGACAGGACAGTCCGAATAGATAACGAAGGCCGGGACATACGGTTTATGCCGGAAGGGATTGCACAGGAGATAGCAGCATATGCAAAGGAAAATCCTCAGGATTATATAATTATGGGCCGGCAGGCCGCTCCGGGAAACAACGGGCTGACCTCATATTTTACGGCAGCAACCCTTGGAATACCGTTGATTTCCAATGTAGTGGATCTGCATCTTTTAGAGGACGGAAGACTCTGGGCCGTCACAGAAGCGGGGGGCAGCCTATACGGACAGACGGCACAATCCCCTGCCGTACTAGTCATAGGAAATGCGGTAATCAGCAAGCTGAGAGTCCCCACTTTAAAAGACCGTATGCAGTACGGCAAGAAAAATGTGGATATTACAGGAGCTGAAATTCTGAAAACTTACAGCGGCGAAAACCCCTCTGGCATGGCCTATATCAACAGAGAAAGAAAAGGTGAAAGAATGAAGGCAACAGGCCAGAAAGCTGCAGAAGAGCTGGGCAGATGGATTAAAGAGCGAAGGAGCATGTAAAGAAAGGGGGCTTGCCGTATGAGATGGCTGTTTATCATCTCTGCAGAAGATTCGGAAGATTATAGAAAGCAGAAAAAACAATGGGAGCTTGTATCGGCATCGGTACCGGAAGAAACAGGATGTATAGACGCACTTTCCTACAAGGGAGCTGAACCGTTGGAAATCGCGGAAGACCTCATAGAAATCAACCGCGGCGGAAAGTATGAAGGGATTCTGGTGGCCCACGGAAACCGTACAGATGAGGTAGCCGGGCGCTACGCCGCACTTGGCGGATGCAGATGTCTTTTGGGGATATGTGACATCACGTGGGAAAAGGATGTCCCTCTTTTCCATAAGTCAGTATACCAGTCAAACATGGAAGCCTCATTCCCAATCGAACTACCCTTTGCGGCAGGACTTACAGGATGGAAAGACAGAGGATATCCTGCATGTACAGAGATGCTTCCGACAGAAAGAGTTCTCCCGCGCCCTGTGAAAGCTACAGATGAGAAGGTACTTATAGAGGCAGGAACAAAGCAGAAGGAGTCAGATGTCCTTCTGGCAGTGGGCAAGGGAGTCCGCACGAAAGAAGATGTGCAAAAGCTAAAAGAGCTGGCAGAGGACAAAGGTTATATGTTCGGCGTCACAAGACCAGTGGCTATGAATGGGTGGGCGCTCATAGATGAAATCATCGGCGTGTCCGGACATATCTATTCGCCGAAGGTCTGCATTACGATAGGAGTGTCAGGCTCTGCCGCTTTCTACGCAGGAATAGAAAACAGTGGATGGATTGCATCCGTGAATACAGACGAGCACGCGCCGATCGTCCAGATGTCCGACCTGGCCGTCATAGATGACTATAAGAATATATGGGAGAGGCTTTCACTCATATTGTAAGAGGAGATGTCATGGAAAGAATATATTTTCAGGATGAATCAAAATACAGAGGGAGTGCAGACGCTCTTTTCATTCCCGAAACAAAGGAAGAACTCATCGCATATGTAAAAGAAAAAAGCATACAGAAAGAAGCAATCACCATACAGGGAGCCCTCACCGGAATTACCGGAAGCGGGGTACCTGTAAAGGGGCTGGCCCTTAAGACAGAAAAGCTTAACAGGATATATATACAGGAGGATGAGAAAGGATGGTATGCATACGCCGAAGCAGGTGTGACCGGTGAAAAGCTGGAACAGATGGCGTCCAGAGAAACGAAAGACGCCTGCTTTTTTCCGGTGCTTCCGACAGAGAAAACCGCCACTCTTGGAGGAATTGCGGCAAGCGGGGCAAAGGGGATACATACCCGATGTTACGGGGGATTCAAAGATTATGTGGAACAATGCCAGGTCTGCACGGCAAAAGGAGACATCATAGAAGTCACCTGGGATATGCCGGAATTCGGGGAAATATTCGGCTCGGAAGGAATGCTTGTCCTGTTTCTATCCTTTAAAATCCGTCTGATAAAAAAACCGCAGCACATATGGGGAATCCTGTTCCGGTTCACAGACGACCGTACGGCGGTAAGATTTGCCGAACGGATAGAAGAAAGGCAGCATATTACGGCTGTCGAATATATGGACAAACATACAATCAGACTAATCGAAACATATAAGAAAAACATGTCTGCCATCTCGTCTCTCCCGGACATAGGAGAACAGATTCAGGTACTCATCTATGTAGAGACGGCTGGTGAATCAGAGGAGGAAGCTGAAGAAGAGGCAGCAGGCCTTCTCGAAGCATGTATAGAAGCAGGAGGAGACCCGGAGGACGCCTGGGCCATGTGCACAGAAGAAGAGGTCGAACGCCTCCGTGCATACCGTCACGCCGCATCGGAGTGTGTGAATATGGAAGTAGGAAAGGTAAATGGCCAATATCCGGAAGTGTGCAAATTATCACTGGATACAACGAGAAGCCTTACCGACAGGGAGACGCTTCTTGACGAGTACCAGAGCCGTCTGGATAAAAGCAACATCCCTCACTGTATATTCGGACACTTTGGCGAGGGCGGGCCATACGTGAACCTTATGGCAAAAGACAGCGCCCAATATAAAGAAGGAACACGCATAATGGAAGAATGGGTACACAAGGCATATGAAGACAGCGCAGAAGTCTTTGGAGAACACGGGGTCGGGAAACTGAAAAAAGAGATGTTTCAAAGAAACGCCCCCGAAGTGATTGTAAAAGAAGCTGTCCGGAGAAAACAAAAATGGGACCCAGAGGGGATACTCAATCCGGGAAATATGGTTTAAATGAGTGGAGGTAATAGTATGGTCAATACAACGACAAGGGCGTGGGGGTCCCCGGGAAGATACATACAAGGGCCGGGTGAATTAATGAGGCTTGCAGTGCATACGAAGAAATACGGAAAAAGAATCTTTGCTGTCATTGATGAGTATTCTGTTACCATACTGAAATTACAAAAGAGCGTATAGAAGAGGCCATTTCAAAAGCACGTGCGTTTCAAGCGGAAGCTATAGTAGGAATTGGTGGCGGCAAAGCGATTGATACGGCCAAATGTGTCACTTCAGAGCTGGAAGTTCCTTTGATTGCCATACCTACGAGCGCTTCTACCGATGCGCCTACGATTGCAATGGCAATCATCTATAATGACAGACATGAACATGAAGATGTTTATTATTTTTCCAAAAATCCGGACATGGTACTCATAGACAGCTCTGTCATAGCAAAAGCTCCTGTCCGCTTCCTCGTGTCCGGCATGGGAGATGCATTGGCCACGGCATTCGAAGCCCGGACAACGATGGCGATGGACAGCAACAACTATATCTGCCAGGAGAGCGGGAGCTACCGGAGGACGAGAACAGCAGAAATTATCGCTGAAGAGTGCCTGAGAACAATCATGCAAAATGGCCGGCTGGCAAAACTGGCTAATGAGAACGGGATTGTAACAGAACCTCTCGAAGCGGTGATTGAGGCCAACACGCTGATGAGCGGCCTTGGATTTGAGAATGTAGGCTGTGCCGCGGCCCACTGCATCTGCAACGGCCTGTCTTCGTTACCGGGAGGCGACAACGCACTTCACGGGGAAAAGGTGGCGTTCGGTGTCATCTGCCAGCTCCTTGCAGAGCACGCGCCAGTAAAAGAAATCGAAGAGGTCATACAGTTTAATCTCAGCGTGGGATTGCCAGTAACACTCAAGGATATGGGAATCGAAACAAATGAAGAGACGTACGAAAAGATAGCAGGCGACCCGGACCGGACCGAATGGCAGAGGGAGCCATTTTATACAAATGCCCGAATTGTGGCGGACATTGTCAAGTGCGCGGATGAGCTGGGAAAAATGTATGCCGGAAGGGCATCCCTTGATACATAGCCCCTCGAGGCGGATGTGTTTTTTAGATAAGATAAAAATGATGAAACACCAGAAAGGAATTGTGATGCTTAGGATTGCAGTATGTGTGAAACAAGTTCCGTCAGATAAGATTACCGTAAGTGACGAAGACGGCAGCCTTGTTCGGTCTGAGATGAAAAGCAGCATGAATATGTATGACTATGCAGCACTTGAGACAGCGCTTCATATAAAAGAACAGGCAGGAGGAAGTATCGATGTATTTACAATGGGACCGAAGCATGCAGCAGAGACACTGAAAGAGTCGCTGGCCTACGGCGCGGACCGGGCATTTCTTTTAAACGACCGTGCATTTGCAGGAGCCGATGTGCTGGCAACTGCCTATACGTTATCTTGTGCGCTCAGAAAGGCAGGTCCCTATGACGTCGTTGTCTGTGGCCTGAAAACAACAGACGGAGATACGGCACAGGTGGGAGGAGAACTGGCGGCCGATCTCCATGTCATGTACGTGCCCGGAGTATGCGCGGCTTTAGAAGCCCATGGAACGTTCATAAAAACAAAGATATTGACAGATGACCAAATAATCACCATAAAGGCGCAGCTTCCGGTTCTTATGTCTGTAGAACCGTCTGCATGCACGTTCCGGGTGCCCACGCTGGTACAGCGGCTGCAGAGCAGAAAAAAAGAGATACAGGTGTGGGATGCAGAAAGTATCGGGGCAGACCGGGCAAAGACAGGACAGGCAGGCTCCGCCACCAAAGTAGTGAAGATTATCACAAACAGCCAGGAAAAGAAAGTAAAACTACTCAGACTTTCAGCAGAAGAGACAGTATCGTTGATAGAGGAGCGCAAGAATGCATGGATAAAAACATCTTAGTATATATTCAGAGAAAAGGAGAGCGCGTGGAGCCAGTCAGTCTGGAGCTTCTGGGAAAAGCAGAGAAGCTTTCAAAGGAGACAGGCTTTCGGGTTTATGCCGCATGCTTTGGAGAGACTGCAGAAAAGACGGTCGGACTGCTAAGCGGGTATCCGGTTGAAAAGCTGTTTGTCTATGAAGGAAAAGAAGCGTGCCTTGATGTAAATATGGTAGCAGACGTGGCGGCAGATTTGTGCCGCAGGATAAAACCGGATATAGTACTTATCGGTGCAACCCGCCACGGGAGAAATCTTGCGCCCTGTATAGCAGCCCGGCTCAGGACCGGACTGACCGCCGACTGCACAGAACTTCACATCGACAGAGAAGGTGCACTTGTGCAGGTGCGTCCTGCTTTTGAAGAAAAAAAGCTTGCCTATATCCAGACGTGTACAAGACCTCAGATGGCAACCGTACGCCCGGGGGTTATGGAAATTCCAAAAAGAAACCTGGATGGCATATCAAAGCCGGTTGTCGAGAAGATAGAAACAATACAAGGAGGATTAACACAAAAAGGTTACGAGATTCTTAAACAGGAACCTGTCAGGAGGGTAAATACTGTCAATATTACGGAAGAGAAACTGCTTGTTGTTGCAGGAGAGGGTATTACAGAGCGGGAAGATATTGAGGTGTTGGAATGTTTTGCAGGCTCTATGGGAGGAACCATCGCATGTTCCAGGAAACTGGTGGAACGGGGATGGTTTACAGTGGAACGGCAGGTGGGGCTTTCAGGTAATGTTTCAAATGCGGAACTTATGATTACAGTGGGAGTATCCGGGAGTGTTCAATTCCAGGCAGGAATCCATAAGGTAAAACATCTGATTGCAATTAATACGGATCCGGATGCACCTGTCATGGCATTGGCAGATGAGGGGATTTTGCTGGATCTACATCTTTTTATTCAGAGACTTAGGAAAGGACTGGAAATGAAACCCATTGACAGATACCAGGTACAAGCTTAAGATAAGTGTCAAATAGCTTCAGTGCGGGATGCGTATTCCTTTTTAAGCCGTGCTGGGAAAGAAGAGGCTTTAGCCATGAAGAGAATGATTGAGTTGTTTGAAGACAACCCGGTTATACCGGGGGTTATCTGTGATGAAGATGTGGAACTTGTATTGGAGAATGAGACAAAGATTGCGTTTACCTTGTTTGGGGAGATTGCAGATATTGGTAACATTGTGAAGCGTCTAAAAGACGGAGGAAAGACAGTTTTTGTGAATATTGATATGGTGGATGGCTTTGCAGGAAGGAATTCTGTAATTAAGTTTATGAAGCAGAATACTGTGGCAGATGGAATTATAAGTTCGAAAGCTTCCATGCTCAGGTATGCGAAAGAACAGGGTTTTTACACAGTACACAGATTTTTTATACTGGATTCATCTTCCTACCGGAGTATCGGAAAACAATTGGAAATTAGTAAGGCTGATTTTATAAATGTAGTGCCTGGCTGGACAAAAGTTGTAGAGTGGGCTGTGGAGGAGCACAAAAAGCCTGTTATTTCGGCAGGGCTGGTGTGTGATAAGAAGATAGTGATTGATAATCTGAATGCAGGGGCGATTGCAATCTGCAGCACGAACCATGACGTATGGGAGTTATAGATAAGGGAGAAGTGTATGAAACCACTGATTTTAGTGTCCAATGATGACGGGATACATTCACCTGGCCTTAAGGCGGCCGCGGAGGCGGTAATGGAATTGGGAGAACTTGTGATTGCAGCGCCGGCATGTCAGCAGACATCCATGGGAAGAGCATTTCCCAGGACAGATGAATTGGGGAAAATCGAGCGGGTTAAATTAATGCTGAACGGAAAAGAAGTTACCGGATATAAGGTATATGGATTACCGGCATATGCAGCGGCCCACGGCATTTTAGAATTATCCCGGAGGAAACCGGATATATGCATCAGCGGCGTCAATTATGGAGAGAATCTGGGAACAAACCTGACATGTAGCGGGACGGTGGGCGCGGTTCTGGAAGCAGACACCCATGGGGTGCCGGGTATTGCACTTTCTGTCACCGCTGATATAGGTATCCAGAGAAGCACGGAGTATCCGGTAAGAGAATGGGACAGGGTGAAAAAGATAGTGAGATACTGGACAGAAAAAAGTCTGTGTGAAGGAATGGGATATGGAGCCTCCATGCTGAACATTAACATACCGGAGCCGGTGCCGGAACCGGAATCTTATTGCTATACCAGGCAGAGCAGACAGGGGTATTTCACCTTTTCAAAACCGCTGATAAAAGATATGTTCAGACCATATGAAATTCCCACGGCAATAGGCTGTACAGAAGAAAGCCTTGGGAAGGACGATGATATTTATGCGGTGTGTATTAAGAAAATTGTCTCAGTGACACCCATGGCACACGATTTGACGGTGAAGAATTTTTGAACATCAGGAGAAAATAAATGCCAGGGAAATTAAAAAAAGCCTTTTTACATACCATGACAATTCCATAGGAGATGCACGGAGACGGTGAGGGGATGGGGTCTGGCTGGTGTGTGACTAAAAACGTACTCACTGCATATTATAGGAATAAAAGGATGTAAGGGGATTTTTTTATGCCATATTCAGTCATGGTGGATGCGGGCCACGGCGGCCGTGATCCAGGCGCTGTCTACAACGGCAGACAGGAAAAGGACGATACGTTACGTCTCGCCCTGGCAGTGGGTGAGATATTGCAGGACAATGGAATAGATGTGTCCTACACGAGGACGACAGATGTATATGAGACACCATTTGAGAAAGCGACGAAAGCGAATAATGCGGGGGTAGATTTCTTCTTGTCCATCCACAGGAATTCTTTCCCGACGGATAATCAGGTATCAGGGGTGGAAAGTCTTGTATATGACTTGTCAGGGCTCAAATACCAGGTGGCCCAGGACATCAATGACCAGCTGGAGGCGGTGGGATTTGTAAATCTAGGCGTGAAGGCAAGACCGAACTTGGTCGTGCTGAGAAGAACAAAGATGCCGGCGGTACTGGTGGAGGCCGGATTTATCAATTCCGATACGGATAATATGCTCTTTGACAATAATTTTGATGCCATCGCGCAGGCAATCGCGTCAGGCTTTCTTGACGCCCTCAACTCAGCGGGGGTCATCCAGGAGAACTATTACAGAGTACAAGTCGGCCTGTTCAGGAACTGGAACTATGCGGAACGGCTGCGCAATGAGCTGCTGGAGCAGGATTACCCCGCATTTATCGATGATTCGGGCCCGTACTTAAGCGTCCAGGTAGGAGGATATGACAATTTAAGCGATGCGGTCGAAATGGAAAGAAGACTGAAGATGGACGGCTATCAGACCTTGATCATCAGCTGATATTTAACGTAGATTTATCACCAGTCCACGGGTTCCCTTAACAATACTAAATTATAATAAAGACAGCAAAGAGATGAGAACGAATTTAGTGAGGAGGTATTGTGATGAAAAGATTGTGGGAACTGATAAATAGAGTATTTCAAAACGACTTCGCGACAGGTGTATTTCTTGCGGTCAATATTATATGCTGGTCCGCGGAGGCCCTCATAACAGGCATGGTCTTCTGTATAGCGTCAGGCGCATCAGTGTGGGTGTATGCGACAAGCATCATGTGCGCCGCGATTTATGTCGGAATAATCTTCGGGCTGTTCGGCGGCATAATATTTCTGATGAGTAACCGGGGACAGGGCAAAATGAATTGGGGACGGAGGTTTTTTAAAAAACCTCCGTCCCCAATTCATTTTGCCCTGTCCCTATTCGTCAGAACATTCTTAAGTCCAGATTTTTAGGAAGCTTGCTGGAATCGATGTGATGTGCTCTGGCGTATGCGAACCAGATATCGGTTATCTTCGTCTCTCCTTCCCGGATGGAAGCGTATTCTTTTTGGAAGGCTTTTTCGAGGAAGACCCAATCTTCCAAGTGGAGGGCGGCTTCGCATTCGAGCAGGTATATACGCTCATCCTCCTTCAGATGTACGGGCAGCCTGCGGTACAGGCTGTCTATCGTGTCCCACTGTCCGTCTTTGGAGAGGAGCTGGAAGTATTCCTGAAGGTAGGCGCGGTCAGCATCCAGATACGTATCGAAGGGAATCTGCTCCATGTGCCGGACCGCCTTCCTGAGGTTACCTTCCTGATTCGCCGCGTAGGCAAGATTGCGGTGCAGGATTGGGAGGGGCTTCTGGAGCAGGCATTCTTCCCATAAGGAGACGGCATCGCCGTAGCTGCCGTTTTCGTACAGGCATACGCCGAGGAGAAGCCGCCCGGTAATGCTGTCCGGATGGGTGGACAGGCAACGTTCAAGATACGGTATATAATTGACGTCCGTCATCCACGAAGCAGGAAGATGAACGCCGTCTGTTTCAGGCAGCGTGCGGCCTTCCATCAGACTGAGCCATTGCTCCTGCTCTTTACCTAGGCTTTCTTCCGGGAAGGACAGGCAGGACGGCAGAGGAGCCTTATGCTCCAGGCGCCGTCGTCTGTCCTCCAGCGCGCCCCACCCGTGTCCGCAGTGCAGCACCGTCTTACAGGGAAGGGGAGCAAGACTTCGGCAGCGGGCGTCCGCCCGGGCGACTTCCGATGCGGGGATAGACCGCTCCACAGCCTGATGCACGAGTGATCGCGCCTGGCTGTAGGAGTCCAGGTTCCCCTCTCCCGGCTGTACGGCCGCGGTACCGAATATCTGGGTGAACTCCATGCGGCTCCTGGCGTCCATATCCATGCCGTGCAGCTGTGTCGGCGCAAGCCCGGCCTGGATCTCGATATAGTCGCCCTGCCCCGGAACAGACAAGTAGTCGCACCAGTTGCGTCCGCCGCTATGGCTGCCCCAGCAGAACATCTTGCGGATGCGAAGCGGCTGTGTGGAGCGTTCACAGAATACCGAACCGTCCGTGTAAGAGACAGCCTCCCATGGCGCCGGGTCGGACATGGGATTCTGGAAAAAGTATTCGCTGGAGAAGTCAAAGCACAGGGAATAGGAGGCATCCTTTCCGGACAGTACGGGAAGATGGGGAAGCCGTCCGCGTCCGAAGCAGTGTTCTGAACCTTCTGCCTGAGACTGGGGTTCTATGTACAGGACGTCTTCCGTGCCGGAAAACACACGGCTGCCCGCCTTCTCAGGTACGGCAATGTTCGTCCACCAGTACATAGGTACGCTGTGATCCTGGTCATTTAGAATGGTGACATGGGCGGTGAGGCTGCGAGCCCCCTGTGGCAGATGGAAATCAATCTGCCAGACAAGTCCTCTCGTCCTCTCATAGTCGTACATGCGGAGAAATTCTTCCTCTTTGCCGTCACGGAAGCTGCCGGTTCCGACACTGGCAAAAAACACGTCATCACAGGTAGAAAACGTGTGCCCCAGCTGCGCAATATTCCATTCGATTCCTCCAGAAAACCAGGCATCCCGGATTGCGAGATTGGCCGGCTGCATGACAGGATTGCGAAAGAGCAGCTCCCGGCCGGACGGTTTCTCCTGCAGGGAATAGAGGCGGCCCCCAAATTCAGGTAGAAATTCAGCGCGCAGATGTTCGTTCTCCAATACGATAGTAGAAAGCGACAGATCAGCCTTCACCCTCGTATACCGGTCCTGCATCTTGTAGGGAAGAACGCGGAAAGCTGATTCATACCCGAAATGTTCCAGCTCCTCCGGAAGCATCGTCCCATTGCTTTTAGGGGATTTATGTTTCCGGCGGTCCCTGAACAGAGGAAGCGGGTTGCAGCCTTCCGGTCTTATTCCATTTATCTTAAGAATACCTCTTGCTATAGACATGGTTATATTCTCCTTCTTAACGGCAGAAGCCGTTTCTATTCATTTTACCCACGTAATCGTATCACTTTCATTCATGATTTACAATGGAATTTTTATTCGGAGTGTGCTAATATATTTTGTAAAACGGCGCGTCCCCCGGCTGCCTCGGGGCTTGAGGGCATGAGCCGGAAGGTGGAGGGCATATTATATGGCAGACAGATTGGAATTCAGGAGCAAGCTGAGCAGCATCCAGGAACTTGCCGCCGGGCAGGGGAACCGGCTTACGGTGGAAGAGATAGAGAAGTTCTTTGAGGAGGACAGCCTTTCCCGGGAACAGACAGAGCTCGTCTGTGACTATCTGCTTTCACAGAAGGTATCTGTAATCGGGTATAAGAAGCAGCCGGGCAAAATCATCGAGGCAGAGGAAGAGGTGGCAGACCTGGACAGTGAAGAGCAGGACTATCTTGCGGAATACATGCAGGGCATAGAGGGCATGAAGAGCGGGAATGCAAAGGAAGCGCGTATCGCCTATTATCTGCCTCTTGTAGTAGATACAGCGCTCCAGATGCATCAGAAAGAGGTATTTATCGGCGATATGGTCCAGGAAGGGAATATCAGCCTTATGGCAGCACTTGGCCGCTGTGAAGCGGGAGCCGACGACGAGGATATCGTGATGGAGGAAGTGCGTGCGGGCATACGTGCGTTCATAGAATCCCAGACAGAGACGAAGCGGCAGGACAAAAAGATGGTGGATCAGGTTGCCGAGCTGGATGAGACGATCCGACACATGAGTGAAGATATGGGAAGGAAAGTATCTGTTGATGAAGTGGCGCAGCAGCTTGGCATGACAGAGGCACAGATTGAAGCTATACTCAATCTGGCGGGAGAAGAAGTAAAAAAAGCGCAGGAGGACAAATAAAAAGACGCTGGAATGCAGATTCCAGCGTCCTTATTTTAGTATCCCGTCAATTATCTGTATCATCTTCTGCTTCGGCTTCCGGCAGATATAGATGCACGGTCTCGATCCGGTTCTTATCCAGCGTCTCTACTACCATACGTATCCCTTGTTCTGTCGTGATCGTATCACCTGCTTCAGGGAGCCGGTCCAGCCGCTCGATGATGAAGCCGCCGACAGAGTCATAATCTTCTGATTCGAAGTTTAGGTCGAGGCGGTCGTTCAGATCGTCCAGGTTGGTGGAACCTTCCACGACAAATTCCCGTTCCCCGATTTCCTGGATAAAATCCTCTTCATTTTCATCATATTCGTCATGGATTTCTCCGACGATTTCTTCTAATATATCTTCTAAAGTAATAAGTCCGGCAGTTTCGCCATATTCATCTAATACAATGGCAATGTTGAAAGATGCCTGCCGCATCTCTACCAGCAGTTCCGAGATATTTTTATATTCATAGGTAAAGTACGCTTCGCGCAGTATATCGCGTATATGGAACTCCTTCGTGTTGTCATAGAGAAGAAGGTCTTTCATGTTGATGGTACCGATGACATTGTCTGTAGTCTCCTCGAAGACCGGCAGTCTGGTGAACTTGTCCTCCCGAAATATCTCAAGCAGCTCCATGTAGGTGCTTTCCACATCGGCAAACGTTACGTGGACACGAGGGACCATGACATCCTTGGCCTTGGCATCTCCGAGGTCGAATACGTTATATATCATCTCGCGTTCGTCGGATTCTATGACACCGTCCTCGTGGCTGACATCTACGATGGTACGGAGCTCCGTCTCGGTCATGATATCGTTTTTCGCATTGGGGTCTACGCGTAGAAGAAGGAGCACGCCCATAGACAAACCATTGATAAGGAAGATGACAGGTGTCATGATCTTCATGAACAGGCTGATGACAGGCGCATAGATAAGTGCCATTTTCTCAGCGTGTATAGTTGCCATCGTCTTCGGCGTTATCTCCCCGAAGAGAAGTATCAATACGGTCAGTATACCACTGGCAATCGCCACCATAGAGCCCCCGAAGCTGTATGCAAGGCTTGTGGTAAGAGAGGCGGCAGATAAGTTGACGATATTGTTGCCGATAAGTATGGCGCTCAGCATCTTTCCTGAATCATCTGTTATTTTTAATAATGTTTTAGCCCGTTTGTTGCCGTCTTCGGCCAGGCTGCGGATTCGAATCTTGTTGGCCGTCGTAAGAGATGTCTCCGCGGATGAGAAAAATGCAGACAGTCCCAATAGAACAACCAGTATGATAAGCTGTATGACGTCACTCGAGTCCAATGATAAGTTCACTCCTTTTTTAAAATAGATTATATGGGACTAATATAACGCATTTTCCCTGTTTTTGCAAGTCTGCGTTGAATTTGGCAGGTAGATAGTGTATGATGTACTGAGAAAATTAATGTGATGCTGCCAGGGCCGGATGCTTTTGCCCCGGCATCTGATCGAATGAAATATAATAAGATGGAGATAGATATGAATCAAGATTTTTATAACGCATTGACAGATATTCTGGCAGAGGAAAGAGTGCTCACGGATGAGCCGATGAAGAACCACACGACCTTCCGTGTAGGCGGGACGGCAGACTATTATACCATCCCCCGTACAAAGGAAGAGATAAAGGAAACTGTCCGGATATGCAGGGAATGGGCCGTTCCTTTTTACATTATCGGCAATGGGAGCAACCTTCTGGTGTCTGATAAAGGATACCGGGGAGTCATGATACAGATATGTAAGGGCATGAATGAGATAAGGATTGAGGGACACACGCTTACGGCGCAGGCCGGCGCACTTCTGTCTGCGATTGCAGGCCGGGCGCTGGAGGCCGCTCTTACAGGATTTGAGTTCGCGGCTGGTATCCCGGGCACGCTCGGCGGTGCTTGTGTGATGAATGCTGGCGCATACGGAGGAGAGATGAAGGATGTGCTGAGATACGTCACTGTCCTTACAGAAGATGGGGAGTTCCTTACGCTCGGCCAAGACGAGCTGGAATTAGGGTACCGGACGAGCATTATAGCCAGGAGAGGATATATAGCCCTGGAAGCCGTGATTGAGCTGGAAGAAGACAGCAGGGAACAGATAAAGGCCAGGATGGATGAGCTGAAGGAGAGGAGAGTAACCAAACAGCCGCTGGAATATCCAAGCGCCGGAAGTACATTCAAGAGGCCGGAAGGATATTTTGCCGGCAAGCTGATTGAAGAGGCAGGGCTTCGCGGGTACAGCGTAGGAGATGCCCAGGTGTCTGAGAAGCATTGTGGGTTTGTAATCAACAAGGGAAACGCTACGGCATCGGACATCATGGCACTGATTACAGAAGTGGCCGACCGGGTAGAACGCCGGTTTGGAGTGCGGATGGAACCGGAAGTGAAGAGGGTAGGAGAGTTCTAAGATGAGATTCGTTATAGTTACAGGAATGTCGGGTGCCGGAAAGAGTACGGCGCTTAAGATGCTGGAAGATGTGGGCTATTTCTGCGTAGATAACCTGCCGGTGCCGCTGATTCCGAAGATGGCAGATCTGCTCCGTGTACCGGGGACAGAGATAAACAAGGCGGCGCTGGGGGTGGATATCCGGAGCGGGCAGAACTTCAGGGAGCTGGAGAAAGTACTGGATGAACTGGATATAACAGGTTTGAGATATGAAATCCTGTTTCTGGAATCGAGCGATAATGTACTTGTCAAGCGGTATAAGGAGACAAGAAGGTTCCACCCTCTGTCCGGCAGCGACAGCAGAGTAGACCAGGGGATACAGCGGGAGAGAGGACAGCTGAAGTTTCTGAAGAAGAGGGCGGACTATCTCATCGATACGAGCCATATGCTGACAAGAGAACTGAAAGCGGAACTGAATAAAATATTTGTCCAGAACAAAGAATATAAGAACCTGTATATCTCGGTCCTTTCTTTTGGATTCAAATATGGCATCCCCAATGACGCGGACCTTGTCTTTGACGTACGCTTTCTGCCAAATCCATATTATATAGAAGAACTCCGGTCGAAAAGCGGCAATGACAGGGAGGTAAGAGAGTACGTCATGAACAATGACAAGGCAGAGGAATTTCTTGAAAAGCTGGTAGATATGGTTGAATTCCTCATACCGAACTATATTGTGGAAGGCAAGACGCAGCTCGTCATAGGCATCGGCTGCACCGGAGGCAAGCATCGGTCCGTAACATTGGCAAATGAACTGTTTGAACAGCTTAAGGATACGGATGTATACGGTATACGGATTGAACACCGCGATATAGAAAAAGACGCTATCACTAAGGCCAGATAGCACCTTGTACAGGAAAAGGTTGAGGAGAGGCAGATGTCATTTTCAGGAAATATTAAAGAAGAATTATCCGAACATTACCCCAAGGCCCGGCACTGCAGTCTGGCGGAACTGTCGGCGGTCGTGCACATGTGCGGCAGATTTTCCGAGAGCGCAGACGGTACGTGCATCCTCAGAGTACACACTGAAAATATCGCTGTTGCAAGAAAGTGCTTTACATTGATTGAAAAAACATTTAATATAAGAACTGATATCGCTGTCCGGAGAAATACGGGCAGAGACAGCAGCAGTTATTTTATCCGTGCGGGAGGAAACGAACTGCTGGCAGTCAAGAATGCATCCGTCCAGGCGGTCTGCTGCAAACGCTCCTATATACGCGGAGCTTTTCTTGCAGCCGGATCCATGAGCGACCCAAGCAAATCTTATCATTTTGAGATTGTATGCAGCGAAGAGGAAGAGGCCATGCATCTGAGGGATATCATCAACAGCTTTGACATGGATGCGAAGATTGTGCCGAGAAAGAAGACTTTTGTAGTATACCTGAAGGAAGGCTCGCAGATTGTTGATATATTGAATGTCATGGAAGCTCATATTGGGCTGATGGAGCTTGAGAATGTCAGGATACTGAAGGAGATGCGCAATTCGGTCAACCGGAAGGTAAACTGTGAGACTGCAAATATTAATAAAACCGTATCTGCTGCCGTGAGGCAGATGGAGGATATTTCTTATATAAAAGAAACCGTCGGTTTTGACAAGCTGCCGGAGGGATTAAAAGACGTTGCCCTTACACGTCTTGAATATCCAGAGGCAACTTTGAAAGAGCTTGGTAGTCTGCTCCGGGAGCCGCTTGGCAAATCAGGAGTTAACCACCGGCTGCGCAAGTTAAGTGAGATAGCTGATAAGTTAAGGGAACAGTAAGGAGGAACAATATGATTAAGAAACCTGTAACTATTCAAACGGACATGAGTAAGGAAGACAGATCGGTTGCGTTGCTGGTGCAGGAAGCAAGCCAGTATCAAAGCCAGGTATTCTTCGAAGTGGAAGAAAAGAAGATCAATGCCAAGAGCATCATGGGAATGATGACGCTCAGACTATGTCAGGGAGAGGAACTTACAGTAGTTGCAGAGGGCAGGGATGAAGAGGAAGCAGCAAAAGGGCTGGAGCTGTTCCTTTCTGACAAAAAATAAAATATACATACCTGTTAAACGAAGGTGTTTGATAAGGCATACATGAGAAGGGCATGAAAATGCCCTTTTTATACGCCAGGAAAAAGGAGGGGCTTATGAAAAGGCTGTTATTTATCTATAATCCACATGCGGGAAAGGGATTGCTTAAGCCTAAGCTTTCAGATGTTATCGATATATTTGTAAAGGCCGGCTATGAGGTGGTGACATATCCTACACAGGCGTACCGGGACGCATATAAAAAGGTGCTGCGGTACGAGGTCGACTCTTACGATCTGGTCGTGTGCAGCGGGGGAGACGGGACGATTGATGAAGTTGTGACGGGAATGATGCAGCGCGGCGACCGGTCTCCAATCGGGTATATCCCCACCGGAACTACAAATGATTTTGCCAACAGTCTCCACATACCGAAGGGACTGCTGAGTGCAGCGGACAATGCGGTCAACGGCAGCGTGTTTCCATGTGATGTCGGCAGATTCAATGATGATATCTTCGTATATATAGCTGCCTTCGGACTCTTTACCGACGTATCTTACCAGACGAAGCAGGAAGTGAAGAATGTGCTCGGACATCTCGCTTATGTGCTGGAAGGGACCAAGAGGCTGTTCAATGTACCGTCATACAGAATCAAAGTCACCCACGACAGAGAGACGATAGAAGACGAATTCATATTCGGGATGGTAACGAACTCCAGGTCAGTAGGCGGCTTCCGCAATATGGTCGGGAAGCAGGTCGTCTTCGATGACGGCGTGTTCGAGGTGACGTTGATTAAGATGCCGAAGAATCCGCTTGAGCTCCAGGAGATTGTGGCTGCTCTTCTGATAGAGCAGGTGGATACGAAGCATATGTATTCATTCAAGGCGGGCAATATCGTGTTTGAATCCCTGGAGGAGATACCGTGGACGCTGGATGGGGAGTTCGGCGGTGCCCATGACAGGGTGGAAGTGCAGAATCTGAACAGGCAGCTTGAGATCATGGTGCCAAAGGAGCATATCAGGGAACTGATGCAGAATCCGGAGTCATATCTGCTGGAAGAGAAACGATAGAGGAACAAAGTGATGGAAAAGAGAGAAAAATTTTCTTCAAGACTGGGTTTCATACTCATCTCGGCGGGCTGTGCCATAGGCCTCGGCAATGTATGGCGCTTCCCTTATATAACAGGTAAATATGGAGGAGGGGCATTTGTGCTCCTGTATCTATTCTTCCTTGTCATACTAGGGCTTCCAATCGTAGTCATGGAGCTGTCTGTGGGCAGAGGGAGCCAGAAGAGCTCCGCCATGTCTTTCAATGCGCTGGAACCGCACGGAAGCAATTGGCATGTGTTCCGCTACTTTTCTATGGCCGGCAATTATCTGCTCATGATGTTCTATACGACGATCGGAGGGTGGATGCTGGCGTACTTTGTCAAGATGACGAAGGGGGACTTTGCCGGAGCGGATACGGCCGGGGTAGAGTCTGTCTTCCGTTCCCTTACGTCCAACCGGGATGCCATGCTTTTCTGGATGGTGCTTATCTCTGTGGCAGCGCTTCTTATCTGCTCGATGGGGCTTCAGCAAGGGGTGGAGCTTATTACGAAAGTGATGATGTCGAGCCTTCTTGTCATCATGATCGTGCTTGTCATACGTGCCATGACGCTTCCTGACGCGGTGGAGGGACTTAAGTTCTACCTGCTGCCTGATTTCGGGAAGATGGAGGAGGCAGGTATTAAGGAGGCGGTCTTTGCGGCCATGGGACAGGCATTCTTCACGCTGAGCGTCGGTGTCGGCTCGCTTGCCATATTCGGCAGCTATATCGGAAAAGAGCGGAGCTTGGCTGGTGAGGCGGTGAGCATCACGGCGTTGGACACCTTCGTGGCGGTCGTAGCGGGCCTTATCATCTTCCCGGCCTGCTTTGCCTTTGACGTGAATCCGGGGGAAGGCCCTGGATTAGTGTTCGTAACCCTGCCAAACGTATTCAGGGAGATGCCGGGAGGCAGGATATGGGGCAGCCTTTTCTTCCTGTTCATGACCTTTGCGGCCCTCTCTACGATTGTGGCGGTATTCCAGAACATTATCCAGTTCGCAAGGGACCTGTGGGGCTGGCCGCTTAAGAAGTCGGTCATAGTGAACGGCGTCCTTCTCATAGTGCTCAGCATCCCGTGTGTGCTCGGGATGACAGACTGGTCTTCGCTCACGCTAGGCGGCAAAAATATTATGGATATGGAGGACTTTATCGTCAGCAATAATCTGCTCCCGCTCGGCTCCATGGTCTACCTGCTGTTCTGCGTGACGAGGTACGGATGGGGGTGGGACAGCTTCCTCAAGGAGGCCAACGCAGGAGTGGGCATTAGGTTCCCGTCGGGGCGGGGAGCCAGGTTCTACCTGACGTTTATCCTGCCGCTCATCGTGTTCGGAATCTTTATCCAGGGCTATATAAGCATGATAATGAAATAAATTTAAATTTTCTAAAAAAATGCTTGTCTATTGTACATTTATTTGTTACAATAGACAGGCAGGTGAAATAATGGCTCCATGGTCAAGCGGTTAAGACGCTAGCCTCTCACGCTGGAATCAGGGGTTCGATTCCCCTTGGAGTCACTGATTGCTACCGGTATCTTTCTTTAAAGATACCGGTATTTTTGTTTGCCCAGCATGGGCAAACTCTGACGGGTGAA
The DNA here is from genome assembly GCF_004345005.1 of Extibacter muris. Taxonomy (GTDB): domain Bacteria; phylum Bacillota; class Clostridia; order Lachnospirales; family Lachnospiraceae; genus Extibacter; species Extibacter muris. The sequence goes on from NZ_SMMX01000022.1 coordinate 46,278, forward strand.
AGTCCCGAACATGCCCAGATAGTGGGAAGTGTATAGCTGAACAGCAAGGGTGTTTATCGCGAGATAAGATCTGAAAGAAGCTGCAAGCACCCCCCTGGTCTGACGGACAGAAATCACA
>NZ_SMMX01000023.1 GCF_004345005.1 Extibacter muris
AAAGACCATTGTTATATTTTTTATAATACCCGTTAGAATTGCTGCCATATACAAAACCCAGGTTACGATTTAGCTCATCCAACATATAACTAATATTTGTGTTTGTAACTGACAAATCCGCATTTGTCTTATCTATCTCATCCAATATCAGCCTCTGCGTACCTTTTGAATCTGTAGCCATTATGTCTGTCCCCACCTGAAAATCTGCATTGCTGTCGAAGTCGGGGAGCATCCCGACGGTTACCTTGCCGTTATCGCACGGCATAAATATCGGAATGCCTTTGTCGACCATCGTGGTCTCTGTCGTTGTCGTGATTCGGTCGGAGATTACAAATTCAAAGTTATATGACTTTTCAATGTCTAATGTAATAAATGGGTCGCTGCTCGAGTCTTTTAGCAGGGTGGCTTTAAAGTCTGTGGAGGAGCCGGGAGCATCCAAGCTTTTTATGCCAGTGACTGTGGTGTATGTATTACCATAGGTGGTCCCGACTTCCGCGTATCGGTACTTGACGTTAAACTGGTTGTTTTTGCTTGCAGTGCCAATTTTCAGCTTGGAGTATATCGAGGAAAGGTCGATGGTCACTTCTTTTTCAAATTCGTTGATTCGTCCCAAAGTGATTTTTGTGGCAGGCCGGCTGTAGGGCAGGACATGATAGGTCTTGGTGATGGTGGCGGAAGTATTGCCCCTTGAGTCGAGGGCATGAATATTGATGTTATAGGTGCCATGTTCTGCCATCGTTCCAATGTCTATGAGCACTTCACCGGCAGAATATGGCGTATGCAGCTGCTTTTTGATTTCATTTTTTGCATCTGTAACGGTCGTTATGTACTTGTCGATTATGGCATGATTTTTGGCAGACGCCCGGTTGGCGGTGCTGATCTGTGCCTGCATATTGCCGTAGTTCTGGATGATGTAAGCCGCATTTTGCAGCACCGATGATGTTGCGGTATCCGTGTTCCTGTAAGTATAGGCGGAGAATACAGGATTACTTCCTATAACGCGGGCTGTTCCGTATGAGATGTTTTCATAGAACTTGCCGTTTATTGTAGTGCCGCATGACAGCTTGAACTTCATCTCATTTTTCGTCGTGCAGCAGCTATACAGTGTATCGGCAATGTCCGAGAGCGGAAGAGTGACGCTCTGTACGTTCTTTTCCGAGCTGGCAGTGAGAAGGCCGTCCGTCCAGGTGCCGTCGTCGCGTTCTACATGGAAGCTGAAGGCTGATGCGTTCAAATCATAGTTGATGAGCGTCAGCGGCAGATTCTCGCCTATGTCGAACGCAAGGGCTGTGCTGGAGACAGATGCGATCGGCTTTGTCTTGACCGTGACAGCGCCGGATGTCGTCTCCAGGCCGGAGTCGGAGCGCCTTACTTTCAGCTTGACGGAGTAGGTAGTGTCGGGCGCCAGGCTGGATATGGTAAATGTAGTGTCGGACGTGGCAACCCATGAGCCATTTCCTATCATATAATAGACGGCGCTGCAGGATGCATCTGCACCCCACTGGAACGTGGCGCTCGTCTGCGTCACGGCTGTGTTTTTCCATGTCGTTATGTTAGCGTAGCGGGGGATCTTATCAAGGGCTACGCTATTGGAGGTGCTGGAGCTTCCGAAGGAAGTGCCGCTGATGCCGCCGCTTGCGGCGATGGCAGTAGACTTGCTTCCGTCGTTATTGTGGCCTACGGTTACTGTCCGGGCGCCTACGTTGACCCAGCTGTTATTCGCGCTGAGGGTGATGTATTTGGACACTGCCCCGGAAGAGCCATTTATGCTGATAGCCCCGTTGAATGTACCGTATGTCGCCGCAGTTGAGCTGGATGATTTCATATAGTCCAGATACGCGGTAACCGTCGAGGTATTTGCGTTAGAGCCATTTGATTTGGAGGACCAGCGTATGCGTCCTGTGATATATTGATTGCTTGTACCGAAGTTCCATGAACCACTTGCCATATTTTGTTCTCCTTTCTATGTAAAAAAGGAGGTGCCCGGAGACACCTCCTGCATATATGTGTTTAGCTCGTCCCCCCGGATTTGACGAAGGGAAGGGCATTAAAGGTCACACCGTCTATCGTGTAAGTTTTCGGAACCATCTTGATAGCGGTCGTGTCGATACCGTTACGCACCTCGATGCGCTCAGTTTTCGTGAGGTCCTTTTCCAAACGGAACATTTCGTCGTTGTTATAGTAACCGGCAAATTCTTCCGTCGTCATCACGGTCTTCATGCCGGTGGCAGGATTGGAGACTTCCAGGCCGTTCACTGACATGAGCACGTTCGTGACGATGTCAGGGTAATCATACATGCCTATCTGTGCGAACAGGGCTTTCCAGCCATTGGCGGTAAGCTCCGTCTCCGCGGTCTTCCCCTCTACGGAAGTGACCCTGTTTAGAATGCCTTCCAATGCTACCTGAATCTCGGACTTATTCTTTTGCACGTCATCTGAGAGTGACTCCATGTTCTGGGACAGGTTGTCGAGGGAATCTCCTGTGCCCTCTACGGCGAGGCTGATTTCGTCTATGTTCTGTGTAATGCTGGAAAGCTTAGTGTCTATGGTGCTGTCTGAAATGTAGTAGACGCGCCCTTCTTCCTTCTCGGCATAACCGCCGGAGAAGCGGCTGTCGTACAGCGCGTACCAGTCCTGTCCGTCTGCCGAGACTTCCAGCTTGTGGTTGTAGATCCTTTCATCAAGATAGTAGTGCCATACGGTAATTTTATCTATGTCAGGATAGGCTTCTCCCAGATCCAGCTGCATGCATTTTTGGCCGGAGCCTGTCGTGATAAAGGTGCTGCTTATCGGCACATTGTTATCGTCAAGCGCGATGAGGACGTCATCGGTGTAAGCCTTTAGATTATTGATTTCAATATTATTGCCATTCTGGTCATATGCTTCAGGGGTCAGGCTGAAGGCGATGTTAGAGCCGCCTGCCATTACCCGGCATTCGACCCAGTGGCTTAGGGCATCCACCGAACTCCCGTTCAGCCAGTCCCGGATGTAACGGATCGAAGTGGGAGGAGCGTCCTGCTTCCGGGTAACGGTGGAAGAGAGCTCTTTGGCGGTCTGCACCACTTCTGAGACTTTCCCGTCTACCGTCTCGACGGAGGCGGTGATGCCGTCAACCTTTTCCTTCAAGGTGGCCTTATCTCCTTTGGCATTTCGTATCTCGGTTTCGACACCGTCCGCCTTCGTCTGGACGGAGGTGATGTTGTGTTCCGCGTCCTGCACCCGATGGGTGATTCCGGACATGTCCGCAGTGAGAGTGCTTATATTTCCACTCAGGTCTGTGACGGAAGCCTCTATGGCCCCGGCCCGCTGTGTCAGCTCGGACTTCGTGGTTTCCACCTGGTCTTTCGTGGCATAGGTCTCCGTGACCGTCTGCCGGAAGGAGGAGGCATCCTGCTCGGCCTCGGTGATGCGCTCCGCCAGCGTCCCGGTATCGGTCTGCACTTCTTTCACCGTGTCGGTGATACCGCTTAAGCTGATGTTGTGCTGTACCAGGAGGTCTACGATAGACTTGCTGACCGTATTGCCTGCCTCATCGGTAATCTCCACCAGATCCGTCCGCCACACCTTGTCGGTGATAGTCTTTTCAACAGCATCGATTGCGGCCGATACCCCTTCCATCGTCGAGCCGAGACGGGAGAGGTCATCGATGATGGAAGCAAAGCGGATGTCCAGCCCTTCGCCGTTAACGGTGATCTGTGCGGAATTCCAGACCGGGTTGCCGTTCTGGTCGAGGGAGGCGCCGGCTTCTTTCCAGTTGATCTTATCACTGCCGATCGTGGAAGGCGCTATCATGTCATTCTTTATGAGGCCGTCAGATATGGCGGATGCCCGGATGCCGTCCTGGTCCATGATGACTCCCGACCCGGCTGCGTCGTAGACGATGAAGCTGAAATTGCCGTCGGCATCTTCGCCGAGCTGGAGCCGCACGCGGCCGTCCCTGTCACGGAACGTCTCGGTATTGCCGATGACCGACAGGGAACCGTCTTCCGAGAGGATGTTGATCCGGTTCGTGTTGATGCTGCCGGCCTTCAGGTCATTGACGGAGATATATTGTGCGACGACGTCTTTCAGGAAGGCTTCTTCTATAGAGGCATTATCCGCAGTGAGGTTAATGATGATACCGGTCTCTGTGGAAGAACTTCCGATAAGGGCATTCTTGATGGTGGATACGAGCGTGTCGAGCTGCTTGATGACGGCGCTGTCGGATACGATTTTGTCGGCAGCGATGAGCCGGGACTGCAGATACTGGAAAAATCCGTCTTCCGCATGGATATCGGAAGTCCGTATCAACTCGGCCTGCAGGTTCTTCGCGACAATCATCTGTCCGGTAAGCGCCTGAAAATGCTGGTTGATTGCGTTTGCCACTTTATTGTTAAATAGAGTGGAAGAGAGAATCTTCTGTATGAGCCCTGTCGTGAGCGTAACCCCTTCGTTGGCAGAGGAGCTACCGGCAGAGCCGGAGATCCGGTTCTTGGATGTATTCCCTCCAAGTCCGAGAAGATAGGTCGTGTCGTAACGCTTGGAGCCTGTCTTTACCATATTGGAAAATTCAATCCGCAGGTCGTTGTCCATGGACAGCGGGTTAAAGCTGCAGGAGATGAGGCGGAGCTTCACGACATAATCGTCCTGGGTGCCGAGGTAGAGGAAGTCGCCGAGCTCCAGGTTGTCTGTGTACTGCCTGTACTTGTACATGGACAGGAAGTTCTCAAGGTCTGTGGCGTAGACATACTGCGGCTGGCTGGAGATCTCCAGGTCCTTAACCGCGGCATCGTAGAGCTTGAGCTGTTCGTCTATAGCCGTCACCTGGTCATCGGAGCTTGTAAGGAACATGTTATTGTTCGTGTAATCCGTGTCCCGGTATAGGCGGGACAGCGTGCGCAGCTCCTTTCTCGTAAATGGCTCGGTGCCTTCCATCTTCCAGCTCCTCTTGTCCACGGAGTATGCAAGCTGCGTCCGCTGCTCCTGAAGCGCCTCTGCCAGTGCCTCCGCAGCTTCGTACGCTGCGGTGCGTTCGGCGAGGGCGTTGGCACAGGAGCCTGAGATAGTCTCGTCAAGCTGCATCACGACATCCAGATACTGCGAATGCATCTCCTCGTGCATATCTCTCGTATGGGGTGGATAGGAATCTTCGTCTGCCTCTGTGTTCCGGGCATAATCTTCGTAAGGAATGTCATAATGGGCATCTTCCAGGGACTTCTTCTGTGACCGGTAGAAGTCGATGTTGGTCAGAAGCTCGCTGATGCCGTACAGTTTCCAGTCTGTCTTGTAAGAATCGATATAGGGCAGTTCCCCTTCTGAGGTGGGGAGCTTCCGGTTCTCTGCCTCGATAGCGATGCTCGGGAGGATGACGTCGCGTATCTGATAGTAGTCGTTGGCATCGGGAGAGCCCTTAAGCTTCTCCTCGTCAAAGTCGCCGTTATCGTCTACGTAGTAAGATTCATAGCCTTTGAGCTGCGCTTCGTAATTGTCTCTGGCTTTCAGAAGGTTATCGTCGCTGAACTTGTTCCATTCGGTGGAACAGTCGTCCAGAGGCAGCCGGTCCATCAGCTCCGACATGACATTAAGCTGGCTGTTGTAGCTGCGGCTCAGTTCCATATATTCATACCTTTTGGATTCCGTATCTGAACGCCAGGCGTTGTATTTGGCTATGAGTGGCTCGCCCATGTAGTTTTCATTGAGGAAGCTTGACAGGTTTTCAATCATATTGCTGCCGAAGTTCACATATTCGATGCCGAGCTTGTCGTCCCCCTCCACCCGGTACCGGGTATAGATGCTGTTCTTATCCACGGAGATGTCATTGGCATTCTGAAGATTGCGGAAGCCGACAGTCACGTTCGTATCTTTCCCGAGATTCTCCGGGCGGAAGGCGTTGATTGTCATGGCTTCGATATCAAAGAGGATGAGGCATTCAAAGAACTGTTCCACGTCCTGTGTCAGGAAAGAATAGACGCTTTTGGAGTCCACGTCGAAGGTGCCGATCTCGTCCTTTAGCTGGACGACCTCTTCCACAAGTTCGCCGTCCTTATAGGAACGGTACACTTTCGAAATCTCGTCGATGTGGCCGATGCTCCAGCCTTCGATGCCGGCAAAGGAGAGGACCATGTGCAGCAGGCTCAGCTCTGGATGCTCTTTATCGCAGAATGTCACCTGCTTCTTGGCAAATGGGACGTCCCCGATGTATTCTACATTGTCGGGGACGAGCATTTCGATGGAGTCAGTCGTTCCGCAGTTGACCTTGAAGCCTAGGAGGTCGTTGTTCGTCAGACCGATCTCCGCCGACTGGGCGGAGACTTTCTTATATTCTTCGTCTCCGTCATTAGAGATCTGCGGGGTGGACATGATGAACCATCCGATACGTTCCACATAGATGCACATGAAGTCGTTCAGAAGGTCGTATCCAGACGACATGACCCGTCCCCGGCTGCTTTGGCCCGGGGCAAGAATGTATCTGTCATAGGAAAATGACAGCTCTGCCGTGTCGTTCAGGCTGAGCGTAAGGTTCACCGAGTCGGGGCGTATGCCATTGAGAGGGCAGAGCAGCTCGTGGTCCGGCGTTCCAAGATAGAAATGGGGCGGGTCCGGCTGCTTATTGTTATTAAACAGTATCTTCATGTCTAAGCACCTGCCTTCCGGGTCTCTCTGTAAGTGAGGGTGAAGGTGCAGCCATCCGCCCAGAACAGGAAAGCGTTCTCCCCGCTTATGAGCCTCGGCCAGTACATGTAGTCCGTGTCCGCCACGCCCAGATCTGACAGCTTCACCATGCGGCCGATGTCATCGTAGATGAACAGGCTGTCCGCATCGATGGTAACGGGCAGGTCCCGGTTGACGTCAAAGCAGAGGAAACCTCCCCGGACGATGTAGTATTCATAGGTCGATGATACATAGCACGCAATGCATTTATGTTCCTGCCCATAGGAATCCCGGTAGAGAAAGCAGAGCGCAGTATCGTCTCCGACTGTCAAGATACGCTGCCCATCCTCCGAGAGCTGGAATTCTGCCGCGTATCCGTGGGCGAGTGCGTAATCGGATACTTTTTCTTTCAACTGCACCATGAGCAGGGCGTTGGACTGGGCCGGAGCAAGCGTCCCCTCGTCATAGATGCAGCAGTCGGACAGGTTCAGGAAATAAGCCTGCCCGGTGGCGTCCGGGGCCATGCGTATGACGGGATAGCAATATTCGTCCAGCCGGTCATCCTGGCTCGTGAGGGTATAGCTGGCCGTCTCTTTGGCGCAGGCGACCGTGTGGACGATGTCGTCCGTATACCCATACGGAGAGGAGCAGTCGAACATGAGCCGCAGCCCGTATACATCACCGGCTACGTGGAACGACTGGATATCCGAGAACTGCCCGTAGTAGTAACGGGGCATGCCGTCTCCGTCGCCGTCATACTCAAAGGAGAGCAGTTCGGAAGAGACGGTAGAGGTAAGCCAGCGTGCCAGCTCCCGGATGTCTGCAGGAGTGATGACACGCCCGGACTGGCTTGCACATACGTCCGGGTCCTTGATGATATGGAGCTCGAACTTCAGCTTGTCCCCGGGCTTCGACCGCACGGAGCCGGGCTCGCTGCGGTAACGGTTCGTGTCCCCGTATTCGATATCTCTTGCAAAAGCAAAGTACGAATCCGGGTCCTGGTCGAAATCGACCGCAATATAATGACTGTCCAGGTCGGACAGCCTTTTGTCTAAAAATATAAAGTCTTTAAAAGATTTGGACATACAATTCCTCCTGTTTTCATAGGGGTCAGACCCCGGCTGCGCCAGGGGTCTGACCCCTTTCGAAATTTACTTCAATTTACGGTAATCGTCTGATAATTCTGATGACACGATTTGTGTCAGTTCTTTTCCAAGGGCCGGCAGCGCGGACTTCAGTTCGTCTACGATGTCTTTGTCTGCGTTCCCTTCTATATTGAGCAGCGTACCGAAGCTGAACTGTGCTTGCAGCCCACGCTCCCCGGAAGCCTGGTGTGCCCTGCCAGGGGCCGGAAGGCATAAGCCGGCGCCGGAGAGGAGCTGTGGCGCCCGTTCCGCCAGGTCCCATAGGTTCTCGGTGAGCCCGGAAGGGATGACGCCGTCGCCCCGCTGAAGTGGAACGAGGATGCCCCCGTCGGACTTGCGGATGACGATTTCTCCGGCGTGTACGAAGTCAGGGCCGCTTATCGGTACGGAGCGGCTGCCCTTGCGGTAGCCGGCGGAGCGCATCTTGTTGAGCAGCCAGACGTTCTGGGAGTAGGTGCCGGAGTAATAGCCGCCTCCGCCCCAGTAGTTGTAAAGCTCCCGGCAGGCGGACATGGAAGAATCGAAGTCGTGGGATTTGAGGCGGTCCACGATGGAGCTGTTGACGTTCAGCTTGTTCTTCGGATAGTAGTCCTTCTTATAACGGAACGGAATGCCGCCGTAAGCCGGGCTGTTCTGGGAGGGCGCCGGTTTGGCCGGAGCCCTGGCAACGGAGACAGACACGGTGGCGGAGATGCCGCTTCCGTCGGTGGTTGTACAGGTGATGACGGCGCTTCCTGCCTTGACGCCCTTGATGGTGCCTCCGGACACGGTGGCTGTCTTCGTGTTGGACGAGGTCCAGCGCAGCGTCTTGTTCGCCGCGTCCGTCGGACGGATTCTGGCAGATACGACAGCGGATTTCCCTTCGGTGAGCGAAAGTGAGGTGGTGCTCAGGGTAAGTTCAGCGACAGGACGGTTGTTGAGGTCGGACTCTTTGCTGATGTCCTCGATGATGGCATCGTGGGACGGGTTCTTGTTGATGGCCCCGGTATCCACGCCTGTGGTTGTGCCGGAAGCCTGGACGCTGCCCTGTGACGCGCTACCTGCCTCCATCTGCCCGGCAGCGCCGGACTGGGTGCCGAGGTCCGTGATGTTCTGATGGAACCCGGAGCTTCCCGCGAATCCCGTATTGGCGATTATCTCATTGATCTTGCCGTATGCCTGGCCGTACATGGATACGACCTTGTTCAGCATATCCGCCACGACCTGTTCCTGCTTGCCGGCATTGTATGTCAGCTCGTCCATGGTAGAGTTGAGACTGTCTTTCAGCCCTGTGGAGAGCTTGTCGTAGCCCCGGTCGATCATGTCGTCCGCATGGTCCTTCTTCAGCTCGGCGAGGTCTTCTTCCTTCTCGGCAAGCTCCTGCTGAAGCCGTCTCAGCTCCGCCTGGGCAGAGGCGTTGTTGACGCCCTGGAGCGCAGCTATCTGTGCTTTGAGCTGGTTGACAGACTTGGACCGGTCGTTCAGCTTCTTGGAGAAGTCATAATACTTCTTGTCCAGATCCAGCGCTTTCTGCCGTTTGTCATAGTAGTCATCCATGTAGTCTATCTCGGCCTTCATCTGGTCTTTGTACAGGTCGATAATCTTATCTTTATAGTCCTGCACGTCACCGGCGGCGTCCTGGATGTCCTTGAGCATGTTCTTCTGGCTCTTCTCATAGTCTTCCTGGCTGAGTATCCCGTTCTGGCAGGCTTCATCCAGCTTCTTCAGCGCAGCCGTATATTCGGCTACCTTCTGCTTGGACGCGGCCATCTCCTGGCCGAGCAGCGCCAGGTTGGCGAGGCCGTTGTCGGTGAGGGCGCCGCTCTCATCAAAGAAGGAATCCTTATCGAGCAGAGAGCGGAGATTCTTGGAACTGGAGATCGTTGCATCGAGACCGTCTATGACTTCTTCAAACGGATTGGTAAACCGGGTCTCCCAGATGGACTTCTTCAGCTTTTCGTTATTCTCCATCAGGTCATAGATGTCGGAATCTAATCCGGCAATCTCTTTGGCAAGGCTGTCGTACAGCTTGGAGCCCACATCATAGACGGCCTGCTTCTTTACGAGCTGCTGCCTCAAGTCGTAGCTCTTCTGTATGGAATCGTTGTTCAGGTCAATCTGCTTCTGGTAGTCGGCCTCGGTCAGAGGCTCGCCTTTGGCTTCCTTGAGGCTCAGGAAATCCTTCAGGTTATCGCTTACCCTGTCCATATGGTCGAGGGTGTCCTCGAACTTCTTCCACGTCGCATCGAGTATCTTCTGCGTATAATCGGCAATCTTCTTCTGGGCATCGTACCACTCGTCGGAATACTGCTTGATCGTACCGGAGGATACCTGCTTCGCCAGCTCGTTCTGATACTGGGAAAGGGCGGCATTCAGTTCGGATATCTGGTTGGCATAGCCGAAATCGTCATTGTAGTCGAACCGGTTGCTGAAGTAGGAGTCGATGTTGCTAAGCTTCTTCATGGCAAGGTCGACAAGGTCTTTCTGCAGGTCGGCGATGTCTTTTTGAAGACCGAGCGCCTTCTCATAATATTTCTTGTAGTCGTCTATCTTGTCTTTTAAGCTTTCGTCCGTGATGGTGCTGACATCGTAGCTTCCGTTCTGCACCGCGTTCACCCAGGAACCGGATAAGCCGACGGCATTGGCCTTGCTCATGTAAGTGTCATATGCTTTCTGATAGGAGGAGAGGTTGCTTTTCGCCTTGGCGATGGCGCTGTCCACCTGCTTGTTCTGGGCGGTGAGGTTGTAGGAGAGCGTCTCTATCGAATCGGAGATCCTCTTGAACACAGCTTCCATGCGGTCGATAAGTATCTCGATCTGGTCGAATTCCTGCTTGAATTCCGTACCGCTTGCATACGCCCGCCCGGATAGATGCCCAAGGCTGCCTTCGGCGAAAGAGCTGCCCACGAGGCGCGCATGGGAGCCGGTCACATAGCCGCGGCTCAGCAGAGCCTCCGACTGCTTATGGTTGAAGACGATATCTCCGGCCTTTAAGCTGGCCATAGCAGGGTAGCCGTTGTTCAGCGTAAACCATCTGCCATTGCGGACGATGATTTCGCGGCCAAGCTCGTTGATGAGGGCGCGTTCGCTGTGGGGGAGGCCCCAGCTTCCGCCGCTGTAGGAACGGGAACCAAAATGGCGGTACTGCCAGAGGGCAGTGCCGGCGGAGTGGGCAGTGCCTTGTGCATGTGCTGTTCCATCTGCCCCGCTGCCTCCGGTAAAGAAATCTTTAATACTTTTACCAATTTTCGAGACAGCTACAGTAACCTTTTTAACGGCTGGTATAGACATAATCGAGGTTTTGATAGATGAAAGAATACCTGTAGCGTTGTCTGTAGCTGTTACATCTGTCTTATGAGATGACGATATACCGTCAACCGCTAAATTAACAAGATTGGCAATTCCACTTGCATTATCCTGGGCTAACAATTCTGATATCTTTGACGGAGGAATCCCATATAGCTCGGAAAGTACCTGAGCTATAACGCCAGTTGCCCCATCGTTGGCCTGCATTTCTGTCAGAGTATCTGTAGGAATTCCACTGAGATTTGAGAGTACATTTATGGCCTCAGGGCTGATTTCATCATTAGCGATAAATTCCGCCATGGTTTCTTCTGGTATTCCTGTTATCTGAGAGAGAATAGTTTCCAGGCTGGCATTTGCATCAACTGTATCTAAGTTAAAGGGAATAGTGACGTCTTCTGGATCCATATCTGTCAACTCTGCAAGCTTTTCTTTTGCAGATTCGATAGACAGGTCCATATTATCCAATATGCCTTGCCCTTCACTTTCTTCCAGAAAAGAATTAAGAGCATTCTGCCATTCCTCTGCAGTGCTGTCTGCATCCAGGTTCATTGAAAACTCGGATTCAGCAAATGCGTCTAAAAGCTGATTCTGTACATCAGTTAAATTATCTATCTCAGCTTGAATCTTAATCTTTTCTTCTTCACTGGATCCTGCCATCTGTTTCTGAAGTAGCGATATTGCATTTCCGGCCATGTCATACTGTAAGGGAGCGACAAACCCTTCTTTGTTAAATCCAAGTCCTTCTTCAGCAGTAGCACGATAGGTTTGCTTTTGGGCCAATAATTCCGCCCAATCGCTTGAATCACCCCCGTTTTCTGCAATTGCCTGTGCCTCATCAATGCTCTGCTGTAAAGATGCCAAATCATAGGCAAATTCAATCTTGGCTATTATAGTAGGATCTAACTCTGTAAGATCCGTGTTGGCAAGGGCCTCTTCCCAGTTTGCCAACTTATCCTCCATCCCTTCAGGAGGTTCTTGATCCTTATAGATATCTTTCAGACCGGCAAGAGCCATTTTTGCTGACTCTAACCGTTCTGAGGATTTTACCATATCGCCGAAATCGAAATCGTGATCTTGTGCTCGTCCCATCAGAATCTCAAACTCTTCGGCGGTCATATTCATAGCTTTAGCAGCTTCAGCAGATGTCTTGAACGAACCGTTAACACCTTCTAATTTTGCTTCATATTCATCCATAAAAGTCAATACGCCATCTTCGGTCATATTGCCATTTTCATCGAAAGTGAAGTATTTCATTGCCTGTTGATATTTTTCGGCAAATGTACCCTTAATATTTTCGGTGTCGGCACCTATCATTTTAGCTACAGATTTGACATCATCTGTATTGACTAGACCTTTATCAAATAATTCTTTTGCTTTTTGAAGATAATTACCTGTTTCTTCATAGGCATCGCCTGCGTTTTCTGTTTGAAAGGCCTCGGAGATTCCGGAAAAGGAACCGTCTACGTTATCTACAGAATTTGACGCTTCGTTTGCTGCGTTTGCTATATTTTTAAAATGCTTGGCAACATCATCTAAGGTAGCAGTACCAAAATCTTTAGAGGTTAACCCAAGCCCTTTGATAGCCGCTTTGATATCTTCTGTAGACTTTCCAGCCTTTGCAAGTTCTGTCAAATAATTATTTATACCTGAAGTATTGGAACCAGAAAAAAAGCTTTCAATATCACCTTTAGGAGTACCGCTTTCAAAGTTGAGACGCTCTGTATAGTTCATAGCTTCTTCAAGCTCATGAACCTGCTGCTCAAAACCTGGAAGAGGATTTCCGGTAACATCATTAATCATGGAATTATGCCATTCCGATACATTTGCGTATCTTTTGTTTAAATCTTCAGAGTATTTACTTAGCTTTTCTTGATAATCGTCAATAGTCTTTTGCTTTTTTTTGAAGCTGTCGTCATCCTTATTTAGTCCTTTTTGCTCCTTTTTAAGCTTATTTATCTCGGCTTCGTATTCTTTGATTGCATCGACATCTTCCTTGATGGCCTCTGCATCTGTACGCTTATGCATCTCACGGTCATCATTCCGTCCACCGGCGTAAGATGCCATTAAGGCATCATTTTCATCACTTGTTTCATATAGAATATTGTCATCTTTCTTCTGCATTGCGTTGGCGGCATCTTTGGCTGCAGTATATTTTTGAGCATCGCTGAGCTTGGTCAGAAGAGCCGAGCGTTGTTCTAGAGCTGCATTTTGCTCTTGGAGATTGGCTAATTCACTCTGTTCAGTAAATGATAACTTTCCTTTGGATTGCAATTCTTCTATCCGTGACTGCACGGACGATAGTTCTGTGTTGACTGCTTGTAATTCACCTTTTGTCTGGGCATATTGAGAGGCAGTGTCCTGTGCTTTAGAAACTGCTTCACCATAACTTTCCGTCAGGCTATTTACAAGTGCAAGCCCTCCGATTGTGGCAGTTATAATTCCCAATAATGGGGCGGCTTGCGAGACTACTGAAAATATTTTGGGGAAAGTGGTTGCTAGAGCCTGGGACATAACATCCATTTTTGAGAGATTTTCAGCCCCATTGGCAAAGCCTGACTTGATATTTTTAATTAGTGGCAAGTGTAATTTGAAAAATGATTGTCGTTTCATTTTTTAAAATGTTATAATTGGATAAAAGGATGGTGTAATAATATGAAAGATATCATATGCCCAGGGTGTAAAAGAAAAATCCCTTCATACGAAGTGGAGTGTCTATTTTGCGGTTTTCCGCTCCAGAAATACCTACAAGACAACAGCATAGACGACTTGGATAAAAAAATCTTATGTACAAGATGCGGAACCTCAGGAAACGGCCTAATGGGCCCGGTGACAGTTAAATGTGAATACTGCAATATAGCTATGGTTCAGACCAGGTATGGTATACGTGAGTTTGCAGTCAAGTATAATGAATCACTGGAGGGGGTCCAGGAAAAAATCATGGAAAGCATGGGAATCAATGAGCGGGAGTATAAGAATATGACTCTACAACGAGACCCAAGAATATTAGCGGAAGTGGAAAGAATAAAAGGTGGAAACCCGTATGCCCTGTTCCTGAAGGAACAATTTCCTGATGATTTTGACATGGCCGCATTTGAAGGAAGAGAACTGCAGGCTAAACAAGAGGCTGAGCAAAAGCAAAAAGAAGCCGAGGCCCGGCTGCCACGTTGCCCAAGGTGTGGTAGTACAGATATAAGGAAATGGTATGCTCCTATAAATGTTAATAATGGTGTATATGTAAAGCGACTTAGCTGTAATAAATGTGGAAAGACTTGGATGAGTTGAAATCGATGAATTGCTTCATGCTGATTAGTGTAGGAATTATGAGACGTTACTATTTACTAATAGGAGATATTGCTACATCTTAACATATTTTAATTTAAGTACCATACTTAGGATTTATGTATAACTATATGTACTGGGGGTCATATGAAGGGGACAGAACAAATATTACTGTAAAATAGATGGAAAGGCATATAATCTTTAAAAATCCAGAGCATCCTGATATTGCGAGGATTTATGTTACAGCAGTGGAAGAATATCATTTGCCATCTGATATAATGGTTGATTCTGTTATTACATTTAACAATAATGAAATACCGGCAGATTATAACGAAACATTAAGGAAAATGCAGGAGCATAATATAGCGAAACTGAAGAAGTTGCCGCCGAAACCCCGCTGCCCAAGGTGCGGTAGTACAGATATAGGAAAGTGGACTGCTTCAGTGGGTAGTGTGAATACTTTATATGTACCTTGGAAAAAGTGTAGAAATTGTGGTAACATGTGGATGTAATAATTCAGGAGTTATTTACTGTTTCAACTAGTTTGCTTATTATGTCAGAAGCAAACTCTATAAAGGTACGATGTATTATGATTGGATTTGTGTAAAGTTTAATTTATGATACGTTTAAAATTATTTATTTTAAACTTTGGGACCCTCTTGTGACAAACGTAAACAACAGTGAGAGAGTAGCACCGTTGCTGACGGGTAATGTTTATATGCCTAGCAAGTAGGCATCACACTTAGACTATACTTTAATAGCTGGCAATATAAGGTCATGCCAGCTACAAGGATGGGTAGTCGTTGAATATCCTCACTGTTAAGAATCTTTATCCTGTTTTACCAGATTATATGATTCAACTGACGCCAGATGAGTGTACTGCTGATTGGGACATTTATGTATTGTACATAGTTTGCCATATGAATTTTCAAACCATACCGTATGCTGTCACCAGCTCCGTTTCGGTTTCATATCACTTTCCGTTCCAGCAAAGAGGAATTACCAGGCCTCCAATACTCCTTTGGGTATATTTTACAAGCCCCCATTAACATAACTTGTCAATGACACCATGTTTGTCATTTTCTGTTTATGAAGTGGACTCACTTATAAGTGTAACTCTATGGTTTTGAGTTAATCCAGGCTTGAATGTATAGACTTGCCTATATTTTTTATATACTCAGAGCTTGCTCCAATAGTATTAAATAATATAAGCCCTTCTTCCAGCCCGCTCGTATCCATCTCCACCGGCACCTTCGCGGGCGCCTCGCTCGTGACGCTGTTCACCGCGGACTGAAGCTGTCCGCTTAAGGCGGCGCTGTCAATCTCTACATTTATTTTATATTTCTGTTGATTGAGTTGTTCGTACAGTGCGTCTGTATTCAGTACAGGCTGTACGTTTATGTTATATTGTTCACTCAATGGAATCCTCCCTTCTTTCATTTGGTTTGGAAAAGATTCTACAGATATCGCATCTGCACGGGACGCTTATCCAGATGGCAGTACCGTCGTCATGTTCTGCCGCATACCGCCCAGCGGCTTCTAAATCCTTTACATTGCTGTCGGCGACGACGGTCAGACCTTCCAGCGCGTCGAATCTGACGCCGAGGACTTTTACGTAATCATTGTTGTCCATATATCACACCTCCGTGCATGACGCTGTATCAATCTGTTTCCTTGTTACGGGCTTCCCGCACATGGGCGGCCTGTGCCGGGTTGTACGTTTCTTTTACATATTCCAGAGCTTCCCTGAGGTTCAGCAGCTTCGGGTCCACGGCCTCTATTTTTTTCGTGGCGGCAAGAAGAAGGGCGGTGAGCGCGTCTTCTTTTTCGTGGATGAGCTGCTGCTTTCTGAACTCTACCATCTTTTCCGTGTCCGAGAGGATGCCGTACATCTGGATGACGGCCTCTTTGTACGGGCAGGACGGGATAGTGTCCTTATCCTGTTCAAAGAACTCGTCGTAGAGCTTCATAAGCTCCGCGTCTTTCGTGACGGCTTCGTAGATGTTCTCTGCGATTTCATTCTTTCCGCCCTCGGTCTCTTTGACCTCGAAGGCGATGCCGTCCACGCAGTGCAGGAAGAATACGTTGATGAGCATCATGTCGGCGTAGTAAGGGGTATAGCTTACGCGTCCCTCGCCGTCTGCCGTGAAGTATCCTTCTGCCAGCTCCTGGGGCATGAGTATCCTGTCCTCCATGGACAGGGTTGTCTTGATTGCCGGGTTTTCCTTTTTCATTGATTCTTTTCCTCCTTTTTCGGTTTGCTTTCTTTCCATTTCCTGTATGCGTACTGTGTCTCGGATTTCAAGTACCAGCATACGATCTTCCCTTTCTTGTCGGGCCGCTCGGACTCACAGATGTGGACTGGCTGGCAGCCGGACTTCGCATACATGAGTATCTGAGGCAGCGTGTCGATGGGCACGAGGCTGCCCTCTCCGTAGCATGCAAAGGCTTCTTTTAACGTGTCAAATCTTAATCTGCCTATGATGTTTCCCTTCTTTCTTTTGTTGGTTTCCCTTATTATGAGGACAAACAATGCGTTTCAACATAAAGTGGACAAGTCCACTTCAGCGCCCTAAATACCTCGTTCATGAGGGACTTGTACACTTTGTGCGCCAATGTGCGGCTGCGTAGCAGCCTTCCACTGCACATTGTGTACATCCCCCGGAGGGTTTTTCTTACATAGGAAATAACTTTCCCATGTAAAAAAAAGGGCAGAAAATACCCGTATTGTATTTTCTGCCCTTATAAGGATGCCGCAGGAGACCCTTCGCCCCCTGCGGACGGTCTCACGCTGCGCTGCGGCGGTGAGGCCTAACTACAATACTGATAAAACTGGAATTATGCTTCTTCCTCTACGATCAGGTCGAGGATGTTGTTGTCCTTGTCTGCCAGAAGGTCGCAGGTGATTGTGACAGCGCCCGGATCTCCGTTGTTGGCAAATGCAAGTGACATCGTAGACTGAGGCACGCATTTGTAGGCGATCATCCTTGCCGGAAGGATGTCGTCGTCCTCTGTCTTCATGTATGTCTCGCCTTCCACGATAAATGCTTTCGGGAAGCTGGTAGACTTGATGTTGATTCTTTCTACCTTATCTGTGACTTCTTTCACATAGTAGGCAACTACAGATGTGATACCGTCTGCATCTGCCAGAGTGGCAATCGCACCGGCCATCGTAGCGCTGAGCTCTTTGCCGCAGTCGTCGTCTTCTGCATAGAAGTCAGGAGCGAAGCCTTCAGCCGGAGCCTCAGGAAGCGTCACCTTGCCTTCTGCTACCGGAAGGACAACCCGCTTCGTGTATTTTGCTGATTTGGATACGTCGCCGCCGGTGATGAGCTCCCACAGCTTGACAGACTGCATCTGTGTCTCGATGGTGAGCGTGCCGCCCTTTTCTCCTGCGAAGGACACTCTCTTAGGATGTCCCTGTCCGCCGTAAGCGAACATCGTCTCGCCTGTAAGCTCTGTTGTAGATGTGTTTGCGAAGTCGAGGTTCAGGAAAGGCTTCTTTGTCGTGTAATCCTTGAAAATCAGTTTCTGAACTTCTCTGTTCGCCATTTTTGAATTTAATCCCATAATATAATCCTCCTGTTTTTTCTGCCGGTCCGTCAAGGGGCCGGGTCAGTTTGTAGTTGTAATGTTCTTGAACCATAAGTTGTAGTCGAACTTATTCTCCTTGTCTCCCCATACGGAGACAGAAGTTCTGCCGGATGCGTAGATCTCATTGTTGCGCAGCCGGGCAAATGTATCCCAGAGTTGGTAGACGGTCATATCCCACACGTTTGTATAATTAATGCTGCTGTGCATGGCACAGACGGCAGAGATGATGTTGGCAAGCTCAAGGTCGGCATTGGCCTTGGGCCTGATACGGTTCTTTTTCTTGCGCTTCTGCATTTCCTGATACCGGGCCAGACCCTTTTTGTTTTTTACCCTGGCAGGGTCTACGGTATCTTTCGTATCTATGTGTCCGAACTGCAGGATGATATCACAGACCTCCAGGTAGTTGCCCTTGTGGATGGTTCCTGTGATATGGATGCTGTCTCTGCCTTCCTCATCTTTGACGGGGCGGAAGACGACGAAGGCATCCTTTGACGTGTCATAAAGGACACGCTCCTCGAAGAAGAAGTCGAAGATGGCGGAAAAGGACTGCTGCAGAGCAGTGCTGCTGGCGGCGATATCGTACATGGTCAGACACGACAGCTGTTCCTCGTTCAGGTGGTCGTACCAGGGTTTCAGGCTTTCATTCACTTCTGTACAGTATTTTTCCGGGGATATGTTAAGAAGTGCGAGATAAGTGGAGTAGACCCGCCCGGTCACTTTGGAGACGTCTCTGAGCTTAAGCGGCCGGATGCTGCCCACGCCTTGTATGGCAAATGGCGCGGGGCTGATCAGGTCATAATAATCGAGCTTCATCGCGCCACCTGCCCCTTCGGACTGATTGGCATCTGGCAGATGGTGTAGCTCAGAGACTTTCCATAGAAGCGCTCGTCCTGCCACAGCGAAGTGACCGGCTTCTCTTCCGCGAGCTGCATCATACCGGTGCCGAACGTGCGAAGAAGTGTCTCATCTGCAGTGACGGCGCGGTGGATGGCTGCCAGAGCCATGTCGATCCGGTTGCCGGACAGTCCGTAGGCCGATGCGTATTCCTGCTTCATGGCCTCTGTCATGCGAAGCATGCTGCCGCGGGCGTATGCATGTATGGTGATACGCACCTGCAGGGCAGCGCCGGCAGTGAGCGGGGCCTCTGTCTCAAGGCAGAGGAATGCCTGGTCTTCCTTAACAGAAGCAGGCGGCACTGCGGTGTCGAAGCAGTGGCAGGACGTCCAGTTCTCTTTTGGCGAGAGCTGGCTGTCGTCAGGTACAGGCATGATCAGCTTCTGTACGAGTTCGTCTTCAAAGAACAGGTCCGAAAGGGTGTCCTTTATCTTTCCGAGCGTTTCCAGCGGGTTCTTGCTTCTTTCCATTCTTTCACCTCCTTATAGTGTGTGCAGGTTTCATGGCTGTTCTTTCTGCTTTGGCTGATCATAAGTCAGGGCTTTCTGGCTGTCCGAGACGCCTTCTGTCGTCGGGTCCGTGACGATGCCGAGCAATACGAGCAGATTGATTACCATTCCTGCGGTCTCTACCAACTGGGATTCAGAGACGGGGGGAACGATACTGGCCATACCGAGAAGCTGGTAGACGAGTGAGAGGAGCGCCATGATGATGGCAGTCAGCGTCACCTTGTTGCCAAGACGCAGTTTCCAGTTGATGTGCATAGACATCCACCTCCTTTTATAATTGTCCAGATGCATCTGTATTCTTGACAGAAGGAAAGAGAGCCGGCTTCTGATAAGCCGGCCCTCCTTCCGGAGAAAAGAATATGAAAAGAAGTGTGTGGGTATGTTCCCTTGTAGGCGAATTGGGAAAATATGGTTCCAGCCCTCGCTGCTTCGGTGGTTCCGGCACGTCCGAACAAGAACATGTGTTCTGATAGAGCTGGAGAAAGCTAGATTTTACAAGGGGTCTGGGCATTATGAAACGGAAATTGCTGCCTGCTGATTCTGCCGGCGCCTCTCATAAGCCCGCCGGTTCTGCTCCTGCCGGAGCTTCTTCTGGTGCTCCTGCCGGTGGAGGGGGCAGCGGCACGTCTTCGTATCTTTCGCGTCCACTTCCACCGGGCAGCCGCAGTCGATGCACACTATCGTCTTCGTCCCTGCCGGGCGGTACGTGCCGCAGCCGGTACAGTACTTCTGGTTCGGCGACGTGGGGACGAAGCGGGTGCCGCAACGCTCGCACTGGATGCTGCCCTCCGGCAGATTGCGTTGCAGGTTGCTGACGATGACAGAGCCGAAGCACTGCCAGAGCAGCTCCTTGTGGGGCGTCTTCTTCCGGTACAGGTGCTTGACGAGCATGTCGCAGATCTCTGCCTCGCTGTAGCTGAAGCCGAGCAGCTCCTTGCGGACCGCCGCAATGACGTAATCTACGTTGTCTGCGCTGCCCGGGTTCAGCCGGAAGTGGTACTTCCGGTTCAGCCGGTCATACGCCTCGATAACCTGGTCGTCAATCTCGATGCGGGGTCGGGACATCAGCTTCGTATAAGAGAATTTACCAAAGTTCTTACCTCCGAGCCGGATAGGGCGGTAGCGGATCTGTTCTTCCAGCCGGTCTACAAAGCCTGTGCCGGCCGGCTCTACCTGGCCTTCCGTCTTGTCCTTCGCATACAGGAAGAAGTGGGGCAGCCTGCCCTTCGTATAGGTGCGGATTAGGGCATCGGTCTCCTTCGGGCGGTACGGCATGTACTGGGTCTTGGCCATATCGATGCAGAAGTTGTTCTCCATGCAGAGCAGCTTGATGACGCGGAGCGCCTCCTCCTTCTCCTCCTCCGTCACATGGGCCCAGTCCACGCTGTTGAATATCTTGGAGATGCTGTTGCTGTAGCGTCCGATATTGCCCCCTCTGTAGGCGGCGCTGATGCCTTCGTACAGGACTTCCCGGGACAGGGGCACAGGCCGGGCCTTCTTCATCTCATAATAGAGGGGGACGATGTCGTCCATAGCCATATTGCGCTCCGCAATCTCCACGAATACGGGGTCGCCTACCACGAGGGAACGGTCGCCGTCCACGTCGAACTGCAGGATCTTCGATATCGGGTCATGGGTGCTCGTGTAGAGGGCGTTTGTCGTAAACCAGCGGGCGGTGGCTTCATCTTTTATATTCCTGCGGACCGCGTGCTCCCGGTACAGGTGGGGGCTTCGCAGGCAGTCCACCTTTTTGCCGGCGTAATACAGGCGGCAGCTCACTTCCCCGTCCGCCAGCAGCCCTTCCGGTTCGGGGATGCCGAGGAACAGGCGCTCGCAGAAGGCGTACAGGTCCGGTACGATAAACGTATACTTGCCCGAGATCTCCAGCTTGCCGGAACGGTATTCTTTTACAAGGCTTTTCTTAATCTCCCTGAGCCTTGCCCGGATATACTCGTCGGCAATCATCTCCGGATAGAGGAGGAGCGCCTGCTGGAGCCATGTCTTGTCCGGGTTGCCGGGGACCGCTCCGAAGACGCGCAGTATCGTCCTCTTGTCGGAAGAGAGCTTCTCCAGCGTGTAAAGAGAAGGCCGGATGAGATAGGCGGCCTCTTCTTCCGTAATGTCGGTGAGCGTCTGCAGCATCTGGTAATTGAGGGTGGCATCGGGAACATAATCTTCTTCCATGTTGCAGATGCCGGCCTGGCATCCATAGTCCTCGAAGTACGTCTGGTACTGTTCCCATGAGGTGTAGAAGCGGCTCATCTTGAACTGGCTCTCGGTGAAGATGATCTGGATGCGGTCGGCGAGGATATCCCACCGTTTCCCGTAGATATCCGTGACGACAGGGGAAGCGCCGTGTTCGCGGATGAACCTGACGAAGTTGAAGGAGGCGAGCAGCCCCTTCACCCAGGGGAGGCGGACCATGAAGTTCTTCCGGGACAGCCGGGGAAGTATCATGCCGCAGCCGTCCGTGTGGGGGATGGGGACATCCGTCTCTTTCCGCTCGATCGTATAAGTGTCGTCATGGATGAAGTCCACCCTGCAGCGCACGGAAGTCTCGAAGTCGGGCACGACGATGCATCTTCTGATGTCGAAGCCGGTCCACGGCTCTGTGGCAGAGTTGGACAGGGCGAGATAGGCAAGGAACTTGTTGGCGTTCATACCTCCCCGCTCGTTGATTGCCGGAACGGTGAGTCCGCACATAAGCGGCTTTTCTATCTTCTTCCAGAGGCTCTCCTTTATGAAGACGGTCTTCTTCGTCCGGATCTGCCCGGCCGATGAGGTAAAGTAGATATATTTTTCCCGCTTATAATAGAAGCCGTTGACGATAAGCTGACGGATGACGTCGTAGAAATAAGTCTGGACGACGATGATACCGGTCGTGAGCTCGCCGGCTTTCATTCCGGCCGTGCGTGTGAGGGCAGATTCAAAGACAGAGATGATCCTCGTATCTGTCAGCTTTTCTTCCGGGAGCGTGCGTACGATACCGGGGTCGGAGACGAGCTCCTCTGCCAGAAGTGCTTTATAGCTCTTGATCTTACTGTTTACATGGGTGCGCAGTGCCTCATACTTCTGCATCGTATCATCATCATAGCCGTCTGTGGAGGCAGACTTAAGCGCAGCCTTATGCTTCATGTAACGCGCCATTGCGCGATGCAGCCGTTCTTCCTTCTCTGTATAGAAGCAGCCGGTCTCTAACGAATAGATATGTATCTGTCCAGACAGCGCGCGGTTTCGTTTCTTTTTCATCACTATTCCTCCCTTACCTTTATGATTGACGGGGTCTGTCCTCCAGCCAGAGGACCCACATACGGTCCTGGGGACAGTAGCGGGAGCAGAGCCTGTCGTGCTCGTACGACAGCAGGTCCCGGATCTGGTACGTGAACCAGGCGTAAGCCGTCTCCTTGGCCCGAAGCTGCGAAAGCGTGTCATTGATATACAGGGCGTATGTCTGCCAGTTCGTGGCGCCATCGTACGTGCCATACCGGCTGCCGCCGTAAGCCGGCCCGGATGTATAGCTGCCGGACATGCGCTTCTGTCCGGAAGGGCGCACCGTCTGCTTCATGAGCCGGAACTTCTGCTGCCACTGTGCGTCTGTCATATGGACGGACGGGGCGGCAGAGCCGGGGCTTGTGTATACGTACATCGTGTCTTTCAGTTCCTGGATTGTCACAGGTATCACCTCCTTCGTAGAAAAAAGTATGTATAGTGCGAAATTCCAATCATACAGTCGATTCTGTTTGGACTAATATAACATCGAACATAAGTTCGTGTCAAGCGGTAAAAACATGATGGAAAATGAAAGCAGTTAAATGCAAAAAAGTATTGACAAAGAGAACGTATGTTTGTAAAATGAAAACAAACACATGTTCTCTATGCTTTTGGGGAAGATAAGGATGATACGGAGGCGCATTATGAGAATTCAGGAAACGATGTCCATGTATGACAAGCTGAATATCCTGTCCGACGCGGCCAAATATGACGTGGCCTGCACGTCAAGCGGAACTTCGAGAAGCGGCGACGGGACCGGAATGGGGAGCTGCGAGCAGACGGGCATCTGCCACAGCTTTGGTGCGGACGGCAGATGCATCTCGCTGCTCAAGATACTTTTTACGAATGAATGCATCTATGACTGCAAATACTGCATCAACCGGAGGAACAACGATGTGCCGCGGACCTCCTTCACCCCGGAGGAGATCTGTACGCTGACGATGGAATTCTACAGGCGCAATTACATCGAAGGGCTGTTCTTGAGCTCGGGCATCCTGAAGAGCCCGGACTATACGATGGAGCTGATCTATGCCACGCTGTTCAAGCTCCGGAAGGAATGCAACTTCCAGGGCTACATCCATGTCAAGGCGATTCCGGGAGCGAGCCAGGAGCTTGTAAGGAGGGTTGGCTTTCTGGCGGACAGGATGAGCGTGAACCTGGAGCTTCCGACGGCAGAGAGCCTTAAGCTGCTCGCACCCCATAAGACGAGGAAGAACATACTGGCTCCGATGCGGCTCGTGCAGAACGGCATGGCGGAGAACAAGTACGAGATACAGGCGTACCGGAATGCGCCGCGGTTCGTCCCTGCGGGGCAGAGCACGCAGATGATCATCGGCGCCACGCCGGAGAGCGATTACCAGATTATGCAGGTGGCGGAGTCGCTGTATCAGAAGTTCGGTCTGAAACGGGTATTTTATTCCGCGTTTATCCATGTCAATGAAGACGCCACCCTTCCGGCCCGGACGGACGAGGGCCCTCCGCTGCTCAGGGAGCACAGGCTCTATCAGGCGGACTGGCTGCTGCGGTATTACCAGTTTGAAGCGGCAGAGCTTCTGTCGGAGGAGCATCCGAACTTCAACGTGCTGCTGGATCCGAAGTGCAACTGGGCGCTGAAGCATCTGGAACAGTTCCCGGTGGAAGTCAACCGGGCGGACTACAAGATGCTGCTCCGCGTGCCGGGCATCGGCTACAAGTCTGCCGTGCGCATCGTGAAGGCGAGGCGGCTCGGGACGCTGGGCTTCCAGGACCTGAAGAAGATAGGGGTCGTCCTGAAGCGGGCGCTCTATTTCATCACGTGCAGCGGCAGGATGATGTATCCGACGAAGATAGAGGAAGATTATATCACGCGGAACCTCCTGGATACGAAGGAAAAGCTTCCGGACGGGGTCACGGGGATGACATACCGCCAGCTTTCCCTTTTCGACGATATGAGGTTCGGCTCGGCAGGCGCGGTGAGCCTGCGCTGAGACAGGTTAGAATGAAGATACGGGGAGAGAGGACATGAAGACGATCTATATCTGCACCGATACGGTTACCGGCATATTTTCCGGCATATACGACGCGTGGAAGGCGGAAGGGGAAGAGGACACGTGCGGGATAGCGCTGCGGGGGGCGCTGGAGCAGCAGCTCTTCTGCGACTATGTGGAGACGGTGGAGACGGAGCATAAGGCGGTGGTCGTGGAGGCGATGATCAAGAAGAACCTGGGGCGTCCTGCCTACTGGGATATCTACCATGCCGCGCTTGCGGCGGACGGGGGCAAGGGGGACGCCATACTCGGCACGATGCTGGCGGCCAGAAGGCTCAGGGACAGCAGGAGGATTATGGAGCATCTGAGCCACCCGGCAGTGGAGAAGGTGTTCGAGCTGAGCCGGACGGTGGGCGGCGAGGCGCATGCGTTCAAGGGGTTCCTGCGTTTCCGGGAACTGGTGAACGGGGTGCTCTTTGCAGAGATTACGCCGAAGAACCAGGTGCTCACCTGCCTTGCGCCTCATTTTGCGGACCGGCTGCCGCAGGAGAACTGGATGATATACGACAATGCGCACAAGACCTTCGTCGTCCATGAGGCGGGCAAGAAATGGGTGCTCGGGCTGAACGAGCAGCTTGACATAGACGCGGTCCGTAACATATCGGACAGGGAACGGGAGTATGCCCGCCTCTGGAAAGGCTTCTTCCATACGATTTCCATAGAGTCAAGAGAGAGCCGCAGCAGGCAGTTACAGCATTTGCCATTGCGGTTTCAGAAAAATATGGTAGAATTTAATCATTGACTATGTTCAGGAAAGAAGAGATTGTATGGAACAGCCATTGATTCGAATATCCGTACGCAGGCTTGTGGAGTTCATCCTGCAAAGCGGCGATATAGACAACCGGATGGCAGGCGCGGACAAAGACGCCATGCTGCTCGGCGGGAAGATACACCGGAAGATACAGCGCCAGATGGGAGCGGATTACCATGCGGAAGTGGCACTTAAGCATGTCATCGGCTGCCGGGGGTTCGACCTGCAGATAGAAGGCAGGGCGGACGGCATCATCGATACGCCGGAGGGGACTGTCGTAGATGAGATCAAGGGGGTGTTCAAGGAGCTGCACCTTCTGGCCGAGCCGGTGGAAGTGCATCTTGCCCAGGCAAAGTGTTATGCGTTTATGTACGCAGAGCAGAACGGACTGGACAGGATCGGCGTACAGATGACCTACTGCAACATGGAGACAGAAGAGCTCAAGCGGTTCCAGTCCGTCTATGGGGCAAAAGAGCTTAAGGACTGGTTTTTTGAAGTGGCAGGCAAGTATGAGAAATGGGCCAGATATGAGATTACATGGAAGGAAAAGCGCAACGCTTCGATCAAAGGCGTGGAATTTCCCTTTGCATACAGGGACGGACAGAAGGATCTCGTCTCCTCCGTCTACCGGACGATTCTGAGGAAGAAGAAGCTGTTCATACAGGCGCCCACCGGTGTCGGCAAGACGATGGCATCCGTGTTTCCCGCTGTGAAGGCAGTAGGGGAGGGGCTTGGGGAGAAGATCTTCTACCTCACGGCCAAGACGATTACGAGGACCGTGGCGCAGCAGGCATTTGAGACGCTGAAGGAGCAGGCGCTCCGGTTCAAGGTGATTACGCTCACCGCAAAGGAGAAGATCTGCTTCTGCGAGGAGGCCAACTGCAACCCGGATTACTGCCCGTATGCAAAAGGGCACTATGACAGGGTGAACGATGCGGTGTATGAGCTTATCACCACCTCCGATGACATGAGCAGGGAAGTGATAGAGGAGCAGGCGCGCAGATGGAACGTCTGTCCGTTCGAGATGGGGCTTGACGTGTCGCTCTGGGTGGACGGCGTCATCTGCGACTACAACTATGTATTTGACCCGAATGCACATCTGAAGCGCTTCTTCGGCGACGGCATGAGCGGCGAGTACCTCTTCCTTATCGACGAGGCCCACAACCTTGTGGAGCGGGGAAGGGAGATGTACAGCGCCGCCCTGTACAAAGAGGATTTCCTGGAGATAAGAAGGCTCGTGAAGCAGGAGGATCCGAAGCTCGCCGGACGGCTGGACGAGTGCAACAAGCAGATGCTCGCCCTGAAGCGGGAATGTGAGACGTATCAGGTGCTGGACAGCGTATCCCACATCTACCTGAAGCTGATGAATCTCATGGCGGAGCTGGAGCGGTATCTGGAGGAATGCACGGAGGAAGAGAAGCGCAAGAAAGTGCTCGACCTATACTTCGACGTGCGCATGTTCCTCGGCATCTATGACAGGCTGGATGAGAATTATCTCATCTACTCGGAGCTTGAGGATTCCGGCAGGTTCAAAGTCCGCCTTTTCTGCGTGAACCCGGCGGCGAACCTAAAAGAGTTCCTTGAGAAAGGGAACAGTGCCATATTCTTCTCTGCCACGCTTCTGCCGATGCACTATTATAAGGAGCTTTTAAGCACCGAGAAGGACGACTACGCCATCTATGCATTATCACCTTTCGAGGAAGAGCACCGGCTGCTTCTGCTCGGGACGGACGTGAGCACCAAGTATACGAGGCGGAGCGAGGACATGTACCGTCGTTATGCAGAGTATCTGAAGCAGGTGGCGGAGACGAAGAAGGGGAACTACATTGCCTTCTTTCCGTCCTATCAGTTTATGGAGCAGGTATATGTACAGTTCCTCTCTTTGACGGAAGACTGTGGAGATATCGAATATGTCATGCAGTCGCAGTATATGTCAGAGGAGGCAAGGGAGATATTTCTCGAGAATTTTGAGGAGGAGCGGGAGAAGAGCCTCATGGGCTTCTGCGTCATGGGCGGCATCTTCTCCGAGGGCATCGACCTGGTAGAGGACAAGCTGATCGGCGCGGCCATCATCGGAACCGGGCTTCCTCAGGTGTGCCGTGAGCGGGAGCTTCTGAAGACGTATTTTGACGGGAAAGGATACCGGGGCTTTGATTACGCCTACCTGTACCCGGGTATGAACAAGGTGCTGCAGTCGGCGGGACGCGTCATAAGGACGGATGAGGACCGGGGCGTCATCCTCCTGCTGGACGAACGGTTTGGCGACGTAAGGTACCGGGAGATATTTCCCCGGGAGTGGAAGACGGTGTGGTACTGCAGCCTGAGGAATGTAAAGGAGCAGATGCACCGGTTCTGGGAACCGGAAGGATGATGCAGCCTCACTTGCGTGCGCCGTCCGTTCCGGTCAGGCAGTGCAGGAATTCTCCCACGGCTTTTGACACCGGCATATGCTCGTTGTATGCCACGGCAAGCTCCCGCTGCGGCAGCTTTTCTTTCGTCTCTACGGTGAACAGGCCTGTGGACTTGTGCGGGATGCAGTAGTCCGGGATGAAGGCGATTCCAAGGCCGATGCTTGCCAGGTCGATGAGCAGGTCGTTGCTGCTCAGCTCGATCTCCGGGACGAGGTCGAGCTGGTGCTGCTGGAACAGGGCGTGGAGGAATTCGCTCGTCGTGCTCTTCTTATCGAGCATGAGGATCGGATATTCGAGCAGCTCCCGGAAGGACAGGACCCGGCCCTTCAGGGAAGAAAAGGCTTCATTCGCTATGAAGACGTCCCGGAAGGTCTTGATTGTCTTCACCGAGGCCACGTTGCCGAGATAAGAGTTCGGGTAGTTGACGACGATCAGATCTACCTGGCCGCTCTCTAAAAGCTCCGCACAGCGGATGGAAGTGGCATTCGTCACTTTGATATGCGCGCCCGGGAAGGACTTGTGGAACTGTTCGAGATAGGGGACGAGAAAGTAGCGGCATATCGTGTCGCTGGCGCCGATGCGGATCTGGCCGCCGTGGGAGGCGGCGTCCATGATCTGCGTCTCTCCCCGCCTGATCAGGTTGATGGCAGGTTCGATGTGGCGCAGCAGTATCTCCCCCTCCGGCGTGAGCCGGACTTTTTTTGTGCTCCTTATGAACAACGTCTCATCCAGCTTCTTCTCCAGAGCCTTAATGGACTGGCTCACCGCGGACTGGGAGATGTAGAGCTGTTTGGAAGCCTCGGAGAAGCTTAAGCTCACTGCCACATGATAGAACACTTTGTACAGTTCATAATTGATATCCATATATAAGTCCTCCTTATAAATCTGTCCTTTATTATAAGTCAAAAAAGGGTGAATTACAATATGCAGTATGGTAAGATGGAGACGGAGGAGATACGACATGAAGAAATCACATACTATTATAGCGGTAGCGGCAATGCTGTTCCTTATCACGGCCATCCTGATCACGAGCTTCCAGCTTGCGGCATACGGGGACCCGGAGTATAAGTTCTATGAGAAGGAGTATGCCAAATATAACGTGACAGAAGACCTGGGCATGGAGATGCCGGAAGTCATGGATGTGACGGAGCACATGATGGCTTATCTGATCGGGGAAGAGGAGGAGCTGTCCGTCATCACGGATGTGGACGGCAAGAACCAGGACTTTTTCAATGAGCAGGACCGGGCGCATATGGCGGACGTGAAGAACCTCTTTCTTGGAGGGCTTGACGTGCGGACAGCCTGTCTCGTCATATTCCTGCTTCTGACAGCGCTGCTTGCGTTCAGGAAGGCAGATCTGAAAAGGCTCATTCCGAAGGCTTATTCGGCGGGGGTGGGGCTGTTCCTCGTAATCGTCGTCCTGCTCGGACTTCTGTTCGCGTCCGACTTTACGAAATACTTCACCATATTCCATGAGATATTCTTTACAAATGACCTATGGCTCTTCGACCCGGCCACGGATTATATGATACGGATGCTGCCGGAAGGATTCTTCTATGACATGACGATGCGGATCGGGGCGGTGTTTATCGGAAGCCTCGCTGCCGTCTGGATCGTCTTAAGAGTCTGGCGGACCGTCACGGCCAAGAGGGATGCGAAGAAGGACAAGGATGATAAGTGATGCTTATAAATGTGTTAAGTTATATTAATTTCACTAATAATATCAAGTATGTTATGATGGAGCAAGATAACCATACAATTCATGAACGGAGGAAGATCAATGAGCAGTGTAAAACGAGTATATGTAGAGAAGAAGCCGGGCTTTGCCGTACAGGCCAAGGACCTGAAGCATGAGGTGAAGAGCTATCTCGGCATCGGCGGCATAGAGGACGTGCGCGTGCTGATCCGCTATGACGTAGAGAACATATCGGAAGATATATTTGAGAAGGCGCTAAACGGAATCTTCTCTGAACCGCCGGTAGATATGCTGTACAGAGAAGAGTTCCCGGTGAAGGAAGGCAGCAGGATCTTTTCCGTCGAGTTCCTGCCCGGCCAGTTCGACCAGCGAGCAGACTCGGCCGTACAATGCGTACAATTTATCAAGGCGGACGAGCAGCCGGTCATCCGTACGGCCACGACCTATGTCATAGAGGGAACGATTACGGAGGAAGAGTTCGAGGCGGTCAAGGCGCACTGCATCAATCCGGTCGATTCGAGAGAGACGGGGATGGACAAGCCGCAGACGCTCGTGACGGAATTTGAAGAGCCGGACGATGTCATCGTATTTGACGGGTTCAAAGAGATGGACGAGGGGAAGCTTGAGGAGCTGTACGGCTCCCTCGGCCTTGCCATGACGTTTAAAGACTTCCTGCATATCCAGAATTACTTTAAGGCAGAAGAGAGCAGGGATCCGTCCATGACGGAGATCCGCGTGCTTGACACGTACTGGTCCGACCACTGCCGCCACACGACCTTTTCCACCGAACTTAAGGACGTGACGTTCAAAGACGGCGATTACAGGGAGCCGATCGAGGAGACGTACAGGCAGTACATCGCGGACCACAGCGAGATATTCAAAGGCCGGGAAGACAAGTTCGTCTGCCTGATGGACCTGGCGCTCATGGCCATGAGGAAGCTGAAGAAGGAAGGGAAGCTTGAAGACCAGGAAGAGTCGGACGAGATCAACGCATGCAGCATCGTCGTACCGGTGACGGTAGACGGGGCGGAAGAAGAGTGGCTCGTCAACTTCAAGAATGAGACGCATAACCATCCGACCGAGATAGAGCCTTTCGGCGGCGCGGCTACCTGTCTTGGCGGTGCAATCCGGGATCCATTGTCCGGCCGTACTTATGTATATCAGGCGATGCGCGTGACAGGGGCGGCAGACCCGACCGTGTCCGTGAAAGATACGATGAAAGGGAAGCTGCCGCAGAAGAAGCTCGTGCGGGAGGCGGCCCACGGCTACAGCTCTTACGGCAACCAGATCGGGCTTGCCACGGGAGCGGTCAAGGAGATATACCATCCGAATTACGTGGCGAAGCGTATGGAGATCGGGGCGGTGCTCGGCGCTGCGCCGAGGCGCGCGGTCATCCGTGAGACATCCGACCCCGGCGACATCATCGTCCTGCTTGGAGGCCGCACGGGCCGGGACGGCTGCGGCGGCGCCACCGGTTCGTCCAAAGTGCACACGGAAGAGTCGATAGAGACATGCGGCGCGGAAGTACAGAAAGGGAACCCGCCGACGGAACGGAAGATCCAGCGCCTGTTCCGCAGGGAAGAGGTGAGCAGGCTCATCAAGAAGTGCAACGACTTCGGCGCAGGCGGCGTGTCTGTCGCAATCGGAGAGCTTGCGGACGGCCTGCGGGTA
Organism: Extibacter muris; assembly: GCF_004345005.1. Taxonomy (GTDB): domain Bacteria; phylum Bacillota; class Clostridia; order Lachnospirales; family Lachnospiraceae; genus Extibacter; species Extibacter muris. Next base: position 31,163 of record NZ_SMMX01000023.1, read on the forward strand.
GACCTTGACAAGGTGCCGAAGAAATATGCCGGCCTGGACGGCACGGAGATCGCCATATCGGAATCACAGGAGCGTATGGCGGTCGTCGTGGACCCGAAGGATGTGGATGCCTTCCTGGCATATGCCAAAGAAGAGAACCTGGAGGCCACGAAGGTGGCGGTCGTGACCGAAGAGCCGAGGCTTGTGCTCTCCTGGAGAGGCAGGGAGATCGTCAACCTGTCCCGTGCGTTCCTTGACACGAACGGCGCCCATCAGGAGACGTCGGTGAGGGTCGATATCCCGAACCGTGCAGATACGATTCTCAGCCGCGAGGAAGTGGCGGATGTGAGGACAAAATGGATCGATACGTTGAAAGACCTGAACGTCTGCTCCCAGAAAGGGCTTGTGGAGATGTTCGACGGCTCCATCGGCGCAGCCTCCGTATTCATGCCTCACGGCGGCAAGTACCAGATGACGGAGACGCAGGCGATGGCTGCAAGGCTTCCGGTGCTTACGGGTGACTGCGATACGGTGACGATGATGAGCTATGGGTTCGACCCGTATCTGTCCACATGGAGCCCGTACCATGGAGCCATCTATGCGGTGACGGAATCTGTCGCCAAGATCGTGGCGGCAGGCGGGGACTACAGTAAGATCCGCTTCACGTTCCAGGAGTATTTCCGTCGTATGACAGAAGACCCGGAAAGATGGAGCCAGCCGTTTGCGGCCCTTCTCGGCGCGTACAACGCACAGCTTGGATTCGGCCTTCCGTCTATCGGGGGCAAGGACAGCATGTCCGGCACCTTTGAGGACATCGACGTGCCGCCGACCCTCGTGTCCTTTGCGGTCGACATCGCCACAGAGAAGGACATCATCACGCCGGAGCTTAAGAAGGCGGGCAATAAGCTCGTATGGCTCCGCATAGAGACGGATGCGTATGACGTGCCGGTCTACAGCCAGGTGATGGAGCAGTACGGCAAGTTTACAGACGACATCCGCAGCGGCAGGGTCGTATCCGCCTATGCGCTTGACCGTCACGGCATCGCAGCCGCGGTGAGCAAGATGGCATTCGGCAATGGAATGGGTGTGAAGATAGAGCACAACGTAGATGCAAGAGACCTGTTCGCCCCTGCGTTTGGAGATATCGTCGCAGAAGTTCCGGCGGATAAGGTCGGGGAGCTTGGCATCACCTATACCGTCATCGGTGAGGTGACGGACGATGCCACGCTTTCCTACAGAGATATGAGCATCGGCCTGTGCGAGGCAGAAGCCGCCTGGACAGAGCCGCTGGAGAAGGTGTTCCCGACCAGATCTGAGGCAGAAGGAGGCCCGACAGCGTTCTTCGTGGCCGGCAAAGAGACGGAGGCCGGCCGGCTCGGGGAAGACGGGTGCTTCCATGCCACCGGCGTCCATGTGTGCACGCACAAGATTGCGCAGCCTACGGTATTTATCCCGGTATTCCCGGGAACGAACTGCGAGTACGACAGCGCGAAGGCGTTCGAGCGCGCGGGAGCCAAAGTCATCACGAAGGTATTCCGCAATATGGACGCCGCGGACATCACCGATTCCGTGAGCGTGTTCGAGAAGGCCATCGGACAGTCCCAGATCATCATGTTCCCGGGCGGATTCAGCGCGGGAGACGAACCGGACGGTTCCGCCAAGTTCTTCGCCACTGCATTCCAGAACGAGAAGATGAAGGAGGCGGTGCGGAAGCTTTTGAATGAACGGGACGGCCTCGTGCTCGGCGTGTGCAACGGATTCCAGACGCTTATCAAGCTCGGCCTCGTGCCGGAAGGAGATATCGTCGGACAGAACGCAGATTCCCCGACGCTCACGTACAATACGATCGGACGCCACATATCCAAGATGGTCTACACGAAGGTCGTGACAGATAAGTCGCCATGGCTTGCCAAAGCCACCCTTGGAGGAGTATACACGAATCCGGCGTCCCACGGCGAGGGCCGCTTCGTGGCGGATGATGAGACGATTGCCCGCCTGTTTGCAAACGGACAGGTGGCAACCCGGTATTGTGACCCGGACGGCAATATAGGCATGGACGAGGAGTGGAACGTGAACGGCTCCTACTATGCCATCGAAGGTATCACAAGCCCTGACGGACGGGTGCTCGGCAAGATGGCCCACTCCGAGAGGAGGGGCCGCTCTGTGGCGGTGAATATCTACGGAGAGCAGGATCTGAAGATCTTTGAATCCGGCGTGGAATATTTCAAATAACAGTGATAAGCTGACTGCAAGACAGGAAACGTATCAAACAAGAATAGCAAGCTGCTGCCCGGCGTTGTGCCGGGCAGTTTTTTGTACCATAGGATACTTCGTTCCCTATGATACAAAAACCCTCCGGGGGATGCGCACTCGCTTCCGCGGAAGAAATCCCCCCAAAGGTCGGATGCGCTCGGGGCAAAGAGTCCGCTTGCGGACTCTTTGTTCTGAAATATGAAGGATAGGCGCAAAGTATGAAAATACACGGATAAACGGGCCGCGGCCTGCTATAATGGTGCAAACGGGCGGAGACGTTCATTAAGATAAGGGCAGGTGATTCCAGGATGTATACCTATGAAGAAAAGAAAAGGCCGCGTTCAAAAGTGAAAGCGTTTCCGAGCCATTCTCCTGTAATTCAGGCGAAGCTGGCAGGCGGACTGACGCAATTAAGCAGTGAGGACATATTAGCAAAGCTGGAAGAAGACTATACGTATCCTCCGGGAAACAGAGCATTATACTTAAGCATTATAGAGGCATGTATAAACACACCGAACAAAGAATACACCGAGCTGAGGCAGATTGCGGACGTGCTGCATCTGACTCCTGTTTATAATGATACGGAGCTGGAAAGCATCATCGCGCCCTTATACGAGAAGGAACGGCTGCCAGGGCGCACGGACATTGTCCGCACTATATTGGAACATTATTCTGAGCGCTTCAGCTTGAAAAGCATAGACCGATTAATGGCTCTTTCCGAATTCTCCATAGACCTGCAGGAGATAATACATAACAATCTATTCCTGTATTACGGGCGGACAGCTGAACGGATGCAAAGCGATCTGGCCAGGGCACAGACTGCTTATGAACAAGCAGAGGAGGCGTATCATAAGCATACTGCGGAAAAAGCACCGTCAAAGGAATCTTCATCCACCTCTCCGGCTTCTTCCCCCGCTGCACCACCTCCGCCTCCGATTGGGGATTTTCGGCTCGTTGAATTGGGGAATGCAAAGAATAGAGCCCGCCTGCAAATAAGAACTCTGGAAAAAAGCATCGAGGATATAACGGCTGAGAACCAACTGCTGAGACGTATATTTACCTTCAGCCCATTCCGGCAGAATACAGAGATTCCTCCGGCTCTGGACATCGGGGCCTTTACCGTGCGACATTACACAACCGTTGAAGAGCCGACCTTTACCTCTATCCGGTCTGCGCTTTCTCTGGGAGTGGCGGAGGCCGGGAGCATGAAAAAATCTTCCGGACATACGACGGACAGGGACTGGAATACCTTCGGTAATATTGGCAATACTTTTTTTCTCTTATTTGTTGGAGGTCATCCCGTATGCAGGCAGCCTTTCTTAAACGGTACGAAGCATTATGTTGAGTTTCCCCTCGGACATTTTGACATGATGTGGGTCTCCAGCGACTGGCTGGACACGCGGGCGGTAAAGGGCGATTCCTTCTTAGGCACGGGTCCGAAGATTCACAGGCAGCTCCTGGCGGTGGTGAAGAATTACTGTGACCAGTGTAAGGCGGTTTCTCCTTCGGCTCCTGACTTCTTACGGCTTACCCCTGCCGGATTTGCGGAAATCCTCGGGAGCTTATACAATAACTTTGAGGTAAAGGTGCCGGGCTGCGTTCCGATAGGGCAAAACAAGTGGGTCCCTTCAGACTTCAGGCGATAGCTATAGTGCACGGTCCACTGGAATGTAGCATACGGCTCCCGGGGGACAGGGAGAAAAATAAGTACAATATGAAAATGCAAAAGTGGTAAAATGCAAATTGTTAACAAAAACTCATAAAAATTGCATAAAAAAGCGGAGATTTGCAAGAACCAAATGGAAAAGTTGCAAAAAAGTGAAAAAACCTGAAAAAAATTCTTGTCATTTCCATAGGAATACTTTAAGATGGTAAATGGACAGAGACGTCAGAGGGATAGTCCGATACACGATCTGCCCGCCTGATTAATATAAAAACCAAGGAGGAGTTTAGTATGTCTTATGTTGATGAAGTGCTGGAAAAAGTAGTTGCCAAGAACCCGGCGGAACCGGAGTTCCACCAGGCTGTGAAGGAAGTGCTGGAATCTCTCAGAGTAGTGGTGGAAGCAAATGAGGAAAAGTACAGAAAAGACGCGCTGTTAGAGAGGCTTGTGGAGCCGGAGCGGCAGTTCAAGTTCCGTGTGCCGTGGGTAGATGACAAAGGCCAGGTACAGGTGAATACAGGATACCGTGTACAGTTCAACAGTGCAATCGGCCCTTACAAAGGAGGCCTTCGCCTTCATCCGTCTGTCAATCTTGGGATTATCAAGTTCCTAGGGTTTGAGCAGATCTTCAAAAACTCTCTGACCGGCCTGCCGATCGGCGGCGGAAAAGGAGGATCTGACTTCGACCCTAAAGGAAAATCAGACAGGGAAGTCATGGCATTCTGCCAGAGCTTCATGACAGAGCTGTGCAAATACATCGGTGCGGACACGGATGTACCGGCCGGAGACATAGGAACCGGGGCAAGAGAGATTGGTTATATGTTCGGACAGTATAAAAGGATCCGCGGCGTATACGAAGGGGTACTTACCGGCAAGGGCCTGAGCTACGGCGGCTCCCTCGCAAGAACGGAAGCGACAGGCTACGGCCTGCTCTACCTTACGAAGGAGATGCTGAAGATTAACGGCCATGACATCGCTGGCAAGACGGTGGCGGTATCCGGTTCCGGAAATGTTGCGATCTACGCGACGCAGAAGGCGCAGCAGCTGGGAGCGAAAGTCGTGACGGTGAGCGACTCCAACGGATGGGTATATGACCCGGACGGAATCGATGTATCCGCGCTCAAGGAAATCAAAGAAATAAACCGTGCAAGGCTGACAGAATATAAGAACTACCGTCCGAACTCCGAATATCATGAAGGGCGCGGCGTATGGTCCGTAAAAGCAGATATCGCGCTGCCATGCGCGACGCAGAACGAACTTCTGATCGATGACGCGAAGCTGCTGGTTGAAAATGGCTGTATCGCGGTGGCTGAAGGAGCCAACATGCCTACCACGCTCGAGGCGACGGAATACCTGCAGAGCCATGGCGTGCTCTTTGCCCCGGGCAAGGCAGCCAATGCAGGTGGAGTTGCCACATCTGCTCTTGAGATGTCACAGAACAGCGAACGGCTGAGCTGGTCATTCGACGAAGTAGATTCCAAGCTCCAGGGCATCATGATAAATATCTGCCACAACATGGCGGATGCGGCAAAACGCTACGAAGCCGAAGGCAATTATGTCGTTGGTGCCAACATAGCAGGATTTGAAAAAGTAGTAGAGGCGATGACCGCACAGGGCATCGTGTAGAGGAAGCATGGGGTCAGGCCCCTATGGAATAAAACTTATACATGTGTAAGTTTCAGATTCCATAGGGGCCTGACCCCATCCCAGCCCATCAAAAAAATCCATCGTGACCGATGGATTTTCAAGTAGCGGGAACTGGATTTGAACCAGCGACACTACGGGTATGAACCGTATGCTCTAGCCAACTGAGCTATCCCGCCATATGTGTAATTGTTACAGGAAAAGACAAATCTTTTCTTGCAAATGGGACCAATAGGGCTCGAACCTATGACCCTCTGCTTGTAAGGCAGATGCTCTCCCAGCTGAGCTATGATCCCATCTTATAGGTTGTCTTCCCGCAACCCGCTTTGCTATTATACTATTGAAATCAGGAATATGTCAACACTTTTTTTGAGGAAATTTGTAATTTTTTTCCGATGTGCATTTTCCGCCGTTATTGCATTCAATATAAGTTTATGATATAGTTTTTTTAATCGGCCAAAGCGAGGATAAATGTACAAAAAACAGGAGGTTACAGATAAATATGCCAAAAGGACGTTTCGTATTCCGGCTTATTACGGGAGGCTATCTTGCGTATCTTGGAATCGGGCTCATAAAAGATGCCCTGACAGAGATGCCGGAGAATTATGTGTGGTATACGGTGGCAGGAGCGGCATTCGCCGTGATTGGGCTTGGATGGCTCTTGACGGGTGTCAGGATATTACTGAAAGAAGGGTTTCAGGAGTCGGACGCAGATAAGGAGGAAGAGGAAGTGGAAGAACTGCCGGAGGAAGGACATGACGATGCCCTTCCCGGGGATAAGGAAGAAAACATGGTAGAAACTGCAGAAGGTGGAAATAATATAGAAAAGGCTGGCGAAGAGGAAGAGGAGTAATGATATGCGGGTAGGAATGGGCTATGATGTTCATAAGCTTGTGGAAGGAAGAGATCTGGTAATCGGCGGGGTAACGATTCCTTATGAAAAAGGGCTGCTCGGCCACTCGGATGCGGACGTGCTCTTACACGCTATTATGGATGCGCTGCTTGGAGCCGCCGCTCTTGGGGATATCGGGACGCATTTCCCCGATACGGCTCCTGAATATGAGGGGGTGTCAAGCCTGAAGCTGCTGGAGCGTGTCGGAGAGCTCATAGAAGAGGAGCTGTACGTCATCGGCAACATCGATGCGACGATAATCGCACAGCGCCCGAAGATGGCTCCCCATATAGAGGACATGCGGGAACATGTCGCTGCCGCGCTCCATCTGGAGACAGGGCAGGTGAATATAAAGGCCACCACAGAGGAAGGTCTTGGATTTACAGGAAACGGGGAAGGAATATCAGCACAGGCGATAGCAGGCCTTGAGACGATAGCGAATGCAAGTTATGCGGTAGGACCGGCAGAAAGCGGCTGCGGAGGGTGTTCCGGCTGCCCGCGCAACAGAATGTGACGACAGGGAAGATAGATTGCGCAGCGCGCAGTCTATTTTCATACACAGGAACCTCACAGGATGAGCGGAACCGGTTCCTGTGACAGGATAACGTGCCGGCGCTGGCCGGCATCCGAAAAAGGAGGGGACATGCATGAATATGAGAAAACTGCCGGCAGAAGAGCATATACGGACAAGGCGGCTATATGAAGAGGTGTTTCCCGATGACAGCCGGGAATTCGTAGATTACTATTATGCCGAGAAGATAAAAGACAATGAGATATATGTGATAGAAGAAGACGGGGATATCCAGGCGATGCTCCATCTCAATCCATATAAGATGTATGTAAATGGCCGGGAGCAGACGGCCCACTATATCGTAGCGGTCGCCACGAGGGCGGCCTACCGGAAGAAGGGGCATATGAGGGAGCTGCTGACCGGCGCCCTCCGGGACATGTACCGGTCCGGAGAGACATTCACGTACCTGATGCCCGCCGCGGAATCCATATATCTGCCCTATGATTTCCGCACCGTATATGAGCAGGAGAGACGCTTCTATACAGAGGCAGACGAGGGGCAGAAAGATACGACCATCCGCGCACTCCAGGACGAAGAATGCGGGGAGCTTGCGGCTGCGGCGAACAGGCATCTGGCACAGCATTATGATGTGTTCGCCTTACGAAGCGCAGCTTATTATGAGAGGCTGAAAAGAGAATACGCAGCGGACGGCGGAACGCTTATGCTGTACCGGAAGGAAGGCATGATAACCGGCTGCCGCCCTTATGTTCCGGAGCAGGACACGGACAGACCGTTGATCATGATACGCATCGTGGATGCAGGGCGGATGCTCATGAGCCTGAGCCTTAAGAGCCTGGCGGCGGTATGCTTTCGCATCACGGATCCGGTCATCGAGGCGAACAACCGGTGCGTCGTCCTCACAGGGACAGAGTATTCCGGCGTAATGCTGATGGAAGGAAAGGAAGAGAACAGCGAAGGGACGGTTGATATCTCTACGCTGGGCGAGATTGTCTTTGGCGCGTGTACGGCGGAGGAAGCGTGCCGCAGAGAAGGCGTAGAGATGACGGAGCGCATGAAGGCTGAGCTTGATAAGATCTTACCTCTGTCACATATATATATCAATGAAGTCGTTTAGAAGGGAAAGGAGAACAAGATGAGACCGGTAACCGTCAGAAATATCAAAATCGGCGAAGGGCGTCCGAAGATATGCGTCCCGATCGTGGAGAAAGAAAAGGAGGGAATCTTGGCACAGGCGTCGGCTATCGCGGGACTTCCGCTGGATATGGCAGAGTGGAGGGCCGACTGGTACGAGGATGTACAGGACAGCGGCAAGGTGCTGGATACGGTGCGGGAACTCAGGAAGGTGCTCGGAGAGATTCCCCTTCTTTTTACGTTCCGTACGGCGGCGGAAGGTGGCGCCGCCGATATAGCCGCAGAGGCGTACGCAGAGTTATGCGCGGCTGCTGCGCGGTCAGGATATGCGGACCTTATCGATGTGGAAGTGTTCACGGCCGGAGTGCTGGCACAAGACATTGTGAGAGACGTACATCGTGCAGGCGTCAAGGTGGTGGCTTCAAACCATGACTTCCATAAGACGCCTCCGAAAGAAGAGCTGCTCAGAAGATTCCGGCATATGAAGGCATTGGGAGCAGATATATGGAAGATAGCAGTCATGCCACAGTCCGGCCGGGACGTCCTGACGCTTCTTGACGCCACGCTCACCGTGACGGAAGCAGAGGACAGCAGTCCGGTCATTTCGATGTCCATGGCGGCACTTGGTGCGGTGAGCCGGCTGTCGGGAGAAGCGTTCGGTTCATCCGTTACATTCGCGGCAGCAGGCAAGGCATCCGCCCCGGGGCAGATAAGCGTAGAAAAGATGTCTGAAATGCTGGATATCCTGCGTATATGAGGCCGGCCGGTGCAGTCAACTTTAGAAATTCTTTCGTTTTTTATAAAGCCTCCCTTTAGAATACGGTCGTAAAGTAATATTACGGGGACCAAAGGGAGGTGTTATTTATGAATATCAATCTGGCTGAGGCCATGAAGAACATATGAGATGAGGAGCGGACGACGATGGAGATGAATCATGTATTGATAGTGGAAGATGACAAGGAAATCAGGGAAGGTGTAGAGATATACCTGAAAAGCCAGGGATATGAGGTGTACCAGGCGGCTGACGGCAAAGAAGGGCTGGAAGTCATCGAAAGGGAGGACATACATCTGGCGATCGTGGATGTGATGATGCCCAGGATGGACGGCATCACCATGGTAGTAAGGCTGAGGGAAAAGCATGACTTTCCCGTCATCATGCTGTCGGCCAAATCAGAAGAGGTGGATAAGATCATGGGGCTTAACATCGGTGCGGATGACTATGTCACAAAGCCATTTACTCCGATGGAGCTGCTGGCGCGGGTGAATTCCCAGCTCAGAAGATACCGGAAATTTGCAGAGAAGCTGAACGCAAAAGAGGACTCTTCTAACATCCACGTAATCGGGGGCCTGGAAATAAATGAAGATACGGTAGAAGCAGCGGTGGACGGGGAGCCGGTAAAGCTGACGCCAATCGAGTATAAGATACTGCTGCTGCTCATGAAAAGCCCCGGAAGAGTATTCTCAGCAGAAGAGATCTATGAACGCGTATGGAACGAACGGGCCATAACGACGGATACGATCATGGTCCATATCCGTAATATCCGTGAGAAGATAGAGATCAATCCAAAAGAACCAAAATATTTGAAGGTGGTGTGGGGCGTTGGATACAAAATTGAAAAACAGGCATAAACTTGCCGTAGCATTAATTATCATCATCATATTACTCTCCTCCTGCATCATGATCGGCCAGTACGGCCAGTCGTACGATGAAAGCCGCAAGACGGAGGAGAGGGTAAAGGAAGAATATCTCCAGTCCGAGGATTTCCTGAACCTGTTCTTAAAGAGCAGCTATGTCCTCTACAACATAGAGGAGGCGGGAAATTTCCAGGACAGCAGTCTGGATGAAGACTACCCGTCGCTGACGGAGTATTTTAAAGAGATATATCCGTATACGGAATATCAGGTCCAGGACGGCAGCGGGAAGGTAATCGGCAAGAGCCTGACCGGCACCTCCGAAGAACTGAAAGAGGCGGATCTGGATAAATACGCGATCGGAATCGTAATCTCATATGACAAGAATGGCACAGCCACTGTAAAGACGGTAACAGGCGACTACAGGGACGGCCAGATGACGGAACTGAAAAGGCTCATCAGCAGCCCCGACAGCGATAACATGTATTCCGACTATGCGATGGAATACAATGTCGAGGAGCTGAGCAGACCTGCAGACAGGACCTATACTTATGTGATGACGAAGCAGAATGTCAACGACTACCTGGAAGAATCGCTCAGCTATTACGGCTTTGCCCCTGATGCAATCGTATATGGCATATCTGTACTCATCCTGCTCATGTGCCTGGCTGCCGTGTATTTTCCAAGCCGCCCGTCCTTCCATACTGGGGACGAGATGATATTCCACGCGCCGCTCGAGGCGGCAGTCGGAGTACCGCTCGTGGCGTTCTGTGCGATCATGGCCAATGTAGACGCGATTCTGGGCAGGAGGAAAGGTATACCGGATATGCGGGACTTCATGCTTTGGGCAATGTTCTTCGCATCGGTCTATTGGGGTGCATGCTGCCTGCGGCAGATAAAAAAGATGGGCATCCGGGAGTATGTGAAGGAGAAAGTCCTCGTGCTGCAGCTCTGGCATGGGGCGAAAGGGCTGCTGGAACGCGCATGGGGCTGGTGCAAAGAGAAGATAAACAAGCTGTACCGTTCCATGGATGAGATTGACTTCAACGACAGGAACAACAAGATCATCATCAAGATCGTGGTTGCCAACTTTATCATCCTGCTCGTGCTCTGTTCGCTCTGGCTGTTCGGAATCATCGGCCTTATCGTATATTCCATCCTGCTTTTCGTCGTGCTCAGGAAGTATTTTAACGATCTGAAGGATAAGTATGCACTTCTTCTGGAAGCCACGAATAAGATTGCGGAGGGGAATCTGGATACGGAGATTGAAGGGGACCTTGGAGTGTTCAGCCCGTTCCGGACAGAGATCGAGAAGATACAGAACGGTTTTAAGATGGCTGTAAACGAGGAGGTCAAAAGCCAGAAGATGAAGACGGAGCTTATCACGAACGTCTCACATGATCTCAAGACGCCGCTGACTGCGATCATCACCTATGTGAACCTTCTGAAGGAAGAGGAGGACGAAGATAAGCGCAAGTCCTATATCCAGGTGCTGGAGCAGAAGTCGAACCGGCTGAAGGTGCTCATTGAAGACCTGTTCGAGATAAGCAAGGCGAGCAGCGAGAATGTGACGCTGGATCTGGTCAATGTAGATATCGTCAATCTGTTCAAACAGGTCAAGCTCGAACTGGAAGATAAGAGTGAAGAGGCGGGCCTGGAATTCCGCTGCAGCTATCCGGAAGAGAAGCTCGTTCTGAGGCTGGACAGTCAGAAGACCTACCGGATATTTGAGAATCTTCTAGTGAATATCGTCAAGTACGCCCTGCCTCATACGAGAGTGTATATCGAGCTCGTACAGGAGGGAGAGGATGCGGTAGTCCGGATGAAAAACATATCGGCTGCAGAGCTTGATTTCAATCCGGAAGAGATTACCGACCGTTTCGTGCGGGGAGACGCGTCCAGGAACACGGAAGGTTCCGGCCTGGGGCTTGCCATCGCGAAGAGCTTTACGGAACTGCAGGGCGGCAGGCTCAGGATAGAGACGGAGGCAGACCTTTATAAAGCAGAGATACGCTGGAAGATGTAAGCTGCCGGATGATAAGAGTATCTTATGAAAAAAAATATTATAATTTATACGAATCGTTATCTGGGGCTATACTATATACGAAAGTCTAACTATTAAAAGTCAAGACCTAAATTGAATTTTTTGAAAGATTTGCAGAAATGCATTTCAGATAAATCAGTACCCTGAAAACTGCATGATAAACAGAGCATCTTTAAAGATGCTCAAAAAAAGGAGATATGGGTTAGAAAGGCTTATGTAGCTGTGATATATGCCTGCCCGGATTTTTCCAACTGATAGATAACTCGCACCAGTTTCTTTGCAGCAT
>NZ_SMMX01000024.1 GCF_004345005.1 Extibacter muris
CAACAATAGCTGTCAAGTTAGTTGGTACTTCATAAGTCGGCATTGCCTTGCTGATTGTAAACTCTTTCCAGTCAGTTTCTGTACTCTTATAAGTATCATTTTCCTCAACGATTGCTTTCACTTGATAAGTTCCTGCATTGATTGGAGCAGTATCAATATTTTTCCACTCATTATCCTCTTTAGTTTGATAGATGAAAGTTATTTTTCCTGCTCCTTCTGTTACGGTATAATCATTTTCTGATAATGATACAGCATTCTCATCATAGATTTTATTTAAATCTAAGCCATCTTTGAAAGAAATAGACGTAGATGCCTTTTCATTCCACTTTGCATAATAGATATTACCTTTTTCAATATTTTCAACTGAAGTCCCACTAAAATCTGCATTTTCATACCATCCTCCAAAAACATAACCTTTCTTGATAGGAATAGCTAAAGTATCAGAAGTTACAACAATGTTTTCATAAAATGAACCACCATTGAGATACAAAACTGCTCCACAAGAAAAATTGTTCAAGGCCGGTATTCCTGCATATTTTTCCAGTTCCTCTGATGTTGTAATACAAATAAAATTATTATCTGCATTATTTTTTCTACCACTTCCTGCAATACCTCCAGTAGTTTTGCTGTTTGTAGGACCTGTGATACTTCCCCAATTGATACAAGTAGTAATACTTGCACTACCTACTCCAATAACCCCTCCAACATTAGCAAAGGTGTTTGAGGTTACATTTCCATGGTTGATACAGTTTTGAATAGCTTTTCCATTTGCACATCCAGCAATACCACCCCAATTTCCTCCAGCTGTGCCTGTACTGCCACCTGATATATGTGCCATGTTCATGCAATTAGTTATTGTACTTTCAGTGTTAGATTCTCCAACAATACCACCTACGTTATAGGCTCCCATAACCACACCTGAAAAACGACAATGTTCTATAAGACCTGAACTTTTTCCGACAATACCCCCTGTGTTTGACCCAGTACTATACACACAGCCAGAAACACTCAAATTTGAAACTACACCGCCATCTAACAAAGCTCCAAATAGACCTTTATAATGAGCCTCGCTATCTCCACTATTATCATTTATAAAAATCCCCTTTATTTCATATCCGTTTCCATAAAACTCTCCCGCAAAGCCATTATTTTCCCATAGAGAAGAGTCGCTTTTTGCTTGAAATCCAATAGGTATGAATGTCATAAGCTGTTCATTTTCCATATAGGTTGCATTTTGAATGTCAACTGGATAAGCGGTATAAGATTTATCTGGTGTATAATATAAGTTATTTTCTTCCGCAGAAAACTGTCCATTGTTTAAAATAATATCATTTTGTAATTGAAATTTGATATTTTTCATGGTGTTCCCACTATTAACCGCTATGGATAAAGCAACTAAGGACTCTTTTGTGCTAATTAAATATGTACCTGAATAGGGAGCTGTCGCATTGGAAAATTCAATAGCTTCTTCATTTTCCTGTGCGAAAACGAAGGCAAGATTAGATTGAATACCAAAGACCATACATAAGATAAGCGTGCAGGCGAGAATGCTTTTTAATTTTTTTGATTTCATCTTGTTTTCTCCTTTTTTGATTGTTCATTTTTGTGGGGTCTTGAACCAGACAGGGCAAATCCTGCATCTCCATGAGCCGTTGTTTCTCTGGTTCGCTCTCCCGATTTCTCATTATGAAAAATCTTCGTTTTGCCGTTATCTCGTTTTCCCCCTCCCCTCAATGTAGATTATGATATTCACATCAGGATAAAAAGGATTGAATGGTAGAAGTATACATGGCACAAAAAGCAGACTTTTTTTACCAACAATGATAGAATGAAATCGGGTGAATGTGTAGTGGTAAAAGGGGGATATTTTACGATAAAAAGTGCTTTTTCTTCATAAAAACCACTAAAAATAAGTGAGAAAAAAAGTCTACTTTTCATGGCAGGTAAAGTCTACTTTTTTTGCTGCATTAAAAAGTGTTTTCTTCCATTTTCTCTGTATAACGTTTTATCCAACTGGAAAAGGTGTTATGGTTAGTATGAAGAATTCTAGCTCCCTCTCGCTTGCTGATTTTCTTTTCTTTCCACATGAAATAAACTTCTTCAAATTCATTTGGTATTTTAGTACAAGGTCTACCAAATTGAACACCGTTCTCTCTGGCAATCCTTATCCCTTCTGCCTGTCGTTGTCTAATGTTTTCTCTTTCAATCTGGGCGACATAGGAAAGTATCTGTAATACCAAGTCTGCAATAAATTTCCCAGTAATACCATTTACTTGATTTCTGGTATCAAGCAGAGGGAAATCCAATACAATAATATCAATGTCTTTTACTCTTGTTAGATAACGCCATTGCTCTAATATTTCATCATAATCTCGTCCCAGACGGTCTATGGACTTAATGTAAAGCTCATCGCCTGCTTTCAGCTTTCTTATCAGCCTTTGATAATTCTTGCGTATAAAATCCTTTCCTGATTGTTTATCAATATACATCTGTTTCTTTGTCAGTCCAATTTCCTGCATGGCTTCCACCTGCCTTGCGATATTCTGGTCTTTGCTTGAAACTCGGATATATGCGTATTTCGCCATATTAAATTCCTCCTTTGTCTATTATCCACAAAGGAGATTATAATCAAGGTAGTAGGATAAAAGATGAATGAATAGCAAAGGACAGTGTGCAGACTTACAAAAAATGCACGCTGTTAAAAATCTATCCTACAATCTTCCAGTTGCTATCCTTATGTAGCACAAGCTCAAACTGCGATACCTGCATTGCCTTCGTCTTATTTACCACAAATCAGATTTTATCCCTTTCTTCCTCTTGATTACTCAACACAGAAAAAAAAGCCCTGTCAAGAGCTTTGCCACCATTGGTGGTGCTTTGCACTCTTAATCGGGTTTTTTGTTTGCTGTATCTTCTCGCAAGAGGAAAAAAGTTACTCGTCCTCATCATTAAAATAATTATTCCTTAATACTTCCTGTAAAAGTTCCACATCTTCCTTTGAATTTGGATTTATCCTTTTTACAGCATAGTAAGGTGTTTTATACTTGTGTCCCTCTGTGCTTTCCCCGAACATATCCATGCTGTATAAATCATCATAACGGTCTAAAATCTTCTGAAATTTCAAATGCTGGATAACTTCTTTGATTGGGTAAAGGTCGCTTGCCTTGATATTCTTCCCGTTGATATAATCAGTAATATATTTGCGTAGCTGTTCTAATTCATAGTCCAGCCATTCTTCTTCGCTGTCAAAAAAGTTATCATAATGTCCATGTTTCAGTTCTGCATTTAAACGTTCTTCCGCTCTTAGAAACTGGCAGACTTCCTTTTCTGCTTGATTGACATATTTCCATTCCCCCGATAGCAATTCGTTCGGTGTTACGTCCAGCACTTCCATTATCTTTTCCAGCGTATCATAAGCAGGATAATTCAACCCTCTTTCAATCTTGGAAAGGCTCTGCATATTGATACCGATTTTGTCCGCAAGCTCCTGTTGTTTCATTCCTCTGAATTTTCTTATGGTCTGTATATTATTTCCTAAATGGCTTATTTTCATCGCATAACCCTCCATATCTCGTTATATCTTCACTGTTACTCTTTATATCGGCTCAAAGTCAAGTACGAAATATTTCTGCCTGTATGAAAAGGATAAGGAACAACAGGCAAAGGGCAAGAAAACGGATATTAAAAACCGCTTTGAAATCCGTCTGCGTAGCACAAAGGCGGTACAGGCAGTAGAGGAACTGTTACTGACACAGAATCCTCGTGAGCTGGTCTTTTATCTGATTACTGACTTTGTAGATTTTCCCGACTATCCATTGTGGGAGATATTTATTTCCCATGACAGCCTGCCTCTTGAAATGAACCCCGTACCTGTCAATTTAGACGTACTTTGCCATGGCTGGAAAGACAGGTCATGCCCTCACTCGTCATGTTAGAAGAAATCGACAGGCTGACAGGCACAAGTTATATGAAAGAGATTGACGAGAATTCCAAGCTGTCGGAAAAGCAGGAAATGACGGTCTTGCAGATGTGTATGGATATATTCGAAGTGATTGAAAGTGAGGGGGTGTTCTATGAGTAATGTACATGACATTCCCGTATGGGAAAAATACACCCTTACCATTGAAGAAGCGTCAAAGTATTTCCGCATTGGAGAGAACAAGCTAAGACGATTGCGTGAGGAAAAATCCCTTTGATTTCAAGTTAAGTGAAGTCATAGAAAACGATACAAAAGAAAAAGTCGCATTGACAGAGGAACAGGAACAAGCCTTACTGTCATTCATCAAGACAGACAATGTGTATCACAAGTATTATGATGATGTGCTGATACTATTAAAGACAGGACTTCGTATCTCGGAACTGTGTGGACTGACAGCAGATGATATTGATTTCAAGAATGAAGTTGTCATTATCGACCACCAGTCACTAAAGAGCAAGGAACAGGGCTATTACATTGAAACGCCTAAAGACAGAACCATTTGTGATAGACGGACGGGGCAACTTCCTGTTTGTCAATTCCAAAGGCAAGCCAAAGGTGGCGATTGATTACACAACACTATTTGTCCGTATGGTAAAGAAATATAACAAGCACCACAAGGACAAGCTCTTGCCACATATCACACCGCATACGCTACGCCATACGTTCTGCACAAGGCTGGCAAACAAGAACATGAACCCAAAGGATTTACAGTATATCATGGGACATTCAAATATCAGTATCACTATGAACTGGTATGCTCATGCGTCCATAGATACCGCAAAATCAGAGGTTCAGCGTCTAATCGCATAAGAAGTATTTACCACGATTTTAACCACGATTGACAGGAAAAATATAAGAAGATAGACCTAGATATGTGAGGTTTACCACAAAAGCAAAATGCCCGTAGAGCCGATAAAATAAGGCTTTGCGGACATTTGCAAAGATATAAAAAGATAGTCAAAAAGATTTATAAATTATAAGAATTTACATCATATATGAGCCTTTTCACTTAAAAAAATCAATAAATCTTCCACAGATTAATACACTAAAAAAGCTGTCAACCACAGTACTTCCAAGCAGATTAAAACGATGTCTCAACCATATCATAAGGGGTTGCTTGATAAACGTAATAATTGAGCCAGTTTGTGTACAGGTTGTTGGCATGTGCCCTCCACGTCAGCAGCGGCCTGTTGTCCGGATTGTCATCCGGGTAATAGTTCACGGGGATATCAATCGGCAGCCCTTTTCCGACATCCCGCTTGTACTCGCCGTCCAGCGTTATCCTGTCGTATTCGGGATGCCCCATCACGAATATCTGCCTTCCGGCCTGGGCCATCACAAGAAAGGCACCGGCTTCTTCCGATTCCGCAAGCATCGTCAGCCTTTCGTCTGCATGTATCCTCTCTGCCGGTACATCCGTATGCCTGGAATGGGGGGCGTAAAACACATCGTCAAACCCGCGCACGAGCGGTATCTTCCTGTTCATCACCTTGTGGCGGAACACGCCGAAGAGCTTGCTCTTAAGCTGCACCTTGTCGATGCCATAGTGGTGGTACAGCCCCGCCTGGGCTCCCCAGCACAGGTGCAGCGTGGACGTCACATGGGTCGTCGTCCACTCCATGATCTCCTTCAGCTCTTCCCAGTAGTCCACCTCTTCAAAAGGCATCTGTTCGACCGGCGCCCCGGTTATGATAAAGCCGTCGAACTTCTGGTCCTTTATCTCCTCGAATGTCTGATAGAACTTGTTCAGATGGCTCGTCGGCGTATTCTTCGACTCATGGCTCGATACGTTGACGAATATCACATCTACCTGCAGCGGCGTGTTGGACAGCGACCTGAGTATCTGGAGTTCCGTCTCTTCCTTAAGAGGCATGAGGTTCAAAAGCCCGATTCTGATCGGACGGATATCCTGATGCGTCGCCCGGAACTCATCCATCACAAATATATTCTCACGTTCCAGTATCTCTTTGACTGGCAGATCGTTCTGTACTCTGATTGGCATAGATTACTTTCCCTCCCTTTTATCTGGCTGTTGTACTTCGGAATGGACATACTTTCCTGAATTGTCTACGTAACTCATAGTGTCATAGTATTTGGAATCCGCCGGCAGCTTCTTCCGCTCGAGCTTGTTGTTCAAGATCATCTGCACGATATAATAGATGACCGCAAATGTCGGAACGCCCATAATCATCCCGACAAATCCGAACAGGCCGCCGCCGAGCAGGATGGCCACGATGACCCAGAAAGCGGAAAGGCCCGTAGAGTCCCCGAGAATCTTCGGTCCGAGAATGTTGCCGTCAAACTGCTGCAGGAGCAGGACAAAGAGGATGAAATACACCCCTTTTACCGGATCGGACAGCAATATGAGCACCGCACTCGGTATGGCACCGATGTAAGGGCCGAAGAACGGGATGACGTTCGTGACGCCGACTATGACGCTGACGAGCATCGTATAAGGCATATTCAGGATGGAAAGCCCCATGAAGCATAAGACGCCGATTATAAGCGAATCAATGATCTTTCCTATTATAAAGCCGCCGAATATCTCGTTGCTCTTAGTCGCAAGATGGAGCAGCATATTGCCATGCTCAGGCTTCATCACCGCATATACCGCCTTCTTGCTCTGCCTGGAGAACGTCTCTTTGCTGAACAGGATGTAGATGGACACGATGATTCCTATCAGCGCGTTGACGATCTCGCTGATGATATTGATAACTCCTACCGTAAGGTTGGACATGATATCGTTCGCCTTCGTCAGAAGGTCCGTACGCAGCCACGTCTGCAGCATATCCGTACCTTCCTCCACTGCCGTCTTGATAAGGGCACCTGTCGTCGAATCCTCAAGCTTCACATTGTTGAGCTTGTCTACGAGGTCATTCAGCTGTCCGGGAAGGGTATAGACCAGATTACGTATACTGGAATACAGTTCCGGGATGAGCAGGTTACACAGCGTGATAATCAATATAAATAAGATGACGATGGACAGGAATATGCCGCACGCCCTCGATAGCTTCCTCGCTCCGTCACGCTTCTTGATCTTCGTCTCAAAAACCGGAATCAGATACCTGTCCACCTGCTTGACGATCGGGTTCATCAGATATGCGAACACGCAGCCATAGATGACCGGCTTGAGCACGTCGAATATCTTCGTGAATCCTTCGGACAGGTTCGTAAGCCGAAGGAGTGCGAAGTAGAATAATATACTCGCCGCCACCACAAGAAAAGCCGTCATTCCCCGGTTGAACTGCTGACGGATCTTTGACGGGCCCTTTCCCCCGAATCTGGGCTGCTTGGCATAATAGTCGGAACGTTTTTCCTTCTCCTGGCCGCCCTCGTGAATGTTTTTATTTTCATTTTCCATATATACGCGCACCTCTCTACACAATTAAAATCATTATACCCTCTGTGCAAAACCTCGTCAACCAAAAAGGGAAGCCTGCGCTTCCCTTTTATACGACACTTTTTTCTGCTATCTTATCTATGCTCTTTCGCTTTGACACGCTCTCCGTCCGGGCCTTCATATTCCCTGCCCCATCCTGTGAGCACGGAAAACAGGAATACTCCGAACAGCGCGATGCAGTGGAAGGTCGCCCCCGCCAGGGCAATCGGGTTTATGGCGTGTATAAAGGTATATTCTTCCAACAGCCCAGTTATGCAGCTGATTACGATAAAGATGAACGAACTCGTAAATGGTATGATGACGGACAATGTACTTGCAAAACCGTCCAGCAGATTGGAACGCCGGTAAGGGTGCAGCCCGCTCTCCTGCCCTATCTTGTCTGCAATCGGCCCATACATGATGATTGCCGGCCCGTTGGCTGAGCCCAGGCATATGGAAGTCAGGATGATACCAAAGCCTATGATGAATTCGGTGCCGATAATCGACTTGTTCAGCTTGCTCTTGAGCAGGGCATCTATCATCTTCTGCATCATCCCGCTCTCGCTTAGTACCCCGATGATTCCGGCAACCGCATACAGATAGCCGACCGTTCCGAGCATGTTCTTGATACCGTCGATGGCAAACCCGGCCAAAGCTCCGTCCTGCACAGATACGATATCAGCCGGCGTAAGGATGCCTGCGGCAAGTCCGATGGCCGTACCGGATATGATGCCCCACGTAACCGCGATGAAGATATCTCTTTTGATGATTGCAACCGTTAGAAGCACCGCGACAGGGATGAGCATGATGAGGCCTTTCGGATCCTTATATGCTTCCAGGATCTCTTTCCCTGCCGGGTCTCCTGCACCTGCGTTGCCGAGCACGAGGAACAGCACGCAAGCGATAGCCATGGCTACAAGAGCATATTTCAGACGTGTCGCTACGACGACGCCGATATCAGCCGTACCCTTCTTGTTCTTGTAGCTCTGTGATGCTGCTGATGCAATCGTCGTGTCAGATATCGGGGCGATATTATCCCCGAAAATGGCTCCGGACAGGATAGCACCTGCCAGGTACAGCGGATGGGCCCCGAGCAGGATTCCCGACGGATAGAGAATCGGGAATCCGGAAAACAATGTCCCGATGGACGTAAGTATCAGTGCAAGCGTATTCATCATCTCAGAAGTCATCCCCTTGACGACGGCACGCCAGTAGCGGGCCCAGTCCTTCGCAAACAGGCTTCCGATAATGATTACGAGAATGCCGCCCATGCAGAGCCCTTCCATCTCGAACACTTTAAAGACGACGAAAAGCATGATACAGACTACGACGAACAATATGAGCGGCAGTACGGCAAAAAAGCTCCCTCCTCTGAATTCCAAACGTTTCTCTTTCTTATCTTCCATAAACTATTCACCTTCCTTTTCCTTTAAATTTTTTACACGGTTTTCAAAATAATTCGTCCCCCACACGCTCAACACGATCAATGTCCCGCCCACGACCTGATACCAGTACAGATGCTCCTTCACGATGAGCACGCCGGCCGCGATGGATATCACTGTGGCAAGATTGATGAATACCGCCGCATTGACCGCTTTCAGCTTGGAAAGCATATAGTTCATACAGAAAAATGCCACCGCTGAAGTACCGATGCTCAGTTCCACGACCACGAACATCATTTTCGCAGAACGAAATGGCACGAGATACGCCGTAAGCACCGCCCGGTCGAAGATTCCCTGTATAAGCGATATGCACGTGAATATGACGGCTCCCAGGCATATCATCGTGTATGTTATCTCCACGGATGAAAAATACTTGGAATATTTCCGCGAGAGCACGTTGTTGACTGACCCTCCGAGCACAGATACGAGCATCAGCAGTATGCCGAAAAATGTACCATCGTTTCCGCTGCGCTTTGCAAATACGACGGTAACCGTCACTCCTGTTACGGATACGATGATAAAAAACACCTGTATGCGCATCGGTTCTTCCTTCAGTATCCATATCCCGAACAGCGTCACAAATATAGGCATGATCGACACTAATATGCCTGCCTGCGAAGAAGATACATACTGCAGGCTGATCGTCTCAAAGTAGAATGAGATTCCCGGATAGAACACCGAGAGGGCCAGGACGCCCATCACCGGCTTATCCTTATAGCTGATATGTATGACGCCGAATGCCCTGAGGACTGTCATAAAGGCTGCTGCCAGCGCAAACCGGAAGCTCATCAGAACCATCGGCGGAATCTCGGCCAGCCCCTGCTGCGTCACGAGAAATGACAACCCGAAAAACACAGCCATCACGACACCTGCCGCATAAGGCAGAATACCTGTTTTTTTCATATAGCCCCTCTTCCTGTTCCCATATTTTAAAATGCAGGCATTTTCCCTATATCCCGGTCTACGTAAGCCACGCCGCCCCTGAATACCTTTCGTATGCGTTCCTTGTCCCTTAGTATTTTGATATCCAGGAGGGGATTCCCGTCTACGAGGAGCATATCTGCGGTCTTACCCGGTTCGATGCTTCCAATGTCCTCCTGCAGGAGCGCCTCTGCATTCACGGACGTAGCCGCCTTGATGGCATCCATGGGTGTCATCCCGTTATTTGTCAGGCATTCCAATTCGTACGCATTCTCACCATGGTAATTGAACGGCGTTCCTGTATCTGTCCCGACACCGGCTTTTACGCCTGCGTCCAGTGCCTTGTGCAGATTCACATAATGGTGCCGTGCGAACAGTTCTACCTTTTTCAGATGGTCCTCCGGCACGCCCGCAGACGCACCGTATTTTATGGTACGAAACGCACAAAGCGTGCTCATGAGATACGTTCCCTTTAAAGCCATCCTGCGGATTGTCACTTCATTCAGAAACGTTCCGTGTTCCATCGTACGGACACCCGCCTCCACCGCATTGAAACAGCCTTCTTCCCCGATGCAGTGTGCCGCTGTACAGATGCCGTTCTTTTCTGCTTCCTTCACTGCGGCAGCCATCTCTTCTATATTGAACTGTGCCACCGTGGCAGGCCCCGGGGACATCCCCCCGCCGGTCGCCATGAGCTTGATATTGTCTGCCCTGCGCTTGATCCGTTTTCTCGCGCATTTCCTCACTGCCCCTTCCCGCACGGCCTGCCGGATATCCATATCTATCTCGCCTTTTTCACCGCAGCAGCGGATTGTCGTAAAGCCGGCCTTCAGGTCTTCCTGTGCTCTTTTGACGCCATGGATAGCCGCCAGGCCGGCCGGCTCCATGATCATGTTGCGGAAGTTATCCGGCTCCCCGTTCATACAGAGATGTACATGCGCATCGATCATGCCCGGCATCACTGTCCGACCGCCGGCATCTATCATTTCCCAATCCCGGTATAACGCAAGCGCCTCTTCTGTCTCTTTTCCCACATAGCAGAACCGGCCTCCCTCCACTGCCACCATGGCGTGCGCCATGCCCTCATCTGCCAGCCCGTCTATAAGAAAACAATTCCTGATTACATACATTCACACCACCGTCTTTCTTAAAACGGCCCATAGTCAATCAGCTGCGCTATCACGAGGCTGATGCTGCCGAGAACCGTCACTATCAACATGTACTTCCAGATAAACTTCACCCATCTGGGAGGCCAGTATCATCGTCCGGCTGTTGATGCCGACCAGCGCCCCGAGAGGGGCCAAGATAGGCATCGTGATCAGGAACTGTCCGGAACCTGAGTTTACAAGGAAGTTGAACAATAGCTGTATTAAGAATAGATGCTTCCTTCATCCAGTATGACCATGATGCCTCTGGAAAGCCCGCATACGATTGCCGCTGCTATCACACCTTTGGCGCCTTCAATCATATTCGTACAGACATCCTCGGCCTTAAGCCTGCCGATGACGGCTGCAATGAGGGCCGCAATGATGAACAGGCCGTTGATCTCTTCCATATACCAGCCCCGTGAGATGATTCCGTACACCATGACCGCCAGAATGACGACAAGCGCGGCGCCAATCAGTTTGTGCCGCGCTCTCTTTGTACACGAGGCTGCTCTTTGGATCCTTCCTTACCTTTTTGGAATAGTGCAGGACGTAAAGGACGCCTGCCGCATAGAATACGACCTGGAGGATAATGCGGAACCATGCGCCCGAATACAATGGCAGCCCTGTAATCTCATCCCCGATTCCAACGGTAAACGGATTCGTGACCGACACGGAGAAGGCAGATAATGCAGATACGACTACCATGCCTGTCGCCGTCATAGAGTCAAATCCAAGGGCAAGCATAAGGGGCATGACTGCCGGAAGATATACGAGCATCAGTTCCGCGCCTCCGATGATTGCTGCGATCAGCGCGAACACGAACATGAGGATCGGGAAGATAAGCATCTCCTTCCCTTTCAGTTTTTTCGCAATGGAGTTGATGCCGACCGCAATCGCTCCGGTCGCATTGATAACCTGCCAGCACGCACCGATGATCAGGATGGTGAACGCCACGAGGGACGCTCCTGTCAGTCCCTGCGTAACGGCTTTCAGCAGGAAGAACGGGTTCAGGTAATCCTTATCCGTATATCGGAAGGAATCCGTCACCACCACCTGGGACATGCCGTCCTCCAGCGCCGCCCGTTCATACGTCCCGGATGGTACGATCCATGTAGCGATGAGCGCTATGACCATCATCAGGAACAGGATGGCAAATATATGGGGAAACTTTCTCTCTCTTATCGATTTCACTTTCTCTTTCATAGGCTTATTTCTCCTCGGTAATCTTGATTAAAGCATCTACCCCTTTCGCTCCTTGGCCCTTCTCGTACAAGAACAGCGGGTTAATGTCTATTTCCTCGATAGATGGTTGATCTACTGCGAGTTCCGATACTTTCAGGAGGCAGCCGACCAGAGCGTCCATGTCATATTCCGTCCCTCTGGCTCCTCTGATAATCTGGTACAGCTTCGTCTCCTTTATCATCTTAACTGCTTCCTTCTCATCTATGGGAAGCAGCCTGAGCGCGATGTCCTGAAATACCTCTACGTAGATGCCGCCGCTGCCTGCCATGAGCACAGGTCCGAACTGCGGGTCTTTCTTCATCCCGACTATAACCTCCAGACCCTCTGCCGCCATCTCCTGTATGAGCACCCCGTCAATGGCTGCATCTGCCTTATAAGCTGACGCATTCTCCATAATTTCTTCATATATTTTCCCTACATGCTCTTCTCCGACCCCGATGTATACGCAACCTGCTTCTGTCTTGTGCTGGATATCCGGGGAAAGTATCTTCATGACAACAGGACACCCTATCTCTCCCGCTATCCGTACAGCCTCCTCCTGCGATCCGGCAACCTTACTCATGGCCATTGGCACCCCGTATTCAGAAAGAAGATTCTTCGCATCCAGTTCATTTAAAAATCTACTCATCCGCCTCTTCCTCCTGACTTTTCAAGAATTGGCCGTATGCCGTCATATGGCTCATCGCTTTCACACAGTGGGCTGGGGTATCAAACGTATGTATCCCTCCCCGCTCCAGAATCTGCCGGCATTCCCATACGTAGTTCCCGGCCATGATACAGATGCAGACCGGCTTTCTCTCCCCGTATCCTTCTTCCGCCAGCAGGCGGAGCAGCCCTTCGGCCAGCTCTCTTCTCGGCAGGAACGTCGGCACCACGGTCACGAATATGACGCTGTCTACCGCATCATCATCCATGACAATCCTGAGGCTTTCTACATGATGTTCCACAGTGGCTGCTGCAGTGATATCTGCATATCCCTCCGGGGAACAGACATTTGCCATAGGAGGCAGGGCGCCTGCCAGCTTCTTCTTCGTCTCTTCTGATACGAACGGAAACTCAAGTACCTTCTCATCTACAAATGCATCCGTACAGTAGATCCCCGGCCCTCCGGCCTGCGTAAGCAAAAAGCAGTTCCTGCCATCTGGAATCTTCATCGATTCAAAAGCCTGAAGCGTATCCATCATGTCTTCTATCGTGTATACTCTTATGATGCCAAACTGGCGGAATGCCGCGTCGTATACGGAATCTGCCCCGGCAAGGGAGCCTGTGTGAGAGTTGGCAGCTTCTGCCCCGATGCTGCTGCGGCCGACCTTCAGGATTACGACCGGTTTCCTCCGGGCGATTCTTGCCAGCGTGTCGATCAGCCTCCTGCCGTCCGGATATCCCTCCAGATACATGCCGATGACCTTCGTATCTCTGTCCTGCTCAAAATACTCCAGCATGTCGATGCAGTCTACATCCGCCATATTTCCTATGGAGATGAATTTATTCATGGATATCGGGGCCGGCCCGGATGCGCCCATCATCAGGATGGAAGCCGCCATGGCCCCGCTCTGGGAGATAAAGCTGATGTCTCCTTTCTGTCCCCTCATCTCCTTCGGTATAAGCGTCTCAACAAAAGTCGTGTCCACACGGTTGATATTGTCGATGATTCCGATACAGTTCGGCCCGACCACCCGGATCCCGTACTTTGCTGCAGTCCCGATGAGGCAGTCCTGCCTTCGCAATCCTTCCTCCGTCTTCGTCTCGCCATAATCTGCGGCGATGCAGACGATTACCTTGACATCCCGCTTTCTCTCCATCCGTAACGTAAGGTCGTCCATAATGTCATATATCATCTTCGCTGGTGTGCCAAGCACGACAAGCTCTACCGTCTCTTCAATCTCTGAGAGCTTCTTGTAACACTTCCGTTCCAGAATCTCATCTGCTGACACCGTAACAGGAAATACCTGCTTTGGATATCCAATCTGATTCAGGTTATAGATAACCGTATATCCAGCTTTCAGCGGGTTATTGCTTGCACCGATGACCGCGATGTTCTCAGGATTGAATAATGCGTCTAGATTATGTACCATGTATTCCCTCCTTTCCCATCAAAGGCCGGCAAGCTTCGTGAGCCGGTTCCACTTGTAATCGACCAGTTCCTGGATTTCTTCCGCTTCTTCCTCGTTCAGATGTTTGAACTTCTTCATCCGGCCCAGATATTCCTTCACCGGTTTTGGCTCCTTGAATGTCTTATTGATAGTAAAGGATCCGTTTTCCACTTCATAGAGCGGGAAGAAATTGCTCTCCACCGCAAGTCTTGACACTTCGATGCTCGTATCCGCCTTTATCCCCCATCCGGTCAGGCAAGGATTGAACATGTGAAGATATTTCAGCCTGCTGAAAAAGCGTGATACGGTCACGCGGTTCGAGTAGACGAGGTCGGCCATCTCCTGATGAGTGAAGGGAATGTTGATTTTAATTCCCCTGCCGCAGCGTGTCCCGCTCTCCCGAATCAGGTACAGGAATGCCCGTACGATTCTGACGTCCGCCGTCTGGAACGAGAGGGACGATATATTCCCTGCAAGTATCCTCATCTTGGCACAGAGGTCCTGTATGAGAAAGTCTTTGAAGCCGGGTATCTCTGCCGTCATCCTCGTAAATATCGGCCCCGTCGTGCGGTAAAGGCGGCAGTTCTCTTCCGCCGTAGCCGCAGTGAACAGGGACGGGTATCCATCAAGGCTGGACAGGTTCCCGAGAAGGCTTCCCGGTCCGGCAATCATCAGATGCTTTTCGATTCCGTTCTCATCACCGGTCAGAATCCTGACGACACCGGTTCCCACGATATACACGTATGGATTTCTTCCCCCGGGTAAATAATATCGTATTCCTTTTGTAAGTACATAGTTCCATCTTTGCCTGGACATCCTCCAGTAAAGATGGCATTTTTTCATAAAAAAATAACCATGGCGATTCATACTCCGGCAAAAGGACGTCAAAATCAGCCATGGTCTGTTTTAGTGTTGATATTTAAACCACCTCCATTGAAAAACCATCTTTATTATATCATCCATGCTTATATATGCCATTCCGAAAAATTTTCCTCCATTTTGTAGCGCAGGCTACTTTTTCACAGTAAGACAGGTGATAGAATACTGACAATATATCAAAGCTCGGGCGAATAAACAGACAATAATAATTCAGGAGGTGAAATGATGAAATTAAAATGGATTATTCCCGTGGCAGATACTCCTGCCACACGTAAGGCGAACGATGGCATCATTATGGAAATTTCTTGAAGAGAAAGCATACGCAGGCGGTGACGACGATTTTGCGAGCAAACCGGTTCCGGAAGATAAGAAGCGCGGATGGGCCAGCAGCGCCGTCGTGTGCATCGGCTGTGCCATCAGCATATCGGCCTTTACGCTCGGCGGAAGCCTTGCCACCGGCCTGACACTGAACGAATCCATCATCGCCGTTCTGGCAGGCGCCCTCGTCCTGGCCGCCATGGCCTGTCTCTGTGCGGAACCGGCCATGTACACAGGACTGTCGACGAGCATGATCGGGAAGTTTACGTTCGGGCTTAAGGGAGCCGCTCTCGTCGGCCTCCTCTATGCCGGGTGTGCCTGGGGCTGGTTCGGCGTGCAGGCCGGCCTGTTCGGTGACACGATTGGACAGATGTTCCGCCTCATGACCGGCAACGCCCTGTCTCCCGCGGGGGTAAAAGTAATCATAGTGATTGGCGGACTTCTGATGACAACTTCCGCCATCTTCGGCTTCAAATCTATAGAAAAGCTGAGCTGGATAGCCATACCGGCCATCGCCATCCTTATGGTAGCATCGCTTGTCATGGTACTCAAGGGGCATACGTACAGTGAATTGAACACATCCTTTATCACGAATCCGATGTCGCTTGGTACCGGCATCTCTCTTGTCATCGGCTACGGCATCACGATCATAATTGCCGCAGCCTGTGCCAAAGCAGTGGGGGATGCCAACATCGTCACCGTCATGATAGGCCTTGGATGGGGCGTGCTTGCCATGGTCGTCCTGGTTCTGGCGCAGTGGACCTCCAATGACAACAACGTATACAGCGGTTCCCTCGGCCTCTCCGTCGTGTTTGATCCCGTTTTTCTCCGTACTCGGAATCTTCACGCCTCCCCTCGGAGGATGTTATCTGGCCGACTTCTATCTATGCAAGAAGTTCTACAGCTTTGACCGGCTGGATAAGCTTAAAAAGGTGCGCCTTGAAAGTATGGCCGCCTATCTCATCGCAGCCGCGGTAGGATTTATGACGACACAGACTTTTCCGGGATTCGCATGGTTCCAGATTACCACGATCCCCGCAATCGACTCCTTCGTGGCGGCCTTCATCATGCAGATAGCCTGTGTAAAACTATTCAACAAAAATCACGGAAAAGATTATTCATCATCCGTATGTTAAGGAGGACTTGACATGTCAGTAAAAATGAACAAAGAGCAGCTATATGGCTTGATGAAGTGCCGGACGACGCAAATGTAGCCATCATATCCGGCATGGGCTCCCCTGCCGCCACAAAGGAACGGGGCTTTGACTGTATCGCCTGCGTCCACGCGCTGAGGAGGCTGGAAGCCGTAACCGGTAAAAAGATCGACTATGTCGCTGCTTTCGAGGTGGGAGGAGGTAATTTCATGCCTCCTATATACACGGCATGCTATACGGGAATCAAAGTCATCAATGCCGATGGCGTGGGGCGTGCGGTTCCTGAATCATTCATGATCATGCCGGAAATCCACAACGTGCGTTCAGCCCCTTTCGCGATGGCGAATGAGGAGAACTTAAGCGCCGTGCTCTATTATGAGGACAGCAGCGGCTGCGAGCTGATCGGCCGTCCCATCGTCAACGTATTCGGAGGATCCGCTGGAGTCGCCAACTATATCATGGACGGCGCAACCGCTAAAAAAGCGCTTGTGGCAGGTTCTTACGAGCTGGCCCGCTCTATCGGGGAAGCCGTGCGCAAAGGAATTGCCGCAGTCGAGCGCCCTGTCGAATGCATCGCAAGAGCCACCGGAGGCATCGAGATTATCGAAGGGAAGCTGTCGGAGCTCCGCATGGAGACAGAGAACAGCCATGACTGGGGATATGAGATCATTGAAGGTACGGGAACATATACCGGAAAAAGCATAAAGATCATGATATAAAATGAAAATATACTTGCCTTTGACCAGGACGGAAAGGTACGCTGCGTCACACCGGATGCACTCTGCGTCTTCCAGTCCTACGGAACGCCTCTGACGAATGCTGATTTGGAGCCTGGCATGGAAGTGGCCTTCGTGGGCGTGCCGTGCAACCCGAAATGGCTGGAAGGGGACTCTGTATCCGTGTTCCAGACGGCATATGACTACTTTGGATATAAGGACGGCTATATACCTGTAACCGAGTTGAACTGATATACATAGAAAGGGATTATGATGGACACTGTCTTAGACACATTGATTGATGGATACCGTGTAGACATTATCCGCAATACCCGGAATCTCGTCCGCATTCCAAGCATCAAAGATACTCCCCGGCCGCACATGCCTTCGGCCTTTCCATCGGGCAGTGCCTCGATGAGATGCTGGCACTGTGCAGCTCTCTTGGAATGCGCACCAAAAACTGCGGAGGTTATGCCGGATGGGCTGAAATCGGCAGTGGCGAAGAACTGTGCGGCGTCCTCGTACATCTGGATGTCGTCCCCGCTGGAGATGGGTGGGAACACCTGCCCTTCGGCGGGATTATGGAGGACGGCAAGACCTACGGGCGCGGTACGGTAGATGACAAAGGTCCTGCCATCGCTTCCGTCTTTGCCCTGAAGGCGATTGCCGATAGCGGGCTTCCTCTTTCCAGAAGGATACGGATTATCTTCGGTACAGATGAAGAAAACGCCTGGACATGCATGGACTACTATAAGGAGCACGAAGAGATTCCCTGCACCGGCTTCTCTCCGGACGCCGAATTCCCGGTCATATACGCAGAAAAGGGAATCCTGTTTGCCACCTTGGATAAGGAAGGGACCGTAGAGGAAGATAAACCCTATATACGGAACCTGAGCGGGGGCCGCAGGGCAAATATGGTGCCGGATGAATGCCATGCCGAACTCGTCGTTCCGGAGCCTGACGGCTCTTTCGTACGGCTGCTGGAATTGGGGGCCTCCACTATACCCGGCACCCACATCTGTGCCGGCGGACCTGTCGTCAAGGTCCGTACGACCGGGAAGACATCTCACGGAAGTACACCGGAGAACGGGGTGAACGCGGTGTCGAACATGATGCTGCTTCTGGAACCCTTTATGTAAGGTGATTCCTTCCAGAGCAGTTTTATAAGTTTCTATCGTTCACACATCGGCGCTGAAACCGATGGCTCAGGCTTATTCGGCGATATCTGCGACGAGCCTTCCGGAAAGCTCGTGCTGAATGCCGGCCTTCTGTATATGGATACACAGCATGCGAGCCTGAAGCTGGATATCCGCTATCCGGTCACCTGTTCCGGCGTGCAGATCCAAAGGCTTCTCGCAGACACCGCCGCAGATGCAGGCCTTGCGATGCACATCGACTTGAACAGCGAACCTTTGTATGAGGAAAAGGACAGCCGTGTTGTCCAGACGCTGTTATCCGTCTACCACGGCTACTGTCCGGGCGGCTCAGTCCCCCTCGCGGTAGGGGAGGATGAATACATGCTTGTTAAAACGTTGTTCTCCAGATGCAAGCTGACCGCACTTTTTATCTTAGAACTGACGGCCTGACCATATTTCCCGCGTTACAAGAAAAAGGAAAGCATTACGCTTCCCTTTTTCTTAACATCCACAGTGGAATGTGGCACATTCCGTCTGTTCACACTTACAGGCCTCGCTGCCTTCCACGCTGATCTTTCCTGCATGGCATTTGCACTCTTCGTTATACATACATTCAGTCGCCTTACAGTCGATGTTGCTGCAGGCCGTAGCATTGTTCTGGCTTACGTTGCTGTATGAATCGCCCTTTCGCTCTTCAAAGCTGTCGCAGCACGTCTCTTCTGAACGTTTTGCAGAGTTTCCTCCTACCTGGATCTTATCAAGGTCGCAGTAAAAGTTCTTATTGTGTGTACAGGTCTGTACGGTACATTTTAATTCTGGCATGATCCTACCTCCTTAGTTTGATATCAGAAGTAGTATCTGCATATTCAGAATATAATATTCTTTTTTCAATTTATTGTTGATTTTTATAATCACAGAGCCCTTTTGCGAACATATCGTGGAATTCCAGGCAGCTCTGCTTCAAGGATACCGGCTTGCCCGCCTCATTGATGAAACAGTGTTTCGTAAGTCCTCTGCAATGGACCATCTCCGTCTTGCCCAATCTGATCCGTCTCATAATACTGTACTTTATGCTTATATGGTTCTATCATGCTCATCTTTTCACCTTCTGTCCTTTATCTGATGCTTCTTCCGCCGTCCGCTACCTTCCGAACTTCTCCGGATGCTGGCCCGACCAGCCTGTCTGCGGCATTGTACCAAGGATATACATATCCTCTTCGCTCAATGCAAACCCGAAGATGTCCTGATTCTGTTTCATCCGATCCATAGAGGACGATTTGGGAAGTGGCACGATTCCTCTTTGCAGCGCGTAGCGAAGGCAGATCTGGGCTGCCGTGACTCCGTAACGTCCCGCCATCTCAAGGATAGCCGGCTCCTTCAGCACCTTGCTTCTACCCATAGGGCTCCATGCCTGTACGAGAATCTCATGTTCCTGGCAATAACGTACCGTAACCTCCTGCGTGTAGCCCGGATGGAATTCAATCTGGTTGACCGCAGGCTCCACGTCACAATTCTCCAGAAGGTTCTCTATATGGTAAGGCAGAAAATTGCTGACTCCTATAGCCCTGGCCTTCCCCTCATGGTACAGCTCCTCAAGCGCCCGCCATGATTCAGTATCAAGCCGCCGCCACTGCGTGAAGCCGTCCTCCGGAAGCGGCCAGTGGATGAGATACAAGTCCAGATAGTCTGTCTGAAGCCTTTCCAGCGATTCCATGAATGCCTTCCTGATATTCCCATATCCCATCTCTGTCCTCCATGCCTTCGATGTGAGGAAATACTCTTCGCGGGCGATTCCGGACTCTGCCAGCGCTCTGCCAATCTGTCTTTCATTTCCATAGAAAGACGCCGTGTCAAAGTACCGGTAGCCCGCTTCTATGGCTGTCTTCACTACTTCACAATCGTCACCGTCTGATGCTCTGTACGTCCCAAAACCAAGACATGGATTCATGACACCGTTATTCAATCTATAACAATCATATATGCTGTTCATACTGCTCCTTTCATATCCTTTTGCCGGCTTTTTCGTTCAGCTCTTTTATCTCCCTTTGTATCTTCTCATCCACATCCTTCACTACAGTATCCGGCCTGCCGACATAGAAGCCTTGCAGATAGTCGATGCCGAGTGATATGAGCGTCTCCATCTCTTCTGCGGTCTCAACTCCTTCTGCGATAACTTTTATCCCTCTCGGCCTCGTATAGTTGAGCGTGCTCACCGCAAGTGCCTGGCGGTCTTTGTCTCTGTGGATGTCCCTTACGATGCTCATATCGAGCTTGACATAATCCGGCTGCATGTAGAGGAGTGTCGATTCTGAGCTGTATCCGGCACCGAAGTCGTCGACCGCAAGCTGTGCGTGGAATGCTTTCAGCATCTGGATCTTATCTTCCATAATCCCGATATCCGTCTGTTCGCTTTCAATCATTTCCACGAAGAGCGTGTCCATTCCTATCTGGTACCGCTCAAACAGGCTATATAGCAGCTCTTCTGAAAGTATCTGGTTCGGTATGGAATTGACAAACAGCTTCCTGTCGCCAAACGCGTCCCGCTGTGACGCGTACTCCTCAAATGCCTTGCAGAACGTAAGCTTTTCAATGTCCGGAAGCCTTGACTGGGAGATTGCCAGACGCATGACATCGGCGGGGGAAGCCAGGTCTTCCATGATGGGACGCATCAATGCTTCATAGGCGGCCACGCTTCCATCCTTCGTACTTACGATCGGCTGGAACGCATAGTTGACCAGTTCATCCTCAATCAGCTTGTTCAGCTGTTCCCTGCCCTGCAGCAGAAAAGCATCTTTTTCATAGGCTTTCCTGTCGAACTGCTTAAATACGCCTTTATAGCTGTTTTTCGTATCATACATGGCAAAGTCCGCATACTTCCTCAGCTCATCCAGATTTCTGCCGTCGTGCGGATACCATGCGATGCCGCCGGAAGCACGAACTGCTATCGACTCTCCGTCCGGCATGACGACCCTTGTGTTGTTCAGCTGTCTTTTGACTTCCTCTACTTTTTCCAGAAGCCATTCCTTACTTCCACAATCTGGAACAAAGGCCAGGAATTCATCCCCGGAGATGCGTCCGATGATGCCGCCGTCTCGCGCCAGGCCGCCGAATACGACCGCGGCCCTCTGTATATACTGATCGCCATAATCATGTCCGTATGTGTCATTGACATATTTCAGATTATCAAGGTCCCACATGATCATCGCCCCAAGCGTCAGGCTGCTGCCCTCCTGCAGCAGCTGCTTCATCCTCCTGTTAAAGGCCCGCCGGTTCAGCAGATGGGTCAGGATATCGTAATCCCTCTCATACTCTATCTTCTGCCTCTCATAGATGTCTTTCGTGATGTCCAGAACAGTAAGCAACGTCTTATCCTCGTCCGCCAGCGACTTCAGATGTACCCATCTCTGCTGGATCGTGTGGGCAATCTGGTAGTCTTTCTCCCAGGATTTGTCAAGCAGCTCTTCAAGTCCTGCCTCTTTCAGATAATCTTCAAAGTATTTCCGGTCAAGGTAGCCACGGCTGTAATACTTCTTATTCATCATAAACATCTTGATGACTTTCTTTGTACAGAACACTTTCTCCGTGCCTCTTTGGTATTCCACGACGCCGAGAGGCAGGTTCACCAGCTCGATGATCTGGGATTCTTTAGACGCATTCTGCCTCACATTGACATAGAACGAGACAATCGCGTTCTCCAGGGCATCTATCTCCTGCGCGTTGGACGATTGGAACTTCAGCTCGTCGTTGACATCCTTGCTGCGGATTTCATCGACCATCTGCCTGATCGGACGGGTGAAGAAGTAGCTGCCGACCACCGCTCCAGCAATGCCGAGCACGATAGACGCTGCAAATGCTATCATCACTGTCATCTGCAGCCGGTCTGACGACCGGAACAGCGTGCTCTCCGGGAGCACGCCTATGATCGCCCACTTTTCCCTGCTGTACGGTGAAGTGCGCCTGTAAGTATATAATTGGCAAATGCGTCACGTCCGAACAGGGCTTTGCCACCGGACCATTCATAAAAAGCTTCCGCCGTGTCGGCCAGGCCTTCCCATGTAGAAAGCTGCCTCAGATCGGCACCGGTCTCGAGTGCGAACTTATCCCAGTCGATTTTGTTGATCGTCATCACTTCCGTCGACTTTGCTATCGGGAACACGACGAGCGGCTTATCCTTTCCTATCCTGCCTTCTTCGATATACTCGTCCAGCTCATCTTTCGTAAAGTAATCATCCAGATCAGCCAGCAGCCCTTCTTCCTCAAATTCCATGGCGTTGGAACCATAGCAGCTGAATATGTCGGGAAGGTCCCTTTTTCATCTCCAACGGTATCGTTGAATTCTTCTACCAGTTCATCAAGCGCTATTTTGGCGGCCCCGTTGTAATATGTCTCTATCTCTATCACGGTAAGTTTATCGGTATGTGCCCCTTTACCGGTCTTTCCCGTACATCCTGCCGTCATACCCGTTAGCAAGGCTATGATGCATGCATACACAATTCTTTTTTTTATTTTTGGCCTCCCTGTCCTCACTTTTTAGTAAAAGAAAATAGAAAAAAATAGCAATATGCTATACCTTATAATATAGCATATTACTATTCTTAAATCAAAAGTTTATGTAGAATTGAACTGTTAATGTCCAATAAATACTTTTATCGGCCTTTGATGTCTGCTAAGGCAGCCATAACCTGCACACTGCAAAGAACTCCCTGACCATATAGTTGACGAAAAGCAGCGGGCTGCACCCTGCCGGGATACGGCACACATCTTTATAGCCAATCCTTCTGGCATATAAGCAGGCGCGGTACATGTGAAAATTATTTGATACGATTCCTACCTTCACGGCCTTATCCGGCAGATATCGTGCCGAGAACGCAAGGTTCTCCTCCGTCGACTTTGATTGATCTTCCAGAAGGATTCTGCTTCGTTCTATTCCGCAGCCGATAAGATATGCCTCCATTGCCTCCGCTTCCGAGATATCCTCTCCCGGCCCCTGTCCTCCGGATACTATCACCGTCGTCTCCGGATTCTCAGACAGATATGCGGCGGAACGCCTGAGCCTTCTCCTCAGGGAATCTGTAACCTTCGTCCCTCTTACCTGGGCACCGAGGACGATGAGATACGGTATGCCCTTCTCCTCGGTAGAAACCATTCCACCGGCTATGCGTATCTCTACGAAGGCGAACGCGGCCGCAGGAATCCAAATCAGCTTCCACAGCGGGCTTTTCGCCAGTACCGGTCGCATCTTGAACAGCACCAGCAGCACGGCACACAGAGCCCCGGCCGCCAGCCAGAATCTCGCAAAAGTAGAGTTCCATCTGCGCAGACGTATGCTGACCGCCCCATAGTACAGGAGGCAGACGGCGCCTGCCGCAGGCAGTGCTACCTTCCACAGCATTTCTTATACTTCTTGCCGGAACCGCACGGACATGGGTCATTTCGCCCCGGTTCCTTCTCTTTCCGGATCGTGCCGGACTGCTTCTGCTCCTTGTACAGAGCTTTCAGCTCCTCTTCCGTGTATATGTTCTTCCACTGCGGCAGCTCGTATAGCCAGTCGGCTTTGGCCGCAACCATATTCTTATACAGCGTCTCTTTATCAAAGGCAAGGCTCACCACCGTATCTTCTTCCATCGTCTCGATTGGATTCGGCTCCTTCAGGCTGTCGTTGATGCCATCGAGGAAACCGGCCATCGTGAATACTTCCTGGCCGTACTTTTCGGCAAGCTCTTTCACCGTCCCTTTTACTTCTTCATCCGGCTGTTCCAGAAGCTGTTCATATATCTCCTTCTCAATCTGAAAATATGTGGACCAGAACTTCTGCAGCTCTCCTTTGTCTGCCTGTTCATTATAGGCTGTATCTCTCCACTGTTCTAATAACGTACGACTCATATAACATACTCCTTCTGTATTCATTTGCAATTTTATCTTGCTCTTTATATAATATACTAAAGACTCGATTAGATGTAAAGGATGATTCCGATGAAAAAGATAAAACGTATCATAGCTCTGTCCGGCGCGGTTCTGCTTGTCGGCATGTATATCAGCACACTTGTCTTCGCCTTGCTGGACAGCTCCGAAACGATGGGGCTTCTAAAGGCATCCATCGTGTGCACAGTCATACTCCCCGTACTTCTGTACGCCTATACCCTCGTATATAAGATTACGAAAGGTAGCGGGAGCGGGAACGACGATTCTGTTTAATATCACACATAAAGCTCCGCCAGCATCCACGCAGGGCGTTTTTTTTCTGCGCCCTTTCCCTGCCTCTTCTGTTCTTTTTCCCTTATTTTTCGTCTCTTTGTAAGGTATTCTTCCATTGATATCACTTCTGGGTAATTCGACTCATTTCTCTGCTGCATAGTAGATACCTCCATTTCCATTATTCATACTCGTCAGCCGTGAAGCCCCGACTCCCGGCTTTATTATTATATTGTGGCTCCCCTCGCATTATGCCTGTTTTAAAAGCACAAATCCATTATAATCATAAAATGTGTCTACACTGTGGCACGTTTCTTAAAATTTGCTGAAGCAGAAAGGGACGTGATCTTTTTAAAAAGGGTTACGTCCCAAATTGCATTTTGTGGTGTACCCAGATGACAAGAAACGGATGCCTGATGGCATCCGTCCTGCTCTATTACTTATATATGATATCCTCTCTGCCTGGTCCGTTAGAGACCATCGTGATCGGATAACCGATCTGTCCTTCTATAAATTCTATATATCTGCGGCAGTTTTCCGGCAGCTTGCCGTATTCCTTTATGCCGCGTATATCGCATTTCCAGCCCGGCAGCGTCTCCAGCACAGGCTTTGCCTTCTCAAGCAGATGGGTCGTCGGGAAGTCTGTCGTCACTTCCCCGTTGATCTCATATCCGACGCACACCGGAATCTCGTCCAGATAGCCGAGCACGTCCAGCACGGTAAACGCGACATCTGTCGTTCCCTGCATCCTGCACCCGTATTTGGATGCCACGCAGTCGAACCATCCCATTCTTCGTGGCCGTCCTGTCGTGGCGCCGAACTCTCCGCCGTCTCCGCCGCGGCGTCTCAGCTCGTCCGCCTCCTCGCCAAAGATCTCACTGACAAATGCGCCCGCTCCTACCGCGCTTGAGTAGGCCTTGCATACGGTGATGATCTTCTTGATCTCATACGGCGGGATGCCTGCCCCGATGGCACCGTAGGCGGCAAGCGTAGACGATGACGTCACCATCGGATAGATTCCGTGGTCCGGATCCTTCAGAGAGCCGAGCTGCCCCTCCAGCAGTATCTCCCTGCCTTCGCTTATTGCATTGTCAAGGAAGAGCGATACGTCACATACATATGGCTCTACCATCTTCTTATACTCTTGTAATTCATCATATAATTCATCAGGATTCATTGCAGGCTTATGATAGAGATGCTTAAGCAGCACATTCTTCAGCTCCGCCACGCGCACTACCTTCTCCCTCAGCAGTTCATCATCGAACAGCTCGCTCACCTGGAAGCCCACTTTGGCATATTTATCAGAATAGAAAGGGGCGATGCCGGACTTCGTCGATCCGAATGATCTGCCCCCAAGCCGCTCTTCTTCATATGCATCGAAGGCCTTATGGTAAGACATGACGATCTGCGCCCGGTCGGATACGAGAATCTTCGGCGCAGGGACGCCCTGCTCTATGACAGACTGTATCTCGTTGAACAGGACCGGTATATCAAGAGCGACGCCATTGCCGATTACGCTCGTCGTATGATGATAGAACACTCCCGACGGCAGCGTATGAAGCGCAAATTTTCCATAATTGTTAATAATCGTATGCCCTGCGTTGGCCCCGCCCTGGAACCTCACTATGATATCGGCCTTCTCGGCGAGCATGTCGGTAATCTTGCCTTTTCCTTCGTCTCCCCAGTTAGCACCCACTACTGCTTTAACCATTTCAATTCCTCCTGTGTTATCAACTAACTTTGCCTATAGCATTATACTATATTTTATCTGCCGTGTAAAATGCTATTTTCCAAAACTACTCGATGATATCTTCCCCCATCTCGTACAGCAGTTCGTTCATCTCTCCGATGGAAATCTGCTTGTCAAGGCCGAACAGTATGATGCTGTCCCTCTTATTCTTCACATATAGGACAGGATATTCCGATGTCTTAAGCACCTTCTGCATCTCTTCGATAGAAAGCCCCATTCCGAATCCGAGCGCCAGCAGCTTATCCCTGGTCGGCTTGCGTGTCCCCGAAAATATCTGGTATGCATAATTGCGGTCAAGCTGCGAGCCGTGGATAACATCCGCCTTCTTCCTGCCCTTTTGGACAAGCATCTGTTCCAGGCAAGCAGGCAGCCCGCCCGTTATAAATTCCGGCGTTTCTTTCAGATATTCGTCAAAACTCCGCTTCTTCTTTAACAGCTCCAGTAATTCTTCCGTTGATTTATTCTTCTCCACCATCTTATCCTCCCGTCCTAAACAGCACTCCTGCGAAATCAGCTACTAATGTTCAATGAGATATGATAAAATGAATATCAGGAAAAATCAAGGACAAAGGATACGAATCTCATGGAAAACTTAAAAAACAGCTATCTCGATTACAATTATACCGTGCTCGCCCCTCTCCAGGAGAAGGAGCCGTGCACCACTTATCTCGTGAAAAATGCTTCCAGCGGTGCGCTTGCCGTCAGAAAGCAGGTGTCCGGCGCACAGTTTCCCATCTATCAGAAGATGACCATACTGGACCATCCGAATCTCGCCCGGCAATATCATCATCTCCACAGATGCCGTCCTGAAGCTCATCGACTTTGATATATCAAGGACGAAGAAAGAAGACCGGAACCAGGACACGACGATACTGGGCACCGCGGGCTTCGCGGCTCCGGAACAGTTCGGTTTCGGCCAGACGGATGAACGCACGGACATCTATGCGGCAGGCGTGCTGCTGAACGTTCTGCTGACAGGATCCCTCCCTTCGCAGAAGCTGCCCAAGGAACTCTTCTACCGGAGCATCGTGGAACGGTGTACGGCTATCGATCCGGACGCCCGGTACCAGACCGTCAGAGCACTGGCCGCTGTACTGGACAGGCGCATCCTTCCGGGCGAAGTGCCGTTTCTGTCAAAAGAAGCGGTCGCGTCCACCGGCTGGATTCGTTTCTTTCCCGGATTCCGGACACGGAAGCCATGGAAGATGGCCGTGGGCGTCTTCGGATATATGATTATGCTCTACATAGGCTACCGCACTGCGGCTGCCCCCTTGAGCAGCGGCAATACAAGGTTTGAAATGTGGCTGTATTCCATCTGGTTTTTGTATGTGCCATGGGCGATCGTGACCGACTGGGGCTATTACACGAAACACTTTTCGGTATTTAGCAGCATGACGCGTGCAAAAATAACAGCGGCGAAAGCAGGCCTTCTATTCCTGTCCTTCTCCGCCTGTATCTTCTTCTTGATGCTGCAGCTCTTGTTTTTTCCATAAAAAGATCCGTGTATGCTCTGTGCATACCAATATAAAAAAGAACTTCTGTATAGTAATGGCAGAAGTTCTTTTTGGTTATTCATCCATATAATTTAATAGCAATTTTGTCAGATTCACCACCATCTCTTTTTCCTTAGGTGTCGCGTCTGACAAAAGGTTCATCCAGATATCCCTGTAGGATGACTGTTCCTGGCTTATGGATTCCTGAAGAAGATAATCGACAGTAACACCAAGACAATTCGTGATATTTATAAGGCTGTCCAGCGTCAGTTTCCGCTCCCCTCTCTCAATCTGCCCGATATACGAGGTGGAGAGGTTCACTTCTTCCGCCAGCCGTTCTTGGGTCATATTCAGTTTCAAACGTTCTTCTTTTATTCTTCTTCCAAGTGCTACGTAATCCATATGACAACCCTCACATCCTATTACTGCAATTTTACATCGATTATTTTACAGTTGTAATATGCCAATCGCATTATATCAGTATGCTCATAGCATTATTACAATTGATAAAATATATACTTGCTGAACCGACAAAGTTCAACAAGCCACAAAAACTAAACTATCATACTAGAAAGAGGAGGGGAGATTATGAATCCGGACAAAAAAAACAAGCAGCAAAAAGGGGCCCTCGCCACCGGACGGCTGGTCACAGGCATCATTTCCATCGTGCTCTTTGCACTGATATCGTTTCAGTCCTGTGCCGCGGGGCTGAGCAATGCTCTGGAGCAGAATAATGCGACAAGCGGTACCGCGGGGCTGCTGCT
The DNA here is from genome assembly GCF_004345005.1 of Extibacter muris. Classification (GTDB taxonomy): domain Bacteria; phylum Bacillota; class Clostridia; order Lachnospirales; family Lachnospiraceae; genus Extibacter; species Extibacter muris. The sequence continues at coordinate 28,607 of NZ_SMMX01000024.1, forward strand.
GGCATTCGTTTATCTGATTGCAGGCATCATCGGCGTTGCGACGAGAAACTCTGCCGGCGCCGCAGGACCTGCCGTCTGCAGCGTGTTCTACTTTATCGGGGCGGCTCTGACTATCGGGACAGGCAGTTCCTTTGGCGACCTGCCTGTCTGGGGCTTCATCGCCTGCGCGTTCGGCATCGTATATGTAATTGCCGCGGTAAAGACAAAAAAAATAACAATTAAAGATCGGCTTTGAAGGATTCATGGACTTATATTTCAGCGATAATGAGTTTACCGTCATAGACGAAGGCGGCGAGGTGGCGTCCACCTATCCGCTGTCCATCTCCAACTATCCGCAGGAGACGCCCGTCGGAGCCAAGTGTACAGGCGTACAGGCGGCATACGGACTCAAAACAGAGAGTTCGTCCATCACGATAACGGTCACACAGACAGACAGTAAGCTGAAAGAAGAGAAAGCAATCTTTAAGCTTGCCCTTCAATAAAATGACGGCCCGGAGCATATTGCCCCGGGCCGTATCTTCTGGCTGACTATTCTACATGAGCGGTGCGAACAGCCGCAGCACCTGTCCCATGATCTTGGTCAGCATCGTCCGCTTCTTCACTTCCATCAGCGTCACCTTGTGGCATTTTACAAGCGTCCTCTGGAAATCCCGTTCAATCTTGTCCACTTCTGAATTGTTATAGATGAATACGCCGCATTCAAAATGAAGATACAGGCTTCTATAATCCAGATTAATCGTACCGACGGTCGCGGTGTCATCATCCGATACGAATATCTTGGCATGTACGAACCCCGGCGTATACTCATATATCTGCACGCCGCCCTCGATAAGCTCTTTATAATAAGTCTTGGCGACGGCAAACGCGTACCACTTGTCTGGTATATGCGGCATGATGATGACAACCTCGATTCCGCTTTTCGCGGCACGGGTAAGTGTCGTAATCATCTCATTGTCGATGATGAGGTAAGGGGTCATGATATGCACATACTTCTTGGCATGGTTCAATATGTGGAAATAAACTTCCTCCCCTACATTTTCATCATCAAACGGGCTGTCCCCATAAGGGATGACATAGCCGAGCTCCCGCCTAAGCCCCGGCGTCTTCTCCGTCAGGTACTTGCTGTAGCCTTCCGCGCGCCGCTCATCCACGTTCCACATCTGCAGGAACATCATCGTAAGGCTCTGCACCGCGTCGCCTTTCAGCATGACCGCAGTGTCCTTCCAGTGGCCGAACCGGACCTTTTCATTGATATACTCATCCGCCAGGTTCACCCCTCCGGTAAATCCCACCATCCCGTCGATGACACAGATCTTCCTGTGGTCTCGGTTATTCTGTACCGTAGAGAGGAACGGCTTCACGGGGCTCACCATCTTGCACTTGATTCCATATCTGCGTATCTGCTCCGGATAATTGTACGGAAGCATCGAGATGGCGCACATGCCGTCATACATGAACCGTACCTCGACCCCCTCCCTTACCTTATCCTTCAATATCTCAAGGATCGTATTCCACATGTGCCCTTCTTCCACGATAAAATACTCCAGGAATATGAACTTCCTCGCTTTCTTCAGCTCGGCCGCCATCGCGCGGAACTTGTCCTCGCCCAGTGGAAAATACTTCACCTGCGTATTCCGGTAGGTCGGAAATCCGAGCTGGTTGGACAGGTAGTAGGCAAGCTGCGCATTGGCAGACCGGCTCGCCCAGATGGCATCCACGATATCCTGATCCTGTTCCATATACGGAGCCGTCTCAAGCCTGAGGTGGGCAAGCCGGTGCTTCATGTACCGTGTACCGAACTGGGTCTTAACGTACAGGTAGAACAAGGTGCCAATGACAGGCAGCGCCAGCACGCAGAGCATCCACGTCATCTTGAACGCCGGATTCCCCTCTGAATTGATGATATATATGAGTACGATGATACCTAATATGGTAAATGCACCGTATATATATGCCATATATTCTGTCAGATATATCGTAGTTCCTATGAACACGCCTATCTGCAGCATAAGCAGCAGAAAGATGATGCCCATCCTGCTGAATATAATCCTGAACAGGCCCTTTTTGGCCGTACCCGGTGCTTCATTCTGCATAAATCCGTTACTTCCTTTCTTATCTCGCTATCTGTACAGTTTAACATACTTTTTTTCTGTCTACAATACAGATGAAGGTCCCCTTTTTACCAAAAAAGAGACCTTTTCCCTTTCCTTTTTCAGCAAAAAGTATTACAATAAGGGATAGTATATGAATGTAAAATTCAGGAAGGAGTTACGATTATGTCTAAATGGGGTAAGAGAATACTGGGACTGGCCGCAATTGGCAGTGCTATCGCCGGGCTTGTCTATTATTTTAAGAAGAAAAACATCTGTGATGAGGAAGATGAGTTTGAAGATGATTTCGAGGACGAGGACTTCGACCTTGACACTGACTTGAAATCAACCGCAGACCGGGAATACGTACCTTTAAATTCAACAGGAAAGAATGAAGAAGACGCTTCTTCTGACACCGAAGAGAAGTAATATACAGTTATCAGTCCCGGCCCATTCTGCCATCAGGCAGGGCGGAAGGGGAAAAAGAGCTGCCGGCTGTCTGCCGGCGGCTCTTTTTACGTTACGTCTTCCTTCTCCTCAAGCAGCTTCCTGCTCTTCCATTTCCCGCTTCTGATTCGCACATATGAAAATATCGCTCCGATGCCCCATCCAATCGGTATGGACCACCAGATTGCGCTTGAACCTAATCAGTACCATCAGAAGGCTCGCCTTATATCCTTCCTCTACCCGTTCGTCCTTACCGGCACCGATATTCTGGGCCGTGTAGCTCGACATGGCATTGGAGAAGCAAGCCGATTGCACCAAGGGCAATCACAGCCGTAAATACCGTCGTCTTCATCTCTTTGATCTGCCCCGCCCCGAAAAGCTGTGATATGACAACCGTGCATCCCATGGAGAGGCCGGCCGCTATGGCTACGGACAGGAATACGACCGGAAACGAGGAACCGACTGCTGCCAGTGCATCCTCGCCCACAAACTTTCCTACCACCATCGAGTCTACCATATTATAGAGCTGCTGGAACAGGTAGCCAAGCACCATCGGCATCGCAAAAAAAAACAGCAGCTTAAGTAGCCTGCCGTTCGTGAGATTCTTAACCATTCTTTCTTCCCCCAATCTTTTTCTTGTACTCCACCACATTTTGGGAGATACTGTTTATTTCCAGCAGCCGGCAAGGATGTGGACTGCTTCCTTGATCTGTTCTTCCGTCAGGTTCGCATAGCCAAGCAGAACCGTATGGCTCGTCTCCTTCGGGTACCGTATCATATAATCGGAAAGCCCATATACGCGGATGTCCTTCTCCTGCGCCCTCCGGATCAGTTCCTTCTCCGTAAGTCCGTTGGCAAATGTCAGGAGCAGATGCACTCCCGCATGTTCTCCTGATATCGTACATATGTCAAGAAGCGGCTTCAGTTCTTCGATCAGGACATCATGACGGCTCTTATACAGCGCTCTCGTCTTGTTGAGATGACGTTCATAATATCCCTCTTCGATGAACTTCTGCACGATCAGCTGATCCACTTTGGAAACGGTCGAATTGACGAACCTGCTCTTCTTGTCGTACACGTCCAGAAGCGGCTCAGGCAGTACCATATAGCTCAGACGGATGGCAGGCGCTATCGATTTGGAGAATGTGCCGAGATAGATGACTTTTCCGTCTGCATCATAACCCTGCAGCGCCGGAATCGGCTTCCCCTTATAACGGAATTCACTGTCATAATCATCTTCGATGATGTAGCGTTCCACACGTTCCTGTGCCCATTTGAGAAGCTCAAGCCTCCGTCGGATTGGCATCACCGTACCGGTCGGATACTGGTGCGATGGGGTCACGTACGCCACATCTGCCCCCGAACGCGCCAGCTCCGGGATGCACATGCCGTTTTTGTCCATCCCTACGGAGACCGTCTCATAGGACAGGCTTCTAAAGAGGCGGTATGCCTGCATGTAGGCAGGATCCTCGAAGGCAACCTTATGCCCGGGCCCGAGCACCGTACTGAGCAGCATGAGGATATAATCATTCCCCGCCCCTACGACTACCTGCTCCGGCGTGCAGTTCACCCCGCGCGCCTGGTACAGGTAGCTGCATATGGCACAGCGGAAGCCGTATTCGCCCTGGGAATTGCCGGAACGGAACAGCTCCGTCCTGTCGTCGGTAAGAATCTCTCTTGAAAGCTTTCTCCACACATTGTACGGAAAGCTCTTCAAGTCTACCCCGTTCGGCGTAAAATCATACCGGTATCTCCTCTGCTCCTTTTCCTGCCGCTCTGCCTGCGGCTTCGCTTTCCTGATGGAATACAGCTCTTCGATCTCGGATACGAAGAATCCTCTGCACGGCCTTGATTCTATATAGCCTTCCGACAGGAGCTGCTCGTATGCCAGCTCTACCGTGCTCCTGCTCACTTCCAGATGCCTGGACAGCGACCTTGTGGAAGGCAGCTTCTCCCCGTAAGCGATACGTCCTGTCTGGATGTCATTTTTGATATAATCATATATCTGTTCATAGAGCGGAATTTTGGAATCGCTCTTCAGGTTTATCGTCAGTTTATTCATAATCGTCTATTTTCGTCTATTTTGGCAGCTTGAAGGAGCTCTTAAGGGATACGATCCTGTTAAACACCAGATGCTCCGGCGAAGAATCTCTTGAGTCGATACAGAAGTATCCGTTCCGCACGAACTGGAAGCTGTCACATCCCTTCGCACTGCCAAAGCTGTCTTCTACATAGCAGTTCTGAAGCACTTCCAGGGAATTCGGATTCAGGTTCAGCGACCCGTCCTCCTTGTTGTATACCCCTTTTTCTTCATCTACGAGGTTCTCGTACAGCCGTACTTCCGCCGGCTTTGCATATGGCGCCGCAACCCAGTGGATCGTCCCTTTTACCTTGCGTCCCGTAAATCCGGTTCCGCATTTCGTCTCCGGGTCATATGTGCAGTGCACGACCGTCACATTGCCGGCTTCGTCTGTCTCATAACTCTGGCACGTGACAAAATACGCATGCATGAGCCTTACCTCGTTGCCGGGAAAGAGACGGAAATATTTCTTCGGAGGTTCGACCATAAAGTCATCCCGTTCTATATACAGTTCCCGGCTGAACGGCACCTTGCGCGTCCCAAGCTCCGGATTCTCCATATTGTTGTCCACGTCCAGGTATTCCACTTCACCTTCGGGATAATTGTCGATGACAAGCCGGATTGGATCCAGCACCGCCATCATGCGCGGCCTTTTGAGCTTCAGATCTTCACGGATACAGTATTCCAGCATCGCATAGTCGACAGAGCTCTGGCTCTTGGACACGCCGCACATCTCCACGAACATCTTGATGGATTCCGGAGTGAAGCCCCTTCTTCTGAGCGCCGCTATAGAGACGAGCCTCGGGTCGTCCCACCCGTCTACGATTCCGTCCTGCACGAGCTTCTTGATATAGCGCTTTCCTGTCACCACATTAGTCAGGTAGAGCTTCGCGAACTCAATCTGGCGCGGTGCCGGATCGAATCCGCACTCCTTAACCACCCAGTCGTACAAGGGCCTGTGGTCCTCAAATTCGAGCGTACAGATGGAATGGGTTATCTTCTCTACCGCATCCTCGATCGGATGGGCGAAGTCATACATCGGGTAGATGCACCATTTATCCCCCGTATTGTGATGTGCCATTCGTGCCACCCGGTAGATGACCGGGTCGCGCATGTTGATGTTCGGAGAGGCCATATCGATCTTCGCCCTGAGCACTTTTTCCCCGTCTTTATACTCGCCGTTCTTCATGGCCTCGAACAGGGCAAGGTTCTCTTCCACAGTGCGGTCCCGGTAAGGGCTGTTCTTCCCCGGCTCTGTCAGCGTACCACGGTATTCCCTGATCTCTTCGGCGCTCAGGTCACACACATATGCCTTCCCTTTCTTAATCAGCGTGAGCGCACAATCATACATGACATCGAAGTAATCCGATGCAAAATACAGGTGCTCCTTCCAGTCTGCTCCGAGCCACTTCACATCTTCCTTGATAGACTCCACAAATTCCGTGTCCTCTTTCGTCGGGTTCGTATCGTCGAACCTGAGATGGAACGTGCCGTCATATTTCTGAGACAGCCCATAGTTAAGCAGAATGGATTTGGCATGTCCGATATGGAGATAACCGTTCGGTTCCGGCGGGAATCTCGTACATACCTCCGAATATACTCCCTCCGCCAGGTCTCTATCTATCTCCTGTTCAATAAAATTCTTGGAAATCATCTCTTCTCCCATTATTAATCCTCCTTATGGATACAGTAGCATTTGTGTTCCTTATCTTATCATAAAACAGCGGGCAGAACAAGGTCGTTCATTCACGTTTTTGGATGGGCATCCAGTTCCCTTTCCATGCATACAGCAGGATGAGGACGGCTCCTACAAGCCAGGACAGCGGATAAGCGGTCATGACCCAGTCGAGCTTGTGTTCGATGGCAAGCGCCCCCCATATCCAGGCCACCCGGAAGATGCAGAGGGAGAAGAGGAATACGAGCATCGTCTCCATCGTCTTTCCCGTCCCACGTATCGTGCCGGACAGTACCTGCAGTATTCCGAGCAGCCAGTAGAACGGGCAGAAGAACCGCATGATATATACCCCGTATCCAACTACGTCCGGGTTCTTCGTAAATACGCCTATGACCTGAGGCGCAAAGGTAAGCAGCAGTATACCTGTCAGAATCGTATAGATGACACCCATCCCGACCGAGACGAACATGCCCCTCTTCACCCTGTCATATCTGCCGGCACCTACGTTCTGCCCTGCAAATGTGGCAGCCGCCATGCCAAAGCTCAGCACCGGAAGGATATTGAATCCGTCTATCTTGATGTAGGCGGCAAATCCTGCCATCGCCACAGCCCCGAAGCTGTTGACGCTGGACTGGACGATAACGTTGGAAAATGAGATGACGATATTCTGTATTCCGGTCGGAAGCCCGATCCTTATGATCTTGGACAGCAGATTGTCATAAAAGCGGATTTCCCTGATGTTCACATGATATACTTCCTTGCTCCTGACAAGGTATAATATAATGAAGATACAGGACAGAAGCTGGCTGATATCCGTGGCAAGCGCGGCACCCACGATTCCCATCTTAAGCACGATGACGAACAAGATATCAAGTATGATATTCGATAACGCGGCTATCATCAGGTATACGAGGGACCGCTTGGAATTGCCGACCGCATTCAGGATTCCTGCGGACATATTGTAGATGACGGAAAACACGATTCCGCCGAAATACACCTGCAGATAGATGACCGCCTCTCTGAACACTTCCGCCGGTGTCCCCATAGCCCTCAGGATGACGGGGGCCAGCAGGATCCCCGCCACGGTCAATATGACGCCTGCCGCTATGGATATGGCAACGGTCGTGTGCACTGCCTTTTTCAAACCCTTTTCATCCCTCGCCCCGTAGAACTGCGAGATGACTACGCCCGCGCCCGCCGAAGCTCCGATACAGAACCCTATGAGCAGGTTGATGATGGAAGAGCTGGATCCGACTGCCGCCAGCGCCTCGCTGCCGATATAATTACCCACGATGATGGAATCGACCGTATTATACAGCTGCTGGAACAGGTTGCCCAGAATAAGCGGAATAGAGAAGAACAGCATCTCCTTCCATATAACTCCCTCTGTCATAACTGTTGATTTTCTCATTAGCCTTCGCCCTCTCTCATAACAACGAAAAAAATACTCCCTGAAAGGGAGTAATCAAGCTGTCTAGGGGACTTGAACACTTTGACAGCTCATTTACAACAAATAATCCACACACATTACATGATTGTATTTTCATCTTTGCTATGATATCATTTATTCACGGAGCAATCGTGTACAACAAGGTGGTAGCCTCCCATACTTTACAGAAGAGGGGAGGTGGTGCGTATGAATACATACGAAGTTCTCAGCCTTTTATTTTTAGGCGGTACTTTTCTCATCGCACTGCTTGCCTACATAGATAGGAATAACAAGCGAAAATAAAAAAGCCTACCTTTGTACTTGGCGGTATAGGTAGGCTTTTTGCCAACTAGAGGCTAACCACTTTGTGGGCGGTTGCTCCTACTTCTATGATTATTATAGCATAAATTCTTTGAATGTAAAGCTTCTTTACAACATAAATGAAAGAAAGGCCTCTCGAAGATGTATTCCCTGTAAAGCCCTTATTTCCGATGTTTTGAAAGCTGTCTAGGGGACTTGAACCCCCGGCCTCCGCCTTACCAAGGCGACGCGCTACCGACTGCGCCAAGACAGCATACATGTAATATGCAACGTTAATAATATACAATATCACATGACTGTTTGTCAATATCTTTTAACTATTTTCTTACTTCGTCTCTTCCCTGGCCAGAATCTTCTCCGTCTTATTCTTGATGCGCTGCAGGGCATTATCGACCGTCTTCGGGCTTTTGTCGATCAGCTTGGCAATCGTGCGGTAATCCGTCCCCATCAGATGCAGATAGAGCACCCTGCTCTCCAGATCGCTCAGCTGTTCCTCCAGCTCGCTCTCCAAAAGCGCAACATACTCCTTGCTCAAAAACAGCTCCTCCGGGTTGCTCTCTCCCCCCGCCTCCATCGTCTCCAGCAGGGAGCCCTTTTCATCCTCCTGGTCGTAGAGCGATATATAAGAGTTCAGCGGACTGTGCTTTTTCCGGCGGGACGCCTCGATGGCAGAATACATCTGCCGGGTGATGCACAGCCTTGCGAAGCTGAAGAAAGACGCCTCCTGTTCCACGTCATAATCTTCCACCGCTTTGAACAGGCCGATCATCCCCTCCTGGATCAGGTCGTCGTTTTCACCGCCGAGAAGGTACATGGCGTTCGCCTCTTTCCGGACGAGATTCTTATACTTGTCCATAATATAATCGACAATCGCCTTTTCCCCGCCCCTCAGGTTCCGGATCAGCTGTTCGTCTGTCATCTTCTCATAATCGGACATAACCACACCTCTCTATTTCTGCAAGCGCTGCCTTACGATTTCATAGGCGAGCACTCCTGCCGCCACCGATGCGTTGAGGGAATCTATGTCACCCTTCATCGGGATGCCTGCCGCAAAATCGCACTTTTCCTTTACAAGACGTCCGACCCCTTCCCCTTCGCTGCCTATCACGAGGCCAATCGGGCCGGTGAGGTTCAGGCGGTACATAGATTCCCCGTCCATATCTGCACAGACGAACCAGAGCCCCTTTTCCTTCAGCTCTTCCATCGTCTTGGACAGGTTCGTCACCTTCGCCACCGGCGTGTAGTTCAAGGCTCCCGCGGATGTCTTTGCCACAGTCGCCGTAAGCCCTGCCGCCCGGCGCTTTGGAATGATGACTCCGTGGGCGCCGGCCAGATTGGCCGTACGGATGATCGCGCCGAGATTGTGCGGATCTTCGATGTTGTCGAGCACGAAGAGGAACGGGTCTTCCCCCCGCTCCCGGGCAAGGGCGAGCATGTCCTCTACTTCCGCATACTCATAGGCCGCACCATAAGCGATGACCCCCTGGTGCTTCCCTGTCTCCGACATCTGCGAAAGCCGTTCTTTTGTCACGAAATTCAGCACCGTATCGTGCTTCTTCGCCTCCCTTACGATAGTGCGGACAGGGCCGTCCTGGCATCCATCGAGGATGAACACCTTATCCACCGGCCTGCCTGAGCGGAATGCCTCCAGCACCGCATTGCGCCCCTCGATCATCAATTCATTTACCTGACGTTCACTCATTTGTCCTCTCCTTTTATACTGTCAAGCCCCAGCTTGACGAGTTCCATCATCCGCCTGTAATCCTGCCTCAGATACAGATACCCCATCAGAGCCTCGAAGCCGGTGGCCCGCCTGTAGTCTGCCAGCGTCTGGTTCTTGGCCGGCGATACGCTCTTGGTGTTCCTGCCCCTTCTATAGATCGTATGCTCTTCTTCCGTCAGCTGGTCCTGAATCGTCCGCATCATCCGGGACTGGGCGGATGCCTGCACATAGGAGCTCGTCTCCTTATGCAGCTTGTTCACCTGCCGGTTGCCTTCATTCACTACAAGGCTCTTGATTATCAGATCAAAAATACTGTCACCAATATACGCCAAAGTAAGAGGTGAATACTCGTTCATATCCACCTCTTTCATCTGAAAAGTCTCGCGCATATATGAATCAAACTGCCATTCTATGCCTTTTTCCATTTTACTCCTTCACGTGTGTCTTCTAATATAATGCCTTTCTCAAGCAGCTCGTCGCGTATCTCATCCGCGCGTGCGAAGTTCTTTTCCTTACGCGCGGCCTGACGCTTGGCAATAAGCTTTTCTATGTCTTCTTCCAGCATATCCTCTTTTTTGTCAACAATCAACCCCAATACGTCCGTTAATTTGACAAGCCGTCCGAACAGCGCCTGCAGATAGGCTCTGGAGCTTGCCCCGTCTGCCGTCGTGTTGATATATTTGACCAGATCGAACACTGCTGCAACTGCATCAGCCGTATTGAAGTCATCCTCCATCGCGGCCTCGAAGCCTTCTACGAACGCTTCTGACTTTGCATACGCCTCCTGTTCCTCTGCGGACATCTCTTCGTTCTTCGCATTGCCCATGAGGAACTTCAGGTTATCCGCCGCATTGACGATACGCTCCAGTCCGTTCCTGGATGCTTCCATCAGGTCGGCGCTGAAGTTGAGCGGACTCCTGTAATGGGCGCTCAGCATGAAGAACCGAAGCACCTGCAGGTCATATTGTCCGCTGATCTCCCTGACCGTGCGGAAATTGCCAAGAGATTTGCTCATCTTATGGTTGTCGATGTTGAGGAATGCATTGTGCATCCAGTATTTCGCAAATTCCTTGCCGTTTGCCGCCTCACTCTGGGCAATCTCATTTTCATGATGAGGAAATACAAGATCCTCGCCGCCTGCATGGATATCAATCTGCTCTCCGAGATACTTCCTGGACATGACGGAACACTCGATATGCCATCCGGGACGTCCGTCGCTCCACGGCGAATCCCATGCCGGCTCCCCTTCCTTCTTCGGCTTCCAGAGTACAAAGTCAAGCGGGTCTTCCTTCTCCTCTTCACCTGTGACCAGCAGAGAACGTTCCCCCGTACGCAGATCATCCAGATTCTTGTGGGAGAGCTTCCCGTAATCCTTGAAGCTTCTCGTACGGAAGTACACGGTACCGTTCTTCTCATACGCATAGCCTTTCTCGATAAGGTCGCCGATCATCTCCACCATGCCGCATATCTCTTCCGTAGCCAGCGGATGCTTCGTGGCCGGTTTTACATTCATGCCTTCCATATCCTTCTTGCACTCTGCGATATAGCGTTTGGATATCTCGTCCGCGGACACCCTCTCTTCAATCGCTTTCTTGATGATCTTGTCGTCCACGTCAGTAAAGTTGGACACATAGTTCACATCATATCCTTTATATTCAAAATATCTTCTTACCGTATCGAATACGATCATCGGCCTTGCATTGCCGATATGGATGAAATTATAGACCGTGGGGCCGCACACGTACATCTTGACCTTTCCTTCCTCCACTGGTACGAATTCTTCTTTTTTTCTTGTAAGCGTATTAAACAGTTTCATATTATTCCTTTTCCTCCTCATCCAACACTTCTATATTGTCTTCCCGCATGCACCTCATGCGCTTCTCCATCTCCTGAATCTGCCGGTGCATACGGATATTGTCCTTTTGCAGTTCCCGGATATCGTTGCTGATAGGATCCGGCAGATGTACCTGATCCATATCTACACGCGGTATCCTCTGGTCTCCCATCTTGACTACCCTGCCGGGCACTCCCACCACCGTACAGTTGGGCGGCACTTCCTCAAGCACGACCGAACCGGCTCCAATCTTAGAGTTCTCTCCGATCGTAAAGGAACCGAGTATCTTGGCGCCCGCGCTCACCATCACGTTATCCCGCAGCGTCGGATGCCGCTTGCCCTGTTCCTTGCCGGTACCGCCCAGGGTCACTCCCTGGTACAAGGTGACGTTGTTGCCGATTTCCGTCGTCTCTCCGATGATTACGCCGCTGCCGTGGTCGATGAAAAACCCCTTGCCGATCCTCGCGCCCGGATGGATCTCTATCCCGGTCTTCCTGGCCGCACGCTGGGAGATCCACCGGGCCAGGAAAAAGTGCTTTTTCCGGTACAGCTTATGGGCGATCCGATATCTCAATATGACCTTGAAGCTCGGATACAGGAACACTTCCATATTCGATTTGATGGCAGGGTCTCTCTCCCTGATTACTTTCACTTCTTCTCTTACATAAGACAGTATACCCATAATAAACACCTCTGAAATAAAAAATGCCCCGTCTCTTAACATAGATTAAGAGACGGGGCATGCCCGCGGTTCCACTCTTATAGAAGCGTACGCTTCCACTCGAAACACGTAACGTGTGCTACCCGTGTCCGGCTACCCGTTTCACCGGTTCGCCGGACAGACTCCCGAATGCACTTCACACGCCCTTCCCTCAAAGCTGCTTTCAGCCAGTGACAGCCTCTCTCTGTTAGTTACGCGACATGTTACTCTTTTCGTTCCCTGTCTTTACCATATATATCATATAATATGAGAAAAAGCAGTTTTTGTCAACACTGCTTTTTTCATATCCTTATTCATTGCTTCTGCACCAGGCTGCCGCATTGATTGCGGCCACCGCACCGTCCGCAACGGCCGTCGCCGCCTGCCGCACCTGTTTCGCGCAGATGTCTCCTGCCGCATACACGCCGGGAATACTCGTCATCTGCCTGCCATCTGTCACGAGATAGCCGTCTGACTGGTCGAGTTCAGGATACAGGCCGGTGTTCGGCGTGGATCCGGCATAGATAAATACGCCGCAGCCGTCACAACAGATCGTTTCCGTCTCTTTGGTATGTTCATCTCTCAGCTTCAGGATCTCTACCCGGCCGTCGCCCTGAAGCTCTGCAAGCCTCGTATGCAGGCGCAGCTCGATGTTTCCGGCTCTCGTTACCTTCTCGGTAAATTCCGGGATTGCTCCGAGCTGATCCTCAAAATGGATTATCGTGAGCTTCTTCGCATACCCGGCCAGAAACAGCGCCTCCTTCACCGCTCCGTCGGCGCCGCCGACGACAAAGATGTCCCTGCCTTCGTACTCCTTTGCCGCCTTCGCCGCATTCATTCCGACTCCATGCCCTTCCAGTTCCGCTTCTCCAGGTATCCCGAGCTTCTTCGGCGTAGTGCCTGCGGCTATGATTACTGCTTTCGCCTCATAGTTTCCGCTGTCCGTCGTAATCTTCTTCACATCTCCAGCCAGTTCGGCGGATACCACTTTCTCATTGCGTATCTCGATCCCATAGGATTCCGCCTGCTTCTTCAGCCGCTCTGCAAACGACGCGCCCGTCTCTCCCTCTATGATTCCTGAGTAGTGGGTTACGGTCGACACGCCGCCGAGCCGCCCTCCTACTTCCTTTTCTTCCAGGACGACCGTATCAAGCCCCCGGCTCGCCGCATAGACCGCGCTGCTGATTCCCGCAGGTCCCGCACCTATGATACATATATCATACATAATCCTTACCTCGCTCGTATTATATAGTAGTAGTGTTTATAGACCCTCTCCAAGGTCTTGATACTATATTTTCATAACCATTCTTTACCTTTTCTACAGGTACGGCTATGATATTGGAGATACTGTGGACTGGTGTCACCTCGCTACCACCTGATGGTTTCAGAAAGTGTCCAGCCACAGTCTCTTTGTTTGATTGTTAATCAGTTAGATACCGCATGACGGTTTATTTAGAACGAGTTCACAACTGCG
>NZ_SMMX01000025.1 GCF_004345005.1 Extibacter muris
ACTACTAGCTAATCCTATCCCGTTATTACTGTTTTTAGGTTGACATCTCATTCGATGTCCGTTCTGAATTTTTCTCTTTTCAAGAAATCTTCAGGGTCGTTGTCTATTGTTTAATTATCAAGGTGCTCTGTTGTTTCGCTTCATGTCAGCGACAACTTTTATAAGATACCATATATTGGAATGTTTTGTCAATACTTTTTGGATATCTTTTTTTATTTTTTTAAGCGGCTCTATCGGCTCTTGCCTGCTTGTCCCGCTCAAAAATCCACCACGTTCCCGCGGTGGATTTTAATAATATCATCTTTTATTTTTGATGTCAAGGGATTTTATACTATTTTATTTTAAAATCGTGGCCAGCTTCATTATCGGGTTAAAATCGTAAAGCATCTTCAACAGGCTGTTGCTTTCAATCATCCCAAACATCTGCTTACCGATATCCGTCGTATAGAGCAATGTTATGATAACAAACAAGGTCCATACTATTATCAGGGCGCCTGCCACTCCTACCACCCCTCCGGCCAGCCTGTTTACAGCTCCGAGCACCGGCAGCTCCGAGACAATGTCAAGGGCGAATACGATCGCCCGAACCACTATGGTAACTAATATGAACGTACACAGAAATGCAATAATGTTGATGATAAGCTTTGCCAGGAAATGTCCGACGTACTGGGCAAACGTCTCCACTCCAAGCTCTTTGTATACGTCGCTGTTATTATTCGTTGTCAGCATGTCCTTAAACAGACCCGGGAGATCGGCTTTATCTATCGCGGCCACCTGAAGGTCTCTCGGTATATCCGCATTATTTATTGCATTCTCCACCTCTTTTTTCTTCTCTCCGCCGAGCCAGTTCAGCAAATCACCGGATATCCCATATTTCTCCAGATCCGAACTTTTAATCTTGCCGTCTACAATATCCTGGACCGTCACGCCATACTGGGACAGCATGTCCTCCGTCACTCCTGCCGCGTTTAATGCCTTCCTGACATCCTCTTGCGTCAGCCCGTCCGTATCACCTTCCGCTATCTGTGATGCCGCGGCGCCTGCCATCGTACTGATCACCTTATCCTCAATCATCTCGTCTAGAGGAGTGTACTTGGTTATTCCCTGAGCCACATAAGGCGTGGCAAAATATACAAGCAGCAAAGTCAGAAGGGTTGCGGCCAGGGATACTGCTATCTTAATCGCTCCCCTGCTGATACCTGCCACAATACAGATTAAAAATATAACTCCAGTCGCTATTAATATCCAGTTCATGTCTTCTCCTTATTTTACAAGCCGGACTACTTCCATTCCGTCTGCATTCATCACGATGTATTTATTTACTCCTGCGATCGGGAACATTTCCAGTATGTTCGATTTCATCTCACCGTCAAACTTTCTGACGCCGGTCCTCAAAAAGATGGTGCACTTCTTCCCGTCATACATGATGACCTGGCTTTTGCTCAGCTTCACCTGGCTGTAATCGCCCGTGAAATCTTTAGACATCACCTGACGGCCGCTAGTATTATAAAGCCGAAGCTCATATCCTTCTTTTCCTTCATTTTTCAGAACCATGCCTATATACTTCTCACTGTGGAACACGCTCTTGATCTCTTTTTCAATCTTGACGTCCACCTGTTCTTTCGGTTCATCCAGCCCTTTATATACGACGAGCCTGTCATCACCCACGACTGCGGAAATCTCTCCCTTCATGAAAAAGGCCGACGGGAATATAGTCCCTTCATACTCTTTGGACGCCACCTGATGGTCCGCCTTCTCCTCCCCTGCCTCGCCAAAATTATAATACACGGCCTTGGATGTGACCCTGCCCTCCTGCGTATACAGATAGGAGACAAGCATAACCTCCCCGTTCTCTGATAAAGCCACGTCAACCGGGTAGCCCGACCCTGACAATGATGCTTTTATCTCAACGAGCACATTTCCGGCAGTATCATAACATATTACTTTTGGTGAAGACTCATTTTTTAATATTGCGCTGACAATTCCTTGTCCTGACACAGATATCTTTTCTATCGGCAGCGTCGTGTGTATCTCTCCCTTCAGCCCTCCTTTATGGAGTATCATGATACTGTTCCCGCCTTTGTCCGCAAGGGCGGCAGAATCTCCGCATACATCTACAGATGGATTCTGAATCTGATACGGCTGGTTCCACTCTTCCTCTCCTTTATGGTTCAGGTATGACACTCCGTCCCGGCTGTACTTGAGGACTCCGTCTGCAAATTCTTCATAGCTGTTATTGCCGGCGCCTTTGATTGCATAGGTGTCGCTGACCCTGGCCTTTGTATACGTCTGAAGATGTATAAGGAGGTAGATGCCGACAGCCGCGGCCACAACAGCCGAGACAGCTATTATGATACGGCGTCTGAATCTGGCTTTATGCTGCCTGATCTGCTCCTCCATATTCTCTACCGGATTGTCCTCGCTGTTTAATTCCGTCATTATCTGGTCAATGATTGCATCTGTCGGATCTCCAGATTCACTTACTACACGCAAGTTCTTATTTCTTCTGTGTAACATCTGTATCTCCTTCTGTATTTTCATTTGTGTTCAGTATACCATATTTTACTTCTATGGTAATAGCAATTTTTGCCCGATGAATATAAGGTTGCCGTCAGACAGGCCGTTCATCTTGCAGATCGCCTCCACATGGGAAGTGTTTCCATATAGCTTTACACTGATGCTGTCCAGCGTATCTCCTTTCTGGACTACATAATAGTCTTCATCGCCAAGCTGCTCCTGAATAGTAGAAGTTTCCGGAACCGTACCTCCGGAAACTTCTTTATCTTCTGCGTCTGCATCCTCAGCCTTCGCCTCACCTGCAGTAGTATTTTTATCAGAATCTGCTCCCTCATTTTCATTGACGGTGCCCGTCTTGCTCTCCGGCTTGTTCACTGACTGTGACAGTGACTCGAGAGATGTCTGGACAGCTTCCATTTTATCGAAGTTATTAACGGTTGAGATACCAATCGCCAGTACTACTACGACAAGCAGTACGCTCGTAGCGTAAGTGAATTTGGAGCTTCCTTTTTGCTCTTTATATTCCATCTTTTCCCTTACTGCACTACGAAAATCCTTTGCAGCTCGATCCTCAACCACTTCACTGGGTGTAACGCCGATCTTTTTACGTGTATTTATCATATAATTCTGCATGGAAGGATTCTTTTCATAATAGATGTAATGTCCTCCCATCTGCATCAGTTCATGATATTTATATGCGTAATAGATCTCGTCCGCCTCGAGGGCATCTTTCCAGATGAATATGCTGTTCGCTTTGGAAAAAGAGGCTTCATGTACTTTCTTGACACCGCTGTTCAGCCCCATGGGATGTCCGGTTTCAATCAGGCACCATCCAACCAGCTCTTTGGAAGGGAAGTATTCCTGCTTGTCCTCCTCCAGCTGTTTCCATGTCTCTTCCTCTATAGCGATCTCTGTCCCCTTGACTTCCAGTTCCTTCATCTGTATCGCACCTGATATGTAGACCACATCCTGGTCTTCCAGAGACTGTATCTCTCCGACAAGAGCAGCCCCTATGGCTGTCTCTGCCGCTTTCTCACGCAGTTGGCTCAAATAGGTGTCTACATAGTCTTCTACATATATCTTAGGCTCATCGCTGACGTTCCCTATCTGCCTTACATTCTTGGGAAATTGTTTCTCCATATACTCTCACCTCATCTGCATATTTTTGCTTATGATAGCATATGGATTGTGCGCATTTTATCATTTGATGGGACTTGTCCTATTAAATTTCCGGCATGTTACCGGCATTTCTTTTTATTTTCGACGGCTTGTTTCACAGGCGCCGCAATACTTGTCTGTTATGGTCGTAATCCATCCTTCTTTTGTCCTCGGAAATCGGAAAAAGGTCACCGGCCACATGTGGTTCAATATGATATCTTTCTCTACCTTATTCAACTGATACAGCCTTGAGGCATTCTTATATGACACATCCGGATGTGTCAGGCCGTGGAATTTATCTCCTGTTCTCGCCGCGTGGGTATGCCAGTCGTACAGGAACAGATCGTGAAGCATGCCTGCGCGGGCTGCCGACCTGGCGTCCAGATGCAGGAAACGGCACCACTGGTAGTTATAGTAGGCGACGTTCATGCAGTGCTGATAGCAGTTGGTGCTCCCGTGGTGCGGATAGAGCTTCATCCGCAGTACGACCGGATGTCTCGCCACATCTTTGATACAATCGTAGAACTCCTCTTTCCATCCACGGCGGAGCGTATATAATTTTTCAACTATTTCTTTCCTTATGTTTCGCATATCGACTCTTTCTATCGCTTTTCATATAGATTCAGGTACATCGTCTGTCCAGACTTTTACCTTCTATATTCTACCTTCTCTGCCGTGTCTTTGCAATACCTCAATACTGGCAAAAGGACATGGCAGTATGCTGTCACTGCCATGTCCTTTCTCCTGCTGCTTCATTATTCAATTTAGCAGAACGCTTTTACTTTCTCATAGATGCTGTCAGCGTCCAGGCCATATTTCTTAACCAACTCTACGGCAGGGCCTGATTCGCCGTAAGTATCATTGATACCGATCTTCATAACCTTGGCCGGTGCCTTTTCTGCCACGACGTCGCACACTGCGCTTCCAAGTCCTCCTATAACGGAGTGTTCTTCCACTGTTACAATCTTTCCGGTCTCTTTTGCAGCCTCTGCAATCAGTTCCTCATCAAACGGCTTGATCGTATGGATATTGATAACCTTGGCTTCTATTCCATCTGCCGCCAGCTTCTCGGCCGCTTCAAGGCAGTTGGACACAGGAAGTCCCGTAGCGACGATTGTCACGTCCTTGCCCTCACGCAGCACGACGCCCTTGCCAAGTTCAAATTTATAGTCCGGCTTGTCATTGATGACCGGTACCGCAAGCCTTCCGAATCTGAGGTATACAGGACCTACATGTTCATAAGCCGCTTCTACGGCTGCCTTGGCCTCTACATCGTCAGACGGGTTGATGACTACCATTCCCGGAATCGTTCTCATAAGCGCGATGTCTTCGTTGCACTGGTGGGTCGCACCGTCTTCTCCGACGGAGATTCCTGCGTGGGTGGCGCCAATCTTGACATTCAGCTTGGGATAACCCACAGAGTTCCTTACCTGCTCAAATGCCCGTCCTGCCGCAAACATGGCAAAGGAGCTTGCAAAAGGTACTTTCCCTGTCGTGGCGATTCCTGCTGCCACTCCAATCATGTTGCACTCTGCGATACCGCAGTCGATGTGCCGCTCCGGATATGCCTTCTTGAATGTGCCTGTCTTGGTAGCCGCCGCAAGGTCAGCGTCAAGTACGACTACGTCCTCATGTTTATTACCAAGTTCAACTAAAGCATTACCGTAGCTTTCTCTCGTTGCAATCTTTTTTACTTCTGACATAATGCTTCACCTACCTTCTCTAAATCTGCCATAGCTGTTGCATACTGCTCATCATTTGGAGCCGCTCCGTGCCATGACGCCTGGTTCTCCATAAAGGATACATCTTTTCCTTTGATTGTCTTGGCAATGATGGCCGTCGGCTGCCCTTTGGTCGCTTTGGCCTCTTTAAATGCCGCGTCAATCTCATCAAAGTCATGGCCATTGATGTTGATTACATGGAAATTAAACGCGTCAAACTTCTTGTCGATTGGATATGGAGAATTGACTTCATCAATTGCCCCGTCAATCTGAAGGTTGTTGTTATCCACGATAACTACTAGATTGTCAAGCTTTCTGTGGGCTGCAAGCATTGCTGCTTCCCAAACCTGCCCTTCCTGAATCTCCCCGTCGCCAAGCAGCGTGTACACTCTGTAGCTGTCCCCGGAAAGCTTTGCTGAGAGGGCCATGCCAACTGCCGCGGAAACACCTTGTCCAAGAGAGCCTGAGGACATGTCCACGCCAGGTATGTGCTTCATATCAGGATGTCCCTGAAGATAAGAGCCTACTTTTCGCAAGGTCTTAAGGTCCTCTATGGGGAAGAAGCCTCTCTGGGCAAGCGTTGAATAGTATCCCGGTGCCGTATGCCCCTTGGAAAGTACGAAGCGGTCTCTGTCTGCTTTCTTCGGGTCCTTCGGGTCTATATTCATCTCTTCAAAATAGAGATATGTGTAGATGTCTGCTGCTGATAATGATCCGCCCGGATGTCCGGATTTGGCACTGTGTGTCGCTGTAACCACGCCTTTACGGATTTCATTAGCAGTCTTCATTAATTCTAATTTATTCATGAATATTGCCTCCTGCTTCTTATTTATTCTCCAAATACTGCCCTGTAGTCTGCCTGGAATTTCTCGATACCGGCATCGGTCAGAGGGTGCTTTGTCATCTGTTCGATTACTTTGTACGGCACAGTTGCAATATCGGCGCCTGCAAGTGCACAGTCTGTTACGTGAATCGGATTGCGGACACTCGCTGCGATGATTTCAGTCTCGATTCCTGATACTGCGAAGATTTCTGCTATCTCGCTTATCAGGTCCACGCCTCTTACGTTGATGTCATCGAGACGTCCAAGGAACGGAGACACATATGTCGCGCCTGCCCTGGCTGCCAGAAGTGCCTGGTTTGAATTAAAGACTAATGTCACATTTGTCTTGATGCCTTCAGAAGAAAGAACTTTACAAGCTTTTAAGCCTTCTACTGTCATAGGAATTTTTACTACCATGTTCGGATGAATCTTTGCAATCTCGCGTCCTTCCGCTATCATGCCTTCTGCGTCAACTGTCGTTGCTTTTACTTCTCCGCTGATAGCTCCGTCAACGATGGATGCGATTTCAGCGATAACCTCTTCAAATACTCTTCCTTCCTTTGCAATGAGGGAAGGATTTGTAGTAACCCCGCAGATTACTCCCATTTCATTTGCCTTTTTAATGTCTTCTACATTAGCTGTGTCAATGAAAAATTTCATGCTTTTTCCTCCTTTAAATATATCATTCCTACACATGTTCGTTACATTTTGCCACATGGTAAAATTATAGCCTATGTGGGGAATGTAGGTCAATAGCTTTAAAATATTATTAGTAATTTATGTAATTAATAACTAGATATTATTAATTGCATTATTGTGATTTATTAAACAGTCCCTTTGTTACTCCGCCATATTTGACGCTTTTCCGATTTTCTTATAATATATCCCGGTCCTATTATTACTAATAATTCCCCGGTTTACATTAATTTATTTTTTTTGCGCCTTCTCACATAAGAGGTCGTCCCTCTTACGATAAGCTTTGGTTCATATTCTACATGGTAAGTGCTGATGGGTTCAATCTCCGAATATTTGGAGTTGTGGGACGCGATTTTCTTCATAATGATGTCACAGGCGTCCCGCCCTTTGAAAATGACAAAGTGTTCAATCGTGGTCAGCGCCACCTTATGCATACGGGCAAAAAGCGTGTTGTCGCAGCCCATCACCGACATATCCCCAGGAACTTTTATCTTAGCCTCCTGGAGTGCATCCAGTATTCCAAACGCAATCATGTCATTTAACCCGACTATGGCAGTGATCTCTTTTGTCTCGCTCAGCAGCTCTTTCGTCAAGTCATAGCCAATCTTATACTCTGAATCGATGTGGGCGATGTCCAGGTCAAGCTCTTCTTTCGCTGCCTTTATAATGACATTCTCCTTGATGCCCGCCTCGGCGAATTCTTTCAGAAATCCTTCTACACGTTTGGAGCGCTGCTTCTGCCTGACCGTCAGCGGCGGCGCGATATATGCTACATATCTGTGCCCGAGCTCCAGTAGGTGGCGTGCCATCATCCGCCCAAGTTTGGAGTTGTCCAGCTCAACGGCATCTACATTCAGCTTCTCATTCTGATTGTTGATGATAGCGACCGGAATGTGCACAGACAGTTCCTCCACCAGCCCCATAAAGCATTCGCTCGGATTGCACGTGTAGATGATTCCAAGCGGCCGCAGCTCCCACATCATCTTCAGGTAACGCTCTTCCATACGCAGATCTCTCTGCGTGTTGCATACGAACAGGCCGAATCCCTGCTCTTTGGCACGGGATTCAATCCCCTGCAGAAGCATGACATAATATGGGTTGGTCAAATTAGAGCAGAATACGACAAGAAGCCTTTCCTTCCGGCTCCCCTTGCGGCTCTTCCTCCCCGGAGGGACATAGCCGAGCGCTTCCGCCGCTTCCTCCACCTTCCGGACCGTTTCCTTAGAAAAAGATACATTATACTTTTTATTCAGCACCATAGATACCGTCGACTGGGATACCCCCGCCGCTTTGGCAATATCTGTAGATGTAACTTTCTTTTTTCCCATACCAGTTCTCCCTCAGGGACACCCTTTTTTTAATTGGGGACGGAGGTTTTTTAAATTTCCTCCGTCCCCAATTACGTTTTGCCCTGTCCCTTTTTAGATTTCGGTTCTTCCTTCCAGGGCTCTCAGCAGGGTCACTTCGTCGATGTATTCCAGATCGCCTCCAACCGGCACTCCGCTTGCGATGCGGCTGACTCTGATGCCGGTCGGCTTGATCAGCTTGCTGATGTACATAGCGGTAGTCTCGCCTTCCAGGCTGGAATTGGTGGCGATTATCACTTCGTCTACGTCGCCCCGCAGGCGTTCCATCAGTTCCTTCAGCTTGATATCCTCCGGACCGATTCCGAGCATCGGAGAAATCGCTCCGTGCAGTACGTGGTATACGCCTTCATACTTGCCGGTCTTTTCATAGGCGGCAAGGTCTCTTGACGTCTCTACGACCATAATCGTCTTATGGTCTCTTCCGTCGTTCCTGCAGATTGGGCAGAGCTCCTGGTCGGTCAGCGTATAGCATTCTGAACAGTACCTCACATTCTCCCGTGCCTCCACCATAGTATCCGCCAGCCTTTTCACTTCTTCCACAGGCATATGTATCAAGTGAAAAGCCAGCCTTGACGCTGACTTTGTACCTATGCCCGGCAGACATGACAGTTCTTCAATTAACTTGCTTATCTGGTTGCTGTAATAATCCATTATCTGCGCTCCTGCTAGAACATGCCCGGCATCTGTCCGCCCGTAAGTTTGGACATAGCTGATGCAGATACTTCTTCCACCTGGCCGATTGCTTCGTTCACTGCTGCCACAATCAGATCCTCCAGCATCTCGATGTCATCGGGATCTACGACCTCTTCATCCAGCTTCACCTTCAGAACCTGCCTTGTACCGGATACGGTTACTTCTACGGCACCGCCTCCGGCTGAAGCCGTGAATTCTTTCGTCTCCATTTCCTTCGCCTGCTCTTCCATCTGGCGCTGTATCTTCTGTGCCTGTTTCATAAGATTCGCCATATTGCCAGGCATCCCTCCGCCCGGAAATCCTCCTCGTTTTGCCATAATAAAATGTCCTCCTGTTTTCCTGTCTTTTTTAATATTATTCGTCTTCCACGGTTATATCCATGTGAATCAGATTTTCTATATCCACAAAGCTGTCCTCAAACCGGCGGCCCGTTTCAACGTGCCGGACTTCCAGCACTACCTTTTTCCCAATCCTGTCTTCAATCAGCTGCTCCACCTCTGCTTTATGTGCTTCAGTCCCTACGACGCCGGCGCTCACCTCGTCCGGAAGGACAATCAGAAGCCGGTTTCCTTCGCCCGCGCTCAATCTGGCCTTCTTCAGATAATTACGAAGCATCGGGGATACGTCATTCGCTATACCGCGGAAATCTTGTGCCACTGCTTTTACGTCTTCATTTAAGGCAGCCGGTAGCTGTGGCTTCTGCTCTTGAACCGGCGTTGCACCTTCGTCTGCATTAACATATACTACCTTTTCTTTCACTTCCGCCGACGGAATCCCCTTTTCCAGCTGCATTTCGATTGCCCGGATCCGGTCAAGCAGCGTATCCGGGGCCGACTCCATGGCCGGCTTGCACAGCTTTATCATCGCGACTTCCAGAAGCACCCTTTTCTGGGTCGCGAACTTGAGCTGGTTTGTAAGGTCTGAGAAGATTCTAATATAACGGATTAACGTGTCGTTGTCAATCATCTGCGCCTCTTCCTTGAGCTGCGCCAGATTCTCCGTGGAAACATCCAGGACGTCCTCCATGTTGTCAGAGCCTTTTACAAGCAGAAGGTTCCTCAGATACCATGTGAAATCTGCGGCAAGCTGAGACAGCTCCCTTCCTTGCATGACAAGCTCGTCCACGGTCTCGATCACCTGATGTACATCCATGCCGAGCAGTTCCCTGAGCAGCCGGCTGAACACTTCCGTGTCCACAGCCCCAAGCACTTCCAGTACATGGTCGTATGTCAGCCTCTCTCCGATATAAAATGCAGCACACTGGTCGAGCAGGCTGAGGGCATCCCTCATGGAACCATCCGCCATCTTAGCTATATAGCGCACCGCCTTGTCTTCCACATCCCACTGCTCTTTTTCTATCAGCTCTTGAAGCCGGCACGCTATCGTCTCGATAGATATCCGCTTAAAATCATAACGCTGGCATCTGCTCAGTATGGTTATCGGTATCTTATGAGCCTCCGTTGTCGCCAGGATAAAGATTACATATTCCGGCGGTTCTTCCAGCGTCTTTAGCAACGCATTAAATGCCCCGATGGAGAGCATGTGTACCTCATCTATGATATATACTTTATATCGGCCTTCTGTCGGCCTGTATGCCACTTCTTCCCTTATCTCGCGGATGTTGTCAACGCCATTGTTGGAAGCGGCGTCTATCTCTATCACATTCATGGAAGTGCCGGCGGCAATGGAACGGCACATCTCACATTCTCCGCATGGGCTCCCATCTGCCGGATGCTCACAGTTTACCGCCTTCGCAAATATTTTCGCGACCGTAGTCTTACCCGTCCCTCTTGTTCCGCAGAACAAGTAGGCATGTCCGATACGGTCTGCCTTTATCTGGTTTTTCAGCGTCTTGACAATTGCATCCTGCCCCTTAACGTCTTCAAATTCATCCGGACGAAACTTCCGGTATAATGCCATATATGACATCTTATCTACACTCCTGACTGTTTTCTCATTGTTGTCTATGCATCCCCAAAGCTGATACCTGTAAGCTTCGCTTCTTTAATAATATCGGCCGATGGAGATACGTATTTTAATCTACCCGCAACTTCAGCCAGTGGAACACGTACGATCTCATTGTTCCTTACTGCTACCATATTGCCAAAGTCCCCGTCAATGATGGCTTCTGCCGCTGCCGCGCCTAGCCTCGTCGAAAGCACACGGTCGTAAGCGCAGGGCGAACCTCCCCTCTGGGTGTGTCCGGGCACTGTAATACGGACTTCCTGATCGGTCTTTTTCTGTATCTTTTCGGATATTTCATATGCCACAGAAGGGTATGAATTCTGGGCCTGTTTCGCCTTCAGCTCCTTTTTAGAAAGCTTCGCATCTTCCTTTGATATGGCACCTTCCGCCACGGCAATTATAGTAAACCTCTTTCCGGCATCCTTCCTCTTGTTGATTGCATCAACTACCACGTCAATATCATATGGAATCTCCGGAAGCAGGATAATATCAGCCCCGCCGGCAATGCCTGCATGGAGCGTAACCCATCCTACCTTGTGGCCCATGACCTCGATAATAAATACCCTGCTGTGTGAGGTTGCCGTCGTGTGGATCCGGTCAATCGTGTCCGTGGCGATATCGACCGCGCTCTGGAAGCCGAACGTCATATCGGTTCCCCAGAGGTCATTGTCAATCGTCTTGGGGAGCGTCATCATGTTAAGGCCTTCTTCCCGAAGCATGTTAGCCGTCTTATGCGTGCCATTGCCTCCAAGCACGACAAGACAGTTCAGGTTCAGCTTATGATACGTGTGCTTCATTGCCTCGACCTTATCCAGCCCGTCCTCATCCGGAACCCGCATCATCTTGAAGGGCTGCCGGGATGTTCCGAGAATCGTCCCGCCCAAAGTCAGTATCCCAGAGAAATCCCTGGATGTCAGCATCTTAAAGTTAGAATATATCAGACCTTTATAACCTTCCTGGAATCCATAGATTTCAACATCCTGTATCTTAGAGCAGATTCCCTTGACCACCCCGCGCATGGCGGCATTCAATGCCTGGCAGTCTCCGCCGCTTGTAAGCATTCCTATTCGAAACATATACTCACTCCTTTCGTGCATACTTATAGATATTATAACCCATTTCTGCGGTTGGGGACACCCTGAATTTGATCGGGGACGGAGGTTTTTTAAAAAACCTCCGTCCCCGATCAAATTCAGGGTGTCCCCAACCGCATATAAAGTGCTATAATAAAGCATATTGTATATTATGAATAAACAGAAAGCAGGGGAAAGATTGAAAATGAAAAGTAGAGGGTATCCATTCCCTTAATCGTATGACAAATAAGCCATCTTTCGGTGGCTGCTTTGAAAATTGAATATCGAGTATGTTGAGGTTATGCAGTTGCTGACTTAATCCTATAACCTTGATTCCTTGCTATGATAAGAGCCTGTTCTACCGTGATTTCTCGATCAACGGGGGGTTACTCTGATTTTTGGTAAAGTTCCGCATTATAGTTTTCTCCGTTCTTCAACATGTGATATAATGCAGTCAGAAGCATTCTTGCTATGGCAATGATTGCTTTCTTGTGACCGCGACGCTTTCTGAGACGGAGATAGCGGTTACGAATTTCAGGATGCTTTTTGCTGGTAACAACCGCATTGGCACACTGCACAAGTAGTGGTTTGATATAGCATCCGGCCTTGGAAACCCGGACAGATTTTTTCTTCCCTGCACTTTCATTGTTGGTTGGTGTAAGCCCAGCCCATGAGCATAAGTGTTTCGCCGAAGGAAAGGCCTCCATGTTGGTACCGATTTCGGAAATGATTCCAATCGCAGTGAAATCACTGCTGATACCAGGAGCGGTTTGAAGAATGGCAAGTTCTTGCTGATAGGGAGTGGCGAGCGCAAGAATGAGTACTTCAAGCTCTGCTTTCCGGGATTCCAGGTTTTCGTAATGAGCTTTAATTACCTTTAGTTTACCAGCCTGTTCCGGTGTGATATACCCATCAATAGCGTCATGCAGTCCAGGGAGTTTCTTTTTCAAACTTTTGTAAACAAGAGGTTCAAGGTCAAAGGAAGTATCTGCGGGATTTTCCAAAAGTTTATCCAGTATCACCTGAGCAGATTTGCCGAAGGTGTCCGAAACAACGTTTCCCAACTGGATATTGGAAACCGTGAGACAGTTCTGCAAACGATTCTTTTCGCTTGATTTAAAGCAGGTCAGTTTGAAACGGTAGCGCATAAGGTCACGGAGCTGACGGATGTCAGCGGGTGGCATAAAGCTTCCGGCAACAAGATCATGCTTGAACAGGTCAGCAATCCATTTGGCATCTTTCTTGTCACTTTTCTTTCCACGGATAGCCTTAACATATTTAGGATGGGCAAGGACAATGGAACATTTTCTTTCCAGAATGTTATAAACAGGAATCCAATATTTACCTGTAGATTCCATACAAACGTCTTTGCAATTGTGTCCGAGCAGCCAGTGTAACAAATTTTTCAAACCTTTCGTGTAGGTTGAAAAACGTTGGCACTCATAGGTGGTCACGCCTTTGCTATCAGTAGAAGCAATGCAGGCCACTACAAAAGTCTTGTGGACATCAATGCCACAACAGATTTTGTACACGATTTTTAAAGCCATAGGGACTCCTTTCAGAACCGATAGGTTCGCTAAAGATTATAGGGAGAGACGGCATTGACTGAATGCCTAAGCCATAAACGAGATTGTTTAGGCAAAGATAAGATTACGTGCTCAAAGTCACACTTATTTGTGCTTGAAAAGGCAGACTACACATATAATTATGCGGTCATCCGGCAAGTCGGACAGCCCACTCGCCTCCCCGTGATTTGTAGTATACCGAGTTCCCTACAAGAAGAATTATAAAGAAAAAATAAGCTCAGGAAAACATTTTCATTACGTTTTGTGCCTGAGCGAAGCGAAAGGAATGGATATAATTATGGATAAACTAGATATTAAGCTCTGGTCTCTCGCCGCCAAGGGGCAGATTGTACCTGACCGCTCTCTTTTGAAGACTCCCGCCCAGATTGAGGCCATCAAAAAAAGCGCTGCCTTGAACACGGCAGTGCTTGACCATGTAGCGGCCCACATCCGCGAAGGCATGAGCACCGCTAAGATCGACCGGCTTGTGTACGACTATACGACAGAGCACGGCGGCATTCCGGCTCCATTACATTACCAGGGATTCCCAAAGAGCGTGTGCACTTCTGTCAACGATGTCGTATGCCACGGGATCCCGGACGAGAACGAGATTCTTAAAAATGGTGATATTATTAATGTAGATGTATCTACCATATTGAACGGCTATTATTCCGACGCGTCCAGAATGTTTTCCATAGGGAGCATATCGGAACGGGCCACAAAGATTCTGAGCGTTACCGAAGAATGTGTCGAACTCGGGTTAAAAGAGGCAAAGCCATGGGGACATCTGGGAGATATCGCCTTCGCAATCAACTCGCACGCACGCGATAATGGCTATTCCGTCGTGGAAGATATCGGCGGACATGGAATCGGCCTTGAATTTCATGAAGACCCATATGTCAGCTACGTCACTCCAAAGGGCAGCGAGATGGTGCTCGTCCCAGGGATGATGTTTACAATCGAGCCTATGATAAACGAAGGCAGCCCTGACTTCCACGTAGATGAAGCCAACGGCTGGACTGTATATACGATCGACGGCGGGCTGTCCGCACAGATTGAATATATGGTCCTTATCACCGAGAGAGGGGCAGAAGTTCTGACCCGGTAGAATTATTTTTTACCGGGTTTTTTAATCAGCTTCAGCTCAATACCCTGTCCGTCCGCATGCTCTTTCAAAAGCTGCACGATACAGGCTGCCTTCTCTTTCAATGTAAAATTCTCTGACTGCGCACGCGCCTCCGCCTTCTCCACGATAGCCTTGATATCCTGCAGTTCCAGAAGATTTACTGCCACGCAGAAAAAATTCTTCCGCCGGCCGTCATTATAATTCTCCAGCAGGAACCGCAGCAGCCGCACTTTCTCCTCCTGCTCCGCCACGTAGCAGTCCACCCCTGTCTCCTTCGCCTTCCGCAGATCCCTTCTCATGTTCCTGTGCGTGATGAAGGAATCAAATTCATCGATTCCTTCATACTTCTCGCACGGGTAATCTCCACATTCATAGCAATAATCCACCTTGTCACGGGACATGCTGCACTTCGCTATCTTACAGGCCTGGTTGCCTTCTCCTCCCCCGCAGCCGGGACAGTATCCGCCAAGATGCATAGGGCAAAGGCCGCAGTTTAATCCGCACAGTGACAGCAATAAATTATCTCTTTTAAAGTCCTTCACAAATGGGTATCCTCCTGCAGCTTGATGATTTTATCCATTATAACACTATCCGGCAGGACAGAGACAGATGATTTTTTATAAGTATATCATTCTTGCAGATCCTATACTTCCAGGCAAAGAACATCCGCCAGCTCCTCATCATAGATACAGAGCAGGGCATAGCCTATTCCTGCGTAACCGCTCATCAGCCCGGGGTTATACCTTTCCTGTGGCAGAAGATGGGACAGACCTCCCTTCAGCTTTTCATATACATACTGTACATTTTTCCATTTATACCGCTCCGCCGTCTCGTTTTTAATATATTTGCAATACTCCTGGAGCATGAGAAGG
Source organism: Extibacter muris (assembly GCF_004345005.1). Lineage (GTDB taxonomy): Bacteria > Bacillota > Clostridia > Lachnospirales > Lachnospiraceae > Extibacter > Extibacter muris. Next base: position 15,577 of record NZ_SMMX01000025.1, read on the forward strand.
TTCCCCATGGTTCCGTGGCAGAGGCACATGCCCTCTCTCACGCACTTTTCTACGAGCTTATCAGACGCCCGCTTCATATCCGGCTCCAGGATATCCTCAAGAACCCCTGCAGTGCTTTTTGACGCCATAATCCTGGACAGGAGGATTCCTCCCGCTCCATGGCACCACGCTACCGTATCCGCCTGCCGCCTGTCCACGCCTTCCTTAGCCCGGAAGTCCGTCCAGTTCTTCAAACTGGAGTCATAACAGGCATCTTCGTATAGAAAAGACTGCCTGGATGCATCCAGATACTCCTGTCTGCCGCTTGCCTCATAAAGGGCGGCAAACGCAGTCATAATCCCTGCATTCCCATGGGACATTCCGAGCAGCGCAGCTTCTGACAGCCCATTTTTCCAGCACAGCCCTTCGCCAGCCTCTATGGCAGCCTCCAGCAGACGGCAGGCGGCCTCTTCTGCAGCCGTAAGCCAGGTCCCTTCTTCCGTACATCGATATAGAAGGAGAAATGCATGAACCGCACCTGCCAGCCCATCGAGCAAATCGAAGTTCTTATCTTTCCGGACGCATCTTGCAACTATCTCCCCATGCCGTCTGGCATATTCAAGATACTCTTCCTTTCCGGCGGCCTTATAAAGATACAGATAGCCATACACGATCGATGATTCTCCATTGTAGATTCCTGTTGCCAGCTCGTCCGTCCCCGATGCCCGCATGCGATCTGTGTAGGCAAATAACTGGCGGTCCAGCTGCAGGGCCGCCCTGCCGTACTTCTCCTCACCTGTATACTTGAAGAGCAGATGAAAATATACTGCTATCCCCATTATCCCGCTGTAGAGATACATATCTGCCGGCTGAATCATCCAGCTCAGGCTGCCATCTGTAGTCACGCAGGCCATATACCACCCTTTGTCGTCATTGACAAAGTCCACTGCTCCCGCGAGGAGCCTCTTTCCGATACCTGCTGCCAGCTCCAGCAGCTTCTCCTTCCCGGCGGAGTCAAATTCCTCTACGCAGCTGCCGTACTCCTTGGCTTCTCCGTTCATAAGCTCATTTTCCACATGGCTTTGAAGCACAATCGTCATCTCAATAAGCTCAAGCTGGTTCGACATATCCGAATCATTTAGGCTGCCAATCTTTTCAAGCAGCATATCATAGGAAGTGCTAGGAAAATATCCTTCCAGCCGATTTCCGTCTGCATGATACAGATTCTTCTCTGATGATATAAAATAAAAGAAGGGGATATCATGCTTAAGCAGGTCTCTTACCTCCCACTCCACAATTCGCCTGTCCCGGTCACTTTCTATATCCCTTCCATACCACATCGTATACAGATATATCTGGCGCCTCGCGCCGTCCGTCATCAAAGCCGGATGGTAGGAGCTGTTCTGGCACATGACATAACGCTGCGTATCCGCGAGCAGATACCTGCTTTCCACATGCTGCAGCGGCTGCGTCCACTCAGCCAGCTCCTTCTTGTTATGGGCTGCCCACGCATAAGCCGCCCGGAAACCGGCGGTGATATAGACGAGATACCGTTCAGGTCCTGACGGCATTCCTTGAAGCACCGGCGTATTATCATCAGAGCCAAGAACCGGATGCACATATTGGATCTGCATGTCAGACGTCCTGCCATTGACAACCCGCGGCACCTTAAACGGCATCCTGCTTCCACCCTTTCCCCCGATACCGCTCACATTGACATTCCCCCCGTCCTGCATCCATTTGCAGCTTGGGAGCACGCCGGAGTACAGCACAGAGGTATGTAGGAACATCTGTACCTTTTCAATGATATCGGACGGCTCAAACGCCTCAGGCGCGCTCATAATGTTCTCCAGATCAACAAGTACGGGATACTCGCCATGGGCAATAATATTTTCGCTGTGGATATCATTAGTGCCGAGCAGGTAAAATGCAAAAATACACACGCCCATCCTTCGATAGTATCGCTCCATCTCCTCCTGGCAGGTGCACTCCTTCCGTTCTACACATTCGCTGAATCCCCATCCGGCGCCTTCTACACGCTTCATCCGGTACATATCGACTCCGCATTTTTCCCCGAGAGACTGCAGGAGTTCCTGGAACACCTTTTCATTTTCCAGGCTGTGGGGTTTATATATGACGGTCATCCCATTGTCTAAGCTGATTTTCAGGACACTCTTCCCACCCCTGTGAGAGTCGGCTATGTCTCCCTCTATGCCCGTAATATGTGTAAATGTCTTCCCTGCGCAAATACGTTCCGTGACCTCATCCGCCACCTCCCGGAGACGGTTAACAGCCTCGGCATACAATTCTGCCGACATTGCGACCGCTTCTCCCACGCTTCTGTCCAGTACCGGGTACTTGCCGCATAGTCTGCCTCTCCACTCCTCGTCTATCACTTTGCCTGCAAAGTATTCATATTCTTCCGAAGCATCCTTCCCCTCAAGCTCTCCCTCTGATTTGCTCCGCCGCAGCTCATGGATCAAAGTACGGATACAGATCTTCTGCAGCCTGGCAAGCAGCGAAAGCAAATATTGTTCATACACTCCCGGGCTGCATATATCGCTGCAGGCGATAAGCTCCTTCAGTTTTGTAACTCCTGCCGCCAGATATGGCATATAGAACTGCATGAAGTTCTCATCCTCATATTTTGCAGAAAATAACACCGTCTCCTCTGGCAGCTCATCCTTAGCAATGCCAGAGTCTGCAATAACCCTCGCATAGTTTCCTGATACATCCTCATAATCCTGCCCGGACAAATAGGTTCGTATCTGCGGGATGTTGGCATATAACTCCTGAAAAAATGCCTCCCCCATTGTTCTTTTCCAGAACCTCAGCTCCTCTATGTTAATCTTAGATTCGGTACATTCCATATCCCGGAAGCTCCGCTCCCACAGATAAGTTTCTCTTTTATCTCTCATAAGCACCTCTTGTATATTAATTGTACATTTCTTAATTTAAGAAAAGGTAAGAGCATTAAGCTCTTACCCTCTTCCTAACTACAGCAAATCAAAGTAAAAAAAGATGTGCATCCTATTGACCATGTAGAATATGGTACGCCAATTTCTTCGTCAACAAGCCTCTGTACTTCTTCAAACTCATGAAGTAAGTCACCAGATAATTCAATGTTTCTGTCTTCAATATGCATTTTTCATCCTCCTTCTAAAAAATCTATAATCCATTCTCAAAGAATGTAATTACCACTGAAAATATATCCTCTGTATGATTATATGCCACCTCTCCTTCATACTTTTCTACCAATGCCTTTACAGACTGCAGCCCAAGTCCATGTATCGATTTGTTTTCTTTTCCAGTTATATACTTTCCATCCTTAACCAAAATTTGTTTTTCTACACTATTTTCAATCTTTATTATAGATAGTTGTTTTTTTCTTTTAATTGTTATTTGTATCCACTTGTCTTTTTCCTCTATTTTCTCACAAGCTTCAATAGCGTTATCAAGAAGATTAAATAATATAATACCCAAATCATTTTCATCCACATATTCATATGGAGTTGTTTCGATATCCGTTGAAAATGTAATATTTTTACGATTTGCCTCGTACCCTTTTATATTAAGCACTAAGTTTAGTATCTGCGAACCGCAATAAGTATAATTACTTAATTCGTCCATTGGTGCAACAATATCTTTGAGATACTGTTTGGCTTTAGCATAGTCCTCACATTCAAGATAATTTTCTAAAAGTATCATATGATTTTTAAAATCATGATAAATATAACGGCTATTCTCATATAAATTAGAGAAATTATCGTAATTTTTCTCTAACAACTCATTTTTTATTTGTATCATTTGTGATTGAGTTTTTAAATAAATACTTTTTAATTCAATAGCCATTAACGCTATGAGTATAACCAAGCATGTAATCACAAATAAACTGTCACCTAAATTATTAGTTGTACTACGGTCAAATAAAGTAGTTAAAAACCACCAGCCCCAAATACAGCTTATAGTTCCAAAACCAAATAAAATCCCCTTGTAATCCTCTACCTCAAATTTAAATTTTTTAGTATAGAGCAAAAGCAAATAACAAATTAAGCATAAAAGAACTCTAGATATAGCATAAATACAAATTCTTTCTGCACTTACCGCAAAATAAACTTTATCCCAAAAGTTGTGGCCAAGAACACTTATTGCGCACAAAGATAATACTAAATCTAATAGTGTAGCAAGTAATAGAGTATCAAAAATGAATACAAAGCTTAACAACGCTTTTTTCCTTCTACGTACGAACATCGCTAACCATATAATAATAATTTCTGCCCCTAAAACAAGTACAGAAAAGAATGCTGTCATTTTATTCCAGCATATAAGCAAAGCTATCAGGCATGTACACACCACAAAATAACTTTGATGCCTCCCCACGACTTCCCCATGGTAGATCAGCTTATCACAGGCCCAGAAGCAAACGCCGATCTCTGCCAGCGCCAGAAAGAACTGCAGCATTTCCACAATCATATATGCTCTCCCCAATACTGGTTGATCCGCTGTTTAACGGACTTGACGTTAGCTCTGCTTATCTCCATAACATCGCCGTTGTCCATATGTACTTCATTCCTGATGATCTTGTCTATGCGCTCTATGTTTACAATACTGCCCCGTTCTATCTGTATGAAGGAAGAACCTTCCAGCTCCTTAAGGACTTTTTCCAGAGTTGTCCTTTTCTTGTGGACGCCGTTGTCTGTGACGATGACCGTATTCTTTCCTTCTTTGTACATGCGGATTATCTTCGGATGGTCTATCTTTTCATACCTGATATTATTGTGTATAACGAGAAACTGGTCTGTCTTGTTCTTCAGGTTATTCTGAATCTTCTCAAGAACATACGGCAGCGTCGTCTTCATCTTGCTTTTCAGTATATACTGGTATGCCTGAATGCTCAAGTCATAACTGTATATGGCAAATTCGGGATGTGACGTAAGGAATACGATATACGCATTCTCTTGAATCTTCCTAATATATTTAGCCAGTTCTATGCCGTTCACTCCCGGCATCTCGACATCCAGCAGATACAGGTCGTACTGTCTGTTTTCTTCCAGTACATATCTCAGCATTATAGGCTTCGTAAAACACTTTACGTTGTCAGACTGTTCCTGATTTTTGCCCACTTTATCCAATACGATCGTGTGCACCAGTTCCACGATTTGAGGATTGTCATCCACAATAGCTACTCTTATCATATTGCTTCTCTCTAACCCTTATCTTTTTATCGTAAAATAGCGGTTCCGGCGCATATCCCAAAACAGGGAACGGCCGTCCCGTATGGTAAGACGGTACTTGTCCTTAGGCACAACATTCTTATTGACGTCCAGCATTTTGCCGCTGTAGTAATAATACATCCCGTCTTTTCCATCATTTACCTTCTCTATTATATCATCTATTACTTCATGAATCGACATTGAATGTATATGAGGATTCCATCTGCCTATCATGCTCCTGACCTGGCTCTTATTGGCCTTTATGACGGGGCAGTCATCGTACAGCCTGATGAGCAGCTCCTCTTTATTCATATCCAGCACTTTTATGACACGGTCAAATAAACGCCTGTTATCTTCATAGTCGTTTCCCTGTTCCAGATACACCTGCATATGCGCCAGCGACTGCCGCACATATCGTTTGTCACCGCTGACCAGATATTTTTCATAGAGCCAGCCGATACTGTCTATGAGCACTTCGCCTGTCTCAAGCCCTTCCTTCTCCAGATTCATTACGGCCAGCCGGATAGTTTCTGCGTACTCATTCGTGTGTTTAATCATTCACTCCGTCCCCGTCTTATACCTCTGTTTTCTTGCATATTAGTAAATATATGTGCATATTAGTTATTTCATATTTTTACAAAATATTGTTACACTAATCCCAAAAGCGAAAGGAGCCATCATGGAAGAAAAAATCGGATTAAGAGTAAAGCAGGCCAGATTAGATGCCGGGCTTACTCAGGAAGAACTTGCCGAAAAAGCAAACTTGTCTTCCAGTTTTATCAGCCGTCTGGAAAATGGAAAGATTCTTCCCAGTGTCATGAAGCTTCATATGCTGGCCGATATATTAGATGTCGGGCTGGAAGATCTGCTCCGCGACTTTTTTCGTCAATCAGGCGGGCCTTCGGATGCGCTTACAGAACAGATCTTGTATCAAGTAGATATGATGACTGTTCCTGAAAAACAATATCTATTGGCATACGTCGAATTATTTCGCAACTTTATAGGAAAAAGATAGCATGTTTAGGGAAGGATTTGTAGAACTGTCTTTAAATAGCATAGTTTTGTCCTCAAACAGGAGAATATAGAGTGAACAAAAAACAGGCACATATGCCTGTTTTTTGTTCGTGTATTCTATTCCCCCTGTCTTTCTTCCACGATCGTCTCAAGCACAAGGGCGGAATGTGCCCCCATGTTGACGACGAGCTCACCGTCAACAACAAGATACTCTTCATATTCTGTGGTATGACCTTTGGTGTATGAGTAGATGAGCCTTCTCATCCGGCATTTGGCTGGTACTTCTGCCCTCCAGACCGGCACGTTCACTTCCGTAAGTTCACTTCTGTTATTGATGATTACTATAATCTGCTCTTCCCGGAGGAAGCGGCCGTATGCCAGGACATTCTCTGCCCATGACAGCATGCTCAGCGATCCCGTCCGCAGTGCTTTGTGCTCTTTGTGTATACGTATCACTTCCTTATGGAAAGACAGCATCTCCTTATCTTCATTACCCCACGGATACGTACGCCTGTTGTCAGGGTCTGTGAATCCGCAGACTCCGGCTTCATCCCCGTAGTATATGGTCGGTGCCCCGGTCCAGGTCATCTGGATCACGACCGCCTCACGCATGACAGCCGTATTGACATATGCCTCCGCTGCCTGCGGACCCAGCTTCTCTACTCGGCCAACCATGTGGTTCGTCCTTGTCAGGAACCGGGAATGGTCGTGGTTGGACAGCTCGTTCATAGCCACCTGAAGAGACGGCGTAAGCATATTGGACATGTGGTGTGATATAGAGCCGACAAAGTTGTCCGCATTTCCCGACAGCTCTTCCCGTGCTTCGTCACTGTGCTTTTCCATCCCGGTCAGGAACCATGTGACCGGCTCCATAAATGCGTCATAGTTCATGACCGTATCCCACTCGTCACCTCTGAGCCATTCGCTTGGATCGCCATAGTGCTCCGCAAGTATAAGGGCGTCAGGATTGGCATCTTTCACCGCCGTCCGGAACTTCTTCCAGAACTGATGGTTGTATTCATTGCTCCGCCCCAGATCCGCCGCCACGTCCAGACGCCAGCCGTCTACATTGTACGGAGGCGATACCCACTTGCGTCCGATATATAAAATGTAATTTTCCAGTTTTACAGAATCTTCATAGTTCAGCTTCGGCAGGGTATCGTGTCCCCACCATCCATCGTAATTATGATTGTACGGCCAGTTATCCGGCTCCTCTTTGTAGAACCTGAAGTAGCTCCTGTACGGGCTGTCCGGAGATACGTACGCCCCCTTGGCGTAATCATCCTGGGCTTCATATATCCTTTCCCTGTCCATCCATTTATTGAATGAACCGCAATGGTTGAACACCCCGTCCAGTATAATCTTCATTCCCCGCCTGTGAAGTTCTTCCACCAGCCGTATGAAAAGCTGGTTGCTGGCTTCCAGGTTCCTGCGGTCGGTCGTGCGCTTCTGGTACTTGCTCGCCTTAGAGTTATCGGTCACGCCTTCGGGCAGGACCTCTCCTCCATCTTCCAATATCACCCCGTAGTGAGGGTCGATATAATCATAATCCTGAATATCATATTTATGGTTCGACGGCGATACGAACAGCGGGTTGAAGTACAGCACCTCGACTCCGAGCTCCTGCAGATAATCCAGCTTATCCATGACCCCTTTCAGGTCTCCGCCATAAAATTCCCGTACCCCCATCGTATCAGGGTACTTGTTCCAGTCCGTGACCTTGCGGCTGTAGCCTCCGATATAGAAATATTCATTTGACTCTACGTCATTGGACTTATCTCCATTATAGAAGCGGTCGGTGTATATCTGATACATCACGGCTCCCTTGGCCCAATCCGGTGTAGAAAATCCCGGTGCTATAACAAAATCATAAAATTCAACAACCTCTTTTGACACACCACATCTGTTGTAAAAGCAGACTTCTTCACCAGAGCGGATTTCAAAGCAATAGTGGAAACGCTCCTCATTCAGCCGCCAGCTGATAGTGTAATAGTCGAACCCGCCCCTGGTATCCTCTAGCTCCATTTCGTAACCACCGACTCTGGTTACGAGGCGGACACTGTCCACATCATCTTTGGCTGTCCGGAACCGGAGCGTCACCCTCTCATTCTCCGCCGGTTCGGGCGGACTGACATAGCTCGCGGTTCCATCACAAAACAAAGCTTGTTCCTTCATGCAACTCAATTCCTCTCTATATTATATAACATATATTTTTTCCTTTATGCTTCAGATACCTCTCCTGTGAATAATGACTCGAATTCATCCCTTGATATTTTTTCTTTTTCCAACAGCAGTTCTGCACATGAATGCAGCACATCATCGTATTTCTTGATGATGCTTCTTGCCCTTGTGTAGCACTCGTCTATAATGCGCTTTACTTCCTGGTCGATTATCGTGGCAACACTCTCTCCGTATCCTCTGGAGGCATGGGCCAGGTCACGGCCGATAAATACTTCATCGCTGTCATCATCGTAATTGACAAGGCCGACCGTCTCGGACATGCCGAACTTCGTCACCATGGATTTCGCCAGGCTCGTGGCCTGTTTGATGTCCTGTGACGCTCCTGTCGTTATATCGTCAAGGACCTCTTCCTCCGCAACCCGGCCGCCAAGCGCGACCGTGATGTCCTGGAGCATCTTTCCTCTTGTATTGAACATCTCGTCATTTTCAGGGAGGGGCATCGTATACCCGCCTGCTCCTCCGGTCGGTATGATCGATACGCTGTATACCGGCCCCACGTCGGGCAGAACATGGAACAGTATCGCATGGCCGGCTTCGTGGAACGCCGTAATCCGTTTTTCTTTTTCGGATATGATACGGCTTTTCTTTTCCGCACCGATACCTACTTTGACAAATGCTTTTCTAATATCTTCTTGTTTCAGATAGATGCGGTTTTCTTTTGCCGCGATGATTGCCGACTCATTCAGGAGGTTTTCGAGATCTGCACCGGTAAATCCCGCCGTAGTCTGGGCAATCTGCTTTAAATCTACTTCTTCGCTGAGCGGCTTGCCTTTTGCGTGCACTTTCAATATGTCTTCCCGGCCTTTGACGTCCGGCCGTCCTACCATGACCTTCCTGTCAAAACGGCCCGGCCGCAATATAGCAGGATCCAGTATGTCGACACGGTTGGTCGCAGCCATTACGATGATGCCCTCGTTCACGCCGAATCCGTCCATCTCTACAAGCAGCTGGTTCAGCGTCTGCTCCCTCTCGTCATGTCCGCCGCCCATGCCGGTACCCCGCCGTCTGGCTACCGCGTCGATCTCGTCGATAAAGATGATGCAGGGGGCATTTTTCTTGGCCTCCTCAAACAAGTCGCGGACGCGGGATGCGCCGACGCCTACAAACATCTCTACGAAGTCAGACCCTGATATGGTGAAGAACGGCACGCCCGCCTCTCCGGCCACCGCTTTTGCGAGCAGCGTCTTGCCTGTTCCCGGAGGGCCTACGAGGAGCACACCTTTCGGGATACGTGCCCCGACTTGGATATATTTTTTGGGGGACTTGAGGAAGTCCACGATCTCCTCAAGCTCTTCTTTTTCTTCTTGAAGCCCCGCAACCTGAGCAAATGTTATCTTCTTATCTGTATCCGTGCTCAGCCTTGCACGGCTCTTCCCAAAGCTCATAGCCTTCGCATTGGCCCCGCCGCCCTGGCGGTTCATCAGGAAGAATATAATAAATATGCCTCCGAACATGAGCAGCATAGGTACGATCGTAGTTGTCAGCCAGCTGTCCTGCGGCACGTCCGGCATCTCATAGTCAATCCCTTTCTCCTTCAGGTAGCTCTGGATCTCGTTGACATCCGACACATAGTAATATCTTACCTCGCTGTCAGAGCTCTTCTTGTCTTTCAGCTCTATCTCTACCCGGCCCGTAGGAACGTTTTTATTCTGTGACACGACTACAGATTCTACGTTGTCTTTCACGATTACCTTCTGGAATTCCTTCCAGGTCAATTCTTTTTCTTTCTGGTCGAACTGGTTGGTGAACCATAGCGCCGCAAATAAGAACACGACAAAAATAAGCAAGGTTACACCGCTCAGCCCTCTTCCTTTTTTCTCGTTCAATGTTTAAAGCCCCTTTCTACTCCACACCTTCCACTACTCCGATGTATGGTAGATTTCTATATTTTTGAGCATAATCCAGCCCATATCCCACTACGAATTCGTCCGGAATCTCAAAGCCCACATAATCTACCGTGACGTCTCTTACACGTCTCTCCGGCTTATCCAGCAGTGTACACAGCTTCATGCTGTTTGGATGTCTCTTGGCAAGTATGTCCAGAAGATAGTACAGAGTCCTTCCTGAATCGATGATATCCTCGACGACGAGCACATCCTTGCCTTCCAGCGCCTCATCCAGGTCTTTTGCTATCTTGACGACACCGCTTGACGCCGTACCGTCACCATAGCTGCTGACACTCATAAAGTCCATGGATACAGGGACGGAGATCTTTTTTGCCAATTCGCACATAAAGAACACTCCGCCCTTCAGCACACAGATGAGGTGCACCTGTCTCCCCGCATAATCTTCACTGATTTTTCTGCCTAATTCCTCGATCCTCTTTGCAACTTCTTCCTCCGACAACAATACTTTAACAGTCTCTGCCATCCTTTTCTCCTCCGTCCACTTCTATTTCCAGAATTCTTTTCGTATGTCCGGTGACCTGATATCTCTGATTCTGCCTGCCGCCCACCACCCACATGATATGGTGCCCGTCGGCCACGAGCCATATACGGTCCCGTTCCTCCCGCGGTATCTTTTCATTGATGAAATACTGTTTCAGCTTCTGGGTCCTGCCGTCTCTGTCGATAGTAAGATAATCTCCCGGCTCCCGGTGCCTCATTTGAACAGTATTCTTTATTATATCATAATCAAACCATTTCGTGTAGGGGGATTTGGGAAATGTTCTCATCTCCGGCGTCCTCTCTATCACGCGGCTCGTTATGTGCACAGTTTCCGTTTCTTCCTTCCCTCCGGCCTTTTGCTCCTCCTTCGCAAACCTGATGCCTTCGTAGCACCGTCCTGCGGTTACGCCGTAAGGAAGGGAGATCCGTCTCCCGACCTGCTTATCCATAAGTTCTCTGACAAGCCTTACATGGACGGCTTCTATATCCTTGCTTTTCCCCGCGGACTGGCACAGTATGCTGTGCACGACGTAAGGTCTGAGCGCCTCCGGCACCTGCCGGTATGCTTCTTTCTGAAGCAGTATGGCTCCTGCCCCGTCCGTGCATATGCACGCTTCCTTATATTTGCCTGCCTCGGATTCCACATATTCTCCCAATAGGCGTATCTGCCTCATCGTCTCTGCCATATGGTCGGATGACTGCACATTGATCTCCGACTCCAGGTAGGGGACAACGTGGTTGCGGATCTTATTGCGGGCGTATCCATCCTCCAGATTTGTTTCATCCGTACAATATGATATTCCCCGATCTTCAAGATATGATTCCACTTCTTTCCTTTTCAGGCATAAAAGTGGGTGTATCCACACTCCTTCTGCCGGAGGGATTCCCCCGATCCCTTTCAGACCTGTCCCCCTGCACAGGTTGAGCAGCAGCGTCTCTACATTATCATTCTGGTGATGCGCAAGCGCTATCTTCGTACCGCCCTTCTGCTTCAGCACTTTCAGGAATGCTGCACGGCGCACTTCCCTGCCCGCTTCTTCCTCCGTGAGCTTATGCTGCACGGCATATGCTTTCACGTCTTCATGGAATATCACTAGCTCGATTCCCTGTTCCCGGCATATCTTCTCGACATATCCGGCATCTCTGTCTGCGCTGTCACCGCGGAGGCCGTGGTGGACATGGACCGCCGTGACGGTAAATCCCATTTCTCTTTTCAGCTCCAGCAGCACGAAAAGAAGGCATATGGAATCTGCTCCTCCCGATATGCCTGCTATTACGATATCTGACTGCTGCAGCATATGATGCTCCGCCGCATACTCTCTGACACGCTGATACATGTTTATCCACCAGTTCTTATATTTTTCTTATCTTAAATATATAGAAGTTCTCCCTAAAATGCAAGTTTTCCTCACAGTTTCCACATTCCGACCGCCAGCACGGTCATATCATCTATCGGAACTTCCCCGGTCCATTCCAGCACCTGGCCCAGGATATGGTGGGCAAGCTCCTTCGGGTTGACAATATTAGATCCCTGGATAAAGGTGCTCATGAGGACGTCCTGCTCGCCTACAGGAAGGGCATCCATCACACCGTCCGTGACCATGATTACGAAATCGCCTGATTCCAGCTCTTTTTCTACAGATTCTATCTCTATGTCCTGTATGACGCCGATGGGCAGCGTCGTGGAGCTGATGCGTTCCACGCCTTCTTTCCTTTTGATAAATGTAGTGGACGCGCCTGCCTTTACGAATTCGCATTTTCCGCTGTATAAGTCAAACAGGCTTACGTCAATCGTGGAAAAGCGTACTTCTTCCCTGCCGATGACAAGAGCCGTGTTCATCATCTGGATTGCCGTCTTGACCGGAAAGCCGGCCTCCAGAAGCTCTTCCAGCATCTCTACGACCATCGTGCTCTCGCGCAGGGCGTCCTCTCCGGAACCCATGCCGTCCGACAATGCCACGCCTTTCTTTCCGCCCGGCAGGTCAGTCATGAGGAAGGTATCTCCTGATATCTTCTCACAGCCTTTCCCTATCTTGGCAACTCCCTGCAGCGTATGGTATCTGGCACCTTCTACACAGGCGATGGTGCAGTATTCTTCCCCGATGATGGGCCGTTCTCCCTGCTCCAGCATCATGACTCGTCCCACACATCGTCCAATCTCCGTGGCAAGCTCTTTTGTCGCGATACAGTGCCCCTTAGATGCTTTGACGGTCACATGGATCTCATACTTTCCTTCTGACGTCACAAAGAATACCGAAGAGAGCATACGCACTCCGATCTTTTTCAGATGGTTCTTCAGCTTTTTCTCCAGATGCTCGTCCTCAAATATGCCGGCATCCAGCTCTCTTGTCGTATACTGTATCATCTTTGCGAAGCTGTTGAGCTGGATCGCATAGCCTTCCCGGTTCTGCACGATCCTGTTGTTCCAGAGCAGTATCTGTTTGGCGTTTTCAAACACTTCCAGCGTCTCCCGCAGGAACCGGGGCGCCGAAATACATTTCTTCTGCAGCTTCCTCTTGATCTCTACATTCAGCTCCGCCCCGTACTCTTCTACCGTGCATAGTATCTCATAAAGCATCTGGTAGGTATGTACTCTGTTCTCGCCGAGGCACCATTCCTTTTTCTCGCAGTTTTCGCACACTTTATCTGTTATCTTTACGAACATGTCTTCAATCTCTTCTTTAGAGAACGTACCTTTGTAGTCTTCCAGCGTAAGGAATGTCCGGGACAGGTGCATGAGCGAATCTGCGAACTTGTCCATCTGTATGACATAAGGGTTCAGGAAAGTCCCCTTTTCTTTTACTTCAGCCATTATAGCTCCCCCATTTAATTTATTCTCGCGAAGGCAGTGGGCTAAGTGGACATGCCTGCATGTCCATTTGGCAACTGCCCGTGTAGTCAAATACCCCGCAGCTTGCTGCGCTGCAAATTTGATGTCCCGCTGCTTGCAGCGGGGTCTTTGACTGAACATAAAAAAGCTTTAGGAATACTATTTCCTAAAGCTTCATCATCTGTGTTTTATACCATCTAATCTATTTTGCCTTGAATATGATCTCACCTTCGTGGACGAGGCCAAGCTTTTCTCTTGCCACGTCTTCTACATATTCATCCGTACCTACGTAATCTTCCAGCTCGTCTATCTTGGACGCCCGGCTCTTCTCTTCTTTTATCTGCTTCTTAAGCTCTGTCTCCTGCACCACATAGGATTTCTCCTTCGCGCGGAGCGTTATCCCGTTGACGGACACCATAACGAGCAGCAGCAATATGACTGAACTGACAGCCAGCACACTTCTTTTGTGGCGCTGGACACGCTTTTTCTGCCGTCTCCTGCGACTCTTTTGTTTAATTCCATTCATTGTTATACTCACCCTTTTTTCCGGCAGAAAGCCAGAATATTCACCCGTTAATCATAATAATATTATCTTTTTTTACCCGATTTATCAATAGTTTTGGACGAATTCTTTTTGGAGCGGGCGTACATTTTTTTGTGTAATTTTTCAGCCTGTCGGATTAAAAAAGCAGCCAAAACAGCTCCAAGCACAACACCTAGTATAAAATACCATCGGATGCTACCATCACTTGTATGGTAAATTTGCACAAACAAATACAGCGCCGAACCCATCCAGAATAAGAAATCTTCAGCCCCTATCGCGGCAAGGCTGTGCCTTACAATCTCTCTGAAGCTGCTGATGCACTTGTATACAAGGCGCACAATCGCACCAGACAATACGGCCAGTACAAATACGATAAATTCTTCCCTGATCCCCGGCATACGCAGCTACCTGAACAGTTTGGAAAACAGATTCTCCCCTTGCTTTCCTCCCGCATGGACTTCTGAATACGCGATGCTGTCGATATTGCCTGACAGGTCCACCTCGCCCTTCTCAAGGCTCAGCCGGTTCACATGAAGGTCCGTCCCTTTTACCATCATCATGCCCTGCTCCGTCTCCAGTAGAATCTCGTTCAAATCAAAAGATAATACGTCGATAACGCCTGTCACCAGGCTGGTTTTTCTATTATTAACTACCAGCTTATGTCCTTTTTGTACTGGTCTCTCTTCCATGTGCATCACAACCTTTCTTCATAATCATATGACAGGTTGTTCTTCTTTATTACAAATATCTGAACAGGTCCTTTGCCTCTTCTTTCTTCGTCGTTTCCTGGATATCCAGCACTTCTACCTTCACTGCCTTTGTACCGAACTGGATCTCGATGATATCTCCCGGCTTGACCTTTACCGATGCTTTGGCAGCGCTTCCGTTTACTGCCACGCGTCCTGCGTCACAGGCCTCGTTTGCGACGGTCCTCCGCTTGATCAGCCTCGAGACTTTCAAAAATTTGTCTAAACGCATACGTATATCCTCCTGTATGTGATTTTTCGGAGAGGGGACAGGCCCCTTTTGAAAGGGGCCTGTCCCCTCTCCGAAACTAAAAAAGTAGAGAGCAGGATGCTCTCTACTTGATAACCGCTTTTAATCCTTATGCATTAACAGCGTCTTTTAATGCTTTACCAGCTTTGAATTTAGGAGCCTTGCATGCAGCAATCTTCATCGTCTTGCCTGTCTGTGGGTTTCTGCCCTCTCTTGCTGCTCTTTCGCTTACTTCAAATGTACCAAATCCTACTAACTGAATTTTCTCACCTTTTTTAAGTTCAGCTGTAACTACATCAACAAAAGCTTTTAAGGCTTTTTCTGAATCTTTCTTTGATAATTCTGCCTGCTCAGCGATAGCTGCTACTAATTCTGTTTTGTTCATGGATAATTTCCTCCTCTTGTTTAGATATAGAATCCCTTACTAAAATTCTACTGTTTTTGAAAAACGGCGCACGCCTTCTTCCATGCGGCGTTGCCCTTAGTTACTGTTATACCTTCTTTCCCTATGTTTGTCAAGGGAATTTCGCAGTTTTTGCCGTATTTCCAAGGGTTTTACCGATTACAACATCGTATTTATCATCGACAAAACTTCCTCGCCGAGCACACGTGATTTTTCATCTGCATCTTCCAGAGATGACCCTTTTATGCCATAGTAAAATTTGACCTTCGGTTCTGTACCTGACGGCCTCACGCAGAGCCATGCGTCCTCTGTCAGATCGTAGTACAGAACATTGGAGGACGGCAGTCCGGTAGGTGTCACCTCTCCCGTGGATATATCCTTGATGATATCTGCCTGGTAGTCTCTTGCCTTCAGGACTCTGTATCCGCCTACTTCCATCGGAGGGTTCTTCCGCAGTGTCTCCAGTATCTCCTGAATCTTCTGTAGCCCTTCGATTCCCTTCAGCGTGATGGACTGAATCGAATCTTTGTAGTATCCGTACCTCTCATACATGTCCACCATCGCATCCCAGAGCGTCATGCCCTTGGTCTTGTAGTATGCAGCAGCCTCACACAGCGCCATTGTGGCAACGATTGCATCCTTGTCCCTGGCATGTGCGCCGATCAGGCAGCCGTAGCTTTCCTCGAACCCGAACAGGTACTGCCCTTTTCCTGTCGTCTCGAATCCAAGTATCTGCTGGCCGATATATTTAAATCCGGTCAGGACTTCTATCAGCCCCACACCGTAGCCTTTTGCAATCGCATCGGCCATATTGGACGTTACTATCGTCTTGATAAGGTATCCGTCTTCCGGAAGCTTTCCTTCTGCTGCCTTGCGCTGGCCAAGCTCGTAGTCTGCAAGGAGGCAGCCTGACATATTGCCTGTAAGCACCTTGTACTCGCCTGACCGTGCATCTTTTACATAGACTCCGAGACGGTCCGCATCCGGATCCGTGGCAAGTACAAGGTCTGCGTCCACTTCGCGGGCCAGCTTGAGCCCAAGAGCAAATGCCTCTTCCGCCTCTGGATTCGGGTAGGAGACCGTAGGGAATTCTCCGTCCGGCAGTTCCTGTTCCTTGACTATATAGACATTTTTGAAGCCAAGCTCTTTTAATATCCTTCTTGCGGGTATATTTCCCGTTCCGTGAAGAGGGCTGTACACAATTTTCAGCTCGCTTCCCATCTCATCTATCGCGTCCTGGTGGATGACCTGCTTCTTAAGCTCTGCGATGTATCCGTCATCCACTGCCGTTCCTATGACCTCGTACTTTCCGGCCGCCTTGGCGTCTGCAAGGCCCATCGTCTTGACCGTATTGTAGTCGGTGACCGCCTCAACCTCGTCCATGATTCCTTTGTCATGAGGCGGCGTAATCTGAGCACCGTCTTCCCAGTATACTTTATATCCGTTATATTCCGGCGGATTGTGGCTGGCCGTGATATTGATGCCGGCGATACAGCCGAGGGTCCGAACGGCGTAAGACAATTCAGGTGTCGGACGGAGCGATTCAAAGACGTATGCCTTGATGCCGTTAGCGGCAAGGCAGAGAGCGGCCTCATCCGCAAATTCCGGGGACATGCGTCTGGAATCGTACGCGACCGCAACCCCTCTGTCCTGTCCGTTCTGTTTCATGATATAATTTGCAAGTCCCTGTGTCGCCTTCCTGACCGTGTAGATATTCAGGCGGTTCGTTCCTGCTCCGATGATTCCTCTGAGACCTGCAGTTCCGAACTCCAGGTCTTTATAGAAACGCTCTTTGATCTCGTTGTCATCCCCCTCAATTCCCCTCAATTCAGCTTTCGTGCCCTCATCAAAATATGGATTTTCCAACCACTCCTTGTACTTTTCAAGATATCCCATACATAAGTACCTCCTGTCTCTTATATGCTTCATATTATACAACAGGATTCTATAAATGGAAAGAAAATATATTCTCCAAAAAACGCTTCTTTTCCTCTGTCTGCCTTATAGCAACGTTTAACTTCTCTATGCTTTTCACGGATATCCATGCTTTGTTCGAGTGATAGTAGGAATCCGCGATTTTCCAGAACTTTTCCGGATATATGAGCCGGTTTTTGATATACTCTGTCTCTCCGGAGGATAATGGGCGTATGGCGGAATAGGCGTTCAGCATATTGTCGCCGAGCCGTTCTTTCCAGCCGTGCTTTTCCATGACTTTTCTGAGAAAATAATATAGATCCTCTACCTGGATATCTATTTTGAATTTGTCAAAATTTGTCGTAGTAATCCGGAGCGGCTCCCTGTTCGTGTGTCCTCCGTGCCCTTTATAGTCAGGCCCTCTGGTTCCACTTTTGCCGGAAGCTCCTCCCTGGGCTGTCTCGCCATGCACATAAGTGCCTGAAAGTATAAGTATATTATGATAATTATACTCGCCATGTGTCATGCATCCCCGTTCCATGCTGTCCTGGTACAGCGCATCATAGTCGGAGTGCTCCAGCTCTTCCAGCGCAAGGTCTGCCCACTGGTACATCTGGTCAAAATATTTCAAAAATGTAAATTCAAATTCGCCCTTTGGGGAAAGGCTTCTCATGAATCTCCGGACCTTCTTCAATTCGCGGTTATGCCGGTTATACTCTTCTCCAAGGTGTGTACCTGCCGGCGCCCCCTGTTCCAGTCCATGGGACATAACGGTGTGGAGCTTAGCAAGATTGCCGGATGCTGCCAGCAGCTCTGCCGGCTTGCGTATGTCACACTCGCGCCCCTGATACCACTGCTTCAATATATATTTACTACCGTCCTCCGCCGTGCTGACGTATTCTCCGTTCTTGTTCGGAAGGATCTCGTCGGTCCATTCATAACCCTGCCCCTTCAGATAGCCATACAGATTGCAAAGCGCAGGAATACGTTTCTCAGAAGTCGCCACCTCCCTAAGCAGCAGAAGCCCCTGCCGTGTGTCGCATAAAATAGCACCCCTTGTCTTACGGGTGCCGGTGACATCTATATTATATTGGTCTAATACATTTAGCTCATATTCTTGCATAACATTCCCCTGCACTTTATATAACATATTCTTTCTAACGTATGATAAAGAACAACGGAATATGCAAGAGGGACAGGGTAAAATGAATTGGGGACGGAGGTTTTTTAGATTTCCTCCGTCCCCAATTCATTTTACCCTGTCCCTTTTTCGCCTAATCCTGTCCCAGACGACTCAGCAGCTCTTCTTTTGTGTTTAGCTCTGGTTCTTCTATTACTAGCGCAAGCAGTTCGCTTAATTTATCCCCTATCTCTTTTCCTGGCTTCATTCCTGCTTCTATCAGATCTTTCCCTGTTACCGCGAGTTCTTTCAATGACACGCATTGCCCGGCCTCTTTTATTTCTCTATACAAAGCTTCTATCTCGTTCAGGTTTTTCATCTTTTCTTCTCGGAGATACATGCTCTGAGCCAGTACATCCGCCTTCCTCACCTCCATATAATATGGAAACAACTCTTCACTGATGACATTCATCGCCCGGCGCACGTTCCTGGCTTTGGCAGGCATCCGGTAATCGTGATAGTATACGAGTTTAGTCACCTTATGCAGCGTATCATTGTCAAACTTTAGCCTTCTTAACACATTTCTGGCAATATTCTCGCTTCCTGCTGCATGTTTTTTAAAATGTGCCACCCCATTGGCATCCACTGTTTTAAAGCCGGGCTTTCCTGTGTCATGCAAGAGCATGGTAAGCCTCAATATCTTATCCGGCCTGGCGTTCTTCATTGCATGGAGGGTATGCACTCCTACATTGTACATATGGTGAGGCGTCTCCTGTTCTGTCTCCATCATGCGGTCAAACTCCGGAAGGAACACCTTTGTAATTCCGAGTTCATAGGCCGTGCTCAACAGTTGTGGCCGTTCTGATGTCACAGTTTTGACAAGCTCTGTCTGTATCCGTTCCGCACTAATGTTATGCAATGAATGGGCAAGCCGGCGCATCCCTTTTTTCGTCTCATTTTCTATATCAAATCCAAGCTGTGCGGCAAAACGGATGCCTCTCAGTATCCGCAGGGCATCTTCAGAAAATCTTTCTGCCGCATCACCCACACAGCGTATCAGATGCCGCTCCAGATCTTCCATGCCTCCGAATATATCTATCAGGCCATCTTTTTTATTATATGCCATGGCATTGATAGTAAAGTCTCTCCGCAGCAGATCCTCTTTCAGGCTGCGTGTAAATGTAACTTCCCTGGGATGCCGGCTGTCCTCATACTCTCCATCAATTCTGTAAGTCGTAACCTCAAATCCTTCATGGTCTATTAATACGGTAATGGTTCCATGTTCTATGCCCGTATCGAATGTCCGGGGAAATAATTTCTTAGTCTCCTCCGGCATGGCAGATGTAGTGATGTCCCAGTCTTCCGGCACCCTTCCGAGAATCGAGTCCCTGACACAGCCTCCCACCGCATACGCTTCAAACCCGTGTTCCTGCAGCGTTGTTATAATATCATCAACCTTAGAAGGCAGTTCAATATTCAAATCAGACAATACAATAACCTCCCCTATAATCAACATAATAATATCATACTCTTTCTGCATCACCTTCTGCAACACAAATTTGTCCGTTTCTAATCAGAAAACACCCGTTGGGGACGGAGGTTTTTTAGATTTCCTCCGTCCCCAATTTGTTTTACCCTGTCCCAAATTTGAATAGCCATGTCCCTTTTTCTTTATCCGGTTCCTTTTATCTCTTTTCTAAGATAGGCCTGAATCTCGTCCGCATCCTTTTTAGATATTCCAAGGGATTTCATAAGTACCTCCCCAAATAACCTGCGTGTGTCTATGTATTCTAATATTTCCTCTTCCGGGACCCCCAGCTGCCACTGCATATCAAAAAGTACTTCCCTGGCTATTCTTAGATTATTCCACTGCGTATCTTCTGAAACATCTTCAAACACATCTCTATTGTCCATTTTATGAAAAGCCAGAAATGCCTTTTTGGTCTGAAATCTTTTTTCCTTTGCAGCAAATGCTTTTTCACACAGAATGTCATCTTTCCCATAATAGTACTCATAGAAACTGCAATACTTATACTTTAGCAATTTATTCAAATCTCTGTCGTTCAAGGGGTTTAGATGTATATATCTCAGACAGTTCCAAAAATATTCCTCTTCTTCTATGCACTGGCTCCTGAATCTGTCCTGGAAAACATATCCTATACGGTTATTCTTGAAATTATAATACTGGGCATATGCGGCTAAGACTTTAGCCATAAATGATGAAAGTTCCTGAATCTCTGTTTTGACTAGTAGATGAATGTGATTTGGCATAATGCAGTATGCATATACTGCCACTTCAAACTGGGATAGATTATCCCTTAGCAAATTTATAAACCTGCTTTTCTCTCTGTTTTCTTCAAATATTGCGCTGCGGTTTAGGCCCCGCGCCATTATGTGATACAAACCCGTTACACTTTCTTGTCTAGGTTTTCTCGGCATAATGTTACCTCCCTTCCCTATTATGGGGACAGGGTAAAATCAATCGAGGGCATGACTATTTTAATTTGGGACGTAGATTTTTTAAAAAACCTCCGTCCCAAAGTTAAAATTAATATGATTTTCCCCAGTATGCCATGTGTTTTGCGGGTTTTCCACACCAGATGCATTTATCGGATATCATTTCTTCATCCTCGATTAAGCAGCGTGTTGCGGCACCGCCTGTTGCGTATTTCACTTCGCCTTCGCACTCTGGGTCTCCACACCAGCACGCTTTGACGAATCCACGGTTAGCTTTAAACTTTTCAACCATTTCATCCATGGCAACAGCTGAATCGATGTGGCTGTTCAGGAAGTCAACTGCTCTGTTGTACATGTCTTCCTGTATCGTCTCTAAGATGCCACGCAGCTTTGTTGCGATTTCGTCCAGCGAAACGATAATCTTTTCACGGTTATCACGCCGTACTACGACGACCTGATTATTTTCTATATCCTTGGGTCCTATTTCAATTCTCGTAGGTATACCAAGCATTTCCTGTTCGGAGAATTTCCAGCCCGGGCTCTTATCGGATTCATCGATTTTCACTCTGTATCCGGCTTTTTTCAGCTCGTCGAAAAGTGCATGAGCTCTGTCAAGCACGCCTTCTTTGTGCTGTGCGATTGGAATGATTCTACATTCTACAGGTGCAACGTGTGGTGGAAGGACGAGCCCGCTGTCATCTCCATGGACCATGATGATGGCGCCGATACTTCTTGTTGACCATCCCCATGATGTCTCATATGCGCTGTGCAGCTGGTTATTCTTATCTACATACTTGATATCAAATGCGTCAGGGAAGCCGCTTCCGAAGAAATGGCTCGTCGCTGACTGGAGTGCTTTTCCGTCATGCATAAGCGCTTCAATCGTATAAGTGTCCTGTGCTCCTGCAAACTTTTCATGTTCTGCTTTTCTTCCTGATACAAAAGGAATTGCAAGCGTCTCTTTATAGCAGTCTTCATATACATGGAACATCTGGATCGTACGCTCTTCAGCCTCTTCATAAGTTGCATGCAGCGTATGCCCTTCCTGCCATAAAAACTCTCTGGACCTAAGGAAAGGTCTTGTAGTCTTCTCCCATCGAAGCACAGAATTCCACTGGTTCCAAACTTTCGGAAGGTCTCTGTATGACTGAACGGTCTTGGACCATAAATCGCAGAATAATGTTTCAGATGTCGGGCGGATACAGAGCCTTTCCTGAAGCCGCTCCATGCCTCCGTGTGTAACCCAGGCGACTTCAGGCGCAAAACCTTCTACATGGTCAGCCTCTTTTTCCAGAAGGTTCTCCGGAATCAACGTTGGAAGGTATACATTTTCTACACCCGTCTCTTTAAAACGTCTGTCTAAGTCTGCCTGAATCAGCTCCCAGATAGCATATCCGTTCGGCAGGTAGTTAAGGCATCCCTTTACGCTTGAATAGTCGCAAAGCTCGGCCTCTCGAACGACATCTGTGTACCATTGTGCAAAATCCTCATCACGTGGTGTGATATTCTCTACTAACTTCTTCTCGTTTGCCATGTTTCTCTTCTCCTTTTTTCCGCAGAGCCCTTGCCCCACTTAATTAATTTTCGCCGGGAAACAAAAAACGCCGGGCCTTTCGCTCCCCTGAAAAAGGGACCGAAAAGCTCGGCGGTACCACCCTAGTTAACTGCGACCCTTTCGCAGCTCTCTCTAATCACCATTAACGCTGATGATACGCTGTGCTTTCGCACAGTGGCTCCAAGGTAGGTTCATCACATTTCAAAACAAGAGCCTTTCAGCACCGGGGACTCTCTCTCTGTGGAATATCCTCTGTAACTACTATTCCTTCTCACAGCCAATTCTGCCTTGTGCAACAATCATTGCCGGCAAATATTTAGTTAAACGTAATTGTACTTTAGCACAGCACATTTGTCAAGCAAAATTTAATACAGCAAAATATATTACTGTGTAGGATTACAATACATGTGTTACAACTGAATAATTAAAATGCAGGGTTCTCTCCTTTGTGTTATATTTTAGTCACCACAACCACAACATAAACAAAGGAGTTCCCTGCTATGGCTAGTATAACACAAGATATGAGATACCGTCTATCCCTGATCCGCTACGCTGAGAAGTATGGCGTCACCAAGGCGGCTGTCAAATACAAGACCAACCGGCAGTATGTCTACCGCTGGAAACGCCGCTTTGACGGCTCCATGGATTCCCTCCGTGACCGCTCCAGACGGCCTCACCATCACCCCAACCAGCATACCCCACAGGAGGTTAAGCTTATCTCGGATATGCGCCGCCGTAACCCTGATGCCGGACTGGTCGTCTTCTGGGTCAAGCTCAGGCAGCGCGGCTATTCCCGCTCCATCACCGGACTCTACCGCTTCCTCAAAAAACAGGGCATCATGGCCGTACATCCACCCAATCCAAAGTACATCCCTAAGCCCTATGAGCGAATGGAGTATCCCGGGCAGCATATTCAGGTGGATGTGAAATTCGTCCCTTTCGCCTGCCTCAAAAACAGCAGGGTCATTGGGAAGCAGTTCTTCCAGTACACTGCCATTGACGAGTATTCCAGATGGCGCTTCGTGGAAGCCTTTGAGGAACACAGCACCTATTCTTCCGCGCAGTTTGTGGAACACCTCGTAAAAGCGTTCCCCATCTCCATCGAGTGCATCCAGACGGATAATGGGTCGGAATTCACCAACCGCTTTACTTCTCACCGGGACAAGCCGACCCTCTTCCAAAAGCACTTGGAAGCACACGGGATAAAGCACAAAGTCATCCGTCCCTTTACCCCTCGTCACAACGGGAAGGTAGAGCGCAGCCATCGGAAAAATAATGAACGTTTTTATGCGACCCATCTGTTCTATTCCTTTGAGGACTTTGCTGCGCAGCTGAAGGTGTATAACCGTAGGGACTATAATAATTTCCCCATGCGCCCTCTAGGCTGGAAAACACCGAATGAGGTCTTAAAGGATTATTTACGGTCAGTGTAACAAATGTTTGACAAACCTACAAATTTAATACAGCAAAATATATTACCTCAGTAAAACGTATATGAAAAATGCGAGGTACGCCAGCAGGAACAGCGCTCCTTCCGTCTTTTTAATTTCATGTTTGCTGATTGCAGCTATATATACGATTATGCTGGCCGCCACGAGTATGAGGGTATCATACACGGCCGTAACATCGAGCTTAATAGGCGTTATTACAGAAGATACGCCCAATATCAGCAGGATATTAAATATATTTGAGCCGACAACATTGCCCACTGCCAGGTCATTTTCCCCTTTTCCGGCCGCCACCATAGATGTCACCAGCTCTGGAAGCGAAGTGCCTAAAGCGACGATGCTAAGGCCTATAAATGTCTGGCTCAATCCGAAGTCCACGGCTATGCTGGTCGCGCTGTCTACTACGAGGTCTCCCCCCCATATGATACCGGCAAGGCCGATTACAATATAAATTCCACTTTTTAGCGGGCCCATCATCTTATAGTCTTCCTCGTCTGCAGTAATTTCATCCCTGGACTTTAGCGCAGACCGCACGGTAGCAAAAAGGAATACCACAAAAAGGGCTAGTAATAAAATACCGCTCCACCTTCCCAGAACAAAAACCTGGTCCTCTTTCCAGACTTTGGCAATCGAAAAATCCGAGTTCAAAAGCAGCAATATTAATGTAATAAATATTGAAAAAGGCAATTCTTTTCTCAGAAGAGACCATTTTGCACGCACCGGCTGTACAAGTGCACAGCACCCGAGGACAACAAGGAGATTGAAAATATTAGAACCGAGTACATTGCTCACCGCAAGGTCATTGTTTCCTTTTATGGCGGCAGTAGCGCTGACAGATAATTCCGGCATGCTTGTCCCGAAGGCAACTACCGTCAAGCCGATAATGATAGTTGGTATCTTTAAAATCTTCGCCACGCTGGAACTCCCATCCACGAACAGGTCTGCACCTTTTATCAATAATAAAAAGCCTAATATCAGCATTAAATATTCCATGTAATTATCCTCTTTTGCTCAATCTATTTGCATATTTTTACGCGCTATGTTTAAATGATAAGAGCCTAATCACGCAAAGTCAAGGAGATTTCTTTATGAAAATAAATCGTTTAGATATATTATTTCTTATAAATTTTATATAAGATTTTGAATTATCCCCATAAACACTACATTTATAAGCAATTTCAAAATTGAAAAACATTCATTTTACCACGAATTTACCACGATTGAAGAGCCTTGATATGACAATATAAACCACAAGGGAGATAGCACATGAAATGAAACTGTGTATCTCCCTTTTTCATACCACTTGACTACTTCTCTCTGACTTCAAACCTTAAAATGGCTTTCATCATTTCTGTATGAATTTGACCTTTTAATTCTTCATCAACCTGCATATTTACAGTACCATTTGCATGATAGTATGGACGTAAG
>NZ_SMMX01000026.1 GCF_004345005.1 Extibacter muris
TGACCTCAGGGATCCGAGACGTGACGGTAAAGGAGGAAGCGCTGAAGCTGTCCGTGAGCAGCGACAGGAGCAATGCGGATTCCGGAGAGAAGGTGACGCTGACGGCAAAGGGAAGCGGCGGCTCAGGGGGCTATGAGTACCGTTTTACGGAGACGTACAACGGAACGGTAACGACGGTGCGAGCATACAGTTCGACGCCGACGTATACATTCACGGCATCCGGGAACGGGCTGCACCGATTCACGGTAGCGGTGAAGGACAGAAGCGGCAATGTAGCTTCATACAATTGTGATGTTACCGTAAAGGAGACACCGATATCATTAACGGTTACAAGCAATAAAAGCACTACTGAGACAGAAGGAACGGATATAGTATTGACCGCTATAGGAAGTGGTGGAAGCGGTAATTATGAATACCGGTTTACGGAAACCTTCGGGGATGATGTCACTACAGTACAGGCATATTGCAATAAGACGGAATATAAATTTAAAGCGGCCAAAGCCGGTGTACATAGATATACAGTTGCAGTGAGGGACAGTGCAGGAAATACAACTTCTATTATATATACGTTGACAGTGACACCAAAGCCGCTTTCGATATCTGTTACCAGCAGCAACTCTGCAAGTGAGGTATTAGGTACAGAGATAACTTTGGCAGCCAAAGCAGATGATGGCAATGAGCCATATGAATACCGCTTTACAGATACATACGCAGGTATTTCGACGACGGTACAGCCATATAGTACTAAATCTACATATACTGCTGTACTTCAGGGAGTAGGCGAGCATAAATATACAGTTGCTGTAAGAGATGCGGATGGAAGGATAGGCTCTACTGTATATTCGGTGACAGTAAGGCCGGAGGCGGGATATGAAATTTCTGTCTCAATGAAAAGCAGCCAGCCACAGAGGGTCAAGACTGGTACGGGCGTGACTTTAACTGCAACGGCAACGGGCGGATACGGGGAGACGCAGTATCGATTTACTGAGACATATCAGGGAGCTGCCATTACCAGGCAGTCATACAGCGCCAAAAACACGTATACATTTACAGCTACAGGAATAGGAGAGCATACCTATACGATAGCTGTAAAAGATAAAGAAGGCCAGACAACATCCGTAGCATATACGATGATGGTGTATGACGATACGTTAAGAGGCATTGATGTATCAGCATATCAGGGAAATATCGACTGGAAGAGCGTGAAAAACAGTGGAATCAATTTTGCGATGCTGCGGGTGCTGTCAGGAACAATGTCAAACCTGACAGTAGATTCAAAATTCAATGCTAACATTTCAGGTGCTTCTAAAAATGGCGTCGCAGTAGGTGCATACAGGTACGGCTATGCTATGACAGTAGCTGAAGCGCAGCGTGAAGCGAAAGAGACGATAAATGCTATAAAAGCCAGCGGATATAATATCACTTATCCAATAGCGTATGATGTGGAAGATGCCAATACTCAAGGAAAGCTGAGCAAATCACAGCTTACGGCCATAATAAAAGCTTATAAGGGAGTTATTGAAAATAATGGCTATAAGTTTATGATCTATGCAAATACAGATTGGCTTAGAAATAAAATTGACATGAGCAGTTTTGCAGATGTTGACGTTTGGGTAGCAAGCTGGTTTTTAGATGGAACACCGAATCACAATCATGGATATAACGGACCGGGAACGGTTACGATATGGCAGTATTATAGTCAGGGAAGAGTCCCTGGCATCAGCGGCGATGTCGATATGAACATAGGCTATAAATCATATTAATAGAATTCGGCAGTATCATTAAGAGATGCTGCCGTATTTTATTTGCTGATAGCTGAATTACTTTATATAAAGTGAAAATACTAAAGCTAATGTTAATGTACAGCATATTTCAAGCGTTAGCATCACTAAGTAATATATAAACATTGTAATTTGTACCAAAATTTGATATCATAAATAAGTGTAAAAAATTTGTAACATTTTGAAATAAAGAGGTCATATTATGAAAAATATCATAAATTTAAAAAGTTCTAAAACGAGGATGTTCTTACTTTGTTTAGTTGATATCGGCACCATACTGCTAAATTCATATCTTTCTCTTTTGATTCGCTATGAAGGCCACCATGAGTGGATATTGCCGGAGTATCTTGACAGTATCAAAAAATACGCTCTGATTAATGTTGTCATCACTATAATTGTCTTTTTACTATTAAATCTATATAAAAGTATCTGGACATATGCAGGCGTACATGAAGTTGCATCCATCATAGCAGCATGTATTTTATCTACAGCTTTCCAGGCCTTGGGATTTTTAATTTTTAATTTGATTGTACCGAGAAGCTATTACATCATCTATTTCTTTTTACTGACTATGACGACAACGGTCACCAGATTCTCGTATAGACTGTTGAGGACGTTGCAAAGCAAGGTTAAGCGTTCAGGGGACAGGCTAATAAATACTATGGTCATTGGCGCAGGAGAAGCAGGAAGCGTCATTATCCACGAGTTGAAAACGAGCCGCCACCTTAACCGTAATGTAGTCTGTATTATCGATGATAACCCTTCAAAAAGAGGAAAGTATCTGCAAGGAATCAGAATTGCGGGAGGGCGGGACGATATTATCGCCGCGGTTAAGAGATACAGTATTGAAGAGATAATTCTGGCCATACCTTCAGCAGGTCCTAAGACTACGAAAGAGATATTACGTATCTGCAACGAGACGAACTGTAAGCTGAAAGTGCTGCCAGGAATGTATCAGCTCATTAACGAAGAGGTGAGTGTCTCCAAGCTGAGAGAAGTATCGATTGAGGACTTGCTTGGGAGGGACAGTATTAACATTGACTTGGACAGTGTGGCAGGATACGTTAATAACAAAACAGTATTGATAACAGGCGGTGGTGGATCTATTGGCAGCGAATTGTGCCGTCAGATTGCCAATTATTGCCCTAAATGTCTGATTATTTTTGATATTTATGAAAATAATGCTTACGATATACAGCAGGAA
The DNA here is from genome assembly GCF_004345005.1 of Extibacter muris. Classification (GTDB taxonomy): domain Bacteria; phylum Bacillota; class Clostridia; order Lachnospirales; family Lachnospiraceae; genus Extibacter; species Extibacter muris. The sequence continues at coordinate 2,986 of NZ_SMMX01000026.1, forward strand.
TTGAAAAAGAAGTATCCACATCTGCGCCTTGAAGTGCTGATTGGCTCTGTCCGTAATACAAAAAGGATAGAATGGGTGATGGAACGTTATAGGCCAGATGTGGTATATCATGCGGCGGCACATAAACATGTACCGCTGATGGAGGACAGTCCAAACGAGGCTATAAAAAATAATGTGTTCGGTACCTATAAAACTGCAAGGGCTGCGGACAAATTTGGTGTAAAAAGATTTGTCCTTATTTCAACGGACAAAGCGGTGAATCCCACCAATATCATGGGAGCTTCTAAACGTTTGTGCGAGATGGTCATTCAGACATTTAACAAATATTCGGCAACCGAATACGTTGCAGTCCGTTTTGGCAACGTCCTGGGCAGTAACGGCAGTGTAATTCCTTTATTTAAAAAGCAGATGGAAGAGGGCGGACCTGTAACGGTTACCCATCCAGACATTATCAGGTATTTTATGACGATACCAGAAGCTGTGTCTCTGGTTCTCCAGGCAGGAGCCTATGCAAAGGGCGGAGAAATATTTGTTTTGGACATGGGAGAACCTGTAAAGATAGCAGATTTAGCAAAAAACTTGATTCGTTTGTCCGGATATACTTTAGGCGCGGATATGGAAATCGAGTATACAGGGCTCAGACCAGGAGAGAAGCTATATGAGGAACTGCTCATAGCTGACGAAGGCCTGCAGAAAACGCAAAATGATTTGATATATATTGGTGAACCGCTAGAATTTGATGAAGTTCATTTCCTAAGCGAATTAAAAAAATTGGAAGAGGCAGCCATCAATGAGGATATAGAGGTTAAAAATATAGTTGCAGGTATAGTGACAACTTACCATATAAAACCAGAAGACAAAGCCCGGGATGAGAAAAACTACAGAGTACTCAACAGCCTTGGAGCCATCAGTCACGAAGGTGCTGTAGTAGAGGAGCGGAAATGAACCGGGTCAGCTAAAATACCGATATCTGACCAGAAACTGGTATAAAAATCTAAAAAGAAAGAGGAATATAATGAGTGTAAACGGTCGGCCGGTTTTAATTCATGAGGTACATGATTTATGGCCAAAAACATTAACTGATATTGGCGGGATGAAAAAAAGCAGCCCTTTTGTATGGCTTATGCAGCGAGGAGAAAATGAGTCGTACAAATCTGCTGACTATGTCGCAAGCACATTGGAATTTGCCGAGCCCCATATGGAAAGGCATGGATTAAAGCGTGGGAAATTTGTGTATATTCCTAACGGCATTTCTAAAGCAGACTGGGAATCTACCGAATGTATTCCAGACAATCATAAAAAGGTTTTAGACAGCATTAAGGAAAAAAACAAATTTATTGTCGGCTATTTTGGCGGATTTGCGATATCGAATGCTTTGGACAGATTATTAGACGCAGCCGAGCTTATTAAAAATGAAGACATTGTCTTTGTCCTGGTCGGCAAGGGGGCGGAAAAAAAACGCCTGTACGGACGAGTAAAAGAAGAAGGCATTCAAAATGTAATTTTTTTAGAGCCTATACCGAAAAAAAGCATACCGGACTTACTAAAGTATTTTGACTGCGTATATATGGGAATAGAAAAAGAGTTAGAAATATATAAGTATGGTATCAGCTTTACTAAAATGTATGATGCCATGATGGGAAGCTGCCCGATTATTATCAGCATGTCAGATGTGGCCACGCCTGTAGAGACTTTTCAGTGTGGCATAAAAACATCTGTGGATAAGTATAAGCTGAAGGATTGTATTGAAAACATGTATGCCATGCCTGAGGAAGACAGAGCCTTATTGGGCAGGAATGGGCAAGCGGCAGTCCTGGGTAATTATGAGTATAGCAGGCTGGCTGAAAAATATGAAGCGTTATTTCCCAAGAAAAAGGCAACAATATTACTAATAAATCATTATGCAGGAAGCAGCAGCATGGGAATGGATTTCAGACCTTACTATTTAGCCAAAGAATGGATTCGTAAAGGTCATAAAGTAAAAATTATAGCAGCAGATTATTCACATCTGCGGAGGGAAAATCCATGCGTTGCCAAGGATTTTCAAAGGCAGCAGATAGATGGAGTTGAATATTACTGGATAAAAACAAGAAAATATGAAGGAAACGGAGTTAAGAGAGCATTGACAATGTTTCAATTTATCAGCAAACTATGTATTGGGGCAAAAAGAATAGCACAGGTTATGAATCCAGATGTCGTTATAACAGCTTCTACATATCCTCTGGATATATATGCGGCTAAATTGATCAAGAAGCATGTTTTTAAGAAGAGAAAGGATTAAAAATGAGTAAGAGCAGGATGGAAAAATTCGAAAACAGGGTCTTTATGTCCAGTCCAACTATGCATGGAGATGAACAAAAATATATAAAGGAAGCATTTGACACTAATTGGATTGCACCACTGGGAACAAATGTAGACGCTTTTGAGAAGGATATGGCAGAATTTATAGGGTGTGATGGTGCAACCGCCTTATCATCTGGAACCGCTGCAATACATCTGGCGGTAAAACTTGCGGGTATTGAAGCAGATGATACGGTGTTTTGCTCAGACCTCACTTTTGCCGCGACTGTAAATCCTATATCTTATGAAGGAGGAAATGCTGTTTTCATTGATGCAGAAAGAGATACCTGGAATATGGATCCCGCAGCATTAAGAAAAGCGTTTCAAAAATATGATGATAATGTACATGAAGATGGTAAATTGTACAAGAAGCCTAAAGCGGTGATTGTGGCAAATCTCTATGGTACTCCGGCCAAGCTGGAGGAAATCAGGGATATCTGTAATGAATATGACACGGTGCTGATAGAGGATGCGGCAGAGTCATTAGGGGCCACATATAAAGGAATGCAGACAGGACGCTTTGGAGTGTATAATGCGATAAGCTTCAACGGAAACAAGATTATAACGACATCGGGCGGAGGCATGCTGCTGTCAGATGATACAGAAGCATTAAAAAAAGCTAAGTTCTGGGCAACCCAGGCCCGGGAAGACCTGCCTTATTATTACCACAAAGAAATAGGATATAACTATAGGATGAGCAATATCATCGCAGGGATAGGAAGAGGTCAGCTCCTTCATTTAGATCAGCATTGCAAGAAAAAAAGAGAAATATATGATAATTATAAAGAAGGCTTTAGAGATCTGCCTTTATCAATGAATCCTTTTGAGACATGCAGCATGCCTAATTTTTGGCTAAGCTGTATCCTTCTGGACAGAGGTTGTAAGACGACACCCGATGAAATCAGGAGAAAGCTGGAAAGCTATAATGTAGAGTCGAGATTGATATGGAGGCCGATGCATATGCAGCCAGTTTATGAAAGTAATGATTTTATTGCATCAGGTGATGAATATGTAGGTAAAGACATTTTTGAACGTGGATTATGTCTTCCGAGTGATCTTAAGATGACTGAAGATATACAAAATTCAGTAATAGAAATTATAAAAACAATGTTTTAATCAAAAAAAAGGATAATTATTTGAAATATGAATTTATATGCTCACATTATAAAAAGGGTACAAGATTTTGCTATAGCGCTGGCAGTAAGTATATTTTTAAGTCCTGTATTAATTATAGTATCGCTGTTGGTAAAAATAAAACTAGGAAGTCCGGTAATTTTTAAGCAGAAACGTCCCGGATTAAATAATAAAATATTTACGTTATATAAATTTAGGACGATGACCGATAAAAAAGATAAAAATGGAGAATTGCTGCCGGATAAAGACAGGATGACCAGTTTTGGCGAGTGGCTGAGGGGAACAAGCCTCGATGAGCTTCCTGAACTGTTTAATATACTGAATGGAAGCCTGGCTATTGTCGGTCCACGACCTCAACTAGTAAAAGATCTGGTCTTCATGGACAAGGAACAAAGGAAAAGGCATAGGGTCAGACCAGGTCTGACTGGTCTTGCGCAGGTAAATGGCAGAAATAATATTAATTGGGACGAAAAATTCAAATTTGATTTGAAATATATAAGAAATATATCTTTCTATAATGATTGGAAGATTATGTTTCAGACCGTGCAAAAGGTTTTCTGTAAAGAAGGAATCAATACGGAGGGTTTGGCTACGTCGGAGGATTTGGGAGATTATCTGCTGCGGCTTGGCAGAATAACGGAAGAAGAATATAGAGCGGGGTTAGAAAAAAGTAAATTGCTGATAAACAGTTAAAAAAGTATCGGAATCGGAGGAAAGAAATGAAAAGAAATCAGGAAATGCAGATTCCCTTTTTAGTGCCAGATATTGCAGAAGCTGAAATAGACGAGGTGGTTGATACATTAAAAAGCGGTTGGCTTACCACGGGCCCGAAAACGAAAAAGTTGGAAAGACAGCTGGCAGATTTTTGCAATACGAATAGACTGATCTGTCTGAATTCATCCACCGCATGTACAGAAATGGCATTGCGTATATTGGGTATCGGCCCTGGAGATGAAGTTATAACTACTGCGTACACTTATACAGCATCAGCCAGCGTTATCTGCCATGTAGGTGCAACGCCGGTATTGGTTGATACCGCTAAAGATTCATTTGAAATGGATTACGATCAGATGGAGAAAGCCATAACGGAAAAAACGAAGGCCATTATACCCGTAGATCTGGGTGGGGTAATGTGTGACTATAACCGTATATTTAGCATAGTAACAGGAAAGAAGCATTTATATTCGTCTGCTAATAAGTTTCAGTCTGCTATAGGACGTATTGCTGTGGTAGCGGATGCGGCACATGCTTTGGGAGCCACCCGAAAGGGGAAGAAATGTGGAGAAGTCGCAGACTTTACAAGCTTTTCCTTCCATGCAGTAAAAAATTTCACTACATCAGAAGGAGGAGGCCTGACATGGAAGGCAATTCAAGGGATAGATGATGAAGAAATTTATAAACGTCTGAACCTGCTGTCACTTCATGGACAGTCTAAAGATGCACTGGAAAAAACAAAACTGGGTGAATGGGAATATGATGTAGTTGGTACCTACTATAAATGTAATATGACAGATGTCTTGGCAGCTTTGGGCATAGCTCAGCTAAAGCGGTATCCAGGTATGCTTGAAAGGCGAAAAGATATTATAATGACTTATGATAATGCATTTAAAGAATTTCCAGTGCAAGTTTTAAAACATTACGGGAAAGACTTTTCTTCAAGTGGACATTTATATTGTGTACGAGTATCGGGAAAAAACAGAAACGAATGTAACGTTATTATGAATAAAATGGCAGAACGCGGTATAGCTACAAACGTACACTATAAACCATTACCTATGCTGACGGCATATAAAAATCTCGGTTTTAATATTGAAGAGTTCCCCAATGCGTTTGAAATATTTTCTAACGAAATCACCTTACCGCTGTATTCAAAGCTGACAGATGAGGATGTAAGGTATATCGTAGAAAACTTAAAGGCGTGTATCAGCAGTTGACAGCATGTTTCTCAAAAAAGATGTGAAACGTGTGCATTCTGGTCAGATTGACAAATGCCAGGGTAACATGTATACTAATAGCGATAAATTTGGACATTCTTGCCAGATATCTTGGATTGTAAAGGAAATGTTATGAATAGAATAGCCGTTATAACTATGGGAGTAAAGTTGGACAACGAGAACGGGTATACAAGATTCCGTTTTCTGCCGGAGTTCTTAGTCGAAAAAGGATACGAGGTGGATCTTATCACCTCGTCATTTCAGCACTGGGCAAAAGAGCACCGCAATATAAAAGATATCAATAAAAACAGATATCCGTTTAGGCTTAGATTCATAGAGGAGCCAGGTTATAAAAAGAATATAGATCTTAGAAGAATACACAGCCACGGTGTTGCTGCAAAAAACCTTAAAAAAATGCTGGAACAAGATGGGGATTATGATTTGATCTACTGTGAGATACCTCCAAACGACGTAGCGTTATCCGCGGCAGAATATGCACATGAACATGGCATCCCTTTCGTCGTTGACGTAAACGATTTATGGCCGGAAGCTATGCAGATGGTTATTGATATACCGGTAATAAGCAGATTATTATTTTATCCATTGTTGAGAGATGCGGAAAAAGTTTATAAGCTTTGTTCCGGTGTAATAGGGACTTCAGACGAATATGCGGGCAGGCCATTCAAGAGAAATCCGAGAGATATACCCAAAGAAACAGTTTATGTAGGAAACGAAATCAATGCATTTGATGACGGTGCGGAAGCTAATATGCAGGATGTTAATAAAGGATCTGATGAATTTTGGGTAACTTATGCGGGGACAATAGGGACAAGCTATGATATAAGAACGATGGTACAGGCGGCTGATGAGCTGAAAAAGAAAGGCTACTCAGATATATATTTTAAAATATTAGGCGGAGGCCCGCTTAAAGATGAACTTGAGACCTATGCAAAGTCGCTGGAAGGTAATGTGGAATTTGCAGGATATGTACCATATGAAAAGATGGCCGCTTATTTGAAAAAGTCTGATATACTGGTCAATTCTTTTGTCAAGAAGGCACCTCAGAGCATTGTGAATAAGATTGGAGATTATCTTGCGGCGGGAAAGCCGATGATTAATACTTGCAGCAGCATCGAGTTTAAGGATAAAGTTATAAGTGACGGGTTCGGCATTAATATTGAGGCAGAGGACAAGCAAGTTCTGGCTGATGCGATTTTGAAACTCTATAATAATCAAGAAAAACGAGAAGTGATGGGAAGAAGGGCCAGGGAGATTGCAGAAGAACAGTTTGACAGGCCTCATTCTTACAATAAAATAGTAAAATTAATTAGTGAGTTAATGAAAAAGGATTAGTTTATAATGGAGTACAGCAAAGAAGAGATTCGCAAAATACAAAAAAAAAGTCTGGAGATGGCGCTTTACTTTAAGAAGATATGTGAAGAAAACAACCTTTTGTTTTATTTTTGCGGAGGGTGCTGTATCGGCACAGTGCGTCATAAAGGTTTTATTCCATGGGATGATGACGTTGATGTATTTATGCCAAGAAGGGACTATGAAATATTAAAAAGAATATGGAAAATAAAGGCCGACACATCGAGATATACATTAGAGAATTCAGATGAATTTCATATAGATTATAATTTGTTTTTAAATATAAGAGACAATTCAACTACGTTTATCAGACCTTATCAACAAGAATTAGATATAAATCATGGTTTGATACTTGACGTACTTCCTTTAGATGGATGTCCGTCAAATAAATTCAAACGAAAATTACAGATGCTGTGGGCCATGATATATTCACTTTACCGTTCACAAATGGTACCCGCAAATCACGGCAGATTTATGGAAGCCGCAGGAAAAACAGCCCTTGCTCTGATACCTTCTAAAAAAATGCGGTATAAAATATGGCGTTTTGCTGAGAAAAAAATGACGAAGTATGACATAAAAGACTGCAGATATGTGACAGAGTTATGTGCAGGTCCCCATTATATGAAGAACCAGTATCCGAAAGAAGCGTTTGACGCAGCAGTATATAAAGAGTTCGAAGGTCATATGATGCCGATACCGCAAGGATATGATGAGTATCTTAGAATTGCATTTGGTGATTATATGAAGTTGCCACCCAAAGAAAAGCAGGTTGCGCATCATGACGTGATAAAATGTGATTTGGAGACAGGTTATACACAATATAAAGGCAAGCTGTATTGTGTTAACAGATAATCCTTTTCAAGATGTTTTACTGTAGTAATTCTATATTATATGTAGAAAATAGAACAAAAGAGGTGTTATATGGCAAGAAGAAGGAGAAGGGGCAGAAGAACCAGGAAGTCTGGCAATTGGTTTACAAGGCTGAGCACTGCAAAAAAGGCAGGGGTCTGTCTGGGAGGAGTTTTTATGGCCCTAGCGGCATCCGGCGTAATATATGTAGCTGCCAAGCTGGGTAAGATAGATACTCAGGATATTCCTCAGGAAGATATCGTAATCAATGCGGAGGCGGAAGAAGCCGGCGAAGGCTTCACGAATGTTGCATTATTCGGAGTCGATTCCAGAGAGGGTGACCTGGCAGAAGGAACTCGTACAGATTGTATAATTGTGGGCAGTTTAAATAACAAGACGAAAGAGATAAAGATGGTTTCAGTCTACAGGGATACTTTGCTGGATATAAAAGACGGAGAGCTGCAGAAATGTAATGCTGCATATAGCTTCGGAGGACCTGAGCAGGCTATAAACATGCTGAATAAGAATCTGGATCTGGATATCCAAAAGTATGTGACTGTGGATTTCAGCGTAGTGGCGGAAGCAATCGATTTGCTCGGCGGTATTGATATCGATGTCAAGGAAGAGGAAATACAGTATCTGAACGAGTTTGTGTATGAGACAGGACAGGTCGCGGGAAAAGAAGCGTACTTTGTCCACGAACCTGGTGTACAGACGCTTGATGGCGTACAGGCCACAACATACGCACGTATCCGTTCGACTGCAGGCGGCGACTTTACTAGAACGGAAAGACAGCGAATCGTAATTGAAAAGATGGTTGAGAAGATAAAGAAGAGTGACCTGGGTACGGTTAATGAGATTATTGATAAAGTATTGCCAAGCATATCTACTAATTTTACTTCTGCTGAAATATTAAGTTATGCAAAGGACTTTGCTAAGTATACGCTTGGAGAGAGCTCCGGATTCCCAATCGATAAGACTACGGATACGTTATCCGGTCTCGGAAGTATTGTCATCCCGGTGACGCTAGCGGATAATGTTGAGAAACTCCATGAATTTTTATACGGCACCACGGATTACACCGTATCATCTACGGTTCAGAATATCAGCGGCAGTATAGTAAGCAGGATAGGACAGCGTGAGGCGACTGACGACGAGACGCTGAACAGCCAGACGTATAATACTGCGCCTGAGGATGCTGCGCAGGAAAAGGGAAATAATTATGGCGGAGGCGCAAATAATAATACGCCGCCAGCCAATTCAGGCGGACAGGGAACGGTAAATGATGGAAATGGTACGCCAGGGGGAAGTTCAGGCGGCTCCGGGAATGGAAATGGCGGTGGTAGCGGCGATGGAAATTCAGGGAATTCAGGAAATACGGAACAGCCGGATCCAGGAGGGGATTCAGGCGGTACGGCACCTTCGACACCTGATACTCCGTCAGAAGGCGGTACAACAGAATAAATGAATAATAAGCCAAACTGGTGCTAACTGGTGCTGGAGCAGATGTTCCAGCATCAGTTTTCTATATTAATTAAATCATCATACATGACTATCACTATATCTGGTTTATAATCATTAATATAAGTTAGATAATTATCGTTATAGCGTCCATCCTGTGGATCCAGATAGCGGACTTCAGAAAATGACAGCGATAGATACTGTGTCATGGGCCTTCCATAAGAATGAGAGATGAAAAGCAGTTTTTTATCATTACCAATACAGTGGTTTGTTATAATATTTTCTACATATCCTCCTTGTAATAAGGCATTATATTTGTTGTGATATGTTTCATCCGTAAGTATAGATTTATCAATAAAAGCCTGAAAGAAGTCACCACTTTGTTCCTTTGTTATTGCTCCATCTACCAAATGCTGATAAGTAAAGTCAGTCTTATAATTAGGGACAAGTATGTTAAAATCATCTGCCCCACCATAGTATTTCCCAACCCGTATACCATTAGAGCCAAGAAAAGATGAGGGATAAGTCAGCGTGCTGTAATTTGATAAACTATATTTGTCATGTTCCCAACCTATATCTATTTTACTCTGTATAAATTCGAGTGTTTTGACAGTAGCCGAGAAAGAGGATTCTACAGTCCAATGGTGGTCGGTTTTATAATACTGGCAGCATTCTTTAAAATTTCTTAAGTCAATGGCTGATATATTTCTACGTTCCAGTTCAACCAACAGACTGGTGAAATTAGTATCCATATATGAATCGTCATATCCTTTAAGTTCTTGTATACCTTCTGTATTTTTAAATGGAGCCTGAACGAAAAAGAAGGCACCGCCATTATTTTCTGTGGCATAGGCAAGCGTTTGATAAATATCAGCTGTCTGATTGACTTCTTTAGAAGAAGAGCGTTCCATAGTCTCTGTCTTGTAGAGCTGCCCGGCATCGTCTTTTACTACATCAAAATTCTTAACCTCTCTTTTTCCTAATATTTTCTGAATTGCTCCGTATATATTAATGGTACTATCATAATTTGTAAATATACTGGAATAGTTTTCTTCAAAAGCCTTAAATCTTGTGGTTTCTTGAGAAACCAATTCTTTATCGATTATAGAAGCTATAGATGGCAAAGATATAACCATACCAAAGAGTACGCCGCAAATAAATAAAATGGCCACAATAATATTTCGTATCCTGATTGCTTTCATATCATCCTCCTTGCCTAAAAATTAAAGTAGATAAAGGGGTTATAAGTTGAATTTAATACATAAATTAGTGAAATAAAAAATAGTACAACAACACATACACCCTTGAGAGCTTCTATCATATTACCAGTTGAAAGATTATTAACCTGCTTTATACTGTTTAGCGGAAATGATAAAAGGAATGCAGGTATGAAAAATACAATATATTCTTTAATTAATATAAAAGTTTTAAAATTTACGGCTGATAAGCTGCCACCAAACATTGCCTGTAAGTAGCTGACAGCATGTGTGACGCTATCGGCCCGGAAAAAAACCCAACCTACAATCACGAACAGAATAGTCCAGAGCCAGCCGACTAAAAAATGATTTTTAAAAAAACTGCCCACTGGAGTAAATTTTTCTAGAACCAAAAGGAAGAAATACATAAGCCCCCATATAATGAAAGTAATGTTAGCACCATGCCAAAGTCCGGTCAAACTCCATACTATAAAAAGATTAAATATAGTTCTGAGTCGTCCTTTACGGCTTCCCCCTAATGGTATATATACATAATCCCTGAACCAGCTGCTTAAAGACATATGCCATCTTCTCCAAAATTCTGTGATGCTCGAGGAGCAGTAAGGGTAATTAAAGTTTTCGAGATAATGAAATCCAAACATTTTACCCAGGCCTATGGCCATGTCAGAATAACCCGAAAAATCGTAAAAGATTTGAAAAGTATATGAAACAGCACCCAACCATGCCATACCAGCAGTTAATGAATTGCCAGGCAGACCAAAGGCTGAATCAGCAATATACCCCATTGTGTTAGATAACAGAACTTTTTTACTAAAACCAATCATAAAACGGTAAACCCCAGAAGAAAAATCATGGATGTTCTCTTTTCGGTTTTTTATTTCGTCAGCTACCGTTTCATATCTAACAATAGGTCCGGCTATAAGTTGAGGAAATAAGGTTATATATAACCCTACATTTAACGGATTCAACTGTACTTTTCCGTTTCCCCTATACACATCTATTACATAAGAAATGGCCTGAAATGTAAAAAATGAAATGCCAATAGGTAGAATTATATTAGGAATATTAAAATCAAATAAATCTAATCGATTTAAAATGTTTAGAGTAAACACCAGATATTTAAAGTAAAATAATAATCCCAGGTTTCCTGCTATCATAAAGAATAAAGCCATGTATACCAGGGGGGGGGGTATTTTTCAGGCGGTCAACAATAATTGCGGACAACCAATTGAAAATAATAGAAAGGATTAATAGTATAACAAACTCTGGCTCTCCCCACGCATAAAATATAATACTTACTGCTAATAATACTATGTTTTGAGTTTTTCTGTGACCTTTAAGCAAATAGTACATTGCTAATGTTATTGGTAAAAATAAAAAAATGAAAACAGGAGATGTGAATAACATAATATTTATCCTTTGCATTTATTTTGTTCTTTGTCAATTTAAATATTATATAATTGTTATTGGTTTAATGCAATACTTATATTACCAACTACGAAAAGGCATCAGACGAATTTGATGGCTGCTCTCACGGTAGACCAGATTTTGATTTGCCGAATATAAGGTTTACAAATTGTTAAGAATTTGTTACAATACTACCTGATAGTGCGAAAAAAATGGCGTTTTGTACAAAATTAGAAGCAGATTATGTAAAAACGGAGGTACAAATATGTGTGGAATAGTAGGATATATCGGCAATCAGCAGGCAGCCCCGATTCTTTTGGACGGCCTTTCCAAGCTGGAATACAGGGGCTATGACTCTGCCGGTATCGCAGTTTACAACGGTGAAAAGATTGACATGATAAAGTCCAAAGGGAGACTCAAGGTTTTAAGTGAACTGACACACGACGGAGAGACGCTGCCCGGGACATTGGGCATCGGACACACAAGATGGGCCACGCATGGTTCGCCTTCTGATATCAATGCACATCCTCATTTTAACAAGGATGAGAGTATCGTAGTCGTACATAACGGAATCATAGAGAATTACCTGAAGCTGAAGAAAAAGTTGGAGAAACACGGTTATGAGTTCGTGTCCGAGACGGACACGGAGGTCATCGCGCATCTGTTAGACTATTATTACAACGGGAACCCTCTTCAGGCGGTAACGAAGATCATGCACCGTATGGAAGGGTCTTACGCGCTGGGAATCGTGTTCCAGGACCATCCGGATGAGCTGTATGCAGTCAGGAAGGACAGCCCGCTCATCGTAGGACATACAAAGGGCGGTAATATCATCGCATCCGATGTACCGGCTGTGCTGAAGTATACGAGAGACGTGTTCTTCATCGAGAATGAAGAGATTGTCCGCATGACGGACTCTACGATGGAGTTCTTCAATGTAGATGAAGAGCCGATTGAGAAAGAGTCCGTACGCATTGAATGGGACGTAAATGCAGCCGAAAAAGGCGGTTATGAACATTTTATGCTGAAGGAGATGTATGAGCAGCCAAAAGCGATTACAGATACATTTTCCCCAAGAATCAAGGATGGCAAAATCGTTATCGATGAACTGAACATGACAGATGAGGAGATAAAAGCAATCAACAAGATCATGATTGTCGCCTGTGGCTCTGCCTACCATGCGGGCGTTACGAGCAAATATGTGTTTGAAGGGCTGTCGCGTATCCCGGTAGAAGTAGATGTGGCTTCTGAATTCCGGTACCGCAATCCGATTCTGGAAGAAGGAACGCTCGTCGTCGTCATAAGCCAGTCCGGAGAGACGGCGGATACGCTTGCAGCCTTGAGAGAATCTAAGGCAAGGGGAGCTAAAGTGCTCGGCATTGTCAATGTGGTCGGTAGTTCGATAGCCAGAGAGGCTGACAATGTCATGTATACATGGGCCGGACCGGAGATAGCCGTAGCGACGACCAAGGCTTACTCAGCGCAGCTCATATCTTTGTATCTTCTGGCCATGAAATTCGCTTATGTAAAAGGCGAGATAGACGACACGGTTCTGTCCGATATGCTGGAGGATTTGAAAAGCCTGCCGGCACAGGTGGAGATGCTGCTCAACAATAAGCAGAAGATACAGCGCTTTGCAAACCGTTATCTGGCAGCCAGAGATATATTCTTCATCGGACGCGGCATAGATTATGCGATATCGATGGAAGGCTCTCTTAAGCTGAAGGAGATCTCCTATATCCATTCAGAGGCATATGCCGCGGGTGAGCTCAAGCATGGAACGATATCGCTTGTGGAAGAGGGAACGCTCGTGGCTTCTGTCCTGACCCAGAAAGAACTGTATAAGAAAATGATAAGCAATATGGTCGAAGTGAGGACGAGGGGCGCGTTTGTAATGGCCGTGACGATGGAGGGGAACACGGAAGTAGAACGGGCGGCAGATTATGTAATCTATATTCCGGAGACGAACAAATACTTCACCAACTCTCTGGCAATCATACCGCTTCAGCTCTTTGGCTATTATGTATCTGTCGGACGGGGCTGTGATGTCGACAAGCCACGTAACCTAGCGAAGTCGGTTACGGTAGAATAAAGTCAGTTTAAGGCATGGGATACCCATGCCTTTTGTATATTCATGAAGAATTAATGGAATATTAAGCTGTTCCGGTTGAGGTCACTGGTGAAATTTGTTATAATATGTTACGCGAGTGTTAAAAATAGATTAAGAAATGATTATTATGGAGGATAGATATGGTATTTGGAGGGATTCTGGCCGGTGGTATCGGTTCGAGGATGAATATGGCAGATATGCCGAAACAGTTTTTAAATCTCGGTGACAAGCCTATGGTAATCCATACGTTGGAAAAGTTTTTGCTATGCCCAAAGATTGAACAGATATATATAGGAGTACATCCGAATTGGGTGGTACACATGGAGGATCTGGTAGATAAATACATCCATATCCGGAAAGAATGTGTCCATATCGTATCTGGCGGGGGCGACCGCAATGCTACCATTATGAATATCGTGGATGCTGTTGAGCGGGATTACGGTGAGAGCGAAGAGCACTATATCATCACGCATGATTCTGTCCGTCCGTTTGTCACATCGCGGATAATCAACGATAATATAGATGCGGTACTGAGCCATAATATATGTGATACCGTGATTGCGGCCACGGATACTATCGTCGTGTCAGAGGATGGAAATATGATTGCAGATATCCCTGTCAGGAGCAAGATGTACCAGGGACAGACGCCGCAGAGCTTTCAGGTGAATCTTCTGAAAAGACTATATGAGGCATTGGGGGAAGAGGAGAAAGCAGTTCTGACAGATGCATGTAAGATTGCGGTTGTGCAGAATGAACCGGTATATCTCGTCAAGGGAGAGCCTTCTAACCTGAAGATTACGACAGTGAGTGATTATAAAGTGGCGCAGGCTATGGTCGGAGGAAAAGTCGTTGATTAATTATGTATATCAGTTAGTAGCGCCGGGGACATTTTCCGTCAAGTACGAAGAGGCACAGTTTGGGGACCAGGTCATCATCAAGCCGCGGTATATGTCGATCTGCCATGCAGACCAGAGATATTATACAGGGCAGCGTGAGCGCAGTATCCTTGACAGGAAGCTTCCGATGGCGCTCATTCACGAGTGCTGCGGCGAAGTGCTGTTCGACCCGGCAGGAAAGCTTAAATCAGGAGAAGAAGTTGTGCTTATCCCGAACGTGCCGGGAGAACACAGCGATATCATATTGGAGAATTATGCAAAAGGTTCAGGCTTCCTGTCCAGCGGAAGGGACGGATTCCTGAGAGAATTTATCAGCCTGCCAAAAGACAGGCTCGTCCGTCATGATGGCATACCACAGAAGCTGGCTTCAATTACAGAGTTTGTAAGCGTTGCCGCACACAGTATCCGGAGATTTGACAGCATTTCCCATGGAATCCGGAACAGGATAGGAGTCTGGGGAGACGGCAGCCTGTCGTTTATAGTGGCAAATCTGCTGAAACAAGCGTATCCGGGCAGTGAGGTTATTGTCATAGGCAAGAATCCGGGAAAATTGTCTTACTTTACGTTTGCGGACGGGACGGTGCTGAGAGAGGAATTGCCTGCGTCGTTTGAGATAGACCACGCATTTGAATGCTGTGGCGGAGATGGGAGCTACTATGCGATAGAAGATATTATCAAACACATCAACCCACAGGGTACGGTGATGCTGATGGGAGTCAGTGAGAACCGCGTGGCGGTGAACACAAGAGACGTACTGGAGAAGGGTCTTGCAGTGATTGGCAGCAGCAGGTCGGGCAGGGCAGACTTTGAGCAGGCTGTGAGCTGGATGAAGAATGAGCGTTTTCAGAGGCGTCTGGATATGATAATATTTGAAGATGAGAAAGTCAGCTCTGTGGAAGATATTCACAGAGTATTCAGAATGGACAGAAATACACCGTTTAAGACCGTATTTGAATGGGGATTATAAGGAGACAGTTAGCTTATGGCAGTAGTTAGTATTATTGTTCCGGTCTATAATGTGGAAAAATATCTGAACAAATGCGTGGATTCGATATTGGGACAGACGTTTGAAGAGTTCGAGCTTATACTCGTTAACGATGGTTCGACTGATGGCAGCCCGTCTATCTGCAGGGACTACGCCGGCAAGGATGAACGGGTGCGTTATCTGACCCAGGAAAATATGGGGCCTGGAAGGGCCAGGAATGTAGGCATTGAAGCGGCGGCGGGAAAGTATATCTTGTTTGTCGACAGTGATGACTATATCGCCGTAGATATGGTGGAAATACTCTATAGAAACATTACGGCAAGTGATGCTGACATGGCAACGTGCGGATTATATAACGTATACCAGAACAGATGTATTCCTCAGTATGAAGGTACCGAACAGTTTGTATGCGGCACTGCCGAGGCATTCGGGCTGCTCCTGATTGGAGAGAAAATACCGGGAAGCTCATGCAATAAGCTGATTAAAGCAGAGATTCTTAAGGACATAGGGTATCCGGAAGGTATCGTATACGAGGATGTCGGATTTCATACCGAACTGATGCAGACGGTACGGAGCGTTCACGTGGATACGACCCCCCTGTATTACTATGTGCACCGTGAAAACAGCATTACTACCAGGAAGTTTGACTCGGATGCGATGATGTTCATCTACGCCTATGAAGATACGCTTCGTGTCGTAGAGCAAAAATATCCGGCAATACTGCCGGAGGCCAGATTCAAGCTTATCTGGGCATATTTTGCGATACTGGACCGGATGCTTCAGGAAGACCGGTACTGGAAGATACGGGAGTACAGGCAGGTGAGACAATACCTGAAGAGAAATACGATTCGTATAATGAGGAATCCATATTTCCATAAGGCCAGAAAAATAGGGGCAATTGCCCTTCTGCTGAATGTCCGGCTGTACCGCACATTGACGAGGATTAATGAAAAAAGGAGCAAAGGGCTGTTCTCATAGGTGATAAGAATGAAGAAGATTTGTTTTGTGGATTTTGATATGTCAGTAACCGGTGGGGTGGAACAGGTAACAGCTTCCTTAGCCAATGAGCTGAGCGGCGTATATGAAACCTTTGTATATGCTATTAATAAAGGCGGAGAGTCCGCTTATGAACTATATAGAAGAGTGGTGTTCATAGAAGGGCTGACGGGTGAAAAGCGTCTACGTGGGATGATCCAGGGAACGTTCCGGCCTTTTATCCATTTTGTAAAAGAGAATAAGATTGATGTTGTCATATTGATGGGCAATTATCCGGCCCTGGTCGCTTCTTTTACCCGCTTTTTTACAAAGGCGAGATATATCTACTGCGACCACGGCGGGCTGATGAACCAGTGGAAACAGAAAGATATAACGGCCATCCGTTTCTGGGATGCGCTGACGTCCCATAAAGTCATCGTCCTGACAGAAAAGACGAGGGGAGATTATATATCCAGATTCCATCTGAAGCCTGGAAAAGTAAGATGTATCTATAACTGGATCGAGGATAAAGTAGTCCATGCAAGAAAGGGATATAATACTGAGTCGAAGAAGATATTGTCCGTCGGCCGGTTCGGAAAAGAAAAAGGGTATGATATGCTCGTCGAAGTGGCGAAGGCCGTGCTGCCTGCCCACCCGGACTGGCAGTGGCACGTGTTTGGCACCGGGGAGACATTTGAGGAGACGGCAGCCAAAGTATCGGAGTACGCTCTGGGAGATCAGCTCATCCTGAAAGGAAATGTCAAAGATGCCTACAGGCTCTATTCAGATTATGCATTTCTCGTCCTTCCTTCTTACCGTGAAGGGCTTCCACTCGTACTGCTGGAGGCTTCCGCTGTCGGGCTTCCGATGATAAGCTTTGACATTGAGACTGGTCCAGATGAGATTATCGAGGACGGACGGAATGGATATCTGATTCCGCCGTATGATTTGGGAGAAATGGAAGAAAAAATCAGGGAGCTTATGACGGACAGCGGCAAACGCAGAATGTTAGCGGAATATGACGGCATGAAGGACAAGTTCAGTAAAGAAAAAATCCTGAAAGAATGGATAGATGTGATTGAGGAGTAGTGATGAGAAGCAGACAAGCGATGAAGAACATGATTGCCAACATATTTCTGCAGGCGATCGTGTTTCTGTCAGGTATAGTTCTACCACGTTTTTTTCTGGAAGCATATGGTTCCAGCATAAATGGCATGGTGACATCGGTCAACCAGTTCCTCATGTATCTTGGCCTCGCAGAGGCCGGTGTCGGGACGGCATCTGTCGTCGCACTGTACGGACCGCTGGCAGAGGAGAATCAGAATGAGATAAATAGTATCCTGTCAGCGACGAGAAGGTTCTATAACAGGTCAGGCTATCTGTTCGGAGCCCTTGTCGCGGGTTTCGTGTTCATATATCCGTATCTAATCACCCAGCAGCTGAGCGCCTCTCTCGTGAGGACGATGATATTGATTCTGGCGAGCAGTACGCTGGTCGATTATTTTTGTCTTGGCAAATACAAGGTGCTGCTTACAGCGAACCAAAAAGGATATGTGATTGCTTATATACAGGCGCTCGGCACGACATTGAACATGGCAGTCACTATCTTGCTTATCTATAACCATGCCAATGTGCTTTTGGTAAAGGGAATCGCGACACTTGTTTATATACTGCGGTTCTTTCTGGTAAAAGCATATGTCAGGCGATGGTATGAAGAGGTGGATTTTCAGGCTGAGCCGAAGAGGGACGGCCTGAAGCAGCGGGGGGCAGCGCTTCTGCACCAGATTGTAGGAGTTATCGTGAACAATACGGACGTGGTGCTGCTGACGGTATGCCTCGGGAGCCGGTCGCTCGTGGAAGTGAGCGTATATGGAATCTATAATATGGTCATATATGCCATGAACCTGCTGCTTACTTCATTTTCAAATGGATTGACGGCGGGATTTGGAGAAGTGATATCCAAAGGGGAAAAGGAAGTGCTGAAAGACAGCTTTTCCAATTATGAATATATGTATATGATCATACTCATGTGCGTGTGTACCTGTATGGGCGTGCTGCTTCTGCCGTTTGTTTCCGTCTATACGCTGCATGTTACGGATGCCAACTATATACGGCCGGTCTCCGCTATGTTATTTACCCTCATCATATTTCTGCAGAATGTCAGGATACCGGGACTCACAATCATATGTGCCGCAGGACATTTCAAAGAGACGAGAGGCCAGGCTGTCTTAGAGGCTGTCATCAATATCGTGGTGTCCCTTTCGCTCGTGTGGAAGTTCGGGATGAACGGCGTGCTGTTCGGCACCGTATGTTCTTATGCATACCGTTCTGTAGAGATTGTATTGTACAACAGAAAGTATCTCGTAGAAGGGACAGGGATCATCTCGTTGAAGAGGATCGTGCGCAACGTGCTGGCAGTCGTTGCCATCGTGTGTCTGCTGATGAACGTCGTGCCGCAGCAGATGACTTCGTTTTTGACCTGGGGCGTCTATGCAGTCATCACAGGAGGCGTTTCTTTGGCAGTGCTGCTCGTGCTGAACTATGTATGTGAGCCGGCTGAATTTAAAAAAGTAGTACAGAGAATGAAAAGTATAGGAAGACAGAGAGGATAGTGACGATATGTATGATTATTTAATAGTAGGTTCCGGTTTATTCGGCTCAATATTCGCATTTGAGGCCAGAAAAAAAGGATATAGCTGCCTGGTTGTTGAAAAGAGAGGCCATGTAGGCGGCAACATCTATACAAAAGAGGTGGAAGGAATCCAGGTACACGAATACGGGGCGCATATCTTCCATACGGGCAATAAAGAAGTGTGGGAGTATATCCGGCAGTTTGCCGAATTCAACAGGTATACGAACAGCCCGATTGCATATTATAAAGGTGAGATATATAACATGCCGTTTAATATGAATACATTTAACAAAATGTGGGGTGTCGTCACGCCGGAACAGGCACGGAAGAAGATAGCAGAGCAGATTGAGAAGTATGGAGTGGACGAACCGAAGAATCTGGAGGAACAGGCAATCAGCCTTGTCGGAAAAGATATATACGAGAAGCTGGTGAAGGGGTATACAGAGAAGCAGTGGGGCCGCAGGGCAACAGAACTTCCGCCTGAGATAATCAGAAGGCTTCCGGTACGGATGACTTACGACAACAATTACTTCAATGACTGCTACCAGGGCATTCCGATCGGAGGATATACGCAGATGATAGAGAGGATGCTGGATGGGATCGAGGTACGGCTGGATACGGATTATCTGGAAGAGAAAGAGGAGCTGGACAACATATGCCACAAGATTGTGTATACAGGCCCTATCGATGCCTATTACGATTATAAATATGGAGAGCTCGAGTATCGTTCTGTCCGGTTCGAGACAGAAGTGCTCGATGAAGAGAACCATCAGGGAAACGCGGTAGTGAATTACACCGAATATGAGGTCCCTTATACGAGAATCATCGAGCATAAGCATTTTGAGTTTGGCACGCAGCCGAAGACGGTCGTATCAAAGGAATATTCAGCTCCATGGAAACGGGGAGATGAGCCATACTACCCGGTCAATAACGAGCGCAACAATCTGCTGTATGAGAAGTATGCGTCGGATGCAGCACGGGAAGAGAAGGTCATCTTTGGCGGCAGGCTTGGAAAATATAAATATTATGATATGCACCATATCGTTGCCGAAGCGCTTGCCTGTGCCAGAGAAAATCTGTAAAATATATTGGACAGCGGTAGTCTGCCAGGCAGAAGTTGCGGATTGTTCCATAATATAGTAATATGATGTAGGATTAATGAGCAAATTGTAAAAAAGGAACTGATTATGGCGAAAAATAAAAAGTCTCTGAAGGCCGAGAAAGCAATCAAGGTAAAGAGAAAGAAGAAACAGAGAAGAAGGCGCAGGGCTGTCGTGCTGGTAGTGGAAGTCATCATGCTGCTTCTGCTATCAGGCGTGGCATACGCAATGATGAAGTTTGATAAACTGCAGGCGGTAGCAATCGACAAGAAGGACCTTGAGCTTAATGAGGGCGTGGAAGAGAAGGAAGGATACACGACGATAGCACTCTTCGGCGGCGACTCCAGAGATGGGCAGCTGGAGGAGGGAACGCACGCAGATACTATCATCGTTGCCTCGATCAACAACAAGACGAAAGAGATAAGGCTTGCTTCTATCTACCGGGATACGCTTCTGCAGCAGAAGAACATGGGCTATAACAAGGCAAACCATGCGTATTTTGCGGGCGGGCCGGCTGAATCCATCAGTATGCTGAATAAAAATCTGGATCTCGACATACAAGATTATGTGACGGTTGATTTTAAAGCTCTCGTAGACACGATTGATCTGCTGGACGGGCTTGACATCGATATCAAGCAGGAAGAAGTCCAGTATATGAATGAATTCCTTCAGGAGACAGCGGATGTTGCCGGTACGAAGGCTGATTTTATTACGAAGTCGGGAGAACAGCACCTGGACGGGACGCAGGCAGTTACATATGCGCGTATCCGTTCTACAGCAGGCGGCGATTACACCCGTACAGAGCGGCAGAGGCTGGTGATTGAGAAGATATTTGAAAAAGTGATGCATACAGATCTGGCCACCATCAATAAGATAATCGATACGGTGTTTGAACAGGTATCTACAAGCTTTTCGCTGAAGGAACTGATTGGCCTGGCTTCGGATGTCACAAAATACAAGCTCGGGGAGAATACAGGATTTCCGTTTGATGTAGAGGACGGCCTCACATATCAGAATGCAGGCAGCGTAGTCATCGCGCTCGGCCTTGCTGAAAATGTGAAGCAGCTGCACGAGTTCTTATATCCGGATGAAGAGGCTCGGGAAGTATCAGAGACCGTCCAGAATATATCGGACGAGATATCTTATGTGACCGGTGTCGTAAGGCCGGCGTCGCTGGACCAGGGCAGTGGTAACGGAGACGGAACCGGCGGCAATGGAGATGGCGGATATGACCCCGGAACGGATGGAGGGTATGACTCCGGAACGGACCGCGGAGGAGGGACGGCCGGATATACAGACGGTTCCGGAACGTACGAGTAGAAACATTTTTTGTAAAATCCGGTCGGATGTGATAGAATATTCCTAGTATTGATTTGAATCGAAGGAGAAAGAGGATAAGAACATGAAGATATTAAAGAAGATCAGCATAATATTATTAAGTCTGTGCTTATGTGTCCCTTGTTTTTCAATGGTTGCCCAGGCGGCGGACGGGCGTATCTCATTTACCGACCCGGAGACGGCTGTCGGGGATATGGTTGAGGTGAAATGTGTGGTCAAGTCGACAAGCGGAAGCCTCGGCAATATAGAGGTGAAGCTGACCTATGACAGTGCGGCGCTCAGATTCGACTCCGGCGACGGGGTGACGGCGGCCGGCGACGGCTCCCTTACCTGTACCGGTTCCGGCGGGTCAGAAGAAGCGACGTTCAACATGAAGTTCCAGGCGTTAAAAGAAGGCGATACGAGTGTCAGCGTGGCTGGCGCGACGATAGCTTCCAGCAGCGGAGGAACCCTTACCCTGGATCAGGGAAGCTCAACGGTCAAGATAGCGGAAGGCGACCCTTCCAAGATTACAGACACAGGCAGTACATCAGGCGCTGATGACATCGAAGTGGATGTGAACGGGACAGCATATAAATTATCCGATAATTTTGCAGAAGCCGATATTCCGGCTGGCTATACGAAGACGGAAGTACAGTTTGAAGGCCAGGCCCGCCAGATGGTGACTCAGGAATCAAGCGGGATTACGCTCGGCTATCTTCTGGACGGGGAAGGAAAAGGCGACTTCTTCCTTTACAATGCAGACGACGCAACTTTTTCTCCTTTTGAGCAGATAAATATCTCCGACACGACATCTATAGCACTTCTCAGTGAAAAAGCCGGCAAGAAACTGCCAAAGACATTCCAGGAAGTGACCTTGACGCTGAACGGAAAAGATTTCCCGGCATGGCAGAATACGGAAAAAGACGGGTTCTATGTCGTGTATGCCGTGAACAGCAAAGGGGATAAAGGGTATTACCAGTATGACGACAGCGAGGGGACATACCAGCGTTATGAAGCGTCCGGCGGCACAGAAGAGAAGACGGATGATTCCCTGATGGGCAAGATAGGACGTTTTATCGACAAGCATATCCAGATGATGGTCCTCATAGCAGGCCTCGGCGTGATTATCGTCGTTATCCTCATCATCGTTCTGGCTGTGAAGCTGCACAACCGCAATGCCGAACTGGATGACCTGTATGACGAATACGGGATTGATGAAGAGGAAGAGGAAGAGCCGGAGAGAAACAAGCCGGCGGTAAAAGAGAAGTCGGCGACAAGGTCCGGGCTCAAAAAGAAGAAGGACGAAGATAATTTCGATGATTTTGACGAGGACGACTTTGAAGAAGACGATTTTGACGATGATTCGTATGATGATGACGGCTTTGACGACTTTGAAGACGGTCTGATGGATGATGACGACTTTGAACCATATGACGATTCCTATGAGGACGAGATTGACGATCTCGATGATCTGCTTGGAGAATCCAAGCCGAAGAAGCGTTGTCATGAGGAGACGGATGATCTGTTCAAGGTGGATTTCATAGATTTAGATTGATGACAGGGATATAGAATACATCCCGCGGACCGGATGACAAGGTCCGCGGGATGTTCTGTTATAAATGATGACAATATCCTGATAGACAGACGGCCGGTTTATGATAGCGAGTCTTTTGCCGACAGTATCCTGTACGGCACACCTGTATCCGTGACGGTGTCTGACGGCGTGGAGCCGATCAGGATGGTCAAGGCCGCCCAGATGTCGCTGGTGCAGAGACGTCCGGTGAAGCTTTGTGAGATTTTGGAGTGCTGAAAAAGCACGCCAAGGATGCCCAGATAGTGAAACATAACATAGGACGTTCCGGACTGAATCCGAACGGGAATTACCGGAGAATTGACAGAGGATTCCGTTTCCGCATGCCGGGGTGGAGGAACATAAGCTGGAAGAACGTGATTACAGAGCTGGCCAGGGTAGGTTATTTCGGCTCTCTCAACTTTGAACATGAAGACATCACGATGAGCCGTCTGGATGGAATAAGCAAGACCTCGGCCTATCTGAAGCCTATGCTTATCGGGGCGCCGTTCGAGGGAAGAAATGACCTGAACTTCCGCTTCTGATAAGACGGGAGCAGCCAGGAGATAAATTGTAAATAATGGGAACTGAGGGTCTTTGTCCTTCTGGTATAATTTGAAGCAGAAGAGCAAAGACCCTCGTCCTGTCATTTTATCGTGTTTTTCTTATATTCTCTCGGAGAACAGTGCATGTACTTGCGGAAGACCTCGGAATAATAGCTGGAGCCGGAAAACCCGACCTGGTTGGCAATCTCCGTAATCGTGTATGTATCAGATACGAGAAGGGAGAGGCTTTTCTGTATCCGGTAGCGGAGCAAGTTTCTTATCGAGGCGCTTATGATCAGCCTGATGGGATGCGCCGTCGGGATCTTCCTCTCCTGGGTTGCCCTCCAGATCATATCAGGAGTGGGCGGAGAAGGTATGAATTATTCGCTGCGCCTGGGCGTGGTATGGATATCAATTGTATTTTCCATGGGAATCGGTATTATCTTTGGCATATATCCGGCGAACAAGGCCGCCAAAAAGCAGCCGATTGAGGCGCTCAGGTATGTTGGGTAGGTAGCCATCGGGCGGGGGGCGGGGACGTATGTGAGACTGGCAGATGCCGGAGGAACGTGAGAAGAAGTGCTCGGAAAAGCAGGAAAACTGGTTGTATAATTATATCATTGACACGGTACAAGAAAGGGACAGATGAGCCGGAGGCGGCCAATCTGTCCCTTGCATCTTATATGGCTATAATTTGATTTTCATGACATCTACATCCAGATTCCAGAGAAACTTGTCCAGGTCCTTGAAGGACAGGAACACGGTCGCCGTGTTCTCCAGCGGATGGATGCCAAGGCTCTTGCAGCGCCCGAGGTCCTTGTCGATGAAGAATTCCACCGCATGGTCAGCGTCGTTCATGAGCCCGAACGGAGAGACGCTGCCCTGCTTAAGGCCCAGATACTGCTCCAGCCGTTCTTCTGAGGCAAAGCTTAAGTTGCCTGCACCGAGTGCACGGCCGAGAGATTTCAAGTCAACGGTCTTTTTCTCATCGCACGTCACGAGAAAATGGCGTTTCCCCTTGGCGTCGCGCAGGAACAGATTTTTGCAGAGCGTTCCTTTGGCGGGAAGCCTGAGACGGTCCATATCCTCCATCGTGTGTACCGGTTCGTGCTCCACCACTTCGTATTTGATGTTCAGCTTGTCCAGTGCGTCGTATACGCGTTGTTTTTGATCTTCCATTTCTTCTGCTCCTTTCTTAATTCGGATAGTGCACGACGATACATGCAGTAACCATCCCTTTTCCAGTATTTTTATAGATATAGTCATCAAAAGCATTGTAAACGGCGGAATCGCCGGCTTCCAGCACATATTCCGTGTCCTTGAACACGAGTGTCAGCTGTCCGCTGTATACGGTGATGAATTCACGCGTGCCTGCCATCTGCCTGTTTCCCTCCATCTGTCCGCCTTCATCGAATTCAAAATCAAAGATTTCAAAATCCTGGCCGTTCCGGAAGCTGAAGACCGGATACAGACGGTAACGACCGTCATCGCTGATAAGAGGCGCGACTTCTTTCTTGCCCGTTCTTGAAAACGGGGTAGGCTTTGGCGCGGTAAATGCCGTTACGGGCACCTTCAGGCCAAGAGAAAGCTTATACACCGTGGATATCGTCGGATTTACTTCGCCTCTCTCCAGCTGGCTGAGCATGCTTTTGCTGATGGAGGTGAGGGAAGACGCCTGTTCCAGGCTCAATGCCTTGGATTTGCGAATTTCCTTTAAGTTATCGGCTATCAGCTTATTTAAATCATCCAAATGTATTCCCTCCCCATATTCCAGTATATAGAATTTTTTTCTATTATATTGCAAACCGGGAAGAAAGTAAAGACGGGTTCTGCTACTTTTCTTTATGCGCTGTTATGATTGTGTAACTGTTCGCATTGATGGTTAGGATACAACAGTCAAAGTGGACATACCAGTTTTTCCCTTTTCTTGTGGCAGATGCACTGGGATGCTTCATCTTCTCTTTGCACCAGTCAACCACCTGATCCGTGTCCAGAAAAAGATTTTTCTTGATGCGTAAGGCGCCTAGCTCCGTTGTATGTAGGCGGTCAAGATGAAGGAGCAGTTCATGATTCCTATCCATCTTCTTATTACCTCCGTGCTTTTTGATAATGATACTATAAGATTTATATATAAAAGTGCCGCAAAACAGAAGATACGTAACTGTTTTGCGGCACCTCTTGCCAATTAGACGACTGTCTGCACCTTGACATGTTTCAGCGCCTTCGTGGCTGGCGGCAGCGATAGGATGACAAGAGTAATCACAGCTTCGGCCCCAAGGTATGACCCCTGGTAGAGTGCGGAATAAGCCCACGGATTCATCCCGTCCGGCGTATAAGATGCAAAAAATATGACACCGGAGAGAAGGGAGCAGATGAACCTGCCGAGGACACCCACGATATAACCCGCCTGCAGACCATATTTCCTGTCAGAAAAGAAGCCGGACAAACCGAGCGCTCCGAAAGCAAGCGGATAATCGAGCGCCACCTGAGGGAGCGAGAGCATGTACGGATCTACGACAAACTGAAGTATTCCATAGGCAGCCCCGGCCAGTATACCGTACTTCGGACCATACCAATATCCTATGAGACAGATGAACAACATGGATAATAAAGTGACGGAACCTCCCATAGGCATCTCCCACACTTTAATGTAAGAAGTCACCATGGCAAGAGCGATTCCAACTGCAGAAAACACGAGTTTCTTAGTGACAGCACTTGAAGAAGCGCTGGTCTTGATACTTGATTTTGACATATTAGATTCTCCTTCCTTACGCCGGCATTACCCGGATCAAGTTATAAGGGTCTGGACACAATCGTGCCCATCTCAGCCATATCGGCGCCCCGTTCAACTACTATAATAGTCAGAAAATAAGGATGTGTCAAGTACGGGGGGGTGTACGGAAGGGGTCTGCCCCCTTTGAATTGTTTCAAATAATTTATACTTTTTTAATTGCATGTTGCGTTGATGAGAAGTAGAATAGAGAGAGAGAGAGTAATTGAAAGAAAGTCTAACTATTAAAAGTCAAGACCTAAATTGAATTTTTTGAAAGATTTGCAGAAATGCATTTCAGATAAATCAGTACCTTGAAAACTGCATGACAAACAGAGCATCTTTAAAGATGCTCAAAAAAAGGAGATATGGGTTAGAAAGGCTTATGTAGCTGTGATATATGCCTGCCCGGATTTTTCCAACTGATAGATAACTCGCACCAGTTTCTTTGCAGCAT
>NZ_SMMX01000027.1 GCF_004345005.1 Extibacter muris
GGCCCTTGCTCATGACGAACTTGTCGCGGTCCGGGTCGTCCTGGTTCTCAGGGCTTACGTCCATCTGGCAGAAGTACAGCTCCGTCAGGATCTCCATCACGCTCATGTCGCCGCCGATGTGGCCGGCCTTCCCCTCGACGATCATGTCGATTACGGTTTCTCTTAATTGATAAGCCAATGCTTTTAGATTTTCCATATTACTGTCCTTTCTATTTGACTCGCTCTGTCTATGTATCACACGGATTATTTTCTCTTGAACATACGCACCATCTTCTCGCGCATTACCGGGTTTTCCTTCATAGCATCGATGACGACAGCGATAAGAACGACGCCGCCGGTAACAACCGTTTCCCAGTAAGATGACACACGCATCAGCGTGATGGATGTAGATATGGTGCCACTTAAGAGACCACCGATTACCGTACCGACAACCCCTCCGATACCGCCGGTCATGGACGTTCCCCCAAGGACCGAAGCCGTTACGGAAGGCATGACCCAGTTGGCTCCGATACTCGCCTGGAAGGACGCCAGCTTACACGTCATAAGCACCCCGGCCGTAGCCGCCAGAAGCCCGCTTAAGCAGTACACCATCATCTCTACCCGCTCGGTCTTGATGCCGACGATCTTTGCACAGTTCCGGTTGCCGCCAAGCGCAAAGATGTGTCGGCCGAATTTGGTCCGTCTGAGCATGATGGTCAGTATGACACAGATGACAATCATGATAATTACAATCGTCGGAAGAATATCTCCGATAACGCCGTTTGCGATAAACTGTGCATCCTCCGGGACGCCCACGATAGGCATACCCTTCGTAATGATGTATACGATACCTTTGTATATCTCTCCTGTCGCCAGCGTAACGATGAATGGAGTAATCTTTAGATAAGCGATGAAAAATCCATTGACCGCGCCGAATACGATACCAAGCAGGCAAGATACGATAATTGCAAGATAAGAGTTCATCCCCATCTCAACCATAAATGTAGCCGCAAACATACTGCTGACAGAGCCGATGGCCGCCACGGAAAGGTCGATGCCTCCCGTCAGGAGCACGATTGTCTGTCCGAAACTGATGATGATGATGAAGGAAGCCGCACGCGTCAGCGTACTGATGTTATATGCCGTGAAAAAGTTGCCTGTGGCAGCGTGAACCGCGATACCTACAAGAAT
The DNA here is from genome assembly GCF_004345005.1 of Extibacter muris. GTDB lineage: Bacteria > Bacillota > Clostridia > Lachnospirales > Lachnospiraceae > Extibacter > Extibacter muris. Next base: position 1,171 of record NZ_SMMX01000027.1, read on the forward strand.
TGTTACAATAAGTACCATCCCTGCAGTAGATTTAAAGAAATCAATCATTTTTTTACCCATTGTTTTATTCCCTCCTACTGAAATGCCACTTTCAGAACGTCTTCTTCTGTGGTCATGTCTACATCTTCAATATATCCTTTGATTCTTCCCTGGTGTACGACCATTACCCGGTCCGCGAGCGCCAGCACCTCTTCCATCTCGGAAGAGATGACCACTACCGCGACTCCGTTGTCCGCCAGTTCTCTGACAAGCTGATGGATCTCTCCTTTGGCATTGACATCGATACCTCTGGTGGGCTCATCCATGATGAGCATCTTGATGCCTTTGGCCATCCAGCGCGCAACGATGACCTTCTGCTGGTTGCCGCCGCTTAAGTTCTTGATAAGCTGCTCCTGTCCCGCAGTCTTGATCTTAAACTTGCTGATGTAATCATCCGCAATCCGGGATGCCTCTTTGAAATTGATGAGGCCGTTCTTCTTCAGCTGGTCATAAGAAGGAAGCATCATATTTTCAAGCACAGACATGCCCGGCGTGATACCGTCATGCCGTCTTTCCTCAGATACATATCCCATGCCGAGCCTGATTGCCACCCGCGGATCCTTGATGTCTACTTCTTTTCCTTCCACGAACGTCTTTCCGCCCGGCTCCTTCTGGGTTATCCCGAATACAGTCTTGAATATCTCTGTTCTGCCGGCACCTACGAGCCCTGCCACGCAGAGGATCTCTCCTTTTTTCACCTGGAAGCTCACATCCTGGAACTCCCCTTCCCGGTTCAGCTCCTTTGCTTTAAAGAATACTTCGCCGGACACTTCTCTTGCAATGTGCTTGGACTGTTCTACCTTTTTGCCCGCCATGCTGGTAATGATATCTTCTTTTGTCATATCTTTGACTTCCGTTACTTTGACGAGCTTCCCGTCACGCATGATCGTCATGCGGTCCGCCTGCTCAAGCACTTCGTCCAGATGGTGGGTGATGAATACCATCGCCGTTCCCTCTTTTTTCAACCTCTGCATGGATTCAAACAGGGATACGGCCTCTTTATTCGTCAGCACCGCCGTCGGCTCATCCAGAATAAGCACCCTCGGCGAATAGGCGAGTGCCCGCGCAATAGACACGAGCTGCTGGTACGCAGCAGACAGCGTCTTGACTTTGCGCGTCACATCTATCTCAACATTTAAAATCTTCAATAATTCGATTGCTTCATTCTGTGTTTCTTTCCAGTTAATCAAAGTTCCTTTGGCTCTCTCATTCCCGAGGAAAATATTTTCCTCGATCGTAGCTTCGGGAATCAGGTTCAGTTCCTGCGGAACTAATACGATATTCTTGCCAAAGGCATCCTTAGGGGATGAGATCTTGACCGGTCTGCCGTCCATGAAGATCTCGCCTTCGTCCATGATGTACTGTCCGGTGAGGACATTCATCAGTGTACTCTTACCTGCACCGTTTTCTCCCAGCAGTGCATGGATCTCGCCCGGCCTGATGCTCAAGTCGACTTTATCCAGCGCTTTTGTTCCCGGGAAGGTCTTGGTGATCCTTTTCATTTCAATTACGAATTCGCTCAACTTATTCACTTCCTCTACCTTTTTTTCAATCCTTCGTGCTACATTTCTTCTCTTTCCTCATCTCTGGCCCGAGCCCTGGGTGCGGGTGCGCTCCCGGCACCAAGGTATAAAAATTCCACGCAACCATGCTTACATAATCGCGTGGAATTATATAACCTTTCAAAAGATGTTCCCTGCTTCCAAGCGAAGCTTAATTCTGCTTATTTTTCGCCAAACAGCATGTCGATGTACTCATCTGCCTGATCCTGGTATACAGATGTCGATCCAACGTCTGTGATTTCATCTACGTCTTCGCCGTCGATACATTTCACAGCATTGTAGATGAGCTTGTATCCCATATCGTAGCAGTTCTGTACCTGGGCAACATATAACGTACCGTCTTTCAGGTAGTTGAATGTACGAAGGTCATGATCCATACCGCCGATGATCACTTCACCGCTCTTGCCTGCATCTTTTACAGCCTGACATGCACCTACCGGATTGGACATGTTGTTGCAGAGGATACCATTAAGGTCCGGATAAGCCTGCATCCATGCTTCTGTAATTTCGATAGCCTTCTCTACGAAGTCATTGTCTCTCTGGTCATCGACTACTTCGATATCAGGATATTTCTCAACGGTATCGTAGAAAGCTTCCAGACGCTGTTCATGTGAAGATGCCCCGATCGTTCCTGACAGGAAAGCAATCTTGCCTTTCTTGCCCATCTTCTCACACACTGCTTCTGCAATTGCAGCGCCGTCGCCGTAGTTGTCATTATTCCCTACGAAGAATGACCTCTCGGAATCCGGAATATCAGAAGAGGCAAACAGCGCAACCTTTACCCCCGCATCTGCAGCATCGTCAACTGCCGGCTGCGTCGTCTCGATCTGGTTGACGTCTACCGCAACAAGGTCATATCCCTGTCCTACCGCAGTCTCGATCGAGTTGACCTGGTCAACCGCGTCCGGCTCAACCGGTGCATACCACTCATAATCAATCGTTACGCCCCTGTCCTTAAAGTCCGCTACGGCTGCCTTGACACCGACTTCGATCGCGTCATACCATGCATGTACTAACTTGTATGTACAGTAGATCTTGTATTCGTCTTTCTTCGGCTCATAGCTCGTATCAAAGTCCTGGTCTGCAAGAGCTTTCGCATTTGCAGCTTCCTGTGTATCCTCCGTCTTCTTTTCCTCTGACTTTGAATCAGATTTTCCTTCGTCTTTGCTCCCGCATCCTGCCATGGCCAATACCATAGCTGCGACCAATAATAAACTAACAATTTTCTTTTTCATAATTTTCTCCTTTCAAACTTAACCTTTGCTTTTTGCATGTTGCAAAGCCTCCTTGAAATGTTCCTCCTTTCTCCTAAATTTTTCAGTCACGGGGAATCGCTATTTAGTAAATTTTTTATAAATTGTAGACTAAATTATTTTTTCTAAATTTATTGAACAATTTATAAATATTTTGAGAAATGTAGCACTTTGACTAACTTTTAACATATTTCCCTCTGTTTTTTGACTTTATAACCAAGTTATATCACCTTTGTCCTGCCGTGTCAACTAAATTACAAATAAAAAAGTAGTGTTTTTACTAAATTAATTTAGCAAAAACACTACTAAATTTTTAACTGCCTTGATTTACACTAATTCCTTCACACTTTCGTTTACAATCAATTTTGTACCAAGTTTATATTTTACCGTATGTTTCCTTTTGTTGCTCATTTTTTCCATGAGCATCTCAACGGCCATCTCGCCCATCTCATCGCCGGACAGCTGTACTGTCGTGACCTTGGGATCCGTAAAGGAACAGATAGGCCGGTTGTCGAACCCGACGATAGAGACTTCGTCCGGCACCTTTATCTCCCGCTTCTTCATGGCCTGCACCGCGCGGCATGCAAGCAGGTCGTTATCCGCGAGGAAGGCAGTGGGCAGCTTCGCATGGATGTCCAGATAGCGCCCCACGTCCCGTTCCGTTTCCGATTCCATATATCCCACTTCCATAATCCGTTCTTCGTCAAACGTAAGCCCCCGGCGCCGCAGGCAGTCCTCAAACGCCTGCATCCGCTCCTCAAAGCAGAGGATCGCCACCTTGCTCTTGATATAACCAAACTCCCTGTGTCCCATCTGGTACAGATATTCAAACCCCTGGTATATCCCGAGGTAGTTGTCCACCGTAACCGTGTCCACCGCCAGCGTCGGAAACGGATTGTCTATGAATACGCACGGGACATTGAGCTTGGAGAAGACCTCCATGTCCTCCGGATACATCTCCACCGCATAGACGATATAACCGGCATACCGGAAGTTCTCCAGTGCGACATACCTCTCATTCAGCGGCATGCTCTTGTCCAGATACATCATGGTCATCGTATAGTTGTTCTTCTCGATCGCCTTGTTGAGGCTCTCGGACAGATAGTTGAAAAATGGGTATTCGTCTACGATCGCCCCGCCGCACTTATATATGACAAAGCCTATATCCCCCCGTTTGACTCCCCCGTCCTTCAAAAGATACTCACAGTCCAGCTCTATAATCTTCTTCATGATCTCTTCTCTTTTTTCTTCACCGACCCCCGGCTTGTTGTTAAGAGCCAGGGATACGGTAGCCGGGGATACTCCCAGTTCCCGGGCAATATCCTTCGCTTTATACTTCATGTTGATTGTTCCTCCCAGATTTTCCTCGACCTTACACATTTTTATCCGGCAATTTATTCACTTTTAGATTTTCCGAAACCTCCTGCAATCTTGCAAACGAATTAGACTCCATCTTCTGCAGCACGCCCATGTACACCGCATCCAGCATAGCCTGTTCGGCTACCCTGCGGGCAATGATCTCCTTGTCCACCGTCGTATCCGTCGTCACATTGTACAGGACGATATCCGAATACTTCGTGAGCTCCGACTTTCCGGCTTTGGTGATGCATATCGTGACGGCGCCCTGGCCCTTCGCGATCCGCATGGCCTCCACCACCTGCTTGGTCCTGCCGCTGTGGGAGATGGCAATCGCCACATCCCCCTCCTTCATGTTGCATGCATTCACAATCTGAACATCGGCATCACTGTCCGCATAACAGTCGTAACCGATCCTTCTGAACCGCAGGCTCGCATAGCTGCATGGAAACATGGCGTCGCCAATGGCAAAGAAGCATATCTTGTTAGCAGTCGAGAGCACTTCACATGCATTTTCATATTCTTCTACCGCAGCTACCTCAAGCGTCCTGCGCAGGTTCAGTATGTTCAGCTCAAACACTCTCTCCACGATTTCTCCCATCCCCTGCCCGGTACTCAGGCGCACGGATTCCTCCTGGATGGCAGGCATCCGAAGCTGCACTTCCAGCAGGCTCTTGAGCTCTGCATATCCCGATACCCCAATCGTCTTGCAGAGCCTGACAATCGTGGCTTCCCCGCACTCGCATCTGGCCGCAAGCTTTTTAAGAGACATTCTGGTAACTTCCTTTGGCGATGCCAGAACAAACTCTGCCACTCTCTTTTCTGCCGCCGTCAGGCTGGGCAGAAGAAACCTTGTCGTCGCCAGAATATTACGTCCATTTTCAATCATACCCATTTGCTTTTTCTCCCATTCTGTCATCTTAGTCTTATTATCCCATAGTTTTACTCCTCTTTCAATACGTTATTTTTGGAGTTAATTTTTTGTATTATCTCTACATTTTGGTTATTTTATACATTTATTTTTGATTAATTTTTGCAATATGTTGTACATTATTTAGTATTTACAATCCATTTATTATATTCTATAATTGGAGCACAAACTAAATTTTACAAAATATTTTTTAGAAAGGACTATTATTTATGAAAAAATCATTTCGCTCTACGCTTATCGACACCGTCATGAAAAGTGCCGAAGACTATGACAACCTGGTCGTCCTGAATGCCGATTCTGCCCGGGCGCTGAAACTGACCGGGTTCACCAAAGCCTGGCCCGGCCGCATGTTCGGCGTCGGCATCAGCGAGGCTGACATGATTGGTACGGCAGCCGGCATGGCAGCCGCAGGCCTTCTTCCTGTAATCGTAGGTTTTTCCATGTTCGTATCCGAGAAGCCATTTGAGCAGATACGCCAGGCGGTCGCATATCCCAATCTGAACGTCAAGATCATCGCCACCCACAGCGGGCTCTGCGTAGGGCAGGACGGGGCGACCCACCAGGCGCTGGAGGACATCGCCGTCATGCGCGCCCTGCCTAACTTCAAGGTATATGCGGCCGCTGACGTGACCGAGACAAAGGCTGCCGCGGAGGCCATGCTGAAGCATGAGGGGCCTGCTTATCTCAGGCTCGGGCGTGATCTGGCGGAAGACATATTTGATGAAAACAAGTCCTTTTTCCCCGGTGGGGCGGATGTCCTGCGGGAAGGCCCCGATGTCACTATCGCAGCCTGCGGGCTTATGGTAGAGCAGGCCCTTATTGCGGCCTCCGCCCTCCGCTCCGGAGGGATTCACGCAACCGTCCTGAATACCTATTCCATCAAACCGCTGCCGGAAGATCTGCTGCTCGACAGGGCCAGGAAGACAAAAGCCTTTGTAACTGCCGAAGACCACTCGGTCACAGGAGGGCTTGGAGGCGCGGTAAGCGAGTACCTGTCACAGACCTGTCCCGTACCGGTCATCCGTGTCGGAGTGGAGGACTGCTTCGGAGAATCAGGTACTCAGGATGAACTCTATCAAAAATACGGCCTCACCGCGGACCATATCATCGACGCCGCCAGACGGGCAATCAGCATGAAAGCGTAGGAGGTTAATGATGTCCAGAGATATAAAAGAACTGAAATCACAGGCAAATATAATACGCAGAGATATTCTGGAGATGGTTTACAATATCCGTTCCGGTCATCTCGGCGGCTCCTTCTCCATGGTAGAGATGCTGACCGCCCTCTACTTTGACGAGATGCGCTATCACCCGGCAGCACCGGACAATCCGGAGCGGGACCGCTTCGTCCTCTCCAAAGGCCACACCGCGCCGGCGCTTTACGCCACGCTTGCTAATGCCGGCTTCTTCCCAAAGGAAAAGCTTCTCACTTCTTTCCGGAGAATCGACGGTATGCTGCAGGGACACCCGGACATGAAGAAGACTCCGGGCGTGGAGATGACAAGCGGCTCTCTCGGCATCGGCCTTTCCGCTGCCAACGGCATGGCACTGGCCAACCGCTATGAAGGGCACCAGGGGCGCGTGTACTGTATGATCGGAGACGGAGAGCTGAACGAAGGCCAGATATGGGAAGCCGCGGCAACGGCAGCGCACTACTATCTCGATAACCTCACCGCCCTCATGACATCAACGGTCTGCAGAATGACGCAGAGACGAAGAACGTGAAAAACATGCTTGACATAAGAGCAAAATGGGAGGCCTTCGGCTGGAACACGATCGAGATAGACGGACATGATTTCGACGCTATCTTCGGGGCGTTCGATGCCGCTCGCTGCCATAAGGGGCAGCCGACCGCCATCATCGCCCATACGGTCAAAGGCAAAGGAGTCTCATTCATGGAGAATGTCGTCGCCTTTCACGGAAAGACTCCTTCCGAAGAAGAATACAGAATCGGAATGAAGGAACTAGAGGAAGCGGCGTTGTGACAGGAGGATACGATATGGACAGACAGTTATTTATCGGATGTGATATAGGCACATCGAGCACGAAAGCAGTAGCCGCCGACGTACACGGCACCATCCACGCACAGGCAACCGTTTCTTACGGCCTGAGCAAGCCCCGCGGCAACTGGGCCGAACAGCACCCCGATGTGTGGCTCGATGCCGCCGTGTCGGCGATACGTGCCGTCACAGAACACCTCCCACCCACCGACAGCATAGAGGCCGTCTGCATCAGCGCGCTGTACGGAGGGACCGGAGCCATGTGTGATGAGGATATGGTTCCGGTGCGCCCTTCCATCATCTGGATGGACCGCCGGGCAGAGGATGAAAGCCGGGAGCTGCGAGCTTTGATTGGAGAAGAAGATATCTTCCGCACATCCGGCAATGGCATAGATTCCTACTTCGGATATACAAAGCTGCTCTGGGTCCGGAAGCATGAGCCTTCCGCCTGGGCCAGAATCCGGCATATCGTTCCGATCCACAGTTATATCATATACAAAATGACCGGGGAACTGGCGGTCGACTATTGTTCCGCCGGGAATGTGGGAGGCATATACGACTATGCAGGGCATACCTGGTCTGAAGATATGTGCTGCAGACTGGGGATCCCTTTCGCGTCTCTTCCTTCCAGATTCTGCAAGCCGGAAGAGATAGTAGGAACGCTGAACAAGGAGTATCAGGAAAAGCTCGGAATCGGCCGTCCCGTGCCGTTCTGCGCCGGCACCGTAGACTGTATCGCTTCTATGCTCAGCGCAGGAATCACCAGCCCCGGCGACAATGCGGCCGTACTCGGCACCTCCCTGAACTGGGGCTTTATACACCGTACAAAGCCCGGCAATCCGAACCTCATCTCCATGCCTTACTGCATAGAGCCGGACGCAATGAGCTACACGTACGGCGGCGCATCCACTGCAGGCGCGCTTCCAAGGTGGTTTGCCCAGAATTTTCTCGGCCAGGACTCTTCTTCCTCTTATGAGCTTTTGGAAAAAGAAGTCCGGGATGCCAAGGCAGGCCCTGGATCCGACGGCCTTATCGCGCTCCCCTACTTTATGGGAGAGCGGACGCCTATATGGGATGAGAACGCCACTGGGGTACTGTTCGGGCTCACGCTCTCGCACACGAGGGCCCACATATACAGGGCTGTCCTGGAATCCGTGGCTTATTCGCTGAGGCATATCATGGAATGCATGACAGGACCCATGTCCGATATCAGCAAGATCGTGCTTGTCGGCGGAGGAGCCCGCTCCAGCCTCTGGAAGGGGATCTTCGCAGACGTCACCGGCTTTCCCGTGTGCACGCCTGTACAGGACGCCGAAGCGCCCCTCGGCGATGCCTTCCTTGCAGCCATAGGATCCGGTCACATAAGTGATTACAGCTTGATCGAGCGCTGGATTGCCATGGGGGCGCCCATCCGCCCCAACCTCTCACATCACGAACAGTACAGCCGGTACTTTGCACTTTACAAAGAGCTGTACCATGACTTGAAGGAGACCATGAAGAAACGGGCAGACATGCTCCGGAAGTAAACCGCTGCCACAAAATGGTACGTACATGAACCAGACAATAAAAAGGAGAGAACCGTATGAAAGTAGATTTCAGCAAAGTAGTGGAACTGAGCCACCGCATGATTCCAAGAGAAGAACCTTTTAACCTGCAGACCTGGGTATATGACGTGGACATCCTCGGAGAGCGGGGCGAACCCCACAGCCCCGGCACCTGGTATGTATCAGGAGACGTGAACTTCTCAACCCACTGCGGCACCCATGTGGAATTCCCGCTCCACCATATAGAGGGCGGGCTGGATGCAGCCACCTTTCCTCTCACAAGCCTGATCGGAGAGGCGGTCGTCCTGGACTTCACAGATAAGAAGGCCGGAGACTGCATGTCTCTTGAGGAATTCAAGGCATATGGAGACAAGATTCAGGAAGGAGATATCGTATTCCTCCACACAGGCCTTGACAAGAACTGGCGCACCGTCGACTGGGAACCGTATCCTTACATAGCATGTGATGCCATGCAATGGCTCATAACGGAAAAGAAAATCAAAGCTATCGGTACCGACGCAACTTCGCTGGAGAACTTCAACGTCCCGGACCAGCCGAACCACAACCTTGCGTTCCGCCATAATCTTGCCATGGTCGAGTCTCTTACGAATCTCGACAAGATAGAGGGCGGACGCGCTCTCGTGTTCATGCTGCCGCTGAAGATTGCCGGAATCGAGGCCTGCCCCTGCAGGATAATCGCTATCAATGACGGGCGGTTGCCCTGTCCCTTTTTCAATTCAGGGTGTCCCTAGAGCAATTCTTTTATCCCGTCCGCCATCGCTTCCAGGATGGTGCAGCATGATGTCGCACCGGCATCGAGCACCCCTCGCGACCGTTCTCCAAGCCGGCTGGAACGTCCGAACTTGGCTACCATATCTTTGGTGGAGTCCCGCCCTGCTCTCGCTGCGTCTTTCATCTTATCGAGAATCTCAGCGAACCCGGTTCCTGCCTCCGCTCCGTCTCTGACCGTCTCTGCCGCCCGGGCAAGCGTGTCTACGAGCGTCTTGTCTCCTACCTTTGCCTCCACGATGCCGCACAGGCCCGAAAGCCCTGCTTCCAGCATATCTGCGAATTCAGCCGGGCCTATCTCTTCGGCCTCTTCTCCGGCTTCCGCCATGTCCATGAAGATAGTCCCATATATCGGGCCCATGGATCCGCCTATCTCGTTGAGCAGAATCATGCCAAGTTCGTCAAGCCCTTCCGTAAAGCTGATGTCCTTCTCTTTGAACCTTGTCTCGAATACCGTGAACCCTTTGTTCATGTTCATCCCGTGGTCTCCGTCCCCGATCAGGCCATCTACTTCTCCGAGATATGCTTTATTGTCCTGGATTCCTTTCACCATCTTAAGCAGCACCGGTTTTCCGTCTGCATTTTTAAATCTGTCCATGCTATTCCTCCTTGCAGCCTCTTATCGAATCAGAACTGTTTTAATCCCATGCTTTCGGCCGGCATGTCGATCAGTTCTTTCAGCTCATCATCCAGTTTCATGACGGTAAGCGTTGCCCCCATCATCTCTAGCGATGTAAAGTAGTTCCCCACATAAGCTTTATATGTCTTGATGCCCTTCCCGCTTAAGATCCTGTCAATCTCATCATACAGTACGTATAATTCCATCACCGGCGTAGCACCCAGGCCGGAGACGAGGACCGCCACTTCGTCGCCTTCTGCGAACGGATAATCGGGCAGCACGACATCTGTCATGCGTTTTGCCATCTGGGCCGCCGGGGCAAGCGGGCATACCTCTATACCGGGCTCGCCGTGATGTCCGATGCCTACTTCCATCGTACCGTCCTTAATCTCAAAGTTCGGGTGCCCCACCGCCGGCAGCGTGCAAGGTGTCAAGCCGATTCCTACGCTTCTCGTATTGTCGATAGCCTTCTGGGCTGCCGCTATGACTTCATCCAGGCTGCCGCCTTTTGCTGCTTTTGCGCCCCCTACCTTCCACATGAGCACTTCGCCTGCCACGCCTCTTCTCTTTTCCCTCTGATCCTTTGGCGCGGAGGCCACGTCGTCATTGGCAACCACCGTCTTGACGGTTATCCCGGCCTTTTTTGCCATCTTCACCGCCATCTTGACATTCATATTATCGCCGGAATAATTGCCGTACAGGCAGGCCACGCCCTGTCCCTGGTCTGCTTCCCTGCATGCATCCAGAAATGCCGCCGCTGTCGGAGAGGAACATATCTCCCCGACTGCCGCCGCGTCGCAGAGGTTTCTGCCCACATAGCCGATGAAAGCAGGCTTGTGGCCCGAGCCCCCGCCTGTGACGACGCCCACCTTGCCTTCCGGAATGTTCCTGGCCTTTACGACACGCGGATTGTCCGCCGCCTCCACGATATCAGAATGCGCTTTCAGGAATCCTTTCAGCATCTCGTCCACGATATCATCCGGATTATTTAATATTCTCTGCATATGCTGCCTCCTTTATATTACTTTGCCCTGGTAATATTATTTAATCGTATATCCGCCGTCAATCAGCAGATTGTGTCCCGTGATCATGGCTGCCGCGCCGCTGCACAAAAAGCCGATTGCTCCGGCAATCTCATCCGGTTCCGCAAAGCGTCCGGAAGGCATCTCCTCTTTGAACGCATCGCCTGCGGGACCGTCCCATGCCTTATGCCCCAGTTCTGTCAGCACGACCGTCGGGGATACTGCATTGACGCGTATTCCGTATCTGCCCCATTCATAAGCCATGACTTTAGTCATCGCTATAATCGCCCCCTTGGAAGCACAGTAGGCCACATGCCTGTCGAGCGCGATGACTCCTGCCTGGGATGCCATGTTCACGATGCACCCTTCCACTTCCTTATCAATAAAATATCTGCCCATCATCTGAGCCATCATAAAAGATGCCTTCAGATTCACGTTCATCGTTCGGTCCCAGTCTGCCTCAGATATAAGCTCTGCCTTCTCAAGCGCCACGATTCCCGCACAGTTTACAAGTATATCGACCTGGCCGAACGCCTTTACCGCCTCTTCAAGCACTCTCTCCCTGTAGGATTCATCGGTAGCGTCTCCTGCCACACCGATCGCTTTCGGATCCAGTTTCTTTGCAACGCTGTCTACATCAGGATTCAAATCAGCTAAACATATCTTCACGCCCTTTTTCGCAAAGAACTGCGCCGTGGCGTATCCGATCCCCGCAGCGCCTCCAGTAATGACCGCCGTTTTCCCCTCTAATGAAAAGTCCGCATCTGCTCCGTAATATTTCAACATGATTTTTCCTCCTTACCCTTTCATGCCGGGAAACCCTGCTCAGAATCTCCCGGCTTATACACGATTATTGAGCTCTTTCTCTAAAATCTGCCACGTTGTCTTTATTCACTTCCTCAAAGTCGATCCAGTAGTTCTCGTCAACATCTTTGCCGTTTACCGCATCGAGCAGTACCTGTACTGCCTTTCTTGCCTGCCCGTCCGCATTCTGGAAGATGGATACGACCATATTGCCGCTTTCTACTGCGTCAAGAGCGTCCGTAATACCATCCACGCCTACCGCCGGGATATCTTTGTTCACCCCCTTCACAGCCTCCCTTGCTCCAAGTGCCATCTCGTCGTTTTCCCCGATAATTCCGTCAATTTCGTCAAATGCCTGCAGCCATGTCTCCATCACTGTCATCGCTTCTGAACGTGACCAGTTGGCCGTCTTTTCTGCCAGCACTTCTACGCCCGGATTCTTGTCCAGAATGTTCTGGATACCTTCACGCCGCTCAATCTGTGCAGACTGGCCCATCGGCCCTTCGATTATGACTATCTTGGCGTCTGTACCGACTTTATCAAGAAGCGCCTGTGTCTCCATCTCGCCGGCCTTGACGTCCTCTGAACCTACATAGCTCGTCAGCTTGTCGTTCTTCACACGCGTATTGACTCCGACGATCGGTATCCCTGCCTCTACCGCCTTGTCTACACACGGGGAACAGGCTTCTGCATCCTGAGGATTCAATATGATGCCGTCACATCCGTCTGATATCATCGTCTCAACCTGGCTTATCTGCGTACTCGCATCATAGTTGCCGTCGTATACGGTCAGTTCGATGCCGAGCTTTTCCGCCTCGTCCTCCGCGGCATTGGCCAGACGCACCGTGTACTCGTTTTTCAGGCTGTAGAGCGTCATTCCGATCTTCACCTTCTTGTCGGAATCCTCTGAATCAGATTTCTCCTTTTTAGCCTCCTTGTCAGCAGCTCCGCACCCCACGGCCAGCCCCGCCGCCAGGCTCAGGCACAGCAGTACGCTTAATAACTTCTTTTTCATCTCTTTTCCTCCTTATTTTTCTGTTTATATAAAAATGCTTCTGCATTTTTATTACCCTGCATGCTTCCGTCACCAGCTCCGGCCCGCCTACCTTGACTCGTTAAGAGAATCGAGCATGACTGCGCCGATGATGATGATTCCTTTTATAACGAGCTGCCAGTATGAAGATACCGCCATCATATCAAGCCCATTGTTCATCACCCCCATGACCAGGAAACCTACCACGGTTCCCCAGAGCCGTCCGCGTCCTCCTGACAGGCTGTTGCCGCCTATGACAGCGGCCGCGATAGCATCTACTTCATATCCATCTCCATTCTGGGAGATTCCGGATGTGACACGGGAGGTCAGGATCACTCCGGCCAGCCCGGCCAGAAGGCCGGATATCATATATACGGAACAGATGACCATCTTAATGTTGATGCCGGATACCCTCGCTGACGTTGCATTGCCTCCTGTGGCGAATACATACCGTCCATATCTTGTCTTATACAGTATGATATAACATACAATCAATACTCCAATCAATATCAATACCGGAATTGGTATGATGCCCGCACTTCCGCCTCCAATCACGAGGAACTCTTTGCTCAGTCCCGGAATCGGCTTGGCGTCGCTGGCCATGAATGTGATTCCCCTGGCTATGCTGAGCATGCCAAGGGTGGCAATAAATGCAGGAACCCTCAGGTAAGCTATGACGACCCCATTAACCGTGCCTATAAGAAGCCCGATGGCAAGTCCGGTGAGAAGAGCTACATACCATGGCATCCCGGTCTCTGTCCTGGCCACAAGCGCACAGTACATCCCCGCAGCCCCCACCGCAGAACCGACGGACAGGTCGATTCCCCCGGTCAGCACGACAAAAGTCATCCCAAGCGCCAGCAGGCCGTTGATAGATGCCTGGCGCAGCATGTTGAGCATGTTCGTGACCGTAAGGAATCTGGCTTTCATTACAGTAAAGAATATCATAATGACGACCAGGCCGAGGATGACACCATACTTTGCCAGAAATTCTTTTATGTTGAATTGTTTGCTTCTACTCTTTCCCATAGTTCTCTCTTCCTCCCTTATATGTGTGATACTGCCATCTTCATGATGCTTTCCTGTACAAACTCGCTCCGCTTCAGCTCTCCGCCGACCTTGCCATTGCTCAGCACAAGCATTCTGTCTGCCATCCCCATGACCTCCGGCATCTCGGAAGATATCATGATAATCGCGTTTCCTTTCGCGGCATATTCACACATCAGCTTATATATCTCCGATTTGGCCCCTACGTCTATGCCCCTCGTAGGCTCATCCAGAATCAGGAGCTTCGGATTCTTGATTATCCATTTCGAGAGGACCACCTTCTGCTGGTTGCCCCCGGACAGCGACTTTACAAGCTGCTTCGGGCTGTGCAGCCTGATGCGCAGCCGCTCGATCTCATCCTTTACGAGGCTGCTCTCTTCCTTCTCATTGATGAAAAGCCCCCGGCTTAGCTCCTTCATGGACGCAAGCGATATGTTCTGTCCAACGCTCATCTCAAGGACAAGCCCTTCCTGCTTCCTGTCTTCCGTCACATATGCGATCCCCTCGCGGATCGCGTCCTTCGGCCTCCTGATGTCCAAAGTCTTTCCGTCAAATATGACTTCGCCCTTATCCCGCCTGTCCAGTCCGAACAGTGCGTGCATCAGCTCTGTCCTGCCCGCTCCCACGAGCCCCGCGATACCGTAGATCTCCCCCCGCTTCACCGTAAAGCTGATATCCTGGAACTTGTCTCCAAGCGTAAAGTTCCGGACTTCCAGTATCGTATCGGATATCGGGACTTCCGATTTGGGAAATATCTCTGTAAGCTCACGTCCGACCATATTCTTGATCAATATGTTGTTGTCGATATCTTCTGCTTTCCACGTATTCACATACTGGCCGTCACGCAGGACGGTAATATCGTCTGATATCTGAAATATCTCATCCATCTTGTGTGAGATATAAATGATTCCTTTACCCTGCTCCTTCAGATTACGGATAATAGAAAACAGGTTGTCGACCTCCTTGTCCGTAATCGCCGATGTCGGCTCATCCATGATGATAATTTCCGCGTTCAGCGATATTGCCTTTGCAATCTCGACAAGCTGCTGGTCCGCCACCTTAAGCGCGCCCACTTTCTCTTTCGGGCTTATATGTACCTTCATGTTTTCAAGCAGTTCTTCCGTCTGCCTGTACATCTGGGCATAATCGATGAAAAGCCTCCCGCCTGGCTCCCTGCCAAGATAGATATTTTCCGCCACGGTCATCTCCGGAACCGGAGACAGCTCCTGATGGATCATAGCGATGCCGAGCGCCTGGGAATGCTTCGGCGACTGGATATCAACCTGTTCCTCCTTTACCGTGACTGTTCCCGCGTCGCATTTATGGATTCCCGCCAGGACCTTCATCAAGGTGGACTTGCCTGCGCCATTCTCCCCCATCAGCGCGTGGACCGTCCCTTTTCTCAAGATGAAATCTACTCCGTGCAGCACCTTGACCGTGTTAAAGCTCTTTTCGATTCCCTTCATTTCCAATAAATTCAAAGTCCTCGCTCCTTTCCCACTGATTTCCTCTTACTGGTCTAATTTTATTACAGAGGACGCTCCCGGCGAGGTTCAATATTTCATAAAAAAGTTTTATTTTTCTTTATTTTGTTTTTTGTTTAACAGATGGAGGCATCGATACTGCTCATTTTTATTTATAAAACAAATATGAGAAGGCAGATCTGGCGCGGTTATGGTATACTATAAGGCATATAATGTGAGATAGCCTTTGCTTTCCCTGTTAATACGAGACGAAGGAGAGCAAGATGCGCTATAGAAAAGCTGACCAGATTCTGCCGCGGGAATTGCTTGAAAAGGTACAAGAATATGTCGACGGCACAATCCTGTACATCCCAAAGACCGAAGAACATAGAAAGAACTGGGGAGAGGGGACGGCTACACGGGAGGAGCTCAGTATCCGGAATGCCCGGATCTATTCGGATTACCTGGCCGGTGAAAGTATGAGGGATCTGTCTTTGAAATATTTTCTATCACTGAAGAGTATCCAGCGGATTATCGGGCAAGAGAAGAAGATGTAAGTTTAAGTAAACCAGGCGGCGGGCGGGGAGCCGGGTGGCATCTGCTCCGATGCGTACGAGGCTCTGACTATTTCACGTATCCCTACGCCTGCAGAATGCGCGCCGATAGCGGCTTGCATCCCGCAGGATAAGGGCTACGGAAAGGATTCTCCGCCTCTCCCGCTTACACCTTCGCATATACCACCCGGCTCCCCGCCCGCTATCTACTTTACTAAACAAGGGCGAGAACGGCTGTGTGGCGTTACTGGCCAGCGGATGACCGCTGGCTGCGTGAGATGAATGATAAAATATAACGGGCTTAATATATGCGGCATAGAGGCTGAACTTGTATGCCACCGATGTATAATTTTTTGTGGCTGTTCGGAGAATCATTTTCGTTGAGAGCGATAAGGGTCTAGGTAAAGCCATACAAATCAGACTATGCATATGGTTGTTGTTAATCACTTGAAGCGAGGTGTTTACGCCGATGCTGTAAGAAGAGCCGGAATCAGGTGCGGGGATGTTATATGGAATAACATCCCCTGCCTGGTTCCGGCTCTTCTTATATTAGGTTTTCTTTTCGGCAAAGGGCTTAGCTTTCTTAGCACTTTATCACTATGCAACACAACCAAAGCACTTCCATCAGCCAGCAATGTCACACAGCCACTCCCGCCCGTGGCAGTAAAGAAGATAGCCGATGCGGAGGTGTAAGCGGAAGGGACGGAGAATCCTCACCAGATTCCTTGGCCTGGGGGATGAGAGCCGCTGTCGGCGAATATTCCACAGGCTTAGGAATCTGTGTGATAGTCGCAGTTCCCGGACGCATCGGAGCATCTGCCCCATACCTCCCCAGCGGCGTCTACATTAATTAAGCCCCATTTAAGAAATGCCGTTATTAAAACAGCTGATAACGATAGTACGCTTCAGGATGAGGCATCCTCCAATGCCTAATCTTTCCGTGTCTCAAGTTCCTTTATAAAACGTGTATTCGGTTGGACATACCAGACCGTGATGCTACAATTTTACAGAACGAAAGGACTGTGCAAATTGAAGAAAATCGTATGGTATATCCAATTTGAACTGCCTGCCGTACTGCGATACTGCAAAAGCTGCGGCACGAAAAGAGAATATATGTGCTCCGGACAGTTCCGGGTGAATGCACAGCGGAAGCATCTTGACATATGGCTCATCTACAGATGTCCGCACTGTGGAGCAACATGGAATCTGCCCATCTGCTCCCGTATCAGTTCCGCCGACATAGATTCGGACCTTCTGGAACGCTATCACAACAATGACCGGAAGCTTGCCGCGCAGCATGCTTTGAACATGGGGCTCCTCCGGCAGAATGGAGCCATCCCCTGTGCGCCAGCGTTTGTGGTATCCGGAGAGAATCTCCCCTCCGGCGAACCCGTAGAACTGCATCTGACATGCGAGTACCCGCTGCCCGTCAAAGTGTCTGCCGTGCTGCGCCAGAAGCTGAACCTGTCCCGCAGGATGCTGGATCAGCTTATAGAAAACGGGATGATAAAAGGGGCACCCGAGGCAAATGTGCTGAAGCAGAAGCTGGACGGCCATATCACACTGACCGTCCAGTACGATGCTACCGGCTTATGAGCTTTTCCCGGTATCCCCTCGGCGTCTCCCCCGTCACCTTCTTGAATACGACTGAAAAGTATTTCGGATTGTTATAGCCGCAAAGCTCTCCAATCTCCTGTATCGGTATGCTGGAGTCCTCCAGCAGTTTTCTCGCTATCTTTATCCGCTCGCCGGTGAGATACGCGCTGAAGCCGCCGCTCGTATATTTCTTAAAGAGGGTACTGACATAGCCGGACGTCCGGTTGAACTTTTCCGCCACCGTATTTAAATCCAGCTCTTCTGTAATATGTTCATCCACGAAATCCAGCATCTGCCGCATCAATGCTTCATTCACGTTCCCGCTGCCATCGCAGAGCTCTTTGAGCAGTTCGATCCGTTCTTTCAGCTCCTGACCTGCCTCCCCCACAGACCAGATACAGGAAAAGCTTTTGTACTTTTCATCCCATACTGTCTTGCCGGCCTGTTTCCGCGCCATCACGAGGTTGATATGGTTCTGTACTTCTTCATATTCCTGCTCCAGCACCTTCAGCACCCGGCGGGTTTTCCCGGAATATGCCAGCTTTCGGAACCGGTCCAGCATATCAAATATATTGATATCTTCAATCGGCTTCATCCGTTTTACCAGCTCCAAAGCATCCGGCTCTTTTCCTTTTTCCAGATCCTGGTACGCGCACACGCCGGTTCCCTCTTCAAATATCTTATAGTTGGCTGCCAGCATGGCATGCCGCAGAGAGACGTGAAGCTGGATGGAGTCAAATGCTATATCACCGATTCCCGCATATACCTCTGTCTTGCAATATTGTTTCAACAGTGACAGCGCTTCACGCACGAGCTTCTTCTTCTGTTCCAGCAGGGCTGTCTGGCTGTCGCCTTCAAAGATGGCCACGACCATGCCCGAGCCGTACACTACGTTAACCGCCTTCTCATCATCCAGGCGGAGGCCCCAGAACTCATCGAGTATATTCTTAACGACAAAGTCGATATATTCCTGGTTGGCGGGCGTCACCTTGTACTGTACGGCCACGCACATATACAGATGGGAGTCGAAGCGCATGCCCAGCTCTTCGAGCTGGATGAGATAATTCCTCGCCTCTTCGCTGCTCGTGCATTTCAAAAGTCCAAGCAGGAAATCCCGCTTGAGCTTTTCCATAATTCTCGTGTTTTCGCTTCTTTTCAGATATTCCTCCCGGCTCCTCTGTCTGGCCTGCCGTATATCTGTTATGTAGGAATGTATGAGCTCCACGAACTCCGTTTTCTTGATCGGCTTCATGACATACTCTTTTACGCCAAGTTTAATCGCTTTCTTGGCGTATTCAAAGTTCTCATATCCCGACAGGATGATAACAGGGACATTTACGTTGATCTCCTTCAGCCTCTGTATGAACTCCAGGCCGTCGCATCCGGGCATGCTTATGTCAGTTATGATAAGCCCCGGCGTCTCTGTCCTTGACTTTTCCAGCGCCTCCAGGCCATTTCTCGCCTCTACGAACTCTACTTCTTCCCTGAGGTTGCCGGACAGTATGGATACGATACCTTTCCGTATGAACTTTTCGTCATCTGCAACTAATATTTTAAACATCTTCCTCACCCATTTCCATCACCTACAGCACAATTATAATGCGAATTACCGTTCCTTCGTGCTGCTCGCTTTCTATCAATACTTTGCTGCCTTCCTTGCATATCATCTCTATCCTCTGCTTTACATTCAGGATTCCGACAGATTTGCGCTGCTTTTCGGTACACCGGATCTCTTTGTTCTCATCCAGGCATCTCTGAATCCACGCCACCTTTTCACCCTCGATGCCGCACCCGTTGTCCTGTATGGCAATCACTAGCCTGTCCTCTTCTCTTCTTGCGGTTACGTGGACTTTCCACGGCGGCATCTTCGTCTTGAATGCATGGCTGAAGCAGTTTTCCACCAGCGGCTGCAGTATCATTTTGGGAACGATCACATCCTCGAGCCCGTAGTCACATTCCAGCTCATCCTCCAGGTCATCTTCATATCTCATGCACATGATATAGAGATAATTCTTCAGATTCTGCCATTCCAGTTCAAATGCCACTTCGTTGTTGCCCCACTTGATGCTGTAGCGGAAGAGTTCCCCGAGCACGGCCAGGCTGTTCCCCATCATATAATAGCCGTCTATCTCGCACTGCATGCGCATATTTTCCAGCGTATTATATAGAAAATGTGGATTGATCTGAGCCTGCAGCGCTTTAATTTCGGCGTCTTTCTGGGCCTGCTCGTTCCGTACCTTCTCTTCGAGAACCTCATTCAGGTGTGCCACCATGAGATTGAAGGAACTTCCGATGCGGGATATCTCATCTGATTTGCCGTCCTCTGGTATGAGCACGTCAAAATGTCCTTCCCTCACCTTGCCCATCATGACGTCTACGACTACGAGGCGGCTCAGCATGTTGCTGATGACGAGGTAAGTGATGATCCCCATCACTCCAAGGCACATCACGGTGATGAGCAGTACGCCGATGACCATGTTGAAGATATTACTGTATATG
The DNA here is from genome assembly GCF_004345005.1 of Extibacter muris. Lineage (GTDB taxonomy): Bacteria > Bacillota > Clostridia > Lachnospirales > Lachnospiraceae > Extibacter > Extibacter muris. Next base: position 21,282 of record NZ_SMMX01000027.1, read on the forward strand.
TCATCCCGTGAGAGAAGGGCAATATTGATAAGCCCTGTATTCGGGCAGACGGAGTAAGACATCCGGTAGCTTGCTCCGTCAATGTATAGTTCTTCCGTACCCTTATCCTCCTGAATCCTTGCCATAATACGTTTTTCAAGCACGCTGTCCCTGTTCCCTGTATTGATAAGTACATTTTTCTTCCGGTCCGCCACTATCTTCGTTATACCGGAATTGTCATTACGCAGGCCCGTCACGTCCATAAGGCGGTTGATATCCACATCCGTCTCCACCACTCCTATCACATCTTTCGTCCCTATCGCATATACCTTCTTATAGATTGGAAGGACATAGACATTGGCATTGCCTATTTTTATGTGCTTGGTATCCAGCGTGGAAAACACGAGTTCCGACTCTCTGACTGCTCCGTAGACCGCTCCTTGCGTATCTACCGTCATCTCCGCGTAATAAGGCTTTTCCTCCAGTTTCTGAAGGGGAAACTGCCAGTCGGCCCTTACCTGGTTATTCGAGGAATAGAGGCCGATATTTCCAAAGATATTTGAATACAGGTAACGGTTGTTGATCAGCTCCTTCTGTACGCTGGAAGTATAATAGTTGATTTCCCGCTGGCTCAATTCATTCTTATCATTCATAAAATAAGAAAATTCCTGCCGGTAGAACAGCTCGTCCAGCATGACATCTGCGTCTGACAGCGTCTCATCAATCCTGCCCTGCATGCTGCCCAGCACGGACGTCAGTTTTCCGTCCGCTGTCTCCATGGAGGTCTTCTGATACATCTGTATGTATATGATACAGATAATGAATATCGGTATGAGAAGCAGCAGCATCGTGGCTATCGTCATCTTCCATACCATGTTCAGCCCATAACGTCTCTTCATCCCTTCACCTCTCTTCATCCTTTCACCTCTCTCCATCTTTTTCCAGTATAACACACCGTTACGCCGGATAACAGTTCCGTGCAGAGATGCTATCCCTGCCTGGTGAATCACGCCTCCCATTCTTTTACTATATTATAGTATTGAATGGAGGTATTGATATGTCAACAACAAAGACACCTTGTCCCTACCAGGGTCCCGGAAAACAGGATCCGGCAGACGTTGGAGGTTATGATATGATGATGGCCGGGGCGTCCTCATCCATTTTCAGAATCGGATCCGGATATCCAAAGGGGCATCTGACGGATGCTCCTCAACCGTAACGCTGGATGTCGAAGCCAACCCGCTCGTATATTCTTATTACCCGGCCCACTCGCTGGATGTCATATTTGTGCTGGATGTGACAGCCAGCATGATGTCGGGGGGCAGCCGCAAGATGGACCTGGCAAAAAGGGCATTGAGCCAGACGATCCAGCTGCTCTGGCGGCAGAATAAGGAAACACGTGTCACTATCGTGCCTTTTGCCAGAGATGCCTATGTACCGCTGCCAGGCGGCGGGCTTTCCTACGATTACCTCGGCACGCTGTTTACCTGGCGGCGTTCTACGACAAGCGGCAACCGTATCGGACAGATCCTCGGCTACCGCAACGGCTCATATGTCTCTGCCACAGACATTCCGGCCTATATGGCACAGTCTGCTCCCATTGTGGCGAGTACTGAGCTGAGTTTGTACAACTACTATAATTATTACAAGATACGATACTCCGATATCTATGAGGACGACGGCACCGCGCACGGATGCGGTTCTGTCCCGTTACCTGTCTGATATATATGCTCAGAATCCTGGCGCTTACGCCGGCAACTTTATCCAGAACGTTGCCACAGGCACGCCTCTGGACAGCACACAGCTTCCGTATAGCATGAATGACACAGGATATGAAAGCAACACCATTCTAGATGACCTCCACCGCCGTTCGGTTATCTTGATTACGGATGGCCAGAGATAGGCGCCCAGTCACCCGGCCCTTACACACGGGAGAATGTGCTCGACAATATGCGCACGATTGCCTCTACCGGTTCCTATCTCCATGAAGCGGCCGAGAGCGGTTCCGACAATCCTATCATAGAAGAGCTGGAACGGCTTGCCAGATATCTGTTCATCCTGACCGGGGGAATCCCGACATTACGGATCCGGCAGACCCTGATTATACCGTGTATACCATGCCGGCTCTTCTGCCTGATATCAGCGAAGCAAATGTACGGGACGGGGTAATCACTGTCGGCCTGGGAGAAGTTCCTTATCCTCCTGCCTCACCGTACAGCCGGACACGGGTTCGGGTCACCTACCAGATTGAAAACAAAGGGCCTGCCCACGGTTCCCATCTGCATACGAACAACGATGAAGAGACGCTTGTCACCTTCCAGGAGGCAAACCATCTTGATGCTGCCTCGACTGAACTTACGTACGATAATCCTCCTCGTATCCTTCATTTCCAGACGCCGGTCATATCCTGCAACACCGGCTTTACTGTAGAGAAATATGTAGGTACAGAGGCAGATAATGTAATATTTAAGACGCTCTCCGTATCCGCCTGCCAGGTTGTCTACTACCGGATCGTAGTCCACAATTACACCGATGCTCCGCTGAACTTCCCCCTGCTCTATGAGGTAATGAATGTACGTACTGCACAGGAAGCACAGGCAGACGCAGGACGATGAACATCTTGATTTAATTATCGGCCTTCTGAAGATAGAGTCCGGTATGAAGATTCTGGATTTAGGAACTGGAACCGGATATTTAGCTTTCGCACTGGCAAAAGCTTATCCTGAAGCTGAGGTGACCGGGCTCGATATTGTTGAAAAAGCACTGAAGGCGAACGAGGCAAGAGCAAAAGCTGAAGGTCTGAAGAGACTGCAGTTCAAAGGCTATGACGGTGTCACTTTTCCATTTGCAGACCATACTTTCGACGTTGTCACTACACGGTATGCACTGCATCATTTTCCTGCAATCAATGATACCTTTCGTGAAATCAGCAGAGTGCTGAAATATAAAGGCATTTTGACGGACTGTTTTGAGACACATATCCGTTTTCCCAAGAAAAAGCAGACTGCTGCTGCGTTTGAAGATATTGTTAGCCGTTTTCATCCTGCAGTCATCAATGGATACGATATAAAAATTATCGATGATGAAATCTGGATAACAGAAAAGGTCAACAACATCTTGTTTAAGAAGACAGAACAGGGCCAGCTGCCGTAGAGACGGCAGCTGTATCAGGCGTTGTTCCTACCGTCCGGCGTCTTCCAGCGCCCTGTCCAGTATACGAGCGTTCCGCGATGTCTCTTCTTCCGACACGAGCGGCTGTTCCCCGTCCAGAATGCATCTGCCGAACTGTTCTATTTCCAGCATGTAGTTGTCGGGACACATGACTGTATACTCCGTCTTCTCTTCATCCAGCACTTCCACATTATCTACACGGGCACCTGTGGAAACTGTGAATTTGCACACGTTTCTACAATTGAAGTTACATGGGACTTCAATCCTTCCCTTACCTCCTACTACGGCATAATAGCCTCTGGCATAGGAATTCAGCGATGAATAACCCGCAGCCTGGGTCCCGTCATCATACTTGAGCAGGAACGTGTTGCTTACATCTACCCCGTATTCTTTATCCGTCTCGGCAAACGCCTTGACGCTTTCCGGCTCTTTTCCCATCAGATAGCTTATGACATTGACATTATAGCACGCCATATCATAAAACGCGCCACCGCCCAGACCCTGGTTCATCCTGATGTTGGACATGTCGAAAAGCACATCCGTCAGGTGCGATTCTATATACTTCACTTTGCCTATGGCCCCCTCATCTATAAGCGCCTTCACCTTCTGCACAAGCGGACTGTGCCGGTAGGCAAATGCCTCCATGAGAAGCACTCCGTTCTCCCGGCACACCTCATACATCTTCTTTGCCTCTTCTTCATTCATGGCTAACGGCTTCTCACATAAAATATGCTTTCCGGCCTTTGCCGCTTTTTCTGTCCACTCATAGTGCATAGAATTGGGAAGCGGTATATAGACAGCATCCACTTCATCGTCTTCCAGCAGCTGTTCATAACTGCCATAGGCTTTTTCAGCGGAGAATAATTCTTTCCATTCCTCAGCTTTGCCGCCTTGCCGGCTCGCGACGGCATGCAGCCTTGCATTATCTGCCCGAAGCAGTCCCGGTATCGTCCTTATCCTGGCAATCCCGGCACAGCCGAGGACGCCCCAGTTTACTTTTTTATTCATCACCTTTACCCGCCTTTCATCGTTGAGGTTCGTTGGGGACGGGGGAAAACTCATTTTCCCCCGTCCCCAACCTCGTTTTAGGGTGTCCCTATCTGCCTTCTACGAATTCTCTCATGCCCTGGAAGATGAGCCATACGGAGGTCGCGCCTGCATCCTGGTGCCCGATGGCCCGCTCCATAAGGGATTTGGCCCGTCCGAATCTGGCAACATATTTTTTCGTCTCTTCCATGCCCTGCCTGGCCGCTTCTTCTGCTGCTTTCAGCATGTCGAGCAGGCTGCCGGACGCCGCTTTCTCCATCGCTTCTACCGCGGGAGCCAGTGCATCCACCATCGTCTTGTCTCCCACCTCGGCCTTGCCTCGATCCTGGATGGCAAGGAGGCTCATCCGCTCCATCTTTGCCAGGTCGGCAGCCGTAAGCACTTCTTTCGGCTCCATATCCTTCGCTCCTGCAAGGTACAGGCTTCCAAATATGACGCCGGAGGCGCCCCCCATAGACATAAGCATCGCTTTTCCCGCGGCCTCGAAGACTGCATATGCATTTGTCTCGTCCTCCATCCGGAGCAGCTTTTTCTTCGCCTTCTGCATGCCACCGGCCATGCCGATTCCATGGTCCCCGTCTCCGATTACGCTGTCGATTTCCGTAAGATACGGTTTGCTCGCAATCATCTTATCCGCTATGTAGAGCAGCATATTCCTCGCATCTTCGGCATTCAGCTCTGCAAGCTCCCCTTCTTTGCTCCTTACGATCTTGATCTCTTCCGCGTCAGTTTCATCAAACTCAGGCTCTTCCTCCTCCTCCATGTCTCCGGAGTCGCAGACTGCACCCGTCAGTTCTCCTTTTGCATAATACGGAGAATAGCACGGCGCGTCATGATACCGCTTCAGCTCCTCGTCGAGCTTCAGCATCGTGATGGAGAATCCCCCCATCTCCATACACGTACAGTACGTCTTCACCTCTGCATCGTGCACCCTGAGCCCGTCTGCCGCCATAAGCCTGTGCAGGTCATAATACACGATGTTCAGCTCCAGAAGAGGTGTGGATCCAAGTCCGTTTACAAGGACTGCAACCTCATCCCCTTCTTGCAGGTTCATCTCTGCCTTCAGCTCTGCGTACATCCTTCCCACAAGTTCATCCGCCGGCTTCATCTTCGTGCGCTCAATGCCCGGCTCACCGTGTAGCCCCATGCCGAATTCCACCTCGTCATCCGGCAGCTCGAATGTCGGCTTGTCGTTCCCCGGCAGCGTTCCGGGAGACGTTGCAAGACCAATCGTATTGATATTGTCCCTCGCCTTTTCTGCGATACGTACCACCTCATCAAACGCAAGGCCCGCATCGCAGGCCGCGCCGGCTGCCTTGATAACAAAGACATCACCCGCGATGCCCCGGCGGTCGGTGATGCGCTCCTTCGGCGCAGAAGCGCAGTCGTCCCACACTCGCACGTGGGCTGTCTTCATGCCGTCCGCACGGCACAGTTCCTCCGCCATGTCAAAGTTCAGATTGTCTCCTGCATAGCACCCATAGATGAACAGGACCCCTTTTCCCTGATCTACGGCTTTAGCCGTCTCATAGATCAGCTCCGGGTTGGGGGATGCGCATATGTTGCCGCAGGCGACGCCGTCGGCCAGCCCGGCTCCGCAGTACCCGGAGAACAGCGGTTCATGTCCGCTTCCTCCGCCGATGACTAGCGCAACCTTATCCTTTCTGTGTCCCTTGTATGTAAATGCATTGTACTCGCCGATTCTTTTGTAGTACCGTCTGTATGCAGAAAGATATCCGGCGAGCATCTCTTCCACGACATGATCCACGTCTGCATTTAATATTTTTTTCATCGCACCTCTACCTCCTATACGTCATTCACTCCACACCACTAGCGTAACGCCCCTTATTCCACGTTCCTGTGGCGTCCCGACATCTTCTCGAATGTCAGTCCCGGCGTCTCGTCCACGATGGTCATCACTATCATATCGAATACGATGAGCAGGCACTGTTCAAACAGATTGCCCATGGGCTGGAATGACGGAACGACATCATCCGTCCCACGGTACACCGCGGCCGGGACGAAGAATACTTTGTCCGCAACGTTTCTTGCCGTGTTCCCGCTCGGCGAACCGGTTACCACGTATATGAGCGCTCCTGCTTCTTTCGCCCGCTCGCAAATATAGCTGATATGCCCGATGCAGCCATCTCCGAGGGTGGCTATCAGCATATCGCCTTCTCCTATGGAAGGTGTCGTGTCGTCCCAAATCCAGTGAATCTCTTTGCCCATATGCATGAGCCTCATGGCAAATGCTCTCGTCGCCATCCCTTCCCGTCCTACCCCGATAAGGAAGATGCGGTCATGCCGTTCCACTTCATCGATAAATTCCCGCATCGCTGCCTGATCCAGCTTCTCAAATACCTGTCGATATTCAGAGAGCATCTGCTCGTACATCTCTTTATATTCCATGCTGCCGCCTCCTTAATCCAGTTCCCTGTGAAGATAGTCCATCGTCTTTTTCATGCCTTCGTACACTGCGTCATCGTCATCTTCAAATATGGTGACAACTTCCAGATACTGCATGACATCCTCGAGCCCGGCCTTGGCAGTGGCGCTCCTGATGAGTTCCGGCGTGACGATCCCTTCCTTCGTGAAGTCCCAGTGCCGGTCCCACTGGCCGTCCGTCTGCTGAAGATGAATGGAGCCGATATACGGGGCACATGTACAAAGCCAGAGTTCCATGTCTGCCTCTTCTTTCAGAAGCGGCTCATAAAGCGCATGTCCCCAGTCCACGAGCAGCTTTACCGGAATATCCGTCCCTTCCAGGTCCTTCATCATCTTTACCGACACTTCCGGGCTGTGTGGAAATTCCGTGATGAGCGGCGTCGCCTCGATATGTATCTCCTCTAGACCTTGCTCCTTCCCATAGGAGGCCAGCCGTCTGACATAGCCAAGCATCTCTTCGTACCGTTCTTCCCGTCTTGCAGGGCAGCGGGCGTCGTCGTAGGACATGCCTCCCACCGGCGTTCCCATGACCTTAGCCCCCATCACTGCCGTAAGGTCGATGGCCCGTTTAAAGAAGAGGAGGGCTGCTTCTCTCTGCTCCTTGGACGGAGCGAGAAGATGGGCATACGAATAGGATGCCAGTCCTCCGAATGTAGCGTCTATGTGTACACCCTCTTTTGCAAATGCTTCCTTGTAGCGGATTGCCAGCACATCCCTTAATTCTTCCGGCCACCACGGGTCGATGAGGTCCCAGGTAAACTGCACGTGGTCCGTGTCAAAGTCATGCCTGCACATGTGGGCCAGCTTCTCCGGCTCCAAAAAACGCTTCACGGCAAATGACAGATTTAATCCAAGCTTCATAATCAATCTCCTCCTAATATATAAGTGTAGGGTTTCAGTACCCAACAGCCAGTTGGGACTTAATCCTCTCATTGTTTAAGCTGTATAATGAGCAGGCATTGGTGTGACGTTTTCTCCTTGGACCATCAGGTGT
>NZ_SMMX01000028.1 GCF_004345005.1 Extibacter muris
AAATCACTTAGACTATGAAAAATGGAGAGCCGTGTACATCGAGAGGTGTAAGCACGGTTCGGGAGGGGGTTACGCTAAGACCGCTGACGAAAGGAAGTATGGCGTGGCGTTTCCTACCTTATGAACTATATACCATGCAGAGATATTTACAGTACGATACTTTGGTACAAGGCAATCTGCAATTTTTTGACGCATGGGCGTCTACGTTTGGAGAGACAGTGTCAGCCATTGAACTTGCACCGGAGGGGACGGGGTATCGCTTGAAAACAAGGTTTGCGAAGTTTTATAATCTGCCGGAACTGATGATGATGTTCCGGGAGGTAGCAGATATTCAGACTGCGGATATGCTGAATCTGCCTGTTCCGGAGGCTGAGTATCGGGTAGTCACAGTCAAGCCGAGTGAAATGCAGAAAGACATGGTATTAGACTTAGGGGAACGTGCGGAACGGGTACGAGGTGGAATGGTAAATGCCTCAGAGGACAATATGCTGCTTATTACCAATGATGGAAGAAAACTGGCACTAGATCAGAGGCTGGTCAATGAAATGCTACCGGACGAAGGTGAGAGTAAAGTCAATACCTGTGTCAATGAAGTCTACCGATTCTGGTATGATAATAAAGAAGATAAATTGACGCAATTGGTATTTTGTGACCTGTCCACACCAAAGAAAGACGAGAGTTTCAGCGTTTATAATGATGTGAGGGATAAATTGATTGCAAGGGGCGTACCGCCGGAAGAGATTGCATTTATCCATGACGCCAATACCGAAGTCCGAAAAAAAGAATTATTTTCCAAAGTACGAAGAGGTGCTGTCCGTGTTCTGATGGGCAGCACTTTTAAAATGGGAGCCGGGACGAATGTGCAGGATTTAATCATTGCCAGCCATGATCTGGATTGTCCGTGGCGTCCCCGTGATGTAGGACGGATTTTGCGGACATTCAAAGTAAAAAAGAATGTGGAGGTAACAGACGATGGCAAAATCAATATTTGAGGAAATGGGTGGCAAATACGAAAGGCAAGGAGATTATCTGAAACAGCACCGCAAAGTTACATACACTAATCTTCTCACAAGTGGCAGGCTTAACGATTATCTTGCCGATATTGACAGGCAGGCACAGGAACGCTTTGAAAGGCTCATAGAGGGCATGAAACAGGCACAGGGTATAACGGAACGTCTACGCCTTAGAATGGACTGGAAGAATGAATAATATAAGGGCTTGTGCGAGGGAGATTGTGGAAAAAGAAGTTATATATGCATAATGAAAAGTTGGTGCGGCACATTTATTTTACAAATAAGTGTGCCATTTTTCTTAATTTGGACTTCCAATTTTCAACTATATTGACAGGAGTATGAATGCAGATACAATAGAAAGTGAAAATTTTTTTAGAAAATGCGCACATTTGAGCCGTGTGATACGTTAATCAAAATGAAAGGAGGTTTCAAATATACATATGGATTTAGAAGAACAATACGACAAAATATATCGTTATTGCTATTTTAAACTGCACCATCAGCAAATGGCAGAAGACATTACACAAGAAACTTTCCTTCGATTTCTGGAAGATAATGCTTATTATGAAAGGGGGCAAAAATTAAGGTATCTTTATACGATTGCTCATAATCTATGCGTTGATGTATACCGCAAAAAACAAACAGAACCCTTAACGGACGAATTTTTATCAGAAGATAAAGAGAATGAGATACTTACAAGTATTGCTATAAAAGAGGCGTTGCTGCGGCTCACAAAAGAAGAACAGGAAATATTACTCTTAAGGTATGTGAATGAAGTTCCTGTATCTGAAATTTGCAATTTTTTAAAAGTATCAAGATTTTTTCTTTATCGGAAAACAAAAAAGGCATTAAAACAGCTTCAAGAGATACTTGGAAAGGAGGAGTTTAAGTGAACAAGAAGTTAAAAAAAGGATTGCAGGATGCTTTTGAACCACCTGCCCCGACAAGGAAAAAAGAGTTTTTAAACACTATCCCACAACTGAAAATCGGCAATATGTCTTTTTTGTATTCACAGTTGATGTATATTCCCCAATATGTATGGGGGGTTTTTAGTTTTGTACTTGGAATCGCCATTGTCGGCGGATGTTTTTTGGAAAAGGATATTTTGTGGATAGTTTCTGCATTAATTCCGTTTGTTGCGTTATGTGTAATTATAGAAAACGCCCGTTCAGATGTTTATTTAATGTCTGAACTAGAAATGACAACACGTTTTTCGTTAAAAAGTGTTCTGCTTGTACGAATGGCAATACTTGGCTTATCCCATCTACTACTACTGTTTTTTTTGATTCCTGTTTGTGCTGTTTACAATTCAATGTTTATTTTCCAGACGGGATTATATCTGGTGTTGCCCTATGTGTTGACAACAACGATTGGGTTATGGATAGTTAGAAAAATACACGGAACAGAATCTATGTATCTTTGTATGGGTGTTGCGATTGGTATCAGTGGAATGAATTTTTTTGCTCAATGTGTTTTTCCAGTTATATACCAAATGAAATATATCTCATTCTGGTTCATTTCATTGATGGTTTTAATTGTATTGTGTATAAAAGAGATTAGAAAAAATATTAAACAAACGGAGGAACTGGCATGGAACTTATCTTAGACAGATTAACAAAACAATATCATAATAAAATTGCAGTTGACTGTATATCTCTGAATTTACACAAAGGGGTATATGGTTTGTTGGGGGCGAATGGCGCAGGAAAAACAACATTGATGAGAATCATTTGTGGAGTTTTGAAAGCAGACAGCGGAACTGTAACTTATGATGGCGTTGATGTTTCATCAGAAGCTTATCGGGCAAAATTAGGATATTTGCCACAGGATTTCGGGTATTATCCAGATTTTACAGGCATGGATTTTTTGATTTATATGGCAGCATTAAAAGGGCTTACTAAGATACAGGCAAAACGCAAGGCGAATGAACTTTTAGAATTAGTATCTTTAAAAGAAGAAGCACATAAAAAAATTAAAAAATATTCGGGAGGTATGAAACAGCGGCTTGGAATTGCACAGGCTTTATTGAACAATCCACAGATTCTTATTTTAGATGAGCCGACTGCTGGACTTGACCCAAAAGAACGGGTGCGTTTCAGAAATATTATTGCAAAGATTGGAAAAGAAAATATCGTTATTCTTTCTACTCATATTGTTTCAGATATTGAGCATATAGCAGATACTGTATTGATGATGAAAGATGGGCGGTTAATTTATCAGGGAAAATGGCAAGAAAAATCAGGTGATTTAGAGGAATTCTATTTAAAACAATTCGAGGAGGATTGAGATGAAACGAATAGGTGTGTTATATAGCTATGAACTAAAAAAAATTGTAAACCGAAAATTAGTCTGGATTGTTGGTACAATCATAGTTTTGCTATGTGGGTTTTTGAGTTTTAGTGATTTAATTGGTTCCACTTATTATTTTGAGGACAAGGATGTTAGCGGCTATGAAGCAATGAAAATCAATAGAGAATATGCGAGAAATCTTAATAGGAGAAAGATTGACGATAGTTTACTTCAGGAAATGCAGGCTTCTTTTCCGAAAGAAACTGACGGAAAAATTATAAGTAACAATTCCATGTCTGGAATACAAACTGCAATCGTTACAGATGATTCACAAGGAGATGAACTTGAAAGAGGAATAACAGAATATACACCAATTTATTCTTATGTGCAAGCCATTATGGAAAATAGCAACTCAGCATTAGAAATAGACGCTAATGATTTGTACTCAGAGCGGGAAAAATCAATTTCTCAAAATCATACAGTCCAAATGCTTACAGAAAAAGAAACGGATTATTGGGAGAAAAAAGCTGCACAGATAAAAACTCCCTTTACTTATGAATATACAGAAGGTTGGGGTGATTTGTGGGAATATGCTTACACCATTAATTACATGGTATTATTAGTGCTTGCGATCTGTCTTTCTAATGTGTTCTCAGTAGAACACCTGCGAAAAACAGATGCCATTATTTTGTGTAGTAGGCATGGAAGAAGAGATTTATATATAGCAAAGATATTGGCAGGAATGACATTCGGGGTAGTGATAGCAGTTTTGTGCTTTGGAATAACAGCAATTTCCAGTATTTGCATTTATGGTGCTGATGGTTTTAATGTAGCCGTGCAACTTGCTTTTCCATTATCATCATGGAATATAACTGTTGGAGAATCTGTATTGATTTTATTAATTGAATTAGTGATAATATCTATATTGTATAGTATCACAATTATGGTTTTATCAGAAATTCTAAAGAATAGCATTGCGGTTATGGCTATTCCAGTTGGAATTATGATATTTACAATGATGATTGATATACCCTATCAATTTAGAGTACCCTCTCAGATTTATGATTTGTTGCCAACGAATTTATTAATAAAATGGAATTTGTGGGATGATAGATTAGTTTCTATTTTTGGAAAATATCTGATAAACTTTCAGATTGCTCCGATTATATATTTGATTATTACGATAATACTATTTTTCGTTGGAAAGAAAGTGTATTTGAAATATCAGATAGGTGCAAGATAACAGCACGTATATTTGTGGGAAAGGAAGATAAAAATGTCAACAGAGTGGATACGATGTCCCGTATGTGGAAATAAAACCCGCGATAAAATCAGAGAAGATACCATTTTAAGAAACTATCCCCTTTATTGTCCGAAATGTAGACAAGAAACATTGATTGAAGTAGCAAATTTGAAGATAACTGTCATCAAAGAGCCAGACGCACAGCCGCAGAGCCGATGAACAAGTGAGCAATCACAGTTCATTGGCTCTGTTTCATTTCATAAGGTTTTAAGGCGAACGCCCACCATATAAAAAAACGGCGTGTGGTGGGCGGTATTGCTATGCCCGAAAAGACTTAACAGACACTCCCCAGACCTGTTTTAAAGTTTGGGGAGATTTTTTATGTTCTTTTTTCGGGCGGTAATCTATCTGTACATACGAAGTAAATTCTATCCATACATAGCATATCAAGGAAAGGCAGGAAACCAGTTAAAAAAATTCCTGCCAGTGCAACGGTACTTCTCACCATGAAAGTAGAAGTACAATCTCTATGCAACAGAATATTTATTTCTCATAACCGTAAAGGTCACAGAGCCTTTGCGGTTTTTCTTTTGTCGTTTTTTATCGGAATACGCCGCAGGGGTGTTTCTGATATGCGTTGCCGTTCTCCACCTCTCCATTTGGATTTTGAGCATTTCAAAAATTCAGATGGGAGGTACTTATGGTGAAATACGCACCAAGAAAAGTATATATCAAAGAAAACGGCGGCTATGCGGAATTGTCCTACACAGAGTTTTGCCGCCGTAGGAATGCTGACCAGAGCTATATGGACAAGCTGTTTATCCCCGTGCAGGGCTGTCTGCTTGAAGTCGTGAGGGAGCAATACACGGACTTCTACCGTGATAAAGAACGGTGGCGTTATCTGAAAAAACTGGACACAAATCACAGCCTGCTCTCATTGGAGGGCTTTACAGACAGCGAGGGAAATGTGATTGACTTCATTGTTGATAAAGCGGCGGACGTTACGGAAACTGTTGTTTATGCGCTTATGGTGGACAGGCTGAAAGCCGCCCTGTCTTTATTGTCGGACAGTGAACAGATGTTGATACAAGCAATCTTTTTTGAAGAACTTTCCGAGCGGGAAGTCGGGTTACAGTTAGGCGTGACGCAAGGTGTTGTGAACAAGCGCAAAGCCAAAATCCTTATGAAGCTGAGAAAGATAATGGAAAATTAAAATTTAAGGCGTTCAGCCCCCTTGTTTTTTCCTTTAGGAAAATGAGGGGGCTTTTCCCTGCCCTCTCAATCAATTCTGATTGGAGGAAAAGGAGCATGGCATACAAACACGGACGGGAGGACAGGAAATGGCGCATCTGGAAAGAAGCCGAGGAAAAGGTTCTGCGTGAGTGCGGCATGGATGAAGCGGTCATTGAGCAGATACGCACGGACGACAGGGCAGAGTTCAATTCCAACAGGCGGTTTTACCGATGGGCAAGCGGTTTCGGGGAATACCTTGAGGGCATGGCAGACAAGGAACGGCAGGCAGAGATAAAGACCGTTGCTGATTTACTGGATGAGATTGAAAGCGAAAACCTCTACCAAGTGCTGATTACCGTTGACGGGCGCACCCTGCAAATCGTCCTGCTGAAAATGCAGGGCTATTCCACTAAGGAGATTGCACCGCTTGTGCATTTAACGGCAGGAGCCATCTACGCAAGGTTAGACCATCTGCGGAAGAAGCTGCGGAAAATTTTATAGGCATCTAAAACATCCCGCCATCCTGTGGGCTACTGGGTGGGGAGCGGAATCTCCCTACTTATTTTGGGCAGGAGGAAAGCGGGATGGCATATAAGGCTAAGGCGTACACGCTTCGGGAGGAATCCACAGAAAGCGGCACAAGGTATTTTATCAGCTTCAAGGACGGGCAGGTGGAACACCATGAACTGGAAGTATCTGAACAGTTATTCATTGAATTTCGGCAGATGGAACGGAAAAATAGAAACCTTCAGCAATGGAATCAACGGCACAGGGAGTTTAACGAGGTGTGGGACGAAACCCTTTACAGACGGGCATTGCGTGTGCCTAAGAGCCTTGATGAACAAATGATTGAGGGGGAACGGAATGAAACGCTCTGTAAGGCGGTTAAGAGCCTGCCAGAGATACAAAGGCGGCGTTTCCTACTCTATTACGAGTATGAGTTTAATTTCTACCAAATCGCCGCTATGGAGCATTGCACCGCTTCCGCTATACAGAAATCCGTTGCCATAGCAAAGGAGAAAGTCAAGGCGGAAATGAGAAAGTATCTCCAACCGTGACTGATACCGCCCGAAAAAAATCTGCTTTTTATTCGTGTGGGATTGGCGGCATTACATACTCTCATTTTTTGTGGGAGTAAATCTATTTTTAAGGAGGTCACGCCTATGCGCAACGAAAACAAAACCACTGCCCGAAAGGAGGAATCCTATGCAGAAGCTACAGACGGTCAACGCTGACACGCTCCTTTATGAGCCGCTTGAGAAGCCGTCCTTTGTGGTGGAGGGGCTGATACCCACGGGCTTAACGCTGTTCTGCGGCTCACAGAAGATAGGCAAAAGCTGGCTCATGCTGAAACTCTGCCTTTGTGTGTCACAGGGAATCCCCTTATGGGATATGCCGACAATGGAGGGCGATGTGCTTTACCTTTGTTTGGAGGACACGTTCTGCCGCATACAGGGCAGGCTGTTCCGCTTGACGGATGAAGCAAGCGGGCGGCTTCATTTTGCGGTGGCGAGCGATAAGCTGTCAGACGGTCTTATTGTGCAGCTTGAGGATTATCTGAAAGACTACCCCGACAGCAGGCTCATTGTGATTGACACCTTGCAGAAAGTCCGCACCGCATCCAAAGACAACGCCTACGCAAGCGATTACGGGGACATTTCCCTTATCAAAGACTTTGCCGACAGGCATTCACTGGCGGTCATTGTCGTACACCACATCCGAAAGCAGAATGACAGTGATGTGTTCAACAAAGTGTCTGGAACGACTGGTTTAACTGGAAGTGCGGACGCAACCTTTGTTCTGGAAAAAGAGAAACGTGCATCCGATACCGCCAAGCTGTATATAACAGGCAGGGACACGCCCTATCAGGAATACACGCTCCGTTTCCGTGATTGCAGTTGGAAACTGGTGGAGCGTAAGGAACAGGAACAGCTTGCCAAAGAAGCGATACCAGACGTTCTTTTTCGGTTAGTGGATTTTATGAGGGATAAGGAAGAATGGATTGGCACAGCCACGGAACTGTTAGCTGCTATGGGGGAAACAGAAACCGCCCCGAACATCATTACCAAATGGCTGAACGAATACCGCAGCAGTTTTCTGGAAGAGAACCATATCTGTTACGGCTACCACAGGAGGAAAGGGGTTCGGAAGATTACGCTTGCAAGACGGGAAGGTGACGGTGATGACGGTTGTGACGGTTAGATTGGGATACCCCCTGCAACTGTCACCGTCATGCTGAAACGGATATAAAATCGGCGGTTCTGCCCTACAGGAGAACACCCAGCAAACGCAAAATGCAGGCGTGGGCATTACTCGCCCTTTTCGGCTCGTAAAGCCACCCCTGCGGTCAGAAAAATCTCCCCGATTTTTCCGACTGCGTTTACAGGGTGTAACACACTACACTTTGCCCTGCAAAGAGCCGTGTGCCAGACGTTCCCTCTGGACTCCCTTTAGGCAGGGCGTAGCCCTGCTATCCTTCGCCTTACGGCTTCGGATAAAAGAATGTCGGGGTGACGGTTACGGTTCTTGTGAGGGGGTATGTCAAAATAACCGTCATCACCGTCACCAACCGTCACCCCAGAGGAATTACCCGCCGAAGAAAGGAAGATGATGAATTATGCCCTACGCAATCCTGCGTTTCCAGAAACGAAAAGCGGGCGGCGTTGCGGCTTGTGAACGCCACAACGAGCGGAAGAAAGAAGCCTACAAAAGCAACCCAGATATTGATATGGAACGCTCTAAAGATAACTACCACCTTGTAAAGCCGCCACGCTACACCTACAAAAAGGAGATTAACCGCATGGTAGCTGAAGCGGGGTGCAGGACAAGGAAAGACAGCGTGATGATGGTGGAAACGCTCATCACGGCTTCACCAGAATTTATGAATAGCCTGCCGCCCGAAGAACAGAAAGCATATTTCCAGATGGCTCTCGACTTCATTTCGGAGCGTGTCGGGGAGAAAAATATCCTTTCCGCTGTCGTCCACATGGACGAGAGAACACCCCATATGCACTTATGCTTTGTGCCGCTTACGCCAGACAATAAACTGTCCGCTAAAACGATTTTAGGCAATCAAAAGAGCCTGTCAGAATGGCAGACCGCCTACCATGAGCGGATGTCATCACGGTGGAATCAGCTTGAAAGAGGTCAATCTTCAATGGAAACCAAGCGGAAACACATCCCGACATGGCTCTATAAACTGGGCGGCAGGCTGGATAAACAGTATGAAGAAATCGTGTCTGCCCTCTCCGACATCAATGCCTTTAACGCAGGGAAGAAGCGTGACAAGGCTTTGGAACTGATTGCGGCATGGCTGCCAGACGTGGAGAAATTCTCTAAGGAAATCGGGAAACAGCAGGCGTATATCGACAGCCTGCAAGAGAGAATCGGGCAGGAATCGGACTATGCGGGGCGTATGCGTGATGAAAAATACCAACAGGAATTAAAGGTGCAGAAAGCCAATCAGAAGATATTTGAATTGCAGAGAACCAACGAGCAGATGGGGCGTCTACTCTCAAAAATACCGCCCGAAGTGTTAGAAGAATTGCAGAGAACAGGCAGAAATAAATCAAGAGAAAGGTAAAAAGTGAATGAAAAAACAGGATTTTAAGGTGTTAAAGATTGCAGACTTGTACCCATTTCCCGACAATCCGTTCCATGTAGTGGAGGATGAAACCCTGTTGGAATTAGCGGAAAGCATCAAGGAATTTGGCATTGTCACGCCGATAATCACACGCCCGAAAGAGGACGGGAACGGCTACGAAGTGATTGCGGGACAGCGGCGTGTCCGTGCGTCCGAGCTTGCAGGGATAAATACCGTGCCTGCCTTTGTCCTGCCCTTAGATCGTGACCGAGCCATCATTACCCTTGTAGACAGCAATCTCCAAAGAGAAAATATACTGCCATCGGAGCGTGCGTTTGCCTACAAGATGAAATCCGAAGCCATGAAGCGGCAGGGCTTCCGCACGGACTTAACCTCGTCACAAGTTGTGACGAAGTTGCGGACGGACGATAAGGTGGCGCAGGGCTTTGGCGTGGGCAGGATGACCGTGCAGAGATTTATCCGCTTGACGAAACTGATACCGCCGATTTTGCAGATGGTGGACGAGGGGAAAATCGCCCTCACGCCTGCGGTGGAACTGTCCTTCTTAAAGAAAGAGGAGCAGGAAAACCTATTTGCCACAATGGAGAGCGAGGAAGCAACACCCTCACTCTCACAGGCACAGCGGATGAAAAGCCTGAGCCAGAGCGGGCGGCTTGACATGGATATGATATTTTCCATTATGACGGAGGAAAAGGGAAACCAGAAAGAAACCGTGAAAATCGGCATGGAGAGGTTAAAGAAATACTTCCCGAAAGGCACAACGCCGAAGCAGATGGCAGACACCATCATACGGCTTTTGGAGCGTGAATTGCAGAGGAAACGGGGCAGGGACAGCCGCTAATCTTCTCTTTTCGGGAGGTAAATACAAGGAACTGGACAGAAGAAAAGACAGGAAAGGGGACAGGAAATGAAAGAAATCCAGTATGAGATTGTAAAAGAAATCGCTGTATTGTCGGCAAGCGAAAGCGGTTATACAAAGGAAATCAATTTCATTTCATGGAACGGAAAAGAGCCGAAGTATGACATCCGCAGCTTTTCCCCCAACCGTGGGAAGTGCGGCAAGGGAATCACATTGACCGCTGATGAAGCGGCGGCACTCCTTGAAGCGTTACAGAATGAGTTAAACAGCGGGGATTGATTGTGTCTGAGTGGCAGGGCGGGGATATATTTTTTACTTCCCTGCCCCGTCATGGAAAGGAAGATTTGAGTATGGGCGAGGATAAAAAAGCAAACCAAAAGAGAAAGCGTATTGCGTCAAAAGGGCAGGTACAAATGGCTATTAGTCGGGAATATGTTGGCACACAGACCGTTGCAGAAGCGTTTATCCCGATTATCTCCGAGGACATCCGCAAGAGGATTGCCGAGAGCGACACCTTCGACAATGAGGGGCTATCCGCTTAGAATGTACGCAATGGAACATGAAAACAGATAGAACAGATACGGAGGTTTTACAGTATGGCAGGAATAAAAATGGAGAATCAGATTTATGAAGTCGGAATATACTGCCGCTTATCTAAAGACGACGGCACGGATAACGAGAGTGCGAGCATCGCCACACAGAAATCCATCCTCACGGATTATGTAAAAAAGCAGGGATGGCACTTGGTAAAAACGTATGTTGACGATGGGTACTCTGGTACGAATTTTCAAAGACCGAGTTTCCAGAATATGATTAAAGACATTGAAAACGGGCGGATAAACTGCGTGGTTACGAAAGATTTATCCCGTCTGGGGAGGAACTACCTTGACTGCGGCTTATATCTGGAAGTCTTTTTTCCCGAAAATAATGTGAGGTATATAGCGGTCAATGATGGTGTAGATACCTTAAATAAATCGGCGATGGACATTACGCCTTTCCGTAATATCCTAAACGAAATGTACTCCGCCGATGTGTCGGTCAAGATAAAATCGGCGTACCGTGCAAGGTTTCAACAGGGGAAATTCATGGGGACGTATGCACCCTATGGGTATGTCAAAGACCCCGCCGACCACAACCATTTATTGATTGATGATAAAGTTGCCCATGTGGTAAGGGAGATATTCGACCTTGCGTTAGCGGGCAACGGAATCGCCAAAATCCGCAAGCACATCAACAAACAGCACGTTTTACGCCCTGCCGCTTATGCGGCGGAGCAGGGGGCGGCAGGCTATGAGCGGCACTTTGAGGATAACGAGGAAAACCGCTATATCTGGAGCGAGAACAGCAT
Organism: Extibacter muris; assembly: GCF_004345005.1. Taxonomy (GTDB): domain Bacteria; phylum Bacillota; class Clostridia; order Lachnospirales; family Lachnospiraceae; genus Extibacter; species Extibacter muris. The sequence continues at coordinate 11,590 of NZ_SMMX01000028.1, forward strand.
AAGGGGCATTTTAAGAAGCCCGATATATGCGGGAAACCTTGCAGGCTACAAGCGGATTGCCGCCAACATGAAAAGCAAGAAACGCCCTTCAAAGCTGCCCGAAGAATGGGAAGTGATACCCAATACCCACGAGGGGATAGTCACGCAGGAAGAATTTGACACCGTACAGCAGCTTATGACGAGCCGCAGGAGGGAGCAGAACGCAGGGGGATTTGAGAATATCTTTTCGGGTGTTATCAAGTGTGCGGACTGCGGTTATGCGATGCGGGCGTCGAGTGCCAACAGGAGGAAACGCCCCGACATCATCGACTGCATACAATATTCCTGCAATAATTATGGCAGGTACGGCAATATCATGTGTACCGCACACAGCATTGAAGCGAGGGACTTATTCAACGCCGTCCTTGCCGATATTAACCGATTTGCAGATATGGCGGTGAATGATGAAAAGGCGGTCAGAGCCATAGAAAAACGGCTCACGGAAACAGACCAGAGCAGGGCGAAAGCATTAGAGAAAGAACGGAAGAAGCTGAACAAACGCCTTGCGGAGCTTGACAGGCTGTTTTCCTCTCTTTACGAGGATAAGGTCATGGAGCGTATCACCGAGCGGAATTTCGAGATGATGTCGGGGAAATACCAGAAAGAACAGCTTGAAATCGAAACGAGATTAAAAGAGGTAACGGAAACTCTTAACGACAGTTACGAAAAATCGCAGGGTGTCCGTGACTTCCTCTCCCTTATCCGCAACTACCAAGGATTAAAGGAACTGGACGCAACAGTTATAAATGCACTGATAGACAAGATACTGGTTTCGGAGCGTGAGAAGATGGCAGACGGGACGGTACAGCAGGAAATCAAGATTTACTATAAATTCATCGGCTTTGTCGGTGAATTACATATCACGCCCACCAAGCGGTGGACGGCATTAAAGCCAAAGAATTGTACAGTATGCGGCGTTGAATATGTTCCCCGTTCTGGAATATCAAAGTATTGTCCAGAGTGCAGGGAGAGGATAAGAAAGGCGCAAGGGACAGAAACGAAACGCAGAAGCAGGGAGAGAAACAGACAGGTATGTATTGAACTGTCCGCAAAAAATGACCGACTGATTTGGAACAGCGGGCAGGAAGAACGGTGCGTCAGGGCAATAAAAATAAGAAAGTTGATATTATCCGGTATGTAACCGAGGGAACATTTGACGCTTATCTTTATCAGATGATTGAAAATAAGCAGAAGTTTATCAGCCAGATTATGACCTCCAAAAGTCCGGCAAGAACAGTGGAAGATATAGACGAGACAGCATTGTCGTATGCGGAAATCAAAGCACTTGCCACCGGGAATCCGCATATCAAGGAAAAAATGGATTTGGACATTCAGGTGTCAAAGTTACAGCTGTTAAAGCAGAGTTTTCTAAGTCAGAAGTACGATATGGAAGATAAGGTGACAAAACAGTATCCAAGAGAAATCAAAGATCTGACGGAGAAGATTGCTGATTATGAGGCGGACATTGCGTTAGTGAAGGCGCATACACCTTCAGACAGAGAGATATTTCCTGTTATGCAGATAAAAGAAATCTCTTATGATGACAAGCAGGAGGCAGGAAAAGCTATTATTACCGCCTGTAAAGAAATGAAGTCTCCCGATCCGGAGTTGATTGGCGCGTATCGTGGGCTTTCAATGGAACTGTATTACAATACCTTTTCAAAAGAATTCGTCATCAATCTGAAAGGGAAAATGAAACATCAAGTGTCGTTGGGAACAGATATTCACGGAAACATCACCCGTCTGGATAATGCCATTGCGAAATTTGAAGATAATCTTTTACGTTGTCGAGAGCGTTTGGAAACAACGAAGGTGCAGTTAGAGACAGCAAAGCAGGAAGTAGAAAAACCATTCCAACAGGAGGAAGAACTGAAAGAGAAGGTTGCCCGTTTGGGTGAATTAAACGCTCTGCTTGACATGGACAAGAAAGATAGTACCCTGCTTGATGCAGAGCCAGATGAGGGTGTAGAAGAGAAAGAAAAGAGCAGCCAGGTATTAGAAAGGTGAGCATTGCGGTGTCGGGAAACCGATACCGCCTACATAGCAGAGGAAGAAAATTCTATCTGTAAAATGGAAATTCGCACAATGGAACAAAATGGATAAGGTTGTTATGCTTTTCTAGTGAAAGAAGAGGTGGACAGAGTGCGGATTGATGATATTGATATTTATAAACTTCCGAGGTGGATGGAAGGGATTTTTGAAGAAGTGGAGCAAATCTGTTATGAAACTCTGGAAGAAGAATCTGAGTTTTATAAGGGAGTTCTTGAGGAAACCCATGAATTACTGGACAAGTATGATTTTCTTTCCACCATTGCAGACCATGATGAGATAAGAGAGCCGATGAATTTGAGTATATCAGAGGTGCAGGCATTGTCAAGATTTTGGGTATTGGAAACGGATAGAATGTCGATGGAAATGGTGCAGATGTATTTGTTGGGGTGTCGGCACATGTGGGAACTGATGGAATTGTTAGGGATAAAAATAAACTGAAATTAGATAAGATGTAGGGTAGGTTAAAGAAATATTGAGTAGTAGGCAACATCTTTTATATATGGTACAATAATATTCATGCAGGACATTTAAGCGGAATTTTGAATTGTGCAGACACGTCTGCACAATCTTATAGATGAAATATTAGTGGGAGGAATATATGAATCATAAAAATAATGAATTAAATAATTTGTTTGAAAAGTCAAAATCTATAATTCGGGCGGCAAGAGAAATCACAGGTACAGTCGCAAATTTGACTACTTTGATTTCTAATTATCAAATCGGAAAATTTATTGTGGAAGAAGAACAAAAAGGAGAAATAAGAGCAAAGTACGGTAAAAAGATTCTTGATGAGCTGTCTGAATTTCTGACACAGGAATTTGGAAAAGGATTTTCGAGGACAAATGTTGCTTCAATGAGAAAATTTTACACAGTATATAAGGAACGAGGAGAGCAATTTTCTTATTTGAATAATACCGATGAAAAAGTTTTGCTACCAATTGTTCAGACAGCGTCTGCACAATTTGATACAGCAAATTTACCATTTAAACTTTCGTGGTCACATTATCAAGTGTTAATGAGAATGGAAAATGATATGGAACGTAGTTTTTATGAGGAAGAAGCATATCGGTCAAATTGGGATGTCAGAACTTTAAAGCGTCAGTATAATTCCAGTCTTTTTGAGCGTGTAGCGATGAGTAGAGATAAAGATAGAGTAATGGAATTAGCAAATGAAGGTATTACTTTATATGAGCCACAGGATGTACTTAAATCACCATTTGTATTGGAATTTCTTGGACTGGATGATAAAGCTGCCTATCAAGAAAGTGATTTGGAAAGTGCAATTATTGGAAAGTTGCAGAATTTTCTGTTAGAGTTAGGAAAAGGATTTTTATTTGAAGCAAGGCAGAAAAGATTTTCTTTTCATGAGAAAAACTTTTTTGTGGACTTGGTATTTTATAATCGTTTGCTCAAGTGTTATGTATTGATTGATTTAAAAGTTGATGAATTAACACATCAGGATTTAGGGCAAATGCAAATGTATGTAAATTATTATGACAGATATGTAAAAACAGATGGAGAAAATCCGACAGTTGGTATTCTGCTATGTAAAGACAGTGATGAGGCTTTGGTCGAATTAACATTACCCGATAACGCTAATATATATGCTAAAGAGTATAAATTATATTTGCCGGATAAGAAAATGTTGCAGGATAAATTACAAGAGTGGTTGCGTGAAGAGTTGGAATAAAATATGAAACTTTATAGTGACTTGAGATCATCTGAAAGATAAAGTGGATAAGAGCTAGATTGTTGAAAATATTTTAAATTTTTGAAGGGGAAATAAATACTTTATGGGAAAAGATAAATGGAAGTGTAGATTGTGTGGACAATTTTTTGATAATAAAGAAATGAGTGAAGAACATTATCCTGCTCGGAGTGTTGGGAATGAAGATATTGTTGCACTTAATATCACTAAAATGTTTGACTCTTTTCAATCTAAAGAAATGCAAGAAAGAATAGGAAATAAACTATCTGCTGGTGAAGGTATTGAACAAATCTCAGGAGACATATTTGATAATGAATTAGCAGAGTCATTATATCCGGATGGTCGTACTGCAAGGACACTTTGCAGAAAGTGCAATATTTTTTTAGGAAAATATGATGAGGCATATTTAAAGTTCTTTTCGCTTGATGGTGATGCAAAAGCTATAAAAGGTTTTAGTCAGAATACAAAGATTTATATAATTAAATCAATCTTTGGTAAGTTTCTTTCGATTCCGGAAGCAAAGAATGAGGAATTTGATTTTGTTGATTTTCTTAAAAATGATTTAGAGACAGAGTATTCTGGAAAGTGGAAAATATATTTTGTTAGAAGAGACTTCAGTAGTGATCTTATGGGGATGAAGGATATTGGGACCGGAAAAATAACGTTTGAAGAAGGGGTTGTATATGAATTGTCAGATGATAAGTTCATATACAATCTTATGAATTTTGATAAGCATCCATGTTTTGAAATGACAAATTTGTTTGATATATTAAAGAAGAATTATAAATTGATTCAAGGTGTAGGGAGTGACGGGGGATATCATGCTCAAATTTTCATGACACGTCTATTCTCCGAGTTGATTTAAAAAAGTATGAACTTAATTTAGAGAATTAGGAAGGAAAATTTTCTGCTAGTGGCACAAAATTAAATAGTATTTTTTACATAGCCGGAAGGTTTTCAGAAACGAAAATCTCCCGGTTATTTTTATGCCCTGATATTCCAATTCCAACCGGAAATATCAAATCACGGGCAGGAAAGAAGGTGAAAATTATGCCATATATCGCACCGGAAGTGGTACAGGAAGTAAAGAGAATGGATTTGCTGACGTACCTTAGAAACTATGAACCATCTGAACTTGTGCATTTTTCTGGCAATACCTATACGACAAGAACCCACGATAGTCTGAAAATTTCCAATGGAAGGTGGATGTGGTGGAGTCAGGGAATCGGCGGACGGTCAGCACTGGATTATCTGATAAAAGTGAGAGGGTATCCGTTTCTTGAGGCAATAGAACTTATTGCAGGACAGGCAGCCTTTCAGCCGCCTGCTCCTGCACCAGCCGAAAAGAAAACAGAGAACACCCTGCTACTTCCCAAAGCCTACCGCTACACAGAGTATGTGGTTTCTTATCTGAAGAACAGAGGAATTGACACGGAACTCATTCATTTTTGTTTGGAAACCGGACGTTTATATGAGAGTGCGAACTATCACAATGTCGTTTTTGTAGGGAAGGATAAGGAAGGGAAAGCCCGGTATGCAGCACTGAGAGGTGTGGGAACAGATTTTATCGGAGAGGCGAGTGGAAGTGATAAAAATTATTCTTTTTCAATTCCTGCTGAAGGAGAATGTGGAGAAGTTCATCTGTTTGAATCTGCTATTGATCTGTTATCCTATGCTACGTTGCGAAAGATGAGAGGTCAGAACTGGAGAGCAGAACATCTGTTATCTCTTGCCGGAGTTTATCAGCCTGCAAAGGAGATAGAGAACAGTAAAGTGCCTGCAACGCTGGTACATTTCTTGAAAGAGTATCCGGAAGTGCAGTCGATTGTGTTTCATTTCGACAATGATAAGGCAGGGAGATTAGCAACAAAAGCCATTCAGACGGTGTTACCAAAGGTGTACCAGACAAGAGACTGCCCACCACCTGTCGGGAAAGATTACAACGATTTTCTTTGTTTCCAGTTGGGGTTACAAGTGACGAAACGTGAAAAAAGAGGTCAGGAAAGAGGTGGAGCGAGATGAAAACGTATGATGTAACAATCACGGAAACCTTACAAAAGACCGTCTCTATTCGTGCAGACAGTCAGGCAGAGGCGGAAGAAATTGCACAGGACAGATGGAATGATGAGAAGTATGTTCTTGGTGCAGATGACTTTGTAGGGGCAAATTTTGACGCAAAGGAACGTGTCAGAGAAAAGAGTCGTGAGCGATAGAAAGAGAGGATTTTGTATGAAAGCAATAAAATATGTGTTGAAGATTATCCATAAAAAGGAAATTATTCTTGCGTCTATTGACCGGGAACGAATTGAAGAAACTTTAAAAACAATGCTGCAATCCGAGAAGGAAATGGATGTTACCGGAGATGAATTGATTGGAATTGTAGTGGAAGAAAAAGATGAAAGAGACTGTCCGGGAGCGTGTGAAGAGTGTGAGTATTTTTGCCCGAATGAGCAGGATTGTATGATGGATGACCTTTCAGAACGGTGTAAAGAATGCGAATATCACTGTGAAAATTGTGGCGGCTGCACGATGTTAGACTGTGGTGAATGTGGGGAAGAAGTCTGTGAAAAGTGCCATTGGAATTGTCAGGAGTGTGGTAGTTGTACCCATCCGCAAGGCGAAAAGCAGCCTTAAAAAGTGTGTCTTTTCGGTTGGTGATGTTCTTTTACACCCGCAGCGGTTACGCAAGGTGTGTGAGATACACCATACCAGCAAGCAACGCCTTTGGATTGCCAGACGAAGGTCTGTCAATCTTGCGGCAGCTTGTTAGGGGAGTCCCCTAATACCCCTAACCGAAACTGAAAGTGTTCGGTATGTAATAAAAATTGTATGGCGGTTGTCCGCTATGAGAAAGGTGAGTGAATTTATATGTGGCAGTTTATTGGTGGATTGATTGTAGGAATGATTTTCGGAGTTGTTCTGATGTGTATGTTACAAATCAATCGTTTATACAAATTGGATGGGGAGGTATGAGAATGCGAAAACGAAATGTTCCAGTCATGTTCCGGCTCAACCGCAAAGAGGCGGAGGCATTGGATAAGAAAGTAAAGAAAAGCGGTCTGAACCGTGAGGCATATTTGCGGCAGTTGATCACGGGTGTTGTGCCGAGGGACGCACCGCCGCCAGATTATTATTCTATGATGAGAGAACTTCATAAAATCGGGAATAACCTGAACCAGATTGCACAGAAAGCACACACGCTGAACGTCATAGATGTGCAGAGATATGATGGGGCAATGCGCATGTTTGAAAAGACCGTGAAAGAGATTACGGAGGCGGTCATTCTGCCGGAGAAAACAGAGGGGCGGGGAATCCCGCAAAATATGTGACGTGGCTACCACATCTATCTGGAGTGTGAAAGGGTGGCTTGGAAAGGTTGTGATTTATGTGGAGAATCCAGAAAAGACTACAAATCCAGAAGTGGTGCAACAGGCGGGAATTACGGAAGAAGAATCACAGGGGCTGTCCGATGTTATTGCTTATGCAGTGAATGAAGAAAAGACCAGACAGAATCAGAAAGGAGAAATTGCAGAAGAAAGTGAGGCAGTCATGGAGCAGTATGTTTCCGGTGTCAACTGTACCCCTACCACTGCCCGGACAGAAATGCTGGCGGTAAAAAAGAGGTATGGAAAAGACGAGGGTATTATGGCATTTCACGGGTATCAGTCTTTTGCACTGGGGGAATGTATTCCGGCAATGGCACATGAGATTGGTGTGAAACTGGCAGAAGAATTATGGGGGAACCGATTTCAGGTGTTGGTTGCCACCCATTTAGACAAGGCTCATCATCTTCATAATCATTTTGTGGTCAATTCGGTATCTTTTACAGATGGATTGCGATACCACAGGACAAATCAGGATTATCGGGATATGCGGAGGGTATCGGACAGGCTTTGCAGAGAATATGGTTTGTCTGTTATCGAAAATCCGAAAACGGGCAAGACACAGCACTATGGAGAATGGAGAGCGAATCAGGAAGGCAGACCAACCTACCGGGGAATCGTGCAGGCGGATGTGGATGAGGCAATCAACAAAGCGAGAACAGAGCGTCAGTTCTTTCACTATCTGAAGGAGAAAGGTTACACGATTAAAATCGGAAAGGATATTACAGTGCGACCAGAGGGAAAGGAGAGAGGACTGAAACTTGCCCGGAACTTTGGAGACGAGTATACGCTTGAATCTATCCGCAGAAGAATCCTGATACAGAACCGAGAAATATTGAAAACGGAAGTGCCATCTAAAAAAGAAAACGTGTATGTTTTTCGTCTACATGGGACACTTAACTCACGAAGGAAAATCGGTGGTCTGCGTGGATTGTATCTGCATTACTGTTATCTGTTAGGAATCCTGCCGAAAAACAGACCTCAGACGAGTACCAGGCAAATGCACTTCCTACTCAGGGAAGATTTAAGTAAATTGAATCAGATTACAAAAGAAACAAGGCTGCTTTGCCGCTATCATATTGATACCGCAGAGCAGCTTTTTTCATGGAAAGAAACTTGCGAGAACCGTCTGGAGCAGTTGGATATGGAAAGGAAATCTCTTAGATACCGGGTACGGAGCGTGAAAGAAGAGGAAACACGGACGGAGATGAAAAAAGAGATTACCGGACTGACGGAGCAGATGAGGAAACTCAGAGAGGAGGTGAGGCTGTGTGACGGAATTGCCGCACGTTCCGGCTTGATGAAAGAGAAGATAAAAATTGTGCGGCAGGAAAATCGGGAAAGAAAGGAGGAATTTACCCATGAACACATCAGGTGAAGCCGCTGACCAAGTAGTGAGAATGTCATTGGAAGTTGGTGAGGCGGCACTGAAAATTACGGGTGCGGGAGCAAAGCAACTGGCGGTCTTTTTATATGCCATTTTGAATGAACAGAAAAAGACCAGAGGCAGAGCTAGGCCGGAGACACTGGTACGTTCTGGAAAACCGCTGACTGTATTTTCTGTGAAAGAACAGGATATGAAGAAGTTTGTGGAAGAGGCAAAGCGGTACGGAATTTTGTACTGTGCCATCCGTGATCCCAGAGGGAGCAGTGATGGTATGGTGGATATTATGGTGAAGGAAGAGGACGCCCCCCGTATCAATCGGATTGTGGAACGCTTTCAGTTTGCGTCTGTTACAGAGGCAGCGCAGATTAAGACGGAGATTCAGAAGTCCAGAGAAGAGAAGAAAAAGTCCGGTACAAAGGAAGTACAGGGCGAGAAGAGTGCAGGGAAAGAGAAGTCTGTACCGGAGCAGGAACGACCTGTGAAGTCTCAGGCGGATTTACTGGTGGACGAATTGTTGGGAAAGCCAGTGCAGAAAGAGGAGGCACAGCCACAAAACCCCTCTTTGGCAAAGACAGAGAAATCCCGTCTGTCCGAGCCTATCTCCGTGACGCAAAACAGAACCGTCGAGGGTACTTCTAATGTCTATAAACCGTCTGTGCCGAATAAGCCATCGGTGAGAAAGGAGATTCGGGAGATGCAGGCAGTCAGGAAGATGGAGGCGGAGAAGGGAAAGAAAGAGATACCTACAAGAAACGTTTCCAACAAGCGTCAGAAGCAAATGAACCACAAACAGCCACCCCATAAGAAATCAAGAAAACAAAGTAAAGCGAGGTAGAGAGATGAATACAAATTTTGATGCGATGTTAAATGTATCAGCAGTACCACAGGATGACCGAACAGCAGCGTTTATTGCGGAGAGTAAGAATAACCGGAACCGTTGTTATGAACTGTCAGAGTATATTACAGCCGCTGTTGCCACAGACAGTCAGATGTTCCAGAAGTATCTGGACGTACAGAGCAGATTTGACCGTTATACCGCCAGCAATTCACTTCTGATTCTGGCACAGAGACCGGAGGCACAGAAATTAGGGGATTATAGTTACTGGAGAAATCAGAGTGCTTATGTAAAACGTCAGGAACGTGACAATCCAGTGCTGATTATGGAACCGGGAAAGGAATATGAGCGTGAGGATGGGACAATCGGAACGTATTACAATGCAAAGAAACTGTATGAACCATCTCAGACGAATCTGCGGAATTATGTGCAGGAACAGCCGGAATATACAGATAATCAGTTAATCCATGCACTGGTTAGCAATCCTCCGGTAAACATCATAGCGGCAGAGCCAGATCAAATGCCGGAAGGAAAAGGAGCATTGTTTGCACCGGAAGAAAACTGTATATATGTAAGAAAAGGCATGAACGCACAGGAGATTTTCCAGTGCGTTACACCGGAACTTGCCCTTGCAGGATTTGCGAATGGGAATAAGAATTATGACCGCAATGAGGACGCTTTCCATGCGTACAGCACGTCTTATATGCTTTGTAAGAAATATGGTGTGGATACGCAGCATTTTGATTTTAGCAATTCTTCTGAGTTTTTTGAAAATATGGAACCGCAGGAAGTGAGGGCAGAACTGGCAAAAGCACAGGAATCTTTTAAAGCCATTACTACCCGTATGGAACGGACATTGGGGCAGGAACGAAATGCGAATACAAAGCAGCAGCCACAGCAGAATCGGGAGGAGGCAAGATGAGTATAAGAAGGGCTGGAGGTGAGTAATGTGAGTGATGAAAAAATTACACTGGAACTGGATAAGTATGAGTGTGGTGTCATTTTCCATTCCCTGAAAGATAAACGGAATCAACTGCTAAAAGAAAAGCAGGAAACCGAGGCAGTGGACGATGTGCTGATGAAAGTAATTGAACGCATGGAGGAACCGCAAAAGACAGATCGGAAAGGGCGGTGGCGTCGTGAGGCACGGTGAGAGGCAGAACGCATGGATTGCGTCATTGTGTGGAATCCTTCCGGTGGTCTGGTTTGCCCTGTTGACTGCCCCTTATCTTTCGAGTGGTCTTTTGGAAATTATAGAAAAGTTGCCGGGGGCAATGAAGCACCCGTTTCAGATTGAAGTTTGTAAGGACAGCGTAAAAACTGTCCTTCTTTTTTTAGGCTGTTACGGAATGGGAATCGGGATATATGTGTCCACAAGAAGGAATTACCGGAAAGCCTGCTAATAAAAAGTCAAGCACTTTTTGAAAAATTTTTGTGAAGTGATTTTATGGCACAACTCTAAGACCGCCTCATCAGCCGGTCAAAAAGAAAGTCGTAATAGATGGAATGATTATT
>NZ_SMMX01000029.1 GCF_004345005.1 Extibacter muris
ACCTGATGGTCCAAGGAGAAAACGTCACACCAATGCCTGCTCATTATACAGCTTAAACAATGAGAGGATTAAGTCCCAACTGGCTGTTGGGTACTGAAACCCTACACTTATATATTAGGAGGAGAAAACGTCACACCAATGCCTGCTCATTATACAGCTTAAACAATGAGAGGATTAAGTCCCAACTGGCTGTTGGGTACTGAAACCCTACACTTATATATTAGGAGGAGTTATCCGGAAGAACGCAGAATCAAAACTAAAAAAAATGATGGATAAGGCGGCATCTGTGATTAAATTTTTCACAATGCTTTTACTTGCGTTAGGACTGATATGGTGCATATATTTTTTGATTCTCGGCGCGGTGATGCCGGAGAAGACCGAATATGCCAACAATATGTCGGAGCTGATCGTAGCAGTATTTACCGTCATATCTATCATCTTCGCCTTTGTAGAATTCCTGAGACGGAACAATGATAAAAAATGAGTTATAATAGCATCGGAGATAATAACGGAAATATATACGAAACGATAAAAAGGAAGGTGGATGATATGTGGGACTTGTTTATATCGCATGCTTCTTAAGATAAAGAAACAGTTGTGAAACAACTGGCAGACATGTTAAAGAAATATGGATTAAAAGTATGGTATGATGAATTTGAGCTCAAGATCGGGGACAGCTTGTCAAGATCTATCGACAGGGGCCTTACAGGCTCCACATTTGGAATCATTATACTGAGCAAAGCATTTTTTGAAAAGGGCTGGACAGATTACGAACTTCGCAGCCTGCTAAGCAGGGAAGTGTCAAAGCGAGATAAGATGATCCTGCCTGTCTGGCATGGGATAAAAGCAGAAGATGTACTGAATTACAGCCCTTACCTGGCAGATAAGTTCGCTCTGTCAACGGATATCGGGCTTGATGAGCTGGCATATAAGATTATGGAAACGGTAAAGCCCGATGTCATCAATTCCATCGGTATACAGAAGATGTTCCGGAAATTGCTGCCTTATAGTGAGTTAAAAGAGATAGAGCCGGATCATATCTATATGGAAGAGAAGGTGAGGCATAAGACGCTGCCGAATTATTTTGTGATAGCTACGAAGCCGATCTGTGATGTGCTAGGCGACATTACGGATATGGACTACAGGGACGTCTTATATGATTTTGCGAGAGATGCAGATTATGACCATGAGTTTCTGATATGGAATGCCATCGCATGTTCGTATATCAGCTTCATACGTGATAATAAAATTGATTTTAGCGATCTGGATATAAAAAGGGACATATTTTCCTTCTTGCTCGGCTATACGACAGGAGCAGTCAAAGATATAGTAGATTGGCAGCAAAGGCACCCCAAGCTGACAAAAGAGCAATATTACGAATTGATGATCCGCTACGCGCAGAATCATGATTTCATTATGGAGTATTCTGATGATTCTATGAAATATACATACGGAAAGATACTGGAACAGGTATGAACAGCCGAGCCCTGCCATCTGTGCAATAGGCAGGGCTCGGCCATTTTACATTTTTGAGGGCAGTTCTTTGTGGAAATAATACCGTAGCGCATCTGCGATATAGTCAGAAGCGCCTGCCCCATATTTCTTGTCGTATATCTCCCGGACAGCGTCATGGGAGCAGCTCTCTATTACGATATCCCAGTATCCATCCCCCATATCGACGCCGAGACTGTTCTTGGTCACATCTTCTATAATCTCCCGGACGATGTCCTGAATCTCACCGGTGGTGACGTCTCTCGCCATATCAGAGGTCAGACGGGTGAAGAGAGCATCGCTTTTCTGCATTAGCTCATCTTTTCTTTCCGCAAGTTCTTCTGATTTCTCCATCAGTTCCGAGAAATGCTCCAGATTGTATTTCATGGCTTCCGTGTATTTCTCAACGCTGCCAAACTGCTTGACCGCAAGTTCCGCTAAATGGCCGTCATCATCCCTTATCTTCTGGATAAATTCGTTGAACTTCTCAACGCTCCCCCAGTATTTGATTACGTCGTCTGCTTTTTCACTTTTAAATGTTTCTAATGCCTCGACATATTCGCTTAAGTCAAATTCTTTAAAGCTCATGCACGGTTCTCCTTTCTCCAGCCTGCCCAAAAGTGCGATAAGCTTATCCAGCCGTTTCCGCTTTAATTCGAGCAGTTCTTTCTGTTTTCTGAAAGCCTTGATATTGTCAAATTCAGAATCTTCCAGAATGTCTCTGATTTCTTTTAATTTAAAGTCCAGTTCTTTAAAAAACAGGATCTGCTGCAGTTTATGCAAGGCCTCGTCGTCGTACAGGCGATAGCCTGATGGGGTAAGCTTGGATGGCTTCAGCAGATTGATTTCATCATAATATTGCAGCGTACGTGTACTGACGCCTGTCAGCTCTGCAACCTGGCTTATTGTTTTCATCGTAATCAGCCCCCTTATCATAGAGAGTAAAGAACGCGGCTCGGAAGTCTGCCGGCGTATATCCTGCGTCGTTCTTCAGTTATACGGTACACTATCACGCTACGTGTAAGTCAATAATTTTTTACCAAATAGTGATGATTGGTTGACTGTAAACATGGTTGATACTTTATAATTAACAGGAAGAAGGTGATAATACATGACAATAAAAGAAGTAGAAGAGGCAACGAAGCTGCCCAGATCAAATATCCGTTTTTATGAGAGAGAAGGGCTCGTCGTGCCGGAGCGGAATGTCTCTAACGGCTACCGTGAATATTCTGAAACGGATGTAGATAACATCAGGAAAATAGCATATCTGAGGACAATAGGTATTCCGCTGGAGACCATCCGGGAACTGATGGATGGAAGCAAGTCTCTCTATAGAACAGTCAAGAGCCAGGCGAAGCGGCTGGACGATCAGATGGAAGACCTGGAGAATGCCAGAAGGCTGTGTGATGCGATGCTTCAAGATAAAGAGATTCATTTTAGTAATCTGGACGTGGAACATTATGTGCCTGATTTGCAGGAGCAGTGGAAGAAGAGCAGGAACATCTTCTGTATGGATTCTGCGGGATTCCTCTACCTGTGGGGAGGCATGGCCATGTGGTGCGTCTTGTTTGTGGTAAGCATGATTACAGCGCTGTTGTCCTATCGGCATCTTCCCCCCGAGATTCCAATCCAATGGAGCCATGGAGCAGCCAGTTCGATGGCAGGACGATACGTGATATTCCTCTACCCGGCGGCTTGTATTGTCATCAGATATGTGCTGCGTCCGTTTATCTGGAGATGGCTGTATATGCATACGGTCTACAGTGACAGCCTGGCGGATTATATCACGAACTCCTTATGCCTTGTAGCAGTATCTGTGAAAATATTTACACTGCTATATGTACACGGCACCGTTAAGCATATTACGGTAGTATTGCTTGCAGATACCATCGTATTGGCAGCGGTCTTCCTGGCGGGGCATTCCAGGCGGCATAAGTAATGTATTAGCTCCGATTGTTCCTGAAGAGTTCTGCAAGTGCATAGTTGACGAGGACGATAGCCGCGATGACAGAGAGCCACATGAGAAGGATGTCTGTTATTATGCCGAGACCTGCCATAAGCCACATGAGTGCAATTGCAAAGGAGATCTTGGCTGCATACCTGTAATCGGCATTTCGCTCTTCTTTGGGCTGTCTTGCAAGAGCCCGCTTTTCTTCATCAGAAGCGAGCAGATACTTGTTCATGAGTATAGGGCCTCTGTAATGCCAGGCAAATATGCCGTATATAAGGCAGAGTACAGCCAGAAGGGCACATATTACAGTGATAATAAGTTCAGCCATATTCCAATATCCTTTCTGCGATATCATGCTTTACATATAGAAGCGTTCCTGCTCAATGGCAGAGAAAGCTTGACTTTATTATGTGACACACTGTCTGAAAAGGCAACGTTTTTCCGAGAATCTGCTTTTCTTCTGCTTCTTTATAGAGTAAAATCATAGTAGTAAAATATAGGATTATACGGGGAGATGACAGTATGATATTACAGAATGGACGTCCTGCCTCGGCAGAGGGTCGGGAAGAAAAGGAAATGAAAACGTATGACGTGCTGGATGAACTGGGCATCGAATATTCCAGGACAGACCACGGACCGGTAGGGACAATTGCAGACTGCCTGGAAGTAGATAAGGTACTCGGCATCACGATATGCAAGAATCTGTTCTTGTGCAACCGGCAGAAGACAGCTTTCTACCTCCTCATGATGCCGGGACATAAAACATTGCGGACGAAAGAACTGTCCGCCCAGATTCCAACGTCCAGATTATCCTTTGCATCAGGAGACGACATGATAAAATATCTGAACGTTGCACCCGGTTCCGCAACCGTGATGGGGCTCATATATGATACGGACAACCAGGTGCAGCTGCTTGTGGACGAAGAAATACTAAGAGACGAATACGTGGGCTGCCATCCGTGCGTGAATACATCAAGCCTGAAGCTGCGAACGGAGGATGTGTTTAGTAAGTTCCTGGAGGCGGTACACCATGATTATAGGACGGTGGTGTTGGGGGGATTATTATGACAGAAAGAAAAGAAGTGATATCTTATTGTCTGACTTATAAAGACGTGTATGAAGACTATCCGTTCCGGGATGCGGACTGGTGCGTCATCCGGCACAGGAATAGCAGGAAGGTATTTGCCTGGATCTTTGAAAGGGAAGGCCATGTATGGGTTAATGTAAAGTGCAGCCCCGAATGGATAGAGGTATGGAGGCAGAACTTTGCCTCGGTGCTTCCGGCATACCACCTGAATAAAAGATACTGGAATTCCATCATATTGGACGGGACGGTTCCGGAGGAAGAGATATGCAGGATGATAGGCGAGAGCTATGATCTGACAAAAGGAAAATAAGCGCTTTGTTTTGTCCTTTACGGAAAAGAGTGGTATAATAAGACCAAAGTCAGAAGACATTAAGGGTGGGATACCATGACAGGAGACAGGGCAGGAAACAATACAATTCACATATGGAAGCTCCCGGTACTGTTCATCGGCCTGGCGGCCTTCGGCCTCCTCCTGGCGGACGTGGCCGGAAGCTATCGCCTGGAGGGCGTAGATACGTTTGTATATCGTGTCATCCACAGGCTGCAGTGTCCGTTCCTGACCGGATTCTTCAAAGTGATGACGAATATGGTGCATCCGGTCGTGCTGCTTATCATCAGCATGGCGATGATACACACGCTCCGGCAGAAGCAGTATCTGATCGCCTTGTTTGCCAACCTCGTCCTGGCGGTACTTCTGGACCTGTCCGCCAAAGGATGGGTCATGCGGGAGCGGCCGCCGCAGGCAGGAAGGCTCGTCGCAGAGACGGGCTACAGCTTTCCGAGCGGACATGCCATGCTGGCCGCAACGTTCTACGGCTTTATCCTGTTCCTCATATGGCAGACGAAGAAGAGCAGGGCATATAAGATAGCGGGCACTGTAATCTGTCTGGCGGTGGTAGCCCTCGTCGCCCTGAGCCGGATATATCTCGGCGTGCATTATGCGACAGACGTCGCGGGAGGATTTCTCGCAGGAATGATATATCTAATCATATATACATCGGTTGCCAGACGCTATTTTGCGAAGGGGATAGCGATACATGGACAGCCGGAGGTGGCTGCCAACCCGCTCTTCAAAAGTTTTGAGTATGCATTTTCCGGCATCATAACCGGGCTTAAGACGGAGCGGAACATGATGATACATTATTCCGCTCTTGGGCTGGTCGTAGTATTTGGAATCACGCTGAAGCTGTCCGTGACGGAGTGGTGCATCTGTCTTATCTTATGCGCCCTCGTCATCTCGCTGGAGCTGGTCAATACCGCGGTGGAAGCCGTGGTAGACTTGGTGACGAAAGAGCAGAGGAGGCGAGCCAAGCTGGCCAAGGACACGGCCGCCGGAGCGGTGCTGATTGCGGCTATCACTGCGGCAGTCATCGGAGGAATCATCTTTGTCCCGAAGATACTGGCGCTGTTTGCACTAAACTGACCATGGCAAAATGAAAGGAGAAAAAGAGGATGGATAACTTAGGTGAGAGCTTGAAAAAGGTAATGCTGGCAGGCGTAGGAGCGCTGGCCACGACGGCGGAGAAGTCCAAAGAGATTCTGGACGACCTGGTGAAGAAGGGAGAGCTCACGGTCGAGCAGGGCAAAGTGCTCAACGAAGAGCTGAAGCACAATGTGAAAAAGGCAGTAAAGGAAAATGTCACCGTAAAGGTAAAACCATCTTCCCCGGAGGAGCTGGAGGAGCTGCTTGACAAGATGACCCCCGAGCAGATAGACCAGCTGAAAGAAAAGCTGGCCGGCCTCGGGCAGACGCCGGCGGAAGAGCCGGACGATGACGGGAAGCCGCAGGACGCTTTGGAAGATGAGAAGGACAGCGGAGAGGCAGATGCGTAAGGAAGTGCCGGCAGCGTATGGCACCAGGCTGAAAGAGATCATGTCTGTCCTGAAGAAGCACAGCATAGCCAGAGGTGTGACGCCGGAGAAGCTGCGGCTCATACTTGAGGATCTGGGACCTACTTACATCAAGCTCGGCCAGATCATGTCCATGCATTCCGATGTCCTGCCGAAGAGATACTGTGAAGAGCTGATGCGGCTTCGATCGGATGTGAGCCCCATGCCCTTCGCACAGGTAAAAGAAGTTATCGAAATGGCATATAGCTGTCCGCTGGGAGAGGTGTTTCAGGAGATGGATGAGACACCTCTTGGTTCTGCGTCCATCGCACAAGTACACAAGGCAGTGCTGGAGAGCGGCGAGAAGGTCGTCGTCAAGGTGCAGCGGCAGGGCATCTACGGGACGATGTCGCGTGATATCGGGCTGCTGCACCGGGCGGTCAGGTTCCTGCCGCCAGTGAATATGAAAGGTCTGGTAGATCTGGACCTTGTGCTGGACGAACTGTGGAACGTAGCCCAGGAAGAGATGAACTTTCTCAACGAGGCGTCCAATATGGAAGAGTTTGGCAAGCTGAACAGGGACGTGGCATTTGTGGACGTCCCTGTCCTGTACCGGGAATACACGACCGGACAGGCGCTCGTGATGGAATACATCGACGGATTTGGCATCGATGAGAAAGAAAAGCTCTTGGAGAACGGGTATGACCTGGATGAGGCAGGCGCTAAGCTTGCGGACAATTATATAAAGCAGATTATGGAGGACGGCTTCTTCCACGCGGATCCCCACCCTGGCAATGTAAAGGTCCGGGACGGGAAAATCATATGGATTGATATGGGCATGATGGGGCGCCTCTCCGCCAGGGATAAGGAACTGATCGCAAGGGCGGTGCAGGGCGTTGCCGAAAATGATGTCGGACAGATCCTCGAGTCGGTCATGGCGCTCGGCGAATTCAAGGAGAAGCCGGACCAGAGCAGGCTCTATGCAGACATCGGCAATCTGCTCACAAAGTATGGGACGACAGATATCGGTAAGATAGATATTGCCAGAATCATGGAAGATCTGATGGAGGTGATGAAGGACAATAAGATTATCATGCCCCATGGACTGACGATGCTGGCAAGAGGCATGTCGCACATGGAAGGGGTGCTTGCGGATATCAGCCCAAAGATCAACATGGTGGAGGTGGCGTCTGCCAGGATGGCGGGCAGCCTCCTGTCCTGGGGGAACTGGAAGAAAGAGCTGAAAAGCGGGGGCAGAAGCATCTACCGTTCCATCCACAAGGCGCTGGATATCCCGGCACTGGCGGCTGATCTGCTCCGGGGATTCCTGAAAGGGCAGAACCGCATCAATCTGGACGTCCATGCGACGGAAGATCTGAGCGAGATGCTGACAAGGCTCATAAAGAAGCTTGTCATGGGCTTCCTCGTGACGGCGCTTCTCATCAGTTCCAGCATTCTGTGTACGACGGATATGAAACCGAAGATATGGGGGATACCCGCACTGGGGGCATTCGGATATCTGCTGGCGCTTGGGCTGGCTGTCTGGATATTCCTGAGCCATATCCATACGAGAAAAAAATAAAATATGCCTCTTGACTTTGACGCTGCGTAAAGAAGTATGCTTGCTTTGGACAGAGGAGGTGACGAACATGGAGTATAGTATCAGAGAACTGTCTGAGATGGCCGGAGTAAGTGCACGTACCCTGCGCTATTACGACGAGATAGGGCTCTTGAAGCCGCTTTACGCTACGGACGCCGGATACCGTTATTATGGCGGGGAGGAGGTGGCGCTGCGGCAGCAGATTCTTTTTTTCCGGGAGCGGGGCTTTGATTTGAAAAGCATACAGAGCATTCTCTATGAGGACGGTTTTGATATTATGAGCGCATTGGAAGGGCATCTTCTCGGGCTGGAAGAAGAGCGGAAGCATGTGGATTCCCTCATTCGGACAGTGAAGCAGACGATTGCGTCAATGAAGGGAGAAAGCAAAATGAACGATAAAGAGAAGTTTGCCGCATTCAAAGAGAATATGGTGAAGGAAAATGGAGAAAAGTATGAAACGGAAGCACGCCGCAGATATGGTGGTGAGGCGGTGGACACATCGAACCGGAAGGTGCTGGACATGACAGAGGAAGAGTACAGACGGTTTGAAAGCCTCGAAAAAGAGATCCGCAGGCTGCTGAATGAAGGCGTGCGGGCAGGAATAAAGGCGGACGGCAAGGAGGCAGGACACATTGCTAAGCTGCACAAAGAGTGGCTCTTTATGACATGGAAGCAGTACGCGCCAGAGGCCCACAGGAATATCACCCTGATGTACGTGTCTGACGAGCGGTTCCGCTCCTATTATGACAAGGAAGAACAAGGATGCGCCGCACTGCTCAAAGAAGCGGTGGACAGCTGGTTGGACGGGCAGGCGTAAGTATCACGGCATTGTGATTATTTGGCATTTGCAGTACCTTCTGCATGACGGTATAATATAGTTAAGAATCGTGGATCAGAGGTGTGCTATGCAAAAGATAATGATAGTGGAAGATGACGTGGAATTGAATCAAAGCATATCCTATTCCCTTGAACGGGATGGATACGACACTATATCTGCACATTCCCTGGAGGAGGCCAAGAGCCTTTTTCTGCAGGAATGTGCAGATTTGGTTCTGCTCGATGTAAATCTGCCGGACGGCGAAGGCTTCGGGCTGTGCGGATGGATGAAAGGACAGAGGAAGGTGCCGGTCATCTTCCTCACGGCAAGAGATCTGGAGGAGGATGCGCTCAAGGGATATGAGACAGGAGCGGATGACTACGTGACCAAGCCCTTCTCCATGAAAATCCTTTTGAAAAAGATTTCTGTCATCTTACAGCGTACAGACGCACAGAGCAGGAACAGATACGACGACGGGTTCCTGAAGATTGACTTTGACATGGCAAAAGCAGAGGCCGGAGGAAAAGAGTGCATGATTACGCCTACCGAATTCCGGATGCTCCGCCTGTTCTCGGACAATGCGGGCCGGCTTCTGACGTATGCCGTGCTGCTGGACCAGCTCTGGGACTGTGGCGGCCAGTTCGTGGATAAGCATACGCTGGCGGTGAATGTGAACCGGCTTCGCAGAAAGATAGAAGACGATAGCCACAAATATATATCTAACGTATACGGGATGGGATACCAATGGCTGAAATGATGATGATTCCCGCGCTCTGCCTTGCCATAGTGGCTGCCTGCATGTGGCGCAGGATGCGGGCGCTTAGGAGAGGCATATATACGTTCACGGAAAAGCTGGAGGAGAGCCTGGATGCCATGGCTGACGGGGAGGAGCTGGAAGAATGCGGCATCCCGGAAGATACGCTGTGGGGCAAGGTGCACGGAAAGCTTGTGAAGACCAGCCATATGTGGCATCAGAAAAACGAGCAGAACAACAGGGAGAAGAGGCAGATAAAAGAGCTCATATCGGATCTGTCCCACCAGACCCGGACGCCCATCGCCAATATGAAGCTGTATCTGGAGATGCTGCAGGCTGGAGATCTGGATACGGAAAAGGCGGGGGAATTTCTTGCAAAGATAGAAGGGCAGACGGAGAAGCTGGATTTCCTGCTCCGGAGTATGGTGAAGATGTCACGGCTGGAGGCAGGCATCATTGAGATACGGAGCCAGAAAAACTGCATATATGAGACGCTCGTCCAGGCTGCCGGTGCCGCAGTGCCCGCGGCCGAGAAAAAGGGGATAAGGATCTGCGTGGACTGTGAGGAACACATAGAGGCGGACCATGACAGAAAATGGACGGGAGAAGCGATATATAACATACTGGACAATGCCGTGAAGTATACCAGATCTGGCGGAACGGTGCAGATACGGGCTGCGGTGCAGGAGTTCTTTACGAAGATAAGTATCAGCGACAACGGGAAAGGGATTGCACGTGAACGGCAGGCCCTTATATTCCAGCGCTTCTACCGTGAACCGGAAGTGCATGAGGAAGAAGGCGTCGGTGTGGGGCTTTATCTTGCAAGAGAGATTATCACCCGTCAGAAGGGGTATATAGAAGTACGGTCCGAAGAAGGGGAAGGCGCAGAGTTCTGCGTCTATCTTCCAAATGGGAAGTAAGGCAGGTGCGGAAGGGAAGAGTCACAGGTTTGTGATTCTTCTTTCTTGTGAACGGTTTGTGATATTTTTCAGATATGCTTGTTGTAAATAAGAAAGGAGACAGAAGAGATGGAGACATGGATTGTAAAGACAAAGAATCTGAAAAAGTATTATAAGCTCGGAGACAATACGGTCAAAGCGCTGGACGGCGTGGACTTCCAGGTGGAGGAAGGCAAGTTTACAGCCATCGTCGGGAAGTCCGGCAGCGGGAAGAGCACGCTGCTTCACATGATAGGGGGGCTGGACGTGCCGACGGACGGGCAGGTCATTGTGGACGGGAGAGACCTGTCACAGATGGACAGAGAACAGCTCGCTATATTCAGGAGAAGGAAAGTAGGCTTCGTGTTCCAGAGCTATAATCTCGTACAGGACCTGAACGTGTATGAAAATGTCATCCTGCCGGCTGAACTGGACGGCGCCCGTGTGGACAAAGCTTTTGTAGATGAAATACTGGACCTGCTGAAGCTTGACGAGAAGAGGGAGTCGCTTCCGTGTACGTTGTCCGGCGGTCAGCAGCAGAGAGTGGCCATCGCAAGAGCGCTTGCCTCGAAGCCTTCTATCATACTGGCAGATGAACCGACCGGCAATCTGGATACAGCGACGAGCCATGATGTGATGGGGCTTCTTCGGGTTGTTGCAAAGCAGTTCCATCAGACGATCGTGCTTATTACCCACGACTGGGATATCGCGCTGCTGGCGGACAAGATCGTGCGTATCGAGGATGGCAGGATCGTGAAGGGAAGTGGATGCCATGCTTAAGAATAACAACGGCACGGTCATCAAGAAGCTGGCAAGGCGCTCTATGTCAGGAAACAAGAGGAGAAATGCAGTCATTGCCATGGCGATACTGCTGTCGTCTTTTCTTCTCTTTACGATATTGACGGTAGGCATCACCTACGTTAAGATGCAGGCACGCCAGAATATGCGTATGAAAGGTGCCGTGTATGACGCGGTCCTTATCGGAGGATTTACGCAGCAGCAGAAGCAGATCTGCGAGAATAATGAAGACATCACTACGATCGGCATAGAGGCCAAGGCCGGTTATCCGGAAGCGACAGATGCAGATGACACGCTGCATACGGTCCTCATATGGAGCGACGATATATACTGGGATGTACAGAAAAAGCCTGCGATGGATAAGGTCAAGGGGCGCTATCCGACGAAAGACGATGAAGTGATGGCGACGCAAGCCGCCCTTGAAGACTGTGGAAAAGGGAATCTGGGAGTCGGAGATTCTTTTGTGATGACGTATCAGGACAAAAATGGCCCGCATACGAAGGAATTCCGTATATCTGGCATGTGGGAAGGATACGGGGACAATAAAGTATTCTACGTATCGAAATCATTTTTTGAACAGTCAGGGCATGCATTTTCAGACGTGAACTGCGGAATCCTGTATCTGGATTTCAAATCCCGTATCATGACGGAAAAGGCGCAGTCCGAGTTCCGGGATTCCCTGGAGCTTGGCAAGCAGCAGCGGCTCTTCTATACATCCGAGACAGAGCAGTCCGTGCAGATCCTGGCAGGGCTTGCGGGGCTTGTCATCATGACGTGCCTGAGCGCATACCTGCTCATCTACAACATACTTTACCTGTCCGTATCAGGGAACATACGTTACTATGGCCTTCTCCAGACTATCGGCATGACGGGAAGGCAGATCCGAAGGCTCATACAGAGACAGATGCTGATCATCGGGACAGCGGGGACGGCGGGAGGCATAGCGCTCGGCTCGGCCGCCTCTTTCTTCCTGATACCGGTAGTCGTAAAGACGCTCGGCATACGGGAGGTCGTGGATGTTGCCTTCCATCCGGCTGTATTCCTGCTCAGCATTGCCGCCGTCGGGATGACGGTATATCTTGGCAGCCGCAAGCCTACGAAAATCGCCGATTCCGTGTCCCCTCTGGAGGCGCTCAGCTACCGTACGGTATCGGGCAGGAAAGCGTCCCATAAGACGGGAAAGGCAGGGGTCCTCTGGCGCATGGCGGGAGAACAGCTCCGAAGGGACAAGAAGAAGACGGGTGTCGTCATACTGTCGCTGGCGGCCTGCCTGTCCGTATTTCTCTGCCTCGTGACGATGATTGAGAGCCACGGTGCGCGGACCATGATGTCGAACTATATGAACGCAGACTTGATTCTTTCCAATGATACGATGAAAAAAGAGGACGAATCCGAATGGTACCGTATCATGGACAAGAAATTTCTTACGGATATGGATAACATGGATGGAGTTGAAAAAGTGCATCCCATGACGAGCACGCAGATAATCATACCGTGGGAACCGGAATTTTCTGACAGGTGGATGCGGGAGTTCTATGAGACTTGGATGGCCCACGGTTATGAGGAAGATATTGAGGAATACAAGCAGCATCCGGAGAAATTCTACACCTTTATGACAGGGATTGACGAGGAAGAGTTCGACTATGTGAACAGCACCCTCGAAGAACCCTTAGATAAAGAACAGTTTATGGAGGGCAGGACATGTCTGATCTATCGCGACGGACTGACACTTGACCTGGATGACATTCGGGGGAAGAAGGTGACCTTCTCCCAGTATCACGACCATGCGAAGACATATTCCATGGAGATCGGCGGCTATGTAGATGACGGCTACTATGCGTTCATGCTGGGAATGGCCCCGGTGGTGCTTGTAAGCGATGCCTTTGTGGACAGGACAGTGGCAGATCCGTGGATATCCAGAGCAAGCGTGCAGTATAAGGAAGAATACGACGAACAGACCGAGGCACGGATCATGGATTATGCAGAGGAAGGTCCACATGGCGGTGACTTGTCTTATGATTCTAAGATCGATAACATGAAATCCATTCAAAAGGCGCAGGGCAACATGATGGGTGTCGGAATAGGGATCACCTTGATTCTTGCGATGATAGGGCTCATGAACTATATCAATACCGTGTCGGGCAATATACAGAACCGGCAGACAGAACTGTCTGTCATGGAGAGTGTAGGAATGACGGAGAAGCAGGTCAAAGGGATGCTCGTCAGGGAAGGTCTGCTCTTTGCCGGCATCTCGCTGCTTTTGACCGCGACGGCGGGACTAGGAGTCACGTATGCCTGCTACCAGTCTCTGAACTATATGGGAATCCCCTTCCATGTCCCGGTGCTGCTGGTACTGGCGATGACGTTGCTTATAACATGCATCTGCTCTGTGATACCACTGGCCGCTTATCGGATGATAGTGGGAAAGCGGTCGATCGTGGAGCGGATCAGAGGGGTTGAATAGGAACAGGCCGGATATCTCAGCAGTTGACAGAATAGGCGCGTGTCTGCTATTATTAGCCTAATCTGAGGATACCAGACAGCAGACACGCAGGGAGAGGCAGTTATGGGATTTTATAGAAGCAGCCAGTTTACAAGGCGAATCAGCTCTGTACAATTGATATGGATGAAGCATTGTACAGAGTATGGCGGATAGATACGCAGAATTCATCGGAAAAGAGAGTTAGGGCACAGCAGCCGGACAGGGTATCCGGTGCTGTTGCCGTACCTGTTTTTCCGTGACTCTGCAGCAAAAGGCCATGGACAGTGTTTTGTCCATGGCCTTTTGCCGTGTGCGGTCTCGTGTTTCGGAAGGACGGTATCACAGAAGATATATGGCAGAAGGCCGGATGCAGCAGATCAAGCTGCATCTCGTCTTCTGCCTTTTTGCGTTATGAATTAAGAAATGGAAGCCTATTTGATGAAAGGATTAAGATAATTATAAGCTTAGTAGAAATTACAGACTTAACCCATTCATTTGGGGATAATATATTATTTAGAAATGCAGATTTTGTTCTCAATAAAGGAGAGCATGCAGGTGTCGTGGGGCAAAATGGAGCAGGGAAAAGTACCTTTATCAAGATATGTACAGGCCAGGCAGTTCCCGATTCGGGGAAGGTTTCCTGGGCAAAAGGGATTACGGCAGGATATCTGGACCAGTATGCACACATAGACGCGGGGCTTACGCTGGAAGGATTTTTAAAGTCCGCGTTTCTGGATCTGTACAGACTGGAGAAGCAGAGGAATGAACTGTATAGCCGGGCGGCAGACGGTGATATGGACAGTATGAGACGGGCCGCGCGTTATCAGGAGCGGCTGGAGGCATCCGGATTCTATTCCATAGATACGTATATTTCACAAGTGGCAGCAGGGCCTGGGCTTACGGGCATCGGAATGGAACGACCGGTCGGACAGATGAGCGGCGTACAGAGGGCGAAAGTTATCCTCGCCAAGCTGCTGCTGGAAAAGCCGGATGTCCTTCTGCTCGACGAGCCGACGAACTTTCTCGACAAGGAACACGTGGCATGGCTTGGCGGTTACCTGTCAGAGCTGGAGAACGCGTTTCTTGTCGTGTCACACGACCATGATTTTCTGGAACGGATCTGCAACCGAATCTGCGACATCGACAACAGGACAATCACAAAGTATTACGGGACATACTCTGAATTTTGCAAGAAGAAGGCGCTGCTCCGGGAAGATTACATCCGGCAGTACAGTGCGCAGCAGAAGGAGATTAAAAGGACGGAAGAATTTATCCGGAAAAATATCGCCGGACGGAAGTCCAGGATGGCAAGAGGAAGGCAGAAGCATCTTTCAGTCGGATATGATTTTCCGTGCTGCCGGATATCAGCTTTTCGGTTATGGGAGGGCAGAAGATTGCGGTTACCGGATTTAACGGTATCGGCAAGTCCACGCTTCTTAAGACGCTTGTGGGACAGATTCCGCCATTAGGCGGGACGTATGCTTTTTCCGGACAGGCAAAAGAGGCGCTGAAGGAAGCAATCCAGGGGTTTGCCGGGACGGTGGTTCTCGTATCCCATGAAGCATCATTTTATAGAGAGGTCGTGAGCAGAGTCATCAATGTGGAGGGACAGGACTGGAAACATAGCACTTGATAAGGGCAACTTACGACGCACCATATTGTTGGAAGCCAGGTTCTCTGGTATAGTCTAAGTAGTGCAAAGAGGAGGGGGCAACGTGAAGATAACAATCAATACAGACCCGGTATTTACAGGCACGGAGGTCACAGTAAACTGTGCGTACCTGACGCCGGAGCTGGAGAAGATTATCGCCATGCTGAGGATGCTGGAACAGAAGATGACAGGGATCAAGGACGGCGAGATCCATATGCTGGATATCGCCGCAATCCTGTATATAGATACTACGGATAAGAAGACATTCCTCTATACGATGGAATCGGTATATGAGACGGAGCTTCGGCTGTACGAGCTGGAGGACCAGCTGGAAGAAAGCGGTTTCCTGCGCATAGCCAAATCGTGCATCGTCAATGTCCGCCATATCACTTCACTGAGGGCGGATATTGACAGGAAGATCCGGGTCACGATGGATAACGGGGAGCAGCTTCTCGTATCGCGGCAGTATACAAAACGGCTGAAGGAAAGGTTGGGAATCTGATTATGGAAGAAAAAAGGACAATATTTAGCTATCTGTCACAGGTACTCATCATATTTGGCGTTACCGTGTTATGTATGACAGCATTTACGTATGCTTTCGGAGACAGTGCACGGGAAATTTCTGCGCTTTACCGGATGGGTGGAGAGGGTATTCCGCTGGAGATTATACCGGAGCTGTTGCTTCTCTCTGTCATCGTCGTCGTGCTGCAGTATCTGTTTTTTACGGACCGCCTGTTGAAGAAGATGCCGGTGAACGCGCGTATCGCGTGCATGGTCGTGTGCATACTGGCGGTGGTGTGTGGATTTATCCTGGTGTTCGACTGGTTCCCGGCACATATGTGGCAGCCCTGGGTACTGTTTCTCGTCTGCTTTGCAATCTGCTTTTTTGTGAGTGCAGGCATATCGACGTTGAAAACGAGGATTGAGAACAAGAAGCTCATGGAAGGGCTGGAAAATATGAAAAAGCATTGGGAGGCAGAGAATGAAAAAACAGATTAAGGCAGAACGTGTCCGTATGGAGTTCAAGGAAAGAGAGGCGCTAAGAGGCATTGACCTGCACGTGTCCGAAGGTGAGATATTCGGGCTGCTTGGCCCCTCCGGTGCAGGCAAGACGACCCTTATCAAGATACTTACCGGCCAGCTTAAGCAGACCGGCGGGGAGGCATATATTATGGGGCAGGACAGCCGCCGGCTTGGCGGCACGGTATGTGCTCGGATCGGGATGGTCATGGATAACAGCGGATTGTACGAGCGCCTTTCGTGCGCCGACAATCTGGGCATCTTCGCAGAGATCTACGGCATCTCCAAAAGAAAGATCAGGACCGCGCTTGATAAAGTGGGACTGTCGGAAGCCGTTAAGACACCGGTACATAAGCTGTCAAAAGGGATGCGGCAGCGCCTTGTCTTTGCAAGGGCAATCATGCACCAGCCGGATGTGCTGTTTCTCGATGAGCCTACGAGCGGCCTGGATCCGGCTACGGCTTCTGGCATCCACCGCCTCATCTGTGAGGAGAGGGACAGGGGGACGGCTGTCATGATGACGACCCACAACATGGAAGAGGCGTCTAAGCTGTGCGGATATATCGCGCTTCTGCATGAAGGAAGCATCGTGGAAGAAGGGGCGCCGGATGACATATGCCGAAGATATAATCATCAGAATAAGATAAAGATACTGCTGCATAGCGGCACGACCGTCATGCTGAACCACGACGGCAGCGAGGCAGATGCGCTTGCGGAGTATTTCCGTGCCAGCGATGTGGCGGAAATACATTCGACGGAACCAGATCTGGAGACGGTATTTATGGAACTTACGGGAAGGGGGCTTTGAGCCATGAGAGGGAAAAGAATCTATGCAGTGTGGAAGAAGCAGATGAAGGATACGTTAAAAAATAAGGCGGTGCTCCTACAGTTCGTCATGTTTCCCGTACTTTCCATCATCATGCAGAATTCCATGAAGATAGACGGGATGCCGGGGCGGTATTTTGTCATCCTGTTCGCCACGATGTATGTAGGGATGGCGCCGCTCACTGCCGTGGCCTCTATCATATCAGAAGAAAAGGAGAAGAATACGCTCCGGGAGCTTCTGATGGCCAATGTCAAGGCAGGGGAATACCTGCTCGGGATCGGGCTTGGCATCTTCGTATGCTGCATGGCAGGCTCTGTCGTGTTTGCCCTGGCAGGGAAGTATACGGGATTGGATATGGCGGAATTCCTCCTTGTCATGGCGGCAGGGATTGTCATCTCCCTTCTGCTTGGCGCGGTTATCGGGATATCGTGCAGGAACCAGGTGACGGAGGTGTCTGTCAGCGTGCCCGTGATGCTCGTGTTCTCATTCCTGCCTATGCTGGCCTCCTTCAACGAGAAGATCGGGGCGGTTTCAAAATATGCGTTTTCCCAGCAGATCAGCAACTATATGAGTGCGGTCGGGGATCCGGCAGCCAAGGGCGGGAATCTGGCCGTGATATTGTGTAATGCGGGCATTTTCGCGGTATTGTTCGGTCTGGTATTCCGGAAGTGCCGTCTGGTTTAGTGACATTGCTTGAGGTTTTGCCGGAATAAGATACAAAAATGATGCCATAATCATGTATAATATAAATAATACCAGAAAGATTATTGAATATATGAGGTGGCTGGATGATGAACAAAATATTGATTGTAGAGGATGAGGTACCCATTTCCAACCTGATAAAGGAGAACTTAAATGATGCGGGGTACCTCTGTTTCTGCGCATTCGACGGGATGCAGGCGGCGGATATGGTGGAGCGTGAGCGTTATGATCTGGTGCTTCTGGATATCATGCTTCCTGAGATTGACGGGTATGAGCTTCTCGAGTATATAAAACCGCTTGGCATCCCTGTCATATTTCTGACTGCAAAGGGGGATGTCCATGATAAGGTGAAGGGGTTGAAATCCGGTGCGGAAGACTATATAACAAAGCCGTTTGAAATCGTAGAGCTGCTGGCAAGGGTCGAGACGGTCCTGAGAAGATACGGGAAGACACAGCGGTATGTGACGCTTTTTGACATTACGGTGGACACGCTGTCACGGACGGTTAAAAAAGGTGCGGATCCGGTAGCGCTCACTGCCAAAGAATATGACCTCCTGCTGCTGTTCGCCCAGAACCGGAATATCGCTCTGTACCGGGACTTCCTCTATGAGCGCGTGTGGGGGGAGACGTATCTCGGCGCCAGCCGTACCGTAGACCTTCATGTGCAGCGCATGCGCAAGAAGCTCGGGCTGGAGCACAAGATAGTCCCTGTATACAAAGTCGGATACCGTCTGGAGGCGTAGCAGTTGAAATTTTTTTGGAAGATCTTTTGCAGTACCATCATTATCACTGCATTTACATGCAGCGTGGGCGGGTACTACCTTATCCGCTCTCAGTTCCGGATATCGCTGGACCGTGAGATAGCTGCCGCTTATTCTGAGAATGATATCCTCTGGCAGATTTTGGACCAGGAGCTGAAGGATCTGACTTCCATGGAGGAAGAAGTGCCTGAAATAGCAGATAATATCACGGTCAACGTCTCGGGAGGCTCGATACCGTTTACAGTAAGCGATGAGGAAGGTTCGGTAATCTACAGGAACAGCGAGCTGTCAGGCAGCAGAAAAATATTTGATAAGATCAGCGGCAATAAAAAAGGCTATGAGATATATAAATCAGAAGGCCGCTACTATATCCATGCTGTAAGGCCGATATATGCAAGAGGCGAGGTGATGTATCTGGAGAGCTTCAGAGAGATTACATATCTGTTTGAGGCGAAGAGGCAGCAGTATATGACATATGCCGTGCTGCTGTGCGTACTTTTCGCTGGTGTCGGGCTTGTATCCTTTGTCGTGTCAAGCCTCCTGCTGTCTCCGCTGAAAAAGCTCTCTTCTGCCACGAAGCAGATGGCGGACGGAAGCTTCAGGCAGCAGCTCAATATAGCGAGGAATGATGAGATTGGGGAACTGGCGACCGATTTTGAACAGATGTCGGTGAAGCTTGAGGATATGGTAAATGAACTGAAGGAATATTCGCGGCGCCAGAAGGACTTTGTAGACAATTTTTCCCATGAGCTGAAGACGCCGCTGACGTCCATCATCGGATATGCGGATATGATCCGCTCCAAGGAGATGGAACCGGAGCGCCGGATGGCGTGTGCGGATTATATCTATACGGAAGGCAAGCGGCTGGAGACATTGTCCCTGAAGCTGATGGAACTGATTGTGCTGGAAAAGCAGGATTTTGCATTCCGTCCTGTCCATATGCGCGAGTTCCTTGGGCAGATCGCCGATGCATTTTCCCCGGCTGCCTCAGGCAGCAGCATATCATTTTCCACCAGGATTCAGGATGCTGCACTTCGAGTGGAACCGGATCTTATGAAGACGGTCTGCATGAATCTGCTGGATAATGCACGGAAAGCTGTTGACGATGAAGGCAACATCGTGCTCGCAGGCAGGAGGCTTCCGAACGGGACCTACTGCATATCTGTGGAAGACAATGGAAAGGGCATTCCGAAAGGGGAGCTTTCCAAGATTACAGAAGCGTTCTATATGATAGATAAGTCAAGAGCCCGTGCCCAGGGCGGGGCAGGCATGGGGCTTGCGCTCTGCTCGAAAATCGTAGAGCTGCACCGGGGCAGGATGAAGTTCACAAGCCGGGAAGGCAGGGGGACGCGGGTGTCCGTCTATCTCAGGTCCGGCAGCAAGCCACCCGGAGATGCCGGGGAAAGACCAACTATTAAAAGTCAAGTAGATAATTAAAAAAAGTAAAAAGAAATTTTCTGGTAAAAAGAGCACGACAATAAGGCCTGCTATCATGCAAGCCAGAACTGGGATATAAGGAGTTACGCT
>NZ_SMMX01000002.1 GCF_004345005.1 Extibacter muris
CCGCTTACGGATTTCAGTACCCTTGCGCCAGCCATCGGTTTGAATAGGATTGATGACATGGAGAAGAAATCCTTTCTCAAAGAGGAAGGAATAAACAGAAAGCCAATAATGGCCTGTAGCCTCCATACCAATTTCAAAATCGGAAGGATTAGAAGAATAAGAGGAAAGTTTGGAAAACAGGGCATTCCCGCCATCAGTCGTATTAGGGAAAGAGAATGCTTTAAATACAACTTTACCGTTTTCATCCATCATGGAAGCAACATGATTATTTTTACCAATATCAATACCAACAAACAACATACAGAACACCTCAACAGAAAGATTTCAGATTGGGAGACCACTCATCTAATAAGCGCCACTACCTTGTGCTAAATACGGAGAGAAGCCATGGGGCAACCAACATCCAACTCATACGCGGAATGCTTATTAGAGAGAGGGATCAGTCTTTCAAGTACGGGCAGAAACGCCCAAGGAGGCAACGATCATCCCCTCAATCTAATAAAACAATTATCTCCTATCAGACTGGAGATGTAAAGAAGTAGGTCTAAGGGTTTATAGGTATCCCTTGAACAACCTAAATACATTATACAAGGAGGCAAAAAATGCCGGGTTATGTATTAGGTAATTTTTTTATCTATTCTGTTATCAACGCTTTTACGCCGGGACCGGGTAACATTCTGGCGCTGAATACAGTAACGAACTATGGATATAAAAAAGGAAAACCACTTTTTAGGGGGATTTTTGCAGGCTACTATGTGGTACAGATTATATGTGCAGTTTTTGTATTTGGGGTAAGTACCTTTTTACCGAATGCACTTGGTATTATGAAATATATAGGAGCTGCTTATATTTTATGGCTGACAGTCCATATTGCGTTAAGTAAACCAGCTACAGGCACTGTCGAAAAATCGGCATCATTTATAAAAGGCTTTTTGTTACAGTTTGTCAATGTAAAAATATATTTATTTGGAATTACTGCATTGACAGGATATGTCACGGATTACAGCACTTCCTTATGGGTTTTACTGCTGTTTGTACTTATGATTGCAACAATCGGAACAGTTGCGACACTCACATGGGTTGGTTTGGGAGTGCTGATACAAAAGACATATCAAAAGCATTATAGGGTAATAAACATAATTCTTGCCCTGACCTTATTAGAGTGTGTATATAGCATGTTGAAATAAATAGTTCAGGAGGATTTATATGAAAGATGAAACGAAATGCTTACATGCAGGGTATCAGCCTAAAAATTCAGAACCAAGAGTTATGCCGATTGTGCAAAGTACTACATATGTTTATGATTCTACAGAAGAAGTTGCAGCAGTGTTTGGAGAAACGTAACCGCCAAATAATACCGCGGTAAAATTTAAAATTACTCCAACCTTTTGCGAGTTGGAGTAATTCACTATAATTCACATGCGATTTTTGATAGATTGGAGTTTTTCACTCCAGGGTGCCAGATCCGCCAGCTGTTCATCGGTCATCTCTTTATCTGGCCGGTGCTCCAGCAGAAATTTAAGATATCCGTAAATATTCAGCCCATGTGCCTTTGCCATCTCAACCATTGTGTAGACCACTGCGCTGGCATTCGCTCCGTCAACGGAACTGCTGAACAGCCAGTTCTTACGACCAACTGCGAATGGACGAATCGCATTCTCGCTGAGATTGTTGGTAAAACTGCAGCGCCCGTCTTCCAGATAGGTCTCTGCTGTATCACGCCGGTTGAGAACGTAATTCACCGCTTTATCCATCCGTGTATTCCGGACCGGCCTCTGCTGCTCAAGCCACGACCAGAAAGCCTCCAGAACAGGTTTTTCCTTCTCGAGACGCAGCTGTTTCCTTTTTTCAAAATCACCGGGATATTTTTGGTTAATGGAGTCCTCAATGGCGAATAAACGGTTGCAGTACTGGACTCCCTATCCATGGTAG
This sequence comes from Extibacter muris, assembly GCF_004345005.1. GTDB lineage: Bacteria > Bacillota > Clostridia > Lachnospirales > Lachnospiraceae > Extibacter > Extibacter muris. The sequence goes on from NZ_SMMX01000002.1 coordinate 1,933, forward strand.
CCTTCCAGAAACTCCTTTGCATGGCTGCCGCTTCTGGTCGGGGAATAGCCATACAGGATGATCGCCGGAAGCCCGTCCTCGCCGCTGCGGAACAGCCACATGAATGACTGGGTCTGGGCCCTGCGTCCTTCCTCATTCAGCACCTGGACTCTTGTTTCATCTGCCATCGCAAACTCTCGTTTCAGAAGCTCCCGATGAAAGTAATCATACATTGGCTGAAAATAGTTCTGCGAACAGTAGATGATCCAGTTGGCAAGAGTGGTGCGGCTGATCTGGGCACCATACTGTTTCCAGTCTTTCTCCTGCCGGTAAAGGGGAAGCCCATTGGCATACTTCTGATACATGGTCCATGCAACGGCAGAAGCCGAGGCAGGGCCTTTCCAGCAGGGATGGATCCTGTTCCACTTCCGCTTCATCGAAGAGATTCTGTTGTCCCGGAATATCATCGGATCTTCTTTCGCTGGAAGAGCCGAAAAGCTTTTTGGCAAGATAGTCCACCTGTTCCTGGAGTGCTTTCTCGTGACTGGATTTTTTGTCAATAATAAGACGGAGGGATTTGATCAGCTCAGTCTGTTCAGATATCATTGTTTTTAGTTGTGATACTGTATCTTTCAGCTCTCTGAGCTGGATATCTTTCGCACTGGAAGCCATCGTTTCCCTCCTCGGATTTGATACCTTTATTATACCAGAAACGGGGCTTTTGCTAAAGAAGAATGGCTCCTGAAAAACGCCGAATTTACAGGGGATTTCAGGATTTTTCTGTGCAGGATTTTTGCTGAAATCCTGATGGTTTTTTACTCTGCCTTGAGGGCTTTTGGCTGGCCAATATCGATCCCCGACATCAGCCAGTCGAACTCCCTCCAGGATAGATCCCGTACCTCAGACTGCTTCCTGGGCCATTGATAGCCGCCGCGGACAGACAACCGCTTATAGATCAGAACGAAGCCGTCAGGTTCCCGGAACAAGGCTTTGATCCTGTCCCGTCTTCTTCCACAGAAAAGGAAGAGAGTACTGGACGATGGATCCATCTTAAGCTGGTCTTCGATAACCGCGCAGAGTCCGTCAATGGATTTCCGCATATCAGTATAGCCGCAGACAATGTAGATCTTCTCGAGCCCGGAAATGTCACCTAACATGAGAGCTCCTGGAGTTCCGGAATACAGTCCGGGACAATGTCAATAGGGACCACGTCCTGTTTCGGGCGGGGGACATCAAGATGTCCGTAATTCGGTGGTGGGACCTGATCCGCTGCCGCTTTCCGGCACCGGCTGACCCAGTTATAAAAGGTGCTTACTGCAATGTCGTTCTCACGGCACCAGTCAGCATCTGTCATGCCGCTCTGGCGGCATTCATTGATAAGCCGGATCTGTTCCCTCATCGGAACACGGGCTTTGCGAGTACTAGCCATAACCTATCCTCCGTAATTGTAGTGAAATAGTCTAAATATCTTTCGACTACAATTATACGGGAAATCTTTGGATTAGGAAATCTGCAGGAATATTTGGCGCTTACTTATGAAATGAAACAGTGCCAATGAACTGTGATTGCTCACTTGTTCATAGGCTCTGCGGCTGTGCGTCTGGCTCTTTGATGACTGTTATCTTTAAATTTGATACTTCAATCAATGTTTCCTGTTTACACTTCGGACAGTAGAGCGGATAGTTTTTCAAAACGGTATCTCCTCTAATTCTGTCACGAGTTTTACTACCGCATACAGGACATAATATCCATTTATTCTTTATCACTCTTTCCACTTCCTTTTTTATTTCTTCATTTATTTAATATTCCCATCGACTTGAACTATTTTTCCGAGAGGGGTAACAATTCTGACTCTCTGCTAAGGTGGATTTTATGATTTATGTATATTGCCAATAGCAACACACTTATAATTATGGCAATCCCCAAAATAACTTCATTACCTTTTTATAATTTCTTCTATCATGTTTTCAATCTCTGTATCAGAATATCCTAACCTTTGAAGGGCGCTCAGCAAATGCTTTGCGTACTTTTTGCCACATTCTTCTTTTTTCTCTTGTATGTTTTCTGAAACATAATAACCTCTTGTTCTACATGAATAAATGATATTATCTGCTTCTAATAAATGAAAAGCACGTGATACCGTATTCGGGTTGACATTATAAATTTTAGCGTAACTTCTGATACTGGGAATTAGTTGGTTCGCTTTTGTATATTTTACAAATATATCCATTCTAATCAGTTCTGCAATTTCTAAATATTTTGAAGTGTTCATTTTACCCCTTTCTCTTTGACATTTTCTGTATCATTCAGAAATTGAAACCACATGCGCATTTGTTTTTTAAAAGGTAAATGATTTTTCTTCTGGTTTCACATGATAGAGCCTTAAAACAATAAGTTAGTTCATTCTCATTCATAAAAATCCTAAATAATAAAATCAGAATGTTTTACTTGCTTTTCTCAATAAAATTCCGATTAGTACTGTTAGCAATGCAAACAGGAAAACTAAAATATACGAAGCAAATAATATCTGTGTGTAAAAAAATTGTATTGTTACCCACAATGCACCGCCAACTATTAAAACACTTAAAAGAATAGTAATAATTGTCGATATACTTTGCTTCATAATATAGGTGACATTTTCCCATTCGTAATTCGGAAAAATCAAATTTATAAATAATCCTAATGCTCCTACAAATGCTGAAAATACAGCAGGCAAAAAGAAAAGCAAACAGCATTCCGATACATTCATACGAAATATTATGCCAAGCAAAATTGCACATATAAAAATCACGGGAACTGTTAAGGAAAGATGAAATAAATATTTTGCAAGTAAGAGTTCCTTAATTGATATAGGATAAGATTTTAAAAGTTCCCTCTGCTTTCCCTCAATAGAAATACTGGCATAAGTAACATTTGATAAAATTATCAGCAGACTAACAGCAAATACAAGCAGTATAGAAGTATTTTCAACCTTGAAAGACATTCTAATTAACTTTAAATACATAATAACGCTTTCTGTTTTAAGGCATGAATAAAGTGTCAATAAAATAAGAGAAACAATCCCGAGCATAGTGTTTAGCATATATACAGGCATTGAAAAATACCTTTTCAATTCTCTACGGAATAGAGAAGATAATTTCGTATGCCTTTTACACCGTATTTTAATGCGTTTTCTCTTTTCAGAGTACAACTGCACTTTTGCACAATTGCTTTTATAGGTTCGTATAACATACGCTGTCAGTATCATTCCTGCCAAAATTGACATTACAGAAAAAATATTTGAATTATAGTTATGAGAAAAAAGTATTCCTTTCTCTGTTCTATTCAAAAAATCAAATTTAACAATAATCCCTTTATATAAAGCGTTGAAATCAACATTGCCGAAGAAAAAAAGCATAAATGCAAAGAAAGCCGTAAATAATAATAAATACAATATACTTTTTGAATAAGAACTTAATTGAAAAAGATTTCCTAATCGTCTATATAAAATATTCCCTAAAAGCACACCTACAAGCGTCGGTATCATGGGTATAAGTAATACCTGTAAAAAATCAATCATCCAGAACATTACTCTTTCCTTTTGTAATGAACCATAACGTAACAACGGAATAATTAACAAGGCAACAGATATACAAACATTCCATAAATATACTAAGGTCAATTTGGATAAAACTATCGTTTTTGTTTTGATAGGATATGAAAACAGCAGATCAATACTTTTATCTAAATATAAAATTCCACTGCCTTTCATAAGTGCAGATAAAAAAGTCATAAACACACTTGCTGCAACGAAAGGCTTTAGTAAATAACTTAAAATTTCTTGAGAAGATTGAAAGGTCATACAAATCTGAAAGACCATTCTAAACCAATAGAAAGAAAGTATCATAACCGTTAAAGCAACAGCAAAAAAAATATAACAAAAGACTTTCTTTTCCTTTGAATTTCCATGAAGAAATTTATTAAATTTGGTTATTGTCAAAATTTGCCTTTTCGTTAATGAATAAAAAATTCTCATTTTCCATTCAACTCCATAAAAACATTTTCTAAATCACGATTTTCTAAAATTTCTTGTGTTTCTCCGCTTCTAATAAGCTCTCCATTTCTTATAATTGCAATTTTATTACAGGTTTTTTCCACAACATCTAAGATATGGCTTGAAAATAGTACAGAACCACCAGACGCACACAATGCTTTCATCAATGCTTTTAATTGTATGAATGCTTCGGGGTCTAGTCCGACAAAAGGCTCGTCCAGTATAAGCAGTTTAGGTTCATGAATAAATGCTCCGATTAAACTGATTTTCTGCTTCATTCCATGAGAATAGGAAGAAATTAAATCATTTAATTTTTCATTCATTCCTAACTGCTTTGAAAGAGCAGGTATTTTTTGTTTCCGCTTTTCCTCAGACACATTATAAATATCACATATAAAATTCAAATACTGCAATCCAGTTAAATTCGGGTCAAGGATAGGTGTATCTGGAACATACGCCATTCGCTTTTTACATTCCGTTGGAGCTGATTTAATAGAAACACCATTTAAAAGAATGTCGCCGGTATTATAGTCGTGAATGGTAAGGCACGCTTTTAATGTAGTAGTTTTTCCAGCACCATTTTTCCCAATAAAACCATATAAATCGCCATCTGCAATCGTTATGTTTAAATCAGATACAGCTTTTTTCCCATTCGGATATATTATAGTTAAATTTTTTATTTCAAGCATATTACTAAAATTTCTCCTTTCTGTTGCTTATCATTTAGAAAAAATTCTAAATGAGAAGCAAAAAAATAAAGTTCCATTCCTCATAATCATTACATTCATACTGTTTTTAAGTATCTTTATAATGCTAAAACCAATATTACCACTGCCACAATGATAGAAATGACAGGAATTAAATAGTACATAAATGTTCTGTCTTCGTTCTTTTTCATCAACGCAAAACCAGAAAGAATATTTAATATTGCACATATTGCAGGTGTTCCAAATACAACAACTGCCTTTGGAAGCACAGAATTTGCATTCCCATTACTATCAAAATGAATAGGGACATCACTAGGTAATTTCCCCCAAAATACTAAAAAAATCAATACCGTTGCAACACAAATCAAGCTTCCAATCATAATATGTTTTTTCATTCTCTTTGTCTCCTTTTGTTTTTATAAATTAACATTAAAGAATATATAAGTGGTAAAATACCCACTAATATAATGACTAATGGAATGGACACAGCCTTTAAAGGACTTATAAAAAGTTGAAGAATAAAAATAATTCCTGCTAAAATCCATGTATAGCTGGCTAATTTATGTGTTTTATCCCAACTTTCTTCATCATTTAACAACCACGGAAATTTTAAACCTATATACTTATTTACATGATTTTTAGGAAAATAGTTTCCACTAACAATAAATACCAAACCGACAAATACAATAGTTGCAATATTAGAAAATGAGGAATTTGGATAAATAGTAGAATAAACGGAAACAATCACTAAAAAAATTGAAGTGAAAGGCATAATCCATTTTCCTAATTTAACCAAAAATTTCGCCCCCATTGTTTTACATACCTTGAAGTTCAATACTATGTTTAAAATTACATTTATAACTATGCCAACAAGTAAAAGAATATCTGAATGTGAATTTTGCTGAACCGTTTTTGATACTGGATAAAAAGCAGAAAACAATATAGAAGTAATTAACGAACATAAACATATAGCAGTAGTTATTAAAAGGGTTCTTTTTTCTTTACTCATCATTCTTACCAGCTCCTTCATTAAATTGCATACACCAAAGGACAATATCCTCAAATACGGACACGTTGATTTTGTAATATATATATTTTTGCTGTCTATTTTCAAATATTAAATCAGCTTTTTTTAATAGTGATAAATGATAAGAGATAGTCGCATTAGATAATTCAAATTCAGAAGCTATATCTCCTGCCGACATTTCTCCTTTTTTTTTCAACATCATCAATATATCCCTGCGAATAGGGTCGCTTAACGCTTTAAATACATTAGGTAGGCTCATAGTTATCTCCACAGTTACATTTTGAAAATTTTCTAAATGACTTTTTCTTTATTATATTCCCCAATAATCGCAATGTCAATAAGCTTTCTAAAATAGTGGCAGTGGATATTTAGCCACTACCACGACACTTCAATATTAATCTACAATCTTCCAGTTACTATCTTTATGTAGCACAAGCTGTTTTGTGCAGTCCTTATCAGAAAAGACGCCATAGGTTGCACTAGCGATAGAGTGATTCCCGTTACCGTCTGGACAGAGCTTTACATTCTAGTTCGTTTTCAAAACTTCCTTGTCGGTATTCATCTAAAATGGCTTCCCGCCCATATCCATTATGAGAGAGGAAACACCCTCTAAAATCAAACGGACAGCGGCTAAGCACGCAAATTTGAAGTATAAATTTGGGAACAGGCATTTCTGGGCAGAGGGATATTATGTAAGTACAGTAGGGCTCAATGAGGCAACGATAAGGAAATATATCCAAGAGCAAGAAAATCACGATATTGCAATGGATAAATTAAGTGTAAAAGAGTACGAGGACTCTTTTAAGGGTAGCCGGTAGTACGAATGCCCTTTCAAGGGCAGCCACGAGTCAAAGGCGTTAGGGCTTGAACAAAGTGAAAGCCAGCATCTTTAGGCGCTGGCCGGTAACAGAGGCTTATAGCCTCAGAGCAAACCACCCGTTTGACGGGTGGTTATGATTTTTCCTGTGTACCACAATCAATGCATTCTCTACCGCACGGACAGAATCGATAGAGTTCTGCCAGGAAATCTGTCCGGGCACGGTTTCATCCATCGTTTTTAGAATGTGATAGCTATATAAGTGGCCATATGATATAATATTGTCAAAAATCGTAACATAAGAGTAGAGTGTTGAAAGAGTAAGGATATGAGAATGACGATAGGAATCATAGAAGATGACAGGCTGCTGAACAAGGCGCTGGATATTGCCCTGAGAAAAGAAGGATATGAGACGCTGCAGGCCTATACCTGTAAGGAGGCAAGAGCGCTTGCCGCGGACGAAAGGACAGGGCTGCTCATACTGGATATCGGCCTGCCGGACGGCAGCGGGATAGGTCTTTTTAAAGACATCTCAAAGGGAAGGAAAGTACCGGCCATCTTCCTGACGGCAAGGGATGAAGAGGAAGATATGCTGGCGGCCTTTGACGCAGGGGCGGATGATTATGTGGTAAAGCCGTTTCCGATGAAAGTGCTCATCAGACGGATTGAGGCGGTGACGCGGCGGTCCGGCGGACGGGAGAGAGTGCTTTCCTGCCGCGGATTAAGGCTGCATCCGGGAAAGAAGAAGGTCTGGGTTGGAGAGGAGGAAGTCCATCTCACGCCAAAGGAGTACCGCCTTCTGGAATTTATGATGGACAATGAGGGACAGGTCCTGACGAAGGACAGTGTGCTGGAGCATGTCTGGGACATCGACGGACAGTTTGTCGGAGAGAATACGGTCAGCGTCACGGTGAACCGGCTGAGAAAGAAGATCGAACCAAAAGAACGACAAGAGAAGTACATAGAGAATGTATTCGGCATGGGGTACAGGTTTGGCGAATGACAGAGCAAGGTACAATGGGAAGGGACAGACGTAAAGCACATGTGGATGGGACTGATGGGAGCCGGTCTTGCCGGGCTGTGCGCCGGATTTGGCGCTGCGTACTACAGGCAGAGGAGACAGCGGGAGAAGGAGCTCAAAGAGATAGCACAGCTGGCTTCTGACATATTGAATGGAACGGAGGTTACAGGAGTGTCCGCCTGTGAGGAGACGCTCTATGCCCATATCGAGCATATGCTGTCCAGAATCCAGAGGATGGCGATGGGCAGGCAGGAAGAGGTGGAGAGAAGCCGCGCGCAGATACAGCAGCTGATTACGGAGATTGCCCATCAGATGCGTACGCCTCTTACGAATATGGAAACCTATCTGGAATTTCTGCTGGAAGAAGGGTTAGAAGATGAAGATGCAAAGGAGTATCTGGAGGCAGTAAGATGTGCGGAACAGAAACTGCATTTTCTCGTGGAGAGCTTTATCAAGATGTCCCGCCTGGAGCACCACATCATACTGGTCAGGAAGGAGGAGACGGATTTGTCCGCCACGATATCCGGGGCTCTGGGACAGATTGGACGGAAGGCGCAGGAAAGAGGACTCACTGTCGAGGCGGCAGTCCCGGAGAAGATACAATGCCCCCATGATGCCGGCTGGCTCGGCGAAGCCTTGCTCAATGTACTGGACAATGCTGTAAAGTACAGCAGGGCCAAAGGAGTGGTGAAAGTCTCGGCGGTAAAGAATGAGATGTTCTGCAGCATCCAAGTCCGGGACTACGGAATCGGCATAGCGGAAGGCGAAGAAAACAAGGTGTTCCAGCGTTTCTACCGGGGCAGCCGGGTCACGTCCGAGGAGGGCTTTGGTATCGGCCTGTACCTCGCAAAAGAGATTGTAACCCGCCATGGAGGGTTCATGAGGATAGTCAGGATGGATCCGGGGGTAAAAGTAGAGATTCAGTTGTTAGAACTTTGTTAGATTTATCCTCTATACTGGCACTTATATACAGCAGTATGCAAGAGGAGGAGACAGCATATGGAGATGGTGAAGGCAGCAGGCCTCAGGAAGTATTATACAAATGGGGCGAACGAGGTACGTGCGCTCGATGGAGTGAGCCTGACTGTTGAGGAAGGGGAGTTCCTGGCTATCGTCGGCAGTTCCGGAAGCGGGAAGAGCACCCTTCTGAATATGTTGGGCGGGCTGGACGAGCCGACAGCGGGCGGGGTGTGGATCAGAGGGAACAGCCTGAGGGATATGGACAGGGAAGAACGTACCATCTTCCGCAGAAGAAATATCGGATTTGTATTCCAGCAGTACAATCTCGTGCCGGTATTGGACGTGTACGAGAATATCGTCCTGCCGCTCAGATTGGACGGGATGCCTGTTGACGAAGCGTATATAGACCATATTGCCGAAGTGCTGAAGCTGAAGGAAAAGCTTTACGAGATGCCGGAGATGCTCTCCGGCGGTCAGCAGCAGAGGGCGGCAATCGCAAGAGCGCTGTCCGTCAAGCCTGCAATCATCCTGGCAGATGAGCCGACCGGCAATCTGGATTCCCGGACAAGCATGAAAGTCATCGGACTCTTTCAGACATGTGCCAGGCAGTTCCACCAGACGCTCATTATCGTCACCCATGAAGAAGAAGCGGCCCAGATGGCGGACCGGATCGTCCGTATCGAAGACGGAAAGATATGGGGACAGGAGGAACAGCTATGAGACGAAGCAGCGGCCATGTTCCCAACACAAATAGCCAGGTCATACGTATGCTGTCAAGGAAGATCGGGAAGGCAGGCAGAGGCAGGAACCGGATACTATTCGGTACGGTAGTGCTCGGCATCGTGACACTCTGTATGGTGTTCGGCGTTTCCCGCGGAAAGATCCAGGCAGAATACCTGAAGTCCGTGCGGCAGGACGGTACGGCGGCTGCCACATATCTGGAAGATCCGACGAAGGGACAGTATGAAAAGATAAAGAGCTTAAGCTACATAAAGGAAGTGGGAAGAAGCAGCACTCCTGGATATGCATATGAAGAACCAGACAGCGCCCCCCTCTGTGAGATGACATGTCTGGACAAGACGGCGTGGGAAGTGATGGAAAGGCCTGCATATACAGGTATAAGCGGGGACTATCCGAAGGGCAGGCAAGACCTTATGCTGCCGCTCCGGGCGATGGAACATCTCGGCATCCGTAAGCCCAAGAAGGGGATGAAAGTCCGGCTTACGGTAGAAATAGGGCTGTTTCGGACAGAAGAAGAGACATTTACCCTGTGCGGCTGGTACGAAGATTATGTGGAACCGTCCTCACATATGGCAAAGGGATACATATCAGAAGAGAAGCTGAAGGAGTGGGGCGGCAGTATCGGAAAGCCGGATTCCCTTCTCATCCGGCAGAAAGACAGCATGGACGGGCGGAGGACGGAAGAAAGGCTCTATGAAGACATCAAAATGGACAGCACGTCTCAGAGGTTTACAGGGGGCAATACATACACCTATGCTGCTGTGAACCGGTTTATGGGAGGATACGGTCTTGCGTCAGCCGGAGCAGCGCTCGTGCTTGCAAGCATCTTTTTCCTCATACATAACGTCATGCACATATCCATGGCAAAGGATATCCGGCAGATCGGCCTTCTGAATACGATCGGCACGACAGAAAAGCAGGTCCGCCGCATCTACTTCGGGCAGATATGGCGCATATTATGTATGGGGATTCCCACGGGCATAATCTTATCCGTAGTGATTCTGTCAGCCGTGATTCCCCGGATACTCGGCAGACAGTACCTGTTCCGGTACGGAGGGGCAGCAGGGCTGAAGGTGCTTCACCCTGAGCTGGTTGCCCTTGCCGTAATCTTCACAGGCTTTATGGCTATAGGCGCTGCGGCAGAGACGATCTGCCGTGCAGTCAGCCGTTCTTGCGTAGAGGCGCTGCACTATACCGGAACAGGGCAGAAGAAGACAAGGCGGCAGCCAAAGAAAGGCACGGCTGGCAGGAGAAGGAGGTCGCCGGAACGGGAGGTGTGCCACATGGCGTGGCAGAATCTGTTCCGCCACCGTGGAAGATTCCTGCGTACGGTACTGTCCTTGTTCCTCGGGCTGGAGGTGGCTCTGGGAGCCGCCGTAATTGCAGCGGGGACAGATTACCGCCATGCGATAGAAAGCAGGCCGGACTTCCTCGTGTCCGGCGCATTCGGTCCATGGGGAAAGTCGCAGGGATATGGAGAGGAATATAAAGGCAGGAATCCCCAGGAGGACCCATTGGAGACGGAAGGGGATAACTTTGCCCTTCTGACAGACAACGATTACGATACGTTCTCGCCGTTAAGCGAGGAAGTAACAGAACGGCTGCTGGCCGTGGACGGGGTGGATAAGAAGAAATCATACGCGGCTATCGGCGGATACATGTATCCGAGGTATACTAAAAAAGGCGTCCGTCCGCTGGTGAGGGACAAAGAGGCGGAGACAGATGAGAATTACGATGACAGCATCGGCACGGTCATAGACCTTATCGAAGCGGCAGGAAGCTGCACGATACAGATTCTGGACAGGAAAGAGATAGAAGAACTGAAGGAATATGCCAGGAAGAGCGGCTCGGCGGCCGATATGGAGAGTCTGGAAAATGGCACCGGCGTACTGTACCTGCACGACCATATCCTCTCACCGGCCAAGGAAAAGCAGGCCGTGGAAAGTGTCGGGGAACCTGTCGTATTTTCCAGGTTATGGTCCAAAGAAGAACGTGACAGGCGGATGGATGCCTCCGTGCAGGAGCTGGAAGAGATGGGAGAGGTAAAGACGGAAAAGTCTGAGCCGATGACGCTGTGCGGCTATATGGACACGAAGGCGGAGGGGTTCCCGGAACTTAAGCGGACGTGGCACGGCCCCCGCATCGACTATTTTGTCATCAGCGAGGACGGGTTTGAAAAGCTCGGGATTACGAAGAAGACCTTCTTTCTGGAGCTGAGCGTGGAGAAAGACAAGGAGCGCTCCGCAGGGGAAGCGATTCAGCAGATAGCAGGCAGGGAGAACATCAGACGGGGAGAAGAGGCAGGGCTCCTGGTCCTCAGCAAGTCCGGCCTGCTCTCGGAGGCCCAAAGATATATGCAGGGGAGCCGGCTGATACTGGGCACGCTCAGCATGATACTAGTATTCGCCGGACTTATGAATTACCTGAATGTCATGGTGACAGGCATATGGTCGAGACAGAGGGAGCTGGCGCTATTGGAAGGCATGGGGATGACGCACAGGCAGCTTAAACGGATGCTCATGGCAGAAGGCCTGTATTACTGCCTTCTGACGGCAGGGCTTATGCTTACGGCAGGCAGCGGCATACTTGGTCTTGTATGCATGTATATGAAGGCCAGGCTTGCATACTTTACATTTACCTATCCGCGGGTTCTGTATGCAGTTATGATCTTCATACTTGCTTGCATCTGTGTCTCAGTGCCCACAATCGTCTATAAAAGGATAGAGAAGACAGGGCTGACGCAGCGGATGGCGCAGATGACCTGATTGACAACATAAAGACAATTATGTGAAATATAAATCAATTGAGCAAAATGTTAATAAAAAAACAATTATTGACAGATAATTCAAAGCCCGTTATAATCAAAGTAGTTTTATATATCGGGTGATGGATTTAAGAGAGTCTATCTGTGTGATAGCGCCGAAGGGGAAAGGGATGACCGAAACTCTCAGGCAAAGGAATTAAGTTCGGACGATACTCTGGATGACAGGGGCGAGTATGGATATCAGCGTGATATTTATATTTGCCCCTTTTTGCATCATCAAAGGAGGCAGCCGAGCGGCCCGTCGCCGGTATGAACTTGTAAAAGACAATCGATACAGACTATGAAGGAGGTAGGGATATGGAGCGAAAGACGCCGCTTTACGAAGCGCATGTGGAGGCAGGCGGGAAGATGGTCCCGTTTGCCGGATACATACTTCCCGTGCAGTATGGCACCGGGGTGATGAAAGAGCACATGGCAGTGCGGACGCAGGCAGGGCTGTTCGATGTCTCCCACATGGGAGAGATACTGTGCGAGGGCAGGGATGCACTTTCCAATCTGCAGATGCTGCTTACGAACAACTTTGAAGGGATGGCAAACGGGCAGGCGAGGTACAGTCCGATGTGCAATGAGAATGGCGGGACGGTAGACGACCTGATCGTCTACAAAGAAGGGAAAGACCGCTACTTTATCGTAGTCAATGCCGCAAACAAAGATAAGGATTATAAATGGATGGTGGCACACCAGTCCGGCGAGGTTTCGTTCACCGATGTCTCCGACCACTATGCGCAGCTTGCGCTCCAGGGGCCAAAGGCCATGGATATCCTCCGCAGGATTACGGAGGAAGCGTGTATTCCGCAGAAGTATTACCATGCGGTGTTCGAGGCGGAAGCGGGCGGGATTCCCTGCATCATATCAAGGACGGGATATACCGGGGAAGATGGAGTGGAATTGTATCTGGACAGTGGGAAAGCAGAGCAGATGTGGAATCTTCTGCTGGAAACCGGAAAGGAAGACGGACTGATTCCTTGCGGGCTAGGGGCCAGGGACACGCTGCGCATGGAGGCAGCCATGCCGCTCTACGGACATGAGATGGACGAAGAGGTGACGCCGCTTGAGACGGGGCTTACATTCGCAGTCAAGATGGCCAAGGAAGACTTTATCGGCAAGAAAGCCATGGAGGAGCAAGGAGAGCCAAAGAGAAAGCGTGTAGGGCTTAAAGTGACCGGACGGGGAATCATCCGGGAGCACCAGGATGTATATGTGGGCGATAACGTAATCGGACATACGACGTCCGGCACGCACTGTCCATATCTTGGCTACCCCGTGGCCATGGCGCTTGTAGAGGCAGAATATACGGAACCGGGCACAAAGGTTGCAGCAGAAGTGAGGGGCCGTATGGTGGAGGCAGAGGTTACGGCACTTCCCTTTTATAAAAGAAGCAAGTAGAAAGATGACAGGACAAACAGAATAAGAAAGGAATGGATAGTTATGAAATTAGAGCAAGGAGTATTGTATACCAAATCACATGAATGGGTAAAAGAAGAAGACGGAGCGTTCGTGATAGGCCTGACAGACTATGCACAGTCTGAGCTTGGCGACCTTGTGTTTGTCAACCTCCCGGAGGAGGGGGATGAGATAACGGTGGGAGAGCCTTTTGCAGACGTGGAATCCGTCAAGGCAGTCTCGGACGTATACGCGCCGGTATCCGGCGTTGTGAGCGAGGTCAATGAAGAGCTGCTGGACGCCCCGGAACGTATCAACGAATCACCCTACGAGGCATGGTTCGTTAAAGTGAAGGACGTGTCTGAAAAGGAAGAATTATTATCAGCGAAAGAGTATGAAGCATTTGTCGAGAGCGAGAAAGAGTAAGGAGGTGTTCCTATGGGCTCATACGTTCCAAACACCAGAGAAGAGCAGAAGGCCATGCTGGCTGAAATTGGCTTCTCTTCAATGGAGGATCTGTTCATCCACATTCCGGATGAAGTAAAAGTAAAGGGTGCTCTGGATCTGCCCGAAGGCATGTCCGAACTGGAGGTCCGAAGGAGGATGCAGCAGATGGCTGCAAAAAACACGGTATTTCCTAGCGTTTTCAGAGGGGCCGGGGCATACCGCCATTTTATACCGGCCATCGTGAAAAGCGTCACTTCAAAAGAGAACCTGATGACAGCCTACACACCGTACCAGGCTGAGATCAGCCAGGGGATCCTCCAGTCGATCTACGAATATCAGACGATGATCTGTGACCTGACCGGTATGGATGCCTCCAACGCTTCTGTCTATGACGGAGCGTCAGCCGCGGCGGAAGGGGTCGCCATGTGCCGGGATAGGAAACGGAAGAGGGCCTTCATATCGGCAGCGGCGCCGCCGTATGTACTGGAGACGGTCAGGACCTATTGTTTCGGCAACGAGATGGAGCTGGAAGTGATACCGGAGGCAGGCGGCGTAACAGACCTGTCCTGGCTGGAAGAGCATGTTGACGCACAGACAGCCTGCGTCTATATCCAGCATCCGAATTATTACGGCAATCTGGAAGATGCTGCGAAGGCCGGCGAGATTGCCCACCGCGCGGGTGCCAGATATGTCATGGGCGTGAACCCTATATCGCTAGGCGTACTGAAGACGCCGAGGGAGTACGGTGCCGATGTGGCAGTTGGAGAAGGCCAGCCGCTCGGGCTTATGCTTGGCTTCGGCGGACCGTACCTTGGCTTTATGACCTGCGTAGAAGAGATGACAAGGAAACTCCCGGGCCGCATCGTTGGCGAGACGAAAGATTCTGACGGAAAGACAGGGTATGTGCTGACGCTCCAGGCGAGAGAGCAGCATATCCGGCGGGAGAAGGCGTCCAGCAACATCTGTTCCAATCAGGCGCTCTGTGCGCTCGGAGTGGGCGTATATCTGGCGGCGATGGGGAAGGAAGGCATACAGAAGGCTGCGCGGCAGTGCATGTCTAAGGCGCATTATATGGCAGCAGAGCTTGACGCGATCGGCTATAAGACTCTGAACAAGGCAGAGTTCTTCCATGAATTTGTCACGAGCTCAAACGTGCCGGTGGACAGAGTACTGGAAGCATTGGAAAAGGAAGGGATTCTTGGAGGTTATCCGCTTGCGGACGGAAAGATACTCTGGTGCTGTACAGAGATGAACGCAAAAGAGGAAATCGATAGGGTGGTCCGTATTCTGAAGGAGGTGCAGTAGATGCTTATATTTGAAAAAAGCAGACCGGGCAGAGGCATGGATCTGCTTCCGGCATGTGACGTGCCGGCAGTGGAACCTGCAGAAAAAGACAGGCGGAAGATGGCGCTGCATCTGCCGGAGATATCGGAAAATGATCTGAGCAGGCATTACACGGAGCTGGCGAAGAAATCCCACGGGGTCAACGATGGATTTTATCCGCTCGGCTCCTGTACGATGAAGTACAACCCGAAGATCAACAATGACATGGCTGATCTGCCGGGCTTTACAGAGGTTCATCCGCTGCAGCCGGAACATACGGTACAGGGATGTCTTGAAGTCATCCGGACTGCGGAAGAGTACCTCTGTGAGATTACAAGGATGGACCGTATGACGATGCAGCCTGCGGCTGGCTCGCACGGAGAATTTACAGGCCTTCTGCTGATCAAGGCATACCATGAGAGCAGAGGGGACAAGAATCGCACGAAGATCATCGTTCCCGATTCGGCACATGGCACGAATCCGGCAAGCGCCGCTATGGCCGGCTATTCTGTCGTGAGCGTGCCTTCCGGCCCGGACGGATGCGTGGATATCGCGAAGCTTAAGGAGGCGGCAGGGGACAACATAGCAGGCCTGATGCTGACTAATCCGAATACGGTAGGCCTGTTTGACAAGAATATACTGGAGATTACAGAGATTATCCATAGCTGCGGCGGCCTGAACTATTATGACGGGGCCAACCTGAATGCGGTGATGGGTATGGTAAGGCCGGGGGATATGGGATTTGACGTCATCCATCTGAACCTGCACAAGACATTTTCCACCCCCCACGGTGGAGGAGGGCCGGGAAGCGGTCCGGTAGGCTGCAAGGAATTTCTCGCCCCGTTCCTTCCTTCCGTACTTGTGGACGGAAAAGAACGGCTGTCCTTTGTCAGGCCGGAGCAGAGCATCGGTGAGATGAAGAGCTTCTACGGGAATTTCCTCGTCGTCGTACGGGCCCTGGCTTATATGCTGACACTTGGTAGGGATGGAATCCGGGAGGCAAGCCAGAATGCGGTATTGAATGCGAACTACATGATGCATCAGTTAAAAGGCCTGTATACGATGGCCTATGACGAAGCATGTATGCACGAATTTGTCATGAGCCTCGAGGACTTGAAAAAGAAGACCGGGGCAGCAGCGACAGATATCGCCAAAGGGCTTCTTGACAACGGCATCCATCCGCCTACCATGTACTTCCCGCTCATTGTCAAGGAGGCACTGATGGCGGAGCCCACCGAGACAGAATCGAAAGAGACGCTGGACAGGGCGATAGAGGTATTTTGCAAGCTGTATCATGAAGCGGAGGATGACGTACAGCGTCTGCACGACGCGCCGGTTACTACGCCGGTGTCACGGCTCGATGAGGTGGGAGCCGCCAGACATCCGGTCCTTCGTTATCACTTTGAAGCATAGGGAGAATGCGGATATATGGTGGAACGAATCACATACATAGAGGCAGAGCAGACAGACCCCCGGAAGAATCTGGCACTGGAAGAGCAGCTTCTCTTAAGCTGCGCCGCCGATGAATGTATCCTGTATCTCTGGCAGAATGCCAATACGGTCGTCATCGGACGGAACCAGAATGCCTGGAAGGAATGCCTTGCCAGCAGGCTTAAGGACGACGGCGGATATCTTGTGCGCCGCCTGTCCGGCGGCGGCGCGGTATATCATGACCTGGGCAACCTGAACTTCACTTTTCTTGTGAGAAAAGATAATTATGACCTGGACAGACAGCTGGAGGTCATCGTGCGGGCAGTGCAAAAGCTTGGCATAGAGGCGGAGAAGTCCGGGCGCAATGATATACTGGCGCAGGGTAAGAAGTTCTCCGGCAATGCGTTCTATGAGCAGGGGTCCTGCTGCTATCATCACGGCACGCTGATGGTGGATGTCAATATCGGGGAATTGACAAAATACCTGACCGTGTCAAAGGAGAAGCTGAAGTCGAAGGGTGTGGAATCAGTAAAGTCAAGAGTCGTCAATCTGAAGCAGTTCTGCCCGGAACTGACCATCGGCATGCTGAAAGAGTCGCTGCGCCAGGCCTTTGAGGAAGTATACGGAAGAAAGTGCGGGATTCGCAGGCAAAGGGAATTTGAAGGCGCGAAGCTGGAGGCGGCAAAGCAGAAATATGCTTCCTGGGACTGGACCTATGGGCGCAGGATGGAATTCGAGCATGAGCTCTCCCACCGGTTTCCGTGGGGGAATCTGACGCTGCAGTTCAAGGTGAAGAACGGCAGGATAGCAGATGCGGCGGTCTGGTCGGATTCCATGAAGCCCGGCTTCATGCTTGCGCTGCCGGAATATATGAAGAACCTGGAATACAGGCGTACCGCCGTGTGCGCGCAGCTCGGGCTCTTCTGGTCTGATGACGCGCAGGAAGAAGCGATGCTGGCGGATATCATCACATGGCTGTCAGCGGCAGAATTTTAATAGGAGGCTTGATATGGCAGAAGATACATTTGATCTGATTATAATCGGCGCGGGACCGGGAGGATATACAGCTGCAATCAGAGCGGCGAAGAACGGGCTTAAGACAGCGGTCGTAGAGGCCGGCCGGGTAGGCGGGACTTGCCTGAACCGGGGCTGCATCCCGGCGAAGGCTATGATTCACGCGTCCTCCCTGTATCAGGAGATGCTTTCGGGCGGGACGTTCGGGGTGTCTGCTTCCGGGGTCGCCTATGATTACGGTAAGATCCTGGCCTACAAGGAAGAGACGACGGATCAGCTCTGCAAAGGGGTAGAACAGCTCCTCAAGGCCAATAAGGTGACGGTGATATATGGAAAAGGGACGCTTACGGGAAACCGGGAAGTCAGGGTCATAGACGCAAGTGGGACAGAACATGTCTATGGGGCCCGGCATGTGCTGCTGGCGGCAGGGTCGAAACCCATGCTGCCGCCCATCCCTGGAATGGACCTGGAAGGGGTGTTGACGAGCGATGGGCTGTTAAAGCTTGCGGAAGTGCCAGATAGCCTGCTCATAATAGGGGGCGGTGTTATCAGCATGGAATTTGCGACCGTGTATCTCGCCCTTGGCAGCAAGGCTGCCGTCGTGGAGGCGCTGCCGCGCCTTGTGCCGAACATGGATAAGGAGATATCCCAGAATCTGAAGATGATCATGAAAAAACGGGGACTGGATATCCACACAGGAGCATCGGTAAAGCGTATCGAGAAAGAGGGAGAGCACCTCGTGTGCACGTTTGAAGAAAAGGGGCAGGAAGTGAGAAGTTCCGCCCGGTATGTGCTGTGTGCGGCCGGCCGCTGTCCGGATACGGACACTCTCCTGGAAGAGGGTACGGGTATCCGCCTGGATAGAGGAAGGATCGTTGTGGATGACAGGTTCTGCACAGACATGGACGGCGTCTATGCGGTGGGCGATCTGATAAAGGGCACGCAGCTCGCCCATGCAGCCGCAGCACAGGGGATGTATGTGGCGGATATCATAGCCGGTAGGAGCCCGTCCGTGGATCTGGGCGTAATCCCCGGCTGCGTATACACGGAACCGGAAATCGCGTCGGTCGGCATGACGGAGGAAGAGGCCAGAGAAAAAGGGTGTGAGACCAAGACGGGCAAATTCATCATGAGCGCCAACGGGAAGTCTCTCATCACAAAGGAGGAACGGGGCTTTATCAAAGTAGTTGCAGAGGCTCATACAGGAGTTATCTTAGGCGCTCATATGATGTGTGCGAGAGCCACGGATATGATAGGTGAATTCACGACGGCCATTGCCAACAGGCTGACCGTGGAGCAGCTCCTGAAAGGGATGCGTGCACATCCGACTTACAATGAAGGGGCCGGCGAGGCTCTGGAGGAAGTATTTGGAGAAGCCATCCACGTCGTCCCGCGGAGGCGATAGGACAGTTCATATTCGGTAAAGCATATTATAGAAAGGAAAATACATCTGCCAGAAGATGTAAGGGATAGAAAGATGGGATATAAAAGTGATATTGAAATTGCCCAGGATGCAAAGATGAAAAGAATCAATGATATTGCTGCCTCTATTGGGATTCCGGACAGATATATAGAGAACTACGGGAGATATAAGGCTAAGATCGACTATCGCTATTACACGGATGAACTGGCGGACCGTCCGGACGCAAAGCTGGTGCTCGTGACGGCAATCAATCCGACTCCGGCAGGAGAAGGAAAGACGACGACCACCATCGGCGTGGCAGACGCCATGAACCGTCTTGGCAGAAAGACGATGGTCGCTTTAAGGGAACCGTCGCTTGGACCGGTATTCGGAGTCAAAGGCGGTGCGGCGGGAGGCGGCTATGCACAGGTCGTGCCGATGGAAGATATCAATCTCCACTTTACCGGAGACCTGCACGCAATCGGGGCTGCCAATAATCTCATAGCCGCCATGCTGGATAACCATATCCATCAGGGCAACGCGCTGGATATCGACACGAACAAAGTGACGTGGAGAAGATGCGTGGACATGAACGACCGCCAGCTCAGAAGCATCGTGGACGGGCTCGGGTCAAAAGCGGACGGGGTGACGCGGCAGGACGGCTTTGACATTACGGTCGCTTCTGAGATTATGGCGGTATTCTGCCTTGCGAAGGATATCACGGACCTGAAGGAGAGGGTAGCCAGAATCATCGTTGCATATTCCAGGACAGGAAAGCCTGTGACGGCAGGCGACCTGAATGCACAGGGAGCTGTCGCGGCGCTCCTGAAAGATGCCCTGAAGCCGAATCTCGTCCAGACGCTGGAAGGGACGCCGGCATTTATCCACGGCGGTCCGTTCGCCAACATCGCACACGGATGCAACAGCGTCATCGCCACGAAGATGGGCATGAAGCTGGCAGATTACATGGTGACGGAAGCAGGGTTCGGTGCAGACCTGGGGGCGGAGAAGTTCGTGGATATCAAATGCAGGATGTCAGGCCTCCGCCCGAATGCCGTAATCCTTGTGGCGACCATCAAAGCTTTGAAATACAACGGGGGAGTGGCGAAAGCGGACTTGCAGGAGGAGAATCTGGATGCGCTTACGAAGGGCATTCCGAACCTGCTGAAGCATATTGAGAATATAACAAAAGTATACGGCCTGCCTGCCGTAGTAGCAATCAACAAGTTCCCGACGGACACCCAGCGGGAGCTGGACCTTGTACGGGAAAAATGCCGGGAGCTCGGCGTCCACGTGGCATTGTCCGATGTGTGGGCTGGCGGCGGTGCCGGCGGCCGGGAACTGGCGGAGGAAGTGATCCGTCTCTGCGAAGGGGAGAGCACGATGCGGTTCGTATACGATACAGAAGCGTCCATACAGGATAAGATTGAGGCCATAACCGGTAAAGTATATGGAGCGGACGGTGTAGACTACACGCCTAAGGCATTAAGAGAAATCAGGAACCTGGAAAGCATCGGACTTGGCAATCTTCCCGTATGCATGGCAAAGAACCAGTACTCTCTGACCGATGACCCGAAAAAGCTCGGCAGGCCGGAAGGCTTCCGTATTACGATACGGGACATAGCCGCATCTGCAGGGGCCGGCTTCCTCGTGGCGCTGACAGGCGATATCATGAAGATGCCGGGGCTTCCGAAGGTGCCGTCTGCGGAGAAGATAGATGTGGATGAGGACGGCGTGATATCCGGGCTGTTCTAAGGAGGAGATAAGAATGATGATGCTGGAGATGAAGACGACGGATTTTCTCGAGGCTCTTTCTTCTGCCGCCCCGGTGCCGGGCGGCGGAGGGGCTTCTGCAGCCGCGGGAGCCTTGGGTGCCGCCCTTGGCATGATGGTGGCGAACCTGACGGCCGGCAAGAAAAGGTATGCGGATGTGGAAGCAGAAGTTGCCGCGGTCAGAGCCAGGCTGGAACTCTTGCGGGAACGGCTGGTGGAACTTACCGATAAGGACGCGCAGGCGTTCGAGCCTCTGTCAAGAGCTTACGGGCTGCCAAAAGAGACAAAAGAGCAAAAAGAAGATAAGGCGAAAGTGCTGGAACAGGCATTGTACGATGCAAGCATCGTGCCGCTTGAGATTATGGAGACGGTATCAGAAGTGATATGCCTGCTTGGCGTGCTCGGTGAGAAAGGCAGCAGGATAGCGCTAAGTGACGTAGGCGTAGGGGTCCTGTTCGCCCAGGCGGCGCTTAATGGGGCCTCCCTGAATGTATTCATCAATACGAAGCTGATGAAGGACAGAAAACGGGCGGAGGAGCTGAACGAGAAAGCAGATATGCTGATCCGGGAAGCCAGGATTCTGAAAGAAAAGATATACGGCGGCGTATTGGAACATATCCGTTAGGGCAGGAGGGAAGGCAATGGGCATAGTGATGAAAGGGGCAGACGTAGCGGCGGCTATGAAGGAGCGCCTCGTAAAGAAAACAGAGAGATTGAAAGAACAGGGGATACTCCCATGTCTTGGCATCGTACGTGTGGGGGCAAGGCCGGACGACCTGGCGTATGAACGTGGGGCCAGGAAGAGGATGGAGGGCATCGGAATCGGATGCCAGGTGACGGAACTGCCGGAAGACATCACGCAGGAAGAGTTTGAGAAAGAATTCTGCAGAGTAAATGACAATCCGGACATACACGGAATCCTTCTCTTTAGGCCCCTTCCGGCTCATCTGGACGAAGAGCCGGTCACGGAGATGATACATCCGATGAAGGACGTGGACGGCATGAGCCCGGTGAATATCGCCAAGGTATTTACCGGCGATGAGACAGGTTATGCGCCGTGCACCCCGGAGGCAGTGATGGAGATGATGGATTACTATAAGATAGACCTGAGAGGAAAGAGAGTGACCGTCATCGGAAGGAGCATGGTCGTCGGGAAACCATTGTCCATGCTTCTGCTGAAGCGGCATGCCACGATCACAGTGTGCCATACGAGGACGGAAGAACTGGAACGGACGTGCCGGGAGGCGGAAGTATTGGTGGCGGCTGCCGGCAAGGCGAAGATGGTCAGCGGCGGCATGGTCGGGGACGGCGCTGTCGTGGTTGATGTAGGAATCAATGTAGATGCACAAGGAAGTCTCTGCGGTGACGTGGATTATGATGCTGTACAAGACAAGGCATCTTATATCAGCCCGGTACCGAGAGGGGTCGGCAGCGTGACATCTTCGGTACTGGCGAAGCATGTCGTAAGAGGAGCGGCATATTTAAGTGGGAGCCGTTAGAAGATCTTCCGGAAGGGTGGAACTATGAGACGTTACACGAAGATGTTTCTTCTGGCGGCGGCCGCCGGATTGTCCATCGGCATCGGGGGAACGGTCTATCTCTCTTTGGATCATAAGGTACTGGGGTCTGTGCTCTTTACCGCAGGGCTGTATGCGGTCGTGCTGAACGGCCTCTATCTCTATACCGGCAAAGTAGGCTATCTTGTTGGTCAGACGGATAAGAAGACATACGGCTTACTGCTCTGTGTCACCTGGGCCGGTAATCTGGCAGGCGCCGCTCTTGCCGCGCAGGCCGTGCTCATGACACGGATAGGAGGGATACGAAAAGCAGCGACAGGAATCTGCAGGACGAAGCTTGACGATACACCTTTCAGCATCCTGCTGCTCTCCATCTTCTGCGGCCTTCTTATGTTTATCGCCGTAGACGGTTTCAAACAGAAGGGGAACCCGCTGATCTTATTTCTCTGTGTCAGCGTGTTTATCCTGTGCGGCTTTGAACATTGTGTTGCAAATATGTTCTATTTCACGCTGGCCGGCGCATGGTCGCCGAAAGCGGCCGGATATCTGCTGATTATGACACTGGGCAACAGCCTGGGGGGCATGCTCATACCGGTGATAAAGAGGCCGGAAGAATAGAGGCATACCACGGGCAGGCCGATACGCGCCGGTAAGCATAGCTTATCGCAGCAGAGGGAGGCTTCCCGTCAGCTTGTTCACCGCTTTTTTTCTTCCGCAGATTCCGATGCCATAATAGGTAAATTCATCCGCGCCTGCCGCTTTTTCGATGAATTCATCATATACGTTGCAGCTCTGCGCCACGTCGGAGAAGTCGACGACAGTCAAGTCTGAGAACTCGGGGGCATAGAGCTGCTCTCTTATGTCACTGATCTTATCAGCGGACGCTTTGAGGATGGGTACCGGTACCGCGATGATGCCGAGATGGGTCCTGCCGTCCTTATCCAGTACGTCAGGCCCTACGGCCTCTGGAATATGCCTTCCCAGGGTGATGCCCATGATGCCGGCCGTGTTGGCAGCGATGCCGGCCGGAAGCGCTTCGTCTATTACCATGACACATTTTTGATTCTGTATTTCCATTATTCTTTTCCTTTCCTGGTTCCCGTTCTTGGGCTATTTTAATACAAACCAAGAAAAGATTCTTGTAAGATATGACACCTGTCCCCGCATAACATTCACCTTGAAGCAGCCGGTTGACACATCGTATCAGAAATGGTAATATGCAAGTGTGCGCTTGCATAAACGGAGGAGGTGATGCACATGCAGGACGATACACAGGAGAAGATCATATCGTCGGCCATGTCGCTTATCATGGAGCGGGGGTATTCCTCGACGACGACAAAAGACATCGCGTTGAAAGCAGGAGTGAACGAATGCACGATTTTCCGTAAATTTAAGGGAAAGAAAGAGATTGTGCTGTCGGCAATGGAATTGCCGGAGTGGAACCCATGCCTGTCGGAGGAAGATTTTCCATACAGCGGAGACGTCTTAAGCGACCTTCTGTCTTTTTCCAGAACGTACATGCAGAAGGTGACGCCCCGCATGGTAAAAGTGTCCATAGGGCTGCGGACGCCGGAACTATATCCACATACGGCGGACTCCATATTAAAAGTGCCGGCGGTATTCAAGAAGGTGCTGACGGAGTATCTGGAAAAGATGGCCGGTGAAGGGAAGATAAAAGAAAGTGACTGCGAGAGCCTGGCGATGATGTTCCTGTCCATGAACTTTGGATTTGTATTCTTACATGCATCCTTCGGAACGAATCTGACCCAGGTTGAAAAAGAGAAGTATATCTGCAACAGCGTCCGTGTATTTGCGGACGGGATACGGAAAAGCTAATGGTACCTCCGGTACCATTCTTTTATAACGGTGATGCAAGTGAACACTTGTATAAAGGAGGGAGAATAATGGTCTATTTTATCGTTACGATATATACAGACAAGAATCAGGGACGAGGTGCATATGACGAGTACATACAGGAGGTCAGACCGCTCGTTGAAGCATATGGAGGAACGTATATCGTGCGTTCCGATAACGTCACATCACTGGATGAGAGATGGAAACCTGCACGCGTCATCGTCATCGAGTGGGAGAGCAGAAGGGATCTTGAGAGGTGCCTGCAGTCGGAAGCATATAAAAAGATCGTAACTAAGAGAGAGAACTCTGTGGACAGCAGGGCAGTTATCGTGGAGGGGTAGAAGATGGAAGTATGCAGCAATGTACATCAGATCAGGATAGATTTTCATGTGACAGATCAGATCAAGAGGTATGTCTATCTCTACCTCATCACAGGCAGGCGGTGCTGTCTCATAGATGCCGGGGTGGCGGGATGTGAAGATAGTATCATAGCGTACATGGGCCAGATAGGACGAAGTCCGGACGAAATCGATGCACTGTTCCTGACACATGCCCATCCCGACCATATCGGCGGGGCTTCTGCGCTCAGGAGGATTACAGGCTGCGAGGTATATGCGCCGGAGGCCGAGAGGGAATGGATAGAGGATATCGGCGTACAGTTTGCAGCGCGGCCCATACCTAACTTCTATCCCCTGGCAGGTGATTCCGTTACGGTAGACGGACCGGTCAGGGAAGGGAGCATCATCAGGCCGGCAGAAGGCGTGACGATACGGGTGCTTGAGACGGCAGGGCATTCTGACGGCTCGGTATCCTATGTACTGGAAGAAGCAGGTGTGGCCTTTACGGGAGACGCCATACCTGTCCGGGATGATCTGCCGATTATTACAGATATAAGCAAGAGTATACGATCCATTCAGAAATTACAGGCACTGGAACATGTACGGTATTGCTGTCCCGCATGGGACCAGATATATGAAGGCGGCGGGATGACGGAAGCGCTCCGAAGGGGCGGAGCGCTCCTGGATAAGCTGAAGCAGTGTGTGCTGCGGGTGGAGGAGCTGTATCCGGACAGGACAGAAGCAGAAAAAATGGAGATGGTCAAGGCACATATGGGCTGGAAACACCTGGCATCGAACCCATTATTTGCGGCAAGTATAAAAGCCTGTATTGAATAACAGGCACCGGACAGGTATAATAGTCTGTATCTCCGCATCAGAGCAGGATGCAGGAAGCAGGTGGCGGGGATGGGAGGATGATTCATGAAGTATTATTTTGCCCCGATGGAGGGGATTACCGGTTACATACACCGCAATGCATTCCAGGCGTTCTTTCCTGGCATTGACAAATATATCACAGCATTTATCGCGCCAAATCAGCATGGAAAGCTCAGTTCCAGGGAAAGAAATGACATTCTTCCGGAACATAACGAGGGGATGCGCGTCGTACCACAGCTTCTCACGAACAATGCCGATGACTTTATCCTGACGGCGAAGAAGCTGAAAGACTTTGGATACGATGAGATTAATCTGAACCTTGGCTGCCCGTCCAAGACTGTCGTGTCCAAGTTCAGGGGATCTGGTTTTCTGGCAAAGCCCCAGGAGCTGGACCGTTTTCTGTATGAGATATTCGACAGGACAGAGGCGGGGATATCGGTCAAGACGAGGATTGGAAGGGACAGCCCGGAAGAATTCCACAGGCTCATGGAAATCTATAACCAATATCCCTTAAAGGAACTTATCATCCACCCGAGGACGCAGCAGGATTTCTATAAGAACAGTCCCAATCTGGAAGTATTTGCTGAGGCGCTGTCGATGAGCGCATGCCCGGTGTGTTATAACGGGGATATATTTACGGTAAAGGACCTGGAAGTGTTCCGGGCACGCTTCCCGGGCGTAGATAAGGTGATGCTCGGAAGAGGGATGCTTGTCAATCCGATGCTGATAGAGTCGGCAGAAAGAGGAGAGGCTTTGGATCAGGAGCGGATACGAAGGTTTCACGACAGAGTGTACAGCGGTTACAGAGAAGTGCTCTCCGGGGACAAAGTCATCCTATTCAAGATGAAGGAACTGTGGTGCTATATGATCCACCTGTTCCCGGACAGTAAGAAACATGCGAAGAAGATACGCAAATCGGAGCGGCTTGCCGCCTATGAAGATGCAGTCGATGCCTTGTTTCGGGAGTGCCGGGCACAGGAGCCGGTCAGGGAGCCGGTAGACAGGAGCAGCTAGGGGAAGGAGACACGGATACATATGATCTGTACTGTTACAGCAGCGGCCGCCGGGGCCGCTGTATTCCGTATCATAGAACGATGCTGTACCCGGGGAGGCAGAGCTTTGAAC
Source organism: Extibacter muris (assembly GCF_004345005.1). Lineage (GTDB taxonomy): Bacteria > Bacillota > Clostridia > Lachnospirales > Lachnospiraceae > Extibacter > Extibacter muris. The sequence continues at coordinate 28,525 of NZ_SMMX01000002.1, forward strand.
GGATCTCTGCATGCGTGGCTCTGCCGCGCTTCAGGTGCGGCAGCTATACTGTACTGCCTGCATCGGTACGAGGGGACAGGTGCCTGCCTGACCATGTTCGGGTTTTTATGTATACTGGCAGCAGTTACGCTTACTGACTTGTATCACAGAGAGATTCCGGACATATGCTGGGCGGCTGCCATGATTCTGGCATTCCTGTCGGTATGGACGCTTCCCGGCCTGTCCGTCTGGGAAAGAGCCGCCGGAAGCCTCTGTGTCAGCGTGCCGTTTCTTGTCATTGCCCTTATCGTGCCAGGTTCTTTTGGAGGTGGTGATATCAAACTGATGGCTGCCTGCGGATTATTTCTCGGATGGAAGGTTACAGCCGTATCGGCGGCAGCGGCGGTTCTGACGGCAGGCGGCAGCATCGTGTACGGGATGGTCGCCGGCAGGAGGAAGATAGGAGATGTCATTGCCTTCGGTCCGTTCCTCTGTATAGGTATGCTGGTGGGAATCATATGGGGCAATCGGGTGATAGAGTGGTATGTATCATAAAACAGCTATAAATTCTTATTGTATTTGTGAGCCGTTTTAAGCTCCGGCATTGTCTTATTATTATAGAGCGTGATCATCAAGTTTACGATTTAGGATATTAGGAGCGTAATATAATATGAAAAGATTTAAGAAATGGCTGGCACTTGTTCTGGCCGTGGCTCTCCCCGGGGCCAATGTGGTCTATTCGATGGGCAGCGAGCTCAAGGCGAATGAGATCGAGGGAGAACAGCAGGATGCACAGGCGGAAAGCACGGTTGAGACCGGCCAGCAGAAGTTCAGCTCAGACGGGGTGGACGTGGAGGTGACAGACTCCCGGCCGGAGCCATCCGGACAGACGGACAGCGCGGCGGGGCAGGAGCCGGCATAGCAGGAACCCGTGCCGGCGCAGCCGGAGACGGCAGCCCCGGATGCAGGTGGAGAAGACGTGCCTGACGTGGCGCAGCACAACGTGACCGTCAAGGCGGCAGATTACGCCCCAGGCAGCGCGGTAATGAAGGCCGCCGGTGAAACGGCAGAAATGGATTTGTCAGGGGATTACGAAAGGCAGGTAGAGGAAGCGTCCTCTGTAACGTTGGAAGTCAGGGCCGACGACGGATATGTGATTGGGCAGGTGACGGTCAACGGTACGGCGCTCGATGCCACAGGAACAGAAGATGGCGCATCTACATATGAGATTCGGGAAATTACAGAAGATAAAGTCGTCGAGATATCTTTTGCTGCCGGTGCCGGGGCGGCAAGTGCGCTGAGCGCTTCCGGAAGTGGCAGGGCAGCAGTTCCTGAGGGCAATTATACGATTACGTATAAGGTGGCCGGACAGTTCCAGAACGCATATCAGCTTACGAAGGGCAGCGACGGAAAGACATATAGGACAGAACCGGTTGCATTTGCCAAAGGCAGCGTAATATCAGAATTAAGAACGAGCGGTAACGGACAGACAGGTGCATACGTATGCAATGATTTTAACTTCACTTATTTTGAACCGGATTCGGATATCCATATCCAGGTGGAGCCGGCATTGTTCAAAGCAAGGCAGAGCAGGCACAGTATACAGGATATGCTTACAACCCGGACGCAGAGGGGACTGTTTCGGAAGGCACTGTGACCGGCCTGGAAAGCCTCGTATTGAGGCTGTACTCTGACAGAAATGTCCATGAAGTGTCATATGAGATCGACGGCAGGGCTGACGCGGTAAAAGAGACGTATAAATACGGGGCTCACGTCACTCTGCGGGAAGTTCCTGTAAAAGCGGGCTATGACTTTGACGGATGGAATGTGAAGCAGGATTTTGACATGCCGGATGAAGACATAACTATCTATGGCAGTTTCGTGGCCAGAGGCGACACGCCTTACCGGGTAGAGCATTATAAAGAAGGATTGGACGGAACATATGTCCTGGATGCCAATGCTGTCGAAGATAAGAATGGCAAAACGGGAGAAGAGGTGACGGCGGTGCCGTCTGATCTTGAAGGGTTTGACTACAATCCGGACGCGGAAGGCAGTAAAGCTGCAGGCACCGTAAGCGCAGAGGAAGAGCTTGTATTAAAGCTGTATTATGACCGGAAAAGCTACCAGGTGATCTATCAGCAGCCGGATGGGCAGCGTATCGCAGAACCAGATACTTATCTGTACGGCGAACAGACAGGAGAACTCAAAGAAGCTCCTGCGAAGACAGGATATTCGTTCGGCGGCTGGCAGATAGATGCCCTTCCTGAGACGATGCCTGCGGCGGATATCATTGTCGAGGGAAGCTATGATATCAACAGCTATTCCGTCACGTATATGGTTGACGGCGAGATATATGGGATGCCTGTTCTGCATGAATACGGCAGCACGGTTATACCGGATCCGGAGCCTGTCAGGAGGGGCTTTCGCTTCAGCGGGTAGAGCCGTCCTTACAGCTTCGGCATGCCGGCAGACTCGATTGAAGATTATCAGAAGACGGTGCAGAGTGAGGACGAAGAAGTGCCTCTTGCTGATGGCGGGAAGACACCGGTGCAGAGCCGGTGTGTCCTTCATTTCTTCATAATCCTGGCAGTCTTCGTACTGGAACTGTTCTATATCAGAAGCAGGAAGAAAAAGCAGCTTCGATACTTTGCGATAGAGGAAGCATCTGCCCATATGAGATAATCTGTATCTAAAAGGGAAGCGGGAACGGAAGGCATATCATACGGCCTCCCGTTCCCGCTTCCCTTTCGCAGCAGTACTAATGTTACTAAATAGGTAATAATGAAGTATTTTCATCATCAGATGAACGATTTATGCTATAATAATAATTTAAGAAATAACGTAAGGGTACTTTGTATGGATCTGTATCAAAAAAAGAAGCTGCCCGCCCGGATTATCTGTATCGCTGCAGCAGTGTCATTTCTTGTCGTTATGGCAATTGCCGTCCGGTCAGGGAAAGATGACAGCATGCGGCTTGTAAAAGCGGAAAAACGATATATGGACACAGGTGTAAGCTGCCTGGAAGACGGCGGGAGAAAAGAAGTCAGATCATATCCTTACCGTACAGAAGGTCAAGAAGGTTATTTTTATTATAGACTGCCCGATGATATTCAGGACGATTCGGTTCTTGTACTGCCAAACGTATATCAGAAGATAGAAGTGACGCTGAATGGGGAGCCACTTTATGAATATGGAATGAATCATGATTCTTCATATTTTATGGAGGCACGCATCAGGCTGCCTGCAGGCAGCGGCGGACAGGAGCTTGAGATACATCTGATCAATACGGAAAAAACAGGAAAGGCTGTATTGCAGCAGGGGTATCTTACTACTGCGGGAGAGATGGCGGACGGCATACTGGCCGATAATCTGTGGGCCTTCTTATTCTGTGTGATAACGGCCATGTCAGGCATGTGCATATTGGTCATGTCGCTCTGGCAGCATGTCAAGAAAGCGGAGGATTCCCCGATGCTATTCTTCTTTCTTGGACTGTTTGCCCTTCTGTCGGCCGCCTGGGTTTTTACTGATTCCGGACTGCCACAGCTCCTATTTGACGACAGCCAGATGCTGATGGTGCTGTCCTTCGAGCTGTTCATGCTTATGCCCGTGCCGCTGCTGCTGTTCATCCGGCTCGTATGCGAGTACAGCCGGAAAGTGTTCGGCATTCTGGTAACAGGCTATATCTTTAATTTTCTGGTACAGAATGTGGCATATGCATCCAGGATATCGGATTTTTTATTTTCCTCTCGATTCTCATCATGCTTGCCATACATAAATTCCAGGAAGTATCTGAAGAATCGGCCCGGTCGGAAGTGCTGCGGGAGCTGGCCTATAAAGATATGATGACGGGCATTGGAAACCGTACACCGTATCGGAGGAGACGAATTTGTCATCCTGTTAAAAGGTGCATATCTCGGAGAGGATGAATGCCGCAGATTGCTTGGGAGCTGCATCAAGAAGCATAATGACGGCCGGGACGTCAAGCTGACCGTCTCCATGGGCTATGCCGCACCGGGCATGGAGACCGATTGGTTTTCCTTTTTCTATATCCAGATATTGTTCATCACGGGAATCGGCTTCCACGGCTTCTACGATTCTGCTACGCGGAAGACGCTCGTATCTTTCGGTTTGTTCAGTATACTGTACAGCAGTTCCTTTTCCACATCATGCGACAGGATGAAGCTGCAGTCCTTATAGGGCAGGCAGGTCTCGATTGCGACAATCGGCTCTCCGTTTGCAAGCCGTTTGCGGCGAAGATATATGAAGGCTTCCTTATCTTTCAAGTCGAGGCTCGCGGCCACTTTCGCTGTCGCCTTCTGTACTTCGAGCTTCAGCACTTCGGTACTGGGAGACATGCCGGCCCTGAGTATCTGGTCGTTGAAGCTTTCCAGCTTTTTGATGAAGTCCTGGCTTATCTTAGGCTGTGAGACGAAAGTACCTTTGCTTTTGATACGGTAGAGCCATCCCTCCTGCACCAGTTCCGTGATAGCCTGGCGCACGGTGGTACGGCTGATCAGAAAAGTGTCGCTCAGTTCTTTTTCAGTCGGTATCATTCCGCCTACTTTATAGGTGCCGTTTTTGATTTCTTCCATGATCAGCTGTTTCAGCTGGAAATAAAGTGGCACGGGTGTCGATTTGTCAACATACGATAACTCCTATCTCATAGTTTATTGATTATTAATATAAATATAATTATGTTATATTATTATAATATTATTAATCGAAAAAGAGGTCAAGAGAATTAAACCGCATTAACGGAAAGGAGCCGGTAAGTAAGTGAATTACCCTGCAAATATACGTTGCCTTTTGCAGTGAAATAGAATAATATAAAAGGGTAAGGTTGAGTTAGAGAAAGGATATCAAATATGAATCAGTTTTCAAAAGAGAGTATCGATAAAAACACACCGGTGCCGATGTACTACCAGTTAAAGAAGATTATACTGGATATGATAAGGGAGGGCAAACTGAAACCGGGCGATATGATTCCTACAGAACTGGAGCTAAGTGATATATTTGGAATCAGCAGGACAACAACCAGACAGGCGATTATGGAACTGGTAATGGAAGGGCAGCTTTACCGCATCAAGAGTAAAGGCACTTTCGTTGCTGAAAAGAGAGTAATACAAGATTTTACAAATGTTATCCGGGCTTCCCACAATCTGCTGCAGTCACAGAATGTCAAGATGACGACGAAGGTGCTGGAGCTGTCGGTCATAAAGGCAAATGATCTCGTGAGCAAGATGCTTCAGCTGATGGAAGGCGAGGATGTGATTCATCTGCGCAGGCTGCGGTTTGTAAATGATGAGCCGAATGTCCTGGCCGATGCATATCTTCCCATCTGCTGCAGAGGTATGCTGGATATGGACATGAACAAGACAGGGCTGTATGAGTTCCTCGATAAGGAGGCAGAGACGACTCCGGTGAAAGCGGTCAGGGAGCTGGAAGCTGTCTCCGCCGAGGAAAGCGAGGCAGAACTGCTCGGTATCAAAGAAGGGGATTCGATTCAGCTGACGACATCAGTGACTTACACGGCAGACGGGAAACCGATCGAGTATTCTATTGCCAAGTTCAGGGGTGACAGAAATGTGTTCCGTTGTGATGTGAATATATAGACGTATAGCCAAAGGAAATTCTCTTGAATTTCCTTTACAAATATTGAATATGTAATATCATTACGATATAATGATGAATTGCTATATGGATGAAGACAAAGACAAGTGCCTTATCGATGGGAAGAGTGAGGGTTCAGCGAGGCGAGCGGCCGGTCGTTATCCGCGGGCGTCGGGTTATGTACAAAGTCAAAAGAATATAATTATATTATAACATAATGAGATAGGGGCGTCAACGAAAAACAGTGCCGTGTGTGAGGAAGATATGACGATATACCGCATTGCGGGACGGTTATTTTCGTCAGATAGGATATTGAAAACAAGAGCTATATTTTATATAATGTTTGAAGTTTGCGCAAGGAGAAAGGCAGAGAATGATGGAAAGAGACATGACAGTGGGGAGACCTGCTAAGATTATACTGAACTTCACGGTACCTATTTTTATCGGAAATATCTTCCAGCAGCTTTACAGTATGGTGGATACTGTCATAGTAGGGAAGTTTGTGGGCAATGAGGCGCTGGCTGCCGTGGGAGCGTGTGGTACGCTCATGTTCCTCATACTGGGATTCCTTCTCGGCCTCACTGCGGGATTTACCGTAATTACTGCCCAGCACTACGGGGCCGGGAACATGGGGGCGGTCCGCAAGTCTGTGGCATCCGCGTCGGTCCTCTCTGCGGTGGTCTCCGTCCTGATTACCGTTTTGAGCATGGCGATGATGAAACATGTCCTGAACTGGATGAACACGCCTTCTGACATGTACCGGGAAGCGTACGGATATATCATGGTCATCTGCGGAGGTATCGCGGCACAGGTGCTCTATAACCTGCTTGCAGGCATACTAAGGGCTGTAGGGGACAGCAAACGGCCGCTTTATTTTCTCATACTGGCGGCGGTTCTAAATATTTTCCTCGACCTGTTATTTATCATCGTATTTCGGATGGGGGCTGCGGGAGCGGCGTACGCTACGGTAATCTCCCAGGGAGTGTCGGGTGTCCTCTGCCTCATCTATATCATAAGGAAGATGCCGGAACTTCACCCGTGCCGGGAAGATTGGAAGATGGATAAAGGTCTCGCAAAATGGCAGCTGAAAATAGGAATCCCAATGGCGCTGCAGTTTTCGATTACCGCAGTCGGGACAATCGTCGTGCAGTCTGCCCTGAATATACTGGGGTCGGTAGCCGTGGCCGGATTCGCGGCAGCCAACAAGATTGAACAGATCGTCACTCAGGCGTACGTGGCGATCGGAACGACGATGGCAACATACTGCGCCCAGAACACAGGGGCAAAGAAGCTGGACCGTGTGAAGGCCGGCTTCCGTTCGGCGACATGGATCGGCATCATCTATGCTGCGATAACCGGCGCCGTCATCATATCTGCAGGCAAGTATATGACCGTGCTGTTCGTGTCGGAGAACGTAAAGGAGATAACAGCGTATGTGGATATCTATCTGAAATGCGTGGGGCTTTCATTTATTCCGCTCGTGTTCGTGAACGTATTCAGGAACGGCATTCAGGGTATGGGCTTCGGCATGCTTCCAATGCTGGCAGGTGTCGCGGAACTTGTCGGCAGAAGCGCTGCTGCGCTTACGGCGTCGCGTTTTGGAAGCTATGCTGGAATCTGCCTTGCCAGCCCAGCGGCGTGGCTTCTGGCGGGGGCGCTTTTGGTGTGTATGTATTTCTCCATAATGAAACGTAAGATATAGCATTTTTTAAAAACCTGTGTTATACTTGAAACAAGTATGCGAAGGCATGAATATGATAACAGAATAAGGAGCAAAACCTATGAAAAGAGTATTGTTGAAACTCAGCGGAGAAGCCCTTGCGGGAGATAAGAAGAGCGGGTTCGACGAGGCGACGTGCATGGGCGTGGCGCGCCAAGTGAAGCAGCTTGTGGATGACGGCGTCCAAGTTGCGATCGTGACCGGGGGCGGCAACTTCTGGCGCGGGAGGACAAGCGGGACGATAGACCGGGTGAAGGCGGATCAGATAGGGATGCTGGCCACGGTGATGAACTGCATCTATGTGTCGGATATTTTCCGCTATGCGGGCATGAAGACCGAGGTGTTCACTCCGTTTGTGTGCGGGGCATTCACTACTTTATTTTCAAAAGATGCGGCGTTAGATGCGCTGGGAGAAGGTAAGGTCATCTTCTTCGCGGGTGGGACCGGCCATCCTTATTTTTCTACCGATACAGGGGCCGTGCTCAGGGCGATTGAGATAGAAGCGGACGCGATGCTTCTCGCGAAAGCGATAGACGGCATCTATGACAGTGACCCGAAGGTGAATCCGGCGGCAAAAAAATATGACGAGATATCTATCCAGGAAGTTATCGACAAGAAGCTGATGGCGGTAGATCTGACGGCGTCCATCCTGTGTCTGGAACATAAGATGCCGATGCTCGTGTTCGGGCTGAACAAAGAGAACAGCATCGTGGAGACGATGTCTGGTACATTTACAGGTACGAAAGTAACGGTCTAATAGAAGGAGGAAAGTATATTATGGATGAAAAGTTGAAAGTATATGAGGAAAAGATGAACAAGACAATCGCAAGCCTCGATGGGGAACTGGCGGCAATCCGTGCCGGCCGTGCCAACCCGAACTTGCTGAATAAGATTATGGTCAATTATTACGGGACTCCGACGCCGATCCAGCAGGTGGCGAACGTTTCGGTACCTGAGGCGCGCATGATTCACATCCAGCCATGGGAGAAGAGCATGGTGAAGGAGATTGAAAAGGCGATCATGACCTCCGACCTTGGCATCAATCCTACAAATGACGGTTCAGCAATCCGCCTTGCGTTCCCGGAACTTACAGAGGAGCGCAGGAAGGAGCTGGCTAAGGACGTGAAGAAGAAGGGCGAGAACGCAAAGGTCGCCATCCGCAATATCAGACGTGACGGTAACGATACTCTGAAGAAGCTGAAGGGTTCTGAAGTTTCGGAAGATGAGATCAAGGATTTGGAAGATGAACTTCAGAAGCTTACAGATAAGTTTATAAAGGAAGTGGACAAATCAGTAGAAGCGAAGTCAAAAGAAGTGATGACTGTTTAACAGTAAGTGGAGACGGGTACCGGTTTTACAGGAACGGTACCTGTCTTTCGTATGCGAGAGGAGAATTGGTTCATGAAGGTACCACAGCATGTTGCCATCATTCTGGATGGAAACGGACGTTGGGCGAAATCAAAGGGTATGCCGCGCAATTACGGGCATGTGCAGGGGAGCAAGAATGTGGAGCGGATCTGTGAGGAGGCATACCGCATGGGTATCAAATATCTGACGGTGTATGCATTTTCTACAGAGAACTGGAACCGTCCCAAGGATGAAGTGGACGCACTTATGAAGCTGCTTCGGAATTACATGAAGACTTGCCTGAAGACAGCGGCTAAAAATGATATGAAGATAAGGGTAATCGGAGATCTTGTCCGCCTTGACGATGATATACGGGGACGCATAGCAGAGCTGGTGGAGTCGACAAAGGATAACAAGGGTCTCAACTTTCAGATCGCCATCAATTACGGAAGCCGGGATGAGATGGCAAGGGCGGCAAGAAGGCTGGCTGAGGATTGCGTCTCAGGTAAGATTCGACCGGAGGAAATCGACGAGACGGTGTTCGAGCGTTATCTCGACACGCATGATATTCCGGATCCGGACCTGCTGATTCGCACGAGCGGGGAGCAGAGGCTTTCCAATTATCTGCTCTGGCAGCTGGCCTACACGGAGTTTTATTTTACGGACGTATTGTGGCCGGACTTTACAAAAGAGGAATTGGTAAAAGCTGTCGCGCAATATAATGCTAGAGACAGACGTTACGGAGGAGTGAAGGAGGAACAAGATGTTTAAGACAAGACTGTTAAGCGGTATCGTGCTGGTAATCGTGCTGGCAGCCGTAGTCGGATATGGCGGGAACGTGCTCGTATTGTTTCTGGCAGCAATCAGCCTGATCGGTCTGAAAGAGCTGTACAGAGTGGCAGAGGTACACAACAGATGGCTTGGGGCAGCCGGTTATCTTGCGGCGGTCTTATATTATGCTCTTCTCTTTACGGGCAGCCTTGGATATATGACCATGCTTTCTATCTTATTCCTTGTGCTTGTCATGGGCGTGTATGTATTCTCCTTCCCTGCGTACAGGGCGGAACAGGTGACGACCATTTATTTTGGATTTTTCTATGTTGCTGTAATGCTGTCTTATATCTATCAGACTAGGATGCTGGAAGACGGCGCGGTGCTTGTATGCCTCATCTTTTTAAGTTCCTGGGGATGCGATACATGTGCGTATTGTGTCGGCATGCTTATAGGAAAACATAAGATGGCACCGAAGCTCAGTCCGAAGAAATCGGTAGAAGGGGGCATCGGCGGCATTGTCGGCGCGGCGCTTCTCGGCGTGCTGCTGGCGCTTGGCGTCAACGCCTGGGCCGGAATGTCTGTCAGCCCTGCCTATTACGGCATTATATGTGGCGCAGGCGGCGCCATTTCGCAGGTTGGCGACCTGGCTGCATCTGCCATCAAGAGAAACCATGATATCAAGGATTATGGAAATCTGATTCCGGGCCATGGGGGGATCCTGGACCGGTTCGACAGTGTCATATTTACGGCACCGATTATATACTATCTTGCAACATTTCTTGCATAATATAAATGAAAGAGGTATCCTATGAAGAAAATTGCCATATTGGGCTGCACCGGTTCGATTGGAACACAGACGCTGGAAGTTGTTAGAGAAAACAGGGATATAGAAGTTCTTGGACTGGCGGCAGGCGGGAATGTGGAACTTCTTGAAAAGCAGGCAAGGGAGTTCCGTCCGCAGCTCATAGCCGTATGGACAGAAGAGAAGGCGAAAGAACTGCGCGCTAAGCTCCGGGATACGGACATCAGGGTAACGTACGGAATGGAGGGACTGATCGAAGTATCAACCATGTACGATGTGGAGATACTAGTGACAGCGATTGTCGGCATGATAGGAATACGTCCTACGGTGGAGGCAATCAAAGCCGGAAAGGATATTGCGCTTGCCAACAAAGAGACGCTTGTGACCGCGGGCCACATCATCATGCCGCTTGCAAAGGAGAACCATGTGTCCATCCTTCCCGTTGACAGCGAGCACAGCGCGATATTCCAATCGCTCAGGGGAAATGAGACGAAGGCGGTCAGCAAGATACTGCTGACCGCATCCGGCGGCCCTTTCCGGGGAAAGAGGGAAGAAGATCTGCTTGATATACGGGTGGAGGATGCATTGAGGCATCCGAACTGGAGCATGGGGCAGAAGATTACGATTGATTCCTCGACCATGGTCAACAAAGGGCTGGAGGTTATAGAAGCGAAGTGGCTGTTCGGCGTAGATGTGGACCGGGTACAGGTCGTCGTCCAGCCGCAGAGCATTATCCATTCGATGGTAGAATACGTGGATGGCGCTATCATGGCAGAGCTTGGAACCCCGGACATGAAGCTTCCGATACAGTATGCGCTGTACTATCCGGAGCGGAGAAATCTGCCGGGAGAGCGGCTCGATTTCTGGAGCCTTGGCAGGCTGGATTTTGAGAAGCCGGATATGGATACTTTCTACGGGCTTAAGCTGGCCTATGACGCGGGACGGGCGGGCGGAACGCTTCCGACCGTGTTCAACGCGGCAAATGAGCTGGCGGTGAAGCAGTTCCTGAACCGGGAAATCAAGTATCTGGAGATTATAGAGATTATAGAAGATTGTATGAAAGCCCATAAGAATGTGGATGACCCGACCCTTGAGCAGATACTGGACACGGAGAAGGCGACTTATGAGCGGATTGAAAGCAGGAGGTAAGACATAAGTTTTGGGTATCATATTTGCGATTATCATTTTCAGCTTCATTGTATTTTTCCACGAGCTCGGGCATTTCTCCCTTGCGAAGAAAAACGGCATCGACGTGGAAGAATTCTCCATCGGGATGGGGCCTACGCTGTTATCAAAAGAGTATAAAGGAACGAGATATTGTATAAAGCTGCTTCCGTTGGGCGGTTCTTGTATGATGGGAGAAGATGAGGAGGCGACGGATTCACCTGGCAATTTTAACAACAAGCCTGTGTGGGCGAGAATTTCCGTCATTGCGGCAGGGCCTGTATTCAACTTTATACTGGCCTTCGTGTTTGCCGTCATCCTGATTGGGATGGTAGGATATGACAAACCTGTCGTCCAGAGTGTCGACAGCGGTTACCCCGCCCAGGAGGCCGGCATCGAGCCTGGCGATACGATTGTGAAGATGGGGAATAAGAAGATCAACATATTCCGTGAGATCAACTTTTACAACCAGTTCCACCAGGGCGAGAAAGTAGAAGTAACCTACATCCATGACGGTAAGAAGCAGACAGCCACGCTGACGCCCAAGCTGGATGAAGAGAAGGACTATTACCGTATCGGAATCGGCGGAGGCTCGAACACCAAGGCCAAAATCGGGACCGCGCTGCAGTACGGCATGTATGAGGTGAAGTTCTGGATATGCACCACGATGGAAAGCCTGAAGATGCTCGTGACCGGCCAGATAGGCATCAACCAGCTGTCAGGCCCCGTAGGAATCGTGGACGTCGTGGACAGCACGTACCAGCAGAGCAAATCGTACGGTTTCCTCATCGTCCTGGCACAGCTGATGAATATATCCATCCTGCTGTCCGCCAACCTGGGAGTCATGAATCTGCTCCCCCTGCCCGCACTGGACGGAGGGCGGCTCGTATTCCTCTTTATAGAGATGATAAGAGGAAGGCGCGTACCGCCGGAAAAAGAAGGCTACGTGCATCTGGCAGGCATCATGCTCCTCATGGCACTGATGGTATTCGTCATGTACAACGACATCAGACGCGTGTTTTTTTAATAATTAGGGACGTAACCAAATTGAAAATGGTTACGTCCCTAATTAAGTTTTGTGGTGTACCGAAATGAGGATAGCCCTGTACCTAAATGAAAAAGGGCATTTTAAAAGGACTGCTTTATTGGGAGGTGCAGTCCTTTAGGAAAAGTTATGAAAAAGAATTTTAAGTTTGTTCTTCTGAACAACTATTAGTATAAGAGGTAAATGTGAGAAATATGTGTTTAAATTTTGAAGATATTGTTAATAAAATGGGAGTTTAAGTAAATTAGGCTGCGGGCGGGGAGCCGGGTGGCATCTGCTCCGATGCGTACGAGGTTCCGACTATTTCACGTATCCCTAACCCTCCGGAATGCGCGCCGATAGCGGCTTACATCCTGTAGGATAAGGGCTACGGAAAGGATTCTCCGCCTCTTCCGCTTGCACCTGCGCATCTCCCACCCGGCTCTCCGCCCGCTATCTACTTCACTGACAAGGGCGAGGTCGGCTGTGTGGCGTTACTGGCCAGCGGATGACCGCTGGCTGCGTAAGATGAGTGAAACAATGTAACGGGCTTAATATATGCGGCATAAATCTGCGACTGATATATATGCTCGTCGTCAAGCGTTTTCAACTTGCTTCGCCCTTTATCACTATGCTGACACAACCAAAGCACTTCCATCAGACGGCAGCGCCGCACAGCCGGCCTCGCCCATGGCAGTAAAGTAGATAGCCGATGGGGAGGTATGGGACAGATGCGAAGGTGTAAGCGGGAGGGGACGGAGAATCCTCACCAGATTCCTTGGCTTGTGGGGAGAGAGCCGCTATCGGGGAACATCCCACAAGCTTAGGAATCTGTGTGATAGCCGCAGTTCCCGGACGCATCGGAGCATCTGCCCCATACCTTCCCATCGGCGTCTGGTTTACAAAACTCCAAATTACTGCAATTCCGCTATTCTGGAGACTCCTACGTATATCTCGGATATCTTATACCACGTCCTGTAATCTACGGTTCCGGTTTCGGGCAGCCCGAATACGGACTGGAATTTGCGGACCGCGGCCTCGGTGGCCGGACCGTATACGCCATCTGCGGTTATCTTCGGAATGGCAGGATAAGCACCTGCTATGACATTGAGCTGCTCCTGCATCTGCAGGACCTTGTCACCTGAAGAGCCGATTTCCAGTATATAGCCGGGCCAGGAAGAAGGTATGCCGGAGATGGCTTCCGCCGTGTTGATGTACATGTCATCCCCGTAATAATAACGAAGAATTTCGATAGGAGTATATCCCTGGTCGCCGAGCGCCTTGCTTCCCCACTGGGTCATCCAGTTCGGACACTGTACCTGGCGTCCGTCACAGTACTGGGTCAGGATAGGCTGCCGTACATTCGGCCTGGAAAGATAGCCGGCAAATAATTCATCTACGATAACAGAAATCGTGTCGTAGAAATTCCGCTCAGGAATCCATTTGTGGTCAAAGGCAGTAGAAGAGGTGATAGTAAAATCATATCCCTGGTTCCGGTACCATTCTGTATATACCCTGTTCAAGGTAAATGACATGATGGCAAGTATATTTGCCCGTATCGTGTCCGCTGGCCATGTGGCATAGATTTCGCTGGAAGCCACGTTTTTAATATAGTCTTTGTATTTGACATAATAGTTTTGGGCAGTCGAATCCCTTGGACTACCGTCGTGGACAACGACAAATTCCGGAACGACGACCCGGCTCAGGACTATCTCACCACTCTCGTCCATCGGCTTTATTTCCTCTTCCGGTATTTTGGGGGGATAAGTACCATATAATGTGTGTGCAGGTATAACAAATACGTTTTCTCTACTTTCAGGCTCGACAATCGGACGCATCTGTATGTTCTGCAGCGCTGTGACGTCAGGGAGAATCTCTGTGCCGGCAATGCTGATCGGTTCAAAACCAGGCGCCTCGACCTGAAGCGTATACTCCGAATAAGGCTGCTCCTCAATAGCTGGATTGAGGCTATATTCCAAAGGCGGAGCAGCCAGTTCGATAGTATCCGTCTGTCCGGAGGCATCTGTATTCAGCTGTTCCAGCTGGCTGTCAGGAACACCAGTATAAGAGATGGATATGGTAGCGTCATTGACGGGAAAGGACGTAATTTCGGATGTGATACTAATCTTAAGCCGTCCTTTATCAGGTGTGTCAGGCAGATTCGGGTTCATTTCATTCATGTCAGTACCTCGTAGAGACTCTGTTACTGTTATCTTATGTGAATAGAACCGTAAAAGTTACAACAGATTAAAGGTTGTGCATTTATATAGAATTGAATATAATTATATGAAACAGTAAAGGAGCAGGCATGGGAAGAAGAAAGAGAAGATCAGGATGCCTAAGTGCTGTCATCGGGCTGTCTGCAATTGTCTGCATCGTCGTGCTGGCTGCGTCGGGAGGTTTTCTTGGCAAAGGTGTTAAAGAAGGGCTGGCGGAAGGTGTGGCAAAAGGGATTGGCAATACGAAGCAGATTCCGTTTCAGGAGATATCAATAACAGATGAAGAACTGGCGCAGAAATACTACTATCAGCAGCTGGACGAGGATGAAAGGACTGCATATAAAGAGATTGCACAAGGAGTCAAGCTGAATGTAGAAGAGATCTACGTGCATGCGGCGGATGCAGACAGGACGAATGCAATATTCCAATATGTCCTGAAGGACTTTCCGGAGATATTCTGGTGTGACGGCACGACAAAAAGTACGTCCTATGAAGGCCAGGAGACCTACACAGTTCTGCAGCCCGTATACTCTTACACAGAAGAAGAAAAAGCACAGAAAAAAGCTGAAATTGAAAGGGCTGTCAATGGCTGCCTGTCCGGTATCGGGGAAAATGCGGCAGATTATGATAAGATTCTGTATGTGTATGAATATATCGTTGATACGGTCGATTACGATATTGCATCCGAAGACAACCAGAACATATACAGCGTGTTCGTAAATAAAAGATCTGTCTGCGCGGGATACTCGAAGGCTACGCAGTACCTCCTGGAGAGGCTCGGCGTATTCTGCACCTATGTCACGGGGACGACATCTGGAGGGCAGAGCCATGCATGGAATCTCGTCAAATGTGAGGGAGACTACTATTATGTGGACACTACATGGGGGGATCCTGTGTTCCAGGCGTCTGAAGGCGGAGAGATAGATCCATCCTACATCAGCTATGATTATATGTGCTGTGACGATGAGGAGCTGAAAAAGACGCATACCCCGGACACGGAGGTTCCGTTGCCGGATTGCGTCAAGATGGATTTCAACTACTATGCCGTCAATGACATGTATTATACCTCATATGACGGAGAGCAGGCGCTTAGCGCGATGAATGACGTGATAGCCGCAAAAGCCAATCCGGTCGTCTTTAAATTTGCGGACAGCCGTCTGTATGAGCAGGCCCGCGAAGATATATTCGGCAGCCAGATAAAGCGGGCTGCGCAGAACATGGCGGACTGGTATGGCCTGTCAGAAGTCAAATATAAGTATATGGATGAAGCAGAACTTAATAAGATTACGATATACTGGCAGTATGAATAATAATAAATCCCTTACGTTCCCGAGGAACGTAAGGGATTTTATCTGCCCTTGCAAGTCTATAAAGTTATCAGATCCGTATCAAGAGAGTGCATTATCCTGTCGACTATCTTATCTTTTGTCGTCTGGAAAACGGCGGAGAACTCGGATGAAATACAGTCCTGCACCCGCTTGAGATTACTCTCATCGCTGGCATTCAGGCTCTTGCCGTCATGCTCCTTCCGCATCTTTTCAATCGTTATGCCTTTCCACATTTTAAGCCATTCATTAACCTTATACATTTTTACACCATACTTTCTTCCACTAAAGAGCCGTTTGAAAAAATTAAATTATTAAGCAAACAGCGGTTACATTTATTATTATAGCATACTTTTTGCAAAATTACTAATCTTGTAATGAAGTGAGAAATATCTGCCTTAAAAATTAAAATGATTTTAGTTGAAAAAACTCGGAAACTGTAGTATAATTTTTACAATTTGTGCAGACAAAGATTGTCAGCAGCATATGGGGAAGGCGGTTGTGCTTGCACACACTGCCTTTTATTCTGCCATAAGCGCATCGTGTGCGGCAATCCGTGGTATCACGGGGAAAATTATTTTTGCCCCATCATCATAACATACAGATAAGGAAGGGAAAGGGTGGATATATGAAAGCATTTCTTATATTAGAGGACGGAACCGTCTTTACCGGAATCAGCATAGGTTCTACAAGGGACATGATCAGCGAGATTGTGTTTAATACCTCGATGACAGGGTATCTTGAGGTGTTAACCGACCCTTCTTACGCCGGACAGGCCGTAGTCATGACCTATCCGCTCATCGGCAATTACGGCATTACGCCGGATATGGAATCAAAGAAGGCGTGGCCGGACGGATATATCGTAAGAGAACTGTCCAGGATGCCGAGCAATTTCAGGTGTGAGGGTTCCATACAGGAATTCCTGGAAAGCCAGGATATTCCGGGAATCGCAGGGGTGGATACCCGTGCACTTACGAAGATTCTGAGGGAAAAGGGAACGATGAATGGGATGATTACGACGAATGAAAACTTCGATCTGGATGAAATCATTCCAAAGTTAAAAGCCTATTCGATAGGTGATGTCGTGTCTAAAGTAACCTGCGGGGAAGCTTATATCTTAGAAGGCAGCGGTCCGAAAGTGGCACTTATGGATTTCGGGGCGAAACATAATATTGCCAGATCTTTAAATCGAAGAGGGTGTGAAGTGACTGTCTATCCGGCCGACACGCCAGCTGAGACGGTCATTCATTCTAATCCGGACGGAATCATGTTGTCAAATGGTCCTGGAGATCCGGAGACTTGCGTATCTGCCATTGAAGAAATCAAGAAGCTGTACAATACGAATATTCCGATTTTTGCTATCTGCCTCGGACACCAGCTTATGGCGCTTGCCAACGGCGGAAAGACATATAAGCTGAAGTATGGGCACCGCGGGGGAAATCATCCGGTCAAAGACCTGAGCAGCAACAGAGTGTACATCTCTTCCCAGAATCACGGATATGCCGTGGATGCGAAATCGCTGGATTCTTCGGTTGCTACAGAGGCGTTCATCAATGTAAACGATGGGACGAACGAAGGCCTGGCGTATACCGGAAAGAACATATTTACCGTGCAGTTCCATCCGGAGGCGTGTCCGGGACCTCAAGATTCCGGCTACTTGTTTGACAGATTCATGGATATGATGAAAGGAGCAGAATAATGCCTAGAAATAAAGAGATTAAGAAGGTGCTCGTGATAGGTTCCGGCCCTATCGTCATCGGACAGGCTGCAGAATTCGACTATGCGGGGACGCAGGCATGCCGCTCTCTCAAGGAGGAGGGGATCGAAGTCGTCCTCTTGAATTCCAATCCCGCCACTATCATGACGGATAAGGACATCGCGGACCGCGTTTATATCGAACCTCTGACTGTTGAAGTGGTAGAACAGCTCATTTTGAAAGAGAAGCCGGACAGCGTCCTGCCGACGCTCGGAGGGCAGGCGGCCCTGAACCTTGCCATGGAGCTGGATGAGAATGGTTTCCTGAGGAGAAATAACGTATGTCTTATCGGTACGACTTCGGAGACGATCAAGAAGGCAGAAGACCGTCTGGAATTCAAGACGACGATGGAGAAGATAGGAGAACCATGTGCGGCCTCCCTTGTAGTGGAAAATGTGGAAGAAGGCGTAAAGTTTGCGGAAAAAATCGGCTATCCGGTCGTACTGCGCCCTGCATATACGCTCGGCGGCAGCGGCGGAGGTATCGCGAAGGACCGGGAACAGCTTGTGGAGATTCTGGAAAACGGACTCCGTCTCTCACGTGTGGGCCAGGTGCTCGTAGAACGCTGTATCGCGGGCTGGAAGGAAATCGAATATGAGGTGATGCGCGACGGCAACGGCAACTGCATCACGGTGTGTAATATGGAAAACATCGATCCTGTCGGTGTACACACCGGCGACAGTATCGTAGTGGCCCCATCACAGACGCTCGGAGATAAAGAGTATCAGATGCTTCGGACTTCTGCGCTGAACATCATCAGTGAACTGAATATCACAGGAGGATGTAACGTCCAGTACGCGCTGCACCCTGATACGTTTGAATACTGCGTAATCGAAGTGAATCCTCGTGTAAGCCGCTCCTCTGCGCTGGCTTCTAAGGCGACAGGCTATCCGATTGCCAAGGTGGCCGCCAAGATAGCGCTCGGCTACACGCTGGATGAGATTAAGAACGCGGTCACGAAGCAGACGTATGCAAGCTTTGAGCCTATGCTTGATTATTGTGTCGTGAAGCTTCCAAGGCTGCCGTTTGACAAGTTTATCAGCGCGAAGCGTACGCTTACGACGCAGATGAAGGCGACCGGAGAAGTCATGAGCATCTGTGACAACTTTGAAGGCGCGCTGATGAAGGCCATCCGGTCCTTGGAACAGCACGTAGACAGCCTCATGTCATATGACTTTTCAGAACTGGCGAAAGAAGAGCTGCTGGAAGAACTGGAGAAGGTCGATGATATGCGTATCTGGAGGATTGCAGAGGCGCTGCGCAAGGGTCTGACGTACGATGAGATCCACGGAGTGACGAAGATAGACAGATGGTTTATCGACAAGATTGCCATCCTTGTCGAGATGGAGCAGCGGCTTCAGAATACGTCACTGTCTGCGGAGGTGCTTCGTGAGGCAAAGAGGATGGAATTTCCGGACAATGTCATCGCAAGGCTTACCGGCAACACGGAACGTCAGATTCATGACATGCGGCATGAATACGGGATTACTGCGTCCTATAAGATGGTAGATACGTGCGCGGCCGAGTTTGCGGCAGAGACGCCGTATTACTACTCCGTGTTCGGAAGTGAAAATGAAGTGGAAGAGACAGGCGGCCGGAAGAAAGTGCTCGTACTTGGCTCAGGCCCCATACGAATCGGACAGGGGATTGAATTCGACTTCTGTTCTGTACATTGCACATGGGCATTTGCCAAAGAAGGGTATGAGACGATCATCGTCAATAACAATCCAGAGACGGTGAGCACGGACTTTGACATTGCAGACAAGCTGTATTTTGAACCGCTGACGCCGGAAGATGTAGAGAGTATCGTAGATTTGGAGAAGCCGGACGGGGCAGTGGTGCAGTTCGGCGGCCAGACCGCCATCAAGCTTACGGAGGCGCTGATGAAGATGGGCGTCCCGATACTTGGAACGTCTGCTGAGAATGTAGATGCGGCAGAAGACAGGGAACTGTTTGACGAGATTCTCGAAAAGTGCCAGATTCCAAGGCCCACCGGCGGGACGGTATACACGGCGGAAGAAGCGAAAGAAGTGGCAAAACGCCTCGGCTATCCTGTGCTGGTAAGACCTTCCTATGTACTTGGCGGGCAGGGCATGCAGATTGCCATCAATGACCACGATATCGACGAATTTATAGGAATCATCAACCGGATAGCACAGGACCATCCGATTCTGGTGGACAAGTATCTGCAGGGCAAGGAGATAGAAGTTGATGCGGTGTGCGACGGCGAGGACATCCTCATACCGGGAATCATGGAACATATCGAACGGGCAGGCATCCACTCCGGCGACAGCATTTCCGTCTATCCGGCGCAGAGCATTTCTGAAAAAACGAAGCAGACGATAGAAGATTACACGCGGAAGCTGGCACAGTCGCTGCACGTCATCGGACTGATCAACATCCAGTTTATCGTGTGCGGAGAAGATGTCTATGTCATAGAGGTTAATCCGCGTTCCAGCCGGACCGTGCCTTATATCAGCAAAGTGACTGGCATACCGATCGTACCGCTTGCCACGAAAGTCATCATCGGCCATAAGCTGAAAGACCTTGGGTATACGCCGGGACTTCAGCCTGAGGCAGACTATTATGCGGTGAAGATGCCGGTGTTCTCATTTGAGAAGATTCGCGGGGCGGACATCAGCCTCGGCCCGGAGATGAAGTCCACAGGAGAGTGCCTTGGCATAGCCAGGACATTTGACGAAGCGTTGTATAAGGCGTTCCTGGGTGCGGGCATCAAGCTGCCGAAGCACAAAAATATGATAATAACCGTACGGGATGAAGACAAGCCGGATGCAGTAGAGATCGGGCGCCGCTTCGAGAAGATCGGCTACCGCATCTTCGCCACCCGCAGTACGGCAGAGGCAATGAACAAGGCAGGGGTCAAGGCCAATCCGGTCAACAAGATAGAACAGGAATCCCCGAACCTTATGGATCTGATACTCGGCCATAAGATAGACCTCGTCATCGATACCCCGCCGCAAGGTGCGGACCGGTCAAAAGACGGCTTCATAATAAGAAGGAATGCGATAGAGACCGGAGTCAACGTACTGACTGCGATAGATACCGCAGAAGCACTTATCACCAGCCTCGAAAATACAGATATAAGAAAACTGACATTGGTAGATATAGCAAAGATATAGTTAAATTGGGGACGTGATTTTTTTCAAAAGGGTTACGTCCCCAATTGCGTTTTGCCCTGTACCTAAATGCGATGTTGCGTTTTGGAACGTGGGGGCAAAAGTTAAATTTATTGAATTTTTGTGGTTTACTACACATAAGGCGGAAAATATTGTAGAATATCTTTCAGTATAGATGATTTGCGAAAGTGGGGGCGGTGTACATGTATAAAGTATTGGTGGTTGAAGATGATATGACTATCGCTGGTGCTCTTGAGAGGCACTTGTCTAAATGGGATTATGAGGTCCGCTGCGTGGAGGACTTCAAGAATGTGATGAATATGTTTGTGGAGTATGACCCTCAGCTTGTGCTGCTGGATATCGCACTGCCGTTTTTCAACGGTTTCCACTGGTGTACGGAGATGCGCAAGGTGTCCAAAGTGCCGATTGTCTTTATCTCGTCGGCAAATGACAATATGAATATCGTGATGGCAATGAATATGGGCGGAGATGAATTTATCGAAAAGCCCTTTGATCTGAATGTCGTTACAGCCAAGGTACAGGCGCTGCTTAGAAGGACATACTCTTTCCAGGGGGCGCTCAATGTGATAGAACACAAAGGGGTGCTGCTGAACCTGAATGATGCCACGGTCATATACCGGGAAGAGAAGCTGGAACTTACGAAGAACGAATTTAAGATTCTCCAGTCGTTAATGGAACATGCGGGCCAGATCGTATCCCGGGATGACATCATAGAGCGCCTTTGGGAGAGCGATGAGTTTATTGATGACAACACGCTTACGGTCAACGTGGCCAGGCTGCGCAAAAGATTGGAACAGATAGGCCTCGGAGACATGATTATAACAAAAAAAGGAATAGGATATATGGTAGAAGTATGAAGCTGTTTTGTGAATATCTGAAAGAACACATCAAATCCATCTGTCTTTATACCGGATTCATCGGTATATTTGCTGGTATCTTTTATCTATGCAACATCCAGATGGATGCTGTCCTCTACGCATTTCTGCTATCTGTCATATGGCTTGCATTATACGGGATTATCGGCTATATAAGGTATGCAGGCAGGCACAGGAAACTCATGGAAGCAGAGCGGAGTATCCGGGCAGACTGGGCAGAGCTGCCGGAAGCGTCCGGCATCCTCGAGGAAGATTACCAGAGGATTATAAAAACGCTTTTTGAAAGCAGGGCAGAGATACAATCAGAAGGAGAGATAGCCCGCCAGGAGATGATTGATTATTACAGCCTGTGGGGGCACCAGATCAAGACGCCGATTGCGGCTATGCGTGTGCTTCTGCAGTCGTGGGAGGAGGAGCGGACGCCGGAAGAAAATATGCACTTGAAAGAGCTGAAGCTGGAACTGTTCAAGATAGAGCAGTACGTCGAGATGGTGCTGTCCTACCTCCGCCTCGGCAGCATATCATCAGATATGGTGCTGCAATGGTACGACCTGGACGATATCGTGAGACAGGCCGTCCGCAAATATTCCCAGATGTTCATCCTGCAGAAGGTCAAGCTCCAATTTACACCGTCTGCAGAGATGGTGCTGACGGATGAGAAATGGCTCGTATTCGTGGTGGAACAGCTGCTTTCCAACGGTCTCAAATATACGAAGTCCGGCAGCATCTCCGTGCATATTGAAAAGGACAGAGGCGTGAAAGTGCTCGTTATAGAAGATACAGGAATCGGAATCCAGGCAGAGGACCTTCCACGTGTGTTTGAAAAAGGCTTTACTGGCTATAACGGACGGAAGGATAAGAAGTCTACTGGCATCGGACTGTATCTGTGCAAGACGGTCATGGACAAGCTCGGGCACAGCATGTGGATCGAGTCGGAGGTCGGCGCCGGCACGAAAGTATATCTGTCTCTGGAAAGAAAGGAAATCGTACCGGAATAGGCGGTATCTTACATGAATGTAAGATTAGAATCAGGAAATGTAAGTCAAATCAATGGCAGGGCATTTCCTTCTTTTATTATAATGGACTTGTAAATAAGAACTGACAGAAAGGTAGGTATGGAACATGTCATTATTGGATGTCAAAAATGTCAAGAAAATATACACGCCCAGGTTTGGCGGGAATCAGGTGGTGGCGCTTAAGAATGTGAGCTTCTCTGTCGAGCCGAGAGAATATGTGGCAATCATGGGAGAGTCCGGCTCCGGGAAGACGACACTACTGAATATACTGGCCTCCCTGGATAAGCCTACAAGCGGAAAAGTGTACCTGAAAGGAAATGATATGGCCAAGGTGAAGGAAAAGGAGCTTGCAGCTTTTCGGCGGCAGAATCTTGGGTTCGTGTTTCAGGACTTTAATCTTCTGGATACGTTTTCTCTTAAGGATAATATCTTCCTTCCGCTGGTTCTTTCCGGTAAAAAATATGAGGAGATGGAAAAGAAGCTCGCGCCGATAGCCGAACGCCTTGGGATAAAAAGCCTGCTGGACAAATTTCCATATGAGGTGTCCGGAGGACAGAAGCAGCGTGCGGCCGTGGCAAGAGCCATCATAACAAAGCCGCAGCTTATACTTGCGGATGAGCCGACGGGAGCGCTGGACTCAAGAGCTGCCGATGAGCTGATGAACTTGTTCGGCGTAATCAACAATGACGGACAGACGATACTCATGGTGACGCACAGCGTGAAGGCTGCCAGCAATGCAAAGCGGGTGCTCTTTATTAAGGACGGGGAGGTATTCCACCAGCTGTACAGGGGCAATCTGACGGACGGGCAGATGTACCAGAAGATTGCAGACACGCTGACTGTTCTGACAACAGGAGGTGAAAGGGGTGAATAAGTCCATATATTCCAAACTGGCTGTGACGAATATCAAGAACAACCGTAAGACCTATGCACCTTACATTCTCACGGCGGTCCTGACAGTGATGATGTATTATATCATGGATGCCCTTGCAAGAAATAAAAGCGTAGGGGCTGGCCCACTGAGAGCTTGCCTGAATTATGCGCTTGGCGTCATCATCGTATTTGCGGTCATCTTCCTTTTCTATACGAACAGCTTCCTGATCAAGCGCAGGAAGAAAGAAATAGGCGTGTACAATATCCTCGGAATGGGGAAGAGGCATATCGCAAAGATGCTTGCAGTGGAATCGTTCATTACAGCAGCGGCAAGTATAGTTACAGGCCTCGCATCGAGCATCATTTTCAGCAGGCTGATGTATCTCATGCTGCTGAAACTGCTCCACTACAACGTAAATATGACTTTTGAGATATCGCCGGTATCTGTTCTACGCACAATCGCGTTTTTTGCGGCTATATTTGCGCTCACGCTGCTTTATAACCTGATGCAGATCCATCTGGCGAATCCGGTGGAACTGCTGCGGGGCGGGAACCAGGGAGAGAAAGAGCCCAAGACAAAGATTCTCATGACTATTTTCGGAGTCGCTACGATAGGAGTCGGCTACTATATAGCGATCACTACGGAATCTCCGCTCCAGGCGCTTATGCTGTTTTTCGTGGCGGTCATCTGTGTCATACTCGGCACGTATGCACTGTTCACTGCCGGCAGCATCGCGCTGCTCAAAGCATTGCGTAAGAAAAAGTCGTTCTACTACAAGACGAAGCATTTCACATCTGTATCAGGCATGATATACCGGATGAAACAGAACGCGGTAGGGCTGGCCAATATCTGCATCCTGAGCACGATGGTGCTTGTGATGATCTCTACGACGGTATCCCTGTATGCGGGAATGGACGACATAATGAACACTAGGTTTCCGGAACAGTTCAAAGTGACCAATTATGCTGCGAGCGCAGAAGGGATGGAAAAGATAGACCGTATCATCGAGGAAGAGACAGAAAAGGCAGGTGCCACGATAAAGGACGAAGTCTCATACCGTTCCGGAGAAATGAACGCGGTTCTGACAGGAGATAAGGTAAAGCTGAAAGAAGGCGGAAGTTATGATATGAGCGACATGGTCGAATTAAGCGTAATACCGCTGGAGGATTATAATAAATATGAAAAAGCGGACGTATCTCTAAAAGATGATGAAATTCTCGTATACATGACAGGGCGTACGTACGGTAAAGAAAGCATTCAGATAGGCAGCAGGCAGTTCAAAGTGGCCAAAGAGTTAAAAGACATGGTGCTGGAGAAGAAAAATAAATCTAATGTCATGGAGCATCTCTTCATCGTGGTCCCCAGTCTTAAACATGCGGAGGACATCACGAATGAAGCCTACGGCGACAGCGAGATGGATGAGGCATGGACGCAGAAGATGGGAAATATACGCTACACCGTCCGCATTGATTTCGACGGAAATGGCAAGAAGGAGCTCAGTGCGATGGAGGCCATGGGAGACAGGATCGTATCAGAGGCAGCGCCATCATTCTGCGAAAGCAGGGAAATGAGCATCGAAAGCTTTTACCTGCTGTATGGGGGGCTGCTGTTCATCGGAATATATCTCGGTCTGATGTTCCTTATGGCGACGGTGCTTATCATCTACTATAAGCAGATATCAGAGGGCTTCGACGACAAAGAACGCTACCAGATCATGCAGAAAGTCGGGATGAGCAAAAAAGAAGTGAAGCGGTCCATCAGAAGCCAGGTGCTGACCGTATTCTTTCTTCCGCTGGCTGTTGCGATAATCCATATAGCTGTTGCATTCAAGGTAATCACAAGGATGCTGGAAACGCTGAATTTCGTAAATGTACCACTGTTCCTCACCTGTACGATAATAACTGTCGTGGTATTCGCGATATTTTATGCAATTGTATTCGCAATTACAGCAAGAGAGTATTATAAGATTGTCAGTTAACGGAATTTCCAAAGGGGTCAGACCCCCTCGCATAGCGGGGTCTGACCCCTTTCAAAATTTCACACACTTGAATTTTTGTATACACTATATTACAATGGATCTATCAAGCTGTTACATAGTCAAAGCCCCCGCTGCAAGCAACGGGGCATCAAATTTGAAGCGCAGCGGGCTGCGGGGTATCTGACCCCACTTGGCTCGTTGCCTTCGCGAGAATAAAGGAGGAAGCAGGATGACGAAAGCAGGAGAAAGGGAAGTAGTTACAGTGGAACATGTCAACGGCGGCGCCGGGTTTATCATGAAAGAGGCGCTCATCAGCCAGGAACAGCTCGGGGAGCACTGTAAGATGTTCAGCCGTGTGACTTTAAAGCCGAACTGTGAGCTCGGCTATCATGAGCATCACGGGGAGACAGAGACGTATTACATATTAAGCGGAAGCGGGATGTATGATGACAATGGCAAGGCGGTTCCGGTAGAAGCGGGAGACGTGACATTTTGCAAGGACGGGGACGGACATGGCCTGAAGAATACAGGGACTGAAGACCTTTCCTTCGTGGCATTGATATTGAAACTGTAAGTTACGTAAAGTGGCTGCGTGAGATGAATGATAAAATATGACAAGCTTAACATGTGCAGCATAGAGAACAAATTGGTCATTGTTAAGCGTTTGCAGCGAGGCGTGCACGCCGTTGCTGCAAGAAGAGCCGGAAGCAGGCAGGGATTGTCATCTCATATAACATCTCCGTACCTGATTCCGGCTCTTCTTCATTACGATTGCTTCCAACCAAGGTTATCCACTTGCTTAGCCTTATATTGACAGATTGACACAACCAAAGCACTTCCATCAGCCAATAGTGTTACACAGTCACCCTCGCCCGTGCCAGTAAAGTAGATAGCCGATGAGGAGGTAGGGGACAGATGCGAAGGTGTAAGCGGGAGGGACGGAGAATCCTCACCAGATTCCTTGGTTTGTGGGATGAGAGCCGCTATCGGCGAACATTCCACAAGCTTAGGAATCTGTGTGATAGTCGCAGTTCCCGGACGCATCGCAGCAGATGCCCCCTACCTCCCCATCGGCGTCTACATTACTTACCCCCCCAAATAATCTCGAAGGCAGGCCATCAGCCTGTCGTTGTCTTCCGGATGCATGATGCAGAAACGGATATATTCCCCGTCCAGGCTCCGGAAGGAGGAGCAGTCGCGTATCATGAGGCCCTGACGGATCGCATGCTCGAACACGCCAGAAGAAGTGAGCCCTTCCCGGAGGAGTCTGACAAGGATGAAGTTGGCATACGGGCGGAAGGCCTTCACGTCCTTCCAAGTACTGAGCTCGCCGAACAGACGGGTACGTTCGGAATCTATCAGGTTCCAAGTCTTTCGGATATACGTGTCATCTTCAAGCATGAGCCCGCCGGCAAAGGCGCCGATGCTGCTTAAGCTCCACGGATTCTGATGCCGGTGCAGGACATCGAGGAACGCCCTGCTGCTCGTGATACCGTATCCGAAACGAAGGCCGGGGGCTGCAAAATATTTGGACACCCCGCGGATGACCATAAAGTTGTCGTACTTCGGTACGAGCCCGATAGCGGTGATGGCTCCCGGATCCGGAGCAAACTCGGCATATGTCTCGTCTATCATGACGAATATGCCTTTCTCCCTGCAGAACCGGAGGATCTCTTCAAGCTGCGTCCAGGCAAGCGCCGAGGAGGTAGGGTTGTTCGGATTGCAGATGACAAGCAGTCCGGTATCCGGGGCAAGGGCGGCCAGAAGTTCCGGCACGCCGAGGGCAAAGTCCTTTTCTTCCCGCAGATTGTAATATTCCAACGAACCGCCGACGAGAGAGAGCTCCCTGGCATATTCAGAATAGGTTGGGCCGATGACGAGCGCTTTTTCCGGGCGCAGCCCGCTGATGAGAAGAGAAATCAGCTCGGTAGAACCGTTCCCGACTACGATGTGCTCCGGGTCTGCATGACAATACGCTCCTATCGTTTCCTTGAGCTTGGTGTAGTTACGGTCGGGATACCGGGTGATCACATCCAGGTGGGATGCAAGCTGCGCCTTCACATGTTCAGAGAGGCCGAGCGGATTGACGTTAGCGCCGAAACTCACGATATCCTCCTGCTGGATGTGGTAGTACTGTGAGATCTGTTCGATGTCACTTCCGTGAAATTCTGGTTTTTTATCCATATCTATACTTCCTGTCTACATATTTTCAAGATTTTGTATCTACAGCATTGCCATCTCAGCCAGAACAATGCTATAATTCATTATAGTATGTTTTTAGAAAAATGCAACGAAAGAAGCAGGTGGCAGGCTTGAAAAACAAAATTCAGAAATTTTCTAAGGGCGACTTCCATAATGCACATCCTGATGTTCTCTTTCAGGAAACCAATCTCGTAATGATTATCGGGGAAGGTGAAGTATACAGGGGAAGTTTTTCTGTGAAAAGCCAGACAGAGGGGAATATACGGGGGTTGATATACCCGTCTTCTTTTCGTGTTCATTTTAAAGACCAGGGATTTGACGGGAATCCTGCAAGAGTAGAATTTACTTATGACGGCAGAGGATTACGTCCCGGGCATGTGGAAGAAGGCAAGTTTACGGTTGTCTGCAACGGGGGAGAGTACGAACTATCCTTTACCGCTATTATTGAGAAGCCGTATGTGATGACTTCTTACGGAAAAGTACAGAGCACAGATGATTTCGGAAAACTGGCAATCAAAGATTATTCGGAGGCAGGACGTCTGTTCCGCTCCAGAGAATTCTATGAAATATTAAAATATGAGAACGAGAGGATCTTCTATCTGTATGACAATATGAGGAAATGGTCCCTCGGGGAGCAGGCGATGGAGGAATTCCTCGTCGGCATCAAACAGAAGGAATGCATCTTCCTCACCCTTCCCGGAGAAGGCATGCTGTTCGAGGATATCGAAGAGTCCACAAAAGGCACGCTTACGCTCATGAAGAACACGTGGGGGTTCATGCCGATCAAGGTGGAGGCGGAGGGGAGGTTCATCAAAGTGCTCCGCTCGGAACTCAGTACGGAAGACTTCGTCGGCAATACGTATGAGGTAGAATATCTCGTAAGACCAGAGCATCTGCACGGCGGGAGGAACTTCGGCGCCTTGAAGTTCATCACGCCGTATGAGACGCTCATATACGAGATCGAAGTGCTGCAGAACCAGGATTACGACGAAGACCACCGTATGAAAGAACTGCTGGAGGCCCAGATCTTGAAGGGATATGTCGGTTATGTGGCCGGAAGGGTGGAGCTGAACAACTGGGTGGAAAGCGCGATCGAGAAGATGACGGCACTGCGAAAGATGGATCCGCAGAGCGAGACGCTGCAGCTTCTGCAGGCTCATATATATGTGATCGGCAGCAAGACGGAAGAGGCGAAATGGATACTTGAAAACTATAATTACAACCGGTTCGCCATAGGGAAAGATCCGGTGACGAACTGCTACTATCTCTATCTTACCGCACTCATCAGAGGCAAAGGAAATCATGTAGACAGGGTCCTCGACGAAATAGGAAAGACCTATATGCGGCATCAGGACTCCTGGCCGCTTCTCAGCATGCTGATCAACCTGGATCCCAGGTACCGCAATCCATATAAACGGATTGAAGTGCTGGAACAGCAGTTCGGCTTTGAAATTCACGAAGTGCTCTTTTATCTGGCGGCATACGAGTGCTATAAGGAGAAGCCGACACTGTTGAAAAAGCTTGGCAAATTCGAGATACAGGTGCTCAACTTCGCGTCAAAATACAGATTGATGACGAAAGAGCTGGCCCTGTATGTCGCCAATTTTGCGAGCCAGCAGAAGAATTACAGCGATGCCTTGTTCCGCATTCTGGAACGAATCTACAAGATGTACAGCGAGACCATGATATTAAATACAATCTGCACGCTGCTGATCAAGGGCAACAAGAGCCAGCAGCGTTATTTCGAGTGGTATAAGCGGGCGGTTGACGCAGAGCTCAAGATAGCGCAGCTGTATGAATACTATATGGTGACGATAGAGGAGGAGCGGGTAAGAGGCCCTCTGCCGAAGTCTATCTTCCTGTACTTTATGCATGGCAATACGCTCGATTATAAAAAGGCGGCATTTCTGTATGCTAACCTGATTACTTATGAAGAAGAAGGGAGCGACCTGTATCTGAGCTACAGGGAGCAGATGGTCGCATTTACGTGGGACCAGCTGGAGAGGCGCCACATCACAGAGCCGCTGAAGATCCTGTACAAAAGATTCCTGAGGGAAGATGAGATGACCGCAGAACGGATGGAAGCACTGCATGATATCTGCTTTGCCTATGAAATCACGACAAAGGTGCGCAATATGAACTGCGTGCTGGTCATAGAGAAGGACGGCAATGTCCGGCAGAGGATCCCTTACGATGAGGAGGATGGCGCCGTCATCTTCCTGTATGATAAGGAGTCAAGAGTCGTGTGGGAGTCTCTGGAAGGAAGGCATTATACAGACTCTATCGCGTACGAGACGAAACGGCTGTTCTATGAGCCGCGTTTTCTCGACATGTATAAAAAGTACGCTGCCCATGCGGGCATATGGAAGCATGAGGAGAAGAAGCAGGAGGCGACTTTTGATAATATCAGGCAGATGGGTATGGATGCGTTTGATGAAAAAGACATCTTCCGGCTCTGCAGCAAAAGGATAAGGGAGGATAACTATGAGGAGGATGAATTCTTAAGCCACCTCTGCTTTGAGCTGTTTAAAAAGGAACAATATGACAAAGTTACGCTCATGTATCTTGCCAATTATTACTGCGGGGCTACGTCCGATATGAAAAAGCTCTGGAAGGTGCTGAAAGATTATGGGATTCCGGCCAATAAGGTGGGCGAACGCATCATAACCCAGATGGTCTTTTCTGAGGACCTGTTCAGGGAGGAGGATATATTTGAAGACTATTATCTCTCTGACAGCGTGTATTTCCGGCTAAAGCAGGCATATCTCGCCTACGTCTCCAGAGAATACATTCTGCGGGGACGGGAGACCGGCAGAATCGTGTTCGACATCATCATACATGAGTGTGAGAAGAAAGAGGAGCTGCCGGACATCTGCAAGTTAGCGCTGCTGAAATACTTTTCCGCACAGGATTATACGGCGGGCGAGGAGCCGGTACTACACGGAGTGCTCAGGGAAATGTGCGAGAAGCAGCTAGTGTTCCCCTGCTACCTGAATTATAAGGAATCCTGGCTGAGGGAGAACCAGCTTTATGACAAAGTCATGATCGAGTACCAGGCCAGGCCGGGAAGCCGGGTAGAACTCCACTATAAGATGAAACGGGGGAGAAAAGAAGAGCTTGGCTATCGGATGGAAGTGATGACGCCTGCATATGAAAATATCTATGTCAAGCAGTTTATCCTGTATACGGACGAGAGCATCAGCTATTATTTCAAAGAGACAGCCGGGAGACGGAGCGTCACGACAGAGAAAGAGACGCTGGCCAATGACAGGGAAGCTTCCGGCACAGGAAAGTTCGGCAGGCTGAATGCGATGGCTGCCATGAGTCCTGCGAGCAAGAAGAAGGCGATGCTCCTGTATAAGGAGGAAGAGATTATGGCGGAAGAAATATATAAGATATATTAGGAGAGGAGGAGATGGTAATGAATAAGGGGAGCATGCTCGGCTATGATCTGAACGAGAAGAGCTGTCAGATAAGTTATTATGATGAGACAAAAGACGAACCGGTGACATTGGAAGTCGCGGTGGACAATTACCAGATTCCTCTGATGCTTGGTTATTTCAGGGACCGGTGGGTGTATGGGAAAGAGGCAAAGAGGCTGGCGACCGTCAACGAGGGATGCACGGTCTCAGATCTCTTTAACCGGGCCGTCAGGCAGGAGAAGGTGAGGGTAGGGGCCAAGACGCATGATGCGGTATGGCTGCTTGCTAAGTTCATCAGCCTGTCTCTTGAAGAATTCGATGAGATAACGTATATCACCTTTTCTGTACCGGAGAATAACATCGACATGACGAAGATGCTGAAAGGTATCGGCAGACATCTCGGCATCGAGAAGGATCATATATGCGTCCAGGACTATAAGGAGAGCTTCTGCCAGTATATGTTCTATCAGCCAAAGGAGCTGTGGCAGTACGAATCGGCCTTGTTTTACTGCGACGCGCAGGAAATCAAGGCGTATATGCTGCGCCGGCTGAACACGGTGTCCAGCCGGGGGAACGAGAAGTTCGTCACGGTGGACGAAGTGGCGAGCGCCCGGATGAAAGAGCTGGAAGCCATCTATCCGGTACTGAATGTGGACAAGGCAAAAGACGCGGACGGCAGGTTCAAGACGTTCATACAGAGCGTGTTCGAGAAAAAGGTCGTCTCTTCCGTGTACCTGACAGGGGAAGGGTTCGAGAACAACTGGTATCCGAATTCTCTGAAAGTGCTGTGCAACGGCAGGAGAGCGTTTCTGGGAAACAACCTGTACAGCAAGGGCGCATGCTATACTTCGATTCGCAAATGCCGCGATTATGATGAAGGGCCCGTCTATCTGGACGAGACGAAGATGACCGAGCAGATATGCCTGCGTATGCGGGTGAACGGACAGGAAGGATGGCATCCTATCGTGTCATGGGGGACGCACTGGTATGAAGCGGACGGACAGTGGGAAGTGATACTGGAAGATACGTCGGACGTCGAGGTTCATATCGAGTCGCTTGCCGCAGGCGACCTTAAGGTAGAGACCGTGCAGCTGGAAGGGCTTCCGGACAGGAAAGACTATTCCCTGCGTCTTCTGATAGAGACGATGTTTCTGGATGAGAGGACGTGCAGGCTCAAATTCAAGGATATCGGATTCGGCGAATTCTATCCGCCTACAGGCTTCCAGGTAGAGAAGGAGATACATTTAGGAGGAATCAATGGGCAGTTTAATTCTATGTCATAATAAAAAAGCAAAACGGCCGTATGAGATTACGAGAATCCATGTCCGCATATATACGATAGAAGAGCTGTGCTACTACATCTGCAATAACCTCTACCTGATAGACTATACGATAATGAATACTCAGCTCTGCGACTGGATCGAGCAGGAGCTTGAACTGAAGAAGCTGGCAGAAAGGCTCCGCCAGGAGATCACGCAGAACTGCTCGGTGGAACAGTTCGTGCTGACGATACTGAAGCAATCCACGATATACTCCCAGTCCGACATCAACAAGATACAGAGTATTCTGGAGCACCTGCAGAACCAGAACGAGGTGGAGCGGGAGAAGTACAAGGCGGACAGCCTGCTCAAGAGCGGGGAATATGCCTCTGCAATCCTCGTGTACCAGGCCATCGTAAGCAAGGAGTGGGACGACTCGCTGGACAAGGCCTTTTATGGCCGTGTCTACGGCTGCCTTGGCACGGCATACGGCCGCCTGTTCTTATATGAGGAAGCGGTGAAGATGTACCAGGAGGCATACCGTCTGTGCGAGGAGCCGCAGATGCTGAAGGCCTATATCTACAGCTGCTACAGAGGGATGCCGGATGAACAGTTCGTGAAGATGATGTCAGGCAATCCTGCGTATCTAAGCACGGCTTCTCTGCTGAAAGAGGACGTCAAGAGAATACGCAGGGAGATTAATATGGAGATAAGCATAGAACAGCTGGACCAGTGGAAAAAAGAATACCGCAGGATTGACAAGAATAATGGGATGTGCTAATATAACAGAGCGATTTAGTGTGGTAAAGTAATCAACTGATGAACTGGTAACACAGTACAGCGGATGAAACGCCGCATAATATTGCAGATGAGGAGGAAGCATTTATGAAAAGAAGATTAGCGTTATTATTAGTTCTTGTAATGGTTGCAGGAATGGCGGCAGCAGGATGCGGAAATAAAGAAGAGAAATCGGACGCTAAGGCAGACAGCACTAAAGAAGAGAAGGCAGACAATGGCGACGATACGTTTGTGGTGGGATTTGACGCCGCGTTCCCGCCGTACGGATACAAAGATGACAACGGAGAATATGTGGGCTTTGACCTTGACCTTGCACAGGAAGTGTGTGACAGAAACGGATGGGAGCTGAAAAAGCAGCCGATAGACTGGGATTCAAAGGATATGGAGCTCAGTTCCGGGACAATCGACTGTATCTGGAACGGATTTACGATGAATGGTAGAGAAGACAAGTATACGTGGTCAGAGCCATATGTCGATAACAGCCAGGTGATTGTCGTCCCTGAGGATTCCGACATTAAGGAATTCAAAGACCTGGCAGGCAAGATGGTAGAAGTGCAGGCCGATTCTTCCGCATTACATACGCTTGAGAGCGACGACGTAGAAGAAGGCGGACAGGCGGAGCTGGCAGCTACGTTCGGAGCATTGAACCAGGTGGCGGACTATAACACAGCGTTCATGGATCTGGAGTCAGGAGCATGCGAGGCGATTGCGATGGATGTCGGTGTAGCCAATTATCAGATTGACAGCAGAGGCGGAGGATTCCGGCTGCTGGATGAAAAGCTGTCGACAGAACAGTACGGCATAGGGTTTAAAAAAGGAAATGAAGAGCTTCGTGATACGGTTCAGAAGACGCTGGATGAGATGGCAGAAGACGGGACATTGGACAAGATAGTTGAGAAATGGGCTGATGGCGGCATCAGCGCGGATGCGGTCTGCCTCGGCAAATAAGTCCAGACAGGGATTGATAGCACATGACAGGGGCCCGGCCGGACAGGCCGGGTCCCTTGCAGTCTGAGAGAAGATATGGATTAAGAAATGTGATTCGGAGGAAGATTAGATGAATGTGGCAATGATTGTAAAACAGCTGGCCGGAGGTATGGTCGTATCGATAGAGATATTTGCGGCGACGCTGATTTTTTCTCTGCCGCTCGGATTAATCGTGGCATTTGGAAGGATGTCCAGGATCAAGCCCGTGCAGTGGGTTACAAAGCTGTACATTTCAGTGATGCGGGGGACGCCGCTCATGCTTCAGCTGATGGTCGTCTATTACGGTCCCTATTATCTGTTCGGGCTTCGCATATCGGCCACATACCGGCTGACGGCAGTTCTGATCGGGTTTGCGATAAACTACGCCGCATATTTTGCGGAGATATACAGAGGAGGCATCGAGTCCATATCGGCAGGGCAGTATGAGGCCGCGCGCGTACTTGGCTATACGAGGCCCCAGACCTTTTTCCGTATCATATTGCCTCAGGTGATGAAGCGGATACTCCCGTCAGTTACGAATGAGGTGATAACGCTCGTAAAGGATACGTCCCTGGCTTTTGTCGTGGCGGTTCCTGAGATGTTCACGACCGCCAAACAGATCGCGGCGGCCCAGACCTCCATGACAGCCTTCGTGGCGGCCGGCATCTTCTATTATGTGTTCAACCTGATCGTGGCAGTGGTGATGGAAGCGATTGAAAATAAGATGAGTTATTACCGGTAGGAGGATATGGCATGAGTCTGTTGGAGATGAAAAATATTAAGAAAAGCTTTGGAGATACGGAAGTGCTGAAAGACATATCGCTCACCGTAGATACAGGAGAGGTGCTCGGCATCATCGGCCCTTCCGGTTCCGGGAAATCCACGCTCCTTCGGTGCGCCACGAACCTGGAGACGCCTGATTCGGGAGAGATACGCTATGCAGGCACGTTCGGCCTCGTATTCCAGAACTTCAACCTGTTTCCGCATTATACTGTCCTGAAAAATATCATAGACGCACCGCTGAAGGTGCAGAAAAGAAAAAAAGAAGAAGTCGTCACAGAAGCGAGGAAGCTGCTTGGGAAGATGGGGCTGGAGGGCAGAGAGGATGCCTATCCTTACCAGCTTTCCGGCGGACAGCAGCAGAGGGTGTCCATTGCAAGGGCGCTGGCCATGAACCCGGATATCCTGTTTTTTGATGAGCCTACTTCTGCACTGGACCCGGAACTGACAGGAGAGATCCTCAAGGTCATCAAGGATCTTGCGGCCGAGCATATGACGATGGTAATCGTTACCCATGAGATGAACTTCGCGAAAAACGTATCAGACCATATCATATTCATGGACGACGGGTACATCGCGGAGCAGGGGACCCCTGAGGAGGTATTTGGATCATCTAACGAGAGAATGCAGGAGTTCCTCGGGAAATTTGGCTAAAACTTATAAGTGCCGATGAACCTATAAGATACGCTTATGAATACACGTGCAATAAATAATGAATAAGAATTTGTACAAGGCAGACGGGATTATTGCTTTTCCTTCTGCCTTGTATTATACTTATACGTGCATAAGGCGTCTTGGCGCGGGTTCCCATATCAGCCTCCGCTAATCAGGCCTTGGACTCAGATGATAAAACAAGAAAAGGATGGGTGTTAGTATGCAGAAATTAGAACAGTTATATGAAGGAAAAGCCAAAAAAGTCTTTAAGACAGAAGATCCAGATATTGTAATTGTAGACTATAAAGATGATGCGACGGCATTTAATGGAGAAAAAAAGGGAACAATCGTAGGTAAGGGCGTCATCAACAACCGGATGACGAACTACGTCTTCCAGGTTCTTGAAAAAGAAGGAGTACCGACCCACTTTGTAGAAGAGCTGAGCGACAGGGAGACGGCGGTCAAGAAGGTGGAGATCGTACCGCTTGAAGTAATCGTCCGTAATGTAGCTGCCGGGAGCTTCTCCAAGAGACTTGGAATCGAAGAGGGGACGAGCCTGCTGGCGCCCACGCTCGAATTCAGCTATAAGGACGACGACCTGGGAGACCCGCTGATCAATGACTACATGGCAATCGCGATCGGCGCGTCTACGAGGGAAGAGATCGAGAAGATTACAGAGTATACGTTCAAAGTCAATGAAGTGCTCAAAAAGTTCTTTGCAGATGCAGGTATCGAGCTGATCGACTTTAAGATTGAATTCGGAAGATTCCACGGGGATGTTATCCTGGCAGACGAGATATCTCCGGATACGTGCCGCCTCTGGGATATAAAGACACATGAGAAGCTGGACAAGGACCGTTTCCGCCGGGATATGGGCAATGTGGAAGACGCATATCAGGAAGTGTTCAGAAGAATCGGCATAAAATAGTAAGGAGCTTAAACATTCATGAACCAGTTTGAAAAGGTCACAACAGGTATAGGAGAAGAATGTGGTGTATTTGGAGCCTATGATATGGATGGGGGCAATGTAGCCCCCACCGTATATTATGGGCTTTTTGCATTACAGCACCGCGGGCAGGAAAGCTGTGGCATAGCAGTGACGGACACATATGGGGAAAGAAAAGTACGCTCGAAGAAAGGGCTCGGGCTTGTCAATGACGTCTTTGACGAGGAGTCCCTCAGGGAACTGAAAGGAAATCTCGGGGTAGGGCATGTGCGCTACTCTACAGCAGGGGGCTCCAGGGCGGAGAATGCCATGCCCCTTGTCATCAACTATGTAAAAGGAACGCTCGTCATCGCCCACAACGGCAATCTGACGAATGCGGTGGAGCTTCGGAGGGAGCTGGAATACACCGGTGCTATCTTCCAGACGACCATCGATTCTGAGGTGATTGCGTACCATATCGCACGGGAACGTCTGAATACGGGGAAGGCCGAGGATGCGGTAAAGAATGCGATGAAGAAGATCAGGGGTGCATATGCGCTCGTCGTCAGTTCGCCAAGGAAGATGATCGGAGCCAGAGACCCCTTCGGTCTGAAGCCGCTCTGCATCGGAAAGCGCGGGAATACGTATATCCTGGCATCGGAAAGCTGCGCCCTTTCGGCCGTCGGTGCAGACTTTGTGCGGGATGTCGAGCCGGGTGAGATCGTTTCATTTACAAAGAGCGGCATCGAGTCTGACAGGAGCATGGCAATCGATGCAGGGAAACAGGCCCGATGTATCTTTGAATATATCTACTTTGCCAGGACAGACAGTACGCTTGACGGTGTGAACGTGTATCATTCCAGGATTATCGCGGGAAGAGCGCTTGCAAAGTCTTATCCCGTAGACGCGGACCTCGTTGTCGGGGTGCCGGACTCCGGGCTCGTAGCCGCAAAAGGCTATTCGGAAGAGTCGGGAATCCCGTACGGCATGGCCTTCCATAAGAACAGCTATGTAGGACGTACGTTCATCAAGCCGAGCCAGAGCGAGCGGGAGTCAAGCGTGAAGATCAAGCTCAATGTCATCGAGGAAGTAGTACGGGGCAAACGGATCGTGATGGTTGACGATTCCATCGTGCGGGGGACGACGTGCGCCAATATCATCAAGATGCTGAAAAAGGCAGGCGCTTTAGAAGTCCATGTCAGAATAAGCTCCCCGCCCTTCCTGTATCCATGTTATTTCGGCACGGATGTACCTTCCAATGAACAGCTGATCGCCCACACGCATACGCCGGATGAGATACAGAAGATGATCGGGGCGGATTCGCTCGGCTATATGGAGATAGACAAGCTGAAAGATATGGTAGGGGACCTCGGATACTGCGATGCATGCTTTACCGGCAACTACCCGATGGAAGTGCCGGGGAAAGACGTCTCACAGGCTTTTGAATAGCCTGGAAGCATATGTGGTGGATTTATGAAATTGGATGAAAGGATAAAGAATATGAGTACAGACAGATATGTAAGCCCGTTATCAGAGCGTTACGCCAGCAAAGAGATGCAGTATATCTTTTCTCCGGACAAGAAGTTCCGGACATGGAGAAGGCTTTGGATCGCGCTGGCCGAGACAGAGAAGGAGCTCGGGCTTCCGATAACGGACGAGCAGATTGAAGAGTTAAAGGAACACAAAGACGATATCAACTATGAAGTGGCAAGAGAACGTGAGAAGGTGGTCCGGCATGATGTGATGTCACACGTATACGCATACGGGCAGCAGTGCCCGAAGGCGAAAGGAATCATCCATCTTGGCGCCACATCGTGCTATGTCGGCGACAATACGGACATCATCATCATGGCAGAAGCGCTGGAGATTGTGAGAAAGAAACTTCTCAACGTCATAGCGGAGCTTGCCGCATTCGCGGATGGATACAAGGCGCTTCCGACGCTTGCGTTCACACACTTCCAGCCTGCCCAGCCTACGACGGTGGGGAAGAGGGCCACGCTCTGGATGCAGGAATTTATGATGGACCTGGAAGATCTGGTGTATGTGAAGGACAGCCTGAAGCTGCTCGGCTCCAAGGGGACGACCGGGACCCAGGCGAGCTTTCTGGAGCTGTTTGAGGGAGACCAGGAGAAGATAGACAAGATAGACCTGATGATTGCAGAAAAGATGGGATTCAAAGCATGCTATCCGGTATCCGGCCAGACCTACTCTCGCAAGGTGGATACAAGAGTTGTGAATGTACTTGCAGGGATAGCTGCCAGCGCACATAAGTTCTCTAACGATATACGGCTCCTGCAGCATCTGAAAGAGGTGGAAGAGCCATTTGAAAAGACCCAGATAGGCTCTTCCGCGATGGCGTACAAGAGAAATCCGATGCGAAGCGAGAGGATTGCATCCCTGTCCCGCTATGTGATGGCGGACGCACTGAATCCTGCCATAACATCGGCGGCGCAGTGGTTCGAACGGACGCTGGATGATTCCGCGAACAAGCGCCTCAGCGTACCGGAAGGCTTCCTGGCTGTGGACGGTATCCTGGACCTGTGCCTGAACGTGGTGGACGGCCTCGTCGTGTATCCGAAGGTGATTGAAAAGCGTCTCATGTCGGAGCTGCCATTCATGGCCACGGAAAATATCATGATGGACGCGGTCAAGGCAGGCGGCGACAGGCAGGAACTGCATGAGAAGATCCGGGAGCTGTCCATGGAGGCAGGAAGAAATGTCAAAGAAAAAGGGCTGGATAACAATCTGCTGGAACTCATCGCGGCAGACCCGGCATTCAATCTGAGCGAAGAAGAGCTCAAAAAGACGATGGATCCGTCCAGATATACCGGACGTGCGGCGGTGCAGGTTGATGCGTTCCTTAAGGATTCGGTATCCCCGCTGCTTGAAGCAAACAAAGAAGTGCTTGGCATGAGCGCAGAGATCAATGTCTAGCAGATAAAATATAAGGCAGCTGCCCGGAGTGGATTCCGGCGGCTGCCTTTTTATGCAGATATGTAGCAGGGCTATGGCATTTTACACAAATCTTCAGATGTATGTCAACGTAAATTCAATGTGTAAATGTGAATATTGAAGAAAATTCACCAAAAATTATCATTAGTGAAGAATCCTGTTGCATTTATATTGTTAATAATTTATCATATACTTATCGATAGGTGAGGTCTGGTTATCGACCGTATCTATGAGAGAAGGAGGGAATTTAGAATGGATACATTAAATGACATTGTCTTGACGATTCAGCATTATCTTGCGGACTACATCCTGATTGCTGCTCTTTTGCTTGGCGGAATCTGGTTTACCGTAAGGCTTGGATTTATCCAGGTAAGAGGATTCAAGGAAGGCATGAAGAGGACGTTCGGCGGCCTGTTCCACAATAAGGGGGAGGCAGGAGCCGACGGCATGTCCTCATTCCAGGCGCTGGCTACGGCAATCGCGGCGCAGGTAGGTACCGGCAACATAGCCGGGGCTGCCACGGCACTTGCAATCGGCGGGCCTGGGGCAATCTTCTGGATGTGGGTCGCGGCTTTTCTCGGCATGGCAACCATATTTTCGGAAGCCATCATGGCGCAGAAGTACAAATGTGTAGGTGACGACGGTGAGGTGACGGGAGGCCCCGTATATTATATCCGGGCGGCATTCAAGGGCACGTTCGGCAAAGTGCTCGCGGGCGTATTTGCAGTTCTGATAATCCTGGCGCTCGGCTTCATGGGCAATGCGGTACAGTCCAACTCTATCGCGGCAGCTTTCCACACGGCTTTCGGTGTTCCCCAGGCAGTGATGGGTGTTATCATCGCAGTTCTGGCACTGGCTGTATTCATGGGCGGCATGAAGCGGATTGCCAAAGTGACAGAGACGATTGTCCCGATTATGGCTGCGCTGTATATCGTGGGGGCATTGATTGTAATCATCTATAACTATAAGAACATACCTTACGCGTTCCACGCGATTATCGTCGGCGCGTTCAGCCCGTCATCCATCGCAGGTGGAGCGGTCGGGGCAACGATCAAGCTGGCGCTCACAAAGGGTGTGGCCCGTGGCCTTTTCTCCAATGAGGCCGGTATGGGCTCTACGCCACACGCACATGCGGTCGCCAAGGTAGACCATCCGGTGGAACAGGGATTCGTGGCAATGATCGGAGTGTTCATCGATACGTTTGTCGTCCTGAATCTGACGGCTTTTGTCATCATTACGACAAAGTCAATCCCTACGGGCAAGACAGGAGCGGAACTGAGCCAGTATGCATTTTCCACTTTATTCGGCAAGGGAGGGGACATCTTCATCGCAGTGTGCATGTTCTTCTTTGCATTCTCTACGATCGTGGGATGGTATTTCTTCGGCCAGGCGAACATCAAATACTTGTTTGGCGCGAAAGCCGTGAAAGTGTATTCCCTGCTCGTGGCGGCCTGCGTCGTACTCGGCTCTCTCGCCCAAGTTGACCTTGTGTGGAATATGGCCGACTGCTTCAATTCCATGATGGTCATCCCGAATATTCTCGGCCTGTTCGCGCTGAGCGGCATGATCAAGAAAGTGCATGACGATTATTATAGGAACTTTTTAAATAAGAAGTCAAAATAAGTTTGGAGTAAATATACATAAATTTAAATGGGATTTGTTGTGTGAAATTACCAAATCGAACTTTCTCATTTGAAAAGGTTGAAAAATTATTAACAATAAGTTAATATTAAAACAAGCAATAAGATATATTCATTGCATCTATAAATAAAATTTAACAGCGGGCTGATTTTTTTCAAGAGAGAGCCATGCATATGGCCGCCGAAGAGGCAAGCCGGACAGGTGAGGGTGAACACTTGTGGGGTGAAACTTTCAGGCAAAAGGACTGGGAAAAGGACCGCATTCTGAATCTTGTGTTGAAGTAATTTGATTACGCCAAAAGACAGAAAGGACGAATTGCACATCTGTGTTTATATCGTCCTTTTTTTATTCAAAATTTGGTTACCATAATTATCCAGTGGAAGAGGTGGATGGGATGCAGAATGATTACATAATAATAACGAATAATCCACTCGTACCGGAGAAGATCGGCAAAACGCATAATGTGGAGTACAAAGAGATTTCCTATGAGGAAGTGCTCAGGGCAGTAAGAGACAG
Organism: Extibacter muris; assembly: GCF_004345005.1. Lineage (GTDB taxonomy): Bacteria > Bacillota > Clostridia > Lachnospirales > Lachnospiraceae > Extibacter > Extibacter muris. The sequence goes on from NZ_SMMX01000002.1 coordinate 70,261, forward strand.
AATACATGAAGGGCACACGCTTTTATCTCACCCCTTGTCGGGGAGTGTAAAGCCTAATGAAACACCATATAAATCAATCATGCTGTCGGCAGGAAAGGGGGAGGTAGACCCGAGGTCGGTCGTTATCATCGAGAATGCCATAGAGGCGTGCGGCAAGTTCGTGCTTAAGTCAGACAAGTATAAGCGCGAGGTATATGATGACTTCCAGATGATAGACTGGACCCTACTGGAAAGCGCGATAACATCGGCAGACGTGTGGTAATGTCTGCGCTGCCGGGCGGGAAGCGTCCGGCCAGGTATGCGGGAGGTTGTAACAAGCGAAAGCTTCAACAAATAACAACATTTAACTTAAGGAGGGAACAATACGTGAAATTAGAAATGGGACACATATACATCAAGGATATTCAGTTCGCGGCAGAATCCAAGATTGAAGACGGAATCCTTTATGTATCAGAAGAGGCTGTAAAGGCAGTAGCTCTCGAGGACGAGAAGATCAAGAGCGTATCATTCGACATTGCAAAGCCAGGTGAGAGCGTGAGGATCACCCCGGTGAAGGATGTCATCGAGCCACGTGTTAAAGTAGAAGGAAGAGGGGGAATCTTCCCGGGCGTCATCTCTAAGGTAGATACGGTAGGAAGCGGCAAGACTTATGCGTTAAAAGGCATGGCGGTCGTTACAGCCGGCAAGATAGTAGGCTTCCAGGAAGGCATCATCGACATGACAGGCCCTGGCGCGGACTATACGCCATTTTCAAAGACGCTTAACCTCGTTATGGTATGTGAACCGGTTGACGATATCAAACAGCACGACTACGAAAAGGCAGTAAGGTTTGCAGGCTTCCGAGTTGCGGTATATATCGGGGAACTTGCACGGAACCTTACACCAGACGAGACGAAAGTGTATGAGACATGCACGATCAAAGAAGGCATGGAAAAATATCCGGACCTTCCGAGAGTCGCATACGTACAGATGCTTCAGAGCCAGGGGCTTCTGCACGATACATATGTGTACGGCGTAGATGCGAAGAAAGTGCTTCCGACTGTCCTGAATCCGACGGAGATCATGGACGGCGCTATCGTATCCGGCAACTGTGTATCCGCATGCGACAAGAACCCGACCTATGTGCACCTGAACAATCCGGTCGTACATGATATGTTTGAAGAGCACGGCAAGACAATCAACTTTGTATGCCAGATCATCACAAATGAAAACGTATACCTTGCAGACAAGCAGCGTTCCTCAGACTGGACCGCAAAGCTTTGCAAGATGTTAGACCTTGACGGTGTCATCGTATCCCAGGAAGGATTCGGAAACCCGGATACGGACTTGATCATGAACTGCAAGAAGATTGAGGCAGAGGGTGTCAAGACGGTTATCATCACAGACGAATATGCCGGACGTGACGGAAGATCCCAGTCTCTTGCAGATGCAGACGCGGCAGCAGACGCGGTGGTGACAGGCGGAAACGCGAACCAGGTTATTATCCTGCCTAAGTTGGACAAAGTTATCGGAACTCTTGACTATGTGACTAAGATTGCCGGAGCCAGCGAAGAGACGCTTCGCGAGGACGGTTCCCTGGAAGTGGAACTTCAGGTGCTGACAGGTGCGACAAACGAAACTGGTTTCAACAAACTGAGCGCGAGATAATAAGGGAGGATACAGTAAATGAGCAAAATTAAAGTTGTACATTACATCAACCAGTTCTTCGCTAACATCGGCGGGGAAGAAAAAGCGGATTATCCGGCGGAGCTTCGCGTAGGTGAAGTGGTAGGACCGGGTATGGCATTTAACATGAATTTTAAAGATGAGGCGGAGATTATCGCTACGATCGTGTGCGGTGACTCCTACTTTAACGAGAACCTTGAGAAAGCAAAGGCAGATGTCCTTGCAATGGTAAAAGAGCAGGCTCCTGATGTGTTCATCGCAGGCCCGGCATTCAATGCGGGACGTTATGGCGTCGCGTGCGGCACTATCGCGGCTGCGGTCCAGGAAGAGCTTGGCATACCGGCCATCACAGGCATGTATGTAGAGAACCCGGGAGCTGACATGTTCAAGAACCAGGTATACATGGTTGCTACGAAGAACAGCGCAGCCGGCATGAGAGGCGCGGTAGCGAAGATGGCTCCATTAGCTCTTAAGCTTGCCAAAGGAGAAGCAATCGGCGCGTCCTGCCAGGAAGGTTATATGCCGAACGGTGTGCGCGTGAACTTCTTCGAGGAAGAAAGAGGATCAAAGAGAGCGGTAAAGATGCTGCTTCAGAAATTAGCTGACAAGCCGTTTACTACAGAATACCCGATGCCGGACTTCGACAGGGTGGAACCAAACCCGGCGGTCAAAGATCTTGCACATGCCAAGATTGCGCTTGTCACATCAGGCGGTATCGTACCGAAAGGGAATCCGGACCATATCGAGAGCTCCAGTGCGTCACATTACGGAGAATACGACATCGCAGGTGTCATGGACCTGACGGAAGAGACGTATGAGACGGCCCACGGCGGATACGATCCGGTATACGCGAATGAAGATTCGGACCGCGTACTTCCGGTAGATGTGCTTCGTGACATGGAAAAAGAAGGAAAGATCGGAGAGCTCCATCATCTGTTCTATACGACGACCGGTAACGGAACTGCCGTTGCGTCTTCCAAGGCATTTGCAGCTGAGTTCTCAAAGAAGCTGCTGGCTGACGGAGTAGATGCCGTAATTCTCACCTCTACATGAGGCACCTGTACTCGTTGCGGTGCAACGATGGTGAAAGAGGTCGAGAGAGCGGGCATCCCGGTTGTGCATATATGTACAGTCACTCCGATATCAATGACGGTTGGCGCGAACAGAATCGTACCGGCTATCGCAATTCCTCATCCGCTCGGCAATCCGGCTCTGGATGCTTCTGAGGAGAAGGAACTTCGCCGCCACATTGTTGAAAAAGCGCTTGACGCTCTTACGACAGAAGTTGACGGACAGACAATTTTTGATTAGAGCAGATGTAACTTTAACAGGAAAAAGGAGATGAATCCCATGGGCAAGATTTATGACGTAATTATCCTGGGTGCAGGTCCTGCTGGTCTCGCGGCAGGGCTGTATGCAGGCAGAAGCCGTCTTTCTACGCTGATTATCGAAAAAGGGCAGGATGGCGGACAGATTGCAATCACAGACGAGATCGAGAATTATCCGGGACAGATGGTGGAAGGCGAATCAGGCCCTTCACTCATCGCAAGGATGACAGGACAGGCAGAAAAATTCGGTGTTGAACGTGTATCAGACACGATTACTGAAGTACAGCTGGAAGGCGATGTGAAGGTGCTGAAGAGCACAAAGGCAGAATATCAGGCGAAAAATATCATTATCGCCACAGGTGCCTACTCCAGACCTATCGGCTGCAAGGGCGAGGCGGAATTCATGGGCAAGGGCGTATCCTACTGTGCTACATGTGATGCGAACTTCTTTGAAGACTTTGAAGTGTACGTGGTCGGCGGCGGAGATTCTGCAGTCGAGGAAGCGATGTATCTCACCAAATTTGCCAGAAAAGTCACGATCATCCACAGACGTAACGAGCTTCGTGCCGCAAAGTCTATCCAGGAGAAAGCATTTGCAAATCCGAAGATCGACTTCTTCTGGGACAGTGTCGTAGAAGAGGTGTACGGGGATGACATTCTCCAGGGTATGATCGTTAAGAATGTAAAGACCGGCGAGACGCGTAAAGTAGAAGCTGACCCTGAGGACGGCATGTTCGGATTGTTCGGCTTCATCGGTACGGTTCCGAATTCCAAGCTGTTTGTAGGCATCGTGGATATGGACGAGAGAGGATATATCAAGACGGACGATGATATGCACACGAATGTTCCGAACGTATATGCGGCCGGAGATGTGCGTATCAAGAGCCTGAGACAGGTCGTAACCGCTGCTGCGGACGGAGCCATAGCTGCAGTCCAGGTAGAGAGAAGCTTATCAGATTATTTTTAGGAGGTAGAGAAAGATGATTGATGTAACGAAGGAAACATTTGAAGAAGAAGTGTTAAAAGCAGAAGGATATGTATTTGTAGATTTTTACGGTGACGGATGCGTACCATGCCAGGCTCTGATGCCAAAGGTTCATGAATTTGCAGACACATACGGGGACAAGATGAAATTCACGTCCCTGAACACGACGAAGGCACGCCGCCTTGCTATCGCGCAGAAGGTGTTGGGACTTCCTGTCATGGCTGTATACAAAGACGGCGAGAAGGTGGAAGAAGTCGTGAAAGACGACGCTACGCCGGAGAACATCGAAGCGATGATTAAGAAATATATCTAATCAAGGATAGTTTTCTTTATCATAAATACAACCAGCAACTCACAAGAAAGGAGAAAGCATAATTATGGCTATTTTAGATGGAAAAAAAGCAATAATTATCGGAGACCGTGACGGGATACCGGGGCCGGCTATCGCAGAATGCGTTAAGACCGCCGGTGCCGAGGTAGTATTCTCATCCACGGAATGTTTCGTCTGAACGAGCGCAGGCGCAATGGACTTGGAAAATCAGAAGAGAGTAAAAGAATTTGCTGATGAATATGGTGCAGAGAACTTGGTAGTAGTTCTCGGTGCTGCAGAAGGTGAAGCTTCAGGCCTTGCAGCAGAGACCGTAACAGCAGGAGATCCTACTTTCGCAGGTCCATTGACAGGGGTCCAGCTTGGACTCAAAGTATATCACGTGTGCGAACCAGAGATGAAAGAAGAGTTCGACGAAGAAGTGTATGATGAGCAGATCAGTATGATGGAAATGGTACTCGATGTTGATGATATCATTAATGAAATGACAGCCATCAGAGACGAGTTCTGTAAATTTTAAGTGTGTGGGGTGGTGTCACCCCACCACCCCGTATATTTAATGAAAGGTGGAAAACCAATGAACAGTGTAATCAAAGGGGCAAGTTATGTATTAGTACATACCCCGGATATGGTTTTATATAATGGAACGACGCAGACGACGGAGAGAATCGTCAATCCAGATTCCGAATATCTGAAAGAGGTGCCGAACAACCTGCGTTCTTTTAAAGAGGCAGTAGAGTATTGGCCAAACCAGACATATATCGGCAATGTGCATCCGGATGAACTGGCACAGGTAGAGTTCCCCTGGTATGACAAGAACAAAGAAGGAGCCGACCGTTTCGGCAGATATGGCGAGATTATGCCGCAGGAGGAGTTCCTGTTCCTCGTGCAGGCAAGCGATATGTTCGAGGTCGTAAGGCTGGACAAAGAATTTGTGGCAAAGTATAAGGACGCGTTTGCCGCAAACCCGATCATCTCTGAGGATATCGTTGAAAAAGTCCACGAAGGCGTGGAACTGGGCGAGATAGAGCATTTTGTCAACGAAGAGCATGCAGAAGGGTTATATCACGATGGAAAATTAGTAGGCTGTGTAAAAAGAGCCCATGATATCGACGTTAACTTATCTGCCCATGTCATGCATGAGAACCTTATGAGCAAGGCTTCCAGTGTTCTGGCGCTGCTCTATGCGGTACGCAATGCAGGGATTGACAAGGCGGATGTGGAATATGTTATAGACTGTGCAGAAGAGGCATGCGGCGACATGAACCAGAGAGGCGGCGGAAACTTTGCCAAAGCTGCGGCGGAAGTTGCAGGCCTGGTCAGCGCTACAGGTTCTGATGCAAGAGGATTCTGTGCCGCACCGGCACATGCCTTGATCGAAGCGGCAGCCCTTGTCAAGTCAGGCGCATACAAGACTGTTGTCGTCACATCCGGAGGATGTACGGCCAAGCTTGGTATGAACGGAAAGGATCACATCAAGAAAGGACTTCCGATCCTGGAAGACTGCCTCGGAGGCTTTGCGGTAGTCATCTCTGAAAATGACGGCGTGAACCCTGAGATAGATCTGAATATGCTCGGCCGCCACAGTGTCGGTACAGGCTCTGCACCACAGGCTGTCATCGGAAGCCTTGTCACAGATTCGCTTGACAAAGCAGGGATGAAGATTCCGGATATCGACAAGTATTCTCCGGAGATGCAGAATCCGGATATCACGAAGCCGGCAGGAGCAGGAGACGTTCCGCTTGCGAACTACAAGATGATTGCGGCCCTCGCTGTGAAGCGCGGTGAGCTGGACAAGAAGGAACTGGCTGCGTTTACGAAGGAACACGGTCTTACCGGATGGGCTCCTACACAGGGACACATTCCGTCAGGAGTTCCGTATATCGGATTTGCGCGTGAGGACATCCTTGACGGCAAGATCAGGAATGCGATGATTATCGGTAAGGGAAGCCTTTTCCTCGGACGTATGACCAATCTGTTTGACGGCGTATCTTTTGTAATCCACGGCAATACGGCCGAGGAAGAAAGTGCGGCGGCAGGCGTATCCGAAGAGGAAGTCAAAGGACTCATTGCGAAAGCGATGAAAGATTTTGCCGCGACTCTGATGGCAGAGTAAGGGGTGGTGAATATGGCAGATAATATTGAGAAGATGATTGCCTCCACCTTTATGGAGATGGCGGAAGGGCTTGAGACCGGAAGCTTTGGAAAGAAGCCGAAGATCGCGCTGACAGGCATGGGAAGCGAACATGGGGAAGAGAATTCCATGGAAGCAGCGGTAGCAGCGGCAAGAGAGGGTATCGATGTGTACTATATCGGTACGCTGGAAGCTGAGGGAGTGACTACAGTGAAAGTGGCTGACGAAGACGAAGGCCATAAGAAGATGGAAGAGCTCCTGAAGAATAAGGAAGTAGACGGTGCGGTAACGATGCACTTTCCGTTTCCGATTGGTGTATCCACTGTGGGGCGTGCGATCACACCATCCAAAGGCAGAGAGATGTATGTGTCGACGACGACAGGTACATCGAGTGCCGACCGTATCGAAGGCATGATTAAAAATGCTATCTACGGCATTATTGCAGCTAAGACATGTGGAAAGGCAGATCCGACGGTGGGAATCCTGAATGTAGACGGCGCCCGCCAGACAGAGATTGCTTTGAAGCAGCTGAAAGAAAATGGCTATGATATAAACTTTGCGGAATCGGCCAGAGCGGACGGAGGATGCGTGATGAGAGGCAACGACGTGCTCCAGGGCTCACCGGACATTATGGTATGTGATTCGCTGTCAGGAAACATCCTGATTAAGATGCTGTCCTCTTATACGACAGGAGGAAGCTATGAGGCATCGGGATACGGCTACGGCCCCGGGATAGGGGAAGGGTATGAGCAGCTTGTGATGATCATCTCCCGTGCTTCAGGTGCACCGCTTATCACCGGGGCAATCCGCTATGCGGCACAGCTTGTCAGGGGCAAGGTGTTTGAAGTTGCAAAGAAGGAATTCGATGCAGCCAACAAAGCCGGCCTGAAAGAGATTCTTGCCGCCAGAAAAGCTTCTGAAAAAACAGCAGGAGATTCCGAGGAAGTGAAAGCGCCACCGAAAGAGCCGGTTACGTCGCAGATAGCGGGAATTGAGATCATGGATCTTGAGGACGGCGTGAAAGCCCTGTGGAAGATTGGTGTCTATGCAGAGAGTGGTATGGGCTGTACAGGACCGATTATCCTCGTTTCAGACGCAAATCTTGCTAAAGCAGAGGAAGAGCTTAAGAAAGCAGGATTTATCAACTAAATTATCCGTGGAAACCACCAGATTGTTTTCTAATATGAAAAGTGGCGTCTTGCGTGTGGCGAGATGCCACTTTTCATTTCTTCTTTCCAGGCCTTATAATGAATTGAATGTGAGGTGTTAATAGTGGAAGATGTATTGATATTACGTACAACTGGAAGAAGACTCAGAATTCCGGTCAGACAGATTATGAAAGGTGCTCTTCTTTCTGCGTTTGTGTGCTGTCTGTATGTTATCGGTATGAGACAGGCAAAGCCGGAGACGGTTTCGTCTGGCCTGGGATATGCCGGCGACACGGTAACACAGATGCCTGAACCGCCTGCTCCGGGTACGGAACCGTTGGATGCAAAGCCCTTAAAAAGAATACTGGACTATCCGGAGGAGATGGGGATTATAATTCTTCCAGGGGAAGAACCTGCTAAAAATGTGGTGGCTGCGGATAAGGTGAAATTGGATAAGGTGGAATCAGAGGAGAGGTTGAATGCAGTTACCGGAAGTTCTTCAAAAGAAGAAGCAAAAGTTCCGGCGACGTATCCCAAAATACCTATATCTGTGCATGTAGCATTCCATAGCAACGGAGGCACGTTGTCCGTAACGGAGATGACGCTCAATGAATATAGCCTTGATACTTCTGTGCTGGAAGTTCCGAGAAGACTCGGAAAAGAATTTGACAGATGGTATACAGATCCTTCCTGTACCGTTCCGTTTACCGGTATCGAGGAAGGCCGGACAAGAGTGGACCTGTATGCGGGATGGAAGGAAATTTCCACTTATATATGCGACGACAGAGGATATATAACCGGATACAGTGATGCGGCTGCGGTCGCAGATGAAGGAACCATCGTTTTGCCCACATCCTCGAATTGTCTGGGTGTGGAGGCCGGTGCTTTTGCCGGACTGGAGGACATGATTTTCGACGTGTATATTCCAACGAATATCATCTATATCGAACCCGGAGCTTTCGATTCATTCCCTAATCTGATGTATATAGAAGTAGTAGAAGGGAATCCCGCATACTACAGCGAGGGCGGAGTGCTGTATAAAGCAGACGGAACACTCTGCGTATATCCGGCAGGACGAGATAATTGGGGAGAGTGATTACAAAAAGAATATTATTATACTATATGTTAAAAATATAACGACATAAAAATAACAAATATAGTAAAAGTACACAAAATAGAGGGTGGTAAAACTGTCAAAAAGGGAGAAAGAAAAATAACATCTTGAACAGTATACCGGTATGTAGTAAAGTGAGCTAAAGAAAGAAATGAACAAAACATTTCAAGATTAAACATGAAGTAACAAACAAAAATCAAAAGGAAGAAAGGAAGCAAGAAGAATGAAAGTAGGATTTATCGGACTAGGTATCATGGGAAGACCAATGGCAAAGAACCTGCTGAAGGCGGGGGTTAAATTGATGGTCGCAGATCTGGACAAAGAAGCAGTTGCAGATGTTGTTGCCGCCGGCGCAACGGAGGCTACATATGCCGAGATTGGAGCACAGTGTGAAAGAGTCATCATTATGGTTCCAAGCGGAGCAATTACAAAGTCTATCCTGTTTGGTGAGGATGGCGTAGCATCTACAATCAAAGCAGGAAGCATCATATGCGATATGAGTTCTGTTACTCCTGTTGAATCTCAAGAATGCTACAACGGACTGAAAGAAAAAGGTGTTGGTTTTGTGGATGCTCCAGTATCTGGCGGAGAACCGGGAGCTATAGCAGGAACACTTGCAATTATGGCAGGCGGAGACGAAGAAGACTTTAACGCAATGAAAGAATACTTCGATATCTTGGGAGCTTCAGCATTGTTAATCGGTGCATCCGGAAGCGGAAGTGTTACAAAACTTGCGAACCAGGTAATCGTTAACAACACAATCGCAGTTATATCTGAAGCATTTGTTCTGGCTGCAAAGGCTGGCGCAGACCCGCAGAAAGTATACGAAGCAATCCGCAGAGGACTTGCTGGAAGCGCTGTTCTGGATGCGAAGATTCCTTTGATCGTAGAGCGCAACTTTAAACCAGGCGGACCGATCCGTATCAACCATAAGGATATTAAGAATGTTGTTGATACGGCACATTCTATTGACGTTCCGATTCCATATACAGCACAGTTATATGAGATTCTTCAGTCACTGAAGATCCATGGACATATGAATGATGACCATGGCGGAATCATACAGTACTTTGAGAAACTGGCAGATATAGAGGTTAAGAAATTTGACTAGATTTGTGTGATAGACAATATGAAGTGACCACAGTTACATTAAAAGCAAGGCAGTCCGGATGCTCTGCAGAAGTCATAGCCTATGCAGACAAGGCGAACGTGCGATTAAGAAGACGATTCTACTCTTGATAAGAGGCCACTTCATAACAGGAGGACAATAATATGGCAATCAATGCAGAAGTATTAACTTCTTATAAAAAGATTGATAAAGAATATATTGACGGTTTATTAAAAAAAGAAATCGAAGCGAACAATAAGAAGATCATAGTATTAGATGATGACCCGACTGGCGTGCAGACGGTTCATGACATCTCTGTGTATACTAACTGGGAGAAAGACAGTATCCGTCATGGATTCGAAGAGGAGAACAACCTGTTCTATGTGCTGACGAATTCAAGAGGATTTACGGTAGAGCAGACAACAAAAGCGCATAATGAGATTGCGGCAGTTGTGGATGAAGTTGCAAAAGAGGCTGGAAAAGAATATATCTTTATCAGCCGCAGCGACAGCACACTTCGTGGACATTATCCACTGGAGACAGAACTGCTGAAGGACAATTATGAGGTAAATACTGGTAAGACGATTGATGGAGAGATTCTCTGCCCATTCTTCAAAGAAGGAGGAAGATTCACCATTAATAATGTTCATTATGTAAAATACGGTGAAGAACTGGTTCCGGCCAACGAGACAGAATTTGCAAAAGATAAAACATTCGGTTATACAGCCGCAACTATGCCGGAGTATGTAGAAGAGAAGACAAAAGGGTCATATAAGGCTTCTGATGTGACCTGCATCTCTCTTGAGGATATCCATAACATGGATATTGATAAGATTGAAGCACAGTTAATGGATGTAAAAGATTTCAATAAGATTGTTGTAAATGCAGTAGATTATGTTGATGTAAAAGTATTCTGTGTTGCTTTGTACCGTGCAATGGCAAGGGGCAAGGTATTCATGTTCCGTACAGCAGCTGCTATTGTAAAGGTTATGGGGGCAGTGACAGACCAGCCTCTCCTTACCAGAGACCAGATGGTATTAAAAGAGACAACAAATGGAGGAATTGTAGTTGTAGGCTCTCATACAGATAAGACAACTAAGCAGGTGGAATCTTTAAAGGAACTGTCAGATATCGAATTTATTGAATTGGATGCAACTTTAGTAAAGGATGATACTGTATTTGAAGCAGAGGTACAGAGATGTCTTAACAAGGAAGAAGAGTGTATTAAAGCAGGAAAGACAGTATGCTGTTATACCACGCGTGCTCTGATTACTGCAGATACAGGGGATAAGGAAGATGAACTTAGACTGTCAGTTAAGATCTCTGATGCAGTGCAGTCACTGGTAGGGCGTTTAAGCATTACTCCAAGTTTCGTTATCGCCAAGGGTGGAATTACATCCAGCGATGTAGGGACCAAGGCACTTGCAGTTAAGAAAGCCAATGTATTAGGACAGATCAAACCTGGAATTCCGGTATGGCAGACGGGGGAAGAAAGTAAATTCCCAATGACTCCGTATGTGATTTTTCCGGGAAATGTTGGAGAGATTACAACATTAAAAGAAGCAGTAGAAGTATTAATGAATAAGTGATAGTTTAGAATGAACATAAATAAACAAAATATTTGCGCGATTAGCCATAAACATTGACAAAAACAATCATAGTAAGTACAATGTAAACACAAACAAACAAATGGTTTTGCGATAGGAGGTTGGTTATGCCACAGTGTGTTGTGATAGCAGATGACCTGACGGGAGCCAATGCCACCGGTGTACTTCTGAAGAAGATGAACTATAAGGCATATACAGTGATGAACATGGAACGAATTGAACTGTCTACATTGTCAGATTGTGACTGTGTACTGTATTCAACCGACAGCCGCGGAGTAGATGCTAAGGCTGCCTATAACCGGGTACATAATGTATGTAATTTGCTAAAAGGAGACGACGTAAAGGTCTATTCAAAGCGGATAGACAGTACGTTAAGAGGGAATCTGGGGAGCGAGATAGATGCAATGCTGGATTGTCTGGGAGGCGATTACGTAGCGATTGCAGCACCTTGTTTTCCGTCCTCTGGAAGAGTTGTGATCGGCGGCTATATGCTGGTGGATGGAATTCCGCTGCATAAGACGAATATTGCAATTGATCCCAAGACGCCGGTGAAGGTATCGGAAGCAGCGGTTCTGTTCCAGGAGCAGAGCAAGTATGAAGTATCATCCATACGGATGAAGGAGTTGATGAATGGCAAGCATTATCTGGCAGATCTGATGAACCAATGTGTTGCCAAGGGAAGCAGGATACTTGTAATAGACTGTGTGACGCAGGAAGATCTGGACCTGATTGCAGATGCAGTAATTACAAGCAAGCTGAAAGCCGTAGCGGTTGATCCGGGAGTATTTACCGCGACATTGTCAAGGAAATTGCTCGTACCTTCTGAGAAGAAGGAGAAAAACAAGATTCTTGCCGCAGTAGGAAGTGTGAATCCGAATACTACCGTGCAGATGGAAGAATTATGGCTTTCCCAGAGTACACATAATGTCTTCGTGAATACGAAGGAACTGTTAGAGGGAGAGGTAAGAAGAGAGCAGGAGATTGCACGGGTAGCCGGAGAGATTTTAGATGAATGTGACCGGAATGTGATATCCACGGTAACAGGCGATGGAATCTATCCGGAGAACAGGATTGATTTCAAACCTTACATGGAACGTTATCACTGTTCGCTTGATACGGCGACGGGTATGATTAACAGCGCATTTGCAGAGATCACTTACCGGATATTCAAGAGCGAGCCAACGTTCAAAGGGCTGTATACCAGCGGCGGCGATGTGACGGTGGCCGTGTGTAAGAAGTTTCAGACAGCCGGACTGAGTCTGATGGATGAAGTTCTTCCGCTGGCGGCGTACGGGCAGTTCTTAAAAGGCGAGTTTGAAGGGATACATATTATTACCAAAGGAGGAAGCCAGGGCGGACATGATGCAATTAATCGATGCATTACTTACTTGAAAGAGAAACTGTATATCTAGAAACAATATTTTTATGCAAATAATCAATGAAAGGACGTAAATGTTATGGGAAAATCACTAATCGCAGTACCTATTGGAGATCCGGCAGGAGTAGGACCGGAGATTGTTGCAAAGTCAGTTGCTTCGAAAGAAGTATTTGACGTGGCAAATTGTATTATTGTCGGTGACAAGGCAATCATGGAGAACGCCATTAAGATTACAGGCGTAGAACTGACGGTTAATGTAATCAATAAACCGGAAGAAGGAGATTTCCGTGAAGGCATCTTGAATCTGATAAATTTAGGCAATGTTGACATGGCCAGATTTGAATTTGGAAAGGTCAATGGAATGTGCGGAAAAGCCGCATATGAATATATTGCAAAAAGTATTGAGCTTGCGAACAGCGGCAAGGTCGATGCTGTCGCGACAACGCCGATTAATAAGGAATCACTGCGTGCAGGTGACATTAGCTTTATTGGACATACGGAGATCTTCGGTGCGCTCACCAATACAGAAGATCCGCTGACCATGTTCGAGACGAATGGAATGCGCGTATTCTTCCTGACAAGACATGTGTCCTTAAGAGAGATGCTGGATATGATCACCAAAGAGAGAATTAAGGATTATGTGAAACGTTGTCTGGAAGCGCTTAAGAAACTCGGTGTTACAGATGGAACCATGGCAATTGCCGGATTGAATCCGCACAGCGGAGAACATGGGCTGTTTGGCTGGGAAGAGGTAAATGAGATTACACCGGCAATTGAGGAGCTTCAGGCAGAAGGATATAATGTTGTAGGACCAATCGGAGCAGACTCTGTATTCCATCAGGCTGCAATCGGAAGATACAACAGTGTATTGTCTTTGTATCATGATCAGGGCCACATTGCAACGAAGACTCTTGATTTTGAGAAAACCATTTCGATTACGAATGGGATGCCGCTCCTTCGTACATCTGTAGATCATGGAACTGCATTTGATATCGCAGGAAAGGGAATTGTAAGTGCGGTCAGCATGATTGAGGCCATTTTGTTGGCGGCAAAATACGCACCAAATTTCACAAGATAACTTTTAGGAAGGAAGAGGAGAACTAGTATGGTAAATGGACTTAGTGGGGAAAGAATGTTAATTGGTCTGGCAATTGGTATTGTAGTACTGATATTCCTGGTATTGAAAACAAAAGTACAGGCGTTTCTCGCATTGATTATCTGTACAATTATCGTTGGTGTTGTTGGCGGAATGCCGCTTTCAAATATTACACTGGATGATGGCAGGACATTTGGTATCGTAAATTCAATTACATCAGGCTTCGGTGGTACATTGGGAAGCATCGGTATTATTATCGGCTTCGGTGTTATGATGGGACAGATCTTTGAGGTAACAGGAGCAGCAAAGAGAATGGCACATACATTCCTGAAACTGTTCGGTAAGAAGAGAGAAGAAGAAGCATTGGCATTAACCGGTTTCCTTGTATCTATTCCGATCTTTTGTGATTCGGGATTCGTGGTATTGGCACCGATTGCAAAGGCGATCTCCAAGGCAACAAAGAAAAGTGTAATTGCCCTTGGCGTATCACTTGCAGCGGGTCTTGTAATTACTCACTCCCTGGTTCCACCTACACCAGGTCCTCTGGGAGTATGTGGTATCTTCGGAATCGATGTTGGTAAGTTTATCCTGTTATCAATCGTACTTGCGCTGCCAATGGCAATCGCTTGTATCGCATATGCAAGATTAGTATTATCTAAGAAATACTATCGTATCGTAGATGAAGATGGTGAAATCAAAGAAGCTCCTTATCAGGAGCCAGATTATGAGAATGCATTTGCAATGGATCTGACAGGAATGCCTGGAACATTAGAGTCCTTCATGCCTCTGATCGTACCGATTATATTAATCTTAATTAATACGATTGCTTCCGCGTTGGGATATACAACAGGTATTATGGAGGTATTGATCTTCCTTGGACAGCCAATCGTAGCAGTTGGCCTTGGTCTTGTAGTTGCAATCTTCACATTGGGAAGAAAATTTGACAGACATACCTGTATCACTGAGATGGAAAAAGGTATGATGTCTGCTGGTATCATTATGCTGGTAACAGGCGGTGGCGGTGCGCTTGGTCAGATCATCAAGGATTCCGGACTTGGAACATTCATGGCAGAAGGTCTTACGCAGACTGCAATTCCGATTATTATTCTTCCATTATTGATCTCTACAGCGATGAGATTCATCCAGGGTTCCGGTACAGTTGCTATGACAACAGCAGCAAGTATCTCTGCACCAATCATTGTTGCGACAGGTGCAAGCCCACTGCTTGGAGCAGTAGCATGCTGTGTGGGCTCTCTGTTCTTCGGATACTTCAATGACAGTTATTTCTGGGTTGTAAACAGAACTCTTGGAGTAAGCGAAGCAAAAGATCAGTTGACCATCTGGTCAATTACATCTACCATTGCATGGGCTGTTGGTGTTGTGGAAGTCCTGATACTGAATATCTTTATGTAAATATGTTGATAAAGATGCAGTAAGGGATTGGCTATGAAAAAGTTTTTATATTGAATATCATTTTGGAATGAGGTACAATAGTATGCAGCGGAAGAAAGGCCTTCCGCTGCATATTTTTATGTGCGCGCCAACAGGCAATTACGCAGAGGACAGGGGAAAACGAATTGATATCATGTTTGAGGGGGGAGTCAGATGTTTGCAGCAGAGAGACGGGCCATGATTGTGGAACTGATTCGAAGAAATAGCAGTGTACAGGTAAATGAACTGGCGAAGGAATTAAAGGTCAGTCCCATGACAATACGCAGAGATTTGATTAAATTACAGGAGGATAACATCATTGAGCGCTGTCATGGCGGAGCCGTTGCAAAGCAGGAAGTAACCTATGCAGATAAGCAGACGAGTCACAAAAGAGAGAAAGTACTGTTGGCGGAACTCTGTCTTCCTTTGGTATCAGAAGGAGATACCGTTTTTTTAGATGCGGGAACAACGACTTATGAGATAGCGAAATTAATAAATGGTATCCGGGGAATACTGATCATCACGAATGACCTGGAGATTGCCCAACTGCTGAAGAATAGCGAGGCGGAGTTGTTTATCTGCGGCGGAAGTGTCCAGAAAGAGACCGGAAGTATGTTCGGGCGATATGCAACGCAGATGCTGGCGGATTTTAAATTTGATGTGGGGTTCTTCGGGGCTGCTTCAATTAATGATGATTTTGAAGTGACGACGCCTACACTGGAGAAGATGTGGCTCAAACGCTATACTCCGATGCAATGTGGGAAATCTTATCTGGTAGTAGATCAATCCAAATTCGGCCGGCAGGCTATGACAAAGATTAATCATCTGGGAGATTATTCCGGAATTATTACGGATAAGAAATTCACGGTGGAAGAGATAAAGAGGTTGGAAAAACTGAATGCAGTTATCAGGCCCTTACCAGCAAATTTCAACTACAGAGAGGGCGGACGGTGTCCGTAGTGACAGAGTGGATTTTGCCTTTTGAAACTTTACACTACCAAATAAATGCGGGGTAAATATGTATGAATATCAGACAGATTATAGAAGACAAAAAAGCATATTTAGACTTATTATTGCTGGCAGACCCTCAGGAGAATATGATTGACCGGTATCTCGGCGACGGCGAGATGTTTGTGCTGTGCGACCGGGAGCAGGTTATGGCTGTTGCGGTTGTAGCCATACTTAAGAACCGGAAATGTGAGCTTAAAAATATAGCGACCAGGCCGGAGTATCAGGGCAAAGGGTATGCAAGATATATGATTCACTATCTGTGTGAACATTACAGCAACCGGTGTGACACAATGTATGTCGGCACGGGCAACTGTGCCAAGAGCATAGGGTTTTATGAGAAATGCGGGTTCGTAAACTCTCATATCATCATGAACTTTTTTATAGACAATTACGATGAGCCGATCTACGAGGACGGGAAGCTGCTGACGGACATGGTATATCTCAAGAAGTACCTGGATTCTGAGGTGGATGTCAGGAAAGTAGTGAATCTGGCTCTTGAGGCCGGGCGGATACTTCTGAAAAACGGCGGTGAGATCTTCCGTGTGGAAGAGACGATTACCCGCATATGCAACCGTTTTCACGTGGATAAGGTGGATATCTTTACGCTGAGCCACGGCATATTTGTGAGCGCTGAGAATGGCGTGCAGGAGGCATATACGAAAGTGAAGCATGTGCCTCTTTCAGCTCCGCATCTTGGGATAGTGGCTGAAGTGAACGATCTCTCCAGAGAGATATCGGCGGGCCGTGTCGGGGTGGACGAAGCGCTTCAGAAGCTTGGGGAGATAGACGACATACCGCCCAAACGCAGCTACTTCCAGATACTTGCTGCAGGGGCAGGAAGCGGATTCTTCGGTTTCCTGCTCGGGGCCTCGGCGCTGGAGAGCGTGATCGCGTTCTGCATCGGCTGCCTGCTCTATATCTGGGTGCTCGTCGGCAAGCGGCATCATATGTCTAAGATTATCATAAACATAGCCGGCGGCGTGATTATCACAGCGCTGGCTGTCGCGGCGGTCCATCTGCCCTTTCCCGGGCCGGTCAGGCTGGAGGGGATGATCATCGGCTCCATCATGCCGCTCATTCCGGGCGTCGCGTTCGTCAATGCGATCCGTGACATCGCAGACAGCGATTTCCTGTCAGGGACGGTACGGATGATAGATGCCCTGCTCGTGTTTGTATATATTGCCATAGGAGTGGGAATCACACTTAGTATCTATAACAATATGTTAGGGGGGCTGGCGCTGTGATACATGACATTTTTATGAACGTTGCCTGCCCGTTTATAGGGACGATGGCATATGCGGTGCTGTTCAACGTACCGAAGAGATATTACCTGAGCTGTGGAATGACCGGTACGGCCGGATGGCTCGTCTATGCCCTGTCAGGCCGGTATACGTCCTCAGCAGTAGCGGCATTCCTAGGCGCGCTTATCGTGGTGCTCATCTCCAGGATGCTCACGGTGAGGATGAAATGTCCAATTACGATATTTCTCGTATCAGGCATCTTCCCGCTCGTGCCCGGTGCCGGCATCTATTATACGGCCTACTATCTTGTGACGAACCAGCTCTCCCTCGCCGCCCAGAAAGGCCTGGACTCGATTAAGATAGCGTTCGGAATCGTACTTGGAATCGTATTTATCGTATCCATACCTAGAGAATTCTTCCAGATCCGTTACTGGAAGGAAAGAAGAATTAGAAAAGGTTGGAGCAGATAGGAAAATATGGTACAATAAAAGTACGATAAACAGCAGGAGGGAGGGCTGGCGTATGTTAGGAAAGACACTATCGGAGATATTGAAGGAGAGCAGGTATACTACAGTTTTAAGCGGTTTTGGCATGCTCCTGGAAAGCGGGTACCCTGCAATCAGGGATGGGGATGAGTCGTATGAGATCGAGCAGAGGTACGGCTATTCCGTGGAGGAGATATTCAGCAGCTCCTTCTACTCCACAAGGAAAGAGCAGTTCTATGAATTCTACCGCAGCGAGATACTGAAGATGCTGGATAAGCCACCCGGCAGATGCTTTTATGAGATGGCGGAGCTTGAGAAAAGAGGCCTTATCCAGTCGATTATCACGAGGCGCATCTATGGACTTCCACAGAGGGCCGGCTGCAAGAATGTCATCAATCTCCACGGCAGCGTGTATGATAACTACTGTCCGCACTGCGGAAAGGAATATCCGGTTGAGTATATCACCGGGTCCAAAAGGATACCGCTCTGCCAGGTGTGCAGTACACCGATACGCCCGAAGATATGCCTGTTTGGTGAGATGGTCGACAACTGCGTCATCACGGAGGCGGCGGAAGAGGTCAGGAAAGCGGATGTGCTGCTCGTGCTCGGAACCAATCTGAAGACGTATCTCTGCAGCCAGCTGATTGATTACTATGAAGGGGATAAGCTTGTTCTGATCAATCCGGAGAAGCACTTCTCGGATAAGCTTGCCGATGTAATCGTACATAAGAGTGTAGAAGATGCACTTGGAGAAATACTAAAAGAATTAGGAGAATAATCATGAGTAAAGTAAGAACAAGATTTGCACCGAGTCCTACCGGAAGAATGCATGTAGGAAATCTGAGGACAGCGCTGTATGCGTATCTGATAGCGAAGCATGAAGGCGGAGACTTTATGCTCAGGATCGAGGATACGGATCAGGAACGGCTTGTGGACGGTGCGCTTGAGATTATTTACCGAACGCTTGAGAAGACCGGGCTCATCCATGATGAAGGGCCGGATAAAGATGGGGGCGTGGGCCCTTACGTACAGAGTGAGAGGAACGCCTCCGGATTATATATGGAATACGCCGAGAGACTCGTGGAGCAGGGAGACGCGTACTATTGCTTCTGCGACAAGGAGCGCCTGGATTCGTTAAAGAGCAAGGTGTCGGAATCTGGAACCGAGATTATCACATATGACAAGCACTGCCTGAACCTGAGCAGGGAAGAGGTGGAGGCGAACCTGGCATCCGGCAAGCCATATGTCATCCGTATCAATATGCCGGCAGAAGGGACGACGACGTTCCATGACGATATATATGGGGATATCACGGTTCCGAATGAAGAGCTGGATGATATGATCCTTATGAAATCAGACGGATATCCGACTTATAACTTTGCCAATGTCATCGACGACCATCTCATGGGCATCACCCATGTGGTGCGGGGGAACGAGTATCTGTCGTCCGCGCCGAAGTACAACCGCCTGTACGAGGCGTTCGGATGGGACGTTCCGACTTATGTCCACTGTCCGCTCATCACGGATGAGAACCATAAGAAGCTGAGCAAGCGCTGCGGGCATTCTTCCTATGAAGATCTTCTGGAACAGGGATTCGTGTCCGAGGCGATCGTCAACTATGTGGCGCTGCTTGGATGGTGCCCGGAAGACAACCAGGAGATATTCTCGCTGGAAGAACTTGTGAAAGCATTCGACTACCGCCATATGAGCAAGTCTCCGGCCGTATTTGACGTTGTGAAGCTGAGATGGATGAACGGGGAATATCTGAAGGCCATGGACTTTGAAAGGTTTTATGAGATGGCAGAGCCTTATATGAAAGAGGCTATCACGAAAGACTATGATCTGAAGAAGATTGCCGCGCTCGTGAAGACGAGGATAGAAGTATTCTCGGATATCAGAGAACAGATTGACTTCTTTGAGGAGCTTCCGGAATATGACACGGCTATGTACTGCCACAAGAAGATGAAGACGAGCGAGGAGAACTCGCTGGAGGTGCTCACGGATATCCTTCCTGTGCTGGAGGCACAGGAGGACTTCAGCAATGATGCGCTGTTCGCGGCATTAAAGGGTTATGTGGATGAAAAAGGCTGCAAAGTGGGCTTCGTGATGTGGCCGGTCCGCACGGCAGTATCAGGCAAGCAGAATACCCCGGGCGGTGCCACTGAGATTATGGAGATACTCGGGAAAGAGGAATCTCTGAAAAGAATCCGCAGGGGAATAGAACTATTAAGCAGATAAGAGGTATATATGGGTTTAAACAGTGCTCAGAATGAGGCGGTCGCCCACCACGACGGGCCATGTATGGTCCTGGCAGGTCCCGGTTCCGGGAAGACACTCACCATCGCTAAA
Source organism: Extibacter muris (assembly GCF_004345005.1). GTDB lineage: Bacteria > Bacillota > Clostridia > Lachnospirales > Lachnospiraceae > Extibacter > Extibacter muris. The sequence goes on from NZ_SMMX01000002.1 coordinate 90,669, forward strand.
CGAATTGAATATCTGATTCAGAAGCATAAGGTAAGGCCAGAAGAGATTCTGGTCATTACCTTTACCAAGTATGCGTCCAATGAGATGAAAAAACGGTTTTTGTCCGTGATGGGAGAGCAGCTGCCGGTTACGTTCGGAACGTTCCACGGCATCTACTACGGGATTCTGAAGTGGGCCTGCGGAATCGGACAGGACAATCTGCTCACCGATGAAGAGCGTTACCAGCTCCTGCGTCAGGTCATAGCAGAGTCAGATAAGGACGGGATCCGCACGGAAGAAGAGGAAAAAGACTATCTGAAGGATCTGTCCACGGAGATTGGGAGGATTAAGAACGACCGCCTGGATATCCAAACGTATGAATCAGCCCGGTTCGGCAAGGAGCGGTTTCGCACGATGTACTGCGATTACGAGGCGGCGAAGAAAAGATGGAATAAGATTGATTTTGAAGACATGCTGCTGCTCTGCTGCCAGCTGTTTCTGAAACGTCCGGATATACTGGAAAAGTGGCAGCAGAAATTCCGCTATATACTTGTAGATGAATTTCAGGACATCAACCAGGTGCAGTATGATGTGGTGCGCATGCTGGCGGCGCCGGAGGACAATTTGTTCGTGGTAGGGGACGACGACCAGTCTATCTATGGGTTCCGGGGTGCCAGACCAGGGATTATGGCAGAATTTAAGAAAGACTATCCAGATGCCAGGCAGGTGCTTCTCGATGTGAACTACCGGTCTACGTCCCACATCGTCAACGGCGCGCTCAGAGTAATCGGACACAATCAGAAACGGTTCAGTAAGGCAGTCCGTTCCGGCAGAAAGCCGGGTGAGACGGTGCACGTACAGGAAGTGAAGGACAGCGTGGAAGAGGGCAGATACGTAGTGGAGCAGATACGTAAGCTGAACGGACAGGGAATCCCTTACAGCCAGCTGGCCGTCCTGTACCGGACAGGCCTGGATGCAAGGGCGTTGTCGGAAAGCCTGATGGAATACCATATCCCTTTTACTATGAAAGAGCATATGGACAATATATATGACCACTTCATCGCCCGGGACATAAGCAGCTATTTCCATCTCGTCCTGAAAGAATACGACCGCAGGCATTTCCTGCAGATTGCAAACAGGCCGAACAGGTATATCGGGCGGGACAGTATGAGCGAGGAACCTGTGACATATGAATCGCTCCGCCGTTTCTACTGTGACAAGGACTGGATGATGAACCGGATAGACCAGCTGGAGTGGGACATTAAGATGATGGAGAACAAACCCCCTTATCTTGCAATCCAATATATGCGAAAAAGTATCGGCTATGACGAGTTCCTGAAGGAATATGCGGCTTACAGGCAGATACCCGGCCAAGAGCTCTTTCAAGTGCTGGATGAGATACAGGATCTTTCCAGAGGATATGAAACGATTGAAGGCTGGTTTGCACATGTGGAGCAATACAAACGGATGCTGAGGGAACAGGCAAAGAAGAACGTGGACGCGGGGGAGAGCGTCTCCCTGATGACGATGCACGGTTCAAAAGGGCTGGAGTACGATACGGTGTTCATCATCCAGGGCAACGAGGGGGTAGTTCCTTATAAGAAGGCAAAGACAGAAGATGAGATAGAAGAAGAGCGGCGGCTCTTTTATGTCGCCATGACAAGGGCAAAACGAAAGCTCATCATCAGCTATGTCAAAGAAAAAAACGGGAAAGAAGCCAATCCCTCCCGTTTTGTAAATGAACTATTCCTCACTGTCTGATTCGTCGAATTCCTGCAGGTCCAGCCATTCGTCAAAGGCGTCGGCAGCGATTTCATATTCATCATCATCTTCGATATTCTCCAGTTCCGGTTCTCCCGGAGCCGTCTCTTTATAGCGGTAGATGTATACGTCGCCTTCCTCGCTGTCTCCGTTTTCATCAAGCGGGAGGAGTGCGATATATTCGTTGCCGCCGGCCTCATATACGGTGAGGATGGCACATTCTACCACTTCGTCATTATCAAGCGTCAGGGTAACCATAGGGGTATCGTCATGTCCGCAGCAGTCATCATGTCCACAATTGCATTGCTGTTCGCTCATAGTCTTATCTCCTTTTATATACAAATATTATATCTTACATATCAAGATACATTAACTGTACCAAAGGAACGTATAAAATGCAAGGGAGTTTTTGCCATCTCCAGGCGTATGTGAAAAGAGTAGCCAAAACTTTGAAAATAGTGTAAAATATATCTGTGCGTTTGAAAAATAATGCATAAGGAGGATAAAACATTATGATGAAGAGGAGAATGTCAAGTGTAATAGCGGTGATGCTTATCTGTATGTTCGCGCTGTCCGGCTGTAAAAAAAATGTAGGGACGCCGGAAGACAATGCTGTGAAAGATGAGGAGCCCGATGATAACATAGAAGGGGAAGAGGAAGATGCCTATGTGTTCGGCTTCTCCGTAATCGATATGCAGAACCCTTATTTTATAACGCTGGAAGGGGCGACAAGAGAGGCCATAGAAAGTAACGGGTATCGAATGATCACGAAGGATCCTGCTTCTGACGCGGCGTCGCAGGCGGCACAGATACAAGAGATGATAGACGAAGGCATCGACGCCATCTTTCTCTGCCCCGTCGACTGGGAGGAGATAACAGATTCGCTCAAAGCGCTGAAGGATGCCGGCGTTCGGATCATTAACGTGGACAGCCAGGTAAAAGAGATGGAGTATGTGGATGCATACATAGGTTCTGACAATCACAATGCAGGATTCATATGCGGGGAGGATCTGATAGCAAAGCGTCCGGACGGAGGCAAGATTGCCATCCTGGAATGTCCGACCCAGAATTCCATCAATGACCGCATTACGGGCTTCGAGGAAGCGATTGCAGAGGCCGAGAAGGGCTTTGAAGTCGTAGCGAGGGAAGACACCGGAGGTGAGTTTGACAAAGCGCTGGAGGCTTCTAAAAAGATTCTGGAAGAGAACCCGGACATCACCGCGATCATGTGCGGCAACGACCAGATTGCGGTAGGTGCGATGACCGCGGTGAATCTGGCTAAGATGGAAGACGTCATCATATATGGCGTAGACGGATCGCCGGACATAAAGAAAGAATTTAAAAAAGCGGGATGCCAGATAGCCGGGACAGCGGCCCAATCCCCGATCAACATGGGTAAGACGGCAGCAAAGACGGGGATCAGCATCTTAAAGGGCGAAGAGTTTGAGCCGGAAGTATATGAAGAAGTATTTATGATTAATAAAGACAATGTCGATATGTATGGAGTAGATGGCTGGCAGTAACAGGAAGGACTTAAATATGAAAGCAGTTGAGGGGAAACCATTGCCGTTAGGCGTTACAATCACAGATGACAGGATCAATTTTTCCATCGCAGTGCCGGAGGGCAGGACATGCAGCCTTTTGCTCTACGAGGCCGGAAGCTGTGAACCGTGCGAGCGGGTTCCGGTGGAGCAATCCGTCGGGGAGGTGCATTTCATTGCGCTGGAAGGTATGGAAGCAGACGCTTATGAATATAATTATATGTTCGATGAACGGATCGTGGTGGACCCTTATGTCAGGGCACTTGCGGGCAGGAGCGTATGGCGAAGGGAATATGACATACAGCAGCATGAAGTGAGGGGTATCATACAGACGGGGACATATGACTGGGAGGGCGATGCGCCGCTCCACATCCCTTATAACGAGGTGATCGCGTACAGCCTCCACGTCCGTGGATTTACAAAGCACAGCTTATCCAAAGCGGTCCATAAAGGTACGTTTGCCGGGGTAGTAGAAAAGATACCATATCTGACGGAGCTTGGCATCAACCAGATCCACTGCATGCCTGTCTATGAGTTTGAGGAATGCCTGCAGTACACGAACTACTGGGGATACGGAGACGGTTTCTTTTTTGCCCCTAAGAGCGCCTATGCCGCTTCCGGCGATGGAATCAAGGAACTGAAAGATATGGTGAAGGCGTGCCATAAGGCCGGCATAGAAGTCGTGCTCGAAATGCCGTTTACCGATAAGACGCCGAAGCAGCTGATGGTTGAATGCCTCCGGTATTATATGCTGGAATACCATATGGACGGCTTTATCATGAATCCGGCCGTGGCGCCGATGGAGACGCTTTCCGGAGATCCTATGCTGAAAAAGACTAAGGTCATGAGGCATGATATGGGCTTTCAGACCGTGATGCGCCGCTTCCTGAAGGGGGACGAGGGCATGGTAGGTGATGCCATCTATTGGCTCAAGCATAATTCCAGGCAGGATGGAATATTTAACAGTATAGCCGCCCATAACGGTTTCACGCTTCATGACCTCGTATCTTATGATGGGAAGCACAATGAAGCGAACGGTGAGAACAATCTGGACGGACCGGATTACAACTACAGCTGGAACTGCGGAGCGGAAGGGCCTACGAGGAAAAAGGCGGTCCTGCAGCTGCGCAGGAGGCAGATGAGAAACGCATTCTTCCTGCTCCTGCTTGCACAGGGTACGCCGTGCATATTGGCGGGAGATGAATTTGCCAATTCTCAGAAAGGGAACAACAATGCCTACTGCCAGGACAATCCAACGGGATGGCTTGACTGGGGAAAGGCAGAAAGGGAATCGGAGCTGTTCACCTTTGTAAAAGAGCTCATAGCCCTCAGGAAAAAGCATCCGGTGCTGTATCCCGCGAAAGAAGCGGAAGGCATCGATATGCTCTGCTGCGGAATGCCTGATGTGTCTTACCATGGAGAAAACGCGTGGAAAATACCTTCTGAAGTATCCAGCCGACAGCTGGGAGTCTATTATTATGGAGCATATGCCGACGACGAAGACTGCTTTGTAATCTATAACATGCACTGGCTTCCGCACACATTTGCACTGCCGTCCCTGCCGAAAGATAAGAAATGGCATGCGGCGGCTTCAACGAAGGACGGTATACTTGCAGAATACAGGCTGCTTGAGAACCAGCGGCTGATAGAGGCCGAAGAGCGTACGGTTATCATGCTGACAGGACGGTAAACATGGAATGGATTCGTAATAAGTTTGGTTTGACTACATTTCAGCTGAAATGTATCGCTATCATATCTATGGTCGTTGACCATACCGGGGCCGTATTATTCCCCGGTAGCATGCTGTTCCGCTATATTGGGCGGATAGCTTTTCCGATATTCTGCTTTCTGCTCGTGGAGGGCTTCATCCATACGAGCGACATACGCCGCTATATGGCCAGGCTTTTGATATTTGCTTTTGTGTCCGAGCTTCCATATGACCTGGCATTCCGGGGCACTCTTTTAGAGTTCGGATACCAGAATGTGTTTTTTACATTATTTTTGGGTGTCGTTCTAATGTATGTACTGCAAAAAGCGGCAGAGTGGCCGGTGAAGGCGATAGAAGTCTTGCTCGTGATGTGGCTGGCGGAGGTGCTTAAGACCGATTACGGTTCCCAGGGGATCCTGCTGATAGCAGCGTTCTTCCTGCTGCATGACCGGCTGTGGATGAAGCTTGCAGCGGGTACTGCATGGTGTTTCATCTGGAATGGTGCCGTGCAGAAGTACGGCGCGCTGGCAATGGTTCCGATAGCCTTGTATAACGGCGAACGTGGGCGGAGCATGAAGTATTTCTTTTATGCGTTCTATCCGCTGCATCTGCTCCTCCTGTATGGGATTGCCAGATGGATGATATAGTAAGACGTGGAAGTGGAGTAAGAGTTATGAAAGCATGGAAGCATTTTTGTACGATCAATCACCACAAGATGCTGGTGATGAAGCAGTGTTTCAAGGTTGGACTATACAAGCAGGGCCTTCTGCATGACATGTCCAAGTATTCGCCCTCGGAATTCCTCGTAGGCTGCAGATATTACCAGGGGACGAGAAGCCCGAACAATGCAGAGCGGGAAGATACCGGATATTCTACCGCATGGCTGCACCACAAAGGGCGGAACAAGCACCATTATGAGTATTGGATCGACTACAGCGCCGATCCTGAGGAAGGAATCGTCGGGCAGAAGATGCCGACACGGTACGTGATCGAGATGTTCATGGACCGGATCGCGGCGTCCAAGACATATATGAAAGAGGCATATACAGACGCCCATCCGCTGGAATACTATGATAAAGGTGCCGCCAAGCTCGGGAAGATGATCCACGAAGATACGGCGGCGCTTCTCCATCATCTGTTGAAGATGCTTGCAGAAGATGGCGAAGATAAGACATTTGCATATATAAGGAACGTAGTGATGGAATATAAAAGAAAGAGGAAACAGCGGTGACAGCACGCCGTTGTTTCCTCTTTTCTATCTGCCGTCCTGATTCAGCTGCCGGCTCCATTCCTTCACATAGTCCAGAAACTTTACTGTGGCCGGCGTAGGCGGAGCGTCTTTCGGACAGGCAACGCCAAGCGTGCGGGAGTAATGTTCTGTGAAAGAGCGCGTGCATACGTCGAAGGGGGCATTGTACAGAAGCAGCCGGGGCAGTATCGTGATGCCGAACCCTTTCTCTACCATCTTAAGCGTGGCAAAGTCCTCATTGAGCCTGTACTGTATCTTTGGCTTTATATTATTCTGCTTAAAGATATATCCGGTCTCATAATCAAGCCCGTCGGAGGAAAGCACGAAATTTTCGTTATTCACGTCAGACAGGGACACTGCTATCTTTTCAGCCAGAGGATGCGACTTGGGAGTCACAAGCATAAGCTCATCATTACCCATAGGGATGAACGGCAGATCCGGGACGCTGTAGCGGGATGCGAAGATACAGTCGAGCCTGCCGGTCTGGAGCTTCTCTTTCAGCGGATTAAAGCCGTCTACGGTCATTTCAAAACGGATATTCGGATACAGGTTCGAGAAGTGCTTCAATATGTCGGGCAGCCAGTGGTAAGAGATGCTTTGTATCGTGCCGATGCGGATATATCCGCTGTCCAGGCTGGTGAGGTTTGATGCGATCTGGCTGATCTTATTCTTCTCCCGGCAGATGATTTTTAACGATTCGATGATTTCCTCGGTATTCGGCATGAGGTCCATGCCGTGCTTTGAACGCTTGAACAGGGAAAAGCCAAGCTCTTTTTCAAAGTTCTTGATGGCCTGGCTGATGGCGGACTGCGTATAGTTCAGGCTGGCGGCAGTTTTGGATATGCTGTGGGTGTCGCATACGCTGAGGATAATCTCATATTTATTCATGGCAGCTCCTTCCTATTAGATATTTTAAAGCCTCTGTTCAAAACTACTTAAGTCTGAGACGGAAATCATGCATTTTTACTACATATAAGAAAAAATGAACATATCCTTAAGTAAAGCTGGCTTTTTTATCAGGACTTGTTTCTCTATTATAAACATATATGATAAATTATTGTCAAGCAAGTTATGAACAGGCGGCGGACAAAATGTAAGGAGGAGAAATCATATGGGAACAGAGTTTTGGAACGGGGCAGAAGCTGCCCACAGAAGGGTCATGATGAAAGCGGCAGGATATTCGGATACGGATATCAGGAAGAAGCCCCACATCGGAGTGCCGAACTCTTATATGGCAGGCTCTCCGGGATCTGCACACCTGAGGCAGATAGCAGAAGCGGTGAAGGAAGGGATCTGGGCGGCCGGAGGCGTACCGGTCGAGTTCGGGATTCCGGCAACGTGCGGGAACATCGCCAATGGCGCGGAAGAGCTGAAGTATGAGCAGGTGGGGCGTGACATCGTGGCGATGAGCGTCGAATTTGTCACGAGGGTACATAACTTTGACGGGCTCGCAATGATTGCTTCCTGCGACAATATCATAGCAGGATGCTATCTGGCGGCAATGCGTCTGGACATTCCGTCGATGATCGTAACAGGGGGTTCGATGCAGCCCGGACAGCACTGTGGGAAGACTGTCGTAGAAGCAGATCTGGATGCCGCACGCTTTTCCGGGGCAGATGAGGAGTCGCTTATGGAGATGGAAGATAACGTATGCCCGTCCTTTGGGGCATGCCCGTCTATGGGGACTGCCAACACGATGCAGATGCTCGGCGAAGTGCTTAATCTTGTTCTTCCGGGAACATCCACGATACCGGCTTCTGACAATGCGAAGCTCAGAAAGGCGAGAGAGGCCGGCATGTATGCGGTAGAGATGGCCAAGGCAGGGAGAAGGCCTTCAGAACTTATCACGAAAGAGGTGCTGCATAACGCCATCATGTTTGACATGGCGGTTGCGGGATCCACCAACGCGGTGCTCCACCTGTTGTCATACGGCTATGAACTAGGTATTGAGCTCACGCTGGAAGACTTTGAGAGATATGCCAAGGATATTCCGTGTATAAACGCCGTCGTACCGAGCGGGCCGTATACGGTCGTGGACTTCCACTATGCAGGCGGAGTGATGAACGTGATGAAGATGCTGGAGAGCAAGCTGTACACGGATGCGCCCGGCATGTACGGGACGCCATGGTCTGATATGCTTGCAAAAGTGGCGCCTCAGGAAAATAAGGTCATCCACTCTTTGGAACGCCCTCTGTTCCATGAGCCGGGTCTTAAGATACTCAGGGGAAACCTGTCGCCGAATGGAGCCATCGTACGGCCTACGGCAGTTTATGAAGAAGTGAAATATATGAGAGGCAAGGCGAAAGTGTTCGAGGGGGACCGGGCAGCATTTGACGCTATCCAGGCAGGCGAGATCGTGCCCGGCGATATCATCGTCATCCGTTATGAGGGCTGCAAAGGTGCTCCGGGCATGAAGGAGCTGATGCTGAGCATAGATGCCCTTATCGGGCTCGGGCTGCACAAGAGTGTCGGATTGATTTCCGATGCCAGGTTCTCAGGTTTCAACTATGGGGCGATCATCGGCCACGTGTCACCGGAAGCCTATGACGGCGGCAATATCGCTCTTGTGCAAGACGGAGATGAGATTGTCATCGATATCCCTGGAGGGGAAGTGTCCATGCTCGTTCCGGATGAAGAGCTGGCAAGGAGAAGAGAGAAGTGGGTATGCCCGCCGCTTAAGGAGGAAAAAGGCTGCCTCAACATCTATGCCAAGATGTGCCGGCCGGCAGAAGAAGGCGGGGCTATGCAGCCATGGGATCTTGGCGCCAGATTCAAAAGATAGAGTTCTGCAATCGTCTCATAATTAGTGTCCCGGGATACCAGACTTTCTGGCCTCCGGGACACTGATACCGGTAAAAGCCGTCTGTCAGGGCGGCGTCCGGATGGGATGAAAAAAGATGAAAAAATTGAGAAAATTTGTTGACATTTGGACCAAGTCATAGTAATATATTCTTCGGACGGTTTAAGTCATGCGGAAGTGTCGGAACTGGCAGACGAGCAAGACTAAGGATCTTGTGAGCAATGCGCTCGTGTGGGTTCAAGTCCCATCTTCCGCAGTTTGCCGGAATGCTGAGAAGCTTCAGAACAGAAGCTTCTCAGCATTTTTTTGTCCGCATATTGAGAAGATGGAACATAGACGGGTATTTTTGTAATAATACAATAATAATTGTCGAAATCCGGGGGATATGATGGTAGAATAGCCTTATAAGAAACTGTCGGAAGTTGATGTTGAAGACAGGATGAAACGAGGGAGGATGGTACATATGGAAACGATTATATGCCCAAAATGTGGAAAAGAGGTGAGCGGCAATTCAATATACTGCTCGTATTGCGGCTGTCCGATAAGCAGAGAAGCCGGATCTGGCAAAGAACAGATGTCCGGCACGCGCCGCATAAAACGGAACAATATGATATTGATGATAGGGATAATTGCAGCCGTTATGTTAGGGATTGTGATTTTTGCCGTTCTTAAGCCCACCGGCAGCAAGGAATACTGCGAAGGATTGAGATGGGGATCATCTGTCAGAACAGTAGAAAAGAAGTATCCGGATTGGACTTACGATGAGGACAACAGTTATTTTGACCTGGTAGATTCATTAGACGGATATCATTCAGAGGGCGATATGATAGACATGAATTTCTGCTTCGATGAGAATGATAAGCTGGAGAAGATTGAAGCCAGCATAGTCAGCGAAGATATAGGAGATGCCATTTTATATTATGTGGGCTACTTTAACAAAATCTATGATGAAGATTATGAAGCGACCTACAACACGAAATACAGGTGGTACGGGGATAAGACTAATATTTCCATGACTGCCACAGATGTCTTATTAGTAATTACATATGAAGACGCTAAGTAAGGGCTGCGGCTGCTAATCCCTTGGTAGACAAGCTGCATCAGCCGATGGGCATCGATGATGGGACAGTAACGGCCACGGTCAGCATCGGGGCTTCCTACTACCCTGAAGACGGCAGAGATTTCTACGACTTATACCGAAGGGCCGACAGCGCCTCTACCGCAGGAAGTCGATGAACCGCGACGGTTTCTGCCTTGCTGCCCGATTTGAACCACCGGCAGAGCGACAAGATAAAACTGAAAAATAAAAAAAAGATAGCGGAGGACATAGAGCAGATATGTCCTCCGTTTTTGTCTGCCTGGAACACCGTATAGAATAATACGCTGAGCTTGAGGGCATGTTAGTACTAAAAATGCGGGAAAAAGGAAAAGACTAATAATTCTGATGAATTAAAAAAATGCAATAAAAAGTCTAACATTATGTATCGCATGGTGTATAATGAAGTTAAATAATGGAAATTGCGATAGGGGTCAGACCCCTGCTGCACTGGGGGACAGACCCCTATGAAAATGGAGGGATTTGTATGCTGGAGAAGTTGGATTTAACAAAATCATTGAGCAAGTCTGAATATAGGGATAAGATGTTGGAATTTGAGCCAAAACTTGGAAAACTACAGCGGGAGTGCCGGGAGCTTGGCATTCCGGTCATGATCGCTTTTGAAGGCTACGGTGCGGCCGGCAAGGGCGTGCAGATTAGCGAGCTCATCCAGGCTTTGGATCCGAGGGGCTTTGAAGTGCATGCAGTGAAGAATGAGACGGAGGAAGAACGGATGCATCCGTTCCTGTGGAGGTTCTGGACGAAGATGCCATCGAGAGGACGGATCGCAATCTATGACAGCACATGGTACCGTAAGGTGCTCATCGACCGGTTCGATAAGAAGACGAAGAAGAAGGACCTGTCGGCGGCCTATGATTCTATCTGTTCTTTTGAGCAGCAGCTGACGGACGACGGCATGGTGCTGATCAAAATATTTCTGGCTATAGATAAGAAGGAACAGAAGAAGCGGTTCAAGAAGCTGCTGGAGTCTAAAGAGACGGCGTGGAGAGTCAGCCAGGGAGACAGAAGGCGCAACAAGGATTTTGCGCGGTATGAAAAGATGAACGAAGATATGCTGGCCCGGACCGACACGGACTATGCGCCCTGGAATATCGTGGAGGCGACAGACCGCCGGTTTGCCGCGGCGAAAATATATTCTATCGTAATCCAGGCACTGTCAGACCGTATCGAATGTGTGAGGAAAGAGATAGAAGAAAGAGAAAATGTCAAGGTATATACGGCCGAAGACCTTCAGGAGCTGTCGGGGGGAGAGGCAGATAAAGATAAGAGGCTTAAAGAGTCCATACTGGCGAAGGCAGACTTGAGCCTCACATACAGTAAAGAAGAGTATAAGAAGAGGCTGGAAAAGCTGCAGGACAAGATGGCAAAACTGCACGGAGAACTGTACCGGAGAAGGATACCGGTCGTGCTTGGATTTGAAGGATGGGACGCGGGAGGAAAAGGCGGCGCGATCAAACGGCTGACAGCCAAGATGGATCCGAGAGGATATGTCGTGCGTCCTACGGCATCGCCAAATGATATCGAAAAGGCCCACCATTATCTGTGGCGGTTCTGGACAGCCATGCCGAAAGCGGGTCACGTAGCCATATTCGACCGTACCTGGTACGGAAGGGTGATGGTAGAACGTATCGAAGGCTTCTGTACAAGAGGAGAGTGGCAGAGAGCCTATAAAGAGATCAATGATATGGAAAAGGACCTGACAGATGCTGGCGCCATCGTAATGAAATTCTGGATGCAGATTGATAAAGAGGAACAGGAGCGCAGATTCAAAGCCCGCCAGGAGAATCCGGAAAAACAGTGGAAGATTACAGATGAAGACTGGAGGAACCGGGAGAAATGGGACCAGTATGAAGAGGCGGTCAATGAGATGCTCATACGTACATCTACGGCTAAGGCCCCATGGATAGTCGTGGAAGGAAACTGCAAGTATTATGCAAGAATCAAAGTTCTAGAGTCGGTAGTGGACGCGATCGAAAAGCGTCTGGAGGCGGAAAAGAGGGATGATTGATGAGAAACCATGAGGTGACGGAAATACAGCCCTTGCTGACAGAAGACGGCTCTCTCAGAGAGCCCGGGTGGTCGAAAAGGCTCGTACAGCAGTATGACAGGCGCCAGATCAAGGCGCCCAGGTTCAGGATCAAAGAATGGGATTACTATCTTGTGCTGAACGAAGATTATGCAGGGGCGTTTACCATATCGGATGACGGCTATATCGGACTGCAGTCCGTCTCGCTGCTGAATTTTAAGGAAGGGTGGGAACATACAGAGACGATACTGAATGCATTTCCGATGGGAAGATTAGCCCTGCCTGCCACTTCAGAGTCAGGCGATACCGTATACAGGGACCGGCGTCTGCAGATGAGCTTTGCGGTCAGTGAAGGGCAGCGCCGCATCACGTGCCGCTTTGAGAACTTTTATAATGGAAAGCCTTTCTCATGCGATATCCTGCTCCATCAGCCCGACATGGACACGATGGTGATTGCGACACCGTGGAAGAATAAAAAGACGGCATTCTACTATAACCAGAAGATAAACTGCATGAAAGCGGAAGGAACCATGCATTATGATGGAAAAACTTATACGTTCCGTCCAAAGTCCGACTACGGAACGCTCGACTGGGGCCGGGGCGTGTGGACATATGACAACCGGTGGTACTGGAGTTCCGGCAATGCCACGGTTGACGGGGCGCCCTTTGGGTTCAATATCGGATACGGGTTCGGAGATACTTCGGCAGCTTCCGAAAATATGTTATTTTACGGCGGCAAGTGTCATAAATTAGATGATGTGACCTTCCATATTCCTGAGGAGGATTATATGAAGCCGTGGACATTCACGTCAAGCGACGGACGGTTCGAGATGGACTTTGAACCGGTTCTTGACAGGGCGGCCAGGACATCAGCCCTCGTCATCGTGACAGATCAGCATCAGGTGTTCGGCAAAATGAGCGGACGTGCGGTACTGGACGACGGGAAAGTGATAGAAGTAAAAGATATGATGTGTTTTGCAGAAGATGTACATAACAGGTATTAAAAGAGCGGAGGATTGAGGATGACGATCAGGGAACAGCTGGAACGAAGGGAAATCGAATACTTGAGTCCATATGCTACGCTGAGCAAGGATTCCCGGGGAAGGAAGAAAGAAGAGGAAGAATGTGACATCCGGCCCGTATTCCAGCGGGACAGAGACAGGATCCTGCACTGCAAGGCGTTCCGGAGGCTGAAACAGAAGACGCAGGTGTTCCTGCTTCCGAAAGGGGACCACTACCGCACGCGGCTCACCCATACGCTGGAAGTCTCGCAGAATGCCAGGACAGTGGCCAAGGCGCTGCGCCTGAACGAAGATCTGGTGGAGGCCATCGCACTGGGCCATGATCTCGGGCATACGCCGTTCGGCCATGCGGGAGAGCGGGCGCTTAACGATGTCAATTCAGACGGGTTCCGCCACAATGAACAGAGTGTCAGGGTAGTAGAATGCCTGGAGAAGCAGGGCGAAGGCCTGAACCTTACGTGGGAGGTACTCGACGGGATATTGAACCATAAGTCCAGCGGCAGCCCCCACACGCTGGAAGGGCAGATCGTACAGCTGTCGGATAAGATTGCCTATATCAACCATGACATAGATGATGCCGTACGGGGAGGCATCCTGAAGGAGGAAGATATTCCTGCCAGGTATACGGATGTACTGGGCAATACGACCAAAGTGAGGCTCGATACGATGATCCACAATGTCATCACCAGCAGCATGGACCAGCCAAAGATCAGCATGTCGCATGAGGTGCAAGAAGCTACGCTCGGACTTCGGAGATTCATGTTTGAGAACGTATACCAGAATCCTACGGCAAAGGGTGAAGAAGTCAAGGCTGTCAATATGATTACCAACTTGTATGAGTATTATATAAGGCATATGGAACTTCTGCCCGCACAGTATCTGTCCATGATGGATGCAAACGGGGTGAGCCAAGAACAGATCGTGTGTGATTACATTGCCGGAATGACGGATACATACGCAGTAAAGAAGTTTGAAGAATTTTTTGTACCGGAATCTTGGAAAATTTAAAGGAAATCTAATAGTTTTGTCGAATACTATATATGAGGACATTTTTACCCGGAGCAGTATAAATGTATCTGCGCCGGGTATCTCAGCGTATATATAGGAGGGGCGATGTATTATTCAGATGATCTGATAGAAGAAGTGAGAGCAAAAAATGACATAGTAGATGTGATTTCAGGTTATGTGAAACTGCAGAAAAAAGGAAGTTCCTATTTTGGATTATGTCCGTTTCATAATGAAAAGTCGCCGTCATTCTCGGTCAGCAGGCAGAAGCAGATGTATTACTGCTTCGGGTGCGGGGCTGGAGGCAACGTCTTTACATTCATAATGGATTATGAAAATTATACCTTCGTGGAAGCGCTCCGGTATCTTGCGGAACGCGCGGGTGTCGAACTGCCGGAGCAGGACGATTCCGAAGAGGCGAAGAAAAAGGCGGGGGTGAGGGCGACCCTGCTGGAAATCAATAAGCTGGCGGCCCAGTTTTATTACGCGCAGCTGAAGGACGCAAGAGGGGAACACGCGTTGGGCTATCTGAAACGCCGGGAGCTGAGCGACGACACGATACGCGCTTTCGGGCTCGGATATTCCGGCAAGTCCGGAGAGGAGCTGTACAGGTACTTGAAGTCTAAAGGCTACTCGGACGACATATTGTTTAAGGCGGGACTGATCGCGTTTAACGAAAGAAGCGGTCCTTATGACAAGTTCTGGAACCGTGTCATGTTTCCGATTATGGATGCCAACAGCAAGGTCATCGGATTCGGCGGCCGTGTGATGGGCGACGGACAGCCTAAATACCTCAACTCTCCGGAGACGATGATATTTGACAAGAGCAGAAACCTGTACGGCCTCAACCGGGCAAGGACCTTCCGGAAACCGTACTTCTTGCTCTGTGAGGGATATATGGACGTGATATCGCTGCACCAGGCCGGATTCGGCAATGCGGTAGCCTCGCTCGGAACAGCGCTTACTTCAGGACATGCCTCGCTGATACGAAGGTATGTGGAAGAAGTCTATCTGACCTATGACAGTGATGAGGCGGGGACGAAAGCGGCACTCAGGGCCGCGCCGATTCTAAAAGAAGCCGGAATCACTGCGAGGGTCATCCGCATGGAACCGTACAAAGACCCGGATGAGTTCATCAAGAACCTGGGAGCGGAGGCTTTCGAGGAACGGATCGGCAAGGCGCGGAATGGATTCATGTTCGGCCTGGAAGTTCTGGAGAAGCAGTATGACATGAAGTCTCCGGAAGGCAAGACAGAATTCATGCGGGCGGCCGCCACAAGGCTTACAGAGTTTGACGAGGAGATTGAAAGGAATAATTACATAGAAGCAGTAGCGGGCGCATATCACGTCGGCTATGAAGATCTGAGAAAGCTGGTCGGGAAGATGGCAGTCCAGAAAGGGCTGGCAAAGCCTGTCGTCAGGGCTAAGACAGCGTCCGGTCGTGAGAAGGAGAACGGGATTGTCAAATCCCAGAAGATACTGCTTACATGGCTGATCGAGGAAGAAAGCATCTTCCGGCAGATTGAAAAGTATATCAAGCCTTCTGATTTCTCGGGAGAGCTGTACCGGACGGTTGCACACCTTCTGTATGAACAGTATGATGCAGGGGAAGTGAATCCTGCAAAGCTTATGAATCATTTTACGGATGAGGAAGAGCACCGGGAGGTTGCAGGCCTGTTCCACACGAAGATCAAAGAGCTTTCAACAGCCGCTGAGCAGGAGAAAGCACTGAAGGAAACGGTAATACGGGTCAAGAGCCACAGCATCGAGGAAGCTACACGGAACCTGGAACCTACGGATATCCAGGGACTACAACGGTTGATGGAAGACAAAAGAGCCCTGCAGGACCTTGAAAAACTGCATATTTCTATCAATTAAGGATAAAATATAAACAAGCAATGAGAGGATGGACACTACATGGAAGAAAACACAGTGAAATTTGAGGAGAAATTAAAAGAACTGGTATCTCTCGGAAAAAAGAAGAAAAGCATTCTGGAGCTTCAGGAGATTAATGATTTCTTCTCTGACATGGAACTTGAATCTGAACAGATGGAACGAGTGTTTGAGCACCTGGAAGCGAACAATATCGACGTGCTGCGCATCAGTGGAGACGACGATGATATCGACGATGCGGATATCATCATCTCCGAAGAAGATGAGGTAGACGTCGAGAAAATAGATCTCACTGTTCCGGACGGCATCAGCATAGAAGATCCGGTCCGCATGTACCTGAAAGAGATTGGTAAAGTTCCGCTTCTTACGGCGGATGAGGAAGTCGACCTCGCTAAACGGATGGCAGACGGGGACGAGGAGGCCAAAAAGAGGCTGGCGGAAGCCAACCTTCGTCTTGTAGTCAGCATCGCCAAGCGTTATGTAGGGCGCGGGATGCTGTTTCTTGACTTGATTCAGGAAGGGAACCTGGGACTGATCAAAGCGGTAGAAAAGTTTGACTATCATAAAGGGTTTAAGTTCAGTACGTATGCCACATGGTGGATCCGCCAGGCGATTACAAGAGCGATTGCCGACCAGGCAAGAACCATCCGGATTCCGGTCCATATGGTGGAGACGATCAACAAGCTGATCCGTGTGTCCAGACAATTGTTGCAGGAACTGGGAAGGGAACCTACGCCAGAAGAGATTGCGGCTGAACTGGACATGCCGGTAGAGAGGGTGAGGGAGATTCTTAAGATCTCACAGGAGCCGGTATCGCTTGAGACACCGATCGGTGAGGAAGAAGACAGCCATCTCGGCGATTTCATACAGGATGACAACGTACCTGTACCTGCAGAGGCAGCAGCGCAGACACTTCTGAAAGAGCAGCTTGACGAGGTGCTGGATACGTTGACAGAGAGGGAACAGAAGGTGCTCCGCCTGAGATTCGGCATGAATGATGGACGGGCCCGCACGCTGGAAGAAGTCGGCAAGGAATTTGACGTCACGAGGGAACGGATTCGCCAGATTGAGGCGAAAGCGCTCAGAAAGCTGCGTCATCCGAGCCGCAGCAGAAAATTAAGAGATTATCTGGATTAAGGAAGAGGCGCCTATGGAACTATCAAAAAGACTGCGAGCAGTAGCCGGTCTTGTGACAGAGGGCGCCTCTGTCGCAGATATCGGAACTGACCACGGATATATGCCGATCTATCTTATCACGACCGGAACCGCCAGGAAGGCGATCGCTTCGGATATCAATGCAGGACCGCTTGATAGAGCCAGGATACATATTCAGGAGAGCGGCATGGCCGGGCGGATAGAGACGAGGCGTTCGGACGGACTGAAGGCTATCAGGCCCGGAGAGGCAGATACGATGATAGCGGCCGGAATGGGCGGGGGACTGGTCATCAAGATCCTGGACGACGGAAAAGCTGTGACAGGGCAGATGAAAGAGCTGATCCTCCAGCCCCAGTCTGAGGTTAAGAAGGTGCGGGGCTATCTGATTGGCCATGGCTTTTCCATATCGGAAGAAGATATGGTGGAGGAAGAAGGAAAATACTACCCTGTGATGAAGGCAGTACACGGAACCTCTAGTGCATATACGGATGCGGAACTGCTCTATGGAAAGCGTCTGTTACAACAGCGGCATCCCGTATTAAAGGAATACCTGTTAAGAGAGAAGCGTATAAAGAATGATATAGCCGTCCGCCTGGACGGCAGCAGAAGCGTGCGCTCCAGAGAGCGCAAAAACGAGATCGAAAAGGAGCTTCGCCTTATAGAAGAAGCGCTTGGCTGCTATCGATAGCAGAGAGGAAGGATATAGTATGCTTTGTCAGGAAATCATAGATATCATAGAGAAGAGCTATCCCGAAAAGTACGCCCTGGATTGGGATAATGTAGGGCTGCTTGCGGGCAGGGATGACAAGGAAGTAAAGCGTGCCTATGTAGCACTGGATGCGACGGACGAGGTCGTTGAAGCTGCGGTGGAGCAGGGGGCGGATATGCTTATCACCCATCATCCGCTTATATTCGGTGCGCTGAAGCAGGTGACGAACCGTAATTTTATCGGACGACGCATTATCAAAATGCTGCAGAACGACATATCTTATTATGCGATGCACACGAATTATGATGTGCTCGGCATGGCGGACCTGTCCGGGAAGATGCTCCATCTTCATGACGCCAAGGTGCTGGAAGTGACCTGGGACGACGGATGCCAGGAAGGAATCGGCAGAGTGGCAGATTTAGAGGAAGCCATAACGCTCGCAGAATGTGCCGCGGCAGTTAAAGACAGCTTCAATCCGGGACCGGTCAAGGTATTTGGAGACCTTTCCTGCAAGGTAAAGCGCATCGCCATATCGCCGGGAGCAGGTAAGAGCATGATCGGGGCGGCGCTCGGCAAGAAAGCGGACGTACTTGTCACGGGAGATATCGACCATCATACAGGCATTGACGCGGTGGCGGACGGGCTCTGCATCATAGATGCGGGGCATTATGGGGTAGAACATATCTTTGTCCAGGATATGAAAAGATATCTGGAAGAGAATGTTCCGGGCATAGAAGTGGCTGCCGCGCCCATCCGGCATCCGTTTGTAATCATTTGACCTTAGTGCACCGATGCCGCAGGCCGGATGCCAGGAGAAGGAGGAAGATATGGATAAGGAATTGTACAGCGTACAGATAGGGGATGAGATCAAGCGCTACAAGAGCGGGACTACATATGAGCAGATAGCCCGGGAATACCAGAAGGACTATCCTTATGACATAGTGCTCATATTTGTGAACGGACGGCTCCAGGAGCTTTACAAGTCGTTGAAGTCCGACTGTGTCGTCAGCTTTGTGACGACGGCGGATAATATCGGTCACAAGACGTACAAGAGAAGCATGAGCCTCATGCTCGTCAAGGCCGTTTATGACGTGGCCAACCATGTGGCCATCGACAAGGTAAGAATCCATTATGCGGTGAGCAAGGGGTATTACTGTACGATAGAAGGGGACATTGAACTGAACGAGGAATTTCTGCATAGAGTAGAGGCGCGGATGCATGAGATGGTAGAGATGGATATGCCGATCCAGAAACGAAGCATCCACACGGACGATGCCGTGGCGCTGTTCCGCCAGCATGGGATGCGGGATAAGGAACGGCTGTTTGAATACCGCAGAGTGTCGAAGGTCAACATATACAGCATGAATGAATTTGAGGACTATTACTACGGATACATGGTGCCAAGCGCCGGATATCTGAAGTATTTTAAGCTGTACCCGTTTGATGAAGGATTCGTGATCCAGATGCCGGTGGAAGAGGCGCCGGATATCGTGCCTCCGTTCGAGCCGCAGAATAAATTGTTCCAGGTGCTCAAGGAGTCCACGAAGTGGGGGGATATGCAGGGCATCGAGACGGTCGGGGCGCTGAATGACAAGATAACGAAGAGCGACGTGCGGGAAGTCGTGCTCGTACAGGAGGCCATGCAGGAGAAGAAGATTGCAGAGATCGCCTCAGAGATAGCCGGGCGTCCGGAGATTAAATTTGTCATGATCGCAGGCCCGTCCTCTTCCGGAAAAACGACATTCTCACACCGGCTTTCCATCCAGCTTCGGGCAAACGGGCTCGTTCCGCATCCGATAGCCGTGGACAATTATTTTGTGGAGCGTGAAGACAATCCGAAGGATGCGGCCGGGAATTATGATTTCGAGTGCCTTGAGGCTGTGGACGTAGACTTGTTTAACAGACAGCTCCGTGAACTGACGGAAGGAAAAGAAGTCATCATACCGAACTTTAACTTCGTAACGGGGCACAAGGAGTATACGAACAAGCCGAAGAAGCTCGGAGAGAACGATGTGCTCGTAATCGAAGGGATCCACTGCCTGAATCCGAAGCTTACCGAACAGCTGTCAGATGAAAATAAATATAAGATATATATCAGCGGCCTGACGCAGCTGAACATCGATGAACACAACCGGATACCGACCACTGACGGAAGGCTGATCCGGAGAATCGTCCGGGATGCGAGGACCCGCGGTTCATCCGCCAGAAGGACCATCAGCATGTGGCCGTCCGTGAGAAGGGGAGAGGAGCGGAACATATTCCCGTTCCAGGAGGAGGCGGACGTGATGTTCAATTCTGCCCTCATCTATGAGCTTGCAGTCCTGAAGCCCTATGTGGAAGCCCTTCTGTTCGGCATCGAGAAAGACTGCGTGGAATATATAGAGGCAAAAAGGCTGCTGAAGTTCCTCGATTATTTTGTGGGGATCGGAAGTGAATATGTGCCGACAAATTCACTGCTCAGAGAATTCATCGGCGGAGGCTGCTTCAACGTGTAAGGAAAAGGAGGCAGGACGGCGGAGGGAGAATTACAGCTTCATGTCGTCCGGCAGCGGAGAAATGAATTCCATCTTTTTCCCTGTAATGGGATGTGAAAATGTGAGCCGGTGGGAGTGGAGCGCCTGCCGGCTTATTATCGTATAGTCAGGGTGATACAGGAAATCACCCGGCAGGGGATGGCCGATATGCTTAAGGTGCACGCGGATCTGGTGCGTGCGCCCGGTATCGAGCGTGACAGACAGGAGAGAATACCCGCCTCTGTAGTCGAGCCGTCTGTAATGTGTACAGGCGTATTCGCCGCCGGATACATCCACGCAGCGTTCGATGGTGGATCCGGTACGGCGGGCGATAGGGGCGGTGATGGTCCCCTCTTTCGGAGTCAGGCCTTTGGCCAGAGCCAGGTATTCACGAACGATTCGCCTTTCTCTAATCATGGCTGACAGCAGAGAGGCGCTCAGCATATGTTTCGCGATGATGAGAAGCCCGCTCGTATTCTTATCCAGACGGTTGATGCAGCGGTATGTAAAGGAGATGCCCCGCAAGCTGTAATAGCAGACGAGGGCATTGGCCAGCGTGTTGTCATGATTGCCATGGGACGGGTGGATGGGCATGCCGGCCGGCTTGTCAATGACGAGGATATCTTCGTCTTCATACATAATATGCAAGGGAAGGGGAACCGGCAGTATGCCGGAGGAACCTTCCCTTTCCTGTATGGTAACCGTAAGCTTGTCCCCTTCTGTAAGCGTATCCCCGGTCCTGGCCCATTCTCCATTCCGGCAGATGCCGTCCGGTGTCCGTTTCAGATGGGTGATTATGGTACGAGAATATCCCCGGCTTTTTAGAAAGCTGAGGATATCCGTCCCTTCGTATTCTTTTGAAATGCGGTAGTCAAGTACCCGTTCCATGCTGCACCTCCAGCTACTTGGATTTTACTTCCCGCCACAACTCGTTATATATGGCGTCGTTCTCATCTCCGAGGAACCGGAATGTCTCACATCTGTCCAGATCCTTGGCAGGGGGGAAGGCTATCGGATTGTTCCGGAGCGATTCGTCCTCGATCAACGCGCGTCCTCCCACATTCGGGGTAGAGTAGGTGATATAGTCGAAGTTCATCTTGGCGATATCCGGGCGGCACAGGAAGTTGATGAACGTTTCCGCATTTTCCTTGTGCTTAGCATTCTTAGGGATAACCCAGGAATCGACCCATACATTAGAACCTTCCTTCGGTATGACGTATTGGAGGTCCGGGTTCTCCCATTGGGTGTATATGGCCTCCCCGGAATAGATTACGCCGATGGCTGCCTCATTGCCGATCATCTTATCACGTACCTGGTCTATGACGTAAGCCTGCACGAGCGGCTTCTGTTCGATCAGCAGCTTCTTGGCTGCCTCCAGCTCATCCAGGTCCGTGGAGTTCAACGAGTAGCCGAGGTATTTCAATGTGATTCCGAAGGCATCGCGGACGCTGTCCTGCATCAATATGTTATCCTTGTATTTTTCATCCCAGAGCACGCTCCAGCTGTCGATAGGTTCATCCACCATCGTCTTATTGTACAGTATACCGACAGTTCCCCATGTGTATGGGACGGAATACTTGTTATCAGGGTCAAACTGGCGGGACATCTCCATATAGGTGTCACCAATCTCTTTTATATTTGGTATATTGCTGAAATCAATCTCAGCCAGCAGATTATTTTCAATCATCCGCTGGATCATATAATCCGAAGGACAGACTACGTCGTAGGCAATCGCACCGGACTGTATCTTCGGATACATGATTTCATTTGTCTCAAATTCCTCATACACGACATCGATGCCGGTCTCTTCCTCAAACATGGCAATCGCGTCCGGATCCAGGTATTCTCCCCAATTGTACACGATGACCTGGTTATTTCCGCCGTTGTCGGCCCTGGATCCGTAGAAGACGCCTCCGACGATTACCACTACGGCCATCATGACCGGAACGATTTTGCGGAAGAGGAGGCGGCTTAACTTATGTCTGCGCTGCAGCTTTACCGGTTCTCGTCTGCGCCCCTGCTTCTCCTCAGGTGATATGTTTACGAGGATGAGCAGAAGAAGCACGGTGACGAACATGATTGTAGACAAGGCGTACATCTCCGGCTTGATCCCTTTGCGTACCTCACTGTATATCTTCGTGGACAGGGTGTCTACGCCCGGCCCTTTTGTAAAATGCGTGATGATGAAATCATCCAGCGACATCGTAAAGGCCAGGAGAAAACCGGAGGACACCCCGGGAAGGATATCCGGAAATACGACCTTGAAAAATGCGTGGACAGGGGAGGCCCCGAGGTCCAGCGCCGCTTCATAGGTGCTCTTGTTCGTCTGCTTAAGCTTCGGCGTGACGCTTAATATGACATAAGGGATATTAAACGTTATATGCGCCAGCAGAATCGTAGAAAAACCGAGGGAGAAGCGGAACGCGATGAACAGAAGCATCAGCGAGATACCTGTCACGATATCCGCGTTCAGCATCGGTATGTTGGTGACACCCATCATAAATGTGCGGAACCTGTTCCTGAGCGCCTGGATGCCGATCGCTGCGGCTGTTCCGATGACCGTCGCTATGAGGGCGGAGAGCAGCGCGATGATAAGCGTCGTATATAAGGCATTCATTATCTGGTCGTTGCGGAACAGCTCCACATACCATCTCGTTGTAAATCCTCCCCATTTGGAACGTGACTTGGACTTGTTGAACGACAGTATCATCAAGGTCACGATCGGCGCGTAGAGAAGGATCAGGATTAAGGTGAGATAGACTCTCTGTAATACGCTCTTCATCAAAATGCTGTCCCCTCCCCGTCTTTGTCATATTTGGCGATAAGCGCCATGCTGATGATAATGAATACCATAAGTACAAGCGAAAGCCCGGAACCTACATGCCAGTTGCTTCCCTGCTTGAATTCCTGTTCGATGACATTGCCGATGAGCAGTATCTTGCTCCCTCCGAGCAGGTCGGAAATGACAAATGTAGTAAGGGCCGGGACAAATACCATCGTAACCCCGCTTATGATGCCTGGTACGCTTAAGGGAAGGATGATACGCAGGAATGTCTGGACGCTGTTGGCGCCAAGGTCTCTTGCAGCGGCGATGATATCTTTGTCTATCTTAGAAAGTACGTTATATATCGGCAGCACCATGAACGGCAGGAAATTATATACCATACCCAGTACGATGGCATAGGGCGTATTGATAATGTCCAGTGACGGCAGGTGCAGGAGCTCGAGTACGACGTTGATGATACCGTTCTTTTCCAGCAGGTTCTGCCATGCCAGCGTGCGCAGAAGGAAATTCATCCACATGGGAAGGATGAAGATCAGTACGATAAAGCTCTGCTGGTTCACCCCCAGATTCGTGAGGATCATGGAGAGCGGATAGGCGAGGATAAGGCAGAATACCGTGCTGACGAAAGAGAGCAGCAGCGCCAGCCCGAGCGCTTTCAGATTCTCCGGCGTGGTTATCCTGGCGATATTGAGAAACGTGAACCCTCCGTTTTTGCCCGTGAACCCATAGTACAAGATCATGAGCAGAGGTATGATGATAAAGGCAGCACACCAGAACATATAAGGCCCTGCCAGCAGCTGCTTCATTTTCTTATGTTTATTCTTCAATGGTAACCGCCTCCGCATCTTCAGATTCAGGTTTTTTCATAATCTGTATATCAAAAGGGTTCACCTGTATCCCTACTTCGGTCCCAACTTCAACCATGTCCGTGCTGTGCACGAGCCACTCGAAGTTGTTGGCCGTCACTTCCATCTCGTAATGTACCCCCTTGAAGATAAGGTGGGTCACTACCCCTTCGATGATGCCATCTTCCGGCTTCACGAGGTCAATGTCCTCGGGGCGGATGACGGCATCCACAGGCCTGTTCCGGCCAAAGCCGACGTCAACACACGGAAAGCTGGCTCCAAGTATTTTCACAAGCTTGTCCTGGACCATCGTCGCGGGGAGTATATTGCTTTCTCCGATGAAGTCAGCCACGAAGGCATTCTTCGGCTCATTATATATGTCCTCCGGCGTACCGATCTGCTGGATGTATCCCTGGTTCATGACGACGATGGTATCGGACATGGTAAGCGCTTCCTCCTGGTCATGGGTGACATAGACGAATGTGATGCCGAGCTCATTTTTCAACCGGATGAGCTCATACTGCATATCCTGGCGCAGCTTCAAGTCGAGCGCGCCAAGAGGCTCGTCGAGAAGGAGGACCTTCGGCTCATTTACAATGGCCCGGGCGATGGCAATCCGCTGCTGCTGGCCGCCGCTTAAGGAATCTGGCGTACGGTCCTCGAAGCCTTCCAGATTGACAAGCTTGAGGGCATAGCGGATCTTGTCATTGATATAAGACTTGGTCTTACCTTTGATTTTCAGTCCAAAAGCGATATTTTCTGCAATCGTCATATTTGTAAAGAGGGCATATTTCTGAAAGACCGTATTCAGCTGACGCTTGTTTGGCGCAAGGTCTGTAATATCTTTCCCGTCAAAGATTACCTTTCCTGTATCAGGAGTCTCGAATCCTCCGATAATCCTCAAAAGAGTAGTCTTACCACAGCCGCTCGGGCCGAGCAGCGTTAAAAATTCGTTTTCCCTTATATAAAGGTTCAAGTCATCGAGCACAAGATTATCCCCGAAAGATTTAGAGACATTTACAATATCGATTAATTTGTTAGACATAGCTTCCTCCTGATTCGCATATTTAAAAACTAGGCGGGGTACTCACCCATATGACGGCTGCCCCTGTCGTTTTATTTCCTTCTATATAGTGTTCAGAGTGGGGCGTAAAATAAAAGGCTTCGCCTTTCCTGGCACTGTATATCTTCTTGCCGATATGAATCTTGATGCTTCCCTTGAGCACATAGCCGAACTCTTCCCCTTCATGGGGGACGTCAAGGCAAGTGGAGCCGCCCGGCTCAAGCGTCAGCCGGATCGGTTCCATCATATTCTTCTGAGCGTTCGGAATAATCCATTCCGTCTTGTTCTTAAGCCCTGTATCAATCTTCTCAAAGTAATCCTCATCGTGGAAGACGATCTGTTCCTCCGTTTCTTCGCTGAAAAAATCATTGATTGTCGTCCCCAGCACTTGCAGCAGGTCCACGAGCGTGGCGATGGAAGGTGAGGTGAGGTCTCTCTCGAGCTGTGAGATGAACCCTTTGGAAAGTTCGGCACGGTCCGCCAGCTCTTCCTGTGTCAGGTCCTTGGCGATACGCAGTTCCTTCAGTTTTTTTCCGATATCCATGAACGTCCTCCGTTAATGTATGGTTGTAAAAGTAAAAATAAACATAAAGTTTAGTATTTCTTAACTGGCGTGCAAGATCTATTATACTATATCCGTCAGAAAGTTCAACATTTTTTGAGAAATTTCTTATCAAGCATATGCAAATATTACTGCAAGCGATGTGATTGAGGCATATGTGGGAGCAAGACAGGCTGAGGACGGGGAGGAGGGAGCCCACTTTACTTCCCCCTATTGCAGTAGAAGCGCTCCAGCCATTCCATCCGTGCAGACATGTTGGCCATCAGCAGATCTGCCAGCGTGACCGCTACCATAGATTCAATGACTACGACCGCCCGGGGAACGATAACGGGATCATGACGGCCTGTGATGGTGATTTCAGTATTGCTGCCTGACCTGTCGACGGTTTCCTGTGGACGGGCGATGGAAGGGGTAGGTTTTACGGCCGCCCGCAGCAGGATAGTACTGCCGTCGCTCATGCCGCCGAGGATACCTCCCGAGTGGTTGGTTTTTTTCGTTACCTGCCCGTCTGCGGCCTGGAAGGCGTCATTGTTCGTACTGCCCGTAGCAACGGCGGCACGAAAGCCATCGCCTATTTCTACACCTTTTACGGCGCCGACGGACATGACTGCTTTGGCCAGGCCGGCGTCCAGCTTGTCAAAGACGGTCTCGCCAATGCCTGCGGGCATCCCTGTTACAGCACATTCGATGATGCCGCCGGAGGAATCCAGATTTTTGATGCACTGTTCCAGATATGCGGCCGCCTTGGCTGCATACTCGTTATTCGGCATATAGAGGTCATTTTCATGGATGCAGTCATAATTATACGCAGAACGGGGTACAGTAATAGCACCGATTGCCGCCGTATAGGCCGTGACACGTATGCCGACAGAGGCGAGCAGGCGGGAAGCGACCGCACCGGCGGCCACCCTGCCGATCGTCTCTCGTCCGGAGGAACGTCCGCCTCCCCGGTAATCCCGGATACCATATTTGCAGTCAAATGTATAATCCGCATGTCCGGGACGGTAGCAGTCCTTTATCTTACCGTAGTCCCGGGAGCGCTGGTCCTGGTTCTTTATGAGGATCGAGATGGGCGTGCCGGTCGTCCTGCCCTCAAATACGCCGGATAATATCTCTGCCTGATCGGATTCCTTCCGTGCAGTGGTATACCGGCTCTGGCCCGGCCTGCGGCGGTCCAGGTACTCCTGGATATCTGTATCGGTAAGCGGGAGCCCTGCCGGACAGCCGTCGACTACTACACCGACAGCCGGGCCGTGGGACTCTCCCCAGGTTGTGATTTTAAATAAGGTTCCGTATGTTGATCCTGCCATGCTTTGTCTCCTTTGCTGTGTGATACATAATCCTATTATACCCGTAATCACTAAATCTTCAAGAATTCTTCAGCAATTTTTCACGAATTTGCACTGTACTTTTGACAGGCATCATATTATAATAGATGCGTGTGAATATTTTAATGAGGAGTAGACGACTATGTCAGATATGCAGAAGAGACCAGAAGATATCGACAGAGAATCCGAAGAAATCATAGAAGAGACTATGAAGGAGATTTTTGACGATATCAACAACTCGGACGAATTTAAAGAAATGGATGATAGTTATGACGAATCCAAAGAGGCAGAAGAAGAATCTGGTCAGAAAGATAAAACAGAAGAGGAAAACGGCAGATCGGATAGTGAAGATACTGACACCTGTGGCATATCTTCTGATGACAGTAATATTGAAGCAGCCGGACGAATAGACGGCGTGGAAGAATCTGGCAATATCGGAGTTCCCGATGAGGACGGTCCAGGCTTTGCTATGGATGGAGATTACGCTGAGGATTCTGCCTTTGAGGAAGAAGAGTATGACTCCGAGGAAGATGATTTTGAATTCGAGGACGACGATTTTGAAACAGAGGAAGAAGATTACGAATCCGAGGACGATGACGGCGAGGAAGAGGAGACTGAGGCTGAAAAGGAGTTAAAGAGGCACAGGAGGAGAAAGAAGACAGGAGTCATCGCTGCCTCGATTCTTGGCGCGCTTATACTTATCTATCTCGGGTTCGCCTTATATTTCAACAGTCATTTTATGTTTTTTACAGAGATTAACGGACAGGACTTTTCGATGAAGAGTGTCAGCCAGGTGGAAGAGTATATGAAGAAGCAGGTTGCCGACTATGTACTTACGCTGGAAGAATCGGACGGAGGCACGGAGACGGTCAAAGGTTCAGACATTTCGCTGGAATATGTCCAAGGCAGGGAATTGAAGGAGCTTGTCAATAAACAGAAAAATCTTTTCTGGATAGAGTCGCTGTGGAAACACCCTGAGATTACTGCAGAAGTGGGCGTCAAATATGATGAGAATGCCCTGAAAAGCATAATAGAGAATTTGAATTGCCTGAAGCCGGAGAACCAGACAGCGTCTGTGGACGCGCATCCGGAGTTCAAGGATACGGAATTTGTCATCGTGCCGGAAGTGATCGGTACGCAGATTGATACGGAGAAATTCAATGAGGCTGTGGCTGCTGCGATCAACGGATTTGCGTCAACGGTGAACCTGTCGGATGCCGGATGCTATATCAGGCCCAGATTCGTCTCTGATTCCAAAGAAGTGATCGCGGCTAAGGACGCTATGAACAGCTACCTTGGCACAAGCGTTACTTATGATTTCAGCCCAAGCACAGAAGTCGTGGATGCCTCGGTAATCTCCCAGTGGGTGAAGGCAGACGGCGACATGAACGTGACCTTCGACGAAGAGGCGGTGAAAGCTTATATCCAGACGCTGGCCGATAAGTATAATACGAAAGGCAAGACGAGGACATTTACCACGGCGAGTGGCAACAGCGTCACCGTGGAAGGCGGAAGCTATGGCTGGAGGATTGACCAGGAGGCAGAATATAACGCGCTGACCGCGAACATCAAGAACGGAGAGACGGTGACGAGAGAGCCCGAGTATTCGAGCCGCGCAGCGAGCCATGATACGAATGACTTCGGTAACACGTATGCCGAAGTCGACCTTACGAACCAGCAGATGTATTTTATCCAGAACGGGCAGGTCGTTCTTCAGAGCGGAATCGTAACCGGGAATCCGAACAAAGGGCACGCGACCCCGCAGGGAACGTATTCGCTGGCTTACAAGGCGCTTGACCAGGTGCTCAGGGGAAAGAAGCTTCCGGACGGGACATATGAGTACGAATCCCCGGTCAAGTTCTGGATGCCGTTCAACGGGGGCATCGGATTCCATGATGCTACATGGCAGCCGACATTCGGAGGAGCCAGATACCAGACGAACGGCTCGCATGGCTGCGTGAACATGCCTTATGACAAAGCGTCTCAGCTGTACGATCTGATATCAGCCGGAACGCCGGTTATTCTGCATTACTGATAATTATAAAAACAAGAGGTAGAGATCATGTATAAAGTGTTGGCACGAGATGGTCTTGCCAAAAGAGGAAGGCTGCAGACAGTACACGGGGTCATCGAGACCCCTGTATTTATGAATGTAGGGACCGCTGCGGCGATTAAGGGCGCGGTTTCTACAGATGATCTGCAGGGAATAAAGACACAGGTGGAGCTTTCCAATACATATCATCTGCATGTGCGTCCTGGTGACGATGTGGTGAAAAAACTTGGCGGGCTCCATAAATTTATGGTCTGGGACAAGCCGATTCTTACCGATTCGGGCGGGTTCCAGGTCTTTTCTCTGGCAGGGCTTAGAAGAATCAAAGAAGAAGGCGTGTATTTCAATTCCCATATTGACGGCAGGAAGATATTCATGGGGCCGGAAGAGAGCATGCAGATACAGTCCAATCTGGCTTCTACCATCGCCATGGCATTTGACGAATGTCCGTCCAGCGTGGCAGACCGGCCTTATATGGAAAAGTCTGTGGAGCGCACGACAAGGTGGCTCGGAAGGTGCAAAGAGGAGATGCGGCGCCTGAACGGCCTGAAGGATACTATCAATCCGCGGCAGATGCTCTTTGGCATCAACCAGGGCGGAATCTATGAGGATATCCGCATACGGCACGCAAAAGAGATTGCGGCTATGGATTTGGACGGTTATGCGATAGGTGGCCTGGCGGTGGGAGAGTCTCATGAGGATATGTACCGCATACTGGATGCCGTCGTACCGCATCTGCCTGCTGACAGGCCGACCTACCTGATGGGAGTCGGGACACCGGCAAATATATTGGAGGCAGTAGACAGAGGGGTTGATTTCTTCGACTGCGTGTATCCGAGCAGAAACGGCCGGCACGGCCATGTGTATACGAACCACGGCAAGCTTAACCTGTTCAATGCCAGATACGAGCTGGACGGCAGGCCGATAGAGGAAGGCTGTGGCTGTCCTGCGTGCAGGACCTATACTCGGGCATATATCAGACATCTGCTGAAAGCAAAAGAAATGCTTGGGATGAGGCTCTGTGTCCTGCACAATCTCTATTTTTACAATACGATGATGGAAGAGATCAGAGAGGCGGTCGAAAGGGGCTGCTACATGGAGTATAAGGCAGAAAAACTTGCACGCATGACAGGATGTGAAGTATAAAATTTCCATGAAATATGGAAAAGCACTTGATGAAAAAAGCATTTTTGTGTATGATAGCAATAGTGTTTAAAGATATTAGGAGGAATAAGATATGTACGCATTAGCAGCACAGTCCGGGAGTAACTGGATGTTACTCATCTTAGTATATGTATTGATATTCGGAGGCTTCTGGTTTGTATTCATGAGACCGCAGAAAAAGGAGCAGAAGAGACTGCAGGCTATGATTGCAGATATGGCAGTGGGAGATACAGTACTTACGACCAGTGGATTTTACGGCGTAATCATTGATATTACTGATGATGACGTAATCGTAGAGTTCGGCAGCAACAAGAACTGCCGCATCCCTATGCAGAAGGCGGCAATCGCTCAGGTTGAAAAAGCAAGCGCAGAATAAGTACAGAAGATGAGAGGAATCCTTTAAGGGGTTCTTCTTTTTATGTTTGACAAGGTGTACATGCGAAGCAGGTTATATTTTGGAGGAAAACTGGAATACTTAAGGATAGAAAGCATCGTTGACAAATGCCGGAATACAGATTATGGTAATATATGGTTATTGGACTGCTTACGTTCAATTGCCATATGCTACCGATGCAATTTGATTGAATGAAGGAGACGGTTATGGAATTAAGCAGACTGGAAACAATAGTTAAGGAAAAATATGGCAGGGAGATGAGAGATCTGAGCGATGCAGAAGTCTATTATGCTCTGCTTGCATTTACAAAAGATATGTTGAAAGATACGCCGGACAATAAAGGCAGTAAGAAGTTATATTATATTTCGGCAGAATTTCTCATAGGGAAGCTTCTGTCTAACAACCTGATCAACCTGGGCATCTATGACGATGTGGCAGAGCTGCTTGCAAAAAACGGCAAGGATATTGCGAAGATTGAAGAGGTTGAGCCGGAACCTTCTCTCGGCAACGGAGGGCTCGGGAGGCTTGCGGCCTGTTTTCTGGATTCCGTGGCTACGCTTGGACTGGAAGGTGACGGTATCGGGCTCAATTACCATCTTGGACTGTTCCGCCAGGTATTTGAGGGCCATAAGCAGAAGGAGCTTCCGAATCCGTGGATAGGGGAGGAGAGCTGGCTTACGGACACGGGATTGAGCTTCCAGGTGCCTTTCAGGGATTTCACGCTTACTTCCCGCCTGTATGACATGGATGTATCAGGATATGGAAACGGCAAGAACAAGCTGCACCTATTTGATGTGGATGGTGTGGACGAACATATCGTCGGGGAGGGCATCTCTTTCGATAAGGATGATATCCGCCGCAACCTTACGCTGTTCCTCTACCCGGACGACAGCGACAAGGCAGGTAATCTGCTCAGGATTTACCAGCAGTATTTCATGGTGTCTTGCGGTGCCCAGCTCATTTTAAAAGAATGCGAAGATAATGGTTACGAGCTTCGCAGGCTGCATGAGCATGTTGCGATACAGATCAACGACACCCATCCGTCCATGGTCATACCTGAGCTGATCCGCCTGCTCGTACAGAAGAATATCGATTTCAACGAGGCGGTTGAGATTGTGCAGAAGACATGTGCTTACACGAACCACACGATTCTGGCGGAGGCGCTGGAAACGTGGCCGCTGGAGTATCTTGAGCAGGTCGCGCCTCAGATCGTACCTGTCATTCAAGAGCTGGATCTGCGGATCAAAGGGAAATATGCGGATGAGAAAGTGCATATCATCGACAGGCAGAACCGGGTGCATATGGCTCATATGGATATCCACTACGGGCACAGCGTCAACGGTGTTGCTGCACTCCATACCGACATACTTAAACATACAGAGCTGAAGCCGTTCTATGATATCTATCCGGAGCGGTTCAACAATAAGACGAACGGGATTACATTCCGACGCTGGCTCCTCCACTGCAACAAAGAGCTTGTCCGGTGGATCAGCGGCTATGTGGAAGAAGATTTCCGAAGAGATGCCAACAAGCTGGAGAAGCTGATGCGCCATATCGAGAGCGACATCGCACTGGAGAAGCTCCTCGATGTGAAGCATGAGAAGAAGGTGCAGCTTGCCCGTTATCTGGAAGAATCGCAGGGAATCAAGCTGAATCCGGACTCTATCTTCGATATCCAGGTGAAACGGCTTCACGAGTATAAGCGGCAGCAGATGAACGCGCTGTTTGTCATCTATAAGTATCTGGAGATAAAAGCAGGAAAGATACCGTCCACGCCGATTACGGTAATCTTTGGGGCTAAGGCGGCTCCGGCGTATAAGATAGCAAAAGATATCATCCACCTTATCCTCTGCCTGCAGGAGCTGGTCGACAATGACCCTGATGTGTCGCCGTATCTCCAGGTAGTGATGGTGGAGAATTACAATGTTACGATGGCGGAGCATCTCATACCGGCCTGCGACATATCAGAACAGATATCGCTGGCGTCCAAGGAGGCTTCCGGCACCGGAAATATGAAGTTCATGTTGAACGGGGCAGTCACCCTCGGTACGGAAGACGGGGCGAATGTAGAGATACACGAACTGGTAGGGGACGACAGCATCTATATCTTCGGGCAGTCCAGCGCCCAGGTAATCGAGCATTATGCAAAAGGAGACTACCGCGCCGTGGACTACTATATCAATGACGAACAGATACGCTCCCTCATCAATTTCATCATCAGCCCTGAGATGATGAAGATAGGAGATCCGTATCACCTGCTGCAGATACACGCAGAACTGATCTATAAGGACTGGTTCATGACACTGCTGGATCTGAAAGAATATATAGCGGCCAGGAACCGGGCATATGAAGATTATGCAGACCGCAAGGCATGGAGCAGGAAAATGCTCACAAATATTGCAAAAGCAGGTTATTTTTCAACAGACAGAACAATTGCAGAATATAATAAAGATATCTGGCATCTTCAATAATTTTGAAAGGGGTCAGCCCCCTGCAGCTGCAGGGGCTGACCCCTTTCAAATTATATATCTATTGACTTGATTTGTGGATTTTTTTTAACAGTGTGAATATTTCATTTATATCGTAAGATTCGGGGAATTTTACATACAGCTTGATTTCCAGTGTCGTACCGTCTATCCGTTTGGCATTGATGTTGGATATCTTTATCTTGCTGGATGAGAAGATGCCGCCCAGCAGATCTTTTATCTCTTCTTTTGAATCGACCTGTATCGTAATCTGCTCCATGATGGCGTTCCTGCCGTACAGGAACCTTGTGTGGAACAGAAACTGAAGGAATACGATAAACAGGGAAGAAGCGATGCTCAATGCGTACATCCCCGCGCCGAATGCCATGCCGATGCCCACGGTAGCCCATATGCCGGCGGCAGTCGTTATGCCTACCACATTCATCTTCCGGTTGAATATGACGCCTGCGCCGAGGAACCCTACTGCGGTGACGACACCGGCGGCGATACGAGACGGGTCAAGACCGATATGCTCTCTGGCCAGGATGTCATAAAAACCATATTTTGACAGGACCATCATGAGCGATGAGGCGAGGGCCACGATGGCGTGCGTCCGGATGCCGGCGGACTTCATGTGGCTTTCGCGTTCATAGCCGATAACCGCGCCGCAGGCGGCAGCTCCAAGCACACGTAGAAAATATTCCAATTGCATAAGAACGGCGGCTGACATATCCATACCTCCTTTTCCTATATATAAGTATATATGATGCACCGGGAAAAAACCATACAATTGTCAGGAAAGACTGGTTTATCAAGGGACAGAATGATATGATATAGGAAGGAAAAGAAAGGGGATGTGCACATGATCAACTATTCAGAGGACAAGGACAGACAATATCATATACAGGTTGCCAAAGGGGAAGTTGGCAGGTATGTAATCCTTCCGGGCGACCCAAAGAGGTGTGAAAAGATTGCCGCACATTTTGAAGATGCCAGGCTGGTTGCCGACAGCAGGGAATATGTCACATATACAGGCTGTCTGGACGGTGAGAAAGTTAGCGTGACTTCCACCGGTATCGGAGGGCCGTCTGCGGCGATTGCCATGGAAG
The DNA here is from genome assembly GCF_004345005.1 of Extibacter muris. Lineage (GTDB taxonomy): Bacteria > Bacillota > Clostridia > Lachnospirales > Lachnospiraceae > Extibacter > Extibacter muris. The sequence continues at coordinate 124,912 of NZ_SMMX01000002.1, forward strand.
AGCTCGTCAGGACAGGCGCGGATACTTTCATCCGTGTCGGTACGAGCGGAGGGATGGCAGAAGAAGTTGAAAGCGGGGATATCGTGATTGCGACAGGAGCCATACGTATGGAAGGCACGAGCAAAGAGTATGCGCCCATAGAGTATCCGGCCGTTGCGGATATCGCTGTTGTCAATGCCCTGATGGAGGCCGCCGCCAATCTGGATTTCAACTATCATACGGGGGTGGTGCAGTGCAAGGATTCCTTCTACGGGCAGCACTCGCCGGATACGAAGCCGGTCGGCTATGAGCTCATGGAGAAATGGAACGCATGGGTCAAATGTGGCTGCCTTGCCTCTGAGATGGAGTCGGCAGCGCTGTATATCGTCGGCAGCTGCCTGCGTGCCAGGGTCGGTTCTGTCATGCTCGTCATGGCGAACCAGGAGCGGGCCAGAAAAGGACTTCCGAACCCGGTAGTACACGATACGGAAGCGCCGATTCAGGCAGCAGTTGAAGCAATCCGTATTCTGATAAAAAAGGACAGACTAAAGAAGGAGAAATAAGATTGAAAATGAAAAGTAGAGGGTATCCATTCCCTTAATCGTATGACAAATAAGCCATCTTTCGGTGGCTGCTTTGAAAATTGAATATCGAGTATGTTGAGGTTATGCAGTTGCTGACTTAATCCTATAACCTTGATTCCTTGCTATGATAAGAGCCTGTTCTACCGTGATTTCTCGATCTACGGGTGGTAACTATGATTTTTGGTAAAGTTCCGCATTATAGTTTTCTCCGTTCTTCAACATGTGATATAATGCAGTCAGAAGCATTCTTGCTATGGCAATGATTGCTTTCTTGTGACCGCGACGCTTTTTGAGACGGAGATAGCGGTTACGAATTTCAGGATGCTTTTTGCTGGTAACAACCGCATTGGCACACTGCACAAGTAGTGGTTTGATATAGCATCCGGCCTTGGAAACCCGGACAGATTTTTTCTTCCCTGCACTTTCATTGTTGGTTGGTGTAAGCCCAGCCCATGAGCATAAGTGTTTCGCCGAAGGAAAGGCCTCCATGTTGGTACCGATTTCGGAAATGATTCCAATCGCAGTGAAATCACTGCTGATACCAGGAGCGGTTTGAAGAATGGCAAGTTCTTGCTGATAGGGAGTGGCGAGCGCAAGAATGAGTTCTTCAAGCTCTGCTTTCCGGGATTCCAGGTTTTCGTAATGAGCTTTAATTACCTTTAGTTTACCAGCCTGTTCCGGTGTGATATACCCATCAATAGCGTCTTCTGCAAACGATTCTTTTCGCTTGATTTAAAGCAGGTCAGTTTGAAACGGTAGCGCATAAGGTCACGGAGCTGACGGATGTCAGCGGGTGGCATAAAGCTTCCGGCAACAAGATCATGCTTGAACAGGTCAGCAATCCATTTGGCATCTTTCTTGTCAGTTTTCTTTCCACGGATAGCCTTAACATATTTAGGATGGGCAAGGACAATGGAACATTTTCTTTCCAGAATGTTATAAACAGGAATCCAATATTTACCTGTAGATTCCATACAAACGTCTTTGCAATTGTGTCCGAGCAGCCAGTGTAACAAATTTTTCAAACCTTTCGTGTAGGTTGAAAAACGTTGGCACTCATAGGTGGTCACGCCTTTGCTGTCAGTAGAAGCAATGCAGGCCACTACAAAAGTCTTGTGGACATCACGGCAAGTCGGACAGCCCACTCGCCTCCCCGTGATTTGTAGTATACCGAGTTCCCTACAAGAAGAATTATAAAGAAAAAATAAGCTCAGGAAAACATTTTCATTACGTTTTGTGCCTGAGCGAAGCGAAAGGAATGGATATAATTATGAAAATAGAGGAAATACTAAAGCACGTAGACCATACCTTGCTTGCCCAGACTGCCACGTGGGAAGAGATACGCGGCATCTGTGACGACGGCATTGCATACCATACTGCTTCCGTGTGCATACCGCCGTCCTATGTCAGGCAGGCGAAGGAATATGTGGGTGAGAAGCTGGCCGTGTGTACGGTCATCGGGTTTCCGAACGGGTATAATACGACAGCGGTCAAAGTGGCCGAGACAAAGGACGCTGTAGAAAACGGAGCCGATGAGATAGACATGGTCATCAACCTCGGATGGGTCAAGGACAAAAAGTATGACTGCGTAGAGGCAGAGATACGGCAGATAAAAAAGGCGGCGGACGGAAAGCTGCTTAAGGTGATAATCGAGACGTGCCTTCTCAGCGAAGAAGAGAAAGTGAAGATGTGCGAGATTGTCACGGCAGCAGGGGCCGATTATATCAAGACATCGACAGGGTTTTCATCAGAAGGGGCGACATTTGGCGATGTGAGGCTCTTCGCAGAGCATGTAGGTGCGGATGTGAAGATTAAGGCGGCGGGAGGTATCCGCTCCATCCAGGACGCGGAAGACTTCCTGGAGCTTGGGGCAGGAAGGCTTGGAACGAGCCGGATTGTCAAAATAGCGAAGAGCAAAGGAAAGAACATAAAGTAAGAGGGAGTGTTGGGGATGGAAAAAGAAAAAGTACCGGTGCGGCTCATGATACAGCGAGCGAAGGAAGCGCTTGGCTTTTCCTACGCGCCTTATTCTGATTTTAGGGTTGCGGCGTCGCTGCTTACAACAGGCGGTACTGTATATACCGGCTGCAATATAGAAAATGCCGCTTACTCTCCGGGCAACTGTGCGGAGCGTACGGCAATTTTCAAAGCGGTAAGCGAAGGAGAACGGGATTTTGCAGCCATCTGCATCGTAAACGAGGACCAGAAGGGCGGGCACGGCCTATGCCCCCCATGCGGCATGTGCCGCCAGGTCATGATGGAGTTCTGCCGGCCGGAAGAGTTTTTTATCATCCTTGCGGCTGATGAGGATCATTATGAGATATACACGCTTGAAGAATTGTTCCCCCTGGGCTTCGGCTCAGGCAATCTGAAGGAATGAGTCTGTTAAAAGCATGTTAATAGAAAGGGGTCTGTCATATGGAGAGATTTCACAGGATATTTGTCATAGTACTGGATTCGCTTGGTATCGGAGCGATGGAAGATGCGGCGCTGTTCGGAGATGAGGGAGCTGACACGCTCGGGCATATCGCAGAAACAGTTCCTGAACTTACACTCCCTAATCTTGCCAAGCTCGGCATATGGAATGTACATCCGTCCGCGGATGGATCTGCCCCAGAGCAGCCGGCAGGGTACTACGGGGTGCTGAAGGAGAGAAGCAGCGGAAAGGATACGATGACCGGGCACTGGGAGATGATGGGAATCTACACGACAAAGCCCTTCAAGACATTTACAGAGACAGGTTTTCCGGACGATTTGATAAAAGAGCTGGAAGAAAGAACAGGGCATAAGATTATCGGCAATAAAAGTGCAAGCGGCACGGAGATTCTCGAAGAGCTCGGGGAAGAAGAGATAGCGACCGGCCATATGATCGTCTACACTTCTGCGGATTCCGTGCTCCAGATCTGCGGCAACGAGGAGACGTTCGGTCTTGAAGAGCTGTACCGCTGCTGCGAGATTGCAAGAGAGCTGACAATGAAAGAGGAGTGGAAAGTCGGGCGGGTTATCGCAAGGCCGTATGTGGGGAGGAAGAAAGGCGAGTTCGTCCGTACGAGCAACCGGCACGACTATGCCGTAAAACCTTCCGGCCCCACGGTGCTTGACGCTTTGAAGCATGCAGGATATGACGTGATTTCTATCGGCAAGATCAAAGACATATTTGCAGGGGAAGGCATCACGAAAGCATACAAATCCCAAAGCTCTGTCCATGGCATGGAACAGGCGGCAGAAGTAGCGGAGAGAGACTTTCATGGCCTCTGCTTTGTAAATCTGGTGGACTTTGACGCGCTGTGGGGACACAGGCGGAACCCGGAAGGCTATGCGGCGGAGCTGGAACATTTTGACAAAAAGCTCGGACGGCTGCTGGATGTCCTGCGGGAAGACGATCTGCTGATGATAACGGCAGATCACGGAAATGACCCGACCTATAAGGGGACAGACCACACGAGGGAAAAAGTACCGCTGCTCGTGTACTCCCAATCCTTGGAGGGCTCAGGCAGCCTGGGAGAGCAGGATACATTTGCCGTGATAGGGGCCACGATAGCTGAGAACTTCCATGTGGAGATGCCGGAAGGTACGATAGGACATTCATTGATAAGCTTCATTGAGTAATTTAGCGAATTAAAGTCTTGAAACAAACATTAAAATAGGATATGATTAATTCTATAGATTTTTTTACTGAATTTTTATACAGGAAGGATGAGAGCATATGAACCTGAACATCGGGGTGATAAAAGGAGACGGAATCGGTCCGGAGATTGTAACCGAAGCGATGAAAGTGCTGGATAAGGTTGCAGAAGTATACGGACATACGTGTAAATATACACAGCTGTTAATGGGAGGCGCATCGATAGATGTCCATGGCGTTCCGCTTACGGATGAGACGGTAGCGGCGGCAAAGGCATGTGATGCCGTGCTCATGGGATCCATCGGAGGAGATGCCGGGACATCTCCGTGGTATCGGCTTGAGCCATCCAAACGGCCGGAGGCCGGGCTGCTTAAGATACGCAAGGAGCTGAACCTGTTTGCCAACTTAAGGCCGGCGGTGCTGTATGACGAACTGAAAGGCGCATGTCCGCTGAAGGAAGAGATTACGGAAGGCGGCTTTGACATGGTCATCATGCGGGAACTGACCGGCGGGCTGTACTTCGGAGAACGGAGTACCGGGGAGATAAACGGCGTGCTTACGGCACGTGACTCGCTTACATACAATGAGAATGAAATCAGGCGGATTGCAAAGCGCGGCTTTGACATTGCCGCGAAGAGAAGGAAGAAAGTGACGAGCGTAGACAAGGCAAATGTGCTCGATACGTCCAGGCTGTGGCGGAACGTCGTGGAAGAGGTTGCAGCAGGCTATCCGGAAGTGACACTGGAGCATATGCTGGTAGATAACTGTGCCATGCAGCTTGTAAAAGATCCGAAGCAGTTTGACGTCATCCTGACAGAGAATATGTTCGGAGATATCCTCTCCGACGAGGCAAGCATGGTGACCGGATCGATTGGCATGCTTGCAAGCGCAAGCCTGAACGAGACAAAGTTCGGCCTGTATGAGCCAAGCGGCGGTTCAGCGCCAGATATAGCAGGAAAAGGAATCGCCAATCCGATAGCGACGATACTTTCCATGGCCATGATGCTCAGATACAGCTTCGACCTTGACAAGGAAGCTGACGCGGTAGAGGCAGCAGTTGCAAAAGTATTGGAAAAGGGCTGCCGCACCATCGACATCATGTCAGAAGGAAAGACACAGATAGGAACAGAAGAAATGGGAAACCTGATAGCAGAATCCATTTAGGTACAGGGCAAAATCCATTTAGGTACACCATAAAGTTTAATTTGGGACGTAACCCTTTTCAAAAAGATCACGTCCTGAATTAGTTAGCCAGGAGGGATAATATGAGAAGTGATACAGTAACGAAGGGGATGCAGCAGGCACCCCACAGGTCTTTATTCAATGCGCTTGGATATACGAAGGAGGAGCTGGAACGGCCGCTTGTCGGTATAGTGAGCTCACATAATGAGATTGTTCCGGGTCATATGAACCTGGATAAGATTGTTGAAGCCGTTAAGATGGGCGTTGCCATGGCGGGAGGAACCCCGATCGTGTTCCCGGCCATCGCGGTATGTGACGGAATCGCCATGGGACATATCGGGATGAAGTATTCTCTTGTGACAAGAGACCTGATTGCGGATTCTACGGAAGCTATGGCGCTGGCGCACCAGTTTGACGCGCTCGTCATGGTGCCAAACTGTGACAAGAACGTGCCCGGGCTTCTGATGGCGGCTGCAAGAATCAACGTGCCGACCATATTCGTCAGCGGAGGCCCCATGCTTGCAGGTCATGTAAAGGGGAAGAAGCGGAGCCTTTCCAGCATGTTCGAGGCAGTCGGCTCTTATACGGCGGGAACGATGACGGAAGAAGATGTATGTGAGTTCGAGAATAAAGTATGTCCGACGTGCGGGTCATGCTCCGGCATGTATACCGCCAACAGCATGAACTGCCTGACAGAGGTGCTTGGCATGGGACTGTCCGGCAACGGCACGGTTCCGGCGGTGTATTCGGAGCGGATCCGTCTGGCGAAGCATGCAGGCATGCAGGTGATGGAACTGTGGAGACAGGATATCCGTCCAAGAGACATCATGACCGAAGATGCGATATTGAATGCGCTGACGGTCGATATGGCACTCGGCTGCTCGACCAACAGCATGCTCCATCTCCCGGCAATTGCCCATGAGATCGGGATGGACTTTGAGATAGACTTTGCCAACGGAATCAGCGAGAAGACGCCGAACCTGTGTCATCTGGCACCGGCTGGGCCTACATATATGGAAGATCTGAATGAAGCGGGCGGCGTGTATGCCGTCATGGCAGAGCTGAACAAGAAAGGGCTTCTGCATACGGACTGCCTGACAGTTACAGGAAAGACCGTCGGCGAAAATATAGCAGGAGCGGTCAATAAAGACCCCGAGGTTATAAGAACAATCGACAATCCATATAGTACAACAGGGGGAATCGCGGTACTGAAAGGAAATCTCGCACCGGACGGCAGCGTCGTGAAGCGTTCTGCAGTTGCAGAAGAGATGCTCGTACACGAAGGACCTGCCAGAGTATTCGACTGCGAGGAAGACGCCATTGAAGCCATCAAGGGAGGCAGGATCGCAGCCGGAGATGTCGTCGTAATCCGTTATGTAGGGCCAAAGGGCGGACCGGGTATGCCGGAGATGCTCAACCCGACCTCCGCAATAGCAGGCATGGGCCTCGGCTCCTCCGTCGCCCTTATCACGGACGGACGGTTCAGCGGAGCATCCAGAGGAGCTTCCATCGGCCACGTGTCTCCGGAAGCCGCCGTCGGCGGACCGGTTGCACTCATTGAAGAGGGGGATATCATCAAGATTGATATACCGGGGCTGAAACTCGAACTGGACGTGCCGGAGGAAGAGATGGAAAAGAGAAAGAAGGCATGGGAACCGAGACAGCCACGCATTACGACAGGATATCTGGCAAGATATGCGTCCATGGTTACATCAGGCAACAGGGGAGCCATCCTGGAAGTGCCGAAGAATAAATAGATAGGAGATACGAAGGTATGCAATTGACAGGAGCAGAAATCGTCATAGAGTGTCTGAAGGAGCAGGGGGTAGATACCGTATTCGGCTATCCCGGCGGCTCGATACTGAATGTATATGACGAATTATATAAGCACAGTGATGAGATAACACATATCCTGACATCACATGAACAGGGGGCTGCACATGCAGCCGACGGATATGCGAGAGCAACCGGAAAGGTCGGCGTGTGCTTTGCGACGAGCGGTCCGGGGGCTACAAATCTGGTAACCGGAATCGCGACAGCATGCATGGATTCCATACCGATCGTGGCGATTACGTGCAACGTCGGAGTCTCTCTGCTTGGGAAGGACAGCTTCCAGGAGATAGATATCACGGGCATCACGATGCCGATAACGAAGCATAATTATATCGTCAAAGATGTAAAAGACCTGGCTGACACGATCAGGAAGGCATTTGTGATAGCCAAAAAAGGCCGGCCCGGCCCGGTGCTGGTCGACATCCCCAAGGATGTGACAGCCAACAAGACAGAATATAAGAAACAGGAGATCGCTCCCGTGACAGTTTCGCAGGCCATCTGTGAAGAAGAGATCGAGAGCGCACTTAAGATCATCTCAAAATCAAAGAAACCATACATATTTGTTGGCGGAGGAGCGGTGCTTGCAGACGCGAGCAAGGAGCTGTATGAATTTGTGAAAAAGGTGGATGCGCCTGTCACAGATACCCTCATGGGAAAAGGCGCTTTTCCGGGGACGGATACTCTGTACACCGGAATGCTTGGCATGCATGGGACGAAGACTGCCAATTACGGGGTAAGCGAATGCGACCTGCTGATCGTAATAGGCGCAAGGTTCAGCGACCGCGTGACGGGAAATGCAAAGAAATTTGCCAGAAATGCCAGAATCCTGCAGTTTGATGTGGATGCCGCTGAAATGAATAAAAACGTACTCATTACCGACGGTGTGGTAGGTGATATCAAAGTGGCGCTCGGCATCATGAACGACAGGCTCGAGAATCAGAGCCATACTGAGTGGATAGAGAAGATCATGTCCTATAAGGAACAGTACCCGCTCAAGTACCATGAGGATACGCTGACCGGTCCCTTCGTGGTCGAAGAGATATACCGTCAGACGAAAGGAGATGCCGTCATCGTAACGGAAGTAGGGCAGCATCAGATGTGGGCCGCCCAGTTCTACAAGTTTACGAAGCCGAGAACCTTTCTTACGTCAGGAGGCCTCGGAACGATGGGCTACGGCCTCGGTGCGTCTCTTGGCGCGAAGACCGGCATGCCAGACAAGACAGTCGTCAATATAGCCGGGGACGGCTGTTTCCGCATGAACATGAATGAGATTGCGACTGCGGCCCGTTATAATATCCCGATTATCCAGGTCGTAGTAAACAACCACGTGCTCGGCATGGTGAGACAATGGCAGAACCTGTTTTACGGAGAACGCTATTCGGCCACGGTACTGAACGACAATGTGGATTTCGTAAAACTGGCGGAGGCGCTCGGCGCTGCCGGAGTCCGGGCTGAGACGAGGGAAGAGTTCAAAGAGGCATTCGCATCTGCGCTTAAGTTGGGAAGGCCGGTCGTCATCGACTGCCAGATTGATTCTGATGAAAAGGTGTGGCCGATGGTGGCGCCTGGCGCGGCAATCAGCGAAGCCTTTGACGAAAAAGACCTGGAAGAAAGAAGCAGATAATTATTACTGAATAAGAAAGTGGAGGAATGTATTGTGAGCAGAGTGTATAATTTTTCAGCAGGACCGGCTGTATTGCCGGAGGAAGTGTTAACGGAAGCGGCGGCAGAAATGCTTGACTACAACGGGAACGGCATGTCCGTGATGGAAATGAGCCACCGTTCAAAAGCGTTCCAGGAGATTATAGGCTCGGCAGAGGCAGATCTTAGAGAGCTGCTGGGCATTCCTGGCAATTATAAAGTATTGTTCCTGCAGGGAGGAGCGTCCCAGCAGTTTGCGATGATTCCGATGAACCTGATGAAGAACCGGGTCGCAGACTATATCGTCACAGGGCAGTGGTCTAAAAAGGCTTATGCTGAAGCGGCAAAATACGGGACAGCTAATAAAATCGCTTCTTCCGAAGATAAGACATATTCTTATATTCCGGACTGTACAGACCTGCCTGTGTCAGATGACGCAGACTATGTATATATCTGTGAGAACAATACGATTTACGGAACAAAATTCAAACAGCTCCCGGACACGAAGGGAAAGACGCTCGTGGCTGACGTGTCATCCTGCTTTCTGTCTGAACCCGTGGATGTGACCAAGTACGGTGTCATATATGGCGGCGTGCAGAAGAATGTGGGACCGGCCGGAGTTGTCATCGTCATTATAAGAGAAGATCTCATAACAGACGACGTACTGCCGGGAACACCGACCATGCTCCAGTATAAGACACATGCGGATGCAGGTTCCCTCTACAATACGCCCCCGGCTTATGGCATATACATATGCGGCAAGGTGTTCCGCTGGCTGAAGCGGCAGGGAGGCCTCGCCGCCATGAAGAAGCGCAATGAGAAGAAGGCGAAGATACTATACGATTATCTGGACGCAAGCAGGATGTTCAGCGGAACGGTAGAAGCAAAGGACAGGTCTCTGATGAATGTCCCGTTTATAACGGGCATCCCAGAGCTGGACGCCAAATTCGTGGAAGAGGCTAAGGCCGCCGGATTTGAGAACCTGAAAGGGCACCGCAGCGTGGGCGGCATGCGCGCCAGCATCTACAATGCCATGCCAGAAGAAGGCGTGGAAGCTCTTGTTGCGTTTATGAAAAAGTTTGAAGAGGAGAATTTGTAATCATGTATAAATATCATTGCTTAAATCCAATCTCCGGCGTAGGGTTGGAACAGTTTACAGAAGACTACGTCCCGGTAAGTGATGCAAAAGCTGCAGATGCGGTGCTCGTCAGAAGCACATCCATGCATGAGATGGAACTCGGCCCTGACCTTAAGGCAATCGGAAGGGCCGGGGCAGGCGTGAACAATATACCGCTTGAGCGCTGCTCTGAGAACGGTGTCGTAGTATTCAATACGCCTGGGGCTAACGCCAACGGCGTAAAAGAGCTTGTGATTGCGGGCATGCTCCTTGCATCCCGGGATATCATCGGCGGAATCAACTGGGTGCAGGAAAATGAGGAGGACGGCAATATAGCCAAAGACGCCGAGAAGGCCAAGAAAGCCTTCGCCGGCTGTGAACTGGACGGCAAGAAGCTGGGTGTCATCGGCCTTGGAGCCATCGGCGTGCTCGTGGCAAATGCCGCCACGCATCTCGGAATGGAAGTATACGGGTATGACCCATACGTGTCCGTGGACTCGGCATGGAGGCTTTCCAGAAGCATCCGGCATGCAAAGACCGTGGATGAGATATACAAGGATTGCGACTATATCACGATTCATGTACCTGCCCTCGACAGTACCAAAGGGATGATTGATGCCGATGCGCTCAACCTCATGAAGAAAGGGATTGTCGTGCTGAACTTTGCGAGGGATGTGCTCGTAGATGAGGAAGCTATGATCGATGCCCTGCTGTCAGGCCATGTGAAGCACTATGTCACAGACTTTCCGACGCCGGCTATGGCCGGAGTGAAGGGCGCGATCGTCATACCACATCTCGGAGCGTCCACGGAAGAGTCGGAAGATAACTGTGCCAAGATGGCCGTGAAACAGATCCGGAATTATTTGGAACACGGGAACATAACGAATGCCGTGAACTTCCCGGATTGCGACATGGGATATAAAGGTGACAATGCCAGGATCGTTCTGCTTCACCATAACATCCCGAACATGCTCGGCCAGTTTACAAGAGTGCTGGCGGAAGAAAACCTTAATATCGCGGACCTGGCCAATAAAAGCAAAGGCGAATTCGCTTACACGATGATTGATATCGATTCAGAGGTACCGGAAGGCGTGACAGACGAACTGCTGAAAATCGAAGGGGTAAGGCGTGTAAGAATCATTGAATAATAGCCGGAAAGGCTGTATACTAAAAAAGAACAGGGGAGAAGGCTGATCATTACAGGGGAGAAAAACGAATGAAAAGAAGAGTACGCATGAGAAAGAGAACAAATATAAGACATGAAGGAAGGGCCGGGATCTGTTTCAGGATCCTTGCTCTTTTTGTAGTCTGCCTCATGCCGTTCCTTTTATTCCGGACAGCGGCTGCGGCAGAACAGGAAGAGCAGATTGTCATCATGGCCACATCCGGCGAGATACTACAAGGAGAAGAGCTTCCCCAGGCCGGAGTCCGGATATATGGGGATGGCGATGGCCGGGCGGTCCTGGACAGGAAGTCCGGCTATACGGTCAGAGACCTGCTGGATGACTTGAACGGCAAAAAAGGCTATACCCTCAGATGTGAGGCGGACGCTTCAGCAGAAGGCGACTATCCGGTACAGGTAATATTGGACGAGGGGTACCAGCTTGTTACGGTGTCCGAGCTTGCCGGGGCGAAAGGGAACACGCTGCATAATGGCGGGGTGTATACGGATTTCTGACATTGTTAATAAATGCACAAAAACAACCTGCATAAATATACAAAGTTTGTTAAAAATATATCTTTACAATACTTCCTGCAAGTGTTAATCTTTTAACGGAAAGAAAAATAAGAGATTGATATAAAAGGAAGTGAGATTCGATGAAGAATTTAGTTTCTGCTTTAAAGAAATACTTTACAGAGAAGACTGCTCTTACGACATACATGGAGAAGCACTGATTATAAAGTATTGAGAGGAAAAAAGAAGCCGGACCCGAGAGGGGTCAGGCTTCTTTTTTGCTGAAGGGATTCCCGTATCCCCTACTTTTTAGAGTTGTGTCTTTCAAGCAATGCATGAATCTTGTCTGTCGGATTTAAAACAGACCCGATTGTAATGTCATGGTTCAGAGAGTCTATGATCAGCGCGATGAACTTGCTTAAGTCAGCGACGACAAAGTACGGCTTTTCGTAGGCAGCCGGCGGAAGGTACGTAAGATTCGTCGTGATGACCCTGTCGATATATCCATTTTCATAATAGTCGTCAAACTTGTCAAAACCTTCCGTGAACAGACCGAACGTAGTACATACGAATACCCGTCCCGCGCCTCGTTCCTTCAGCTGCTTCGCCACGTCCAGCATACTCTCCCCGGAAGAAATCATATCATCCACGATGATTACATTTTTCCCTTTGATGTCATCACCGAGGAACTCGTGGGCCACGATAGGATTCTTGCCGCCTACCACGGTGGAATAATCACGGCGCTTGTAGAACATGCCCATGTTTACCCCGAGTACGTTGGAGAAATATACCGCCCGGTGCATAGCACCTTCGTCGGGGCTTACTACCATCAGATGGTCTTTGTCCACCGAAAGGTCCGGTTCGGCCCGAAGCAGCGCCTTCATGAATTGATAGGGCGGGTTGAAGTTATCAAAGCCCTGGAGCGGAATCGCATTCTGGACGCGCGGGTCATGGGCATCAAAGGTGATGATATCGCTAACGCCCATCTCCATAAGCTCCTCCAGCGCAAGGGCGCAGTCAAGAGATTCCCTCTTCGTCCTTTTGTGCTGCCTGCTCTCATACAAGAATGGCATGATAACATTGATGCGGTGCGCTTTGCCGGTGGCGGCAGAGATGATTCGTTTCAGATCCTGGTAGTGGTCATCCGGGGACATATGGTTCAGGTGGCCGTTCACCGTGTAAGTGAGGCTGTAATTGCATACATCTACCATAAGGAACAGATCTTTGCCTCGTATGGATTCTCCGATAATTCCTTTCGCTTCGCCTGTGCCGAAACGCGGACATTTACATTCAATCAGATAATTTTCAAGCTGGTAGCTGGAAAAGAGGGGGGAATCGAGCGATTCTCTCAAGGTATCCTGGCGGAACCGTACGATGTAATCATTTACTTTCTGCCCAAGCTCCCTGCAGCTCTCCAGAGCCGCGATTTTAAGTGGCGCTACCGGAAGGGCTTCTTCCATAAGTTTAATATTTGGCATGATATTCTCCTGTATCTTAACAATATTTTGCACTTGCTGATTGCCAGCAGTCCAATATGTATACACATTCGTACAACTTATTTATATCACCTTTTCCATGAGATGGTCAACACCCTTTTGCCTTCGGGTAGACTAATTTCAGAAGGTGGGGTATAATAATAAGGCTAAGATAAAATAGAACTGAGGAGCTTATGTATGAGACACGAACATGTCATTAAGGAAATCGTCCCGGGAAGCATCGCGCAGGAGATGGGAATCGAGCCCGGAGACAGGCTGCTGTCCATTAATGATACTATAATAGAAGATGTATTTGACTATCATTACTGTGTAAATGAAGAGAATCTCGTCGTATTGATAGAGAAGCCGGACGGGGAGGAGTGGGAGCTTGAGATTGAAAAAGATTATGATGAAGATCTCGGAATCGAATTCGAACAGGGTCTGATGGACGAGTACCGCTCCTGCCGCAATAAGTGTATGTTCTGTTTCATCGACCAGATGCCGGCAGGAATGAGGGAGACGCTGTATTTTAAGGATGACGATTCCCGCCTGTCCTTCCTGCAGGGCAATTATATCACGCTTACAAATATGAACGACCATGATATCGAGCGCATCATAACCTACCATCTGGAGCCGATCAATATATCCTTCCATACGACGAACCCGGAGCTTCGCTGCAAGATGCTGCACAACCGGTTCGCGGGAGATGCGCTTAGGAAAGTAGACAGGCTGTACGAGGGCGACATCACGATGAACGGCCAGATTGTGCTGTGCAAGGGCATCAACGACGGAGAAGAGCTGGAGCGGAGCATCCGCGACATGTCCCGCTACCTGCCGCACCTGCAGAGCGTGTCGGTAGTGCCGGTTGGGCTGACGAGATACAGGGACGGCCTCTATCCTCTGGAACCGTTTACAAAAGAGGATGCCCGGGAAGTGCTTGAGACGATACATCGCTGGCAGGACAGGCTGTACGAAGAATACGGGCTGCACTTCATACATGCCGGGGACGAATGGTATGTCCTGGCAGGGCAGGACATGCCGGAAGAGGAGCGGTATGACGGCTATCTTCAGCTTGAGAACGGCGTCGGCATGCTGCGCCTTCTTGAAGATGAGTTTGAAGAGGCTTATGCGGAGCTTGAAGGTGATGGACAGGAGCGGGAAGTTTCTATCGCGACAGGTTATCTGGCGGAGCCGTACATCAGGAAGATGGCAGAGCGGCTTAAGGAGAAATATCCGGGCACGACGGTACGTGTATATCCGATACGGAATGATTACTTCGGGGAGCTCATCACGGTATCCGGCCTCATTACCGGACAGGATCTGATGAGCCAGCTAAAAGGGAAGGAGCTCGGCGGACGCCTTCTGCTTCCGTGCAATATGTTCCGGAGCGAAGAAGAAGTATTTCTCGACGACGTGACGCTTGACGAGCTGAAAGAGACTTTACAAGTCCAGGCAGATATTGTAAAATCAAGCGGACGAGATTTTATAGAAGCAATCATAAGACAGGAATGGACTGAATATAGAGTAGGAGTAAAAATATGAGTAAACCAGTTGTAGCTATCGTGGGGAGGCCCAATGTAGGCAAGTCCACACTTTTTAATGTACTGGCGGGCGAGATGATATCAATAGTAAAGGACACTCCGGGAGTGACAAGAGACCGGATCTATGCGGAGGTCAGCTGGCTTGACAAAGAGTTTACGCTCATCGATACAGGGGGAATCGAGCCGGAGAGCAAGGATGTTATCCTGTCCCAGATGAGAGAACAGGCACAGATTGCGATTGACACGGCAGATGTCATCGTTTTCATTACAGATGTGAGGCAGGGGCTTGTAGATTCCGATTCAAAAGTGGCGGATATGCTCCGCAGGTCCGGGAAGCCGGTAGTGCTCGTCGTAAATAAAGTCGATAGTTTTGACAAGTTCATGCCGGACGTGTATGAGTTTTACAACCTTGGAATCGGGGATCCGGTGCCGGTATCGGCGGCGTCCCGTCTCGGTATCGGGGATATGCTGGAGCGTGTGGTGGAATTCTTTCCGGAGCACAGCGCCGAAGAGGAAGAAGACGAACGCCCCAGGATCGCCATCGTGGGGAAACCGAACGTGGGCAAGTCTTCCATCGTGAACAAGCTGCTCGGAGAGCAGCGCGTCATCGTATCCGAAGTGGCTGGGACGACACGCGATGCCATAGACACGGAGATCGTACATGACGGCAGGGAATACATTTTCATCGATACGGCGGGGCTCCGCAGGAAGAGCAAGATCAAAGAAGAGCTGGAGCGGTACAGTATTATCCGTACCGTCACTGCCGTGGAGCGTGCGGATGTCGTCCTTGTCGTCATCGACGCTGAAGAGGGCGTGACAGAGCAGGATGCCAAGATTGCAGGAATCGCCCATGAGCGCGGCAAAGGCGTCATTATCGTCGTGAACAAATGGGATGCCATCGAGAAAAATGACAAGACCATGCGTGAGCATGAACATCGTGTGAGGCAGGTGCTCTCTTTCATGCCTTATGCAGAAATCATGTATGTGTCAGCGGAGACGGGACAGCGTCTGAACAAGTTGTACGATCAGATTGACATGGTCATCGAAAACCAGACGCTCCGTGTGGCGACCGGGGTGCTCAATGAGATCATGACGGAAGCAGTTGCAATGCAGCAGCCGCCTTCAGACAAAGGGAAGAGGCTGAAGCTTTATTACATTACGCAAGTATCGGTAAAGCCGCCGACCTTTGTCATCTTCGTCAATGACAAGGAGCTCATGCACTTTTCTTATACGAGGTATCTGGAAAATAAAATACGCGAGGCTTTCGGATTCAAGGGGACTTCGCTGAAATTCTTTGTGCGGGAGAGAAAGGAAAAGGAACGGTAGTTATGGAACGCTTGATATGTGTGATTATCGGATACGCATTTGGCTTGCTGCAGACAGGATATATCTATGGCAGACTCCACCATATAGACATCAGAAAGCAGGGGAGCGGCAACGCGGGGACGACGAATGCCCTGCGCACGCTCGGATTTAAGGCCGGTGCCGTGACCTTCCTGGGAGACTGCTTTAAATGTGTGTTCGCTGTCGTAGTGGTATATCTTATTTATAGGAAGACCCATGGGGACATGATACCGGTGCTGTCTATGTATGCCGGCATGGGAGCCGTGCTTGGCCATAATTATCCGTTTTATCTCGGATTCAAAGGCGGAAAGGGGATTGCGGCCACAGCCGGCCTGATTGTCAGTACGGTGAACATAACGATGGTACTTATCTGCATTGTCGTGTTCGTCGGAATCGTGGCAGGCACCCGGTACGTTTCTCTCGGCTCTCTGGCTGTCGTGATCATATATCTGGCAGAGGTAGTCGTGTACGGGCAGATGGGGGGGTTCGGCGTGTCGGGCAGCCATCTGTGGGAGATGTATGCCATAGCGGCGCTGCTCGTGCTGTCTGCCTTCTTCAAGCACAGGGCGAACATAAAGAGGTTAATGAACGGGACGGAAAATAAACTGAGTCTCGGCAGGAAATAAGGAGGATGTATTATGGCAAAAGTGGGTATTATGGGAGCAGGCAGCTGGGGAACTGCATTGGCGCTTCTGCTGTACAAGAACGGACACGAGGTGGCCGTCTGGTCTATCAGCAAGGAAGAAGTGGAGATGCTCTCCACGAAGAGGGAGCACGCGAGCAAGCTCCCGGGAGTTAAGATTCCGGAAGACATGGAATTTACGACGGACATGGAAGCGGTCATCAAAGGAAAAGACTTTCTCGTGCTGGCGGTGCCGTCTCCATTTACGAGAAGCACGGCGCGCAGCATGAAGCCTTTTGTGGCGGATGGGCAGATTATCGTGGATGTGTCAAAAGGCATTGAAGAGACGACGCTTATGACCCTTTCGCAGCAGATTGAAGAAGAGATCCCGCAGGCGGACGTGGCAGTACTGTCCGGGCCGAGCCATGCGGAGGAAGTAGGCAGGGGGCTGCCCACGAGCGTGGTGATTGGGGCGAGGACGAAGGGAACGGCAGAATATCTCCAGAAGATGTTCATGAATGAAGTGTTCCGCGTATATACGAGCCCGGATATGCTCGGCATGGAACTTGGCGGTTCTCTTAAAAATGTCATCGCTCTGGCGGCGGGCATCGCAGACGGACTCGGCTATGGTGATAATACGAAAGCAGCGCTCATCACCCGGGGTATCGCAGAAATAGCAAGGCTTGGCGTGAAGATGGGCGGAGCGGTAGAAAGCTTTACCGGGCTGACCGGAATCGGAGACCTGATCGTCACCTGTGCCAGCCAGCACAGCCGTAACCGGAAGGCAGGCTATCTCATCGGCCAGGGCATGAGCATGCAGGCGGCGATGGACGAAGTAAAGATGGTCGTGGAAGGAGTGTATTCCACAAAAGCGGCAGTGAAGCTTGGGGAGAAGTATGATGTGGCACTGCCGATTATCGGGGAAGTGAACAAAGTGCTGTTTGAAAATAAGGACCCGAGGGAGGCGGTCAACGAGCTCATGCTCAGAGACAGCAAGGCAGAACACAGTGCGCTGCCGTGGAAGGAAATGTGAGTTTAGTAAGCCAGACCGCCGATGGAGAGGTATGGGGCATCTGCCCTATACCTCCCCATCGGCTATCTACTTTACTGGCACGGGCGGGGGGGGGGCTGTGTGCCACTACTGGCTGATGGAAGTACTTTGATTGTGTCAGCATAGTGATAAAAGGCTAAGTAAGTTGGAAACCTTTGTGGAAGTAATCATAATGAAGAAGAGCCGGAATCAGGTACGGGGATGTTATGTGATATAACATCCCCTGCCTGATTCCGGCTCTTCTTGCAGCAACGGCGTGCACGCCTCGCTGCAAACGCTTGACGACGAGCATATATATCAGTCGCAGATTTATGCCGCATATATTAAGCCCGTTATATTGTTTCACTCATCTTACGCAGCCAGCGGCCATCCGCTGGCCAGTAACGCCACACAGCCGCCCTCGCCCTTGTTAAGTGAATTAGATGGCGGGCTGGGAGCCGGGTGGGAGATGCGCAGGTGCAAGCGTAAGAGGCGGAGAATCCGTCCCGGAATCCTTGGTTTGTGGGAGAGGAGCTGCTATCAGCGACTCTGCCGCAAAGTTAGGAGGCCGTGGACTAGTCGCAGCCTCGGACGCATCGGAGCAGATGCCACCCGGCTCCCTGTCCGCCGCCTAATTTACTTAAACTCACATTTACAGGTCCGCATGTTCCGCCACGTATTTCTTGAAATCTACTATGGCGGGGGCTTGGTACACGTCCTTCAGCGTCGCCATGTAGAAGAGCCGTTCCCACGCGGGGTGCAGTATCTTGATGATATGTACAGGCATATAGCCGAGTATCTCCATCTTTGGAACAACCGCTATGCCGAACCCAGCGCCTACGAGCCCCGCAACCGCCTGGTCTTCTTCCAGCGAGTAGACGATGTCAGGATGTCCCCCGCATTTTTCAAAGAGATGGTCGATGATGGGACGGAGGCCGCTTCGTCTGGAGAATACAATCTGCGGATACGCCAGCGTCTCTACCAGGTCTATCTCACGGCGGCCGGAAAGAGGGTGGCCTTCCGGCACTATGACGACGAGCTCCTGCCTGGCGATCGGCGTGAATTCTATGGATGGCTCATTTTCCATGAGGGAGCAGAACGCGACGTCGTATCTGCGCTCCTTCACGCCTTGTATGATATCCGGCGTGAGGCCGGTGGATGCATGAAAGTAAAAGTCGATGTTTTTTTCCGGGCGTGTATCCAGAAAACCACGGAGGAACTGGGGAACTACCGAGGTGCTCAGCGTGCGCAGCAGGGCCACGTCGATACGCCCTTCCCCGGTACCGGTCATCTGAAGCTTGTTGATGCTGGAATCCAGCATGCCAAGCGCCTGTTCCACATCAGTGAGGAACGCCTGCCCGCACTTGGTCAGGACGACATTGCGCCCTTCCTTCTCAAACAGCTTGACCCCGAGCTCTTTTTCCAGTGAGGAGATGGCATGGCTCAGGCTAGGCTGGGTGATGGCGAGAATCTCGGCCGCTTTCGTATAATGTTCCAGATGGGCCAGGGTAACAAAGTATCTGAGATGGTACAGATTCATATACTGCTCCTTTCGTCTTTTTTCGACATGTCCACATTCTAACATAATCTATAAACAAAATCTATGAATTCGGCTAAAATTACCAATTTGTTTTTAATTTAACGATAGAATATAATGAAACCATAGTAAAAGTAACAAGATTGAACGGCAGAAACAAAAAAATCATGTTCAATTTTAACAATGGAAGGAGAATGTATTATGTCAAAAAAATATCCAATCACTATCAGTTCCTGGACGCTGGGAGACCAATGCAGATTTGAGGATCGTGTCATCGCTGCCAAAGAGGCAGGATATGAAGGCATCGGACTCAGGGCAGAGACGTATGTAGATGCGTTGAATGAAGGGCTTTATGATGATGATATCATGGCAATCCTTAAGAAGCATGAAATGAAGGTTACGGAAGTCGAGTATATCGTGCAGTGGGCAGAAGACAACCGTTCATATGAGCAGAAATATAAAGAGCAGATGTGCTTCCATATGTGCGACTTGTTCGGCGTAAACCATATCAACTGCGGCCTTATGGAAAACTATTCCGTAGAGCATACGGCACAGAAGCTGAAAGAACTCTGCCGCAGAGCCGGAAAACGGATTATCGGGGTTGAACCGATGCCATACAGCGGGATTCCTGATCTGAAAAAAGGATGGGAAGTAGTGAAAGCAAGCGGATGTGACAATGCGATGCTCATCCTTGACACGTGGCACTGGGTACGTGCCGACCAGCCGTATGACATCCTGACAGAAGAGATTGCGAAGAAGGTCGTATCAATCCAGATCAATGACGCGTTCGACAGGCCATACGCCAAGACGATCCTGAGGGATGAGTCTATGCACGACAGGCTTGCACCAGGGACAGGAGCCAAAGATACGGCCGGATTTGTCAAGATGATAAAGGATGCAGGTATCGAACCGGCAGTAGTGGGCGTGGAAGTCATATCAGACGAAATACTTGCAAGAGGCATAAAAGAAGCAGCGGCCCATACATACGACAGCACGGTGAAGGTATTGAAAGAGACATGGCCGGAAGTGGTTGAGGCGTAGACCATTCAGAGAAAGATAAGAGAGAGGGAAAGATATGAGATTTGACAATATGTTTTCACCAATACAGATTGGTCCTATGACAGTTAAGAACCGCTTCGTGGTACCGCCTATGGGCAACAACTTCGCCAATACGGACGGCACGTGGAGCGGACAGTCTGCAGCATATTATGCAGAACGGGCAAAGGGACAGTTCGGCCTTATCACGATAGAAGCGACGGTAGTCCACGAGGGGGCAAAAGGCGGTCCGAGAAAGCCCTGCCTTTACAATGACAGCAGTATAGAGAGCCTGAAGAAGATCGTGGACGCCTGCCATGCGGAAGGGGCAAAAGTGTCCGTACAGCTTCAGAACGCAGGACCAGAAGGAAATGCAAAAAATGCGGGTGCTGCGATACAGGCGGCTACGGCTATCCCTTCAACGGTCGGGAGAGACACGCCGGAGGAAGTGCCCACGGCCCAGGTGTATGAACTTGTAAAAGGATACGGAGCGGCTGCCAGACGCGCGATGCAGGCAGGGGTTGACGCGGTGGAAATCCATATGGCGCATGGCTATCTTGTGAATACGTTCATCTCCCAGCGGTCCAATAAAAGAGTAGATGAGTTTGGCGGCAGCTTTGAAAACAGAATGAGATTTCCGCGCCTGATTATTGAAGAAGTGAAGAAGAATGTGGGGGACAAGGTGGCTATACTGGCCCGCATCAACAGTGCGGATGAAGTTCCCGGCGGCGTGGATGTGCACGACAGCGCGGCGATAGCGGCTTATCTGGAAGCGTGCGGGGTACAATGCCTCCATGTTTCCCGTGCGGTACATATCAAAGATGAATACATGTGGGCTCCGACGACGGTCCATGCAGGATTCTCTGCAGAACTGGTGACAGAGATTAAAAAGGCGGTTGCCATCCCTGTTATCACGGTAGGTCGGTTTACGGAACCTCAGTACGCGGAACTGCTCGTGAAGGAAGGGCGCGCAGACCTGGTTGCGTTCGGACGGCAGTCGCTGGCGGATCCGCATATGCCTGAGAAGGCGATGCAGGAGCGCCTGGAGGACATGATACCATGTATCGCCTGTCTTCAGGGCTGTGTCGCCAACATGTATAAAGGGGAGCCTATCTGCTGTCTGACGAACCCGTTCCTCGGACATGAGGCGGAAGGATATCCAAAAGCGGAAAAGGCGAAGAAAGTCATGGTTATCGGTGGCGGAGTTGCGGGACTGTGTGCGGCATTTGTCTGTGCAGAGAGAGGACACGAGGTTACCCTGTATGAAAGCACCGGCAAACTGGGCGGCAATATGAGGCTGGCGGCCTATCCTCCGGGCAAAGGCGATATTACAGGCATGATCCGCAGCTACATCGTAAGATGCGAAAAAGCCGGAGTGAAGGTGCGGATGAATACGGCGGCGGACATGGATACGGTGAAGGCAGAGAAGCCGGATGCAGTCATAGTCGCAACCGGATCCAAGACATTGATTCTTCCGATCGAAGGTATCCGCAATCCGGCCATCATACATGGCTCCGACCTGCTGGACGGCAGACGAAAGGCGGGAGAGAAGGTGCTTGTCGTGGGCGGCGGAATGGTTGGATGCGAGATAGCCGCGTTCCTTGGAGAACAGCAGCACAAGGTAAGCATCATCGAATTCCGGGATACGATGGGGGCCGATATGATATCCGAGCACAGAAAATATGTGATGAAGGACTTTGAGGAATATAAAGTAGAACAGATTGTCAATGCAAAAGTATGCAAGTTCTATGACGATGGGGTGGAATACGAATCACCGGATGGCGAAAGGCATGAAGCACGAGGCTTCGACTCCGTTATCCTTTCCA
The DNA here is from genome assembly GCF_004345005.1 of Extibacter muris. Lineage (GTDB taxonomy): Bacteria > Bacillota > Clostridia > Lachnospirales > Lachnospiraceae > Extibacter > Extibacter muris. Next base: position 146,958 of record NZ_SMMX01000002.1, read on the forward strand.
TGGGATTCAGAAATTACAATCCATTTGCGGAACAGCTCGAGGAACTCGGACAGGAAGTATACGTAGTAGGGGACGCCACAAGGGCACGCAGGGCGCTGGATGCGACAAAAGAAGCATATGCGGCTGCGATGCAGGTCTAGGCAGAATATTTTGGAGGGAAATAAGATGGAAAAGAGAATATCAGGACATACAGGTTTGATGGCATTGTTTGGGACTCCGGTAGGGCATTCAGGCTCCCCGGCCATGTATAACTTCAGCTTCCAGCACGACGGTCTGGACTATGCCTATATGGCATTTGATGTAAATGTTGAGCAGATGCCCAAGGTGTTTGAAGCTATCCGCCTGCTGAACATGAGAGGCGGAAACTTCACGATGCCGTGTAAGAATGTGGCGGCAGAACTTGTAGATAAATTGTCTCCGGCGGCAGAAATCATCGGTGCATGCAACGTATTTGTCAATGATGGCGGCGTGATTACAGGCCATGTGACGGACGGCGTCGGCTTTGTGAAGAATCTTGAGGTGAACGGCGTCTCTGTGAAGGGAAAGAAAACAGTCATACTCGGAGCCGGCGGAGCTGCAACGGCTATCCAGGTGCAGCTTGCCCTGGACGGTGCAGAAGAAGTGAAAATCTTCAATCCAAAGGATGACTTCTTTGTGAGGGCAGAGGGGACGAAGGCAAAACTTGCAAAGAGGTGTCCGGAATGCTCTGTTACGGTGGAGGACCTGGACGACAAGGAGAAACTGGCAGAGGCGGTGAACAGCTGTGATATCGTCATTAACGCAACCATCATGGGTATGGAGCCGTATGACGATGTGTCGCTCATCGACAAGTCCTTATACCGTAAAGACCTGGTTGTGGCGGATACGGTGTACAGCCCTGAAAAGACGAAGATGATTCTTGAAGCGGAAGAGGCCGGCTGTAAGGCAGTCGGTGGAAAAGGTATGCTGGAGCAGCAGGGGGCAGTGAATTACGAGCTGTTCGTAGGTAAGAAGATGCCTCTTAAGGAGTACCAGAGGTTCCAGGAGGAAAATAAGTAATCGTCTGTTTTTATAGAAGAAAAGAATAGGAGAATTAGGATGAAAGCAAAGAAGTATATTCTATCATTGGTGACAGTCTATATGTGTTACTTTACACATGGAATCCAGGCTATAATTCTGTCACAGAACAAAGTAAACTTCTTCACGCAGTGGGGGTACACGGATGAAGTGGCCGGGGCGGCGGCTGTGTCGCTTGCAATCACGGCGACCGGATTCGGCAAGTTCCTGACCGTATGGCTCGGCGGTGAAGTATCGGATAAGATTGGGCGGAAGAAGATGGCGGTCGCCGGAGGCATACTGTATATCATCTGCTTTGCGGGCCTGCTGTTCTCTACGAACTTCACGGTGGCATGTGTATGTGCCTTCCTTGCAGGCGTGGCCACTTCCGGATTCTGGGACGCATCCCTGTACCCGGCAGTGCAGGAGGCAGCCCCGAAGTATGCAGGTTCCGCGCTTATCGGAATCAAAGCATTCGTATCCGTGTCAGGCATCATCTATCCATTGATGGCGGTACATTTTTCTTCCTCCGGCAACTGGAAGATAAATGTGTGGATTCCGTTGATTCTGTCTGTGGTATGCGTTATCCTTGCGGTAATTGCACCTTTTGTGTATGACGACCAGATAAAGGAGACGGTAAAGACCGCAGACGGAAAGACGACGAATGCGGCAGAGGCTGAAATAGATGCCGCAAAGGCGCGGATGAAGACGAAGCCGAGTGGTCTGGTGAACTTTGTCACGATGTTTTACGGTTTCCTCTGCATGTTCATCATGTACGGCGCGCAGCAGTATACGAAAGCATTCGGCATGACCAACTGCGGATTGACAGAGATGCAGGCGGCAGGCATGACTTCCATCTATACGGCAGGCTCTATCATCGCCGTCATATTCTGGGCTATCATGATGGGCAAGCTGAAGTGGAATCCGCTGAAGGTCGTGCTAATTGATTCGGCATTTACGGCGGCAGCGCTTGCTATCGTACTCCTCGTCAAGAACGTAGGCGTCGTGTACGTGGCGATTGCCCTGCTTGGCTTCTTCGCAGCAGGCGGTGCCCTCCAGACAGGGCTTGGCGTCCGCCAGGAGATGTGTCCGGGTCCGAAGGGAAGGAATACCGGCATCTATTATACGTGGATGGGGCTGGCAAGCTGCTTCCTTCCGTACATCGTATCCGCGATGACGAAATCTATCGGTGAGACATCTGCAATCTATACGATGATGGCATTACTTCTTGTGGCAGCCGTCGTGGCTGTAGTAATGATGGCTTATCTGACAATACAGTATAAGAAGATCTTTGGCAGCAACCCATTAGGCAGGCAGGAGGCATAAAGCATAAAGATACTTCTTGGAGCTCTGCTCTTAAAACAAGAGCAGAGTTTCTTGCAGGCAGATATTGTTTGTCTTTTAACGAACGATATCTGCTATAGAATGATGAATGAGGAGGCTGCACATATGAGTGCAAGAAGAGAAAGAAATCCGAAAGAACTCCCTTATATCCCGCTGGGGCCGTTCCAGTGGAGGATTCCGGGGCTGCATTTCCGTATAGAATATGTAGAGTTTTTCCAGGGCTTGATTCTGGGCGCCACCGCGCTCAGTTCAATTCCATATCTGACTGATTATCTCGGCATACCGTATGAACTGGCATGGAGCTGTGTCATCATAGAGGTGTTCATGTATATGCTCCACGGGTGGCTTGGCGACCCTGTCGTACCGGGCTGGATTACGCCGACCCTGCCGTTTACGCTGGCATTTATCAGCGGGTTTGACAAAGGGCCGGAGAGGATACAGGCGATGATTGCGGTGCAGCTGCTGGTGGCATTTGTATTTATCTTCATGGGCGTGACCAAGCTGGCAGACAAGTTTGTGCACAGCGTCCCTACATCCATCAAGGGAGGAATCCTTCTGGCCGCTCCGATTACGGTCATACAGGGACAGCTTGAGAAGGGGAGCCAGCTCCTGACCGCTCCTGTCGCTACGCTGGCAGGAACGCTGCTGCTTGCTTTCCTGAGCTTTTCGCCGTTCTGTGAGAAAAAGAGAGGGAAGATAAAGCTGCTGGATATCATGGCCAAGTACGGCAACCTGTTTCCTTATCTCATAGCGATGCTGCTCGGCGTACTGCTCGGGGAGCTTGCCAAACCGACGCTGGAGCTGGGGAGCATAATCCGCATTCCTGATTTTGGCAAGATTTTTGAGACGGTCAGCATATTTTCCGTCGGATTTCCACCGCTGTCTATGTTCATACAGGCGATGCCTCTTGCACTGATCTGCTATGTGCTGGCGTTCGGTGATTTCGTGACGTCTGAGACGCTAGTCAAGGAAGCACAGGAGAGCAGAGATGACGAGCATATAGATTTCAATTCGAGCCGTTCTAACCTGATTAGCGGCCTGCGTAACCTTATCCTTGCTATATTTGCACCCTTCCCTCCGCTGGCCGGGCCCCTCTGGGTCGGCATGACGGTGTCCGTAGCGGTGCGGTATAAGGAAGGGAAGAAGGCGATGAAGTCGTTGATCGGAGGGATGAGCTCCTTCCGTATGGCGACATTCCTCAGTGTCATCCTAGTACCGGTCGTGTCATTCATGAAGCCGATCATGGGAGTAGGCTCCGCCATTACGCTGCTGTTCCAGGCATATGTATGTGCAAGGATCGGTATGGAATACTGCAAGTCGAACATGGACAGGAGCATTGCCGGTATCATGGCCGCGGTGCTGGCGTTCAAAGGTTCTGCGTGGGCACTGCTCGCAGGCTTTGCTCTGAACTTCCTGCTGTCTAACATGGAGTTCCAGAAGAAGAAGCTCGGAGTGCCGACGACGGCCGAGCTGGAAGCGATAGAGAAATCGAAGGAAGAAGAGATAAAAGCACTCGCGGCGCAGAAATACATAGAAAATTAATCGGAATAATACCCCCTTGCAAAGCATACACTTGTATCAGCATAACAAGGGGGTATTCACAATGAACACGTTTCAGCTGTACAAAGATATACAAGCCAGGACAAACGGGGAAATATACATAGGAGTCGTAGGGCCGGTGCGTACCGGAAAGTCTACATTTATCAAACGTTTCATGGATGTGCTGGTACTCCCGCATATGGAGGATGAGCATGGGAAGTCACGGACGAAGGATGAGCTGCCCCAGTCGGCTTCGGGCAGGACGATTATGACGACGGAGCCGAAGTTCGTACCGAAAGAAGCGGCGGAGATAAAGCTGTCGGACGACGTGTCTGTCAAAGTACGTCTCATAGACTGCGTGGGCTATATGGTAGAAGGTGCATCCGGACATATCGAGGGCGGAGAGGAACGGCAGGTAAAGACGCCATGGTTTGATTATGAGATACCATTTACCAAGGCGGCAACCATCGGAACGAGAAAAGTCATCCATGACCATGCAACCATCGGGATTGTCGTGACGACAGACGGCAGCATCGGGGATATCGAGCGGCAGGGATACCGGGAAGCAGAGGAAAAGACGATCCGGGAACTGCAGAGCATCGGGAAACCGTTTATCGTGCTGGTGAATTCCAAGAAGCCATATGGGGACGAGGCGAGAGAGACTGCACAGGAGCTGGAGCAGCAGTATGGCGTGAAAGCCATGCCGGTGAACTGCGAACAGCTCAAAGAAGATGACATCTACCAGATCATGGAGGCGGTGCTGTTTGAATTTCCGGTATCGGAAGTACAGTTCTATATACCGAAGTGGGTGGAGATGCTTCCGAGAGACCACCGTATCAAGCAGGATATGCTGGAACATATCCGGGCAGTTATGAACGGTTTCGGAGAAATCAAAGACGCGGCGGCCGGGCTTGAAAAGCCGGAAAGCCCTTACATAAATGACATGAAGGTAGACCATATCGAGATGGATACCGGATGCGTGAAGGTGAGAATAGATATCGCCGATAAATTCTACTACGAGATGCTAAGCGAGCTGACAGGCACGCCGATCGCCGGCCAGTATGAGCTCATCACGGCAATGAAGAACCTGTCGGAACTCAAGGATGAATACGAAGGGGTGAAGGATGCATTTGCCGCAGTCCGCATGAAAGGCTATGGCGTCGTCAGCCCGAAGAAAGAAGAGATAACACTGGAAGAGCCGGTCATCATCAAACAGGGCAACAAGTTCGGCGTCAAGATCCACTCAGAGGCTCCGTCCATCCACCTGATACGGGCCAATATCGAGACGGAGATCGCCCCGATTGTCGGAAGCGAACAGCAGGCGGAAGACCTCGTACGCTACATCAAGGAAGCCGGAGATACAGAAGGCGGAATCTGGAGCACGAACATCTTCGGCAAATCCATCGAAGATCTCGTGATGGACGGCATGCAGAATAAGATGGCTGTCATTAATGACGAGAGCCAGGGAAAACTGCAGGATACGATGCAGAAAATCGTAAATGACAGCAACGGAGGACTCGTCTGCATCATCATATAAATAGTCAGATAATCTGAAGAATTTTGAAAGGGGTCAGAACCCTTTCAAAAAATACAGTCAAGGGTGGAACTTGACTGTATTTTTATGTTATACTCTTCTGGAGACTGCGTGTAGCGCAATCCATTTTTGATGATGGGAGTTTTGTATATGAATATGAAGATACTGAGGCAGCTTGGGATCATTCTGGCAATCTGCCTGGCAGCCGAGTTTATCGTATCTCTGCTGCCGATTGCCTTCCCGAGCAGCGTGACAGCGATTCTGATATTGGCCGCTCTGCTCGGCCTCAAGCTGTTGAAGGAGGGGCATATCCAGGAAACGGCGGACTTTATGCTGTCTAACATGGCAATCGTGTTCGTGCCGGTTTCTATCGGTATGGTGGAGGATATCGGACTTCTCAAAGGACAGCTGAAAGGCTTCCTCCTCGTCGTATGTGCCTCGCTTGTGCTGACGTTTCTCGGTACATACGTTACGGTAAGGATAGTTCAGATATGTATGGATAAGCTGGCGGGACAAGGGGGTGCGTCCGATGGATAATCTGTGGGCGAATCCTCTGTTTGGAATCTTTCTTACGGTCATTACTTTCTATATAGGAGACCGGATGGCGAAGAAGATAAAGTCACCGCTGGCGAATCCGCTGCTTATCGCCATGGTGCTCTGTGTGGCGGTGCTCAAGCTTCTTAACATTCCATATAAGGATTATATGGAGGGAGGACAGTTCATCTCTTTGTTCCTCGTTCCGGCAACGGCGATGATCGGCCTGTCCATCTATCGGCAGAGGAAGGTTCTGAAGCAGCAGTTTTTTCCAATCGTCATCGGCTGTCTTGCCGGCAGCCTGATATCCATGGGAAGTACGATACTGCTCTGCCGGCTGCTTGCGCTTCACCAGGATATGCTGGCGTCGCTGCTTCCGAAGTCCGTGACTACGGCGATAGCGCTGGATCTGTCCGACCAGCTCGGCGGCCTGCGCTCTGTCACTATGATGGCGGTAATCATATGCGGAACGGGTGGAGCAATCATACATCCGTTCATCATTCGGCTTCTGAAGCTAAAGGATCCGGTCGCCACTGGAGTGTCATTCGGCACTGCAAGCCACGCCATCGGCACTGCAAAGGCGATAGAGATGGGAGAGGTGGAAGGAGCTGTGAGCGGCGTGTCCATGGGGATTGCAGGAATATGCACCGTAATCATTGCATTATTTTTGTAAAAGCGTTAATATTTTACTATATGACTACGTTAAGAGAAATTATGGAGGTACAGTATGAAAGTTGCAATCATTACAGCGAGTACAGAGATATACAAAGGGCTAAAAGAAGATGCGGGCGGACAGGTCGTCAAGAAGATTATGGAAGACGCCGGACACAGCATTGTGTTTATGAAAGCGCTTCCAAGCGACCACAAGGTGATATCCACTGTCATGCAGAGGATGGCGGATGCCCATCTGACCGACTTGATACTCACCACCGGCGGATCCGGCTGCGCACAGCATGATTGTACGCCGGAGGCGACGATGGATGTCGTGGACAGGCCCATCCTTGGAATACCGGAAGCCATGCGCGCATTCACGATGCAGGTGACAAAGCGGTCTATGCTGAACCGAAGTGCGGCCGGAATAAGAGGAGACGTGCTCATCGTCAATCTGCCCGGCAATGCGAAAGCGGTAAAGCAGTGCCTGGATTATCTGCTGCCGGAGATTACCCATGCGGTAGAAGTCATAAAAGGAGAATAGCACGAGCATATGAAAATAACCTACATGAATCACAGCGGATTTGTCCTCGAGCTGGAAAATGCTGTCCTTGTCTTTGATTATTACAGGGGAGAGCTCCCGCCTCTTCCAAAAGAGAAAAGCATATATGTATTTTCCAGCCACGCCCATCCGGACCACTTCCAGAAGAAAATATTTACGTGGGCCAACACGTACCATAGCATAACATATATCCTGTCAGATGATATCAAGGCGGACGGACAGGCGGAGCGTATCATCTATGCAGGCCCCAGGCAGGAGTTCCAGGTGGATGGCTTGTGCATCAGCACCTTGCGTTCGACAGATGCAGGCATCGCCTTCCTCGTCCGTGCGGAAGGGAAGTCGATATATCATGCGGGAGATCTGAACTGGTGGCACTGGGAAGAAGAAGGTCCTGCGTATAATAAGATGATGCAAAGGAACTACCAGCACGAGATCGGCAAGCTGGAGGGTGAAGACATAGATGTGGCATTCGTCCCTTTGGATCCCAGGCAGGAAGAGCAGTATTACTGGGGACTTGACTATTTAATGAAACATACGCATACGAACTGTGTATTTCCTATGCATATGTGGGACAGATACGACGTATACGAGCGTCTGATGGAGAATGAGGCTGCCGCAGGCTATAAAGCCAAAGTCATGCATATTACAGAAGATGGACAGACATTTGAAATATAGGAGAGAGATGATATGCACGTAAAAATATATACCGACGGAGCCGCAAGGGGAAACCCGGACGGGCCGGGAGGGTATGGCACGGTCCTGGAATATACGGATTCCAGAGGCATGCTGCACACGAAAGAACTCTCACAGGGGTATAAGAAGACGACAAACAACCGGATGGAGCTCATGGCTGCCATCGCCGGTCTGGAAGCGCTGAACCGGCCCTGTGAGATAGAACTGTACTCTGATTCAAAATATGTGGTGGACGCGTTCAACCAGCACTGGATAGACGGGTGGCTGAAAAAAGGATGGAAGCGCGGCAAGAATGAACCGGTAAAGAACGTGGATCTGTGGCAGCGGCTGCTGAAGGCAAAAGAGCCTCACAAAGTCACGTTCATCTGGGTAAAAGGACATGACGGGCATCCGCAGAATGAACGGTGCGATACGCTTGCAACCACCGCGGCGGACGGAGATGGACTCATAGAGGATGAGGGAATCTGACAGACGTGTACCTTTACAATGAGGATAGAGTATGGTAAAGTATGAGATGCAAGTAAGACAGGTAATCGCAGCTGCGAAGGCCGAAAGGCTGCAGGTGAGGAAAGTCCGGGCTTCACAGGGCAGGATGCCGGATAACGTCCGGTGGAGGCGACTCCAAGGCCAGTGCAACAGAAATGTACCGCCCGGTTCATCCGGGTAAGGTTGGAAGGGCAGTGTAAGAGACTACCGCCTCCCTGGTAACAGGGAGGGCACATGTAAACCCCATCCGAAGCAAGACCGGATAAAGGCATTGTGGCGGCCCGCCACGCCTTAGGTAGGTTGCTGGAACCTGCTGGCGACAGCAGGTCTAGATAGATGATTACCCAACGACATAACCCGGCTTATCGTCTTGCTTGCTTATGGACGTGGTATTACGGTATCATGTCTTTTTGTAATTTATTCCCGTGAGCAACGCGCCAAAGCCAAGCTGGCTTGACGTTGGCTGATGATATAGATAAAAAGGCCGAACCTGGAGGAACGCTTATGGCAGCAGATCGAGTGGTCAAATTATTGGAACGGCAGTCGTTTACATATGAGATACGTGACTGTGAGAGAGATTTTGCAAGTACGGAAGATTCTATGAAGCTGCTCGGCATTCCGGCAGAGAAGATAGCCAAGACGCTTGTATTTGCCGCGCCTATTGGCGCCAATGTAATCATACTGTCAGGAGATGCGAAGATTGATGCTGTCAAGTACGAAAAGCAGTTCAAAGTGAAAAGGGTCGTCCTTGATGAAGAAGACCTGATGGATTGCACAGGCTGCAGGCCAGGGGCGGTAAGCCCCATCGCCCTCCCCGGGAAAAGGGCCAAGGTATATATGGACATATCCATTAAGCGCTTCATGGAGGATTACGTGTATACGTCCGGCGGCATGGGCAACAGTGCGGTCGGCATTACCGGCCGGGACTTATATGAGGTGACCGGGTGCAGGCAGTGGATAGATATCTGCAGCGGATGGAAGAGAGAGGAGGAAAGCCGATGAAGAATATCGTAGTGATAACAGGAAGCCCCCGAAAGAACGGCAACAGTGAAAAGATGGCCAATGCGTTCATCAGAGGCGCGGGTAGAAAAGGACACAAGCTTACGACAATCAGTGCCGCAGAGCTTGACATCCAGGGATGCCATGCATGCGAAGGGTGTTATAAGACCGGAAACCCATGCGTGTATGCAGACGATTTCAACCATATCGCACCGGTCCTGCTGGAGGCAGATGTCATCGTATTCGCAACCCCACTCTACTGGTTTACCTTTCCGGAGCAGATAAAGGCCGTCATAGACCGGTTCTATGCGCTTCTGAGAGGGGAATTTCTCTTCAAAGGGACGAAGGAATGCATGCTGCTCGTCTGTGGTGCAGATAAGAAAGAAGCATTTGCCGGTATCGTGAAGACATATGAGATTATGGCCGACTATCTGGAGTGGAACGACAGAGGGCACGTGATAGCAGAAAATGCAAGCGAAAAAGGAGATGTCGACAAGACAGGAATCCTGGAAGAAATCCAGCGCCTCGGAGAGGAAATCTAAATGTGGGTTTAAGTAAAGTGGCTGCGGACTGGGAGCCGGGTGGCATCTGCTCCGATGCGTACGAGGCTCTGACTATTTCACGTATCCCTAACCCTACGGAATGCGCGCCGATAGCGGCTTACATCCCGCAGGATAAGGGCTACGGAAAGGATTCTCCGCCTCTTCCGCTTACACCTGCGCATCTCCCACCCGGCTCCCCGCCCGCTATCTACTTCACTTAACAAGGGCGAGTGCGGTTGTGTGACGTTACTGGCCATCGGATGACCGCTGGCTGCGTGAGATGAATGATAAAATATAACAAGCATAATATATGCAACCTGTATGTATATGGCTGTTATTAAGCACTTCCATCAGCCAGTAGTGTTACACTGCCGCCTTCGCCCGTGCCAGTAAAGTAGATAGCCGATGGGGAGGTATGGGGCAGATGCGCAGGTGTAAGCGGAAGGGACGGAGAATCCTCACCAGATTCCTTGGCCCGTGGGATGAGAGCCGCTATCGGCGAACAGTCCACAGGCTTAGGAATCTGTGTGATAGTCGCAGTTCCCGGACGCATCGGAGCAGATGCCCCATACCTCCCCATCGGCGTCTACATTACTTAAACTCCCATTTCTAACGCTCGTCGTACTTCTCTTCGCAGTATTTGCAGCGGTAGATTTCCTTTTCCGGGTCTGTCAGGACAAAGATGTGGTCCAGCTCCTGCTCGATGGAAGTGATACAGCGCGGATTCTTGCATCGGATGACGTTTGTAATCTCTTTCGGAAGCTTTAATGCTTTCTTGTCCACGATCTTCTGATCCTTGATGATATTGATCGTGATATTGTGGTCTATAAAGCCGAGGATATCCAGATCTATGAAATCTATCGGGCATTCGATCTTGATGATATCTTTCCTCCCCATCTTGCTGCTGCGCGCATTCTTGATGATAGCCACACAGCAGTCCAGCTTATCCAGCTTCAGGTGCTTATAGATATCCATGCTTCTTCCCGCCTGGATATGGTCCAGTACGAAACCTTCCGATATGCTGCCTACATTTAATGTATTTTCAACCATGACAATTCCTCCTAAACTTCAATTTCCAGTAATGTAAGTATGAGAGCCATCCGCACGTAGACGCCATACTGCATCTGTCTGAAATAAGCGGCCCTTGGGTCGCTGTCTACTTCTACAGAGATTTCGTTCACTCTCGGAAGCGGATGGAGGACGAACATATTGTCCGGAGCCAGCTCCATCTTCTTCGCATCCAGGATGTAGAAATCCTTCATACGGACATAGTCTTCCTCATTGAAGAAGCGCTCCTTTTGTACACGTGTCATGTACAGGATATCCAGTTTGGGCAGAGCATCTTCAAGACGGACCACTTCTTCATAAGGTACATCCTTGGCATCCAGGACATCGTTGCGTATGTAGCCAGGCAGCCTCAGCTCCTCAGGGGATATCAGTATAAATCTGATTCCCGTATATCGGACAAGTGCATGGATAAGCGAGTGGACGGTGCGCCCAAACTTCAGATCCCCGCAGAGTCCGATGGTCATGCCGGAGAGATGCCCCTTTAAAGAGCGGATGGTGAGCAGGTCTGTCAGTGTCTGGGTCGGGTGCTGGTGCCCTCCGTCTCCTGCGTTGATTACAGGGATGGAAGAGTGGCGGCACGCTACCATAGGCGCACCTTCCTTCGGATGGCGCATGGCGCATATATCAGCGTAACATGATATGGTACGGATCGTATCTGACACGCTTTCCCCCTTAGCGGCAGAACTGGAATCGGCGGTAGAGAATCCCAGGATGCTGCCGCCCAGATTCAGCATGGCAGCCTCATGGCTCAGCCTTGTTCTTGTGCTTGGCTCATAGAACAAAGTGGCAAGCTTCTTCCCCTCGCATGCATGTGCATATTTTTCCGGATTGACCTCTATATCATTAGCCACATCCATCAGTTTATCCAACTCTTCCACTGAGAAATCTAGTGGACTCATCAAATGTCTCATAAAAACCTCCTTATATATATGTCAATAATTCTTCCACAGATTTTCTTCTGGGTACAGCCGGTTCGATGTCAGGCCAGCCGACGGCTATTAAGGCGGCAAGCTCCTCATCCTGGGGTATATGCAGCAGTCCGTTGATACCGTGCCCGTCCCAGATTCCCATAATCACCGTACCAAGCCCTGCCTCATGAGCGGCAAGACAGAACGACTGGCATGCGATACCTGCATCGAACATCTGCCAGCGGTCTTCCTTTTCTGTCGTAAAGGAACCGTCCCGCTCAAAACCACAGATACCTTTTACAAAAGTAACTGCAATAAGCAGTGGTGCCTGCTTTACGATCTTGGAATTAAATTCCGGGGTAAAATGAGTAGCGATAGTATCAAGAATTGAAGGATCTTCGACTGCGATATAACGGGTAATCTGACTATTCTTCCAGGATGGCGAATAGGAAGCGGTAGATATAAGAGATTCTAACAGAGAATGTTCCACACGTTCCGGCTTGAACCTGCGGATGCTTCTTCGTGTCATGATGCATTCCTTGGTATTCATATCATAATCCTCCCATATTGAAAATCTTTCATATATCATATAATAAATACGAAAGATTTTCAACTTCTGGACAGGATTTTTTCAAACAGCAGTCCGGCGCCGAACCAGAGGGGTGCATAATCAAGGCGGACGAGGCCGTTAATGTTCATAGGAGCTTTGCTGTAATCCCACGGACAGGCATCGATCCTGCGCAAAACAGACCCGGTGATATATTCTCCGATAAAAATGCAGCATGTGTATACACCTCCTCTAAGGACCGGGCTTTTGCCTTTCAGGACTTTGCAGACGGGCGAGAGGAAACTGGCCATCCCGTATATCGGGAACATCCAGATCGACGTGCTTCCCATCAGCGTGGGATTCTTTTCTTTATAGGAATGGAGGCCGGTGAATAGGATCTCCATACACCAGCCCGCCGTTCCACAGGAGAGAAAATTATGTTTCATACGTTGTAAGTATGCCAAAGGGCAGTAGATTTTATGCACAAAATGTATTATAATACAGATTAGTTTGCAAGAAGGAGATAGATGGATATGGCAGAGTTGACAGAACTGAGGGAACAGCTGGATGAGATAGACGCACAGATTGTGGAACTGTATGAAAGACGCATGAACATATGCGAACAGGTCGGCGAGTACAAGATTGAGAAAGGGAAGAAGGTATTCGACCGCCAGAGGGAAAAGAACAAGCTAACAGACGTAGCCTCCAAGGTCAGCAGCGACTTCAACAAGAAAGGGATACAGGAGCTCTATCAGCAGCTCATGTCCATAAGCAGGAAGCTGCAGTACCAGCAGCTTGTGAAGGCAGGCGCACTTGGCCGCCTGCCGTTCATAGAGGTGGATTCTCTTGACAAGGGCACGGCACGGGTCGTCTTCCAGGGCGTGGAGGGGGCGTACGGCCAGGCAGCCATGCAGCAGTATTTTGGGGAAGGCTGCAACTGCTTTCATGTGAGGACGTTCCGGGATGCCATGGAGGCGATTGAAGAAGGATCTGCCGACTACGCCGTGCTTCCGATTGAGAACTCTTCGGCTGGTGCGGTGAACGAGATGTATGATCTGCTCGTGGAATTTGAGAATTATATCGTAGGTGAGACGATCCTTCCGGTAACACACACGCTGGCGGGGCTGCCAGGGACGGAGCTTGCGGATATACAGCGTGTCTATTCCAAGGCAGAGGCGCTCATGCAGACGTCCCGTTTCCTGGATGACCATGCCGACTGGCAGCAGATCAGTGTCGTGAATACGGCAATCGCGGCCAAAAAGATTCTGGAGGACGCGGACCGGACGCAGGCTGCGGTTTGCAGCGCGTATGCGGCTAAGGTACACGGCCTTTCTGTCCTGGTGGACGGGATCAATGACGAGAAAAATAACTTTACAAGATTCATCGTCGTTACGAACCAGAAGATATTCCGCAAAGATGCGGATAAGATCAGCATCTGCTTCGAGGTTGCGCATGAGAGCGGTTCCTTGTATCATCTGCTGTCTCATTTTATCTATAATGACCTGAATATGACGAAGATCGAGTCAAGACCGGTAGAGGGACGTTCGTGGGAATACCGCTTTTTTGTGGATTTTGAGGGCAGCTTAAGCGACGGAGCGGTTAAGAATGCAATCCGCGGACTGAGGGAAGAAAGCCGGAGCCTCAAGATTCTCGGCAATTATTAGGCAAGGAGCAGGAAACAGATGAGAACAAATGAATTGATCCTCTACAAACATATGGAACAGCAGCAGATTCTTGATGATATGACGTTCCTTATGGAAAATTATGACAATGAATACTATAACAAAGAAGATATGCGAAGCCTTCTGTACGATGTGGTGAATGCGCTCCTGGAGCTGGCTGCCAGCCATGGCTTCGAGGGCAACCTGTGGCATGATTATCTCACGTATCTGCTTGCCAGCGATGAAAACGCGTACAGCACGTCCTGTGAGATCGTTGGCGAAGTAGAAGGCAGCATCAACGATGCGGCCCTGCATGACTTTGAGATATTCAAAGAGCTGTTCGATTATGACTTCACATTGCTGGAAAAGGAACTGGGAGCAGGCTGCCTGGCATTTGTCCGGGATTACAGAGGGCTTGGCGAAGAACATGGCAATGTGTTCAACACGAGAATCAGCAGCCGTATATGCGGTCTGGGAAAAGCGCTGGCCGATGTCTCCGGCAGCCGGGAATTCAAACATACGGTAACCCAGTTCTACAAGGAGTTCGGCGTAGGCAAGCTTGGCCTCCACAAGGCGTTCCGCGTAGAACATACGGCGGAAGGCGCCGAGATAGTGCCGATAACAAAGATAGCCCATGTCTATCTGGATGACCTTGTCGGGTATGATATCGCTAAGAAGAAGCTGACAGCCAATACGCAGGCGTTCGTGGAAGGACGGCGTGCCAACAACTGCCTGCTATATGGAGATGCAGGCACCGGAAAGTCCTCATCCGTCAAGGCCATCCTCAATCAGTATTATGACCAGGGCCTGAGGATGATAGAGATATACAAGCATCAGTTTCAGGACCTGAATGACGTAATCGCACAGATAAAGAACCGCAATTATAAGTTCATCATCTATATGGACGATCTCTCCTTTGAAGAATTTGAGATAGAGTATAAGTATCTGAAAGCCGTCATCGAAGGAGGTCTGGAGCGCAAGCCGGACAACGTGCTCATATACGCCACCTCAAACCGGAGGCATCTGATCCGTGAGACATTCAAGGATAAGGCGGACCGGGATGAAGAGCTGCACACGAACGATACGGTACAGGAGAAGCTGTCTCTGGTGGCCAGATTCGGAGTGACAATCTACTTCGGCCGTCCGGAGAAAAAGGAATTCCAGGAGATCGTAAGGCAGATTGCACTTAGAAATGGCATCGATATGCCGGAGGATGAGCTGCTGCTTGAAGCAAACAGGTGGGAGCTGAGCCACGGCGGACTGTCGGGAAGGACTGCGCAGCAGTTCGTGGACTACCTGCTCGGGATGAAACGGTAAAGGCTGGCTGATAGACAGCAGCATATGACACAGGAGGATCAAAAGCTTGTGGAAGAGGATTCAGGCTGAGACGGCACCGCATGTTATTGAGCGTCTGTAAAAAGAAGCAAAATAAGATGGATGCGTAGCTGATTATAATATTATGATGGATGAATCATGCGTTAAATGCTATAATATGTAAAAGTGCACAGGCGGTATTAGTATGAAATGGTACAGGTTTCGACAATATAAGAGGGTAAAAAATGTCACAGGACTTCGAGTTCTGTGGCTTTTTTTATATTAGAGGACAAAACTCGACATTCTGCGGACGATAAAGGAGGAGAAAGATGAAGAACACATTGTATGTAATCAAGCTGAAGAAGAATGCGGATAACAAGAAAGGGGCTGCTGCGATTCTGAATAAAGCAGAGGAAAGCTATGAAAGAGAAAGGGAAAATGAATATACGCTGTATGGGCTGAACTACGAGAATTTTAAAGATAAGTACGATGGGGAAAGGGATGGTACGGAAGGGATCGTGGCTATGATCTGCTACGAGGAAGAGAACGGGAGATTCTATAATCAGGAGCTGTATGCGGGCTACTGCGAGGTGGATTCCAAAGAGGAAAGCATGACGATAAATTATAAGATGCTTCTGCATCTTGAGGATCCGAACATGATTCATAACCTTTTGGACAAATTAGACCTGGATCTGAAAGCTGACTATGAAAGCTGCAGTTATGTAATGATCAACCATTTTACAGAATTGATCAGGTCTTTTGAAGATCTGCTGATAAACAGTGGAAAGGCAAAGGGAGAGAAGGAAGAGGAAGAATTTGTACAGGACGGTACCGGTACAGAAGAGGAGATACCTTATGAGCTGCATGAGCTGGCCTGCCATCAGAACGAATGTGTCAGAAGGTATCGCATTAAGGCGGACAGAGACCGGGCGGCATTCCAGAGGGACAGAGAACGGATCGTCAACAGCAAGGCGTTCCGCAGGCTGGTGGACAAAGCGCAGATATTCGGTGCCCAAAAAGGTGACCACTACCGCACACGGATGACACATACGCTGGAGGTAAACCAGATTGCCAAAGCCATTGCGTATGCGCTTGGTCTGAATCTGGACCTGACGGAGGCGATAGCGCTCGGGCACGACCTCGGGCATACGCCGTTCGGACATCAGGGAGAGAGGACGCTGCAGGCAATCTTATCCGGAACGCTTCCGTGCATCGAGTTCCCGGACGATGGAAAAGCATGCAGGACAGGCTGTTTCGGCGGATTCAAGCATAATTACCAGGGGTTGCGTGTCTTAAACAAACTGGAAGAGAAATATGTGGCCCATGAAGGATTGAACATCAGCTGCCAGGTGATGGAAGGGGTATTGAAGCATACGAAGCTGAAAGAAGAGATAAGTATCAGCGACTTTGCTGATAAAGAGACTGTTGCGCACCTGAAACTGGAAGAGCGCTTCACAAGCAGGAAGAAAGGATATTATATCTGTTCCACCCTCGAAGGACAGGCGGTAGCACTGGCGGACGAGATAGCCCAGAGAGGACATGACGTTGACGATGCAATCTCCTCAGGGCTGATTACGGTGGAAGAGCTGATAGCTCATCTGGATCTGGATAAGTATCATGCGATACGGGAAGAGCTGCGGGAAGAGAAGTCCATGTTCGATACATACGAGCGTACGTACATATCAGACAGAGAATTGATGGCAGGAAGGATGGTGTCGGCGATAGTCCACTACTTTATCAATGGTGCGATCTGCTACAGCAGGGATAGGATGGAGGAGTATGAGAGGCCGGCCGACGGCAGCATCGATAAAGAGATAGTCACGCTGTCAAAAGCCGACTGGGACGTGTGCAGATATCTGGAACAGATTATCAACAGGAGGGTGATATCCAGCGCGGAAGTTGCAAGATTCGACCACACAGGAAACAAGATTATCTATGCGCTATTCCAGGACTACTATCGGAACCCGCGGCTGCTCCACAAGGGGACGCTGCAGAGGATATACAGCCATATGCTGCAGCATGAGGATGCCTCGGTCAGAGAGAGTGCCATCCATCTTGGGACTGGCAATATGGGCATCGTGAAGGAGGAGATACGATCGATTGTTGAAGGTGAGATAGGGCTGGAAGAGGAGATAGACCTGCCTATAGACGAATTCGTACGGTTTGAGAAGAGAAAGATACTCATACGCAATATAACGGACTTTATAGCCGGGATGACGGACAGCTATGCATTACAGGAATACAAACGACTGCATCCATAACATGGCGGTGTGAGGGGATGTACCATGAACATGAATAAGAAAAAAATATGTATTACAGCAGGATTACTGCTCTGGAGCGTGGGAAACCACTGCGTGGCCTATGGCCTGCTGCGCCGGATAGCAGACAGCGTGTCTGCTCTGTCTTCCAGCTTAATCGTCGTCTGCCTGTATCTGGCAGGACCCGGACTCTCAGGCCGGAAGTGTATACGGATTCGCAATGACAGAGGACGGCAAGGTAGCTCCAAACCTGACTGGCAGACAGGGAACGAATATGTTATCTTATAACTATGATGTATATGGCGAGGCATCGGCAAGCGCAGGGACGGACAACCCATTTACATTTGACGGAGAGTACACAGACGCCCTGACCGGAAATCAGTATCTCAGGAGTGGTGAAGATAGGCACGTTTTGGCGAATTCCCATAGCAGCAAAAAGCCGCAAGATTGACGCTATAGGCAACGGTAAGGCGGAAAGGAGTGATTTACTATGGCGAATATATTGATTGTTGAAGATGAAAAGAATATGCGGGACATCATTGCCACGTATATGCAGCGGGGCGGACACACCTGCTTCACCGCGGACGATGGTGTGGACGCCTTAATGGTTTTGAAAAACAATCCGATGGATCTTATGATACTGGACGTAATGATGCCCCATCTGGACGGCTTTTCCGTCTGCAAAATGGCACGGGAAATGAGCAATATGCCTATTATCATGCTGACGGCCAAAAGTGGTGAAAACGATAAGCTGAAAGGCTATGAACATGGGGTCGACGACTACATGACAAAACCTTTCAGCCCTAAAGTATTGCTTGCAAAGACAAATGCCCTGCTCCGCCGCTCTTCCTCTGTCCCTCTTGACGCATTGAACTTGGGAAAGATAACGGTAGTGCCGTCCTCCCACAAAGTATTCATAGACGGAAAGGAAATCACTCTAACCCACAAGGAATATGAACTGCTGTATCTCTTCATGGCAAACCCGGGACAGATATTCACCCGTGACCAGCTGCTGAACAGGATCTGGGGATATGACTTCGGAGGAACCACCCGGACGGTAGACACCCATATCAAAACCTTGCGGCAGAAATTAGGCGACGAGGGGAGACATATCGTTACCCTCATCCGATCCGGCTATAAATTCGAGGTAACAGTATGAAATTAAATGATAATTTTTCACTGCGGACAGTCCGTAAAAAGATGCTGATGGTATCAAAGCTGGCCGGTATTCTGCTTATCCTTTCATACATCCTTGCAACGAGGCTGGATATGGATACTGATGTCTCATTTGCCGCCTGGTTCCTTTTTGTGCTTATCATTGTTCTTGCTGTCGATTTCCTAATGGGACGATTTATTTCAAAGCCCATTTCTAAACTCAATCAAACGGCCCGGAAGATGGCGGAGCTGGATTTTTCCGTCCCTTGCGCTATTACCTCCGATGACGAATTTGGGGAATTGGCTTTAAGCATCAATACGATGGCGGATAATCTGCAACAGACCCTTGCACGACTGGAAGCAGCTAACATGCGACTTGAACAAGATGTTAAGCATGAGCGGCAGCTGCTGGCCGAGCGCAAAGAATTGGCAGACCAGCTTTCCCATGAGATGAAAACACCGATGGGCGTTATCCGTGCCTACGCCGAGGTCTTACAGGACGAACCTGACGAGGCCAAAAAGCAGAAGTATTCGGAGATAATCATAAAGGAAACAGAACGAATGAGCGGGCTGATTACAACACTTTTAGATTTATCCGCGTTGGAAACCGGGACTTTGCGGCTTAACCCGGAGCGGTTTGACTTCGTGGAATTTCTGGAGACCGTCGCCGGGCGGCTGCTGATCGACGTGCCGGATGCTCACTATGAATTGCATTACGAACTGCCAGAACACAAGGTCTATGTCTATACGGATAAGGCCCGTATGGAGGAGGTGTTAGACAACCTGATTGTCAACGCAAAAAAGAACGTCATTGCGGACGGTATTTTGAAGCTGACCTTGATGGAGCAGGCGGGGACACTATATTTTTCCATCTATAATCAGAGTCCGCCCATCCCCCAGGAGAACCTGCCAAAACTGTGGACAAAATTTTACCGGGACAACAATTCCAAATACAGCGGCTCCGGGCTGGGGCTTGCCATCGTCGCGCAAATTCTGTCTATGCAGAAATTTGATTTCGGCGTGGAAAATTGTTCTGATGGCGTCCAATTTTATTTTTTCATTCCATCCGTCAGTTAAAAATGTGTTCTATAAACGGCTCTGCTTTTACTTAAAAGGCAGGGCCATTTTTGTTTTTTCGATTTCACGCCAGCTTCACACCGGGTTCACACCGACTTCACCGAATTTTTGTAAATTCATCTCAATAAGAGAGCATTCGGCTCTCGCAGACAAAGGAGGGGATTCTATGAGATTTTTAGGTTTGGAGTGGTACTGGTGCCTGGTGATTGTAGCGGTGCTGGCAATCTCTGTCCCGTTAAAGATTAAGTTCGTGAAGTGGTGGAACAAGCGGGAGCAGGAGAAGAAAAAGGAACAGCACGGAAAATGGGGTGAGGATGAATGATTGAAGTAAAAGATTTGACGTACTCCTACGGCAAAGACAAACAGGTGCTGCACGGCCTGAACTTCTCTGTGGAAGATGGAGAAATCTTTGGCTTTCTGGGACCGAACGGCTCCGGGAAGTCAACGACCCAAAAAATCCTGACCGGAATCTTGAAAGGGCACGCTGGCAAGGTATCCCTGTTCGGGCAGGACATTTCTGCGGCACATACGCAGGAATTTTTTTGGAAAATTGGAGTATTGTTTGAGTTTCCTTATCTGTATGCCAATTTAAGCGCCGTTGACAATCTCAAATATTTTTCTTCTTTTTATCCGAAAGAGCAGGTGCGCAGCATCGAGGAAGTATTGGATGAATTGGAATTTAAGCCGGATTTCTTGAAAAAGCCTGTTTCGTCCTACTCAAAGGGTATGCGGCAGCGGGCAAGCATGGCGCGGGCGCTGATCAGCAATCCCAAGCTGCTGTTTCTGGACGAACCGACCAGTGGGCTTGACCCGTCCGGTGCTGTTTTATTCCGCAAAATCATTGAGGAAGAACGCAGGAAAGGAACAACGGTATTTTTGACTACCCACAATATGCTGGATGCCGATCTGCTGTGTGACAGGGTGGCCTTTATATCTGATGGCAATATCATGGCGCTGGATACTCCCAAAAGCCTGAAAGAGCAGAACAGCAATCACCGCGTGGTAATTGACTATCTGTATCAGGAAAGGAGAGAAGAACAGACGATTGAGACCTCGGAATTAGAGGAGGGTATTCCCTTTGCGCATGACGAGATTATCAGCGTCCATTCACAGGAGCCGACGCTGGAGGATATGTTTATCAAATATACGGGAAGGGGGCTGTCTTGATGTGGAAGAGTCTCTGTTCCCTGTTCCAAAAAGATTGCCGGATGATGGCTTCTGGGAAATTTTTCCTCATGTCGTTGGGATTTTTGGCCCTTTACACCCTGTACGTGAACTTTGGATATATCAAATTTATGGACGCTGAAGCTTACAATGTGTACCTGTATGACCCGGTTGGAACGCAGACAACAGTATCTACGCTGGTTCAGCGAGTCTCTTCAAAAGAAGAGCTTGACACGATCTTACTCGAAGATACCAATGGCGTGGGCATAGATGCCAGCGCCGGTGAGCCACAGCTTATATTCTATGAGGCGGCAGAAAATGCAGACCGTCACCGTATCGACTACGCGCTTTCTCTCCTGCAGCCGTCAGGGAATTACAGCGCCGAGGTGATTGGCTCTAATACGCCGGAACAAAAGGCGAGGAGAGAGATTACCTGTGAACTGCTGTTTTTTGAAATTGCCGCTGTTGGATTTTTAGGAATTGCCGCTGTGCTGTTCAAGGAAAAAGGCATGGGAGTTATCCGTGTACATGCTATTGTGCCCTTGCGTAAATATCTGTTTATCCTGTCTAAGCTGACAATCTTCCTGCTGTCCGATCTTGTCTTTGCGGTACTTCTCACTGTGCTGAATGTTGGACTATTGGAGACCGTAACCATATTGCCGGCGGTACTGCTCCAAACGGCGCTCCTGTCCTTGGTCATGGCCTTGACAGGGCTGGCCTGCGCCCTGCTTCTAAAGGACTTCCGACAGTTTACATTGACCTATCTCCTGATTGCGATTTTTGTGGCATCCCCGGTGTTTTTGTCTGCTAATACGGCGGTAAAGCTGGATTGGATACAATATCATCCGTTCTATCACATGTATATGGGCCTGAAAAATGCTTACTTTGGAACTCCCACGGATAGCGTTGCCTACTATCTGGGGTGTCTGGCTGCAATCGCGGTATTATTCGCAGGCGTACAATGCACATTCCGTAGGGAAATGGGAAAGGAGAGCTGAATATGAAAGGTTTACACTACCAACTGAAAAGCGTGCTGCGTGACAAGTTTTGCCTGATGACCTTTCTATTGCCCATTGTCGTTGCGGCCGCTTTGAACTTTGTCGGCGCAATCGACTTTACTACGTTGGGCGAGCTGCATTTTGGGGTTCTGAAAGGCGGTTTGCCGACGCAAACAGTTTCATGGCTGGAACGGTATGGCCCGGTGACGGTATATCAAACGATGGAAGAACTGACCGAGGCAGTCATAGAGCCATCTACAAATCTAATCGGTGTAGAAGCGGATGGAAACGGCATCAAAACGATGTTGTCCGGCGACGAGCTGGATATATTCCGCCAAACGGCGGATACACTCCCCGACCTATACGAACAGCGACATGCCACTGGGCAGACAGAGGTCCGCATATTAGAACGTCCCGATGTGATGGCTGGATTTCAAGATATGTTTATTGCTGTTACATTGATTGTCGCTATGTTTATGGGATGCACCTTTAACGCAATGAACATGATTTCTGAAAAGGAGGACGGCGTTGCATTTATCAACGAAATATTGCCAATGACCCATAGTCAATATATCATGCAGAAGCTCTTTGTCGGTTTTATCTGCGGGTGCCTGTCCTCCGTTATTACGGTTTGTATCTGCTTCCGGCTATCTTTAAAAAATGCGGCTCTTATGCTGGTGCTTATTGTCCTTTCCGCATTTGTGGCCGCACTGATAGGCTTATTCATCGGAAGAACCTCCAGCGGGCTGATGGTTGGTGTGGTTTATATCAAGATCATTATGATACTATTTATGGCTGCACCAATCTTACGTTTTCTTGTGGGAATCCGTCAGCCGCTTCTTTCTGCAGTCTGCTACCTTGTCCCCTCGCAGGCGACATTCGAGGGCATAATGGACTTATCGACCGGCAGCGGGGCGGTGGCAGTAAAAGATATTTTTATTCTTTTAGCTCATTGTATCGGATGGTTCCTGTTATATATCGGCCTTTCCGTACATCGGAGAAAAAATGCATAAATATTCTTCCGTTATTTAATCCACTTCCTCAATTGCAGAGATATCGGAATCTATCACAAGGGAATAGTTCGTGTAATATATTACGAAGCCCGGCTTTGCTCCATTTGGCTTTTTGACATGTTTCTTTTCTATATAATCGATCTCCACCTTGTCGCTTCCGCGGCTTTTGGAGTAATACGCAGCCAGCCTGCCTGCCTCTTCAAAAGTAGTGTCGGGAAGCTCATTCCCCCCGCTTTTCACGATGACATGGGAGCCTGGGGAGCCCTTGGCGTGGAACCACCAGTCGTTTCCGTCCGCAAAGTGGAAGGTCAGCTCATCGTTCTGAAGGTTGTTTTTCCCTACATACATGTGGAAGCCGTCGCTTGAGATGTAGTGCAGGGGCCTGCTTGTCAGCCTGATTTTCTTTTTCGTATATTTTCTGCGTATATAACCGGACTGGGTCAGCTCTTCCTTGATCTGCAGCAGGTCGTCCTCATTTTGCGCGATATCGAGGGAATTGCTGATGGATTCCAGGTAACTTATGTCATCGGCGGTATCCTTTATGAGTCCGCTCAAAGCTTCAAACGTACGCTTCTGCTTATTGTACTTGTTAAAATACTTCTGGGCATTTTCCTGAGGGGTCAGATTCTTGTCCAACGGGATTGTCACATCTTCGTTCGTGTAGTAATTGAGGGCGGTAAGCTCAGAAGCGTCCTCCGGCAGATGATAACCGTACGTGTTGATCAGCTCGCCGTATACTTTGAACTTATCCCGGTTTTCCGTGTCTCTTAACTGCCGCTGCTGCAGATCATACTTTTTGCGGCTGCGCTCCAGCGCGGTCTGGACGACGTGGCGCAGATCCGCTGACTTCTGCCGGATGCGGGTCATCGTATTTTTGGCTGCATAAAAGGTACCAAGCAGCTCAGAGACAGAGGAATATTCCTGCCGCCGGTATGCTCCGTAATGGCTGAGCGGAAGGGCGGAGAAGTCCTTCGGGTCACTGCCGCTGTAATAGATGGCCGGTGCAAAGGTTTTGTTCTGCACTTGCTCGAAATAATAGCTGAACTGCCTGTACAGATGTGTCATCATATCATCCGACAAGTCTCTGGCAGTCATGGACGAGTCCAGCCCGGCCAGGTGGCACACTTCTTCCGCCGCAACGGGGCTGATACCGGTAAAGCATAGATAGAGCGCCTTTCCGATTGGCGCCGGCCTGCTCTTTAATAAGGAGGCAAAGGAGGTCTTATCCGTATCCAGAGGATCCTGCTTTTCCATCGTGTCCGGTATAAAATACCGGCGTCCCGGCAATACTTCACGCACGGAACTCATCTGTGCGGATACATGCTTGATGCTGTCTATTATCATGCCTTTGTCGTCGCAGAAGATGATGTTGCTGTGCTTTCCCATGATTTCTACTATGAGCGTCTTTTTACACAGGTCGCCGAGTTCATCCAGATGCTCGATATCAATATGGATAATACGCTCCAGCTTTGGCTGCGATATAGCGGTTATCCTCCCGCCTCCGATATGTTTTCTGAGCAGCATGCAGAAGCCGGGTGCGGTCATAGGGCTCGGTTTGTTCTCGGCCGTAAGATATATGAGTGGAAGAGAGGCGCTGGCAGAGATGTAAAGCCTACGCTGTCCTGCCGGCGTCTTTACCGTGAGCAGCAGTTCGTCGCTTTCCGGCTGGGCTATCTTGGCTATGCGTCCGTCTGTCAGGTTCTCATCCAGTTCTTTTACTAAAGCGGCAATCGTTATTCCGTCAAAAGCCATGTCAATCCTTCCTTTCCTTCATCGGTTATGTTTCCACGGTACGGGGATTCGCTGCCCCGCAGGCAGACACTAAGATGATTATACAGGACTTGGCAAATACAGGCAAGGAAACAATTGACGTAATTTTGCAAATAGATTATAATAAACGGTGATTGTTACGAGGTTCTAGCAGAGTACAATACGACGAATATATAAAAAGAGGTTTATATCATGATTAAGAGTATGACAGGTTTCGGGCGCTGTGAGATTATGGAAGGTGAGCGCAGATTCGCCGTCGAGATGAAAGGTGTGAACCACCGCTATCTGGACATGAATATCCGGATGCCGAAGAAACTGAATTTTTTTGAGACTTCCATACGCAGCCTACTCAAGAAATCGATACTGAGGGGCAAGGTAGACCTGTTTATCACATATGAAGATTCTTCGGAGAGCCAGGTTGCCCTGAAGTATAATGAGACGCTGGCAGGCGAATACCTCACATATTTCAAGCAGATGGAGGAGGCTTTTTCGCTGGAGAATGACATCCGCGTATCTACATTATCACGTTATCCTGAAGTGCTTTCCATGGAGGAGCAGGCTGTCGATGAAGAGGAATTGTGGTATGGGCTTAGGCAGGCGCTTAACGGTGCCATAAGGCAGTTCGTAGAGACCCGCACGCTGGAAGGGGAGAATCTGAAGCAAGATATCGTAAGCAAGCTGGACGGGATGCTTGGGCTTGTCGCATACATAGAAGAACGCTCTCCTGAGATCGTAGCTGCATACCGGCAGAAGCTGGAAGAGAAGGTTAAGGAGCTGCTGGAGGACGCCCAGATGGACGAAGGCCGTATCGCTGCTGAAGTCGTTATATTTGCGGATAAGATATGTACGGACGAAGAAATAGTCAGATTGAAAAGCCATATCGAACACATGAAGGAGACACTTAAGTCAGAAGAGGCGGGGATAGGGCGCAAGCTGGACTTCATCGCCCAGGAGATGAACCGTGAGGCGAATACGATCCTCTCGAAAGCGAATGACCTGGAGGTCTCCAACCGTGCCATCGATTTGAAGACAGAGATAGAAAAAGTCCGTGAGCAGATTCAGAATATCGAGTAGAGAGGTAGTAATCTATGAATAAGAAAGGAATCCTCACCGTGGTGTCCGGTTTTTCCGGTGCCGGCAAGGGGACGATCATGAAAGAGCTGCTGAAGAAGTATGGCTGCTATGCCCTGTCTGTTTCAGCGACTACGAGAGCCCCGCGTCCGGGCGAAGCCGACGGGCGGGAATATTTCTTCAAAACAAAAGAAGAATTTGAAAAAATGATTGCACAAGACGAGTTGATAGAGTATGCTAGTTACGTAAATAACTATTACGGAACACCGAAGGCATATGTAGAAGAACAGCTTAAGGCCGGGAAAGACGTGATACTCGAAATCGAGATACAAGGAGCGCTCAAGGTGAAGGCGAAGATGCCGGACACCTTGCTTCTGTTTGTCACGCCGCCGTCTGTAGAGGAGCTTAGGAGGCGTCTCGTCGGAAGGGGTACAGAGACGATGGAGGTCATCGAATCCCGTCTGAAACGTGCCGCTGAAGAGGCGGAAGGCATGGATAAGTATGATTATCTTATCGTGAACGACAAGCTGGGCATATGCGTGGAAGATGTACATGAGATTATCAGAGGGGAACATATGAGAAGTTCCCGTAATGCAGCATTTATAGAGCATATGAAGGAAGAGTTGAAAGGAGAATAGTGTATGTTGCATCCATCTTACACAGATTTAATGAAAGTGGTCAACAAAGATGTAGAAGAAGGCGAGACAAAGATCGTCAACAGCCGTTATTCTATCGTCATGGCTACGGCTAAGCGGGCAAGAGAGATAATCGACGGCTCCATGCCGCTTGTAAGTATGAAGAATGGAGAGAAACCCCTCTCTGTCGCGATTGACGAGCTGAACTGCGGCAAGATCACCGTAGTCGGCGAAGAGGAAGACAACTAAGGAAAGATAAAGATGAGGCAGGTGCCCGGGCGGTATCTGCCTTTCTGACTATAAATGAGGAGACCTTACCTATGAACATATTGTTTATTTCCCTCGGCTGTGATAAGAACCTCGTAGATTCAGAAGTGATGCTGGGGCTTCTTGACAGGGAGGGCTATCAGATTGTGGACGATGAGGCGGAGGCAGATGTCATCGTCGTGAATACGTGCTGCTTCATCCATGACGCAAAAGAGGAGAGCATCCAGGCGATTCTTGAAGCGGCGGAGTATAA
This sequence comes from Extibacter muris, assembly GCF_004345005.1. GTDB lineage: Bacteria > Bacillota > Clostridia > Lachnospirales > Lachnospiraceae > Extibacter > Extibacter muris. Next base: position 174,036 of record NZ_SMMX01000002.1, read on the forward strand.
GGAGACGGGAAGGCTGAAGGCGCTTATCGTCACCGGCTGTCTGGCGCAGCGTTATCAGAAGGAGATTGCAGAAGAGATACCGGAAGTAGACGCTGTACTAGGTACAGCATCTTATGATAAGATAGCAGAAGCCGTGAAGGAAGCGCTTGCAGGGCATCCGTGCATGGAGATGGAAGACATAGACGCCCTTCCGCTTGTAGACGCAAAGCGTCTCGTTACGACCGGCGGGCATTACGCTTACCTTAAGATAGCCGAAGGGTGCGACAAGCACTGCACCTACTGCATCATCCCGAAGATAAGGGGCAATTTCCGCAGCGTGCCGATGGAACGTCTGGTGAAAGAGGCGGAAGCACTGGCCGGACAGGGGGTGAAAGAGCTTATTCTCGTAGCCCAGGAGACGACGCTTTACGGAAAGGACATATACGGCGAAAAGTCTCTCCACCGCCTGCTCAGGGAACTGTGCACGATTAAGGGGCTGCGGTGGATCCGGATCCTGTACTGCTATCCGGAAGAAATCTATGATGAGCTCATACAGGTTATAAAGGAAGAAAAGAAAATCTGCCATTATCTGGATCTTCCTATCCAGCATGCCAACGACGAGATATTAAGACGGATGGGAAGGAGCACGAGCAAGCAGCAGCTTACGGAGGTCATCCATAAGCTGAGGGAGGAAATCCCTGATATCACGCTTAGGACGACGCTCATCACAGGCTTTCCCGGAGAGACGGATGCACAGCATGAGGAATTGATGGAATTCATAGATGAGATGGAATTTGAACGGCTCGGCGTATTTACCTATTCGCCGGAAGAAGATACGCCCGCTGCCGTGATGCCGGACCAGATTCCGGAAGAGAGGAAGGCGGACCGCCAGGCCGAACTGATGGAGCTTCAGCAGGATATCGTCTTTGAACAGGCGGACGCGATGGTCGGCAGAAAGGTGCTCGTCATGATTGAGGGCAAGGTTGCCGACGAGGATGCATACGTCGGAAGGACGTATAAGGATGCCCCGGGGGTTGACGGGCTTATATTTATCAATACGGAAGAAGAACTGATGTCCGGAGACTTTGCCATGGCGGAAGTGACCGGGGCCTTAGAATATGATTTGATAGGAGAGTTGATATCATGAATTTACCAAATAAGCTGACTGTACTCAGAATAATTATGGTTCCGTTTTTTGTCCTGTTTATGCTGACAGACATAGGTGGGGCTGCCAACAAGTGGATCGCGCTTGTACTTTTCTGCGTCGCAAGCCTCACTGACTTGCTGGACGGAAAGATCGCGAGGGCGAGGAACCTTGTGACAAACTTCGGAAAATTTATGGATCCCCTGGCAGACAAGCTGCTTGTCTGCTCTGCGATGATATGCCTCATCCCGCTCGGCAAGCTGGACGCGTGGATCGTCATCGTAATCATCTCCCGTGAGTTCATCATCAGCGGCTTCCGGCTTGTCGCGTCCGACAGCGGCATCGTCATTGCCGCAAGCTACTGGGGGAAGTTCAAGACCGTGTCCCAGATGTTTATGATCATCCTGCTCATCGCGGATCTCGGAGGAGTGTTTGACATGATTGGAACTGTGCTTATATGGGTATCCTTAGTATTGACAGTTGTGTCACTGGTCGATTATGTTGCAAAGAACAAGGAAGTATTAACACAGGGAGGCATGTAAACATGACAGTAGAACTGATATCGGTAGGGACGGAAATCCTGCTTGGCAATATCGTAAATACAAACGCGGCGTATCTTGCGGAAAAATGTGCGCTGCTCGGGCTGTCCTGCTACCATCAGAGTGCGGTCGGGGATAATGAAGAGAGGCTTAACGAGGCAATCAGGCTTGCACTTTCCCGCTCGGATATCGTCATCTTAAGCGGAGGCCTTGGACCGACGAAAGATGACATTACAAAGGAGGTAGCTGCCAAGGTATTTGGACGGGAGATAAAAGAGGACGCACATACGAAAGAACGGATACAAGAATATTTCCGTCAGGTACACAGCGGCCAGATAACATCGAACAACTGGAAACAGGCAATGGTTCCGGAAGGAGCCATCGTGGTGGACAACCATAACGGCACGGCACCCGGACTGATTATTGAAGAAGACGGTAAGGCCGCCATACTGCTGCCGGGACCTCCAAATGAAATAAAGCCTATGTTCGAGCAGGACATTGCTTCCTATCTCAACAAGCTCCAGCCGGAGGGCATCTATTCCAAGATGGTCAAGATCTGTTCCATCGGAGAGAGCAAGGCGGAGACGATGGTCTCTGACCTGATGGATACGCAGACGAACCCTACGCTGGCCCCATACGCCAAGACAGGGGAAGTCCACTTCCGTGTGACGGCGCGGGCTAAGAGCGAGGAAGAGGCAGAAGAGCTGATGAAGCCGATGGTTGATGAACTGTACAAACGGTTTGGAGATAAGATATATACGACGGAAGAGGAGGTGACATTGGAAGAGGCTATTGTCGAGCTTCTGAAAGAGAAGAACCTTCTCGTGACGACGGCAGAGTCCTGTACCGGAGGCCTGCTGGCCGGCCGGCTTCTGAACGTGGCAGGGGCGTCCGCCGTCTACAAAGAGGGATATATCACCTATTCCAATGACGCCAAAGAACGGATTCTCGATGTGAAGAAGGAGACGCTGATGGAGTACGGTGCCGTGAGCCCGCAGACAGCATATGAGATGGCAGCGGGAGCGGCAAAGGCCGCAGGCGCGGATGCGGCGCTCAGCGTAACCGGTATCGCGGGACCCGGAGGCGGAACGAAAGAGAAGCCGGTAGGCCTTGTCTATGTAGGATGCTGCGTAAAGGGGAATGTACGTGTGGAGGAATTCTATTTTACAGGCAGCCGTGATAAGAACCGGGATTATTCTGTCGTCCGGGCGCTGACGCTGCTGCGGGAGGAACTGCTTAGATACCATTCATAAGGAGGCATAGCATATGGATACCAGGATTCTTAAGGAGCAGGAGCTTCTGCCGGCGCTTCATCTCGTATGGGAAGTGTTCGCAGAAGAAGTGGCGCCGTCATATTCTCCGGAAGGTGTGGAAAAGTTCCGGAATTTTATCAAATACGATAACATATGTCCGATGTTCCGAAGAGGAGAGATCCTCTTCTTCGGCGCGTTCGAGGATAACGAGCTGAAAGGGACCATGGCTTTCCGACGGGACGGCCATATCAGCCTGTTCTTTGTAAGCCGGGACAGCCAGGGAAGAGGTATCGGGCGAAGCCTCTGTGAGGCAGCTGCGGCATACTGCGCACAGGTGCTTAGAGTAGACAAAGCGACAGTGAACGCAGCTCCCGGTGCAGTCGCGCATTACGAAAGCTTGGGCTTTCAGGCGGCAGGGGAAGAGCAGGTCGTCAACGGCATACGGTTCCTCCCTATGGAGCTTGCGATTGACAGAGCGGCATATCCATCCGCGGGAAAGAGCAGGACTCCTCTGATTGTGGGGATTGCCATAGGGAGCGTGCTGCTCCTGGCCATTCTCATATTCGGCATATCTATCGCTGTAAGAGGAATCGGCAGCTATATGCGGGAACGCCATTCCGACGTGTATGAAGAGCCCTATGGCGACAGGGATAGACATGATTATGGGGATGACTTTGGCGGCCATAACCGGGGAGAGCATAACTGGGATGATTATGATGGCAGCTATGGCGATGGAGGAGCGCTGTCCGGGCTGGAGTCCGTCCCGGCATACGAGGCCGGCGATTTGGAATACGAGACAGAGGAACAGGTGTATGCGTATACAGACGATGAGAAGACATCCATGGTAGTAGATTTCCAGGTCAAATATCCCCAGATCAACGGTCTTGATGAAGAACTCGGTACAAAGGTCAACGGTGCGCTGAAAGAATGTGCCATGGAGACGGTGGATAAGATCTATACGAATCCGTCGGAGAGTGTGAAAGAAGGCGTTCTGGCCTCTGAATATCCGGCGCTCGTCAGTTATGTAGAGTACAAGATCAGCTATATCAACAATGAGTTCGTCAGCGTCATATTCCAGGATTACAGCTACCAGGGGGACAGCAGTACATATTATGTGGATCTGAGGGCCAGGAACATAAGCCTCCGGGACGGCACGGTATATAAAGTGAAGGATATCGTGAATACGGACGGGGCCTTTATGGACGAATGGATGGAAGGGATGAAGGATGAGGCGGATGACGGTTCGTTTCTTTCTGAACTGAGCCGGGAGCAGATGGAGAACGCGCTCAAAGGCGACAGCCAAGGCGGCGTGTATGTGGCTAACTTTTTTGCCGATGCGGACGGAATCGAGATAGGGTTCGATTTCAACTACGAAGCAGATGATCCGGACGACCACGGTTATGCTTGGGTGACGGCGCCATTTGATTTCAGCGACATTAGGGAATATAAGACAAATAGCGCCTTCTGGGACGAGATTGATTAGGCAATTTGTTAATTGACGAATGTCGAAAATTATGAGAAAATAAACCCAGTATGGTGTTAAAGATATAACGATGCATATTTGAAAGGAGTTTTATAATGATTTATTCACATGAAGTAGAAATGATGTGTCCAGTGGCTCAAGGTGCGAATCACGGACCAGCTCCGATTCCGGAAGAAGCAAAATGGGTACAGGCAAAAGAAGTGAAAGATATCTCTGGTCTGACACACGGCGTAGGCTGGTGTGCTCCTCAGCAGGGGACATGCAAGCTGACATTGAATGTAAAGGAAGGCATTATCCAGGAAGCGCTCGTAGAGACTATCGGATGTTCAGGCATGACGCATTCTGCTGCTATGGCGTCTGAAATCCTTCCGGGCAAGACTATTTTAGAAGCGTTGAACACGGACCTTGTCTGTGATGCAATCAATACAGCTATGAGAGAATTGTTCCTGCAGATCGTATACGGAAGGACACAGAGCGCCTTCTCAGAGGACGGGCTTCCGGTCGGCGCAGGCCTTGAAGACCTTGGAAAAGGACTCCGTTCCCAGGTCGGCACGATGTATGGTACATTGGCAAAAGGTCCTCGTTACCTTGAAATGGCAGAAGGATATGTAACTGGAATCGCGTTGGACGACAACGATGAAATTATCGGCTACCAGTTCGTAAGCCTTGGCAAGCTTACTGACTTTATCAAAGCCGGCGACACCCCGAACGATGCATGGGAAAAAGCAAAAGGCCAGTATGGACGAGTAGCAGAAGCAGCCAAGATCATAGACCCACGTAAGGAGTGATAACCGCTTATCACTAGTACATATAGGTAACAGAGATGAAATCAGGAGGACAAGTAAATGGCTTTATTTGAATCATATGAAAGAAGAATTGATAAAATCAATGAAGTATTAAACGGCTATGGCATTGCTTCAATTGAAGAAGCGGAAAAGATTACAAAAGATGCCGGGCTTGATATATATAACCAGGTGAAGGGGATCCAGCCAATCTGTTTTGAAAATGCATGCTGGGCGTATATCACAGGCGCTGCAATCGCAATCAAGAAAGGCTGTAAGACAGCGGCAGAGGCGGCTGCGGCAATCGGAGAAGGACTTCAGGCATTCTGTATTCCAGGTTCGGTAGCTGACCAGCGTAAGGTTGGTCTCGGACACGGCAACTTAGGAAAGATGCTCCTGGAAGAGGACACGGACTGCTTCGCATTCCTTGCAGGCCATGAATCATTTGCGGCTGCAGAAGGTGCGATCGGCATCGCTGAGAAGGCCAACAAGGTCCGCCAGAAACCGCTTCGTGTCATCTTGAACGGACTTGGAAAAGACGCGGCTAAGATTATCTCCAGGATCAACGGATTTACATATGTGCAGACCGATTATGACTACAGCACAGGTGAGCTGAAAGAGGTACAGCGGATTGCATATTCTGACGGACTTCGTTCCAAAGTGAACTGCTATGGAGCCAATGACGTGCGGGAAGGTGTCGCAATCATGCACAAAGAGGGTGTTGACGTATCTATCACAGGCAATTCCACAAACCCGACACGTTTCCAGCATCCGGTTGCAGGTACATACAAGAAAGAATGTATCGAGCAGGGCAAGAAATACTTCTCAGTCGCATCCGGCGGCGGTACAGGACGTACGCTTCATCCGGATAACATGGCTGCCGGCCCGGCTTCTTACGGTATGACAGATACGCTTGGCAGAATGCATTCTGACGCACAGTTTGCAGGATCTTCTTCCGTACCGGCCCATGTAGAGATGATGGGGCTTATCGGGGCAGGCAACAATCCGATGGTCGGAATGACAGTAGCCGTTGCGGTCGGAATCGAGGAGAGCGCGAAAGCAGGTAAGTTCTAAGGAAAACTATTTAGTAAATAATGAAGCAAGAGCCGCACTGACCCTTATGGTTGGTGCGGTTTTCCAAACTGTATTCCAGTCCATATATTTACCCCTATTAAATATCCATATCAGATCTGAAATCTTCACTTAACGTATTTATTGATAAAGCGACCTTAAGATTACTAAACTTTTGAAGTAAATCTATATCTCGAAGGATAAGACTGGATTTTGTTGAAATTGTGATTTGTTCATCTGCCTCTATAAGTTGCTCTAATATTAACCTAGTAACGCCATATTTTTCTTCATATAAATTATAGCAATCTGCTACAGAAGATAAAAAGACTGATTTCCCCTTTATCTTTTGCAGATCAATAGGCTTTTTGACTCATGTATTTTTTCGTTTACATAAAAAATTTCCTCATACCCCTGAAACCATACAAATTCACCATCTATCTTACAGTGATAGTGGTATAGCTTCTTCCCCGCTAAATTTTTCTCCACCTAAAAAGGTATCATAATATTTATATGGATTTTCTTCTTAGCTAAAATCTGTTGATTTTATTCGTGTTGGTTGCACTTTACTTGTGCCAGCGGGGTAAGTGCTTTTTTGACGCAGATTAAGAATGAAATAGCCTTGCTAATGTCAATATCGATATTTTTACGTAACAGAACATTACATTCGTCATCATCTTTGACGATAGTCTGTCTGGCTATTCCTATTTTATCAGATAGTTGTTCCTGTGAATAACCCTTCCCTTTCCTTAATAATTGCAGCTTTTCTTCCAACCTCATACATTATCACCTCACAAATACTATTATATATTCTTATATAGATGAATACTACCATGAAGAATAGGCAAAAATGTCATCTCTAATAAGCAAAGGGACTTGTAAAGCAGGCGGCAGAGACAAAACGTTGCAAGAAATGTCAGGAATGGCGTCTCTTCCTGTGCTATAATGAATATGAAATGCATAATTAAGGCCAAAGGAGAAGATTACGGTATTTACCGGGGTATCCGGCTCCGGAAAATCCAGTATCGTATTTGACACTATCGCGGCAGAGTCGCAGCGGCTCAAGCTCGTGCGGCACATGGGCAGCAGCCTGACCGGGATGACCTATATCTTTGATGAGCCGAGTGCGGGGATGCACCCCCGTGATGTCTACCGCATGAACAACCTGCTGAGGCAGCTTCGTGATAAAGGCAATACCGTCCTTGTGGCAGAACACGACAAGGACGTCATATCTATCGCAGACCATGTGATTGACGTAGGGCCTCTGGCGGGACAAGACGGCGGGCAGATCGTTTTTCAAGGCAGCTATCAGGACCTGCTCAAGTCAGACACTTTGACAGGACGGGCAATGCGGCAGTCTCTTCCAGTCAGGCAGAGCCCGCTCGACCGGTCGGAACTCTGCCGGTCCGTGGTGCGAGCCTTCATAACCTGAAAGGTGTGGATGTAGATATACCACTCGGTATCATGACCGTTGTAACCGGCGCGGTCGGTGACGTATTGGGCAATCCGGCAGAGACATTAGGCAAGCTGAAAAAGGTCGTCCAGACCAACGGCTATATCCTGATAGACGAGGCTTTCCTGGAGGGCGAACAGAAAGATGTGAGATATCAGAATTATGAGTATCTCACAAAGGCGCAGTGGAAGGACATATTCCAGGAGGCAGGCGTCGAGCTGGTTGCTGAATTGACGTGCCAGGATTGTGCTGAGGCCGATGAGACTAATGATTATTACAACAGGATGATTAGAAGAAGGGCAGAGGAACTATCCGTATTATATCCGGATAAAAGGCCGATGTTTGAAGAATATGTTAAGAGCCAGGAAGAAGAATGCGATGACCTTAACGGCGTCATATCGGGTGTCACCTGGCCTCTGAAGCTTCTGTAAGAGAGCGGCAGTTTCATAACGGAACACAAAAGCCCCGCGGCACGGTGAATACCGGGCTGCGGGGCTTTTTGCGTACGGAAAACATATCTTGATCCTCATTACTTCCACAGGTCATTATTGTGCGTCTTCTGCATGATTCCCATCAGCTTCATACATAGGAAGAACTCGGTCTCTCCGCCCTGATGCTTATGCTTTGCAGTAACGGCGACGAGTTCATCAAGAACCTGTTCGGTGCGGATCAGCATCCTCCCGTCAAGAAGGCAGGAGATAGGATCGACATTGAGCCTGAGCTCGTATAACCGGTAATACGGGTTGGCCGCCATATACAGGAAGGTGTCATAGCTCAGCCGGCACTTTGTAATCTCCAGCGGTATCTCGTCCGGCTGTACCTGATAGTAGTGATATGTCCCAAGTACCATGAGCAGGCCTCTCTGGACAGGGTATTCCCTTGTATTTATTATGATCTTACCCTGTCCGCCTCTGACATACAGAAGGGTGATGCCACTGTTGTTCTTAAGGACGCTAGTATTAGCCACTGTTTTGTTCACCGCTGTTATCGGAAACTGGAATTCTTTTTTAGAATAATAAGGTGAACTGGCGAACAGCGGCAGGTAGTTGATATTATTTTTCTTTCCCATTTTGATTTCTCCCTCCACGGTTCCTTTCCCTGTATTCGCTGGGGGCCATGCCGTATATTCTTTTGAACGTTCTTGTAAAGGAGCGGCTGCAGTTAAAGCCGACATTCACCGCGATATCCACGATAGGCAGGTCTGTCGTAAGAAGGAGGGCCTCCGCATGCCTGATACGCGTCAGTATGGCCAGGTCTTTGTAATGGGAACTGAAATTCTCATATACAAGGTCCCGTATTACGCTTTCCGATATGAATAGCTTTTTGGAGGTCTCCTTAATATCTACCGGTTCGGAGTAGCTTGAATAAGAGTAGTTGAGCACTTCCATCAGCGTAGTGCTCATAATCATTCCACGATACACGCCCTGCCCGTCATTGAGCAGCAGCTTCCTGTATTCGATAGGTGTCGTCCCCATATATTTTTTAAAGATCCGGTAGAAAGCCACATCGGATGGAAAGCCGCTGTGGGCGGCCACATAGGAGAGCGACATGCCTTCATAGAGCAGCGCGATAGAGGCAATATTCACCCTCACCCGGTTGAGGAACTGGGAGAAGCTGTATCCGCTGATCGTCCGCAGCTCCCGGTTCAGCGCTGCTGCGGTCGAGCCGAAGTGGGAGGCGACACCCTGGGCGGTTATGTCCTCTGCGAAATGTGCGCTTATGTATAGGGCGGCTTTCCAGCCAAGCGGACGCTCCGGCGGGGAATCTGGGCGGTGCTGCTTCAGGCTGTGGTGGATAAAAAAGTTGGCAAACTGTCCGAGTATCGCCACTTTAATCAGAGAGCTTCCGGGGTCGAAGCAGGAATCTTCCTCCTCAAATTCATCAAATAATCCCTCGATCTTTTCCAGGCGGTTCCCGTCCAGAGTGATGATAGGGGGTGCATCTATGATTGCGTCTACCGTGTCAGATGCAGGTTCATGAAAAGTCAGGAAAGAGGACAGCGGATAATCATATACACATACGTTGAGCTTCAGGGGCTGGATAGAGTACGCCTTGATAGTAAAGGTGTGATATGACTGCAGCCAGACGAAAGAACCACGCTTCATAGGGAAAGTGACGCCATTGATGGTTATCGTCCCGCCACCGTCCGTGACTAATATGAAAGTAGATTCATTCTCCGATATAGGGGGTGTAATATCGCTGATGCAGTGCTTCTGGAGACGCAGATATTTGTCCTTCCCTGTAAAAAAAGAATGGACAGGCCTGCCGCAGATTGCTTTCGGTTTTATGGCTTCATTCATCGGTTTCTCTCCTTTTTTAGTATATTTTACTGATAGATGCCGCATAATTGGAGATTAATTGCGAATTTAATAGTATTATAACATGGTTTGTCCGCAGTTGAGTTAGATTTTATTGGCAAAAGTGAATCTCTGAGGTTGTAATTCGTCACGCTATTATCCAATGTCATGCAGTATGAAAATGTTAAAGTTATATCAAAGGAGGGGCAAGGATTTAAGAGGATATAGATAATGAAATAAGAAGGGGTTAAATATATAGAGACATAATCAACAAAACCTTGCTCTAAAGGAGAGAGAAATATGAACTTGATGGGTGATTTTTTTAACAAGTTTAATCTGGGGACATCGGATTTTGTCACACCCGGGAAGCAGCTTCAGTATATCTCAAAGCACAAGGCTTATACAACTGCCATTATCTACATAGACAAAGACCAGTCTGTCTCGGAGATTACATGGAAGCAGCTACATACCCGTTCCAACCAGCTTGCCTGGATGCTGAAGGAACATGGCATTAATGAAGGCTCTGTCGTAATGGTGGCCTTTCCTAACACAATCGAGCATATCATAGCCGCGTACGCTATCTGGAAAGCCGGAGCCTGTTATATGCCCATCTCGAGCAAGACGGCAGAATCAGAGCTTGCAGAGATATGTGAAGTCATATCCCTGTCCGGAGCCTTCGCTGACTTCGACGTACCTGATGCAAAGTTCTGCGTAGGCTCCAAGGAGATGTACCAAGTGATGGAACCGTATCCGGAGAAGACGCTTCCCGATGTGAAGGCTGATCCGAATATGATATCCCTGTCCGGGGGGACGAGCGGAAAGCTGAAGTTCATCCGGCAGAATATGCCAAGCGGAATGACAGACGGCATGCTCCAGAACTTCTTTGCTATGTCAGGTATGGACTTTGAGATGCGGCAGCTGCTTGTGGGGCCGCTGTTCCACGGTGCTCCCCACTCGACTGCATTCAACGGACTCTTTGCAGGAAACACGCTCGTGATAACGCGCAACCTCTGTCCGGACAACATCGTAAAGCTGATCAAAGAATACAAGATTGAATACATACAGATGGTTCCGACGCTTATGAACCGGATCAGCAAGCTTCCCGGCATAAGGAAAGACGATTTTGAATCGATCAAAGTATTGAACCATACAGGAGGGTACTGCGCGCCCTATCTGAAACGGAAATGGATAGAACTGCTGGCGCCGGAAAAGGTTTACGAGATGTACTCCATGACGGAAGTGATCGGGATGACGTGCATCCGGGGAGATGACTGGCTTAAGCATCCGGGAAGCGTCGGCCTTCCGGTGGGAGGCGGGCAGATATCTATCCGGGACGAAAGCGGAAAGGAACTGCCGCCTTATGAACTGGGGGATATATATATGACTTCACCTGGGGAATGCTTCGTCACGGAATATATGAACCATGAGCCGCTCGAGGTGAGCGAAGAAGGATTCCGGAGCGTAGGAGATATCGGATATGTGGACGAAGACGGGTATCTGTACTTCTCCGACCGCCGCAGCGACATGCTTGTAATCGGCGGGGAAAATGTATATGCGGCGGAAGTGGAAGCCGCACTCGTAAGACACGGCAAAGTCATAGATGCGGTTGTTATCGGAATCCCAGATGAAGAATGGGGCAGACGGCTGCACGCCGTGATAGAAGCGGCTGATGAGATACCGGCGGAGGAGCTCCGGTCATTTCTTGGCCAGTATCTGTCTCCGTATAAGATTCCAGGGACATTCCAGTATGTCAAGACAATCAGAAGAGGGGACAATGGCAAGGCGGACCGGAAGAGGATACTGAGTGAATGTCTGGAAAGGGAACAGTGCCTCTGCGGGAATGAAATGGGTTGCTCAAAAAATTTACATATATCAGGAGGTTTAAAAATGGGTTACGAAGCACTATTTTCACCGTTCAAGGTCAGAGGGCTGGAACTAAAGAACAGAATCATCCTGCCTGGCATGAACACGAAGATGACAAAAAACAAGCACGATGTAGGGGATGACATGATTGCCTACCACGTCGCGAGGGCAAATGCCGGATGTGCGCTCAACATATTTGAATGCGTCTCTCTATGTCCCGCGCCCCATGCCTACATGTACATGGGACTCTATAACGACCATCATGTCAGCCAGCTTAAGAAGCTGACCGACGCGGTACATGAAGTGGGCGGAAAGATGGGAGTCCAGCTGTGGCACGGAGGATTCAGCCCTCAGATGTTCTTTGACGAGACGAATACATTAGAGTCTCCGGATACGCTCACGGTAGAGCGCATCCATGAAATCGTGAAAGAATTTGGACGCGGGGCAAGGCTTGCCGTGCAGGCAGGATTTGACGCGGTGGAGTTCCATGCGGCCCACAGCTATCTGCCCCATGAATTCCTGAGCCCGGGAATGAACAAACGGACCGACGAGTATGGCGGAAGCTTTGAGAACCGCTGCAGGTTCTGTTTTGAAGTCATCAAGGAGATTCGTGAGAATATACCGGATGATATGCCGTTCTTCATGCGTGTCGGCTGTATCGATGAGCTGATGGAACAAGTCATGACAGAGGAAGAGATTGTCGAGTTCATCAACAGGAGTGCGGATCTTGGTGTAGACGTGGCAGATATTTCGCGTGGAAACGCCATGTCCTTTGCAACCGTATATGAGGTCCCTCCATTCAATCTGCCTCATGGCTTCAATATAGAGAATATCTACAATATAAAGAAGCAGATCAAGATCCCTGTAGTCGGCGTCGGGCGTATCAATACCGGAGCGATGGCTAATAAAGTGATCGAGGAAGGCAAGTTTGACCTTGTAGCCATCGGGCGTGCGCAGCTCGTTGACCCCGAGTGGGTGACAAAAGTACGAGAAGGGAGGGAAGAACTGATACGACACTGTATCGGCTGCGACCAGGGATGCTACGATGCCGTTATCAATCCGAAGATGAGGCACATCACATGTACGAGGAATCCGATGCTCTGCCTGGAGTATAAGGGGCTTCCGAAGACGGATACGCCGAAGAAGGTTATGATTGCAGGAGGAGGGATGGCAGGACTCCTTGCCGCAGAGGTCCTCAAGAAACGGGGCCATGAGCCGGTTATCTTTGAAGCTTCAGGTGCGCTTGCAGGGCAGTTCACGCTGGCAGGCGTCTCACCGATGAAACAGGACTGGGCTGCCGCTGCAAAATGGGAAGCAGAGGAGATTGGACGTCTTGGCATCGAGTTCCACCTGAATACGGCTGTGACTCCGGAACTGATAGAGGAATTTGCGCCGGACCATGTCATCATCGCAACTGGTTCAGAGTATGTAGCGCCTGCCATACCTGGCATCGACGGTCCGAACGTATACACCCAGTATGAAGTGCTCAAAGGGGAAGCGAAGCCTTCCGGCCATGTGGCGGTAATCGGATGCGGGCTCGTAGGAGTGGAAGTTGCAGAGCTGCTTGCGTCCAGAGGGGTCCAGGTCACTGCCATGGAGAAGAAGGGCGTCGGAACCGGACTGAATATGCTCAGAAGGATGCTCATGAACCCGGAATTCAAACATTACAAGATTGCCAAGATGTCAGGAGCGCTTGTGACAAGCCTGGAGGCGGGAAAGGTAAATTACGAGATTACCGACAGGAAGACGAAGGAAGTAAGCCAGGGGACGCTGGAATGCGACGCAGTGGTCATCTGCACGGGAATCACGTCCCGTCCATGCGAGGAACTGAAAGCGAAGTGCGAGGCGTCCGGAATCCCGGTACAGGTCATCGGAGATGCCGCGGCGGCCAGAGACGCAAGAGAAGCGACCTTCGAGGGATATGAAGCGGCAATGTCACTGTAACTGTAACGGCCAAAGCCATAGCAAGAATGAAAAAAGAAAGGATGACAGATATGAGTATAGAACAAAGATTAGAAGCATTGGAAAAAGAGATACAGAGATTAAAAGATATTGAAGAGATTAGAAAATTGAAAGGCCAGTATTTCCGCTGCCTTGACGGCAAATTTTGGGATGAATTGGAGACGACACTGTCACCAAACATCGTGACCTCTTACTCCGATGGCAAGCTCGTGTTTCACGGGCCCAAGGAGGTCACGGATTATTTCAAGAAGACGATGCCGAAAGAGGAGATCAGCATGCACATGGGGCATACGCCGGAAATTACAATAGACAGCGATACTACCGCGACCGGCAAATGGTATCTGGAAGATAAGCTTATCTTTACCGAAGGAAGCAAATACGCAGGAGCAGGAGTCAACGGCGGAGCGTTCTATACGGATAAGTATGAGAAGGTAGACGGCAAGTGGTATATTCTTGAGACGGGATATCTGCGCGTATACGAAGAGCACTTTTTCCGTGATCCGAAGATCAATATAACGATGAACATGCATAAAACGAAATAATCAAAGAGAAAAGGAGAAATGAAAAGATGGCTGGATTAAAAGATTTTCCTAAATTTGGTGCCCTTGCAGGGCTGAAAATACTCGATAGCGGATCTAACATAGCTGGACCTCTGGGCGGAGGGCTCCTCGCTGAATGCGGTGCCACCGTCATCCACTTTGAAGGGCCGAAGAAACCTGACAATCAGCGTGGCTGGTATGGGTATCCTCAGAACCACAGGAATCAGCTTTCTATGGTAGCTGATATCAAATCCGAGGAAGGCCGCGACATATTCCTGAAGCTGATCCAATGGGCGGATATATGGGTAGAATCTTCCAAAGGCGGACAGTATGACAGGCTTGGACTTTCCGATGAAGAAATCTGGAAGGTGAATCCTAAGATTGCTATCGTGCATGTATCAGGATATGGACAGACAGGCGATCCAAGCTATGTCTCACGTGCTTCTTATGACGCGGTGGGGCAGGCGTTCAGCGGATACATGTCTCTGAACGGGACGACAGAGGCGCTGAAGATCAACCCGTACCTGAGCGACTTTGCGTGTGGCCTGACCACGTGCTGGGCGATGCTGGCATGCTATGTGAGCACGATCCTGACCGGAAAAGGAGAATCCGTAGATGTCGCCCAGTATGAGGCGCTTGCCCGCATAATGGACGGACGGGTGATGCAGTTTGCAACGGATGGCGTCAAAGTACCAAGGACCGGCAATAAAGACGGGCAGGCAGCGCTCTTCAGCTTCTATACGTGCAAGGACAAGAGGACGATATTCATCGGCATGACAGGAGCCGAAGTGTGTAAGCGGGGCTTTCCGATTATCGGGCTGCCGGTGCCAGGTTCAGGGGATCCGGATTTTCCGGAGGGATTCACGGGATGGCTGATCGATTCTCCGGTAGGACGCCGTATGGAAGCAGCGATGGAAGCCTATGTCGCAGAGCACACGATGGAAGAGGTCGAGGCCGTCATGCAGGAGAACCAGATTCCATGCCAGAGAGTGTATGAGCTGGAGGACTGCATCAGCGACCCGCACTGGAAGGCGCGCGAGACGATTACGGAATGGGATGACCCGATGCTCGGGCATGTGACCGGACTCGGGCTTATCAATAAGTTCAAGAACAATCCTTCAAAAATATGGAGAGGGGCTCCGCTGTTCGGCATGGATAACAGAGACATCCTGAGAGATCTGGGATATACGGATGAGGAGATTGACGGATTGTATGCAAAAGGCATCACGAACGAATTCGACAGGGACACAACGATAAAGCGCTACCGTCTGAAGGAAGTGATTCCTCATATGAAGGATGAATAGCACCGGTCCCCAGTGGTACTACATACTGGTCATATATGCTAAAGGAGAGAGATTATGAATACTGCAACCAAATCAAACTATAAGAAGGGTTTTGTTCCATATGCGGTAGCCGCACTTCTTGTCAGCCTTATCGGTGGATTTACAGCCGTTCTGGGCCCGGCATTTGTCGCGGATATCGGGATTGATTACAGTAATACGACATGGATTTCACTGGCACTGGCAATGTCCACCGCAGCCTGCGCGCCTATCCTGGGCAAGCTTGGCGACGTGCTCGGACGGCGCACGACGCTGCTGCTCGGCATCCTGATCTTCACGGCAGGAAATGCTCTGACCGCGGTTGCCACTTCGCTGGCCTTCATGCTGGCGGCCCGGTTTATCGTAGGTATCGGAACCGCCGCAATCTCGCCGGTAGTCATGGCATACATCGTCACAGAGTATCCGCCGGAGGAGACGGGAAAAGGTTTTGCGGTCTATATGCTCATATCAAGCGGCGCTGTCGTCATCGGACCAACGTGCGGCGGCCTCATCATGAATGCGGCTGGCTGGCGTGTGATGATGTGGGTATGCGTGACGCTCTGTGCAGCCGTATTTTTTATCTGCATGTTTATGATTAAGAAGACTGCGTTCCAGAAGAGGAAGCTCACAGACTTTGACCGTATCGGCTCTGTCCTCGTCCTCATATTCTTCAGTCTGCTTCTGTGCGTACCGTCCTTTGGACAGAATATCGGATGGGGCTCCGTTCAGTTCATCTCCGTTGCGGCTGTTGCAGCGGTATCTCTGCTCTGCCTTATCTTTGTGGAGAGGAAAGCGGGCAACCCTATATTCAATGGAACGTTCATGGCACGCAAGGCATTTATCCTGCCGGTGATCATACTTTTCCTGACCCAGGGCCTTATGCAGGCAAACATGACGAACGTCATCGTATTTGTACGCTATACGCAGCCGGATAATGTCATCATATCCAGCTTTGCAATCTCTATCATGTACATCGGCATGTCGCTCGGCTCCGTAATCATAGGACCGATGGCAGACAAGAAGGAGCCAAGGACCGTACTTACCTTCTCCCTGCTGCTGACAGGTATCGGCTGCGGCATCATGTATTTCTTTACAGAAGGTTCTTCGGTTGCCATCTTTGCGGCGGCGCTGGGTATTCTTGGTGTCGGACTGGGAGGCAATGCGACTATCTTTATGAAAGTGGCCCTGTCGGGGCTGTCGAACGAGGTGGCCGGCTCAGGCACAGGTACATATGGATTGTTCCGTGACATATCGGCGCCGTTCGGCGTAGCCGTATTCGTGCCGCTGTTCACGAACGGCGTGACAAGCCGCATGGCGGAAGCCGTGGCGGGAGGAGCGAGCGAGGGGGCTGCCACTTTGCTGGCGGCGGTATCATCGATCAAGACGCTGACCATCTTCGAGCTTGGCTGCGTAGCAGCCGGTATTGTCGCAGTTCGGATGCTGCCGAGAATACATCAGAAGAATTAAAGAAAAGAGGTAATTTTACATGGATATGAAAGATTCCAAACTATTTTCCCCGCTTAAGGTCGGTTCCCTGACGCTTAAGAACCGGGTAGGCATGGCTCCTATGAGCATGGATTATGAGGCGGAAGACGGTACGGTGCCGAAGAAGCTGGCGGACATATTTGTCCGCCGGGCGGAAGGCGGAACGGGTTATGTCGTCATAGACGCTGTTACGATAGACCGTAATTACCAGTACATCGGTAATACGACATGCCTTGATTCAGACAGCCTTGTGCCTCAGTTTAAGGAATTTGCAGACAGGGTAAGCGCTGCCGGCAGTACGCTCATTCCGCAGATTATCCATCCAGGTCCGGAATCCATCTGCGGGTTCCGGAAGATACCGCCGCTTGGGCCGTCTGTGAACACGAATGCCAACTGTCATGTGAGCCGTTCCATAAGCATTGAAGAGATACATACGGTCATACGGCAGTTCGGAGCGGCCGCACGGCGCGCGGAAGAAGCCGGATGCGGGGGCATCTCCCTGCACTGTGCACATGCATATATGCTTCCCGGGGCTTTCCTGTCTCCGCTTCGCAACAAACGTATGGATGAGTACGGCGGCTGTCTTGACAACCGGGCACGGTTCATCATCGAAGTGATAGAAGAAGTAAGAAGAAATGTCAGCCCGGATTTCCCGGTATTCTTAAGGATATCAGGAGATGAACGGGCAGAGGGAGGGAACTCCCTGGAGGATATGCTCTATCTGGCACCGAAGTTCGAGGAGGCTGGCGTGAACCTGCTGGAAGTGTCCGGAGGGACGCAGTATGAAGGGCTGGAATACATCATACCAAGCCAGAGCAAACGCATCGGCATGAACATCTATGAGGCGGCTGAGATCAAGAAAGTGGTCGGCATTCCCGTCTATGCGGTAGGGAAGATCAACGATATCAGGTACGCGGCAGATATCGTAGAGAGGGGAATCGTGGACGGCGTATCCATAGGACGGCCGCTGCTTGCGGATCCAGATCTGTGCAACAAGGCTTATGAAAACCGTTTTGATGATATCACCCCATGCGGAAGCTGCGGCGGGAGCTGTATCACCAGGTCGGCCCAGAGCCCGCAGTGCCGCTGCCATATCAATCCCCTCGTGGGGCGGGAGTACGATTTTCCGGCCGTACCGGCCCAGAAGCCGAAGAAGACGCTGATCATCGGGGCAGGCCCTGGAGGAATGTATGCGGCCGTAACCGCTGCGGAGAGGGGACATCAAGTCACTGTCTGGGAAGCTGACGATACAATCGGGGGCCAGCTTAACATGGCAGTCGTGTCACCCGGCAAGCAGGAGATGACCAAATGGCTCGTCCACCTGAATCACAGGGCTAAAAAGGCGGGTGTCGAGTTCGTGTTCGGCAAGGATGCTACGGCGGAAGATGTGAAGGGGTTTGCCCCGGATGCTGTCATCGTCGCAACCGGCGCCAGACCTCTCGTACCTCCGATCAAAGGGACGAAAGAATATCCGGTGCTCACGGCCCATGATTTCCTGCGCGGCAGATTCGTCATTCCGAAGGGGCGTGTCTGCGTCCTCGGTGGCGGCGCCGTGGCGTGCGAGACTGCCGAGACGATACTTGCGAATGCCCGGCCGACTGCTTTTACGAGGGGCTATGAAGCCAGCATCGGGGATGTAGAAGTGACGCTTGTCGAGATGCTGCCCCAGCTGCTGACCGGCGTATGCGAGCCGAATCGTGCGCCGATGCTGCGTAAGCTTAAAAAAGGCGGGGTACAGATCAATGTGAATACGAAGATCCTGGAAGTTACGGACCATGACGTGAAAGTCCAGCGCAGCGACGGAACGGAAGAATGGCTGAAAGGCTTCGACTATATCCTCTTCGGGCTTGGGTCGAGGAACTATGACCCGCTTTCCGGCAGCCTGAAAGAATTTGTCCCGGAAGTACACGTCATCGGCGATGCCGTGCGGGCGCGCCAGGCAAGCTATGCCATGTGGGAAGGATTTGAAGCTGCCTATGGTCTGTAGCGGGCGCTATGAACGGTCGGCTTTCGGGCCGCGGCACATGTTTCGGCTAAAAGGAGGCGGAGAAAATGGCGGTTAAGATCATGTCCAGAGAGCAGAAAGATGACGCTTTGATCATGGAAGTCATCAGGAATGCCCGGAAACAGGACTATACGCCGGATTTATTATGTGAGCTTCAGAAAGTGGTTGAGACGAAATACTACTACTGGTGGCTCATGGATATGAAAAAAGAGGAATGTGCAAGAGAGCTGTTTGCAAAGGACTTCTCCTATTATTATAATGGCTATCTCGTGACGGAAGACGGAGCGGAACAGGCAAGGACATCCAAGTGGACCAATTCGGCACTCGTGACGATGCACATGGGCCATCAGCCTATGGTATGGCTTATAGATCAGACCCATGCCCGCGGCATATTCCAGTATGAAGACCATCATGTATCCATAGAAGACGGCAGCGAGATAGAGACATGGATGGTATATTGCGATGATTTTAAGAAGTATGAGGATGGCAGCTGGCACATCAGCACGATGCGCATGTATCCGAAGCAGTCCGACGGCCGGTACCGGAATCCCTTCCCGCCGGACGGCTGGATACCTGAGGGATGGGAGTAAGGTCAAGGCCGTATCCCGTCCACTGTTATATATCTGATGCCAATGACACGCTTAAGACCCAATACCACAGTGTCTTCATAACGAAGAGAAGGAGTAAGCACGAGGATTTCCCCGACATCACCGGGAATCCGGCGGCTTACTCTTTTTCTGCCTATGAGGCGCTCCGCCGCTTTCCTGTCAGCAAACCTTGCTGTTATCTCAGGTACGCCCGTTCACGAATTTGGAGAATAGGCCTCCACAAGTATCGTCTCCAGCTTCTTCTTAATCATATAGTCGACGAGGGGTCTTTCATAGAGCACCTTCATATGAGATCTCCATTCTGCCATGTCAGCCATGCCACCTGCAAAGGCCGACGGTCTGGTTCACATATATTGTACCATGAATGCGGGAAGTGTGATAGAAAAACTGCGGCAAGGGTATAATATGAGCAGAAAAACGGCTGGGAATAGGACACGTTCGCAGCGATAGAAAGGGAAAATTATGAGATTTGATGCAGTTTATTATGAACCGGGCAGCTTGGATTATCCCCTTGGGAAGAAGCTCAAGGAGCAGTTTGGCAGCCTGCCATGGATTCCTATCGAGAGCCATAATGCCATCCAGGAGATGAGGGAAAAGCCGAATGCTGAGTTTGGCCGTATGAAGAGGAACCTCATCATCGGCATACGGAAAACGCACAAGTACGTGGAGAACCATAAAGTCTCAGATTATCTTGTTCCTTATACATCTTCCGGCTGCACGGCCATGTGCCTGTACTGCTATCTCGTGTGTAATTACAACAAATGCGCTTATCTGCGGCTTTTTGTTAACCGGGAGCAGATGCTGGACCGTCTCGTCAGACAGGGGGAGAAAAGCAGCAGCCCGCTGACATTTGAGATAGGGAGCAACAGCGACCTTGTCCTGGAGAATACGATTACCGGCAATCTGGAGTACACGATACCCAGATTCGTGCGCGAAGGAAGGGGAAAGCTTACTTTTCCGACAAAATTCGATATGGTGGAGCCGCTTCTTGATCTGGAGCACAGGGGAAAGATTATCTTCCGCATGAGCGTGAATCCACAGCCTCTGATTCAAAACTTTAAAATGTCCGATGGTCCGTCCGGCTGACTGCTTTATGTCTTTTCTATCAGCTTTTCAATTGCCTGGCGCATGGATTCTATCTCTTCAGGAGATACGTCATAAGAAGTAAAACGCGCCTCCTGCTCAATCCGAGCGGCTTCTGCGTCAAATTCTCTTCTGATTATATGTTCAAGGCCATCTTCTTCGCAGCTATCGATGTCGGTGAGCCTGTCGATTGCCAGCTGCGCCCTTTCTTCGATGTGTCCGATCAGCTTCCTGCTTATGTTCCTGACCTCTGATAATGTCCTGCATTCATCCAAAGCTTTCAAATCAATATATTCTTTCATAAAAATGATACCTCCAATGTCATCATATAATAAAAATGGTGTCGATGGATATGGTAAAATATGTAAAATCTTGTGCGTCAGCCATAGTTTTTAATATGATATGCTTAAAACTTCCTGATTGTGTTATGATATATAGAAAGATTTATCAAGGCATAGGAGGTGTCAGGATGCGGTATCGGCTGGACGGCAGCATAGTGCCGATGGGGGAGGATGATGATATCAGGGACGGCGAGGCGCTCGTTGATATCATAACATCTGAGCAGTACGAAGATGAATATAAAAAGAAATTCCAGAAGAAGATGCTTTTGAACATATACCATACCCATTACTGCAGGGCAGATCTGCTGAAGGACTGTGTCATCGGGACCTTCGTCATTCCACGCAAGGATGACCTGCTCGGGACATATACGACATTTGGATTCTATATGACGGTGGAAAAGCTGGTTCTTGTAGATGATTCCGGCATAATTGAAACGCTCGTCAGGCATATGGCAGAAGCGCTTAGCGTGGAAAAGACGTACACGGCACATTTTTTCTTTGAGCTCATGGAATATCTTGTCAAGGAAGACGTCATCTTCCTCCAGAATTACGAGAAGAAGCTGGCCGAACTGGAAGCTGCGCTGCTTGACGGGGCTATTACGGATTTTGACAAGAAGATGCTTACCATCAGGAAAGAACTGCTTGCACTGCAGTCATATTACCAGCAGCTTACGGATGTGAGCGAGACGCTGGAAGAAAATCAGAACCATATGTTTGAGGAGGATGACTGCACGATATTCGATCTGTATTCCAAGAGGGCGGACCGGCTGTTCGACAATACGAGACGGCTGCAGGAGTATTCGCTCCAGCTGCGCGAGATGTATGAGTCGCAGATAGATATCAGGCAGAACCAGATAATGAAGTTTTTAACCGTTGTCACAACCATATTTTTGCCGCTTACACTGATTGCAGGGTGGTACGGCATGAATTTTGTCGGCATGCCGGAGCTTACGAGTCCATATGGCTATCTTGTAGTTATCATTGTAAGTATTGCAATTATTATCGTGGAAATATGGTTATTTAAGATAAAGAAATGGTTCGATTAGAAGGAGTATACCAGCTGTCCCGAAAGAGAGGTCTTGCGGTTACGGTGGACGACGTACATTTTAATTCCCGTTCGGCGAGGATGCTTGCGGCAGCGGTTGAGCGGGCGCTCGGTAAGAGAAGACGCCCGCCCGGCAGCAAAGACTATGCCCGCTGTCTCCCGGAATCTGTTATTGTGCTGTTATATGTTTTCTGACTGTGAGAAGAACAATCAGGAGTCCTGCGGCAGAAATAGCAACAGTCAACAGAAAGATGTTGTTGACGCCGGTCTGCACAGAGTCCGGACTCATGCCGTAGATGACACTGTAAATGGCAGCGGAAAATAAGCTGGCCAGTGAGTTGACGAAGGTAACCAGAGCGGTACCGACGCCCAGATCCTCAGGTCTCAGCGTGGCCTGTGCGGCTGGTGTAACGGATACAGAACGGAAGCTTTCCGCAATTCCCGTCAATGAGATGGCTACAAAATAAGTCAAGACCGAGGTAGAAGCGCTTGTGAAGCCGAGAGGCACAAATGCAGCGGCAATGATGCCGGTTGCAAATGCCATTGCAAGCCACAGGTTATCTTTTTTCTTCCCGACCCAGACACCAACAATGGTCGGCAGGACCATTGTCAAGACGGAACGCGGGAACTGCAGAGAACCAGATATGGCGGCAGAAGCGCCAATGACCTTCTGAACTGCGAGCGGTGCGTAAGCATTCATGGCCGTCTGGTAGAAGTAGCATATAAATCCAACGATTAAAAGGGCTGTATACTGTTTGTTCTTAAACAGATACATTGGAACAATTGCTTCAGATGTTTTATTCTCTATTTTGACAAAGACGATAAGTGCGATGACTGTAAGAATCAGACCAAAGACAATTTTCATATCGCCCCAGCCGATACTCGGACCGTAATTCATAGAGAGGCAGAAAGCGCTTAATAAGACAGCCAGGCATATAATTCCTGGTATATCAATGGCGGTTTTTGCGTCTTTTTTCTTATTGGGAAGATTGACTGCAATCAATACGATACCGATGACAAGCGGAATAACCGGAATCATAATCGCAATGCCAAGCTGTCCGGCATCTGCCATAGCGCCGAGCAGGATGCTTCCGCCAAATCCGCCGACGGCAATAGCGCTGGCCAGGATTCCCATGGATTTCGGTACATGCTTCGGCTCGTTGATCTCACGCATCAGAATATACGGAGCTGCTGTAAAAGCACCCTGTGCAGCGCCCAGAATCAGGCGGAGCAGGATGAACGGGAGAACGGAGCGGATCAGGCCCATTCCGATGCCGCAGACTGCACAAACGGAGCCGGAAATGATGATGACATTCCGGCGGCCGAACAGGTCGCCGAGTTTACCGCCGATCGGTGTCATGACAGCAAGCCCAAGTGAAGCAAAAATGGTAAGCAGAGAATAATAGCCGGAAGCATTCATTTCATCCAGAATCGGTCCCTGGATAACGAAGAAACCAACGCCAAACATGGCGATAGAGAGCATCAGGCAGACGCTGCCGAGTATGACAGCGTTTTTCTTTCCCTTTGACAAAGGAATCAATACAGTGGAAACATTCTTTTCATTCGTCATTTGTATATCCCCCTCAGTGATTGATATTTCTCAGCCATTCAGATGAACAGTAAGCGTAACAAGCAGCGCCAAACGGCATTACTTCTTCATTAAACCGTACTTTCGGAGAGTGGCTGGTTCCAGGTTCCTCGCCCGGAAAACCTGCGGCCAGGAACATATAGGCGCTTGGAACCCGGGAAGAGATCTCCGCATAGTCATCGGAGCCTCCGCTTTTAATGTCAGGAACGGAATATTTATTTGGTGTTGAAAGCTGTGACATATATTCCAGAATCTCATTGGTGAATTCTGTGTCACAGTTTAGAGGCGGAACTTCAGACAGCATCTCGATCTCTGCCTCCCCGCGGAAGGTTTCGGCGGTGAGTTTCGCTACTTCCTGCATTCTGGATACGAGCAGGTCTCTCGTCTCACACGAAACGGTTCGGATGCTGCCTTCCAGAACTGCCGTATCCGGTATAATGTTAAATGCAGTGCCGCCTTCGAGACGGCCGACGGTAAGTATTGAAGATTCGGCGGGATCGCATTCTCTGGAAACGAGCTCCTGCAGTGCGGTATGAATATGTACGGCAATGTTGAGCGGATCCACTGAAAAATGCGGGTATGCGCCATGGGCGCCCCTTCCCCTGACCGTAATCCGGAATCCGTCGCAGGAGGCCATCATGGCAGAATCATTATTGTAGAAATATCCGCCCGGAGGACCTCCTGGCCCTACGTGATAGGACAGAGAAGCGTCAACCTTCGGATTCTCCAGAATACCGTCTGCGACCATTTCCTTAGCGCCTTCAAAAGTTTCTTCCGCAGTCTGGAACATGAGCTTGACCGTTCCCTCCAGTTCGTCTTCACATTCCTTCAACATTCTGGCAGCCGTCAGAAGCATGGCAGCATGCAGATCATGTCCGCACGTATGTGCTTTTGTTCCGGTCGGGCATGCGAAGTCAAGGCCGCTTTCCTCCGGCATCGGCAGGGCATCCATATCTGCCCGCAATAGGATTACTCTGCCGCCGTGCCCGATGGTTGCGGTGACTCCATGTCCGCAGATATGCGGCTCAATTCCATATTCAGAAAGTCTGTCCATGACATATTTCTGTGTTTTAGGCATATTGAGCCCTGTCTCAGCATTCGTGTGCAAATACCTGCGGTTTGCAATGGTTTCCGGCTGCAGTTCTTTAGCGCGTTCGAAAAAATCCATACTCATTCCTCCTTGAATATTAATGATTCAATGTTGTTATTCCATATATTAAAGAATATATAAAGTATATTTAAAGAATATATATGGAATAGTCCCTTTGAAAAATTGTATCAGTATTTAGTGAGAATGTCAATTAGGATATACAAGTAATTTGCAGCATATATGAAACTGAAAAAGCAACTTGAATTGTGCAGGGCAATCTTGTAGAATGAAGCAAAGAGAGGTAAGACATGCAGACTAAAATTGTTGTAATCACAAGTCAGTTTTTATATCATTTTGCGGAGGAGACATTGAACAGCATATCTCCTGACTGCATCATAGAGGTTGTTGCCTATACGGATTTCGGCCATATTTCCAGACTGTACGAAGAGAAAGAAGAAGAGGCGGACGGTTTTATGGTCAGCGGCAGTACGGCACAGGCGGCAATTGAAAAGGCCATCCCGAATCATAAGAAACCCATTATTGCGTTCCAGGCAGATGAAGCGAATCTTTATCGCATTCTTCTGGAACGGTTTGTAGAAAAGAGAGATCTGGATACCCGGAGGGTGATTTTAGATTTCCTGCTGCCGATCCATGAGAGTGCGACTGTGGAATATTTCCTTCATGACATAGAACTGCCGATGATCGGAACAGAGATTGACGAGTGGCTGGAGCAGATTTCTATCGATGATATCAGGGCTGTGGAGGCGCAGATGGCTCAGAAAGCAGTTCAGTTGTGGAAAGAGAATCAGATTGACCTGGTGATCTGCCAGTACAGTTCTCTTATTCCGGTTCTGGAGAAGCACGGCATCCCATATTGTTATCCTTATCCTGCAAAAGAGAACATCCAGTATCTGATCGAGAATCTGATGGCGCGGATAGAAATCAATCGTCTGCGCGAGAACCTTCCGGCCGTTATCGCTGTGGCGGATACAACTGCTGAAAAGACGGAACAGACCGGAAAGGCGCTGAAGGAAGCGCTGCTTGAGTTAAAAGGGGATATGGCGTTAGACATTATTCTTCAGGAGGAGAAAGACAGCTACCATATGTTCACTAGCCTGAAGGTGGTCAACTTTCTGACAGAGGAGCTTCGTATCTGTCATCTGAGTATGGATTTGAAGGAAAAATATGGCGTTGACGCCGCGGTTGGCTATGGTATCGGGAACAATATTTCCGATGCCAGGGGGAATGCCAGAGAAGCTTTAAAAGAAGCGCTTGTTGTCAGAGGTAGCTTTGTCGTAGATGAGACGCACAGTCTGATCGGACCTCTGAACACAGAACAGTACATGGAAGTGCAGAAGCATATCTCTGAGGATATCTGCAGAGTTGCGGAACGGTGTAAACTGTCTACGCTTACGATTCAGAAGATGATTTCCATTATTAAAATGACCGGGACAAATAAAATGACAACCCAGGATCTGGCAGAGCGCCTGGGAGTCACTGTGCGGAATGCAAACCGGATTCTGAATAATCTGGAGAAGGGCGGCGCGGCTGTAATCGTCTATACCCAGTCCGTGACTTCAAAAGGGCGGCCTGTGAAAGTCTATGAGCTGAATTTTAAAGGCGGAGGTGAGTAATATAAGTAAGGAAGGTATGTGCGTATTGCGTGCCGTAAAAGTTTCCGATTTGGAAACTTTTTTTCTTTTTGTTGCGTCTTAATCCGTTGATTGTGCGGATAATAATACTATAATGGGTTTATAGGAAGGAGGTAAGTTAAATGGCTGCCATGAATATAGGCAAAAATATTATGAAATGCAGGCGGGAGTCGGGAATCACCCAGGAACAGCTTGCAGAGTAAATGGGAGTATCCAAATCATCGGTGTCAAAGTGGGAGACCGGAGTTTCCCAAACAAAAGGATATTAAGAAATAACCTGTGTTTACCTGCTTGCATGATTGTAAAATTCATGATGTATATTGAGAAAAGAATGGTAAATGTAGTACAGAAATGTTATAATAGATTGGAATTTAAAGTTACACATGGTATAGATTGTTGTTTAAATTTGTGTTAATATAATCCTTTGAAATTTATTCAGAAAGGTAGGCGTTTTATATGAATCCAGTTTTGAAATACCGTGGTGGTAAATCAAGAGAAATCCCTCGTTTTCTTCAATATATTCCAGATGATTTTAACCGATATATAGAGCCGTTTTTTGGTGGGGGTGCAGTTTATTTTTATCTCGAGCCAGATAATGCAATTATTAACGATTTGAACACTCGTTTAATGACCTTCTATCAAGAACTTAGGGACAATTATCCAGAAATGAGAAAACAACTTGATGAATTGCAATCATTATATGAAAAAAATCAAACAGAATACAAGCGTTTAAAAACACTTTCGCCTGATGAGAGGGTTCCTAATGCCAATGAAGAATTATATTATAAAATAAGAGAATTATTTAATTATCCCGACGGAGAGTTTTTAGATGGAGTTTTGTATTTTTTTATAAATAAAACGGCTTATTCAGGTATGATTCGTTATAACAATAGTGGAGAATATAACGTTCCTTTTGGACGTTATCCTAATTTGAATACACGTTTAATTACAGAACAGCATAGCGAATTACTCCAAAGGACTGAATTATATAATTTAGACTATAAGAAGATTTTTGATATGGCACAAGAGGACGACTTTATTTTTCTTGATCCGCCATATGATTGTGTTTTTAACGATTATGGAAATATAGACATGATGAATGGTTTTGATGAAGAACAACATAGAAGGCTGGCTGAAGAATTTAAAAAATTGCCTTGTAGGGCATTGATGATTATCGGTAAGACACCTTTAACAGAAGAACTTTATAAAGACTATATTTTTGATGAATATTACAAAAATTATTCAGTAAATATAAAGAATCGTTTTAACAATGATAAAATGCATATAGTTGTTAAGAATTATTAGAGGTATATTATCATGGCTACAATTAAAAACAGATTATTATTTTTTACTACTTCACCAAGAACACCATCAAAAATGATACCAGAAATCAAATTATTGAATGATAGTTTTGAAGATGAGATATGGAATGTAAGTACACAAAGAAAGTTTATGGATAAACTTTCAAAAAGTGATTTTTTTGAGGGAAAAGGTTCAAGTTCAAATAAGGATTTTAGTGCACGTGATAGAATTACACGTGCTCCAAAATCGTTAGGTTTTGTTGATTTAAAGCCAGTCATTAAATTGACAGAAGCAGGAAACGCTTTAGTATATGGGAATAGACCGAAAGAAATTTTTTTGAGACAACTTTTAAAATTTCAATTACCTTCACCTTACCATGTAGAGCATAAAAGTATACAAGATACATTTTATATTAAACCATATCTAGAAATTTTACGACTTATTAGAGAGTTAGAATATATATCATTTGATGAATTTAAAATATTTGCTGTCCAAATGACAGACTATAGAAAGCTTGATAAAATTAAGAATAAAATTCTTCAATTTCGAGATGATAAGAAGAATAATATAGGAAGATACAAACAGTTTGTTGGAATAACATGGGAAAATGCTATTTTAGAAATTTATGAAGATAGAATTGTTAAGGGACAGACAAAGACAAGAGAGACTCAAGACGCAAGTTTACAAAAATTCATCAAAACCCAAAAAGGAAATATGAGAGATTATGCAGACGCATGTTTTCGTTACTTGAGATATACTGAGTTAGTTGCAATTTCTCAAAAAAATCGTTCGATTTCTATTTTTAAAGATAAACTCATTGAAGTGGATTACATTTTAAAAAATATAGAAAGAAATCCCGTTTTTGTTAATGATTTAAAGAGATATAAAGAATATTTATTTTCTTCATCAAATCCAGTATTATATACTGACAATAAAGACAACCTTATAGATATTTTAATGAGAATTGGTTCATTCACAAAAAGAGAGTTAATTGACAAAGAAATTGAAGAATTAAAAGACTTGAGAGATGTGATAGTAAAACAACATAAAGAAAATGTAATACATAATCAAGTTACAGAACTAAAATCGTATGCTTTATATTCGGAAATTATAGATACGTTTAACGAGATAGTTTCGGATGAATACTATGATGCTCCGTTAATGTTGGAATATAATACTTGGAGAGCAATGACAATGCTTAATGGAGGAAATATTAAAGGTAATTTTAATTTTGATGATTTAGGGCAACCACTTTCTACTGCTGGAGGCAATATGCCAGATATCGAATGCGATTATGAAGATTTTTCATTATCTGTAGAGGTTACTATGCAATCTGGACAACGTCAGTATGAAGCAGAAGGAGAGTCGGTGGCTCGACATTATGGACAATTAAAAAAACGCTCTGGAAAAGAAACATATTGTTTATTTATTGCTCCAACCATAAATCCAGCGACATTAGCACATTTTTATGGATTAAATCATCTTCGAATTGCTTTATATGGTGGAAAATCACAGATTATACCTTTAGAATTAGATTGGTTTATGAAACTTGTTGAAAATTCTTATAACTATAAAACACGACCAGTTCCCAATGATATACGTTCTTTTTTAGATGAGGTTTTGAAAGAATGTGAAACTGCAACTGATGAAAGTAATTGGTATCAATGTATTCAACAATGTGTTGATAAGTGGCTGGTTGCTTAACTTAATATTATAAAATCATGGCATTTATTAGAGTGATTCAGACGTGGTGGCGGTCGCAGACATCAAGCCATGACAGCGAAGCTGTCAAACGTCTGGTTCACTTTGGTTGTGAGCGAGCCTGTGGCGAGCGATTATAAAGCCCCCGTTATCTAACAAGGGGGGCACAAAAAACAAGAGGCTACTGAATGAACCGAAGCTTCTCATATGCGACGAGCCGACATCGGCGCTGGATCCCATGGGACGTAAAGAGATACTTGACATACTGGAACAGGTAAAGGAGAAGACGACTGTCATCTTTTCCACTCATATTCTGTCCGATGTAGAGCGTATCTGCGACTCTGTTGCCATACTTCACAACGGAACTATCATTCAGGACGGGAAACTGGAGGAGCTGAAGACGCGGCACATGGTAGATGCACTGTTTCTGGAACTCCGCCGCCCGGAGGATATGCAGGGGTTGCTCGGGGAGCTTAAGGGGCTGCAGGTAACACAGCAGGATAACGTGTCGCTTGTCATTCATGCGCAGAACATCGATGAAGTACAGCACCGGCTGATGAGGAGCCTGGCCAGGAGCCGTACAGCGGTGGAAAAGCTGGAGATTCAGGAGCCGTCGCTGGAAAATCTATTTATGGAGGCAGTTAAATGAGAGGATTTATGGCATTTACAAAAAAGGAATTTACGGAGTATATACGGTCCTACAAACTGCTCATCATTCTTATGGTATTCCTCATGCTCGGCTTTGTGAATCCCGTCTCCGCGAAATATCTTCCGAAGCTGGTGGAAAATTTCATGCCTGCAGGGATGAAGATGGAGATTCCGGAGCCGGTAATTGCGGATGCATGGGTGCAGTTTTTTAAGAACGTACCTCAGATTGGACTCGTCGTCATGGTAATCATCACAAGCGGAACAGTATCACAGGAACAAAGCAGAGGGACGCTCCTGCCTGTGCTGACGAAAGGACTTAAGAGAAAGACTGTCTGGCTGTCCAAATTCACAGGCGCGGCCGTGCTCTGGAGCGCGGGCTATTACCTCGCGTTTGCGGTTACGGGAGGCCTGCTGCTTGCCGGAATGCTGATGTCGATGCTGCACAGCATAAGCAGGTACAGCCCGGTCAGGCTGGCATCGGAGAACATGTCCCTCATCGACGGAACGCTCAAGGCCTTGGATTTTCTGCCGGCGGCAGCAGTGGCCGCGGCGCTGACGGTAGCAGCGGTACTGGCGGGAATTGTACTGTTTGACAAGAAACAACTGTAAAAAAGAACAGGTTCTGTGATATAATAGGCTGACGGCTCTGCTGTCAGCCTATTATAAGCTTAAAAGGAAGAAAAAGACGATGTTTGGATATGTTACGATTTATGAGCCTGAGCTGAAGGTCAGGGATTTCAGGAAGTATAAGTCCTATTACTGCGGACTCTGCCATACGCTCAAAGAGCGTTACGGCTTTCTCGGACAGATGACGCTTACATATGATATGACATTTGCGGTAGTGCTGCTGACCTCGCTATACGAGGCGGAGACAGAGCACATGACGTGCCCGTGCAAGGTACATCCGGTAAAGAAGCAGGATATGCTGGTGAATGAATATACGGCGTATGCGGCGGACATGAATATGATACTTGCTTATTTCCATATGAAGGATGACTGGATAGATGAGAAGAAGATCAGCGGATTTGCCGGAACCTATGCGCTTCACCGCAAGGTCAGGCAGATCATAAAGAAGTATCCGAGGCAGAGCAGGGCAATCTGCCGTTCCCTGAAAGAGCTGTCGGCGTGTGAGAAAGAGGGCGTCACGGATATCGATATACCGGCAGGGTGCTTTGGCAGGCTCATGTCGGAGCTTCTTGTGTACAGGAAGGACCACTGGGAAGACCGGCTCAGGACCCTGGGGTTCTTTCTCGGCAAATTCATCTACATCATGGACGCATACGAAGACCTGGACAAAGACAGGCGGGAAGGATGCTATAATCCGCTGAAAGGAGCCGCAGGGCACGAAGATTATGAAGAGAGATGCCTTCAGATGCTCCAGATGATGATTGCGGAGTGCTGTGCCGGATTTGAGCAGCTGCCGTGCCTATTAGATATAGACATTTTGCGCAATATATTATATGATGGAGTTTGGAACCGTTATAAAAAGGTTCAGCAACAAAAGAAGGAAGCGAAGGAATAAAGCGATATGACGAAGAATCCATATGAAGTATTAGGGGTATCCCAAAATGCGTCAGACGATGAGATAAAGAGTGCATACCGGGAGCTGACGAGAAAATACCATCCGGATGCCAATGTGAACAACCCGCTGGCCGATCTGGCGGAAGAGAGGTTCAAGGAAGTCCAGGAAGCCTACGATACGATTATGAAAGAAAGGGAGCAAGGCGGCGGCTACCGTTACGGCTACGGCGGAAGCAGCGGATATGGCAGCGCCGGAGGCGGCCAGCAGGGCGGCTTCGACAGCTCCCAGCAGAATGTCGAGATGCAGGCGGTGTATAACTTCATCAACAGCAGACGTTTCCAGGAGGCGCTCAACCTTCTGAACCGTATGCCGGAGCGGACTTCACAGTGGTATTATGCGAGCGCGTATGCCAACGCAGGCATGGGGAACAATGTACTGGCCAGGGACCACGCGGCCCAGGCAGTCAATATGGAACCAAACAATGTGCAGTACCGGCAGCTTCTGAGCCAGCTCGAATGGAACAGCCAGAGGTACCAGAATAACCCGTACGGCGGATACGGTGCCGGCGGACAGACATGCGGTACCGGCAATATGTGCTGCGACTTGTGTATTGCAGACCAGCTCTGCGAATGTATGGGAGGAGATCTTTGCACATGCATGTAAAGGCAAAATCTATGGCAGTGTGCGGCCTGATGCTGGCGTTGTCGGTCGTATTCATGGCCCTTGGCAGCGTGATAGAGACGAGCACCTTGTTCCTGCTGGCGGCGGCGTCCTATTTAACCGGAATCGTCATCCGGGAATTTGGCCTTGGAATGGGGACGGCATTCTGGCTTGCGGCGGTCCTGCTCGGACTTCTGCTGGCTCCGAACAAATTCTATGTGATTACATTTGCGGCGATGGGATCCTATATCGTGGCTGTCGAGGCGGTCCACCGCAGGCTCGTGGCTTCACGGATTCAGAACCGCAGGGCGGCATTCTGGATAATAAAATACATCATATTCAACATTCTGTATATTCCCGCGGTGTTACTGCTGCAGGAGCTGCTGTTCGGACGCAGGATGTCAGGCATGATGCTCGTCGGTATCATAGCAGCGGGACAGATAGGCATATGGTTATACGACAGGGCGTATGAATACGTACAGAGACACATATGGAGCCGGATGCGGGGGCATCTGATGAATTGAGAATATTGCGATTTGCGAATAAGGATGGCAGAGCAGCCGTGACGACTGTTTGGCCATCCTTATTTTAAGACACCGGCAAGATCCAGGGCATACAGGATACCGCACAATGTATCTGTCCCGGAGGAGTGTCCCACAGCCTCAAAGCTTTGGAGAATCTCATCTGCCGGAGGGAGGTCCCACAGCCTGCAGACAGCCTGGCTGAACTGGTTCTGAAGCGCACAGCGCAGGAACGTTCCGCTGATGTCATTCGTATCGGACAGATGGCCCTCCAGCTGTGCGGCCAGGCAGCGCGCGAAAGGATGATCGGTAAGCCGGCAGAGCGTGAGCGAAGCGAGCACGCCGCACAGAAAGTCATCGCCGCTTGGCGTAAGCCCGATGCCAAGTCCGATGAGCCGTGCCAGAGTGCGGGCCGCTTCCATGTATGCATTGGTCCGGAGCAGGAGGCGGCAGCGCGACATATGTTCCATGGCGGCGGAAAGAACCAGGCTTTCATCGCCTGCCTTCCCGGCACTGGACGAAAACAGCTGGCGGAAACCGCTGCTTTCAGATCTGCTGACAGCCATCTGTACCCGGCTTTTCAATATGTCAGGAGAAGACCACGCGGAGAACCCAGACAGCTCTGAACGATAGATAAGGCTGGGGCTGTAACGGAAGATGGACGAGTTTCCTAAAGATATGATCTCTATAGAATCTCTGGAAAAGCGTACAGCCTGCCCCGGATCGATATGGAGCGATTCCAGCTGCCCGGCTGTCAGATTCGTCATAAGGCTGACAGGGGACAGCGGGGAGGCGGCGGACTGCAGGGCAAGAAGCTGCCCTTGTGCCTGAATATTTATCGTTTTGCTATATACAGAATGGACGGTGCCGGAAGAGCATTGACGCACGAAATCGTCTGCATATGTGGATGTATCGGTTATCATAGAAATCATAGCTTAGCAGCTCCTTAGCCGGGTGTGGTGGACGGAGTGCCGATGACAGACTCCAATCTAATAATAAATTCTATCAAATAATAGAATAAATTACAAAAAATAAATCGAATGATAATTATTTTTATACATATCAGACAAAAAAACGCTATTTTTTCCCGATTTCATGTCATTGTTTTTCTGGATTGTATCTAATAAAATACATGTTATGTAATAAATGGTTAACCAGAGTATGATAAAAAAAAGACAATTGGTACCTTTGACAAGGAGGAAAGCGATGTATGATTTAGTAGTGAAAAACGGAAAGCTTGTAACCCCGGACAGGATTTACGAGGCGGATATTGCAGTGAAGGACGGCGTGTATTCTGCTTTTCTTGCAAAAGGAACAGTGGCGGAAGCAAAAGAAGTTATCGATGCGAAGGGGAACTATGTGTTTCCGGGCATCATCGACTGCCATGCGCATCTTAACGAGCCGGGATTCGAGCACCGGGAGGATTTCGAGACCGGTTCCAGAGCGGCCGCCGTGGCAGGCTGTACGTGCCTGATCGACATGCCTCTGAACAATGATCCTTCTCTAATGAACAAAGAGATTTTTGACCTGAAGATGGGACGTATCAGCAAGCACTCGGTGATTGATTATGCACTTTGGGGCGGCATCGTAGGAGACTATGACAACCAGCCGGGTTCTGTAAAGAACAATATGAATGACCTGGTCGACCTGCATAACTGCGGCGTGGCGGCTTTCAAAGGCTTTACATGTCCAAATGGGGACCTGTTCCCTACTGTCAATATGGGAAATGTAAGAAAGGCGCTGGAGATACTGAAGCCATACAATGCACTTTGCGGATTCCACTGTGAAGAATTCGGCCAGGTACTGGAACGTGAAAAAGAGGCGAAGGCAAGAGAAGGCAGAAGCGATGAAGAGAAGATCAGGGATTTCCTCGACTCTCATGACGTATGGACGGAATATGTAGCCACGAAGAACGTGATCGATATGGCCCGGGCGACCGGCGGCCGTGTACATATCTGCCATGTGAGCCATCCGATGGTTGCACAGGTGGTAAAAGATGCCATCCATGAAGGGCTTCCGGTCACGGCCGAGACATGCCCGCACTATCTTGGATTTACGGAAGACTTTGTATTTGAAAAAGGTGCTCCGGCAAAATGCACCCCTCCGATGCGTACAAAAGAAGACATGGAGAAGCTGTGGGACTATGTGCTTGACGGGACATTATCCTGTGTGGGCAGCGACCATTCTCCGGCGGCAGATGAAGAAAAGGACAATGCGACAAAGGATATATGGCATGCTTGGGGCGGCTTGAATGCAATCCAGTTCTTCCTTCCGATGATGTTTGACATGGTTGTCAACAAGAAAGGCTTAAGCCCGACCCTGATTGCAGAAGTGATGGATTACAATCCCGCAAAAGTGTTCGGACTGTACGGTAAGAAAGGCGCGTTCGAGCTTGGATTCGACGGAGATATCGTTATCGTGGATCCGGACAAAGAATGGAAATGCAGGCAGGAAGAGCTGCTGACGAAAGGGCACGTATCCTGCTTTGACGGGCTGGAAGGAAAAGGTGCCCCGGTATATACGATCATCCGTGGCAAAGTCGTGGCCGCCGACGGCAGCTACAACGAGGACGCCGTGGGATATGGGATGTATGTGACTCCGGCAGACGCCAGATAACAAAAGAAGGAATGAAGGAGAGAGATTATGAGTGATGTAAATAATGAAGTAAAAAAAGAATCCGGCTCATTGGCGCCGATTCAGGAGAAAGACCGAATTATGGGATGGGGATCATACCTGATGCTCTGGCTTGGCGGATGTATCTCTATCGGTACGCTGACGATGGGTTCCGCACAGCTTGACAAAGGGCTTAACCTTATGCAGGTGTTCCTTGCCGTGCTGATTGGTTCGACCATCCTCGTTATCGGCATCTGCGCGAATGACCGTTTCAGCTATAAGTCAGGAGCTCCATATGCGATTCAGCTGAAGAGCGCATACGGTACAAAGGGGAACATCGTACCTGTCATGATCAGAGGCCTGCCTGCAATCGTGTGGTATGGATTCCAGACATGGCTTGGGGGATCTGCAATCAACCAGATATCCATAGCGATCTTCGGATATGACAATGTCGTATTGTTCTTCATCTTGTTCCAGGTGCTCCAGATCATCCTGTCGGTAAAGGGCTTCCATGGAATCAAATGGGTAGAGAATGTTGGAGGCGTCGTCATCGTATGCGCGATGCTCTACATGCTCTATGTATGTGTTACCCAGTACTGGGGCGTTATCGGCGATAAGCTCATCAGCAGGGAAGGTTCCTGGGGGATGCCGTTTATTGCGGCCATCATAGCATTCTTCGGAAACAGTACGACCGTCATGCTCAATGCAGGTGACTACTCCAGGGAGCTGAAAGGCGGCTTCTCCGTAGGAAAGCGCGGTGTCGCCTACTTTATCGCCATGGTGCCTACGACAGTGCTGCTTGGCCTGATTGGCGCGATGGCTTCTACTGCTACAGGTATCGCGAACCCGATCAATGCATTCTCGCAGATGGTCAATAACAAAGTCCTCTTAGTAGCGACACTCGGATTCATCTTATTTGCGCAGATGACGACAAACCTCGCCAGCAATGTCGTGCCGCCGGCTTATGCATTTATGGACGCGTTCAAGATGAAGCACAGGACAGCGGTCATCCTTGTCGGTGTCCTGGCTGTCTGCACTTGTCCGTGGATTCTGACAAATGACAGCTCGGCTGCGGGATTAGACCTGTTCGTCAAGATCTATACCGCGTTCTTCGGGCCGATATTCGCAGTCCTGATTACCGATTACTATATTCTGCACAGAGGCAAGATCGATGGCGAAAAGCTGGATGACTTGTATGATGATAAAGGAAACCACGCCGGCATCAACTGGGCAGCCATCATAGCGACGGCCGTAGGCGCGGTCATCGGGCTGATCAATGTAGACATATCCTTCTTTACAGCCACGATACCGACAGGGCTGGTATACTATTTCTGTATGAAGAAGATGCCGTCATGCGGACGTTTCAGGAAAGGAACTTCTCTTGAGAAGTGATAGGAGGCAATACATATGTATGATATTTTAGTGAAAAATGGAATAATTGTAACGGCAGATGCTGTCTCGGAAGGGAACATAGCCATAAAAGACGGTAAAATAGCAGCCGTGCTGGCAGCAGGTATCGAGCCTGAGGCTTCAAAAGTCATAGACGCGAAGGGGAACTATGTGTTCCCCGGAGCGATCGATACGCACGCACATCTGAATGACCCTGGCTATGAGTGGCGGGAAGACTATGAGCATGGTACGGCCGCGGCCGCGGTCGGCGGCTATACGACGGTCATCGATATGCCGCTGCAGAATGAGCCGGCGATGACGAATGCAGACCTGTTTGACCGTAAGGTGGAAAAAGTGGACAGCAATGCCTACTCGGACTATTGCTTCTGGGGAGGCCTCGTACCGGATAACCTCGAGGATTTGAAAGGGATGCATGACAAAGGTTGCGTAGCATTCAAATCATTCATCGGCCCCGTATCCCCGGATTACAGCTCCTTAAATTACGGGCAGGCATATGAGGCGATGCAGCGCATCAGAGAATTTGGCGGTCGGGCAGGCTTCCACTGCGAAGACTTTTCCATGATCAAATGGCAGGAGGCCAGGATGAAAAAGGAAGGCCGTCTTGACTGGCAGGGCTTTCTGGATTCCAGACCGGTCATCGCCGAGATGGTAGCGACGGTAGATATGATCGAGATTGCCAAGGCAACGGGATGCAAGGTACATATCTGTCATGTGAGCAGCCCGGATGTGGCGCAGAAGATCAAGGAAGCACAGCAGGAAGGCTATGATATAACAGCAGAAACATGTTCACATTACTTAAGCCTCACAGACAGGGACGTCATAGAAAACGGACCGATGTTCAAGTGTGCGCCTCCGCTCCGTTCCCAGGACGAAGTAGACAGACTGTGGACATACGTAGAAGACGGTACGTTCAGCGGAATTGCAAGCGACCATTCCCCGTGTTCCTATGATGAGAAGTTCAAAGAAATTCTTGGCAGCAAGATAGAGAATGTATTCGACGTATGGGGAGGCATCAGCGGAATTCAGAGCGGTTTCCAGGTGGCATTCAACGAAGGGTGCGTTAAGAGGGGCGTAAGCCCTGCCGTGCTTGCCAATTCTATGGCAAAGCTTCCGGCCAGGGCGTTTGGAATCTACGGCAGAAAAGGAGATATCAAGCCGGGATTTGACGCGGATCTGGTAATCGTTGACCCGCAGAAAGAATGGGAGATAACAAGTGATTCTCTCCTGTATGTTAATAAAATATCTGCATTTGTCGGCATGAAGGGCAAGGGACAGCCGGTATGTACGCTGATTCGCGGGAATGTCGTTGCCGAAGACGGAAAGATTACAGCAGAAAAAGGCGTGGGCGAATTGATCAGAAGATTAAGCTGAGCCTGTGCATATCGAAAGGAGAGAGAAGATGAGTAATATCATTGATAATTTGGAGTTAAACCCGGAGCTCGTCAAGAATGTGGACCCGGATCTTCAGCCGACCAGGAAACGTATCATGGGGTCCTTATCCTATGCGGCAAGCTTTATGGGAGGGTGCGTATCTATCGGTACGTTCTCCATGGGCGCGGGGCTGATAGGTGTGCTGACGGTGGGGCAGGCGATTCTTGCCATGATCATTGGATGCCTCGTTATCGCCATTGCGCTCGTCGTAATCGGCAACTGCGGACATAAGTATGGGATACCTTATACGGTACAGCTCAGAAGCAGCTTTGGAACGGCAGGCGTCAAGATACCGGGACTGCTCAGAGGCGTGCCTGCGATTATCTGGTTCGGATTCCAGAGCTGGGTAGGAGCCGGGGCCATCAACAGCTGTTTCAAGATCTTGTTCGGATTTGACAATCTGCCGGTCGTCTATGCATTGTTCACGCTTCTGCAGGTAGCGCTTGCGATCAAAGGGTTTGAAGGAATCAAATGGCTTGAGAACATATCCTGTGTCTTTATCATTGCAATCCTGGCTTACATGCTGTACGTGGTTAAGACGCAGTTTGCCACAGAGATTGATGACGTGTTCTCAGGAATAAAAGGAACGTGGGGCATGCCGTTCTGGGCAGCGACCACATCCTTCCTTGGCATCTATTCGACCATGATCATCAACGCATCAGACTATTCACGTAACCTGAAGGAAAATGTAAAGTCTGTCCGCACGGCAAGCATATACACGGTGGCAATCCTGCCGGTAACGCTGTTCATGGGGCTCATAGGCCTTCTTGTTACGGCAGCGACAGGCAACAGCGATCCGGTCGTCGTGTTCTCTACGACGATGGGAAGCAAGTTCCTTACGATCGTGACGCTTCTGTTCATCGCCTTTGCCCAGGTAACGACGAACGTGTTGAACAATATCGTGCCTCCGTCTTACGTATTGATGGAATCCTTCCACATGAAATGGTCGCACGCCACAGTCGTCGTCGGTATCCTCTCCGCGTGCTGTATGCCATGGAAGCTGGTTACCGATCAGTCGGCGGCAGGACTCAGCCTGTTTACCCAGTTCTACTCTGCGTTCCTCGGACCGATCTTCGCGGTTATGGCGGTAGACTACTATATCCTTCGCAAGAAGAAGCTGGATATCAACAACATGTACGACAAGCAGGGAATATACAAAGGCGTCAACTGGGCGGCCATCATCGCGATAGTCGTGGGCTCCCTCTGCTCCCTGCTCATCGTGGAGCTGTCATGGTACATAAGCCTCATACCGACAGGTCTTGTGTACTACTTCCTGATGAAGACGATGAAGAGCTCGGCGCCATTCCGCAAAGGGACGATATTCGGTGAATAAAGACTAAAAATAGAGATTATAAGTGTACGACAAAGGGAAGGTGTGGAATGATTCCACACCTTCCCTTCATCTGACATATATCCCGCCAGCGTATGTTTTACGTATCCATGGCTTCGTCGAGGAACTTCAGCGTCTCTTGGAGAAGGCTCTTCGTAAACGGATCGTCCTCGACCCGGTCGAAATCGTGGGTGCTGCCGGCCGCGATAAACTGTTTTGCGGCATAGCGGCCCGTAAGCGCCAGGAATTCTTCATATGGTACATCCGGGTCGTTCGTGCTGTGGGCACAGAACAGCGGACAGGGCAGAGAGGTGCATGTACGCAGGGTATAGTCCAGATAGAAGTATTTCTCGCGCCCTTCGTACAGCAGCGTCCGCCACCGGCCGGTCTGCCTTGCATAGACATAGATGCTGTAATGCGTGTCCATGCCTCCAAAAGCCTGGAGCCCTGCCCCCGCGTTGTCCAGGCAGGAGGCTTCCACCAGAGGGAGAGAGCAATAGAAGCTGCTTGGCGCCTCGAACCAGCCGTCGCAGAGAAAGCCGTATCCATAGTAGGAAAGGATACCCTTCGGGGCGGTGGGAAGGTCCCCCTGAGCGGCGGCCAGAAGACAGAGATATGCGCCCGCGGAACGCCCCCAGAGGAAGAAAGGAAGTTCGCTGCCACCGTACATGTCAGAGCATTCTACATAGTGTGAGATGGAGGAAGATACGTCATCCAGGATCGTATTCAGCTTTGCCGCCGGGGCAAGGGGATAGTCATATGAGATGATGATATATCCTGCGCCTGTCAGCGTGTCGATATGGAGCTTGGGAAGGTCATCCCTTTCCCCGTACAGAAGGCCGCCTCCGTGGAAATACAGGATACAGGCTCTGGGCGTGGCGCTGCTGTCTGCATAGACGGTGGCATGCTTCTTGTATAATGCATTGCTTATTTCTATAACTTTCTTCTCTAGCATTTTGTAAGTCTCCTTTCAATCCCCATTTTAGCGGGCCATATGGATGAAGCATATAGATAACACAAATAACGTGCAGCGAGGTGCATATATTTTTGTCTGCTGCGGATAAATATCTACAAAATAATATCCTGGTAAAAAAGGCATGTCGGCAGTCGCTGCAATAAAAGTATTATAACATAAAACCGATATAGGCAGACATGTGAAAAAAATGACAATGGGGTATAAAGTTGATAAAAATTCTGTTCGGTTTTCTCAATAATAATAATTGAAAAATCAGATGGCAGTTGTCATAATTATGGTATAAAAACTGGTTGACCACTAGAGCAAATAATATGTTAAGAAAGAGAGGAATTAAAAATGAGTTATTTAAACGATCAGGTAGGATACCGCGAGGAGCTTTTGATGACACGTTCCGTAATCAAGAAAGAGAATTATGTGCTTCTCGAGCCAGACGGGCTTGTGAAGAACAGCATTCCGGGCTACGAGAACTGTGACGTGACGATCCTTGGCTCACCGGCGATGGGAGCATCCTTTGCCGATTATCTCGTAACGGCAAGAGAAGGCGGCAAGAACAGCGGAATCGGCGGAGAAGGGCTGGAGACATTCCTGTATGTGATATCAGGCGAAGTTACGGTTAAAAATGCGGATAAAGAAGAAGCGCTCACGGCAGGTGGATACATCTTCTCACCGGAAAGCAACGTAGTATCTTTTGAGAACAAGGGCAAAGAAGAGGCTAAGCTTTTTGTATACAAACGCAGATACGAAAGAGTGGAAGGCTACAGTGCATACACGGTTGTCGGCAATGCCAACGACCTGCCATGGATTGAATATGAAGGGATGGAGAACTGCCATATCAAGGATTTCCTTCCGGCTGCAGGCGACTTTGGATTTGATATGAACATGCACATCCTCAAATTTAAGCTTGGCGCGTCCCATGGCTATATCGAGACGCATGTACAGGAGCACGGAATGTATTTCCTGCAGGGCAAGGGCATGTACCGTGTAGATGACGAATGGGTACCGGTCAAAGCAGGCGACTATATGTTCCTGGATGCATACTGCCCACAGGCTTGTTACGCAGTAGGACGCGAGGAGGACTTCGCTTACATCTACTCGAAAGACTGTAACAGAGACGTGGTATTATAAACCGGGGAAAGAGAAATAGCGAAGAGGAGCGGAAAATATGAAACTATCTCGAGATGAATTAAAAAACCTGATGAAAAACAAGCTGATAAAAGCAGGCTTAAGTGAAGAGCACGCCGATATGACGGCGGAGATACTCACATGGTCGGACGAAAGGGGGTACCATTCCCATGGCGCTGTCCGGGTAGAGTATTACAGCGAGCGGATTGCCAAAGGCGGCATTACGACAGACCCTGTGTTTGAATGGAAAGAGACGGGACCGTGCTCTGCGATATATGAAGGTGACAACGGCTGCGGCTACGTGGCTTCCACCCTTGCCATGGAAAAGACGATAGAGATGGCTAAAAAGTCAGGCATCGCTGTGACTGGTATCCGCAACATATCACACAGCGGTTCTATCGGATACTATACAGAGATGGCTGCAAAGCAGGATCTTGTGGCAATCGCGTTCTGCCAGTCTGACCCGATGGCAGTGCCGTTCGGAGGAACGGAGCCTTACTATGGCACGAACCCCATCTCGTTCGCGGCGCCTACCGCGGACGACAGGACAGTCGTGTTCGATATGGCGACGACGGTCCAGGCATGGGGCAAGATTCTGGACAAGCGTTCCAGACATGAAGCGATACCGGATTCCTGGGCGGTGGATGAAAAAGGGCAGCCTGTGACAGATTCAAGGCTGGTCAACGCGCTGCTTCCGATTGCAGGCGCAAAAGGATACGGGCTGATGATGATGGTCGACGTATTTGCCGGAGTGCTGCTCGGCGTCCCGTTCGGAAAACATGTCAGTTCCATGTATCATGACCTTTCCAAGGGAAGAGATCTGGGACAGATGTTCATCGTTATGGATCCGTCCAGGTTCGTCGGTCTGGATGCATTTAAGAAATCGATGTCCCAGGTGCTCGATGAGCTGGGAGAGATGCCTGCGGCCGAAGGGTACGGAAAAGTATACTATCCGGGAGAGCGCGCGGTTATGCGGCGTGATAAGGCATATGAGACAGGCGGCGTGGAGATTGTAGATGAGATCTATAACTATCTCGTGAGTGAGGATGTACATTACGACAGATACGACCACAAAAACAGATTTGCCGAATAGGAGAAGGAGAACGTATGTTAAAGACAATTGTGAAGAAGGGAAGCTATCATGATTCCGTTGTTCTCATGCTTTTGACGAACCAGATTTCAACAATCAAAGGTGTGAAGAAAGTTTCGATCATGATGGCCACACCCGCCAATAAAGATATATACAGACAGAGCGGACTGAGCACGGAAGAACTGGAGAGCGCGTCGGCAAATGACATGGTTGTCGTTGCGGATGTGGATGATGAGAGCCTTCTCGATACGATCATGCAGGAGACGGAAGCGTTTTTCAAGAAGCAGTCTACCAAAGAAGGTGACAAAAAGGGAGCCGAGGCGGTAAAGTCCTGGGATAAGGCGCTTGAGAAGCTGCCGGAGGCAAACCTTGCAGTCGTCTCGATACCGGGAGCGTATGCGGCGCTGGAAGCGGACCGTGCGCTGGACGAGGGCATGAATGTGTTCATGTTCAGTGATAATGTGACGCTGGAAGACGAGATCAAGCTGAAAAAGAAAGCACATGGCAAAGGGCTGGCAGTCATGGGGCCGGACTGTGGCACTGGAATCATCC
This sequence comes from Extibacter muris, assembly GCF_004345005.1. Lineage (GTDB taxonomy): Bacteria > Bacillota > Clostridia > Lachnospirales > Lachnospiraceae > Extibacter > Extibacter muris. The sequence goes on from NZ_SMMX01000002.1 coordinate 217,492, forward strand.
AGGGTGTGCCGGTTGCATTTACGAACAATGTAACGCCGGGCCCTATCGGCATTATCGGAGCTTCGGGAACAGGCATCCAGGAGCTGACAACGATTATCGACCGTCTCGGGGAGGGCGTAAAGAACGCCATCGGAACCGGCGGACGCGACTTGTCTTCGGAAGTGGGCGGTACTACGATGATGGATATGATCGAGGCGATGGAGAGCGACACGAGCGTCAAAGTACTCATCATCATATCCAAGCCGCCGGCTAAGGACGTAAGGGATAGGATTTCTGACCGCTTAAGCAACTTTAAGAAGCCGGTAATCACGCTGTTCCTCGGTGAAAAGCCGGAATACCATGAGGAGAACTTCTACCACGCGTATACGCTTGATGAAGCGGCACGCCTGGCGGTCGGACTCGTAAGAGGTGAAGAGGTGAAAGAGGCGGAAGTGAAAGTCGATTCTGCTGATTTCTTCCAGCCGGAAGAGAAGAAGACGATCAAGGCATATTATTCCGGAGGGACACTTGCAGGTGAGGCTGCAATGCTCATCAAAGACGCGCTAGATATGAAAGTGCCGCCACAGAAGGCAGAAGGATTTATGCTCAAGACCGGCGGACACATCGTGGTGGACCTCGGAGATGATGTATATACCCAGGGCAAGCCTCATCCGATGATCGATCCGGCCAAGCGTATCGAGTGCATGCAGGAAGCAATCGACGATGCATCTACAGGAGTCATCCTTCTGGATATCATGCTTGGATACGGCTCCCACGAAGACATGGCAGGAGCGCTGCTCCCCTCTATCATAGAACTGAGGGACAAGGCAGAGGCAGAAGGAAGGAAATTGTTCTTTGTTGCCACAGTATGCGGCACGAGAAGGGATTTCCAGAATTATGACGAAGCAGTCGGCAAGTTAAAAGACGCAGGCGTCATCGTATGTGAGAACAACAAGCTGGCAGTCCGCACGGCTATCCGGGCTATCGGCATGGACTTTGAAGAACCGTCAAAAGAGATACGTCCGAAGAAAGTGGCAGAGATTGAGAGAACAGAAGCATCAGAGAAGCTGATACAGCTTCTTTCTGAAAAGCCGAAGATTATCAATATTGGCCTGAAGAGCTTCGCGCAAGTCGTGGAATCCTTTGGCTGTGATGTCGTACAGTATGACTGGATGCCACCGGCAGGCGGGGATGTGAAGCTCATCAAGACACTTTCCTTCCTGCGCGGCTATGAAGGCTTTGATATAGATGAGGCAAACCGCTCCGTGATTGCCAAGATCGTAGCGAGCCAGCCGGTCATCAAGGATGTCGTGCCTGCAAAGTCTGTAATCAAAGAGCTGAATGAAGGGAAGGTGCTCCTTCACGCAGGCCCTCCCATCCAGTATAAAGATATGCCGGATCCGGTTCAGGGTTCCTGCGTGGGAGCCTCCTTGTTCGAGGGATGGGCTGCAACAGAAGAAGAGGCGAGAAAGCTCCTGGAGGCTGGAGAAGTTACGTTCATTCCGTGCCACCACGTCAAGGCAGTGGGACCGATGGGCGGAATCACTTCCGCGAACATGCCAGTCTTCGTGGTGGAGAATAGGACGGACGGCAACGAGGCGTACTGTACGATGAATGAAGGTATCGGCAAGGTGCTCCGGTTCGGCGCTTATTCACAGGAAGTCGTAGACCGTCTGCTGTGGATGAAGGAAGTGCTCGGTCCGACACTTGGCAGGGCAATCCGCTCCATCGACGGTGGCCTTAATGTCAACCCGCTCGTGGCAAAAGCGATTGCCATGGGAGATGAGTTCCACCAGCGGAATATCGCGGCATCGCTGGCCTTCTTAAAAGAGGTAAGCCCTATCATAACGAAGATGGATATGGAGGAAAAGGACCGCTATGATGTCATCAAGTTCCTGGCAGATACAGACCAGTTCTTCCTCAATATCATGATGGCCACAGGAAAGGCCGTCATGGACGGGGCCAGGCTCGTCACAGAAGGTACGGTCGTAACGGCTATGTGCAGAAACGGCGTCGAATTTGGTATCCGTATAAGCGGTATGGGAGACGAATGGTTCACGGCACCGGTCAATACGCCTCAGGGTCTCTATTTTACAGGTTATGACGGAGAAGACGCGTGTCCGGACATGGGAGACAGCGCGATTACGGAGACGCTTGGCGTAGGCGGCATGGCTATGATTGCGGCTCCTGCGGTAACACGGTTCGTAGGTGCGGGCGGATATGAAGATGCCCTGCGTACAAGTACCGAGATGACCGAGATTACGATAGACAGGAACCCGAACTTCATCATTCCGAACTGGAATTTCCAGGGTACATGCCTTGGAATAGACGCACGGCTCGTAGTAGAAAAAGGTATCACGCCGGTTATCAATACAGGCATCGCGCATAAAATTGCCGGATATGGACAGATAGGGGCAGGTACGGTACACCCGCCGGTCGAATGCTTTGAAAAGGCAATCACAGCGTATGCCAGGAAGCTTGGATTCGATTCAGAAGAATAGGTAACAGAGCTTTCAAGCTGGGAGGACAGCCATATGAAAAAGAAAAGAGTTGTTATTGCATTAGGAGGAAATGCTCTTGGCAAGAATTACGAAGAGCAGAAAGAAGCGGTTGCAAAGACCGCGAAGGTTATCGTGGATCTCGTGCAGCAGGATATGGAAATCATCATTACCCATGGCAATGGCCCTCAGGTAGGGATGATACAGAATGCCATGGACCAGCTGGCGTGCACGTCAGAAGACTACAAGGAGACGCCGCTGCCGACCTGCGTGGCTATGAGCCAGGGATATATCGGGATAGACTTGCAGAATGCAATCAAATATGAGCTTTACAGCCGTGAAATGGATGTGAAAGTGTCAACTATCCTGTCTCAGGTAGAAGTGGATAAGGAAGACGAGGCGTTCAGGAGCCCGACAAAGCCGATCGGCCGGTTCCTGACGAAAGAAGAGGCGGAGAAAAATGAGGAGAACGGGATTCCGTGCATGGAAGATGCAGGAAGAGGCTACCGCATCGTGGTGGCCTCCCCGATGCCGAAAAGGATCCGGGAGCTTCAGACGATAAAGACGCTCGTGGATGCCGGACATATCGTCATTACATGTGGCGGAGGCGGGATACCGGTCGTGAACGACGGCGGGAAGCTCTCCGGCGTCAGTGCCGTGATTGACAAAGATAATGTGAGCAGCCTTCTCGCGGCAGAACTTGACGCGGACTATCTGATCATACTCACTGCCGTCGAAAAGGTGGCAGTCAATTTCGGCAAAGAGAACCAGAGATGGCTCAGCGACCTGACGGTAGACGAAGCGAGGGAATACATAGCACAGGACCAGTTCGCCAAGGGCTCCATGCTTCCGAAGATCGAAGCTGCCATCCGTTTTGCGGAGTCCGCAGAAGGGCGCCATACGCTCATCACTCTGCTTGATAAGGCAGCCGATGGAATTGCCGGCAAGACGGGTACCGTAATACACAAGTAATTAGGAGATAGAATATGAACGTACCAACAAATCTGTTTATGTGGATAATGGCATGTCTGCCAATCATAGTTTTATTACTGCTGATGATCAAGTTCCAGTGGGGAGCTACGGAAGCTGCCCCGGTGGGGCTCGTGATAACGATTGTCACGGGAATCTTGTTTTACAAAGCGGATATCAGGCTTCTGGCAAGTGAAAGTGCCAAGGGCATATGGAGCGCGTTGATCATCCTTCTGATTGTTTGGACGGCGATACTGCTTTACCAGGTTGCCGATGAGGCGAAGGCTTTCCTTGTCATCAGGAACGGGATGAGAAAACTGCTCCCAAATGAGCTCCTTATCGTACTGGCACTTGGCTGGATCTTGGAGAGCTTCCTCCAGGGTATCACCGGATTCGGCGTGCCGGTAGCGGTAGGCGCGCCGCTGCTGATTGGCATAGGGGTGGCCCCTCTGTACGCGGTCATCATCCCGCTGCTTGGCCAGGCGTGGGGCAATACGTTCGGAACGCTGGCCGCTGCATGGGATGCGCTCGTGATGTCTACCGGCCTTCAGCCGGGAAGCCCTGATTATCTGGCGGCGGCATTCTGGGCAGGCTTCTTCATCTTGCTGTGGAATGTCGTTACCGGGCTCGTGATATGCTGGTTCTACGGCAAGGGCAGGGCGGTGAAGAAAGGGCTTCCGGCAGTGCTTATACTGGCCGTTATCCAGGGCGGAGGAGAATTGCTGCTGACACAGGTGAATACGACGATATCCTGTTTCGTCCCATCTTGTATCGCGCTGGTCGTTCTGTTCCTGATTGGAAGAATGAAGATGTACAGAGAGGAATGGAGCCTTTCCGACAGCCCGATCATGAACCGTCATTCATCTGCGGATGAGACCGCCGACGAAGCCCCGGCAGACATGTCCCTGCTGCAGGCGTTCGTGCCATATATCCTGCTGACGGCCCTTACGATGATCGTACTCGTCGTGACACCGGTGAACAAGTACCTGGGACAGCTGTCCCTTGGATTCTCCTTCCCTGAGACTTCGACGGGATATGGATTTGTGAACAAGGCTGAAGCATGCTTCTCGCCCCTGGCGCCGTTCACCCATGCCAGCATGTTCCTGTTCCTTGCCTCTATTGCAGGCATCCTGTACTTTAAAAGGCATGGCTGGATCAAGGCGGGCGGCACGAAGAGAGTATTTGCCAGATCGGTTGCCATGACGATGCCTTCCGGCATAGCTGTAATCGGCCTCGTCATCATGTCGAAGATAATGGGCGGGACCGGGCAGACCATGGTCCTGGCGGATGGTATCGCCAGAATCCTCGGCAAAGCTTATGTCATACTGGCGCCGGTAGTAGGTATGATCGGATCATTTATGACAGGAAGCAATATGTCCTCTAACATCCTGTTCGGCGATTTCCAGGTGACGACGGCGAACCTGCTTCATCTGGATAAGGCGGCATTCCTCGGAGCGCAGACCGCCGGGGGAGCTATCGGGAGTGCGATAAGCCCGAGCAAGATCATACTCGGGACGACCACGGCAGGCATTCTCGGAAGCGAAGGGCAGGTACTGAAAAAGATTATACCAATTACGCTGACGACCACGCTAATAATCGGAATCATCGTATTTGTGTCAGTGATATTGTAGAACCGGGAGATGTGGCACTATGGAAAAGAAAAGTTTTTTTAAGACAAAAGAAGGCGGGCTTACGATTGCATTCGTAGTCATACTGATAGCGTTTGTCCTTATCCTGACAGGCCTTAAGATGCAGGGAGACGGGATGTGCGCGGCAGGATTTGTACTCATCGCCGCGGCAATGCTGTACTCGCCGCTGAAGGTATACGTGTTTGACCGCATAAGGAAAAGATAGATGAGATTCGCCGGCTAGGGCGAGAAAGGGTATATATATGGTTATTGAGGAGATTACAGGCAGAATCGCAAGAGATTTGGAGCATTTGAAACAGTATACGGCGACACCTGGGAATGGCTGCACGAGACTGCCGTTCACGAAGGAAGCAAGAAAAGCAGTAGATTATCTGAAAGAGCTGATGCACGAGATTGACCTGGAAGTATCAGAGGACGCGGCAGGCAATGTGTTCGGGGTATTGAAGGGAGAAGATCTGGATGCTCCCTGCGTGATGATGGGATCCCATTATGATTCTGTAACGAACGGCGGAGACTACGATGGAATCGCAGGCGTCATCTGCGCGATAGAAGTGGCCCGCCTGCTCAGGGAAAAAGGTCTGAAGCCAAAGAGGAGCTTTGTAGCTGCCGGATTTAACGATGAAGAGGGCATGAGATTCGGAACCGGATACTTTGGTTCCGGAGCGATGCTCGGACACCGCGATGTAGAGTATACGAAGAAGTTCTGTGACAAAGACGGAATCTCTATCTACGATGCGATGAAAGAGTATGGCCTAGTGCCGGAACATATAAGCGACGCGGCATGGGAAGACGGTAAGATCGGCTCCTTTCTGGAAGTACATATCGAACAGGGGCCGGTTCTCGACACGGAAGGCATTGAACTTGGGCTTGTAGACTGTATCGTCGGAATACAGAGATATATGGTGACAGTTAACGGACGTGCCGACCATGCAGGGACCACGCCTATGGATATGAGGATGGACGCGGTGGACGCGGCGACCAAAGTAATCTCGAAGATTGCGGACTGGGCGAGAGAAAAAGCAGACGGTACGGTTGCCACGGTCGGTTACATCAATACGGTTCCGGGAGGGATGAACATCGTCGCGGAGAAAGTTGAATTCACGGTAGACATCCGTTCCAGGAATAACGATAACATCAACGACATCGCGGCCAGAATCAAGAAAGCGCTCGAGCGGGAAACAGCCGAGTACGGCGGCAGCTATGAGATTGAAAACAAGCTGACGATCACGCCGGTCGAACTATCAGCCGAGATGCTGGATATCATGGAAGAAGAGTGCAAAGAGCTTGGCTACAGCTATAAGAGGATGCTCAGCGGAGCGGGGCATGATGCTCTGGAAATCGGGCAGAACCTGCCGACAGTCATGCTGTTCCTTCCGAGCAAAGACGGCAGAAGCCATTGTCCGGTCGAGTTTACGAAGTACAGCGACTTTGCCAAGGGAACGGTTATCATGCAGAAGCTGGCGGAAGAGCTGCTTGTCAAATAAAGGAACGGACTGGGGCGCAGAATCGTATGAACAGCCAGATGTTGAACCCGATATATAAAAAGGAAAATCTCCGCCAATTGAGGAGATATCTTGGAATGACCCAGAAAGAGTTCATCTGCCGGTTCCTTCCTGATTCGGAAGGAACGCCGTCTATGAGCGCGGCTACTTATTCTAATGTAGAGTCCAGGGGAGGGAGACGGCTTGACGAAGTGGTTCTGTCGGCCGCGGCTGCCCTACAGATAGACTCTATGATGTTCTCCATGAAGCCGGAGGAATTTGCACGGAAGATAGACATGCTTCTGCCTGCGACGAAAGCGGCGGAAGATTTGTGCGGAAACAATGCCAAAAAGGGAAAGATAGATGAACTGCTGTTCAGGCTCACCATGTATTTTGCCGAGAAGCTGATGGATAAGGAGCTCAAAAAAGGGGACCAGATAGAATCCGACCGGGAACTTGCAAGGAAGATGAACGTCGGCCGTTCGGTTATCCGGGAAGCCCTTAAGGTGCTGGACGTTCTCGGGATGATTGACATCCGTCCCGGACAGGGTACTTATATCAGCAGCGCGGAAGCTGATTTCTTCATCATTCCTCTGTCATGGTCCCTCTTTCTGAACGGCAGCCAGGTGGAAGACATCCTTATGGTCAGGAACGTATTGGAAGTGAAAGCGGCAGAACTGGCAGCCGGCTTCATAGAAGAGGCAGATATCCATAAGCTGGAAGAGATTTCAGAGCTTGTACGCAGGGCTTACGTAGAACAGAACGAAAAGGATCTGCTGGAGCATGACATAGAATTTCACACGTGTATTGCACAATGTTCCGGAAGCCAGGTCATCTACAGCATGATACAGACCATCAGCAATCTTATGAAGCACATAAGCGGTACGGGGATGGCAGGGCATGGACAGATGAAAGCTATCTGCGAGGAACATGAGGAAGTGCAGCGGTCCATTCTGGCCCATGACAGGGACGGGGCCGCCCGGGCGATGGAAGAGCATCTGGAACAGTCTGTCACGAGATATAATTACAGATAATGCGACGAAAAAGACACAGGTATGACAAATTACGTTATGCGGCTGTGTCTTTTTGTGTTATACTGAAGATATTCTCAGCTTAAGATGTTGTAAATGTCCGGCTGAGGCTGATATCAATGATGGCGGTGAGGTTGAAGATGGGATTTAGTGTAGAAGAGCTGCTGCAGGCAGAAGGGTTAAAGGATGTTAAAGTAATAAGCGGAGAGAGGGGGCTTGACAGGGAGATCAAAGGGGTGACGATTATCGAAGCTCCTGATATCGTCAAGTTCATAGATGGCGGCGAAGTGCTTCTGACAGGGCTGTATGCGTTCCGGTCATGTACGGTTGATGAGTTCAAAGGGTATCTCAACGAGCTCACGAGAAAGAGCGTCAGCGCGCTCGTCTTGAAGCGGGGCCGGAAAGTGGAGAACGCGGATACGAAGATTGGCCTTCTGCTTGAGTTTTCGGAGACTCATGCCATACCAATCCTGGAAGTGCCTTTTGAATTTTCATTCAGGGATATCATGAGCCTTATCATGGAGCGCCTGTTCAATGAGGAAGTGACTAGGCTGAAGTATTTTAAGACTACATATGATAATTTCGTGGCACTTGCTCTGGCGCCGGATTCAAAAGGGAAAGGGATCGACAATATCCTGGATGTGCTTGCCAAGCTGATTCGTAATCCGGTTGCGGTTTTCAACCAGAATATGTCCTGCCTCGCCTGTACGGAGGGGGCAGGCACGGAACTTAAGATCAGGAAAGATGCAGCGCCCTTTGCGCCTGGTACATATTCTAATTACAATTACCTGAAGCAAGAAGGTGAAGTGCCCCAGTGTATCATCCAGGTTAAGATGAGCTTCCGGGAGAAGATATATCTCGTTGTCACCGAACTTAACCAGGCGTTCAACACGATGGACTGTATTGCGGCTGAGAGCGCGATTACGGCGCTCCGATTTGAATTCTCCAGGCAGCATGCGGTGACAGAGCTGGAAAAGAAGTTCCAGAATGATATCATGCACAATATCCTGAACGGCAAGGTGCATTCAATCGGAGAACTCCAAAAGAATACGAGCCTGCTCGGAGTAGAGATAGATGGCTGCTACCGGGTCATCGTGTTCGGGATGACGAATGAAGGCAGGGCGAAAGGCGATTTCAAGGCTAAGGTCAAGGATACGAACGTGCTGAGCACTGCAATATCTGCCCATATATCAGAGGCACGGATACATAATGATCTGGACAAGATCGTCGTGATACAGAAGGTGGACAGGGAGCAGACGCAGGAAGAATACCGCCGGGAGATAAAAGAAGAGGCAGAACGGGTGCAGGCGGACGTATCATCCTATGACAAGCATCTGAAAGTAAAAGCGGGAGTCGGGCGGATGGTAGAAGGGATTATAAATCTTCCGGAAAGCTTCAAGGAGGCGAAAGAGGCCTTCATGTTTGTCGATGTGGCCGGAGAGATATCAGAAGATGGGAATTCCCAGGCGATGCTGTTCTCGGATCTGGGGATCTTCAAGCTGCTATGCCAGCTGGATGATTCGTCTAAGATGCTTGAATACGTGCCGGAAGGGCTTCAGAAGCTCTATAATTACAAGAAGCCGCAGAGGGACGATCTGATCGTCACTTTAAAGACGTATCTCGACAGGAACCAGAATCTGTCGAAGACCGCGCAGGACCTGTATGTACACTATAAGACCGCGGCCTACAGGATTGAAAAGATCACAAAGATCACAGGCATAGATTTTGACAATGCTAATGAGGTGCTGGCAGTCCGTATCGGGCTTGTGGTATATAAGATGATAGAGAACTACAATAGGGATTTTATATAAATTCCGGAGAGAAATGCGAAGAGAGAGATAGTTTATCCAGACTAGATAAATTATCTCTCTTTTTTTATCTTTATGCTCCGATGCATTTTGTTAAAAAATTATCTATAATGTGCAATATAGATAAAAAATATCTAATGAGCAACAGCTATGTATACTTATTGAATGATTGGTATTGGGCCGCTTGTGCATAATTACCAAGTCAGAAAGCAGTATGGAGGGATTTTATGGACATTAACTTGGAAAGGGTCCTTTCCCGTCTGGAAGATCTGTATCAGTGTGGTGCGCAGGATGACGGAACGTATACGAGGATGGCATATTCGCCCGAAGATGTAAAAGGGAGAGAGAGATTCAAGGGATATTTCCGTAAGCTTGGACTAAAGCCTCGCATGGATGAGGCCGGCAATCTGATTGTCAGGCTGGAAGGAGAGCATCCAAATCTTCCGGCTATCGTGACCGGTTCCCATCTGGATACGGTTCCGGACGGCGGGAAGTATGACGGGGTGCTCGGCTGCGTGGCAGGCCTGGAAGTGTGCGAGACGCTCATCGAGAGCGGCAGGAGGCTGAAACATCCGCTAGAAGTCGTCGTATTTACAGATGAGGAAGGATTCCGTTTTGGAAGCGGGCTTCTCGGAAGCGGCGCCATGTGCGGCGAGGAGCTTCCTATCAGCGAAGCAGACGAGGATATGTATGGGATGACCAGGGGAGAAGTGATGAAGGCCTATGGCCTCGATGTCGCAACGGTGCCCGGGGCAGAGCGTAAGAAGGACAGCATGCACTGCTTTCTGGAGCTTCACGTTGAGCAGGGGGCCTCGTTATATAAGAGCCGGACACCTATAGGCGTCGTATCGTCCATCGCCGGCGTGAGCCGTTATGAAATCGTCATAAAAGGAGAGGCCAACCACGCAGGAAGCACTGTGATGGCCGACCGCAGGGACGCGCTCGTGGCGGCATCCAGATTCATAGCCGCCGTGCCGCAGATTGTGAAGGAGCACGGCAATGCATATACGGTGGCGACGGTCGGCACGATGAAAGTAGTTCCCAATTCTGTCAATGTAATTCCGGGGACGTGTACCTTTCACCTGGAAATCAGGGACCAGGACGGAAAGATGATAGAGCGTATCGAAAAGAAATTAAAAGCGCAGCTGGAACATATCTGCAAAGAGATGGCGGAAGAGTGTTCCTTTGAACGATTCTCTTATCATGAACCCGCGCCTATGGCCGAGTGGGTCAGAGACAGCATCGAGGCATCCGTACAGGAACTGGGCATCGGCTATCGTGTGCTGCCAAGCGGCGCGTTCCACGACTCCCTTATCATGACCTCCAGATTTCCGACGGGAATGATATTTGTGCCAAGCGTGGATGGCATCAGCCATTCGAGATATGAATTTACAGAGGGAGAAGATATCGGGCAGGGATGCAGGGTGCTTCTGGAAACGATTCTCAAGGTAGATAACATGGATGCCCCATGTTAAATAATAAAAAGATAAAAAAAGAAAGGTAGGTAATGTTATGGACAAGAAAAAAATCGGTATTATTGGCGGAGGTATTTCAGGAACCTGTCTCGGATATCATCTGAGCCTTTATGATAATGCAGAGGTGGTCGTATTTGAAAAAGACACCATCGGTGGAGCTTCCACTGCGAAATCGGCTGGAACGGTATGCCTTTTTGACGATTCGTTGAAAAACAGATACTGGGATGTAAGGCTGTATGGATTTGAATCCTATCTCAAGATGGAAGAGGAAGAGAAAGGTTCTGCAGGCTTTGACAAGACAGGAACACTTGTAGTAGCTACAGACGAGAAAGTGGAAGCGACCATCAAGACAGGTATCGCTCTTGCCAAAGCTGCAGGCTATACAGGAGAATATATTACAGACAAGGACAAGATCAAAGAGATTCTTCCAGACATTTCAACGGAGAACATACTTGGTGCAGGATATACGCAGGATGACGGCTACTTTGACGGAACGATGATTTCCAATACATATGCTAAGAAAATGCAGAAGAACGGCGGGGCAGTCAAGACCGGCGTAAAAGTGACAGAAGTCAAGGTTGAGGACAAGAAGATCAAAGGTCTCAAGACGAGTGACGGAGAAGACTATGAGTTCGACTATGTAGTAGACTGTACAGGACCGTGGAGCAAATTCACAGGTGAGATGGTAGGCATGGATGTGCCAATCTGGCATACGAAGGCAGAAGCATTCTTCTTATGCCCTCCTGGAAAGAAATTAGGATACACCTTCCCTGTATTGAAATATCCCGCTTTCTATGCACTTAGGGCAGGTGACAACATCTTTATCTGCAAGTCCCATCTCTCTATGGATCTGAGCAATCCTATGCATGCAGGCCAGTGGGATCCAGACAAGCTTCCGGCTACAGGCGGGACAGATGACTATTTCATCGACTTCCTGTTAGACCAGCTCGAGTGCAGGGTGCCTGGCATCGTGGACAGCGGCCTCGTATCTTCCTGGCTGTCATACCGGGCAGAGCCGAAGGACTTCCTTCCAATCCTTGGAGAGACGCCGGTAGAAGGCTATATACTTGCGACCGGATACGGCGGAAACGGTGTCATCGAGGCACCGGCGGCCAGCAGAGACCTTGCCAAGTTCATCATGCGGGGAGAGAAGACGCCATTACTGGAAGACTGGGCATTTGAACGTCTGTTGAAGTAAGTATGCCTGATTGGACATCAGCGGTTCGATAAGGATATATGACAGAGAGGAGAAGTTATGAATATAGCAGTTCTTATAAAGCAGGTACCTGTTTCCAATGACGTTTCCGTAGATCCGGAAACCCACGCGCTTGTCCGTGCAACCTCTGAGGGGATGATCAATCCTGCAGACTTGAATGCGATTGAAGCGGCCATGGTATTAAAAGAGCAGACGGAAGGCAAGGTCGTGGTGTTCACGATGGGGCCTCCGGATGCAGAGAAGGCACTTAGAGATGCGATGGCGATGGGCTGTGACGAGAGCTGTCTCATTACGGACAGATGCCTTGCCGGAGGAGATACGATTGCGACAGCCAAGGTGCTTGCAGAAAGCATTGGCAGATATGGAACATTTGACCTGATATTGAGCGGAGCGCTGTCGGCAGACGGCGCTACCGGACAAGTAGGAGCGATGGTGGCAGAGTATATGGGAATTCCGCATGTGGCAGAGATACAGGGGTTTGCCTATGATGAGAGTGCGGCCGGCAGTATTCTGGCAGTGAAAAAGTTCCAGGGGATGGAATTCAAGATCAAAGCTGCGCTTCCTGCACTCATGAGCGTGTGCTTTGGCTGCAATGAGCCGCGTCTGGCGACACTCCGCACGAAGCGGGCGGCAAAGAGCAAGCCGCTGGAAGTGTATACGAATGCCGAACTCGGCATGGCGGCCGATGAAATCGGACTGGAAGGTTCCCCTACTGACGTGACGGACTCTTTTGAACCGGAAAGTACGAGAAAAGCGCAGATGCTTAGCGGTACGCCGGATGAGCTGGCACGTAAACTGAAAGAGTTGATCGAGATTGAGAAAGGAAAAGAATAGATGGCTGATGGAATATGTGTTTTCGCAGAGAATTATAATGGAAATATAGAACCTGTCGTGGCAGAACTGGTCAGCGCGGCACATGTCATTAAAGAGATGACCGGTGAGAAGATCCAGGCGGTTGTTGCGGCCAGCGACTGTGAGAATCTCGTGAGACAGCTTAACGGTTCCGGCGTGGATGAAATATATGCGGTCAAGACAGACCGTGACTGTATGTTCCAGGATGATGCTCTCAGCCAGGTGATTGCAGAGATGATTAAAAAGATCAATCCGTCAAGCGTGCTCGTCCCGGCGACGACGATAGGGCGCTCTGTATTCTCCAGAGTCGCTGCCCGCCTTGGCTGCGGCCTTACGGCGGACTGTACGGAGCTGCTCGTAGATAAGCGGGAGGACGGAAGCTTTTACATCAAGCAGAATAAACCTTCCTTCGGAGAAAATGTATTTGTCACGATTGTGACGAAAGAAGGCTTCTATCCCCAGATGATGACCGTAAGGCCCGGCGTGTATACGCCTTACGAGGCAGCCGCAGATGGCAAGGCCAAAGTGGAATATCTGGACGATATCGTCCTTCCGGAATCTGGCATAGAGGTAGTGGGCGTCCGGCCTGCTTCCAGTGATACGGACAGCATCCTCTCGGCTGAGGTGGTAGTCGTGGGAGGCCGGGGAGCAGAAAGCGAAGAGAATTTTGCACTGCTTGAAAAGTTTGCCGATAAGCTTGAAGCGGCAATCGGGGGCACGAGGCCTCTGGCGGATACCGGAATGATTCCGTTTGAACACCAGATCGGGCAGACCGGATTTACGATACGGCCGCGTATCTGCATCTCCCTTGGCGTATCGGGGGCTATCCAGCATACGGAAGGAATCAAAGACACGAAGCTGTTTGTCGCGATTAATGAGGATGAGAACGCACCTATCTTCAATGTATCCGATTATGGTATCATCGGCGATATGAAAGAAGTGCTGCAGTCCTATCTGGAGCTATGACAGTACGTCTGATTGACGGATCCCTCCAGAAGATATAATATAGACGTATACCAGACCAGGGAGAGATATCTTGCATATAGATATCTTTTTCTGGTTCAACGTCAGATAGATAATGAAAGGAAGTAGATGAGATGGATTTATTAGAAGTTATGAGGAAACGACGCAGTATCAGGAATTATACGGACGAGCCGGTAAAGGAAGCAGACCTGCAGAAAATCATACAGGCCGCCCTGCTGTCAGAATCAGGAAAGGCAAAGCGCCCGTGGGAATTTATCGTCGTCCGCAATAAGGAAGTGCTGGAGTGCCTGTCCCTGTGCAGGGAAGGCGGAGTAAAAATGCTGAAGGAGGCACAGTGCGCCATAGTAGTGGTCGGGGATGCCGATATGCAGGACGTATGGGTAGAAGACTGTTCCGTCGCCATGGCACATATGCATCTGATGGCCTCCAGCCTCGGTGTTGGGAGCTGCTGGATACAGGGCAGGCTAAGGAAGTCAGAAGAGGGTACGACGACAGAAGAATACGTCAGGGAGAAGCTTGGATTCCCGGAGAATTTCAAGCTGGAGGCGATACTGTCTCTTGGAATGCCTGCCGTGAAAATGCCGGCTTATGATCTGGAAGAGCTGCCGATGGAGAAAGTCCGGATAGTTGAGTAAATAGAAGTTTAAGTAAAGTGGCTGCGGACTGGGAGCCGGGTGGCATCTGCTCCGATGCGTCCGAAGCTCCGACTAGTCCACGGTCTCCTAACTTTGCGGGAGAGTCGCTGATAGCAGCTCCTCTCCCGCAAACCAAGGATTCCGGGACGGATTCCCGCCTCTACCGCTTACACCTGCGCATCTCCCACCCGGCTCCCCGCCCGCTATCTACTTCACTTAACAAGGGCGAGGGCGGCTGTGTGATGTTACTGGCCAGCGGATGGCCGCTGGCTGCGTCAGTTGAGTGATAAAATATCGCAAGCTTAATGTGAATAACACAAAGAGCAGATGAATGATAAGAGTTTTGCTAGTCCAGATGAATCAGGCTGGCGAATATGTTCGTTGTTAAGCATTTGCAGCGAGGCGCGCACACCGTTGCTGCAAAAAGAGCCGGAACCAGGCAGGGGATGTCATCTCATATGACATCCCCGTACCTGATTCCGGCTCTTCTTCATTACGATTACTTTCAACTAAGGTTAACAACCTGCTTAGCCCCTTATCATTATGCTGACACGACGAAAGCCCTTCCATCAGCCAATCGTGTTACACATCCACCCCCGCCCGTGCCAGTAAAGCAGATAGCCGAGGGGGAGGTATGGGACAGATGCGAAGGTGTAAGCGGGAGGGGCGGAGAATCCTCACCAGATTCCTTGGCTTGTGGGGTGAGAGCCGTTGTCGGCGAACATCCCACAAGCTTAGGAATCTGTGTGATAGTCGCAGTTCCCGGACGCATCGGAGCATCTGTCCCATACCTCCCCCTCGGCGTCTTAGTTTACTAAACTCCCATTACAGGAGGAAACAGGAGCTGTATGTGGAGCATGCCTTCTGCATACATCACTTTTATGCTGCCGCCCATCTGTTCTGTGAGCGTTTTGGCTATGGACAGGCCTAGTCCTGTAGATTTGTTTGCTGTCTTGACCGTATAATACCGGTCAAGCAGTCTGCCTGCCTGAATTTCGTCGAGGTCTTCGGCATGGTTGGTAAACTCGATATTGCCTGATTCATATAAGGTGATCAGCAGATTTCCGTCACTGTACTTGACTGCGTTGCTTATTATATTGCCGAATATACGGTATAACGCGTTTTTGTCAAGCCCACGTATAACGGCTTTTTCGGGTATGGCGACGGATGGTGTTATTTTACAGCCTTTCAGTACGGCGTAATATGCCGATATGCTTTCTTCAAGAATACGGTTGAGACTTACAGGCTCGCTGTTTTGCGCTATATGGCCGGACGTGGTGACCGAGTAGTGGAAGAGCTCTTGTGTCATCTGATTCAGGACGTCAGTGCGGTCTCCAATAATAGAAAGGCAGCGCCGGACCTCTTCAGGCATCTCTTTCTGGTCCAGCATATCCAGGTAGCCTCGTATGGCGGTAAGCGGTGTCCTGATATCATGAGATATGTTTGCTATGGCATCCTTCACATTCGCGTCGCCCTGTTGGAAACGCTGCCTTTCGTCTCTGAGAAGACGAAGCTGCGAATTGATAGTATCGGCCAGTTCTCTCATATACGGGTCACGGCTCGAGATGTCGATAAGCGTATTCGTCTCAGTTTCAAGCTTTTCTGAAAAGGCTTCTTTTATTTCCGCGGCTGATTTATGCAGTACGTGTATTTTGTACGATAGCAGGATGACTATGATAATGAGGATGACAGCCAGGACACACAACAGGATTGTCATAGGAGCTCCTTTACTTGATATCTTTTTGGCGGAACACGATGATTCCGGCGCCGGTTGTAACGATTGTAATTATAACAGAGTATACTGGAAGCTGCCAGAGATGTACGGCAGACATAGAGGAATACTGCAGGCTCTGGCCCGTGGGCAGGATATCCATAAGTGCTTCATACACTTTGCGCTTCGTGCCGGACACGTAGGCCGGGTTGGGATGGGCCTCCTGTTCCACGACATTTCCGTCATCATCTGTGTAAGAATAGCCTTCGTACATCTCAGGGGAGTTGAGGGCGGAGAAGAGGTATATCGCGGTAAACAGCAGGATGAACACAGTCATCACTACGGTTACGGCTGCAACGGCCTTGTTCTGGATCATCATGCTGAGGAAGGTGAAGACAGAAGTGAAGGCGATCACCATGATGAGCGTTCCGGACAGGATGGCAAGCACGGTCTCTGGTTTTGTATGAAAAAAGCCGAATAAAGGGATGCCTATGCCTGCGGCAGTGATAAGGAACGCCAACGTCATAAGAAGCCCCGCGGCTGTACATACGATCAGGTCGGCTAGGTATATACGCCCTCGCGTATGGCCGACCATAAGCTTATTGCGGATGGTGCCCTCACTGTATTCGGTACCGAGAAACAAGCAGCAGAATACGGCGGAGGTGATTCCAACGATTATGGCATATGAGAAAAAGGCATCGTCGATATAAAACTTTTTACCATATCTTATGGAATCCATGTAATTGCCAAACATGATGAAAGCTCCGTAACCGGCCATAAATAGCATACCGAGCCAGAATACTCTATCTTTTTTCAGACGTGCAAAGTTAGCACATAATAATCTATTCATATCTATTACCTCCCAGCAGACTGATATAATAGCTCTCCAGCGTTTCATCGTGCTGGTGTATGGCAGATACGCTGCAGCGTTCCTCCGCAAGCGCCAGTACGAGGGCCGTGATATCGACGGCGGAAAAGATATCTGCGCCCGTATCGGACAGCACCTGATATTCGAGATGCATATGGTCTAGCATTCGTGTGAGTACGTTGATGTCAGTCACTTCCATGCGGGTACATTTCCTGCACGCCGCATCGAGTTCCTGGGCGCTTATCTCCTTTACCATGCAGCCCCGGTCGATGAAGCCATAATGAGTTGCCAGGCGGGACAGCTCGTCGAGGATATGGCTAGATATGAGGACGGTAATCTGCCGTTCCCGGTTCAGCTTCAGGATGAGTTCGCGTATCTCTATGATTCCTTGTGGATCCAGTCCGTTGACCGGTTCGTCAAGCACGAGGAAGTCTGGGCTTCCGGCCAGTGCCACTGCGATTCCGAGCCGCTGGCGCATGCCGAGGGAGAAGTTCTTGGCTTTCTTTTTCCCTGTACCTTCAAGGCCGACCAGCATTAAAAGATCTGGGATGTCATCAAATGACGGCAGGCCGAGGATACGGTACTGTTCTCTTATATTGTCTTCAGCGCTCATATCAGGATAGATGGACGGCGTCTCCACGACGGCCCCCATCCTCCTTCTGCATCTGGAGATCTCTTTATCTGTATCTTTGGTGCCATACAGCCGGTATCCGCCTGATGTGCATTGCTGCAGTCCGCATATGAGCCGGATCAGGGTCGTCTTTCCGGCTCCGTTTTTGCCTATGAATCCGTATATGGCCCCTTTTGGCACATGCATGGTCAGACGGTCCAGCGCCTTAAAATGTTTGTAATGCTTGCTCAATGAATCTGTAGTCAGAACATAATCCATGTGTTAAGCCTCCTTCTTTGTTGATACAGACAGTTTAGCTTATAATGGTTAAGGAAGCGGTTAAGAGAAGGGTAAAGATATCGTTAAGATATCAGTCTTCTTTCATTTTAAAGCCAATGCCCCACACAGATTCGATGCAGTCTCTGCTGCCCGCATCCAGAAGCTTTTTCCTTATATTGCTCATATGCACCTTCAGGGAACTTTCGGTGCAGTCCGGCGTGTCTTCGCTTATGCGTTCCAGTATGGCAGACTTGGTACATACGTGCGATGGATTCTGCATCAATAACTTTAAGATGGCGTATTCGGTCCGTGTCATCCTGACCGGCCGCCCGCATACAGCGACCGTGTGCGATGCCGTATCCACGGTTATATCGTCAAATACCAAGTTCGGGGACATGTCCTTGGCGGCTGCGTTCCGAAGCTGTACGGTGATTCTCGCCAGCAGCTCCTTCGTGTCAAAAGGCTTTGTGATATAATCGGCAGCTCCGCGAAGCAGCAGAGATACCTTGTCTTCTACCTCTGCTTTGGCGCTCATGATAATCACAGGTATCCCTTTGATTCGGGGCAGCACTTCCTCACCGCTCAGGCCGGGCAGCATCAGGTCAAGGAGAATCAGGTCCGGCCTGCAGGCGGACAGAAGGAGCAGCGCCTCTGTTCCGGAATAAGCGAGGGTTACACGGTAGCCCTCGCTGCCCAGCAGCTCTTCGAGCATGGTTCCTATATGCATATCGTCGTCGACAATCAGTATGTGTTTCATTGCGGTTTCCTCCATCCGGTACGAGACCTTGCAGGCATGGCGGGCCTGCATAAATAATTTCCTATATCAGGATACTATACTTGTTTTAGCAGGTCAAATAAAGTAAACTGGATAAGGGACATAAACCATATTTTCCGTAAAAGAGACACTTGACAAAAACACAATAAATTGATATCATTAAAAAACAGAACGCACTCTGTTTTAGTGGTGGAAGAAAAGAGGTGCAGTATGCAGAGAGTATATTCATTGCTGGTAGACAATAATCCAGGTGTGCTAAGCCGGATTGCCGGATTGTTCAGCCGACGCGGCTACAGTATCGACAGTATCACGGCAGGCGTGACAGCAGATCCGAGGTTTACGAGGATCACGATAGTGGCAAGCGGGGATGAGCTGATTCTATCCCAGATCGAGAAGCAGGTCAGAAAGCTTGAGGATGTAATTGAAATCAAGGTTCTGAAGCCGGAAGATTCCGTCTACCGGGAGCTTATCATGGTCAAGATACTTGCAGACCCCGCACAGCGGGCAGAAATCGTATCGCTGGCCGACATTTTCCGGGCGAAGATCGTGGATGTGGAGAAGGAGTCTCTCATGGTGGAACTGACCGGAACCCAGTCCAAGCTGGAGGCGTTCCTGAATCTGCTGGACGGATACGAGATACTGGAACTGGCGAGAACCGGAATAACCGGGCTGTCACGCGGCATCAAAGACGTGACGATCATAGAGTAGCATGAACAATTGGAAGCTAAAGGAATCACCCTTTAACGATAAAAGTAATGAAAGCAGGAGGAATACATATGTCAGCAAAAATTTATTATCAGGAAGACTGTAATTTATCCTTATTAGAAGGAAAGACGATTGCCGTCATCGGTTACGGGAGCCAGGGACATGCGCATGCCCTTAACTTAAAAGAATCCGGATGCAATGTAATCATCGGTCTTTATGAAGGAAGCAAGTCATGGGCCAAAGCAGAGGCTCAGGGGTTCGAGGTGTTTACAGCGGCAGAAGCGGCAAAGAAAGCAGACATCATCATGATTCTCATCAATGATGAAAAGCAGGCTGCCATGTACAAGAATGACATCGAGCCGAACCTGGAAGAAGGCAACATGCTCATGTTCGCACATGGCTTTGCAATTCATTTCGGACAGATCGTAGCGCCAAAGAATGTAGACGTTACGATGATTGCTCCAAAAGGGCCTGGGCACACGGTAAGAAGCGAATATCAGGCAGGAAAAGGTGTTCCTTGCCTCGTTGCGGTAGAGCAGGACGCTTCCGGCAAAGCACTTGACAAAGCGCTTGCATATGCACTTGGAATCGGCGGAGCAAGGGCAGGCGTGCTGGAGACGACATTCAGGACCGAGACCGAGACCGACCTCTTCGGAGAGCAGGCCGTATTGTGCGGAGGCGTGTGCGCATTGATGCAGGCAGGCTTCGAGACACTGTGCGAGGCAGGATATGACGCGAGAAACGCATACTTTGAGTGTATCCATGAGATGAAGCTGATTGTGGACCTGATCTATCAGTCAGGATTTGAAGGGATGAGATACTCCATCTCCAATACGGCAGAGTACGGCGATTACATAACAGGGCCGAAGATTATCACAGACGACACGAAGAAAGCGATGAAGAAGATCTTAAGCGATATCCAGGACGGCACATTCGCCAAAGACTGGCTGACAGAAAACGCTTGCGGTGCACCACATTTCAGAGCAATGAGAAAACTGGCCACCGAACATCCGTCAGAAAAGATAGGAGCAGAGATTAGAAAGCTCTACAGCTGGAGCGACGAAGACAAGTTAATCAACAATTAATTTTGAAAGGGGTCAGACCCCTGCGTATGCAGGGGGTCTGACCCCTTTCAAAATTCCCGCCGTTTTCTGAATACTTACATAGACATATCTACAGTCAAATGCCGGTGCAATAATGCGAGGGAAGCGGCCCGGGTGCTGGCGGAGCCGTATCTATCGTCGACACAGGTCGATACGGTCGTCTGTCTGGACGGCATGGAGACGGTCGGAGCGTTTCTGGCCGAAGTGCTGATGGAGCCGGGTTCGATATCTGTCAATGGCGGAAGCAACATATCAGTCGTCGCGCCGGAGCAGAACCAGCTCGGTCAGATGATGTTCCGGGACAACACGAAGCGGATGATACGCCGTCCCTTCCCCGGAAGGAATAGACTTCACATCAATGAGAGGCAGCAAAAAAACAGCCACTGACGGGATGGCTGTTCTTTATAGATTCTCTATTCTAATTAAGCAATCGTGTTTACAGCTTTTGTTAAACGGGAAATCTTTCTTGAGCAGGTATTCTTGTGATATACGCCTTTGCCGCCTGCCTTGTTGATCTCTCTGATTGCAGTCTTAAGAGCGTCTGCAGCTACAGCCGCATCTTTATTAGCAACAGCAGTCTCAACTTTCTTGACACAGGTCTTAACTTTAGATTTGATTGCCTTATTTCTAGCAGCTTTCGTTTCGTTTACTAAGATTCTTTTCTTTGCAGATTTGATATTAGCCAACTCGTCCACCTCCAATATCTTATAAATTCTTTTTTTTCGATTTCATATTCGTTAGATCCGGACACGGACGTTCTAACGGAACATACTCATTTATTTTATTCCAAGGAATACATAATGTCAATACATATTTCTCAAAATATTGTAAAAACTAGCACTTAAATGACGACTAAAGCGAGGGTGTGGAAATGATTGAGAAGTATAGCATCAGAACAGACCTGGCATTGGAACAGAAAGAGCGTTTCGAGTCAGATAATGTTGAAGTACAAGGGGTTGTATTAGAAGAAAGTTATGATGAAGAACGTGAGATAAGGATTACCACGGTTAAGATCGAGACAGAAAAGGGTGCCAAGACGATGGGAAAGCCTGTCGGAACCTATATTACGATGGAAGCGCCGAATCTGGCCGTCCCGGATGAGGGGTATCACGAGGAAGTGTCCGAAGAGCTCATGAAGTTCCTCCAGAAGTTCATCGATAAGGACAAAAAGGATTATTCTGTCCTTGTGGTCGGGCTCGGCAACCGTATGGTCACGCCGGACGCACTTGGCCCTTATGTAGCCGATAATCTTAACATCACGAGGCATATCGTGAAGGAGTACGGGAAATATGCCATGGGGGAAGAAGAGGTACATCTTATCAGCGCCATCGTACCTGGCGTCATGGCCCAGACCGGCATGGAGACGGTAGAGATAATCCGGGGCGTAGTCAAAGAGACAGAACCGGATATTATCATCGCGATTGACGCGCTTGCCGCAAGAAGTTCAAAGCGTCTCAACCGTACGATTCAGATCGCGGATACGGGCATCAATCCGGGTTCCGGAGTGGGGAACCACAGGAACGCGATAACAGAAGAGACAGTGGGCGTCCCGGTCATAGCAATCGGCGTTCCGACCGTAGTAGATGCGGCCACGATCGTAAACGATACGATGGAGAACCTTATCGCCGCGCTGGAGACCTCAGAGACGCTTCGGGGAGTGGGCGTCGTGATGCAGGGATACAATGCCGCGGAGAAGTATGAGCTCGTAAAAGAACTCATATCCCCCCATCTGAACGGGATGTTCGTGACGCCGAAAGATATCGATGAGACGGTCAAGCGGATCAGCTTTACCATATCAGAGGCGCTGAACATGCTGTTTGCATAAAGGCGGCACCGGTGCCCGCAGGCCCAGGCACCAGCTGCTGCAGTGCAGATGGAGGTTTATTGCTGAGGACATGCACATAATCACGATGACAGCATCATATAGTGTTAAAACAGCAATAAATTGAAATCAGAGTAGGTGCGTGGTTTAATTTTGAAAGTAAGACATCGGTTCAATAAAATAGTCATTGCAGTGCCCGTATGCATTCTGGCAGTCTATGCCGGGATGCATACGCATATAGACCCGGCGGGAAAGGTCAAGTATGAACTGAGCGAGATGCTCATGGAAGAATCACAGCAGATATATCTCCCTGGATTTGCTTATACCCAGGGGAGCAGGGGAAGTTCCTTCAGAGACTGGGTGACGACGGCAGCCATGAATATGATGCCGCTCGGCACCTATGTAGAAGGAAAGTCAAACATACATACGGATGTAGAAGATAAAGAGACGTACGAGATGATACTGGCACAGCAGGCCAACGACGAGAATGCGGTCGATGAAAACGGCAAGCTAATCCAGAATGACGAAAAAGCGCAGAACGAAGAGGCCGTACAGACGTCGGGGACTAAGATTGATACATCTATAGAAAAGCTGAAGAA
This sequence comes from Extibacter muris, assembly GCF_004345005.1. GTDB lineage: Bacteria > Bacillota > Clostridia > Lachnospirales > Lachnospiraceae > Extibacter > Extibacter muris. Next base: position 240,541 of record NZ_SMMX01000002.1, read on the forward strand.
CTTCGAGTATCTCGTCGGCAATTTCTATGTGATCGACGGTGGTACGATGACCTCGGCAGATGAGCTGAATGCAGAGAAGCTGATGGCAAAGGATATGAAGATAGACGAGAAGTCCGACGGTCCAAAGGTCCTCATCTACCATACCCATTCACAGGAAGCATTTGCAGACTCGACAGATGGGGATACGAGCACGACCATCATGGGCATGGGCGACTATCTGTCCAGTCTTCTGAATGACAAGTACGGCATCCAGACGATGCACCATGAAGGTGTCTACGACCTCGTGGACGGCGAGCTGGACAGGAGCAAGGCTTATCAATTGGCAGAGCCGGAGGTCCAGAAGATCCTGGAGGAGAATCCGAGCATAGAAGTTGTCATCGACCTGCACCGGGACGGCGTGGCGGAAGGGACGCATCTCGTGACGGAGGTAAACGGAAAGCCGACGGCCCAGATAATGTTTTTTAACGGTCTGAGCAGAACGAAAGCCAACGGGAACATAGACTACCTGAAGAACCCGTACATAGAGGATAATCTTGCATTTTCACTTCAGATGCAGGTTTCCGCCGCAAACAAATACCCCGGGTTCACGAGACGGATATACCTGAGGGGATATCGTTATAATATGCACCTGAAGCCAAAGACGCTGCTCATAGAGGCAGGGGCGCAGACAAACACGGTGGAAGAGATGAGAAATGCGATGGAAGTCCTGGCGGACACACTAGATAATGTGCTGACAAAGTAAAATGTGTTTGATTAACCCTATATTTTGTGCTACTATAATGAAAGTATGGAATTTTCTGCCGTTTTGGAGGCGGAAATTGATGAAGATACACATGAAAGGAACCAGAGGGAATGACAAAGAAAAATATATATGATGCTGACAGTATTTCTATATTGGAAGGGCTTGAGGCAGTCCGGAAAAGACCAGGCATGTATATTGGAAGTGTCTCCACGAAAGGGCTGAACCACCTGATCTACGAGATCGTAGACAATGCGGTGGATGAACATCTGGCAGGCTGCTGTGATGAGATACATGTGACGCTGGAAAAAGACGGTTCGGCAACCGTAACTGACAATGGTCGAGGCGTCCCGATAGGGCTTCACGCGAAAGGAGTATCGGCAGAGCGTATCGTATATACCACGCTTCATGCAGGAGGCAAGTTTGACGATTCATCGTACAAGACGAGCGGGGGGCTGCATGGCGTGGGGTCTTCTGTCGTAAACGCGCTTTCTGCTTATATGGATGTGCAGGTAAGCAGGGAAGGATATATCCACCATGACCGTTACGAGCGCGGCAAGCCTGTCATAGAGCTTAAGGACGGCCTTCTTCCGACCATCGGGAAGACGAAGAAGACCGGCACGAAGGTGAATTTCCTTCCGGATGATACCATATTTGAAAAGACGAGGTTCCGCGCGGATGAAGTTAAGAGCCGGATGCACGAGACCGCCTATCTGAACCCGGCGCTTACGATTATCTTTGATGATCTGCGGGGAGAGGCTCCCGAGCATATCGTGTATCATGAGCCGGACGGTATCCTTGGCTTTATCAAGGAGCTGAACCAGAAGAATGAAGCCATCCACGAGCCGGTGTATTACAAAGGGACGGCTGACGGCATCGAGGTGGAAGCCGCATTCCAGTATGTCAATGAGTTCCATGAGAATGTGCTCGGCTTCTGCAACAATATATATAATGCCGAGGGCGGCACCCACCTGACCGGATTTAAGACGACATTCACGACCGTCATGAACCAGTATGCGAGGGAGCTCGGTATCCTGAAGGAGAAGGATGCCAATTTTACAGGTGCGGATATACGTAACGGCATGACGGCTATCGTCTCGATCAAGCATCCGGATCCGAGGTTTGAAGGCCAGACGAAGACGAAGCTGGACAACCCCGATGCCGCCAAAGCAGTCAGCAAAGTGACGAACGATGAGATAACAAGATACTTCGACCGGAATCTGGACAACCTTAAGAAAGTCATCTCATGCGCGGAAAAGGCGGCCAAGATTCGTAAGACCGAAGAGAAGGCCAAGACGAACCTTCTAACCAAGCAGAAATATTCCTTCGACAGCAATGGTAAGCTTGCCAACTGTGAGAGCAGGGATGCCGGGAAGTGCGAGATCTTCATCGTGGAGGGAGACTCCGCCGGAGGCTCCGCAAAGACAGCGAGAGACCGGATGTTCCAGGCCATACTTCCGATTCGAGGTAAGATCCTTAACGTGGAGAAGGCGAGCATAGACAAGATACTTGCCAATGCGGAGATCAAGACGATGATCAATGCATTCGGGTGCGGATTTTCGGAAGGGTACGGCAATGATTTCGATATCAGCGGCCTGCGCTATGATAAGATTATCATCATGGCGGATGCCGATGTGGACGGCGCCCATATCTCCACGCTGCTTCTGACCTTGTTCTACCGGTTCATGCCGGAGCTTATCTACGAAGGCCATGTATATGTAGCTATGCCTCCGCTCTACAAAGCCATACCGAAGAAGGGGGAAGAAGAATACCTGTACGACGACAAGGCATTGGAGCGCTACCGCAGGTCGCACGAAGGCCCGTTTACGCTGCAGCGTTACAAAGGTCTTGGCGAGATGGATGCACAGCAGCTCTGGGAGACGACCCTGAATCCGGAGACACGGCTGCTGAAGCGTATAGAGATTGAAGATGCCAGGATGGCGTCCGGCGTGACCGAGATGCTCATGGGGACGGAAGTTCCTCCGAGAAGGACATTCATCTATGAAAATGCGACCGAGGCAGAACTGGATATATAAGAGGAGAAGATAAAATGCAGGATTCACAAATCATAAGAACCGAATACTCGGATCTGATGAAGAAATCATATATCGATTATGCGATGAGCGTCATCGTGGCCAGAGCCCTGCCTGATGTGCGGGACGGGCTGAAGCCGGTACAGAGGAGGACGCTCTACGATATGCACGAGCTCGGTATCCGCTATGACAGGCCATACCGGAAATGTGCCCGTATCGTGGGAGATACGATGGGCAAATACCACCCCCACGGCGACAGCTCGATCTATGACGCGCTTGTAGTCATGGCGCAGGAGTTTAAAAAAGGCATGATTCTTGTAGACGGCCACGGGAACTTCGGATCGATCGAGGGAGACGGCGCGGCCGCCATGAGGTATACGGAAGCACGCCTGGCCAAGCTCACGCAGGATGCATATCTGGCGGATCTTGACAAGGATATTGTAGACTTCGTCCCAAACTTTGACGAGACGGAGAGGGAGCCGGAGGTGCTGCCCGTGCGCGTTCCCAACCTGCTCATCAATGGGGCGGAAGGTATCGCGGTGGGTATGGCGACAAGCATTCCGACCCATAACCTGGGGGAAGTGGTCGATGCCGTAAAGGCATACATGAAAAATGATGAAATCAGCACAAAGCAGCTGATGAGATATATAAAGGGGCCGGATTTCCCTACCGGAGGGATCGTGGTCAATAAGGACGAACTGCCGGACATCTATGAGAGCGGGGCAGGCAAGATCAAAGTCCGGGGAAAAGTTGAGACAGAGGATATGAAGGGCGGCAAGAAGCGGCTTGTGGTGACAGAGATTCCTTATACGATGATCGGAGCAGGAATCGGCAAGTTCCTCAATGACGTGTGCTCCCTTGTGGAGTCGAAGAAGACGAATGACATCGTCGATATCTCGAACCAGTCATCCAAAGAAGGGATACGTATCGTCATCGAGTTGAAAAAGGGCGCGGATGTAGAGAATCTGACGAATATGCTCTACAAGAAGACACGTCTGGAAGACACGTTCGGCGTCAATATGCTTGCAGTCGCCGGAGGCAGGCCGGAGACGATGGGGCTTAAGCAGATCATCGAACACCACGTGGACTTCCAGTTCGAGCTGGCCACCCGCAAGTACAAGAACCTTCTCGCAAAAGAGCTGGACAGAAAAGAAATCCAGGAAGGGCTTATCAAAGCATGTGATGTCATCGATCTCATTATAGAGATTCTGAGGGGAAGCCAGTCGGTCAGGGATGCGAAGGCATGTCTTACGAAGGGCGTGACAGAGAACATCAGATTCAAGACATCCATATCTAAAAAGATGGCAGCCATGCTCCGCTTTACCGAACGCCAGGCATCCGCAATATTGGAGATGCGGCTATACAAGCTGATCGGACTGGAAATAGAAGCGCTCCAGAAGGAACACGAAGAGACGCTTAAGAATATTGCCGCATATGAAGATATCCTGAATAATTATGACTCCATGTCAGAAGTCATCATGGAAGATCTGGACAGAATCAAGAAAGAATATGGGCGGCCCCGGCGCACGGCAGTCGAAAATGCCGCGGCGGCGGTATTTGAAGAAAAGAAGATAGAAGAGCAGGAAGTCGTGTTCCTTATGGACCGCTTTGGCTATGCAAAGACCGTAGACAATGCGGTATATGAGCGGAATAAAGACGCGGCCGATGCAGAGAACCGGTATGTGCTCTCCTGCATGAATACAGGGAAGATCTGCATCTTTACCAACACAGGCAGGATGCACCAGATAAAAGTGCTGGACCTGCCTCACGGCAAATTCCGGGACAAAGGCCTGCCGGTCGATAATGTGAGCAATTATGACAGCACGCAGGAGACGATAGTCTATCTGTGCGATGCGCAGCAGATGCAGATTGCCAGGCTGCTGTTCGTGACGAAGGCCGGGATGGTCAAGAAGGTGGACGGCATGGAATTCCAGGTTGCCAAGCGTACGATTGCGGCCACGAAGCTCCAGGACGGGGACGAGCTGGTAAGCGTGCAGGTGATAAATGACTGCCAGAATATCGTCCTGCAGACGACAGACGGCTATTTTCTGCGTTTCCCCGCGGCAGAAGTGTCGGAGAAGAAGAAGGGGGCTATCGGCGTCAGAGGAATCAAGCTCCACAGGAACGACGAAGTGGAACATGCCTATCTCTTTGAAGAAGGAACGGAGGCTAAAGTGGTGTACAAGGAGAAAGAAGTGACGCTCAACAGGCTGAAGCCAGGTAAGAGAGATACGCAGGGAGTGAAAAACAGAGGATAAAATCGGCGGGGGATACCTCCCCTGTGCCGGAAGCTGCCAGGAAAGTAAAGTTTTTCCTGTATTTCCTTGCATTTACGCTGAAACGGTGCTATACTAAGTAACAGTTACATAAAGAAGACGGCAGAAGAGTGAACGGAAGTTCACTCTTCTTTGTTGGTAGGAAAGGAAGTTGGAATTGTCAAAGAGAGAAATATACGAACAGAAGACGGAAGAGATCCTTCTCCCGATAGTGGAAGAATACGGGTTTGAGCTGGTGGATGTCGAGTATGTGAAGGAAGGCAGTACATGGTATCTGCGTGCATACATCGACAAGCCGGGCGGCATCAATATCGATGACTGCGAGAAGGTGAGCCGAAGGCTGTCCGATATACTGGATGAAAAAGATTACATGGATGACGCTTATATTATGGAAGTAAGCTCCCCGGGGCTCGGGCGTCCGCTGAAGAAGGAAAAAGACTTCAGGAGGAGCCTTGGAGAGGAAGTCGAGATAAGGACCTACCGCATGATGGATAAACAGAAGGAATTTTTCGGGATACTGAAAGATTATGATGACAGTACAGTTACGATATTGCAGGAAGACGAGACCTTAAAAACATTTGCCAAAAGCGACATCGCGCTTATTCGCTTAGCGTTCGATTTTTAGATTTCAGGAGGAGAAAAAGTAATGAACACAGAGTTATTAGAAGCGTTAAATATTTTGGAAAAAGAAAAGGATATCAGCAAAGAGACACTGTTGGATGCAATTGAAAATTCATTGCTGAATGCTTGTAAGAACCATTTCGGAAAAGCGGACAATATAAAAGTCATCATGGACAGGGAGACATGTGATTATAAATTATTTGCCGAGAAGACGGTAGTGGAGGAAGTGGAGGATGACCTGGAGCAGATAAGCCTTGAGAAGGCGAGAGAGATTGACAGTACCTTTGAGCTTGGCGATATCGTGCAGATTCCGATAGAATCCAAATCTTTCGGCCGGATTGCCACGCAGAATGCAAAGAACCTGATCCTGCAGAAAATCCGGGAAGAAGAGAGAAAAGTCGTATACGACCAGTACTTTGAGAAAGAAAAAGATATCGTGACAGGTATCGTCCAGCGCTATGTAGGCAAAAATATCAGCATTAACCTCGGCAAAGCAGATGCCATGCTTACGGAAAACGAGCAGGTCAAAGGTGAAGTGTTCAAGCCGACAGAACGCATCAAGCTGTATGTCGTGGAAGTGAAGAATACGACCAAAGGGCCGAAGATCCTCGTCTCCCGTACACACCCCGAGCTTGTGAAGCGACTTTTCGAGTCCGAGGTGACGGAGGTCAAGGACGGCACGGTCGAGATCAAGAGCATTGCAAGAGAAGCCGGAAGCAGGACGAAGATAGCCGTGTGGTCTAATGACCCGGATGTGGATCCGGTAGGGGCCTGCGTCGGAATGAACGGGGCGAGGGTGAATACGATCGTCAACGAGCTCCGCGGTGAGAAGATCGACATCATCAACTGGAGCGACAATCCGGCTATTCTGATAGAGAATGCCTTAAGCCCCGCCAAGGTCATCTCCGTTATGGCAGATCCGGACGAAAAAGCGGCAAGCGTCATCGTTCCGGATTACCAGCTGTCCCTGGCAATCGGTAGAGAGGGGCAGAACGCGAGGCTTGCAGCCAGGCTTACGGGCTATAAGATTGATATCAAGAGCGAGACGCAGGCAATCGAGTCAGGGGAACTGCCTGAGAATTATATGGAACTGAGTGAAGGTGTCTATGAAGAAGAGATGTATGAGGACGGCTTTGACGGCGAATATGCCGAGGAGTATCCGGAAGATTATGAGGAAGGCACCGAAGAGATAGAATTTACAGAAGCAGAGGATTAGGGTGATCGTTTGAGCAGCAATAGGAAAGTGCCTATGCGCAAATGCGTAGGTTGTCAGGAAATGAAGGGTAAAAAGGAAATGATTCGGGTTATCCGCACGGAAGAAGGAGACTTTCTTCTGGACGCGACCGGCAAGAAGAACGGAAGGGGCGCTTATGTATGCCCGACGAGAGGGTGTCTTGAAAAAGCGGTTAAAAATAAAGGCCTGGAGCGTTCGTTTAAACAGTCTATTCCAAGAGAAGTATACGAAAAACTGGAAAAGGAGATGGAATCGCTTGGGCCAGAATAAGATATTGTCTCTGATAGGGATCGCCACGAAAGCCGGCAAGACGGCAAGCGGCGAATTCTGTACGGAGAAGGAAGTAAAGTCGGGGAGAGCCGCGCTGGTGATCGTGGCAGGGGATGCATCTGATAACACGAAGAAAAAATTTCAGAACATGTGTGACTTCTATGAAGTGCCAATCTATTTTTATAAAGATAAAGATACCTTGGGGCATGCAATGGGAAAAGAATTCCGGGCATCTCTTGCGGTACTTGACGAGGGATTTGCAAAAGGAATCAGGAAACATATGGATACGGAAGATGATACGATTGCATAAAGGAGGTAGTTAGTATGTCAAAAATCAAAGTGTATGAATTAGCAAAGGAGCTTGATGTCCACAGTAAGGATATCATCGAGTTCCTGGGCAAGAAAAATATAGAAGTTAAGAGCCATATGAGCACGCTGGAGGATACAGACGCGGATATGGTGAAAAAGGGCATGGGAAAAGCGGAGTCGCAGGATAAAGAGGCAGCTGCGCCGAAAAAGAAAAATATCGTGCATGTGTTCCGTCCGCAGAACACGCAGAATGCCGGCAGGCATGGAAACCGGCAGGGCGGAAGACAAGGGCAGCAGGCACAGGGCAGGCCGATGCAGGTGAACAATGGACGTCCGGCGAAGCAGCAGCAAGGTACGCGTCCGGCACAGGGGCAGGACAGACCGCAGGGTACGCGTCCGGTACAGAACCAGGACAGACCGCAGGGGACACGTCCGGTACAGGGGCAAGACAGGTCGCAGAACGCGCGTCCGCCACAGTCTCACGACAGGCCGCAGGGTTCCCGTCCGACACAGGGACAGGACAGATCACAGGGCAGCCGTCCGTCACAGAATTACGACAGGCCGCAGGGAGGACGCCCGGCACAGGGGGCAGACAGGAATAACGGCCGTGGTGAACGCCAGGGCAGCCGTCCGCAGAATGGCCGTCCGCAGAATGGCAGGCCGCAGGGAGGACGCCCACAGGGTGACAGGCCGCAGGGGAGCCGTACGGGACGTCCACAGAGCAGTGACAGGCCGTCTTATCAGAACGACAGGAACCAGGGCAGAAGACCAGGTGAGAGATACGACCGCCCCGGCGATAAGAAGAACACATCCAGCCCTTCTCCCGCACTGGAAGGCCAGAAGCCGCAGCGCAGCAAGGGCAAGGGAAAAGATGACTATAAGAAGAAAGATTACCGCCGTAACGAGGACGGCAGGAATAAAGGCAAGAAGCAGAAGGCTGACAACAAGAAAGATATCCAGAAGCCACAGCAGAAAGTAGTAAAGGTGGAGGAAGAAATCAAGGCAATCATCATTCCGGAAGTTCTTACGATCAAAGAGCTGGCTGATAAGATGAAGATTGTTCCTTCTGTCATCGTGAAAAAGCTGTTCCTCCAGGGGAAGATAGTCACGGTGAACCAGGAGATCGACTACGCTACCGCGGAAGAGATTGCACTCGAGTTTGATGTGCTCTGTGAAAAAGAAGAGCAGATTGATGTAATCGAAGAGCTTCTAAAAGAAGAAGACGAAGATGAGAAGAAGATGAAGAAACGTCCGCCGGTCGTATGTGTCATGGGCCATGTCGACCATGGCAAGACGTCCCTTCTGGACGCCATAAGGCACACCAATGTGATAGACCGCGAAGCAGGTGGAATCACGCAGCATATCGGCGCCTATGTCGTGGAGGTGAACGGAGAACGTATCACGTTCCTTGACACACCGGGACATGAGGCATTTACGGCCATGCGTATGCGGGGTGCCAGCTCTACAGATATCGCGATACTCGTGGTTGCGGCGGATGACGGTGTGATGCCACAGACAGTGGAGGCTATCAACCATGCCAAAGCTGCCGGAATCGAGATCGTGGTGGCGGTCAACAAGATAGATAAGCCGAGTGCCAACATAGACAGGGTAAAACAGGAACTGGCTGAATACGAGCTGATTCCGGAGGACTGGGGCGGAAGCACGGTATTCGTGCCGGTATCTGCGAAGTCCGGTGAAGGGATTGCAGAGCTGATGGAGATGATCATCCTCACGGCAGAAGTCATGGAACTCAAAGCGAATGCGAACAGACGTGCCAGAGGGCTCATCATCGAGGCGGAACTCGACAAAGGCAAAGGGCCGGTGGCAACGGTACTTGTACAGAAAGGGACGCTTCATGTGGGAGATTCTATCGCAGCCGGCTGTGCCTATGGAAAAGTACGTGCTATGATGGACGACAAGGGCAGACGTGTCAAAGAGGCAGGCCCGTCCGTTCCGGTAGAAATTCTCGGACTGAACGATGTGCCGAATGCAGGAGAAGTATTCGTTGGCTGTGCAAATGATAAAGAGGCAAGAAGCTTTGCGGAGACATTCATCTCACAGGGCAAGGTGAAGCTGCTAGACGAGACAAAAGCAAAGCTGTCGCTGGATGATCTGTTCACACAGATTAAGGAAGGCAACCTGAAGGAACTGGGCATCGTTGTCAAGGCGGACGTCCAAGGCTCCGTCGAGGCGCTGAAGCAAAGCCTTCTGAAGCTTTCAAATGAGGAAGTGGTTGTAAAGATCATCCATGGCGGCGTAGGAGCGATCAATGAATCTGATGTGAGCCTTGCATCCGCGTCTAACGCGATTATCATCGGGTTCAACGTACGTCCGGATGCGACTGCCAAAGAGACGGCGGAACGCGAAGGTGTTGACCTGAGGCTCTACCGTGTCATTTACAATGCGATAGAAGATGTAGAAGCGGCGATGAAGGGTCTGCTGGATCCGGTATTCGAAGAGAAGGTTCTCGGCCATGCCGAAGTCCGACAGACATTCAAGGCATCCGGCGTCGGTACGATTGCCGGCTCCTATGTTCTGGACGGTACTTTTGAACGTGACTGTTCCGTAAGGATCACAAGAGACGGAATCGTCATCTTTGACGGACCTCTTGCATCTCTGAAACGTTTCAAAGATGATGTAAAAGAAGTAAGAGCAGGATATGAATGTGGATTTTTATTCCAGAATTTCAATGATATCAAAGAAGGGGATCTGGTAGAATCCTTCAAGATGGTTGAAATACCGAGATAATGCATGGGACTGCTCTGGAAAAGAGGAGTAAATAATGAAAAAAAGAAGTATCAAGAATACAAGGGTAAATACAGAAGTGCAGAGGGAACTGAGCAGTATCATAAGGGGCGGCATCAAAGATCCAAGAGTGGCGCCCTGGACCTCTGTCGTAGCGGCCGAAGTCGCTCCTGACCTGAAGACATGCAAGGCATATATAAGCGTACTTGGAGATGAAGAGGCTCAGAAGGAGACGATAAAAGGGCTGCAGAGCGCAGAGGGATATATACGCAGGGAACTGGCGAGGACCCTCAACATGCGCAATACTCCTGAGATAAGATTTATCCTTGATCAGTCGATAGAGTATGGCGTAAACATGTCAAAGAAGATCGATGAAGTGACAAAAACAACAGTAAAGGATGAGACAGATGCTGAATAAGTTGTTGGCTCAGGCAGACTCTATCGCAATCGGCGGGCACGTACGGCCTGACGGAGACTGTGTAGGCTCCTGTATGGGGCTTTACCAGTATATCCGGGAGACATATGTGGATAAAGAGGTAGATGTATATCTGGAGGACATTCCGGATGTTCACAAGTTCATAGAGGCGTCAAAGGATATCCGGCATGAAATTGAACACGGAAAGATATACGACCTTTTCATCTGCCTCGACTGCGGGGATGAGGACAGGCTTGGCTTTTCACTGCCCCTGTTCCAATCCGCCAAAAGGACGTTCTGCGTAGACCACCATGTGAGCAACCGTGAATTTGCGGACGATAATTATATATTCCCGGATGCCAGCTCCACGTCAGAGCTGATATATGACCTTATCGACAAAGACAGGATATCTATGCAGGTAGCGGAGGCGCTTTACCTTGGCATCGTGCATGACACGGGAGTGTTCCAGTATTCCTGCGCATCCCCGGCCACCTTCGAGGCTGCCGCGGACCTGCTGAGGAAAGGGATCGATGGCCCGAAGATTATTGAAGATACGTTTTATGAAAAGACGTATGCCCAGAACCAGGTGCTTGGCCGTGCACTCCTTGAGAGCATCCTGCTCTTAGACGGCCGGTGCATCGCCTCATATATTACGAAGGAGCAGATGGAGTTCTATGGCGTGGATGCCAAAGACCTGGACGGCATCGTGAGCCAGCTGAGGGTTACGAAAGGGATAGAGGCGGCTCTGTTCATGTATGAGCTGGAGCCGAATGTGTACAAAGTCAGCCTCCGCTCCAAAGACACGGTCGACGTGAGCAGGATTGCCCAGTATTTTGGCGGCGGCGGCCATAAGAAGGCAGCCGGCTTCAGCATGGCAGGCACGCCCCATGACGTGATGAACAACGTGATAAGACAGATTGCGCTACAGCTGTAGAGCACAGTAATAGAGAGGTAAGAAAACATATGATACACGGAGTAATCAATGTGTATAAGGAGAAAGGCTTCACTTCACACGATGTCGTAGCCAGACTCAGAGGAATTGTAAGACAAAAGAAGATAGGACATACAGGAACGCTTGATCCGGATGCGGAGGGCGTTCTTCCCGTGTGCCTTGGCAAGGCAACCCGGCTCTGCGATATGCTTACGGATAAAGATAAGACATATGAAGCAGTACTGCTGCTTGGGATGGAAACAGACACGCAGGATATTTCCGGCGGCGTCATCGAGAAGAGGAGCACGTCACACCTGGGAGAAGAGGCGGTACGGATGGCTATTCTTAACTTTACCGGTGAATATGCGCAGATACCGCCCATGTATTCTGCGGTGAAGATAGGCGGAAGGAAGCTGTACGAGCTGGCTAGGGAAGGGAAAGTAGTCGAACGGAAGGCTAGGAAGGTCTGCATATACGATATCCGCATTCTTGATATGCGGCTGCCGAAGGTTAGGATGGAGATACGCTGTTCAAAGGGAACGTACATCCGTACCCTGTGCCACGATATCGGACAGAGTCTTGGCTGCGGGGGCTGCATGGAGCAGCTGATCCGTACGCAGGTGGGACGTTTCGGTATAGCAGGCAGCAAACGCCTGTCAGAAATTGAAAAGATGAGGGACGACGGGACGCTCGCAAAAGCGGTCGTGCCGGTGGACGAGATGTTTCCGGACTACAGGAAGGTCGTGGCCGACCAGATACAGGAACCTCTTGCATACAATGGCAATGCATTTCCGGGCAGGCGGGCACAGGACAAGGCGGATGGGTTTGAGGACGGTGAATATGTCAGGGTCTATGACAGGGATGGACATTTTATCGCCGTTTATGAATACCGCACGGCAGAAGATACGTTCAAAGTAAAAAAGATGTTTTTTGACAGAAACAGTAGATAGAGGAAAAGCTATGCAATATATAAAAGGTCTGGAAGCATATCACGCGGACGGCCGCAGCGCGGTTACGCTTGGAAAGTTCGACGGGCTGCACCTGGGGCATAAGAAGCTGATAGATATGGTGAGGGAATATGGAAGGCAGGACGATATTAATAGCATTGTCTGTGCCTTCGACATGAGTGCTTTATATGAGAAGAAGGGAATCGCACTGGAAGTCCTGATGACGAAGGACGAGAGAAGAGGCCGCCTGGACGGTGAAGTGGACGTCCTTGTGGACTGTCCATTTACAGAAGCGTTCAGCCAGATGGAGGCGGAGGCATTCATAGAAGAGGTGATCCAGAAGAGATTCCGTGCCGCATATGTGGTCGTGGGAACAGATTTTCATTTCGGACACAAAAAGCGCGGAGATATCCACATGCTCCAGGCATACGCCCGGAAATACGACTATGAGCTCGTCGTCGTCGAGAAGGAACGGCGGGAAGGACACGTCATAAGCAGCACGTATATAAGACAGCTGCTAAAAGAAGGGAATATGCCGATTGCACGGGAACTGCTCGGATATCCGTACGGCCTGCAAGGTGTTGTAGAACATGGCAGGAAGCTTGGAAGGACGCTGGGATTTCCTACGTTCAATGTCGCTCCCGCGGAAGAAAAGGCCATGCCACCCAACGGCGTATATCTGAACCGGGTACAGGTTGACGGAGCCTGGTATGAGGGCATAGCCAATATCGGCATTAAGCCGACCGTCTCGGATGAGAACCGGATGCTCGTGGAAAGCTATCTCTTTGACTATTCCGGTGATGCGTACGGCAAAGAAGTGAAGATAGAACTGCTCGCGTTCTGCAGGCCGGAACAGAAATTTGCAGATGTGGAAGAGATGAAGGAATGCGTGGCCGCGGACATTGCCTCCGGAAGACGGTATTTTGGGAAGACGGACACGGATTAGTTAGAGGAGAATACAAATGAGTATAACAACGTTTTTCTTACTGCTTGGGGGGCTGGGGCTGTTCCTCTTCGGAATGAAGCTCATGAGCGAGGGACTTGAGAAAGCAGCGGGAGCCAAGATGAGAGGGATCCTGGAATTCTTTACGAAGAACAGGTTTGTCGGGATGCTGGTCGGCATTCTGTTTACGGCGGTCGTGCAATCGTCGAGCGCGACGACGGTCATGGTAGTAAGCTTCGTCAATTCGGGACTTATGAACCTGCTTCAGGCAACAGGGGTAATCCTTGGCGCCAACATCGGTACGACGGTCACAGGACAGCTGATTGCGTTCAACCTGTCCGACATCGCGCCGCTGTTTGTCATCATCGGCGTCATTATGGTCATGTTCTGCAAGAAGCTGAATATAAAGCGGGCAGGAGAAGTGATACTGGGATTTGGTATCCTGTTCATGGGGCTGGGCATCATGGGAGATGCCATGTCTTCCCTGCGGGAATCCCCTCATATCGTAGAGCTGTTGAAATCGCTCAGGAATCCTTTTGCCGCGATTCTGACGGGCTTTGTCATCACGGCAATCCTACAGAGCTCTTCGGCCACGGTAGGTATCGTCATACTGATGGCATCCCAGGGGCTGCTGGCTTTTGCCATCTGTCCGTTCCTCATTCTCGGATGCAACATCGGTTCCTGCGTATCTGCTCTCATAGCCAGCCTTGGAGGGAAGAAAGATGCCAAGCGTGCCGCCATGATACATTTCCTGTTCAATGTCGTCGGCTCGGCTTTCATACTTATCGTTCTGCTCATCGGCATCACGCCGATTACAGATGGGCTGCTGAGGCTATCCGGAGGGAACGCGGCCCGCGCCGTAGCCAATGCCCATACTTTGATCAAGATATGTGAAGTAATCCTTCTGCTTCCGTTCATGAACTGGATTGTAAAAGCTACATATAAGATCGTGCCGGGCAAAGACGTATCGTCGGAGGATGGATTTGAATTACAGTTTATCGGAGAAGGGTCTATCGTGTCACCGGCGACTGCCGTAGTTGACGGGATACGTGAAATAGAACATATGGGCAAGATCGCAATCGCCAATCTCAAGACAGGTATGGACGCCCTCTGTTCTCTAAACGAGGAAGAAATCAATACGGTATATGGCAGGGAAAAATATATTGATTTCCTGAACAAGAAGATTACGGATTATCTCGTGCGCGTCAATGAGATAGAACTGCCCCTTGCAGATGCCAAGCTCATCGGAGGCCTGTTCCATGTGGTGAACGATATCGAACGCATCGGGGACCATGCAGAAAATTTCGCCGATTCCGCAAGGATGCGTATCGCCGACGGAGTGGAATTCAGCGATAAGGCGAAAAAGCAGCTCCATGACATGACTGCCATGGTCGTAGAGATCCTGGAATATTCGCTGGACATGTTTACGAACCGCAACCAGGAGCACATGCAGGAGATACTGGATCTGGAAGATGAGATTGACGACAGGGAGAAGAAGCTGCAGCGGTCCCACGTAAAGCGGCTCACGAAGAATAAATGTACGCCGGAGGCGGGCATGATATTTTCTGATACGATATCCGGGCTGGAACGTGTTGCGGACCATGCGACCAATATCGCGTTTGCGATCCTGGAGCCAGAAGATAATGAGGAGGATGACGAAGAAGATTAAAGCCGGTGAGAAAATACTGCTTTACTTCCATGTCCCTCTATGGTATACTACATGGGTATGAACAGCCGGTGTTCGGTAATTGGATGACTCCAGCCATTGCTTAATACCAGGCGGTGCAATATAGAATATAGGAGGAAGAACAAATGGTTTCTAAAGAGCAGAAAGAACAGATTATTGCCGAATATGGCAGAGGTGAGGGAGACACAGGCTCTCCGGAAGTACAGATTGCCATCCTGACGGCAAGAATCAATGATCTTACAGATCATTTTAAAGCAAATCCTAAGGACCACCATTCAAGAAGAGGGCTTCTTAAGATGGTAGGGCAGAGAAGAGGTCTGCTTGCTTACTTGAAGAACAAAGATATCACAAGATACCGTTCTTTGATCGAGAGACTTGGATTGAGAAAATAACCGGGTTTCGATGAAGTGCTGTTTACAGGGCGCTCTCCGTGAGGAGGGTGCCCTTATTTGATTCTCATTCGCCGTCGGAGCTGACAGATTCCAGCACGGAGATATACAGCATGACGAGAGCAGAAGAGAGCAGAAGGCCCCCGGCGATATCCGTAAGCCAGTGGACACCGGACAGGAGCCTTCCGATTACCGTCACCACGATAATAAGGACAGACCATATGTCTAACAGGATGAGCAGCCGCCTTTTTCCACGGAACAGATGCCGGTACTGCACCATTGCCGTCGCCATGACGCAGACGGCTGCCATCGTATGGGAGGACGGGTAAGACCGCTCCGGATCTTGAGACAGAATGACAGGCCTGTAATTGACCGCCACTAATTCAAAAAATATATAGAAGGCGATGACCGCAATGTAAAATACGCCGAGAAGCAAAAGCCCGGGGTCTACCTTTTTGATGCTTCTTCTGACGAGCTGGTACGCCCCAAGGAACGCGAATCCAAGGGCAGCAGCGACTACGGCGACACCGAGCCAGTCGGTGATGTCGTACCAGAGCATATTGACGCCCGTAAGCTCCGATACATACTGGTTGACGGTCGCGAAGCCCACCCGGGTGTGCTCCGGTCCCACAGGCCTGACATCCACTACTTTCACAAGGACAGTGAAGATTGCAAACAACAGGAAGACCTTTGAAGTAAAGAAGAAAAACAAGAGTACCGTCACATAGCGTTCTCTTGCCGCGGCAAAGAGGCAGACAGCCAGTCCGCCCAGCACGGCAGAACATCGGCATACGATACCGGCCGCAGCCTCTTTCTCCAGGCGGGTGAGCAGAAGTTCAGCACTCCCCAGCAGGATAATGGCCAGAAATACGGACCAGTATATAAGGAGATTATACTTCGTCTATTATGCCTGTCCGGGCAAAGAATATCAACAGCATATTTTGTTAAATAAATAACATAATCCTGTTGCAATTCAGACGATTATTCAATATAATAAGCTCAGATTGATAAAAATTTAACCAATAGAGGAGGATGACATGTTAGAACAATATTATTATGAAAAGGCGGATGAAGTAATTGCCTCACACGGCTCGGACCATGCGTCGCTCATTCCTATTATTCAGGACATACAAAGCGAATACCGCTATCTGCCTCCGGAGCTTTTGAGCTATGTGGCGGGGAAGCTCGGCATTACAGAGGCGAAAGCCTACAGTGTGGCGACATTCTACGAGAACTTTTCATTTGAGCCAAAGGGAAGATATGTCATTAAAGTGTGCGATGGGACGGCCTGTCACGTCAGGAAGTCTATCCCGATTCTTGAAAGGCTCTACAGTGAGCTTGGGCTGTCCAAAGAGAAGGTGACGACGGACGACATGCTGTTTACGCTGGAGACCGTATCCTGTCTCGGCGCCTGCGGGCTTGCGCCGGTGCTGACGGTAAATGACAAGGTATACCCGGCCATGACGCCGGATGCTGCTGCAGAACTGATTCATGAATTGAGAGGAGCGTAAGGATGCAGAAGATAGAAAATGTAGAGAAGCTGCAACAAGTCAGGGAGACTGCAAAGACAGCCATCACACAGAGCAGATGCAGAATACTGATCTGTGCAGGTACCGGATGCCTGGCCGGCGGTTCCGGTGAAATATATGACAAGATGTGCAGCCTTGCGCGGGAGTGCCCGGATGTAGAGGTCGAGTTCGGACCTGAGATAGCCCATGGAGATAATGGCATAGGCATCAAGAAGAGCGGCTGCCACGGGTTCTGCGAGATGGGTCCGCTCATGCGGATCGAGCCGATGGGGATCTTGTATACGAAAGTGTCTGTGGACGACTGCGAGGCGATTTTTGAAAGGACCATAAGGAACGGAGATGTCATCCGGCATCTGCTCTATAAGCAGGACGGTATAGAGTACCAGCGGCAGGAAGAGATACCGTTCTACAAGAGGCAGACAAGGCTCGTCCTGGAACACTGCGGACATATCGATGCAGAGCACATCGAAGAATACATAGCACACGGCGGATACGAGGCGCTAGGCAAGGTCCTCTTCGACATGAAGCCCGAAGAGGTGGTGCAGGAGATACTTGACTCTAACTTAAGAGGGAGGGGAGGCGGCGGCTTCCAGACCGGATATAAGTGGAGCCAGGTGGCCAGACAGAAGGAGAGGACGAGATATGTGGTCTGTAACGGCGATGAGGGAGATCCAGGCGCGTTCATGGACAGAAGCATCATGGAAGGCGATCCACACAAGATGATAGAGGGTATGATGATCGCGGCTTATGCGGTAGGCGCACAGGAAGGATATATCTATGTGCGGGCGGAGTACCCGCTTGCGATCAGCCGCCTGAAACTCGCCATCAGACAGGCGGAAGAAAGAGGGCTGCTCGGAGAAGACATCCTTGGTTCCGGATTTTCTTTCCGGCTCCATATCAACCGGGGTGCGGGTGCATTCGTGTGCGGCGAGGGAAGCGCCCTTACGGCATCGATCGAAGGCAGCCGGGGCATGCCGAGGGTAAAGCCTCCCCGCACGGTGGAACAGGGGCTGTTTGCCAAGCCGACCGTACTGAACAATGTGGAGACCTTTGCCAATGTCCCTATGATTATAAGCAGAGGGGCGGACTGGTACAAGACGATTGGTCCGGAGAACAGCCCCGGAACGAAGGCATTTGCCCTTACAGGAAGTGTAAAGAATACGGGCCTTATCGAAGTACCGATGGGGACGACGCTCCGTGAAGTCATCTTTGATATCGGAGGCGGCATCAAAGGTGACGGCGGCTTCAAGGCAGTCCAGATAGGCGGGCCTTCCGGCGGCTGTCTGATTACGCAGCATCTTGATGTCAATCTGGACTTTGACTCGCTGAAGAAGATGGGGGCCATGATAGGTTCCGGAGGCCTTGTCGTCATGGACGACCACACATGCATGGTAGAGGTCGCACGCTTCTTCATGAATTTTACCCAGAATGAAAGCTGCGGCAAATGCGTACCGTGCCGGGAAGGGACGAAGCGGATGCTGGAAATACTGGAACGCATCGTGCAGGGCAACGGCAGGGAAGCGGATCTGGATACACTGGATGAGCTTGCCAGGACCATTACCGGGACGGCGCTCTGCGGCCTTGGGAAGAGCGCGGCGCTACCGGTCATGAGTACGCTTAAGCTGTTCCGCGAGGAATACATGGAACATGTGGCGGAGAAAAAGTGCGTATCCCACACTTGTACGGCTCTGCGTAGATTTGTCATCAGCCCACAACGGTGCAAGGGCTGTTCCAAATGTGCCAGAAACTGCCCGGCGGGGGCCATCAGCGGCAAGATCAAAGAACCGTATGTCATCGACGATTCGAGATGTATCAAGTGCGGCGCATGCGAGAGTGCGTGTGCGTTCGGTGCAATCCATATAGAAGCATAGGAGGAAAGAGACATGAAATATATGACAATCAACAACCGGAAGGTGGCGTTCGATGATGAAAAGAATGTACTATCTGTCATCCGGAAGTCCGGAATCGATCTTCCTACGTTCTGCTATCATTCGGAACTGTCGACCTACGGCGCGTGCAGGATGTGCGTGGTGGAAGATGACAGAGGGAAGGTGTTCGCCTCCTGCTCCGAGACTCCAAGGGAGGGGATGGTGATATACACGAACACGCCAAGGCTCCAGCATCACCGGAAGATGATTCTGGAACTGCTGCTTGCATCCCACTGCAGAGACTGTACGACATGCCGCAAGAACGGTGTCTGTACGCTGCAGAAGCTGGCACAGCAGCTTGGCGTAAGCTATGTCAGATTTGAGAACAACAAGCCGCAGCTTCCGCTGGATGAAAGTTCGGACTGTATCGTACGTGACCCGAACAAATGTATCCTCTGTGGCGACTGTGTCCGCACATGTGATGAGATACAGGGGCTCGGCGTGCTGGACTTCGCGTTCCGGGGCGCCAGGATGCAGGTGATGCCTGCCTTCAACAAAGACCTAGCAAAAACGGACTGTGTAGGCTGCGGACAGTGCAGGGCCGTCTGCCCGACCGGCGCTATCACGATCAAGCAGAACATACGCCCGGTGTGGGAGGCAGTTGCCGATAAGGATATCCGTGTCATCGTGCAGATAGCACCTGCCGTCCGCGTTGCAGTTGGTGACAAATTCGGCATACCGAAAGGAGAAAATTCACTCGGGAAACTGGCGGCGGCGCTTCGGCGCATGGGATTTGACGAGATATACGACACGAACTTCGGCGCTGATCTTACAGTGATGGAAGAGTCTGAGGAATTGCTGGAACGTCTCGAGTCAGGTGATAACCTGCCCCTGTTTACTTCCTGCTGTCCGGGCTGGGTGAAATTCTGCGAGAACAAGTACCCCGGCCTGCGAGAGCATATATCTACGTGCCGCTCTCCGCAGCAGATGTTCGGCGCCGTGCTGAAAGAGGAGGCGCGCATGGACAAAGAGGAGAAGAGAAAGACCGTGGTCGTATCCATCATGCCATGTACAGCCAAAAAGGCTGAAATCAGGCGGCCGGAGCATAAGACGGACGGAGAGCAGGACGTGGACTATGTCCTTACGACGACAGAAGTGACACGTATGATAAAAGAGGCGGGCATCGACCTTGCCCAGATGCCATCCGAGGCGCTGGATATGCCATTTGGGCTGTCCTCGGGCGCAGGCGCTATCTTCGGCGTGACAGGCGGCGTGACGGAGGCCGTCCTGCGCAGGCTCGTCGGAAGCAGCAGGCAGGAGGACCTTGAAGACATCAGCTTTACCGGAGTGCGGGGGATAGAAGGAATCAAAGAGGCAACGGTGGCACTCGGAGAGCGGGAAGTGAAGATTGCAGTAGTTAACGGGCTTAAGTGTGCCGACGAGTTGATGGGCAAGATTCAGTCCGGTGAATTATATTATGATTTCGTGGAAGTCATGGCATGCAGGCGCGGCTGCATCACCGGAGGAGGACAGCCGGTGCCGATAGGGGCGAGGACGAAGAAGGCAAGGCTGGAAGCGCTGTATAAGATAGACACGGTGGCACAGATCAAGCTGTCCAACGAAAACCCCATCATTCAGACGCTTTACAGAGGGCTGCTCAAAGGGAAAGAGCATAAGCTGCTCCACAACGAAAGATAAGCAGTGCAAGATTGACGGGCAGGGCGCCGGAGACCGGAGGCCCTGCCTTGTTTTACGGATAAAGCTGATTTGCGGAAAAGAGAAAAAGCGGTAGCACAATTGCAGCAAATGTGTTATAATATCATAGATTGTGGACAGGATTGACAGATCCGAGACCACTGAAAAGTATATTTTTGGCTGAAAGTATGTTTTTCAGTAGTTTCGGCGTCTCCTGTCACACAGAAATGTTTGAGATAGAAGGAGAACGATATGTATAAGAAATTTGAGATGGAACTGGCCGGAAGGACGCTCCGTGTAGATGTGGACAGGGTTGCGAAGCAGGCCAACGGAGCAGTGTTCATGCACTACGGAGATACGACGGTACTCTGTACCGCCACAGCTTCTGAGAAGCCGAGGGAGGGAATCGACTTCTTCCCGTTAAGCGTAGAGTACAATGAGAGATTATATTCTGTAGGCAAGATTCCGGGAGGATTTAACAAGAGAGAGGGCAAGGCTTCCGAAAATGCGGTGCTCACATGCCGTGTCATCGACAGGCCGATGCGGCCGTTATTTCCGAAGGATTACCGTAATGACGTGACGCTTGAGAACCTTGTCATGTCAGTGGATCAGGACTGCAGCCCCGAGCTGACTGCCATGATTGGTGCGGCGATCGCTACGACGATTTCCGATATTCCGTTTGACGGGCCGATATCTACGACTCAGGTAGGACTTGTGGACGGTGAGGTCGTATTCAACCCGACCGCTGCCCAGAAAGAAGCTTCCGACATGGCGCTCACCGTGGCGTCCACGAAAGATAAAGTAATCATGATTGAAGCCGGTGCCAATGAAGTTCCGGAAGACAAGATGATTGAAGCCATCTTTGCCGCACATGAGCTGAACCAGAAAGTGATTGCTTTTATAGACACCATCGTTGCTGAGTGCGGTAAGCCGAAGCATACGTATGAAAGCTGTGCGGTTCCGGAAGAGCTGTTCGATGCGATTAAGGAACTTGTTCCTCCACGGGAGATGGAAGAGGCAGTATTTACCGATGACAAGCAGACGCGTGAGGAAAATATCCGTGTCATCACAGATAAGTTAGAAGAGGCATTTGCAGACAAGGAAGAGTGGCTGGAGGTGCTCGGCGAAGCAGTATACCAGTACCAGAAGAAGACCGTCCGAAAGATGATATTAAAAGACCACAAGCGCCCGGACGGCAGGGCTATCGATGAGATAAGGCCGCTGGCTGCAGAGACCGACCTGATTCCGAGAGTACATGGTTCTGCCATGTTCACACGTGGACAGACGCAGATATGCACGGTCACGACGCTGGCGCCGCTGGCGGAAGCGCAGAGGCTGGACGGACTGGACGAGGCAGAGACATCCAAGAGATATATGCATCATTATAATTTCCCGTCATACTCCGTCGGAGAGACAAGACCGTCAAGAGGACCCGGACGCCGTGAAATCGGCCATGGCGCGCTGGCAGAGAGAGCACTCATACCAGTGCTGCCGAGCGAGACAGAATTCCCATACGCGATCCGTACGGTATCGGAGACGTTTGAATCGAACGGTTCCACGTCCCAGGCAAGCATCTGCGCATCTTCGATGTCTCTCATGGCTGCCGGTGTTCCGATCAAGGCTGCCGTTGCTGGCATCTCGGCAGGACTTGTGACAGGGGATACGGACGATGACTATCTCGTATTGACGGATATCCAGGGGCTGGAAGACTTTTTCGGCGACATGGACTTCAAGGTCGCGGGAACCCATAAGGGAATCACGGCCATCCAGATGGACATCAAGATCCATGGCCTTACAAGACCGATAATCGAAGAGGCAATCACGACGACAAAGAAAGCCAGAACTTTTATCCTGGATGAAGTGATGAATAAGACGATTGCCGAACCGAGAGCAGAGGTAGGACCATATGCGCCAAAGATTATCCAGATGCAGATCGACCCGCAGAAGATAGGCGATGTAGTGGGCCAGCGCGGTAAGACGATCAATGCTATCATAGAGCAGACAGGCGTCAAGATCGACATTACGGATGACGGTGCAGTCTCTATCTGCGGCGTGGAGGCAGACAGCATGGCCGAGGCGAAGAGGCTCGTCGAAATCATCGTCACGGACTTCGAGGCAGGACAGATTCTCGAAGGAAAGGTAGTCAGCATCAAAGAGTTTGGCGCATTCCTCGAATTTGCACCGGGCAAAGAAGGCATGGTTCATATTTCCAAGATTTCAAAAGAGAGGATCAATCATGTAGAAGACGTACTGACACTTGGTGATATAGTTACGGTCGTGTGCCTTGGCAAGGACAAGATGGGACGTATCTCTTTCAGCATGAAAGATGTCGCAAAATAGATGCAGGAAGAACCACAGAATACAGGGAACTGTTTCTGTGGTTCTCTTTACATAAAGGGCCTGCTTGCCATAAGCAGATATCATAATCTAGAAGGAGGATGTGCAAGATGAAAGTGTATATCGTAGGGATGGGAGCCCTCGGCGTCATGTATGCAGACTATACTAAGGAACACGGCGGTGACGTGTCATTCGTCATGAACGGAATAAGCAGCGAAGATATCATAGCGACCATCAGAAGTGGAGATGTTTGCAGGGACAGTCATCCCTGTGTGCGATAGGCATGGCATACCGGCGCCGGCCAACAGGAAGCTGTATGAGATGGTGAAGGCAATAGAAGAAGAGTACCCACAGGAATAGGGCCGCAGGCAGCGGCTGGAGGCGGATGATATGTACCAATACGAACAGAAGAGCAGGCCCACCGGTAGAAGCAGAAGGCTGGAGGTGCATGCGGGACAGAGACAGGAACCTGTTATCCAGAGACATAAGTTTGATGCAGTGTACAATCTTGTGTGGGGGAGACGCGCGCATTCACGCGATATTCCAAAGATTATACACAGGTTCTGGGCCGGCGGAGCGATGAGCAGGCAGTCCTTTGAGAACATCTTGGGAATGCAGGAAAGAATCAATGACCAGAACCAGTCGGACAGGCGGAGATTCTGGAAGGAAAAGTGGAAACAGATCCTCTGGACCGTGAGGGACATCAATCAGATAAGGGCAGACGGGCTGGACGGCCAGCTGGAACGATTGAGTGCAAGTGGAGTCATAGTCATGGACGCCGGCGAACTGTTGCCCGGCATGACGGAGATAACAGATATGGCCGAATCTGGATATATGGCAAGAGTTGTAGGCAGCATGGAAGATTTAAGCAAGGAGCATCCCGAATTCATAGATCTGAAGTTTCTGTCGGATACGGTGCGTCTCATGGCGGTCAGCTTACATGGCGGCATATATATGGACACGGATATCGGCGCCGGTTCGGTGGACCTGTCTGTACCGCTATATCACCGTGACAGCAGCGCCATGATACCGCTGGCAGGAGTACAGGTACAGAACAGTCAGGCATATGAGCGGCAGAAAACCGGTGACAGGTTCGGCCCTATGCCCCCGGAACTAGCCAGATCCGGCATCACCCAGGAGGACTGGAACCTGTTCCAGAGTACGCTCGCTGACGTACCGAAGCCTGTGTTTAACTACTTTTTCGCAAGCCGTCCCCAAAATCCCAGGATAGTAGCGGCGGCAAGCCGAATGCTGGCAGATCCGCTGGAAAGCGGCATGAATGTCATGGATGCTTTATTTACCGATGCTGACAGGCCCGAAGAATGGATGGTGCAGTGGCTGCTGGATCTGCAGTGGGCAACTTCGGCCAGCGATACACAGGAAGGGACATAAAGATTGCATGTCACTTGTATAGCGAAGGGGAACTTATAGAACTGGATATGTATAAGTATGACGATTATGGCAGGCTGATAGAACCTGTCTGTTATGATGGAGATGAGGAGTTATTGCTTTCTTTTGCTTTATCTGGAAACTAATGCGGCAGGGGGGTTGTAAAAAATAGTCAATAAGGTATTGTTATAGATAAGGAATGACCAATGCGGTCAAACCGGTCTGAACAATGTAAGGCGTGAGGAGATGAATGAGAAGTTTTATACGCTATCGGAGGAAAAGCAGCAGAGCATCATCAATGCGGCCATGGAGGTATTCTCCCAGAATGATTACAAACGGGCTTCTACAGACTTGATAGCATCTAAGGCGGGGGTGTCCAAAGGGCTTCTGTTTTATTACTTTCATAATAAGAAAGAGCTGTATTTATATCTGTATGACTATGTGATGGATGTGATGAAGGAACAGGTGGTGGATAAGAAATTTAATGAGATAACCGATTTCTTCGGGCTGCTCTCCTATGCCTCCGAAAAGAAGGTCAAAGTGCTGCGCAAGAATCCGTACATAACAGACTTTGCCATGCGGGCGTTTTACTCAGAGAAGGAAGATGTGTCGGATGAGCTGAAACAGATCAACTTATCTCAGATAGAAGTCATGTATCAAATGTATTTTGGCAATATCGACGCCTATAAGTTCAAAGACGATGCAGAGCCGTACACGGTCATGAAGATGCTCATATGGATGGCGGACGGCTATCTGCATGACCTTAGGATGTCGGGTAAGCCGATGGATGTAGATATGCTGCTGGATGAGTTTGACCGATGGACGGATATGTTTAGAAAGCTCGTATATAAGGAGGAATACTTGGATGGGCGTGATTGATATCAACAATATAACAAAAGACTACGGGAATGGGCGAGGAGTCTTTGATGTGAGCTTCACCGTAGAAAAAGGTGAAGTCCTGGGCTTCCTCGGTCCTAACGGGGCAGGCAAGACTACGACGATCCGCCAGCTTATGGGGTTCATCAAACCTGACAGCGGAAGCCTGTCAATCCAGGGGATGGACTGTTTCAAAAAAGCGGATAAGATTCAGAAATCAGTCGGATATCTTCCGGGAGAGATCGCATTCATAGATTCTATGAACGGTATGGAGTTCATAAGCTTTGTGGCGAAGCTGAAGAAGATGAATGGGATGGGCCGGGCACACGAACTGATGGAGATGTTCGAGCTGAACGCGTCGGGGAAGCTGAAAAAGATGTCCAAAGGGATGAAGCAGAAGATAGGCATCGTCTGTGCCTTCATGGACACGGGGGCAGATATCCTGATTCTTGACGAGCCGACGAGCGGCCTGGACCCGCTCATGCAGAACCGGTTCGTGGAACTGATACTCGCGGAAAAGAGACGAGGCAGGACGATCCTCATGTCTTCTCATATGTTCGAGGAAGTTGAGCGTACCTGCGGCCGGGCGGCAATCATCCGGGACGGCAGGCTCGTCGCGATGGAAGATATGGGGAAGCTGAGAGAGGGCAGGCAGAAGACGGTGGAGTTCACCTTTTCAAAAGCGGCGATGGCAGCAGAGTTTGCGTCCGGTTTTCCGAAGGCCGCCTGTCAGGGCGGGTCCAGGACAGTGACCGCGCAAGTCGGCCGGAATCTGGATGCCTTTGTAAAAAAGGCCGGCATGTATACGGTGACGGATCTGAACGTGCGCACGCAGAGCCTGGAAGAATTCTTCCTGCATTTCTATGGAGAGGGGGCATCGGAATAATGAATACGACGTTATTTAAAAAAGAAATAAAATCCAACTGGATACTGCTGGCCATCTTTCTGGCAGTGCTCAGCGTGTACGGCAGCATGATCACCATGATGTTCGACCCGAAGATGGGAGACGGCCTTCGTGCGATGGCAGACAGCATGCCGGGCATGTTCGCGGCATTCGGAATGACGAACGTGGGAGCCACCCTGCTCGAATTCGTATCAAGCTATCTGTACGGCGTACTGTATGTCGCTTTTCCAGGTGTCTTTATCATAATCCTGGCAAACAGGCTGGCGGCCCGCTATGTAGACAACGGCTCCATGGCATACCTGCTGGCAGCACCGGTGAAGAGGTGGAAGATCATGCTGACACAGGCGCTGTTCCTTCTGTTGTGCCTTGTCATCATGGTCGGGTTTGCGACCGGGCTGATTCTTATATTCAGCGAAATGCTGTTTCCCGGCGAGATGGACGTGAAAGCATTCCTGCGGCTCAATACCGGCCTACTGGGCCTGCTCGTATTCTTCGGCGGGGCCGGCATGTGCGCTTCCTGCTTCTGCAATGAATCGAAGAATGCGTCCGCCATAAGTACGGCGGTCGTAGTATACTCCCTGCTGCTGCAGATGATATCCAGGGTGGGAGAGAAGTTTGAAAGCCTGAAATATGCCACCCCGCTGACACTGTTCGATATCGACGAGCTGAGCGCGGGGGACGGCGAGGCATGGCTGATGTGCGTCGTCCTGTATGCGGCCGGAATTGTACTGATGGCTGCCGGCATAGCGAGATTCAGCAGAAGAGACCTGCCGCTTTAGGCGGCAGGTCTCTGTTATCGGAAGGACACATCAATGGCACATATCTCACTTTTCGTACCGACCCTCATATTCGGACCGAATACGCCGACACCGGAGGTGACGATATTGTGCATCTTACCTTTCTTCAAGTACCCGTATGCATTTTCCCACATAAGCTTTATCGTCACGTTGCCGGGGAACATCTGTCCGTCGTGCGTATGCCCGCACAGATCCAGATCCACCCCTGCATGTGCAAGCGCATCCAGCTCCTTCGGCTCATGGTCGATGACGATGACGGGCTTATCCATATCCATATCTTCTGTCAGTTCTTCCGCAGTCCTGCGTTCATCGATTCCTCTGCCGGGCCGTTCTTCATCCGCCCTGCCGTACAGATAGAAGGAATCCTCAACAAGCACGCCCTCGTCTCTGAGCAGGGTGATGCCGGAGTCTGTGAGGAACTGGTCCATACGGGGATCGCTTACTTTCTTTTCATCATGGTTGAACGTAAAACCGGCGAGAATCTTCTCCTGTACATCGTGATTGCCATAACAGGCGTATACGCCATAAGTGCTTTTGATACCCCGCAGAGTTGCAGCGATTTTATCCGGGCCGTCCAGGGCATCGAAGTCATTGTCGAAGAAGTCGCCGGCTATGACGACGAGATCTGGGTCTTGCGCGTTTATCTTTTTCACCATCTGCTCCATCTCATAATTACCGGTGTTGTATCCAAGATGCAGGTCAGCGGTCAGCACGACTTTCATAGAATGGATATCCCCGGCATCTTTATCTATCGCCACGTCATATTTCGTCGTGCGGATATGTTTCCCATTCCAGAAGCCGTATACGCTGACAGACAGTATGACGGCGATGCAGACGGTACCCGCCGTGACAAAGGTCCGGCGGGATGAGAGCCGCTGCCGGTCAACTTTGACAACATATTTCAGTATGACGCGGATAAGGTCGGCGGCCGCTACGGTCAGCAGGATGTAGCACACAGTCCCGAACCAGATGTTCGTGAGCGTCTTGAGCCATCTCACGGGCCAGAAAAAGGAAAGGAGGATGGAAAGGGCAAAGAAGCTGTAGACGACGAGCACGGCCGCGCGGACCGGACGTTTCTTGAAATGGCGGGTGCAGGCGCCCATCCAGCGGATGAGCCAGCGGAATACATATAGGTTCAGAAGTATATAGACCGGAGCTAGAAAAACTGCAATCATAATATGCGGACCTCTCTTTATCTTTTTATCTTCAGCCTGAATGCCCCCAGCCGGCCATGGTGCGAATCCTCGGTCATCTGAGGGCATTAAGATTGTAACATATTTGGTAATAAATTTAAAGGCTGTACATATATTGTGTAAAGAGGTGGACAAAGATGCAAAGAGACAGGATATTGAAGGTGCTGCCCATGAAAGTGCGCCGGCTCATCGAGGAAGAACAGCTCCAGTTCGACTATCTGCAGGAGATCAGGCTGAGGACAGGCAAGCCGCTTCTTATTGTTTACCGGGGAGATGAGCTTATGGCAGGGCCGGGACGTGGCAGACCCTACATCGTTACAAAGGAGGATATCAGAGAGATGATGGGATATATCAGCAATTATTCGCTGTATGCATATGAACAGGAGATGAAACAGGGATTTATAACGATTGAAGGAGGACACAGGGTGGGAATGACCGGACAGGCGATCATAGAGGACGGGAAAGTGAAAAACATAAAATACGTATCTTCCGTAAACCTGCGGATTGCGCATGAAGTGCTTGGATGTGCGGATGCAGTATTCCCGTATGTCTCATGCAACAGGCAGCTGTGCCATACGCTCGTCATATCGCCGCCCAGATGTGGCAAGACGACGCTTCTAAGAGATATGATACGCCAGATATCAGACGGAAATGCGTGGGTGAGGGGGATGTCGGTCGGAGTGGTGGACGAACGCTCTGAAATCGGAGGCTGCTATATGGGGGTGGCCCAGAACCATCTCGGGATGCGTACGGACGTACTGGACTGCTGTCCAAAGGCAGAAGGCATGATAATGCTCATACGGTCCATGAGCCCGGAGGTGCTGGCGGTAGATGAGATAGGGGCCGCGGAAGATGTACATGCTGTCGAATATGCCATGCACTGTGGATGCAAGATGCTTGCCAGCATACACGGCGCCTCTATGGAGGAGATAAGGAAGAAGCCGCTGCTTGGCAGGCTCGTACAGGAAAAACGGTTTGAACGGTATATCGTGCTTGGCAGTCACCTGCATCCCGGACAGATAGAAGGAATATATGACGGCCGGGGTTCGCTTCTGTATGAAGAACAGCCGGCGGGACAAGGGGTGTAGGCGGATATGTTGAAGATAGCTGGCGGACTGCTGCTCATTGCAGGGACGACGCTGATGGGGCTGAGAGCGGCATCCGGGATTCAGGATGAGTACAGGCAGATGCAGTATCTGCAGCAGATCATCTATATGCTGCAGAGCGAGATACGTTACAGCAGAGCTTATCTCGGTGAGGCGTTCCTCCATATCAAGGAACAGGTCCGGGAACCGTACGCGGGCTGGCTTGCGCAGATGAGCCGGAGCATGGACAAAAGAGAAGGCGGAATGTTCTCCGATATATGGGAGAAGGAGACGGAGGCATATCTGTCGGCATCCGGGCTTCCGCAGGAAGAGAGAGGACGGCTGGCGGCCCTGGGGGGACGGCTTGGGGCGGCAGACATGGATATGCAGATCAAGACGCTGGAACTGTATCAGGAACAGCTTGCTGTTTCTATGTCGGAAAAAAGAGAGGGAATGAGGACGAAGATGAGATTATGCCGCTGCCTTGGAGTCATGAGCGGCATATTTCTGACAGTCCTGCTTGTATAGAGGAGGCGTGTATGAGTGTTAATCTGATATTTAAAATTGCGGCTGTCGGGATACTGGTATCGGTACTGAGCCAGGTATTGAAGCACAGCGGAAGGGAAGAGCAGGCTTTTCTGACAAGCCTGGCAGGACTGCTTCTCGTACTGTTCTGGATCGTACCGTATATCTATGATCTGTTCGAGTCGATCAAGAAGCTGTTTTCACTTTAAATATATAAAGAGGGGTTGCCATATGAATATGGTTCAGATAGGAGTCATAGGGGTAGTAGGGACGCTGCTTGCCATACAGTTCAAAAGCGGCAAATCAGAATATGGCATCTATATCAGCGTGGTGCTGAGCCTGTTCATCTTTTTCTGCATCATCAGCAGGCTGAACATCATCGTAGATATGATGCGCACGATCAGCAGCTATATCAGCATGGACACGGCCTATATCGGGACGCTGATCAAGATGCTCGGCATCACATATGTGGCGGAATTTTCCTCCGGCATATGCAAGGATGCAGGTTACCAGACGATTGCGGTGCAGATAGAGATATTCGGAAAGCTGGCGGTGCTCGTGCTGAGCATGCCGGTACTGATGGCTCTTCTGGAGACGATTAAGGAATTTCTGTCATGAAAAAATGCATATATATAGTTATCGCCGTGCTGCTGCTGTCAGCCTCCGGCCTGGCCGGTACCGGCAGCATAAAAGAAGTACAGGCCCAGGACAGCCAGGAGGGACAGGCGGATACGGCCCAAAAGGAAGAGGCCGGCAGCGGGGAGCAGGAAGATCCGGGGGTGGTCGAGAAGCAGATTATCAGCAAGTTTGATTTTGATGATATCGATGATTCCTTAAAAGAATTGTTTCCGGAAGAGCGGCTCGACTTTAAAGAGACGCTTATGGCTGTCATCTCCGGGGACATGTCCTTGTCGGCAGACCTGCTGAACAGGCTCGTGTCAGATCAGCTTACCTATGTAGTGCGCAGCAACAAGTCCAATCTCATACATATACTGCTCATTGCCATCATCGCGGCCGTGTTCACGAACTTTTCCAACGTATTCCAGAACAGGCAGATATCAGAGGTGAGCTTCTATATGCTGTACCTGCTGTTGATCGCGCTCTGCCTGAATTCGTTTGAAATCGTCATAGACTGGGTAGAGGGCGGCATCGAAAATCTGACCTCGTTCATGGGCGTTTTCTGTCCGCTTTACTTTCTGGCGGTTGCAATCGCCAAAGGGAGCGTGACGTCCATCGCATTTTTCAACATTGTCCTGTTCCTCATATATCTCGTTGAGATGGTGATTGTGAATTTTCTGCTGCCGGCTGTCCATATATATATCATGGTCAAGGTAATCAATTATCTGTCTTCAGAAGATTATCTGAGCAAGCTGGCGGAACTGCTGCAGGTTGTAATCGTGTGGACGCTTAAGACATTGCTTGCGTGCATCATAGGGCTGAACGTGATACAGGGACTCATAAGCCCTGCCATCGACACGGTAAAAAGGAGCGTCGTCACGCGGGGAGCCGAGGCGATTCCCGGGATAGGGGATGCCATAGGAGGCGTGACCGAAGTCGTGCTCGGGACGGCAGTCCTCGTAAAGAACGGCATCGGAATGACAGGGGCGGTCATCTGCATCGCCCTCTGCGTCGCACCACTGATCCAGACTGGCATCGTCGTCATCATGTATAAGCTTGTGGCGGCCCTGATCCAGCCGGTGTCTGACAAACGGATCGTGGGATGTGTAGAGAGCGTCGGGGACGGGTGCCAGATCCTGATGCGCGTCGTGTTCACGGTCGGGCTTCTGTTCCTCCTGACGATAGCCATCGTATCGGCAGTGACGAGCGGAGTGTAAGGAGGCATTATGTTTCAATATCTATATGAATGGATCCAGAATATCGCTTTTTATATGGTGCTTGTCATGGCAGCCGTACAGGTGCTCCCCAATACGGGCTACAAAAAGTACATACGGTTCTTTACAGGGCTGGTGCTCATACTGATGCTTGCGACACCGATATTCAAGCTTTTCGGAATGGATGAGAGGCTGGCAGACGTATATGACAATGAAGCTTATAAAGAAGAGATAGAACGGATAGAAGATTCTACGAAATATCTGGAGGATGTAGATGCATCCGATTATCTTGGTGCCGGGGAGGAAGAGGAAGAAGATGAGGAGACAGGAAAGGAGACGGTAGAAGTGGAGGAGATTCATATTGGAAGATAAAAAGAAATGGATGGTGAAGATTAAGGAACTGATTCCAGGAGGGAAGCTAAAGAAAGACCAGATTCTCATCATGCTCCTGGCCGGCATACTGCTGCTCGTCATCGCCATTCCGTCCGGCGCCGGAAGCACGGGCAAAAGCAGCAGCCGGTCAGGAAGCGCAGATTCGGCATCGTCCGGTTCGGATGCCGCGAGAGATTCCTATGCGCGCGATATGGAGGCCCATCTGGAGGAAGTGCTGTCGCAGATGGCAGGGGTAGGCGATGTGACGGTGATGATAACGCTCAGATCATCTTCTGAGAAGGTAGTGGAGAAGGATGTGGAGGGAGAGTCGGAGTCGGTGACAGAGTCAGACAGCCAGGGCGGCAGCAGGACGACACAGAATTCGACCCGCGGCGAGACGACTGTATATGACGGCGGCAGCGCCCAGGACGGGTCTCCTTATATAAGCAAAGAAATAAGCCCGCAGGTAGAGGGGGTGGTGGTGCTGGCATCCGGCGGGAATAATGCGGTCGTCGTTCAGAATATAACTGAGGCAGTTCAAGCATTATTTGGCGTAGACACGCATAAAATTAAGATAATGAAGAAGAATTAAAAGAAGTGGTGAATTAGGAGGGTGAACAGTGAAACGAATATTTAGGAAAAACCAGGTGATTATTGCTGCTCTTGCTGTTATGATTGCCGCTGCAGGATATCTGAACTATTCCGGCAGATTATTCAATGACAAGGATAAGAGCACTGAGACGAGTGGAGAGCTGGCTAATAAAGAGCTTCTGGACATCTCAGATGAGGACCTGGCAAGCGCGTCGGGAGACATCCAGAGCCAGGACAGTGACAGCGAAGGGAAAGACGGCAGCGTAGACGGCACTCCCGGCGAGGCTGTACTCACAAACGGAGACGCCAGCGCGGTAGTTGCCGAGGCAAAAGTGACAAGAGAACAGGTGCGTGCCAAAAACAAGGAATCTCTGATGGAGATTATCGACAATGACAAGCTGAGCGACGAGCAGAAAAAAGATGCAGTGAACCAGATGGTACAGATGACGGACCTGGCAGAAAAAGAAGCGGCAGCAGAAACCCTTCTGGCATCCAAGGGCTTCAACGAGGCGGTCGTGAGCCTTACGGCAGAAAGCGCTGATGTCGTCGTCAATGCGGATGAATTAAGCGACGCGAACAGGGCACAGATTGAAGACATAGTATCCCGCAAGACGGGAATAGACGCGCAGAACATAGTGATAACACCGGTACGCTCTGACGGTAAATAGCCGGTGGCATGGTAAGGAGAAATATTGCTGCAGCATGAGGCATAGTCGGCCATGGCTATGCCATTTTGCTGTCCGTATCTTCGACAAAGCAGCGGAAAATTTCAATTGTAGATCAAAAGCGGGTATGTTATACTGACTAATGGTGTTTGATTGGGATATACTTACGATATATCCATATGGAACGGATTAAAATTAGGAGTGTAGACATGCCACAGATGAATAATGAAATCAAAAATGAAATAAAGAAGAGGCGGACGTTCGCTATCATCTCACATCCTGACGCGGGCAAGACTACGCTGACGGAAAAGTTCCTCCTGTACGGCGGGGCCATCAACTCAGCCGGGAGCGTGAAAGGCAAAGCGACCTCGAAACATGCGGTCTCTGACTGGATGGAAATCGAGAAGGAGAGGGGAATCTCGGTCACCTCGTCCGTACTCCAGTTCAACTACGACGGGTACTGTATCAATATACTTGATACGCCGGGGCATCAGGATTTTTCGGAGGACACTTACCGGACGCTTATGGCTGCTGATTCGGCCGTTATGGTCATTGATGCGTCAAAGGGTGTGGAGGCGCAGACGAGAAAGCTGTTCAAAGTCTGTACGATGCGCCATATCCCGATATTTACATTTATCAATAAGATGGACCGGGAGGCCATGGATACCTTTGAGCTTCTGGACGATATCGAGCAGGAGCTCGGAATCGCCACCTGTCCGGTCAACTGGCCGATAGGCTCGGGGAAGAACTTCAAAGGGGTGTACGACCGCGCGGAAAAGGAAGTCGAACTCTTCTCTGATACAAAGAAGGGGACGACACAGGGTGAAGTGCGGAAGGTAAAGTTCAATGACCCGGAAATCGCGTGGCTCATCGAGGATTCCCAGAGGGTGCAGCTGGAAGAAGAGATGGAACTGCAGGACGGTGCCGGTGCGGAATTTGACCAGGAGCTTGTGAGCCGGGGAGAACTTTCCCCTGTATTTTTCGGCTCCGCCCTTACGAACTTCGGCGTCGAGACATTCCTTCAGCATTTTCTTAAGATGACATCGCCACCGCTTCCAAGGATTGCGGACAAAGGCGAGATAGATCCGATGGAGGAGCCGGATTTCTCCGCGTTTGTCTTTAAGATCCAGGGGAATATGAATAAAGCGCACCGTGACAGGATTGCATTTATGCGTATCTGCTCCGGGGAGTTCGAGGCAGGCATGGAAGTGTACCATATGCAGGGAGGCCGGAAGGTCCGGCTGTCCCAGCCTCAGCAGATGATGGCGAGCGAACGCAAGATGATCGACAAAGCCTATGGGGGAGATATCATAGGCGTGTTCGACCCTGGTATCTTCTCTATCGGTGATACGTTGACCACATCGGCAGAACGGTACGCATATGAAGGCATACCGACCTTCGCGCCGGAGCATTTTGCAAGGGTGCGCCAGGTGGATACGATGAAGCGCAAGCAGTTCATCAAGGGAATCAGCCAGATCGCCCAGGAAGGCGCTATCCAGATATTCCAGGAATATAATACGGGCATGGAAGAGATCATCGTCGGAGTCGTCGGAGTGCTGCAGTTCGATGTGCTCAAGTACAGACTGGAGAACGAGTACAATGTAGAGATCCGCATGGACAGCCTTCCGTATGAATTTATCCGCTGGATTGAAAATGAGGATATAGATATGGCGAAGCTGGCGGGAACATCTGACATGAAGAAAGTCAAGGATTTGAGAGGCCGGCCGCTGCTTTTGTTCGTCAACGAATGGAGCATCCGCATGACACAGGAGCGCAACGAAGGGCTGGCCCTGTCCGAATTTGGCCGCTAAACATGTTTGTTCGTCTTTAAATGTTCAATAAAGTTTGCAAATAAGTGCAAATTTGTTATAATAAAAAGAAGCGTAAAACCAGACAGGAGGTTTATGGATTATGGGAAAAGAAGAGAGAGATGCATATACGATAAAAGCAGATGAGAATCTGGGCGAAGTGAAGATTGCCGACGAGGTAGTGGCTATCATCGCCGGACTTGCCGCGATGGAAGTGGAAGGCGTGGCGTCCATGGCGGGCAATGCCACGAGAGAGCTGATAGGGAAGCTTGGCATGAAGTCTCTTTCCAAAGGCGTGAAGGTGGATGTGCTGGAGGGAATCGTGACGGTCAGCCTTGCGCTGAACCTGAAGTACGGCTACAGCATCAAAGACGTCACAGGCAAGGTTCAGGAGAAGGTAAAGACCGCAATCGAAAACATGACGGGCCTTGACGTGGCTGATGTAAATATCCGCGTGGCCGGAGTGCAGATGCCGGAGGAAGCATAAGTGAAGAGAACGCAGTTGAGAGAACATATCTTCAAGATGGTGTTCTGTATGGATTTCTGCCGGGAAGGGGAGATACCGGAACAGCTTGCGCTCTATGCGGGACAGCTTGAGAGTGCCGGAGAGGAAGACTTGGAGTACATCAGCGGGAAATCCCGTAAGATTGCGGCAAGGACAGAAGAGATTGACAGGCTTATCAATGAGCATGCCACGGGCTGGAAGACGGGCAGGATGAACAAGGTTGACCTTACCATCCTGCGGCTCGCCGTATATGAGATGAAATGGGATGAGGACGTGCCGACCGGAGTTGCCATCGATGAAGCGGTAGAGCTTGCGAAGAAATACAGCGGTGAAGAGGGGCCCGCGTTTATCAATGGCGTGCTTGCGAAGCTGGCTGATTAACCGGGAGTAAGTAGACGATGCAGAATGTATATACAGTAAAGCAAGTGAACGCATACATTAAAAATATGTTTACCCAGGACTACATGCTCGGCCGCATCTACGTGAAGGGCGAAGTCTCTAATTGTAAATATCACACTTCGGGACATATATATTTTTCGTTAAAGGATGAGTCTGGAACGATTGCCTGTGTCATGTTTGCAGGGCAGCGAGGCGGGCTCTCTTTTCGTATGGGCGAAGGTCAGCAGGTCATCGTGATGGGGGCCGTAAACGTGTACGAGAGGAGCGGTTCCTATCAGCTCTATGCAAAAGAGATCCGTCTCGACGGGGAAGGCGTCCTGTATGAGAAGTTCCAGATGCTGAAGCGTGAGCTGGAAGAGATGGGGATGTTTGCTTTGGAATATAAGAAGCCGATTCCGGCCTATGCACAGAGGATTGGCGTCGTCACCGCGCCGACCGGCGCTGCGGTGAGGGATATCATGAATATTACCAGGCGGCGTAATCCATACGTACAGCTTATCCTGTACCCTGCCAAGGTGCAGGGAGAGGGTGCGAAGGAGAGCATCGTGCGTGGCATCCGGATGCTCCAGCAGGCGGAAGTGGATGTGATGATTGTCGGCCGCGGCGGCGGTTCTATCGAAGACTTGTGGGCATTCAACGAAGAAGAAGTGGCGCGGGCAATCTTCGACTGCCCTGTGCCGGTCATATCTGCGGTAGGGCACGAGACGGATACGACGATAGCGGATTATGTGGCGGACCTTAGAGCACCTACTCCGTCGGCCGCGGCGGAGCTGGCGGTATATGATTACGGGAAGCTGAGCGGTGAACTTGCAGAAGCCAAGGTGCGGCTGTCCCGGCTTATGAGGCAGAAAATCCAGTTGGAAAGGCTGCGGATGAGGGAATATCAGACGAAGCTCAAGTATCTGCACCCGGAGCATAAGCTCAGAGAGCAGCAGCAGAGGCTGTCCGATATGGAGGACAGGCTTCGCGCCGTCATGCAGGGAAAGCTTACCGACGCCAGGCACAGGCTTGCCGTATATGTTGAGATGATGAAGGGCCTGTCACCGGTTGGCAAGCTGAACCAGGGCTATTCTTACGTACAGGGGACATCCGGCAGGGCGGTAAAGAGCATCCGGGACATTAAAGCGGATGACAGGCTGTCCATCTATGTGACGGACGGTATCATACACGCGGTCGTGGACGAGGTGAAGGAGGTTGAACATGGCTAAAGAAGAGAAGGAGAGGAAAGATCAGACGCTGAATGAGGTATTCGGGGAACTGGAGGAAGTGATAAAAGGGCTGGAAGCAGAAGACGTATCGCTTGAGGAATCTTTCCGTCTGTATCACAATGGCATGGATATGCTGAAAAGATGCAGCGATAAAGTAGATAAGATTGAGAAACAGATGCTCGTTCTGGACGAAGAGGGAGAGACGCATGAATTCTAAAAATGAGTTTAATATACAGAGTACACGTAAAGTGGAGGAGATAGAGGCGATGCTCCAGAACTATCTTCCGAAGCAGAAAGGATACCAGAGCATCATCATGGAGGCCATGTCCTACAGCCTGCTGGCGGGAGGCAAACGGCTCCGGCCGATGCTCATGAAGGAGACGTATGATCTGTTTGACGGGACGTCGAAGGCGCTGGAGCCGTTCATGGCGGCGATAGAGATGATCCATACGTATTCTCTCGTCCACGACGATCTCCCCGCCATGGACAATGACGAGTACCGGAGGGGGCGTAGGACGACCCATGTAGTCTACGGGGAAGATATGGGCATCCTAGCGGGAGACGCTCTGCTCAACTATGCATTTGAGACGGCATTCAAGGCCTTCGTCACAGAGCCGGAGGACAGCCTGCTCATAGGAAGAGCGCTCGGCGTGCTTGGGGAGAAGGCCGGCATCTACGGCATGATCGGCGGACAGGTGATCGATGTCAAAGAGACGGGGCATGCGATATCCAAAGAGGTGCTCGACACGATATATGAGCTTAAGACTGCAGCCCTGATTGAAAGCGCCATGATGATTGGCGCCATACTGGGGGGAGCTTCGGAAGAAGAAGTAAAAGCGGTAGAGCAGATTGCGAGGAATGTCGGGATCGCGTTCCAGATTCAGGATGATATCTTGGATGTGGTGAGTTCATCCGAGGTGCTCGGCAAGCCGGTGCACAGCGATGAAAAGAATGATAAGACGACGTATGTCACGCTGCTTGGAATCGAGGAGGCGGCAAAGACTGTGGAAGAGCTGTCACAGAAGGCGGTGGGCCTGCTGCATCAGCTTCCGGGCGAGAATGCCTATCTGGATCAGCTGCTCATGCAGCTGATCCACAGGGACAAATAGAGAGGGTGCCTGATTATGTTAGAACGCATACGGAAAGAAAACGATATCAAAGAGCTTGATATGGAGGAACTATATGAGCTGTCCGGCGAGATCCGCCGGTTTCTCATAGAGAAGATCAGCAAGACGGGCGGACATCTTGCGTCCAACCTCGGGGTGGTGGAGCTGACGATGGCCATGCACCTGATGTTCGACCTTCCGGAAGACAAGATTATCTGGGATGTCGGCCACCAGTCCTATACGCATAAGCTTCTCACCGGGCGGAAGGCCGGCTTTGACGATTTGCGCAAATATGGCGGGATGAGCGGCTTTCCGAAGCGGAAGGAAAGTGAATGTGACGCCTTTGACACAGGCCACAGCTCCACGTCCATCTCTGCAGGCCTCGGCTATGTGGAAGCGAGGGATATCAGAGGGGAGGACTACAGCGTCATCTCCGTCATCGGCGACGGTTCGCTGACCGGCGGCATGGCCTATGAGGCGCTGAACAATGCGTCCCACCTGAAGAAGAACTTTATTATCGTGCTCAATGACAACCATATGTCCATATCAGAAAATGTCGGCGGCATGTCCAAGTATCTGGCGAAGCTGCGCACGGCAGATTTCTATACCGGATTGAAGAGAGGGGTTACGAACACGCTTCACAAAGTGCCCGTCGTTGGGGACTCTGTGATTGAAAAGATCCACAGGACGAAGAGCAGCATCAAACAGCTCGTCGTTCCGGGGATGTTCTTTGAAGATATGGGAATCACATATCTGGGGCCGGTGCCGGGACATAACCTGCCTCTTTTGTGTAAGGCGTTTAAAGAAGCAGGTAAGATCAACGGCCCGGTACTTCTCCACGTCCTGACAGAAAAAGGGAAGGGATATGGCCCCGCGGAGGAATATCCGGAGAAATTCCATGGAATAGGGCCTTTTGACATCGAGACGGGAGATGTACTGTCGAAAAAGGAGAAAGATACGTACACGGATGTCTTTGGAAAGGTGATTTGTGACATTGCAGCGCATAATCCGGATGTAGCTGCCATAACGGCCGCCATGGCGGACGGTACCGGGCTTGACCGGTTCCGGAGAATGTTCCGGAAGAGGTTCTTCGACGTGGGGATCGCGGAAGCCCATGGCGTGACATTTGCCGCAGGTCTGGCCGCGGGAGGGGTCAAGCCGGTATTTGCCGTATATTCTTCCTTCCTACAGAGAGCCTATGACCAGATCATCCATGACGTGGCGCTCCAGAACCTGCCGGTCGTATTTGCGGTAGACAGGGCGGGTCTGGTCGGCAATGACGGTGAGACGCATCAGGGAATCTTCGACCTTTCTTATCTGAGCAGCATACCGAATATGGTCGTCATGTCTCCGAAGCATAAGTGGGAGCTGGCTGATATGCTGCGCTTTGCGGTGGCATATGACGGGCCTGTAGCCGTGCGTTACCCGCGGGGGACAGCCTATGACCGGTACGAAGAATTCCGTGCGCCTGTCGTATATGGCAGGAGCGAGATGATATATGAAGAAGAGGATATCGCGGTCTTGAGCGTGGGGCATATGTTTGAGGAAGCGGTGGGCGTGTGGAAGTCGCTGAAAGAGAAGGGGTACCGGTGCACCCTTGTCAATGCGAGGTTCGTGAAGCCGCTGGACGTAGAGATGGTGGAGCGGCTTGGCAGAAATCACCGCCTGCTTGTCACGATAGAAGAAAATGTGCAGAGCGGGGGCTTTGGCGAGCATGTCCTCGAGTTCGTATCCAGAAGGAAGGTTCCGCTACACGTGCTGACGGCTGCTCTGCCGGACGATTATGTGGAACACGGCAATATAGACGTGCTGCGCAAAGAGACGGGAATCGACCGGCAATCGATAGCGGAACGTATTATAGAAACATACACGAAAGTTGTGGAAAGCATATGAAAGAACGGTTGGATGTATTACTTGTAAAGAGGAACCTGGCGGCGTCCAGAGAGAAGGCCAAGGCAGTCATCATGTCTGGCAGCGTGTTCGTGGAGGGCCAGCGGGAAGACAAGGCCGGCACTACATTTCCGGAAGAGGTCCGGATAGAGGTGCGAGGGAGCACGCTTCCGTATGTGAGCAGGGGCGGGCTGAAGCTTGAGAAGGCGCTTCAGAACTTTGATGTAAGCGTGGACGGCAAGGTCTGTACGGACGTAGGGTCCTCCACAGGCGGTTTCACAGACTGTATGCTTCAAAACGGCGCGGTGAAGGTATATGCCATCGATGTCGGAAGGGGGCAGCTCGACTGGAAGCTCAGACAGGATTCCAGGGTCGTCTGCATGGAGAAGACGAATATCCGGTATGTAACGCCGGAAGACATCGGAGAGCCGGTAGAGTTCTCCTCCATCGATGTGTCTTTTATCTCTCTGACAAAGGTGCTGGAACCTATCCGTAATTATCTTTCGGACGACGGGCAGATTGTCGCCCTCATCAAGCCTCAGTTTGAGGCGGGCAGAGATAAGGTGGGAAAAAAGGGCGTTGTGAGGGACCCTGGCACGCACATCGAGGTGATTGGAAAAGTGATCCGGTATGCAATGTCCATAGGATTTGCGGTACTGAACCTGGAATTCTCTCCGATCAAGGGGCCGGAAGGCAATATTGAATATCTTGTCCATCTGGAAAAGTGTGGGGAAACAGACAGGATTTCTGATATGATAGATATTGAAAAGACGGTGGGACAGGCTTTTGGCTCGCTGGCCAAAGGCTAATATAAGAATACTTGAGGGTGCGTATGGACAGATTTTATATAGTGACGAACGATGGAAAGGATCCGGACCGCCAGGTTACGGGAAAAGTAAAACGGCTCTTGGAAGACGGCGGGAAGACTTGTATATTGTGTGAGAAAGATGAGCAGAAAGTGATTATTCCGGAGAGCGTGCCGGATGCGATCGACTGTGCGGTTGTCATAGGTGGGGACGGAAGCCTTATTGAGGTCGCAAGGCTTTTCAGAGACCGGAACGTACCGGTCCTTGGCATCAACATGGGGACGCTCGGATACCTTACCGAAGTGGAGCTCTGCCATCTGGACGATGCGATGCGGCAGATTCTGCGGGGCGACTATGCCAAAGAAGAACGTATGATGCTGGAGGGTATATTTGAAGACGGGAGCAGCGATGTCTCTCTCAATGATATCGTCGTATCCAGAAAAGGTGAGCTCAGGGTCATCCATTTCAGGTTGTATGTGAACGGAGAACTGCTCAATGCCTATGAGGCGGACGGGGTAATCATCTCCACGCCGACCGGCTCTACTGCGTATAACCTGTCGGCCGGCGGGCCTATCGTAGAGCCGACGGCTTCTATGATCGTGATCACGCCGATATGCTCGCACGCGCTTAACACGAGAAGCATCGTGCTGTCCGCCGAAGATGAGATCGTGATTGAGATCGGCAAGGGCAGGCATGATACGACAGAGGAAGTGTTCGTCACGTTCGATGGGGCAGACACGGTGAATCTGGAGACAGGAAGCAGCGTTACGATCAGGAAGTCGGAAGCTGTCACGGAGATTATAAAGCTGAGCCAGGTGAGTTTTTTAGAAACGCTGCGCAGAAAGATGAAAGGAAACTAACATCATGAAAGTAAACAGACATGCGAAGATTATTGAACTTATCAACAAATACCATATAGAGACACAGGAAGAGCTGGCGGATTATCTCACGAACGAGGGCTTCAAGGTTACGCAGGCTACCGTCTCCCGGGACATACGCGACCTTAAGCTTACCAAGGTTCCCTCCGAGAACGGAAAACAGCGCTATGCAATCCACCAGAGCGCCCAGAGCGGCATGAGTGAAAAATATATGCGCGTGCTCAAAGACGGCTATGTCTCTATGGACATGGCACAGAACATACTAGTCATCAAGACGGTGGCCGGCATGGCGATGGCCGTGTGTGCCGCCATTGACGCGATGAAGTGGAATGAAGTGGTGGGAAGCATCGCGGGGGACGACACGATCATGTGCGCAATCCGCAGTGTGGATGATACGGTCCGTGTTATGGACAAAATAAGCAAAATTGTCTTGTAGGAGGCAGTAT
The DNA here is from genome assembly GCF_004345005.1 of Extibacter muris. Lineage (GTDB taxonomy): Bacteria > Bacillota > Clostridia > Lachnospirales > Lachnospiraceae > Extibacter > Extibacter muris. The sequence goes on from NZ_SMMX01000002.1 coordinate 282,784, forward strand.
GTTACAGAATTTACATGTGAAAAATCTTGCCCTCATAGATGAGATTGAAGTGGACTTCAAAGAAGGGCTGAATATACTTACAGGAGAGACCGGGGCCGGCAAATCTATCATTCTCGGGTCTGTCAGCCTAGCGCTCGGCGGCCGGTACACGAAAGACATCATACGTGCGGGTGCGGATTATGGATTTGTGGAGCTAGCATTTGTCGTGGAGAATGAGCGGCAGGCAGAGAAGCTGAAAGCGCTTGACATATTTCCGGAGGAAGGGATGGTCGTGCTGAGCAGGCGTCTCATGGCAGGGAGAAGCGTGAGCAGAATCAACGGGGAGACGGTGCAGATGGGGCTTCTAAGGGAAGTGTCCTCTATTCTGATTGATATCCATGGGCAGCACGAGCACCAGTCGCTGCTCTACAAGAAGTATCATCTGGAAATCGTAGACGCATTTGCAAGAGACTATATCGGCTCCGTGAAGGACGAGACGGCTCGGGCGTATCATACTTACAAGGCGCGCAGAAAAGAGCTGGAAGAAGCGGATATGGATGAGGCACAGAGGGCCAAGGAGCTCGCCTTCCTTAAGTTCGAGGCGGACGAGATAGAGAAGGCAGAGCTTAAGCCAGGGGAAGACGAGGAGCTGGAGGCTTTGTACCGCCGCATGGCAAACGGCAGGAAGATTGCCGATGGCGTTGCGGAGGCACATACCTTTACAAGCGAAGGAGAATCCAGCGCGAGCGAAGCGCTCAGCAGGGCCATACGTGCACTCTCCGAGGCGTCTGAATATGACGGGCGCGCGCAGGAGCTCTATCACCAGCTTGTGGAAGTGGACAGCCTGCTGAACGATTTCAACAGAGAGCTGTCCGATTACAGCAAATCATGCGAATTTTCCGAAGAAGAGTTCGTAGAGACGGAGAACCGCCTGAATGAAATCAATCATTTAAAACAAAAATATGGGAATACTATAGATGAAATCCTGGCTTACTGCAGGGAACAGCAGGACAAGATCCAGAAGCTCGAGGATTATGAGCAGTATATAGATACATTAAAAAAATCTTGCGACACGGCGGAAAAAGAGCTGAAGAAGCAGGCGGGCAGGCTGAGCCGTCTGAGGAAAGAACAGGCGGCGATTCTGGAGAGGGAGATTAAAGAAGGTCTGATGGAACTGAACTTTGAAGATGTCAGCTTTGCGATACATTTTGAGGAGCTGCCTGACTATACGGTCCAGGGCACGGATGATGTGGAATTCATGATATCGCTCAATCCGGGCCAGCCCGTGAGGCCGCTCATCAATGTGGCCTCGGGCGGCGAGCTGTCGAGAATCATGCTGGCAATCAAGACCGTCATGGCAGACCGGGACGACATAGAGACGCTGATCTTTGATGAGATTGATGTCGGTATCAGCGGGCGTACCGCGCAGAAAGTGTCCGAGAAGATGGCGGTCATAGGCAGGAAACATCAAGTGATCTGCATCACCCATCTCGCACAGATAGCCGCAATGGCGGACTGCCACTTCGTCATCGAAAAGACAGCCACAAAAGAGAGTACGAAGACCGATATCCTGCCGCTGGATGAGGAAGCGTCAATAAACGAGCTGGCAAGAATACTCGGCGGAGCCAGAATAACAGATACCGTGATGGAAAATGCCAAAGAAATGCGGGAACTTGCAAAACAGACAAAAAAATCCAGAGTGAAATCCTGAAAAACTCATATACTAAGACAGACATGAAAGTGTCTGTCTTTTTTCGATATTGTCATAGGGGTCTGACCCCTATGACAATTCTATACAATTTCAGGAGGGTTTGGTATGCGGAGATACTGGTACAAGAAAATACTTATCATTATTGTTACTTTCACGATTGCGGTGGGCGGAAGCTACTATCTTATCGAGGACCAGCACAGCCAGCTGAGGCAGGAGGTGAGCGCGAGCGCTGAGTCCAAGCGGATGGTGATTCCCGGAGGGATGCCCATCGGCATCTATCTGGAGACGGAGGGCGTGATGGTTCTCGGCACGGATTCGGTCACGTCTGTGGACGGAATGGATTATGAGCCGGCGGCCCACCTTGTAAAGTCAGGCGATTATATCGTGGGGCTGGACGACGAAGAGATCAACAGCAAATCAGAACTGATAGCAGCGATGAAGAAGCTGGATGAGGACGAGGTGGTGCTGAAGGTGCGCCGGACGGACAAGTACATCAATATCAAGCTGAAGCCGGTACAGTGCGGCACGAGGGATTATAAGCTCGGCATATGGGTACGAGACAATGCACAGGGGCTCGGCACGATTACCTTCCTGAATACGGACAGCCAGTTTGGAGCACTCGGGCACGGGATCCACGATGTGGATACGAACGAACTTCTGGAAATCAATGACGGGACACTTTACACGACGAGCATCAAAGACATCCAAAAGGGTGAGAATGGCGTTCCGGGAGGTATGGAGGGCATTATCATCTACAATAACTATAACGTGCTCGGAAGCATAGAGAAAAATACGGAATCTGGGATATTTGGCCGTATTGAGCGGATTGATGCGCTTTTTTCAGACCAGACGCCGATTGAAGTCGGTAATAAAGATGATATCGAAGAGGGAGATGCTGTCATACGATGTTCCGTTGACGGCAAAGTAAAAGATTATGATATTCGTATTACAAAAATCGACAAAAACACCAAAGAAGTAAACAAGGGAATTGTCATTGAAGTTACAGATTCTGAGCTCCTTAAATTGACCGGAGGAATCGTACAAGGCATGAGCGGAAGCCCGATAATCCAGAATAACAAATTAATCGGGGCGGTTACCCATGTGTTCGTTCAGGATTCTACGAAAGGGTATGGCATTTTCATAGAGAATATGTTGAATTATGTAGAATAGTCTGTAAACTGTCGATTGGTGTCAAATTTTTACGACAGTAATTTCTTGCTTTGCCATATGGCGAAATATATAATAAATTCTGACGGTTTTTATATGAGGAAGGGAGGCTTTACGCCAAATGGGAGAGATAAACGTAGCGATAGCCGACGACAATGAGAGAATCTTGGATTTGCTTGGCGATATCATAAGCAATGACAAGGAGCTTACACTTGTCGGTAAGGCGAATAATGGGGAGGACATGTATGAGCTTATTAGGCAGAAACAGCCGGATGTTGTCCTGTTGGACCTGATAATGCCGAAAATGGACGGTCTGAGTGTCATGGATCTTGTCAACGAAGATAAGGAGATAAAGAAACACCCGGACTTTATTGTCGTAACAGCGGTAGGACAGGAAAGAATTACAGAAGATGCCTTTAAGAAGGGCGCGAACTACTATATCATGAAACCGTTTAACAACGATATGGTACTGAACAGGATAAAACATGCGAACCATGTGATAAGACATGAGATGAAACAGATGTCTCCGGGAGAAACAACTTTAAGCCGTCAGCCGGAAGTCAATCTGGAAACGAGAGTAACAGACATGATACATGAGATTGGTATACCTGCCCATATCAAAGGATACCATTATCTGAGGGATGCGATCATTATGGCAGTGGAAGATATGGATGTGTTGAATGCCATAACGAAAGTTCTGTATCCTACAGTAGCCAAGATGCACCAGACGACAGCAAGCAGAGTCGAAAGGGCGATACGCCATGCGATCGAGGTTGCATGGAGCAGAGGAAAACTGGATACGCTCGACGACTTGTTCGGGTATACAGTAAGCAACGGAAAGGGAAAACCAACGAATTCAGAATTTATCGCATTGATAGCTGACACGATTCGCTTGGAATATAAAAACAGATAAGACTTTCCTTCTGAAAAAAAATACGGTATAATAATACATATCGTGAGGTTGGGAGGAAAATCTGATGGAAAAAATATTATTTGCGGCTTCTGAGTCAGTACCCTTTATAAAGACGGGGGGACTGGCCGATGTAGTCGGTTCTTTGCCAAAGTACTTTGATAAAGAAAAGTATGACGTACGAGTGATGTTACCGAAATATATGTGCATGAAGGATGAATGGAAAGAAAAACTTACGTATTGTACCCACTTCTATATGGATCTGAACTGGAGGACGCAATACGTAGGGATACTGGAATTAGAATACGATGGAATAACGTTCTATTTTATAGATAATGAATACTACTTTAATGGATTTGCGCCATATGGGGATATGTATTCGGATATTGAAAAGTTTGCATTCTTTTCAAAAGCAGTTCTCAGCGCCCTGCCGCTGATTGATTTCAGACCTGACATTTTGCACTGCCATGACTGGCAGAGCGGTCTCGTACCGGTATACCTGGATAATTTCCGATATGGAAATGAATTCTACAGGGGCATAAAGACAATCATGACCATACATAACCTGAAGTTTCAGGGAACATGGGATACGAAGAGAGTAATGGATATAACCGGGCTGCCGAGATACTACTTTGCACCGGATAAGCTGGAAGCGTATAAAGATGCCAATTATCTCAAAGGGGGCATCGTATACGCTGACCGGATTACAACAGTGAGCAGCTCTTATGCAGAAGAGATCAAGACGCCGTTTTACGGAGAGAAGCTGGACGGGCTCATGAACGCGAGAGCCAACAGCCTGTCCGGCATCGTGAACGGCATTGACTATGAAGACTATAATCCGGCGGACGACCCGCACATTGAGAAGAATTATACGGTAGACAATTTCCGAAAGGAAAAGGTGAAAAATAAGATAGCCCTTCAGAAAGAGCTGGGTCTGGAGGCCGACCACCGCGTGATGATGATCGGAGTCGTGTCAAGGCTGACAGACCAGAAGGGATTCGATCTGATATCTTATGTCATGGATGAACTGTGTCAGGATGCGGTACAGCTCGTGGTGCTTGGCACGGGTGAGGAGCAGTATGAAAACATGTTCCGGCACTATGCCTGGAAGTATTCGGATAAGGTATCTGCGAATATATTCTATTCAGAGCCGATGTCCCATAAGATATATGCTTCCTGCGACGCATTCCTGATGCCGTCACTGTTCGAACCGTGCGGACTGAGCCAGCTCATGAGCCTGCGCTACGGAACGGTTCCGGTTGTAAGAGAGACGGGCGGCCTGAAAGATACGGTCGAGGCGTATAATGAGTATGAAAAGACGGGAACCGGATTCAGCTTCATGAACTACAATGCCCATGAGATGCTCGGTACGATCCGCTATGCAGAACGTATCTATTACGATAAGAAGAGAGACTGGAACAAGATAGTGGAAAGGGGCATGCAGAAGGATTTCTCCTGGAAGAATTCTGCAAAGCAATATGAAGATTTATACGAAAGCATACTCTGTTAACAGCAGTGGAGAAGATTACATCAAGAGGAGAACAGATGAAGATAAAAGAGATACTGAAGGATAAGGAACCACACATTTCGTTTGAGGTGTTTCCTCCAAAAACGGATGCAGGATATGAAAGTGTGCTGTCTGCGACTGAAAAAATAGCAGCATTAAAACCGTCATTTATAAGTGTAACCTATGGTGCAGGCGGCGGTACGAGCAAGAATACGGTCAACATTGCATCCCATATACAAAATGATCTGGGAGTGGTAAGCCTGGCACACCTGACATGCGCATCGTCCACAAAGGATGAAGTACGGCAGGTGATTGGAAAGCTGAAAGAAGAGGGAATTGAAAATGTACTGGGTCTTCGTGGAGATATACCCGATGATGTGCAGTTCCCTGTATCAAACCAGTACAAATATGCATATGAACTGATTCAGGATATAAAGTCTCAGGGCAGCTTCTGCGTTGGGGCGGCCTGCTATCCTGAGGGGCATGTGGAGACGGAACATAAGAAAGACGATATTGAGAATCTGAAGAACAAGGTGGAATGCGGAGTGGACTTTCTCACGACGCAGATGTTCTTCGACAACAATATCCTATATAACTTTCTTTACCGTATCCGGGAAAAGGGGATCACTGTACCAGTGCTTCCGGGCATCATGCCGGTGACGAATTCCAAGCAGATGAAGAGAATATGCTCTTTATCAGGAACAGCGCTGCCGGAGAGGTTCCGTGCCATCGTGGACCGCTTCGGAGAGAATCCGAAGGCGATGCAGCAGGCCGGTATCGCATATGCAACCGACCAGATTATCGATCTGATTGCCAATGGAATCAACAACATACATATTTATTCCATGAACAAGCCGGAAGTCGCGGAGGCAATCATGTATAATCTGTCGGAAATAGTAAAAGTATAAGCGAAGCATAAGGGGAAGACATGGATACAAGGACGAAGGAAGCAGTTCGTTACTTGGGGTATGGCAGACATGCGGTAGATGATTATACACTTGCGCTGATTGGGGAAGCATTTGAAGAGCTGGACCTGCTGGCAGCCAGGAGAATCGTCTACCGCATTTTTGACTTGACGCTGAAAGGGCAGGACTGCATAGAGATAGGAAATTTATGCATCAGGAGCAGAGGCCTCGGCAGAAATTTGAATGGCTGCAGTAAGGCAGCCGTACTCGGGGCGACGCTCGGCATCGAGATAGATATGTATATGAAGAAGCTGAGCATTACAGATATGGCCAAGGCAGTTGTCGTACAGGCGTGTGCCGCAGCCCTGCTGGAAGACTATCTGGACAGCTGCCAGCTTGAGATAGAGGAGGAGGCGGACAGGCAGGGACTGTATCTCCGCCCCCGGTTCAGCCCGGGATACGGGGACTTTCCCATACAGCACCAGGAAGAGATACTACGGATGCTGGACGCTGCCAAGAAGATCGGACTGACGATGACCGGAAGCAGCATGCTGACGCCGACGAAGTCTGTCACGGCAGTCATAGGGATGAGCAGGAGGAAGGAGCCGTGCCACAGAAAAGGCTGTGAGGCGTGCAAGATGACAGATTGTCCCTACAGAAGATAAGGGAAGACCATGACAAAGGAGAAAGTGAAAGTAGATGTTATCACAGAGACTTGGAAAAGAACTATTATATTTTGACGGAGGCATGGGCACCCTGCTCCAGTCAAAGGGGCTTAGGCCGGGAGAACTGCCGGAGACGTGGAACCTGATACACACGGAAGAGATCATCGACATCCACCGGCAGTATTTTGAAGCCGGCAGTGATATCGTGCTGACGAATACATTTGGTGCAAACGCGTTGAAGTTCCACGATACACAGTACAATCTAAAGGATATCGTCTCGGCCGCCGTCAGAAACGTCAAGAAAGCTGCGAAGCTCGGCGTGGCCGACGGGCGCGAGACCTATGCTGCACTTGATATCGGACCTACGGGCAAGCTGCTCAAGCCGATGGGCGATCTGGCATTTGAGGATGCCTATGAAGCCTTTAAAGAGGTCGCCTGCTATGGGGAGGAGGCCGGCGCCGATCTCATCCATATAGAGACGATGAGCGACACGTATGAAGTGAAAGCGGCCGTTCTGGCCGTAAAAGAGAACACGAATCTTCCGGTATTCGCAACGATGATCTTTGACGAGAGAGGCAAGCTTCTGACAGGTGGAGATGTGCTGTCTGTCGTGGCCCTGCTGGAGGGGCTTAGGGTGGACGCCCTCGGTATCAACTGCGGGATGGGGCCAAAGCAGATGATGCCTGTACTGGATGAGATTATGAGATACGCCTCCATACCTGTTATCGTGAAGCCGAACGCGGGGCTTCCGAAACAGAAGGAGGGAGCGGTGTTTTATGACGTGGATCCGGAGCATTTTGCTGAGTCGATGCACCAGGTCGTGCAAGTAGGTGCCTGCGTCATCGGGGGATGCTGTGGAACGACTCCTGCGCACATCAAGGCTATGGCAGGCAGATGTAAAGGTATGCGCCCAAAGGCGCCGGTAAAAAAAGGTGATACCATCGTGTCTTCCTATGGGCGGGGTGTCGCTATTGGTGACCGGCCGGTTATCATAGGCGAGCGGATCAATCCGACGGGGAAGAGCAAGTTCAAGCAGGCGCTGAAGAATCATGATCTGGATTACATTCTGCGGGAAGGAATCACGCAGCAGGATAAAGGGGCACATATACTGGATGTCAACGTGGGGCTTCCGGATATAGATGAAGTATCCATGATGAAAGAGGTGGTGTGTGAGCTGCAGAGCGTCACAAGCCTTCCGCTCCAGATTGACACGGTTGACATAGCAGCCATGGAGGCGGCTATGCGCATCTACAACGGCAAGCCGATGGTGAACTCTGTAAATGGGAAGCAGGAATCCATGGACGCCGTATTTCCGCTCATAAAGAAGTACGGCGGCGTAGTTATCGGACTGACGATTGATGAGGACGGCATACCGGACACGGCGGATGGAAGGCTTAAGGTTGCCGGCAGGATAATAGATGAAGCGGAAAAGTACGGCATCGACCGGAAAGATATTGTCATCGATGTGCTTGCCATGACAATCAGTTCAGAGCCGGAAGGTGCAAAGATTACGCTGGACGCGCTTCGGAAGGTGACCGAATACTATGGCGTCCGTACGGTGCTCGGTGTCTCGAACATATCTTTCGGCCTGCCTTACCGCCCTGCAATCAATGCCAATTTCTATACGATGGCGATGCAGTGCGGACTCAGCGCGGGTATTATCAATCCGTCTTCAGAAGATATGATGAGGTCTTATTACTCTTTCTGCGCACTCATGAACCATGACAAGAACTGTGAGCAGTATATTATGCAGTATGGCAATCAGAAAGCGCCTTCCCCATCCGTGCAGCCTTCAGGAGAGATGGCGCTCAAAGACGCCATTGAGAAAGGGCTGAAGGAGGAGGCGTACCAGGCGGCTGCCCGGCTTGTGATAGAAAAGGCGCCGCTTGACATCATCAATGAACACCTCATACCGGCTCTCGACGCGGTGGGGAAAGGGTTTGAGAAGGGAACCATCTTCCTTCCGCAGCTGCTTATGAGTGCAGATGCGGCGAAGCTCGCATTCGCGGTGCTTAAAGATGAGCTGGCCAAAAGCGGTGAAGCGGCGCAGAAAAAGGAGAAGGTGATTCTGGCTACCGTCAAGGGAGATATCCACGACATCGGCAAAAACATTGTGAAAGTGCTGCTAGAGAACTACAGCTTTGACGTGATCGATCTTGGCAAAGATGTGGCGCCGGAGGTGATAGTCCAACGGGCAGTTGCAGAAGACGTGCATCTCGTGGGCTTAAGCGCGCTTATGACGACGACGGTCGTCAGCATGGAGGAGACGATCCGGCAGCTCAGACAGGAAAAGCCGGACTGCAAGGTCATGGTGGGCGGTGCTGTATTAAACGAGGAATATGCGGATATGATTGGAGCGGACTACTATGGAAAAGACGCGATGCAGTCTGTATATTATGCGCAGGACGTCCTGAACGCAGCGAAGTGACGTATGTTTTTGATTAAATACATGTCTGCATATTGACAGTATTTTAACGATTCAGTATAGTGTTGGCAGGAACAAATTAGTGGAAGATAATCAGGAGGAAACTGCCATATGATGAGAGGGCTGGATACGACGGTCAGGAAGCTTAGAAGAAAAGTATTCGAGGAGGTTGCAAGGCTGGGATTTAAGGCCGATGCCGGGACGCTGAACGATGATATGGAGGCGATTCCATATAAGATGGTGAACGAAGATACGGCAAAGTACAGGGAGAGCGTGTACAGGGCCCGGGCAGTAGTCAGGGAAAGGCTGAGGCTGGCCATGGGCCTTTCCCTGCGTCCGGAAAATAAGCCGGTCCATCTGACCGCAGGCGTGGAATCGAGCAATATTTCCGACAAGTACTATGAGCCGCCGCTCATGCAGGTGATACCTTCCGCGTGCGAGGCGTGTGAGGAGCGGGGGTATGAGGTCAGCAATATGTGCAAAGGCTGTCTGGCCCACCCGTGCATGGAAGTCTGTCCGAAGGATGCAATCGCCATGATAAAGGGCCGTTCCTACATAGACCAGGACAAATGCATCAAATGCGGAAAATGCAAGTCCGTCTGTCCGTATGATGCCATCTCGAAGAAGGAGCGCCCTTGCCAGAAGGCCTGTGGAGTGGGGGCGATAGAGTCGGATAAGATGGGACGTGCCTACATCAACAATGATAAGTGCGTATCGTGCGGCATGTGCATGGTGAGCTGTCCGTTCGGGGCAATCTCCGACAAGTCGCAGATATTCCAGCTTGCCCGGGCTCTGACGGAAGGCGATGAGATTGTGGCGGAGATTGCCCCTGCATTTGCCGGGCAGTTCGGCGACAATATCACGCCGAGGAACCTTAAGGCCGCACTCCAGGAACTGGGATTTTCGGAGGTATACGAGGTAGCGCTCGGTGCGGATATCGGCGCGGTGGCAGAGGCGCACCATTATGTCAACAAAGTGACGACAGGCGAACTTCCATTCCTTCTCACTTCCTGCTGTCCGTCCTGGGCCATGCTTGCGAAGAAGTATTTTCCGGACCTGATAGACCAGGTGTCCCAGGAACTGACACCGATGGTCGCGACCGCCCGGACGATAAAGCAGGAACATCCGGAAGCGAGGGTGGTATTTATCGGCCCGTGCGCGGCCAAGAAGCTGGAGGCGATGCGCAGGACCGTCCGCAGTGATGTGGATTTCGTGGTGACTTTTGAAGAGCTTCAGGCGATGTTTGACGCCAAGGATATCGATCTGACTAAATATGAAGCAGAATCTTCCTTCCACAATGCGACAGGAGCGGGGCGCGGTTACGCGGTGGCCGGCGGAGTGGCAGAAGCGATTGAAAAATGCGTGAAAGAATACTATCCGGGCATAGACGTAAGCATCGAACACGCGGAAGGACTGGCAGAGTGCAAGAAGACGCTGGCGCTCGCCAAAGCCGGCAAGATGAACGGCTGCCTCATCGAGGGGATGGGCTGTCCGGGCGGCTGCGTGGCAGGGGCCGGGACGAATATCCAGGTCGCCAAGGCACAGAAAAAGATAAAAGAATTCGTGGCAGCATCGTCAAAACAGCTGCCGCCGAAAGAATTAGAAGAGATAGAGCTGAAATAAGGGACAGGGCAAAATGAGTTTGGGACGGGGGAAATTTGATTTTCCCCCGTCCCAAACTCATTTTGCCCTGTCCCCGCCCGTTGACAAACAGCCGGGTTCTCTTTATAATTAAGACTTAAGTATCAAATTGTCCCGGATGCCTGTGGCTGCCGGGTATTTTGGATATAGAAGCAGGAGGGCATATATGCAGAAATACGGAGTAAATGAATTGAGGAAAATGTTCCTGGAATATTTTGAAAGCAAGGGACATCTGATAATGAAGAGTTTTTCTCTCGTACCACACAATGACAAGAGCTTATTGTTGATCAACTCAGGTATGGCACCTCTGAAGCCATATTTTACAGGCCAGGAGATTCCGCCGAGAAAGCGGGTTACCACATGTCAGAAGTGTATCCGTACGGGCGATATTGAGAACGTAGGCAAGACCGCCAGACACGGAACGTTTTTTGAGATGCTTGGGAACTTCTCGTTCGGTGATTATTTCAAAAAGGAATCTATCCGGTGGACGTGGGAGTTCCTGACAGAAGTGGTAGGGCTTGAACCGGACAGGCTGTATCCGTCTGTCTATCTGGACGATGATGAGGCATGGGAGATTTGGAATAAGGAGATAGGCATCGCGCCTGAAAGGATTTTCCGTTTTGGAAAGGAGGATAACTTCTGGGAACATGGCTCCGGGCCGTGTGGACCGTGTTCGGAGGTATATTATGACCGGGGACAGGAATATGGCTGCGGAAGTCCGGAGTGTACGGTGGGATGTGAATGTGACCGCTATATGGAGATCTGGAACAATGTATTTACCCAGTTCGACAATGACGGCAACAATAATTATACAGAGCTGGAGCAGAAGAATATAGATACCGGCATGGGGCTGGAACGCCTGGCCTGTGTCGTGCAGGGCGTAGACTCCATGTTCGATATCGATACGATCAAGGCGCTGAGAGACCATGTCTGCCGAATCACGAAGACGGAATACGGGCAGGACGATGAGACCGATGTGTCCCTGCGTGTTATCACGGACCATATCCGTTCGGTGACCTTTATGATATCAGACGGAATCATGCCGTCCAATGAAGGCAGAGGATATGTGCTGCGCCGTCTGCTGCGCCGTGCATGCCGTCACGGGCGTCTGCTGGGCGTGGAAGGTGAATTCCTCGTGGATCTGGCGCAGACGGTTATCGATGGTTCCAAAGACGGATATCCGGAACTGGAAGAGAAGAAGGACTTTATCTTCAAGGTGATTGCCAAAGAAGAGGAACAGTTCAACAAGACAATCGACCAGGGGCTGACTATCCTTGCCGAGATGGAGGCCGAGATGGATGAAAAGGGAGAGAAGACACTGTCCGGCGGCCATGCATTCAAGCTGTATGACACGTACGGATTTCCGCTGGATCTTACAAAGGAGATTCTGGAGGAAAAAGGGCTGTCTGTCGACGAAGACGGCTTCAAGGCATCTATGGAGGTACAGCGAAGGACAGCGAGAGAGGCAAGAGAAGTCACGAACTATATGGGCGCGGATGCGACGGTGTATGAGTCCATCGATCCAAGTGTCAATTCAGAATTTGTCGGCTATGACAACCTGTCGTATGCGTCCGGCGTGACCGTTCTCACGACGGAGACGGATGTTGTGGATGCATTGTCTGACGGTGAGAAGGGAACCGTATTTACAGAGAAGACACCTTTCTATGCCACAAGCGGCGGACAGGAGGCCGATAAAGGTTATATACGGACTGCAGACGGAGAATTCCGGGTTGAGGATGTCGTAAAGCTTCTCGGCGGGAAAATAGGACATGTCGGCTATGTGGCAAAAGGAATGATTAAAACGGGCGATAGGGTTACGCTTGAGGTCGATAAGGAAGTCAGGGCATTATCTGCAAGAAACCACAGCGCCACACATCTGCTCCATAAAGCGCTTCGTACTGTACTTGGAACGCATGTAGAGCAGGCAGGCTCTTCTGTAAATGCAGAGCGGCTCCGATTTGACTTTACCCATTTCTCTGCATTATCAAAAGAAGAATTGAAGCAGGTAGAAGATATCGTCAACAGCCAGATAATGGCCGCGCTGTCAGTCAAGGTGGAGAACCTGCCGATTGAAGAGGCTCGCAAGACAGGCGCAGCGGCACTCTTTGGGGAGAAATACGGTGACATCGTCCGTGTCGTAAGCATGGGAGACTTTTCCGTAGAATTCTGTGGCGGAACACATGTGGAGAATACCGGCGTCATCACTGCATTCAAAATCATTTCCGAGGCTGGGGTTGCAGCGGGCGTACGGAGGATTGAGGCATTGACATCCAAGGGTCTGCTGAACTACTATGATGAGCTGGAGAGAAGACTTGTGGAGGCGGCAAAGCTTGTCAAGGCCGCACCGGATAAGCTGGCGGAAAAGATTACGCATCTCCAGGCGGAAAATAAAGCGCTGCACAGCGAAGTGGATAGCCTTAAGAGCAGATTAGCCCAGGATGCCATGGGAGACGTGATGAATCAGGTTGCAGATGTGAACGGAGTGAAGCTCCTTGCCACAAAGGTAGAAGGGGTGGATATAAACGGGCTCCGCGACCTGGGAGACCAGCTGAAAGATAAGCTTGGAGACGGGGTGATAGTGATAGCATCCGCCAGTGATGGAAAGGTAAATCTGATGGCTACAGCGACAAAAGGAGCCATAGACAAGGGGGCTCATGCAGGTAATCTTATCAAGGCTATCGCGGGACTTGTAGGCGGTGGCGGTGGCGGACGCCCGAACATGGCGCAGGCCGGCGGCAAGAATCCGGGCGGTATCGATGATGCGATTGCCAAAGCACGTGAAGTGCTCGAAGGGCAGTTATCCTAAAGAGAGACATCTTTGTCAGAAGATTAACGTCATAAAAATAACTATGGTTGACAAATCGACATGGTGCACATATACTGAAAAAAGAATAAAGCCAAGTGAAACGGCGAGGAAGATTTCTGTCTGATTTGCAGCAGAAAACCGATGAAGCAATTGGAGAGGCGCCTAATCTCTTCAAGAAACTTTCAGGTTCAGGTACCCGCCGCGGATGGAACTCTGGAAAGAGCCTTTAAAGGCCACCGTAGAAGTAAAGCTTTCAGGTAAAAATACAGAGGGTATAGGATACGCTACAAGTATGCCTATACCCTCTTTTGTATTGTCTGAATAGTGTGGAAATCTTCATAGGGGTCAGACCCCTGTGGACAAAGGGGTCTGACCCCTATGAAAATTTAAGGAGAATGATTATGGAGCAGAAAAAGGAATTGAAGAGGAACTTGGGTGTGGCGACTGCCATGGCTTTGGTTGTTGGCTGTGTTATCGGGTCTGGCGTGTTCTTTAAACCGCAGGCAATTTATACTGCTACAGGAGGAGCACCTGGGCTTGGCATGATTGCCTGGGTCATTACGGGGCTTGCGAGCATTGCGGCTGCCCTTACTTTTGCGGAAGTGGCTATCATGATTCCGAAGACGGGAGGAATGGTCGCGTATCTGGAAGAGATTTATAATCCGGTTGTCGGGTTTCTGGCAGGATGGGTGCAGACGATACTGTTCTATCCGGCCATGATATCCGCGCTTGCAGTCGTATGTGCCCAGCAGGCAGGGCTTTTTATCGGAGACGGCTTTACCGTTCCGCTTGCGATAGGCATCATCATACTGATTATCTTATTGAACAATCTTGGATCCAAAGTCGGCGGGAGCATTCAGGTCATTTTTACGGTATGTAAATTGATTCCGCTCGTTCTGCTGATGGTCTTTGGATTTGTAAAGGGTAGCGGCGCCAACCCGATTTTCAGCCCTATGGTAGGAGACGGGCTGAGTCCGGCGGTGGTCCTTGGACAGCTGATGGTTGCCATATTATTTGCCTTTGAGGGATGGACCGGGGTCGGTGCGATTGCAGGAGAGATGAAGAATCCAAGCAGAGACCTTCCGATTGCCATCGTCGGAGGCGTATCCGTCATCATGGGCGTATACTTTATCATCAATATCGCCTATCTGTGGGTGATTCCGGCAAGCGAACTGGCTACGCTTACGGCGCCTGCATCAGCGGTAGCGCTTAAGGTATTCGGCGACATCGGAGGTAAGATCATATCGGTCGGCATCATGATATCCGTGTTCGGCGCATGCAACGGTTTTGTCCTGTCTGGATCCAGGGTGGCGTATTCCCTGGCGGCGGAAGGCAATTTCCCATTCGGCAGAAACCTTGCAAAGCTGAACAACGCGCAGGTTCCTACGAATTCCATCATCCTTGTCGGGGGAATCGGATGTATCTATGCTATCAGCGGGCAGTTCAACCTGCTCACGGATCTTGCGGTATTCTCAAGTTGGACGTTCTATACCTTGACTTTCATCGGCGTAATGAAGCTCAGGAAGGACCGTCCGGATGCGGTGAGGACCTACAAGGTCCCGTTATATCCGATTGTGCCGATTATCGCGGTTGTCAGCGGAGTGTACGTCATCATCAACCAGCTGTTCATGTCGGGCCTGCAGTCTACGGTACTGTCAGTGGGCAGTATCATCATCATGCTGGTGGGACTTCCGGTATATACGGTAGTCAAGAAAAAGAAAGATAAGAAAAAACTACAGTAAATACCGAAAAAATATTGACGTAGTAGAAATATGTGATATAATCTTATGTAGTGCAATAAATATACCCGAACAGTCGTATGGTGCACAATATAGGACTGGAGGGAGGTTAGGTGTGAGTCTATGTCAAATGTAATCGTTAAAGAAAACGAGACGTTAGATAGCGCTTTACGCAGATTCAAAAGAAACTGCGCCAAAGCTGGCATTCAGCAGGAAATTCGTAAAAGAGAACATTACGAAAAGCCAAGCGTAAGACGTAAGAAAAAGTCTGAAGCTGCTAGAAAACGTAAGTATAACTAATATGTGCAGATAAATAGAGTGTTGGGGTACAACACTCTATTTTTACGTTGATGGAACATGTCGGCAGAAATACTCAGGAAGAACAGAGAGGTGGTAAAGATGTGGTGGAACAAAGTGATATTTGGCTGGAGTGCGTATCATGTCGTGCTGTGGTTCCTCGTGTACAGTATACTCGGATGGTTTGTAGAATCGGTCTATATGTCATTGTGCAACCGTAAGATTACAAACCGCGGATTCGCTAGATGCCCGATCTGCCCTATCTATGGCGTCGGCGCGCTGACCGTTTTTTTCATGCTGCAGCCATATAGCGAGCATCCGGTGAAGCTGTTTTTCATGGGAATGCTGCTTGCCACATCCATTGAATTTATAACAGCAGGTATCATGAACAAGATATTCGGCGAGATATGGTGGGATTATCGGAGGAAACCGTTTAATTATAAAGGAATCATATGTCTGGAAAGCTCTATCGCCTGGGGATTCTACACGCTTGCATTATTTGCGTTTCTCCAGAATATGATAGTCGGGATTGTAGATTTAATCCCTGTTATGATAGGAAAAATAGGCGGAACTATTGTTATTGTCGTCTATGCGGCAGATTTCTTCATCACCTTATACCGGGAGAAGAAAGAAGATATACCGGACCGTGTGTGGCAGGTAAAAGACAGGCTGCTGGACAAGCTATCTAAAGAATGATATGTACAATTTCCCGGCCCGCGCAAAAGTTTTAGAAACAGTTGTTGACGAGGAACCCGGGAAGGTTTATACTGTAAATGTCACAGACGAGGACGTCGTATTTTATATACGGCGTCCTTTTTTCATTGCATAATCTGTGAATAAGGGAGACTGTTAAAAGCCAGGTAGTAGAGAAAGTGAGGAGATTAGTATGAGACTGAAGGATACGGGACTTACGGCCAGAGAACTGAAGGCTCTGGCAGACAAGTACATGGTGGAGACTTATCCAAGATACGACTTTGTCGCAGAGCGGGCGGAAGGCATGTACCTTTATGATGAGAAAGGAGATGCCTACCTTGACTTTTACGGAGGAGTAGCGGTCAACAGCGCCGGCAACAGAAACGAGAAGGTTATACAGGCAATCAAGGAGCAGGCAGACGATATCATACATACGTTTAACTATCCATATACAGTGCCTCAGGCGCTGCTCGCCAGGAAGATATGCGATACGATAGGAATGGATAAGATATTTTACCAGAATTCAGGTACAGAGGCGAATGAGTGTATGATCAAGATGGCAAGAAAATACGGTACGGACAAATATGGTAAGAACCGTTATCATATCATCACCGCAAAAAATGGATTCCATGGAAGGACGTATGGAGCCATGTCCGCGACCGGACAGCCGGACAGTGCCATACAGCAGGGATTCATGCCCGTGGTACCTGGTTTTGCCTATGCAGAATTCAACAATCTGGACGACTTTGCTTCTAAGGTGACCCCAGACACGATAGCTGTCATGATAGAGCCCGTACAGGGGGAAGGAGGCGTGCATCCTGCGACGCAGGAATTCATGGAAGGGCTCAGGAAGCTCTGCGATGACAATGATATGCTCCTGCTGTTCGATGAGGTGCAGACTGGATGGGGACGGACAGGGACAGTGATGGCATATATGGGGTATGGTGTAAGACCGGATGCGGTGTCCATGGCAAAGGCCATGGGAGGCGGCATGCCTATCGGAGCATGCTGCGCACGGAAGGAAGTAGCGGAGGCGCTCGGTGCAGGAAGCCATGGATCCACTTATGGGGGGAATGCGCTTGCATGTGCAGCCGCTCTGGCATCCATATCGGAGATTCTGGATAACGATCTGAGCGCAAATGCGGCAAAGGTAGGAAAATACCTGCAGAGAAGGCTTGCAGCCCTGCCGCACGTAAGAGAAGTGAGGGGACGGGGGCTGCTGGCAGGGTGTGAATACGATATTCCCATTGCTACGGAAGTGAAATGGGCAGCCCTGAAAAGACGGGCATTGATTACAGCTATCGGTGACAGCGTCAACAGGATGGTCCCGCCGCTGACAGCTACAAAGAGGGACGTGGATAAACTCGCAGGCATTATGAGGGAGGCCATTGAGGAGGCGGCAGGAGGGCAGACAGCCAAAGCAGGTTAAGCAGCTAGATGCCACGCCCCCTGTCCTCTGCATTTTCAATATCAGGAAGCAGTTCAAAATAGAAATCCTGATATTCTTTTGCCAGTGCCTGATTGATAAGATTCTGTACAATCTTAAAGCGGGAGATGGATATCTCGTCCCGGTCAAACGTAATGTATACGCTGATCCATAGTTTTCTTCCCGTCCGTACGATATCATAGTACAGCCTGTCGTACCCGTACGCATCCAGAACCGGTGTGATAATCTCTTTGATGCGGCAGACTGTCTCTTCCTCCGGTGGAAGCAGGAACAGGTCTCTGAGCCCTGTTATGACAGTACGGACAGGCACAGGCAGCATTATCTGTATATTGTTTACAATCAGGCCTACGGTTACCGAGGCCATGATAGTGCCCTTTACGGCCATGAACAGAGACTCTATCTGCATATAGCCGAACGGCCTCTATTCGCTTGACGGCTTATAAAGCAGCGGTACGAGGAACAGAGAGAAGAATATCATAAGCAGTTCGACGCCGTCATAAAGCGCGTCAAGAAGAACCGCCTGTGAACTTGTGTACACAGCCATGATAAACTACAGTATGACAAAGACGGTTCCGCCGGCCAGTGAGATTTTCAAGGCTGATTTTTCATGTTTCTGCCTGTGCAGATCAATGTTCATAGCACATACCCCTGTCTAGCTCGTGGTACAGACGTGCTATCGGCAGACCGACCACATTGTTATAGTCACCGCTGATACATTTTACATGGATGGCAAACGGTCCCTGGATGCCATAGGCTCCTGCTTTGTCTAAGGGATCCCCTGTCGCGATGTAGGACTGCAGATCCTGGCGGGAAACAGGATAGAACGTCACATTCGTCTTTTCATAAAAGGTTCGGACATCCGGTGTCTTTACACTTCCCGTTACGAGGGACACCCCGGTATAAACCTGATGGGTACGGTCCGCCAGCAGGGAAAGCATGTCATAGGCCTCCAAAGCACCCGAAGGTTTTCCGAGTATCTCGCCATTGTATACGACAACCGTGTCTGCGCCGATTACAGTACACGGTTTTGCCGGCAGCGTCTTGAATATATGCAGCGCTTTCTGGCGGGCCAGGTTCATGACAATCTCCGGGGGATTGTCCCCGGCCATTATTTCTTCTATATCAGCCGGCATGACATCAAAGATAAATCCAGCCTGCGTTAATAATTCTTTTCTGCGTGGCGAAGCCGAAGCAAGGACGTATTTCACAACGTGTTCCTCCTTTTTTAAAACAGTGTTTTCTGATGTGGCTTTACGATTTGCATTTATTATATCACAATACGGGTTTATTTTTTACCAGATTTGCTCTATAATGTAACTCGTGATGACAATCTGAAAGAGAATAGAAATAATGGAGGAACGATACTATGTACATCAGTGAGATTACGACGACGGCGCCGGCCGACGAGAGGATGCCGCTGGAACGCAAAATGTATGAGACGCTTGATAAATTGAAGATTCCGTATGAGCGTGTGGATAATGAACCGGCTGCGTCTATGGAAGAGTGTGCGGCTGTGGACAAGGCGATTGGCACGGAGATCCGTAAGAATGTATTCTTATGCAACCAGAAGAAGACGACATTTTTCCTTCTTGTCATGCCGGCGGATAAAGCGTTCGACACGGCATCATTCAGCAAGAAGCTCGGCGTGTCGCACATGTCGTTTGCACCGCCGGAAAAGATGATGGAACATCTGGGCACGACCCCGGGTTCCGCAAGTGTGGCAGGGCTTCTCAACGACGAGGATGACTATGTGCAGGTGATTGTGGATAAGGAAGTGGCGGAAAGCGAATGGTTCGGCTGCAACCCCGGCATCAACACGAGCCATCTGAAGTTCAAGACAAAGGATCTGCTCACGAAATTCCTGCCGCACGTGCATCACAGGGCAAGAATCGTTGAGCTGTAGAGGTTGCGGGCCGACTATAATATGGGTAAGGAACAGAAGAATATGAAGTCAGAATCAGATTTAAGACAGTTGCTATATAGTATAGACCACAAAGGATATCCGGCGTATAAAGGGACGAAAGGAATCTATCGTTTTGGAACGTATGAATTATCTATAGACCATGTCCAGGGGGATCCCTTTGCGGCCCCGTCCAGGCTGAGTGTCAGAGTGCATGGCCGTACGGCAGGATTTCCGGTGAGGCTGTATGATGAAAAGTACAAACGCATTGCACTGCAGGACTATGTGACCAGGCAGTTTGCGGCACAGACGGCCCGCTATACGTTTCAGGCCAAAGGCTCTGGAAAAAGTGGAATTATCTCGGTGACTTGCTGTGGCCAGGAAGTTCTGGAACGCACGGCCTGTACGATAGACGAGCAGTCCGGAGATGTTACCGTGCGTTTTGAGGTCGGCTTCCCGTCCAACGGACGGACCATCAATGCAAAAGAGCTGATTAAGATACTATATGATTATCTGCCGGATTGCGTGGAAAAATCAATGCTGTATGGGAATCTGAATGCCCGGACAGTAGAAAAGGTCATGGAACTCAGCGTTGACCGAGATTACATCCTTGGCGAACTGGACCGCCTCGGGCTTGCGGCGTTTATCGCGAACGGATCTATACTGCCAAGAGAGTCGGGCGTGTCACAGAAGCCGATGAAGGAAGCTGTCGCATTCGTCTCGCCGGAGCAGATGGAGGTCACGCTTGAGCTGCCTTTTAAAGGAACGCTTACCGGCATGGGAATCAAGAGAGGGATTACACTTATCGTAGGCGGAGGCTATCACGGCAAGTCCACGCTCCTTAAGGCGCTGGAATCCGGGGTATATCCGCATATAGCCGGAGACGGCAGGGAGTATGTCGTGACGGACAGCTCTGCGGTAAAGCTCAGGGCAGAGGATGGAAGGAGCATCAGGCACACGGATATCTCTATGTTCATCAATGACCTGCCGAACGGGAAAGACACGAGAGCATTTTACACAGAAGATGCCAGCGGCAGTACGTCCCAGGCGGCCAACGTGGTAGAGGGCCTGGAGGCAGGGGCAAAAGTATTCTTCATAGACGAAGATACGAGCGCCACGAACTTTATGGTCCGGGACGAGCTGATGCAGCAGGTCATCCACCGCGATATGGAACCGATCACACCGTTTATAGAGAGGGTAAGAGACCTGTATGAGATGTATGGCATCTCTACTGTCATCGTAGCGGGAAGTTCCGGGGCATATTTCCAGGTGGCGGATGACATTATCCAGATGGACCGGTATGTGCCAAAAGTGATTACGCAGGCGGCAAAAGAGGCAGCCGAAGAGTATCCGGAGCTGGAACTGCCGGCGGACAAGCCCAAGATGCCGGAATTCAGAAGAATTGCCAAAAATAATCCGGGACTGAAGCAGAAAGGGCGTATCAAGATAAAGACGTTTGGGAAAGACGGCGTACAGCTGAACCACGACACGATTGACCTGCGTTATGTGGAACAGCTGGCTGACGCAGAACAGCTCACCTGTCTCGGCTACATCGTAAAGCATATGGAAGAGCACATGATGGACGGAAAAATGACGATACGGCAGCTTGTAGAAAAGCTGACATCTGATTTGGATAAAATGGGATTTAAAGCAGTCTGCGGCGAATCTTACCTTCCGGGCAATCTGGCGCTGCCGAGAAAACAGGAAATCTACGCTTGCCTGAACCGTTACAGACGGTTGGGGACACGTTAAAACGAAATGGGGACGGAGGTTTTTTAAAAAACCTCCGTCCCCATTTCGTTTTAACGTGTCCCCGCTGCCTATAGCAGCAGATTGTTGAGGGCATCTTTCAATGCGCTCTGATAACTTACTTCATCAACGGTTTCTCCGGCGATGATATCCTTGCTGCCGATTTCTTTTCCTGCCAGATAGTATTTCATTTCTCCAATCTTAGTCCCTTTTTTAATCGGAGCCTTCAAATTCTTTTTCAATACTTTTTTCTTTTCAATGCTGTTCAGGTCGGCTCCGGTCGTGTCTATGTAGGCAAAAGGTTCTGTCTGTTCTGCCTTGATTGTCTTTTTTACTCCTCTGGTGAGTGCGACAGGCTTGATGGAGGCTGTTTTTTCTTCTTCGTATTTGTTGCACTTTCCGAATCCATAGTTCAGCAGCGTGGTGGCGTCGTTGAAGCGGGCTTTATGGTCGGGCGCAGCCATTATGACAGCAATCAATTCCATGCCGTTTTTTTCTGCTGTGGCTGAGACGCAGTATTTGGCTTTGTCTGTGGAACCTGTCTTCAGGCCTGTCGCGTATTCATACTGGCGTACCAGCTTGTTTGTGTTCGTCAGCCCGAATTCGGTAGTCCCCTTTTTGGTCGTATGTGTTATGTCTTCCATCCATATCATGGAATAGTCCCGGATCTGCGGGTATGTAGTGATTAATTCACGGGACATCAGCGCGATATCCCTGGCTGTCGTGAGATGTCCGTCTGTATCCAGGCCATTGCAGTTCACGAAATGTGTATTGTCCATGCCAAGCCCTTTGGCGCGTTCATTCATATTTTTCACAAATTCTTCTTCGTTCCCGCATATGTATTCCGCCATCGCAACGCAGGCGTCGTTGGCCGAGGCCACTGCAATACATTTGATCATCGTATCTACGGTCTGGGTCTCGCCAGGCTCCAGGAATACCTGTGAGCCGCCCATAGAAGCGGCAAATTCCGAGGTGGATACAGAATCTTCGAGCTTGATCTTCCCGTCCTTCAGAGCGTCAAATATGAGCAGCAGCGTCATGATCTTCGTCACGCTGGCAGGCGGGCGCTGCTCATCGGCTTCTTTCTCGTAGATTACCTGTCCGGTTGAGGCTTCCATCAGGATGGCTGACGGAGCGGAGACGTCTAGTCCGGTCGCAGCGTCCTGTCCGGCACCGGAATCCGATTCGGTGTCCGTGCTTTCATCCGTGCCGGCATCGCTGTTTTGTTCCTGGCTCTGCCCGGTGTCCTCTTCATAGAGGAGAATGTTGTCCGGCGGCGCGGCAAGAGCGACAGACTGGGTACATAAAAATACGCATATTAGTAGAGCAAAGAATCGCTTCATTGGCAACTCTCCATATAGATTCTATTATTACCAGTGTAGTGGAAAAGGAGGGAAAATATAACCTGGGACAGGGTAAAAATAAAAAGGGACACGTTAAAATGAATTGGGGACGGAGGTTTTTTAAAAAACCTCCGTCCCCAATTACTTTAAGAAAATTAAATTGCTCTTGTGTATTCTTTCAGCCATTCTTTTTCGTCTTCATCCAGATGTGGGGAGACGATGTCGTATACTTTGGCGTGGTATGCGTTCAGCTGGTCTTTGTCTGCCTGTGACAGCAGTTCCGGCTTGATGGCGTCCAGATCTATCGGCACATAGGTGATAGGTTCAAAATACAGGAACTGTCCGTAGTCTGTGCAGTCCCCTTTTCTTACGACCATCTCGTTCTCCGTGCGGATGCCGTGGGAACCTTCGATATACAGTCCGGGCTCATTCGTGATTACCATGCCTGGTTCCAGCGGATGCTTTTCTTTCTCCCGGATAGCACAGCGGAAGCCGGTAGGGGCTTCATGGATGTTCATCAGATATCCCACGCCGTGGCCGGTTCCATGATTGAAGTTCTGGCCCCGTTCCCAGAGCGGCTGCCTTGCGAGCACATCCAGGTTATAGCCCGTAGTACCATAGAGGAACACTGCTGCAGCCAGATGCAGGTTGCACTTGAGGACTGCCGTAAAGTCCTCCTTCATGTTATCCGGAATATTGCCAAGGGCAAAGGTTCTAGTGATGTCGGTGGAACCTTCGTAATATCCACCGCCCGTGTCCGTCAGGAAAAGAGAACCTTCCTTCAGCGATACGTTCGTCTCCGGCGTCGATGTATAGTGTACGATGGCCCCGTGTTCGCCGAATCCGCAGATTGGCTCAAAGCTCTGCCACAGGTAGCCTTCCTGCTCTTTTCGGAACTCTTCCAGCTTATCTGCCGCGCTGAGCTCGGTAATCTCGATCTTGCCGACCTGTTTCTTCAGCCAGTACATGAACTTTGTGACAGCCACGCCATCTTTTACGTGTGCCTTGACAATATTCTGAAGTTCCGTATCATTTTTCATGGCTTTCATAAGAATCGTCGGGTTGATCTGCTCCACAACCTTAGTGCCCTTTGGAAGGTTGTTATACAAAGCATAGTTTAACCTGGAAGGGTCTACAAGCACGGTATCGCTCTCTTTAAACGACTTCACATCCTCATATACCGCATTGTAAGGATGGATGGAAATATTGTCTGCCGCCAGCTTTGCCTTCATTTCTTCCGTCAGCTTTCTCTCATCGATATAAAGCTTCATGTCCTCCATAGTGATGACAGCGTAGGAGAGAAGAAGTGGAAAATATTCGATATCATTGCCGCGCAGATTCGTCGTCCAGCACACGTCATCCAGTGCCCCGATAACGTGGATGTCAGCCCCCGCGGATTTCATGGCTTCGCGGATGCGGGCGAGCTTGGACGCGGTAGAGGCTCCCGTATAAGCTTCCTCGAGCGCGAATGCAGGCTCTTCTGAAAGCGGCGGACGGTCGTCCCATATCCTGTCGATCAGATCCTCGGAATAATCGATCTTTCCGTTCTTAGGAGCGACGGCGGCTTCAAGAGCCTGTCCTTCTCCCATGGCAACGACACGGCCGTCAAATCCCAAAGTCCCATATTCAGGCAGTGCTTCTGTAATAAATTCTTCTACAGAAGGAACGCCGGGATTCCCCATCTTGAACAGCCTGACGCCGCTTTTGTCCAGCTGCTTTTCAGCCTGGATGAAGTATCTGCCGTCGGTCCACAGGCCTGCCTCGGTCGGCGTGATTACAGCCGTCCCGGCGGAACCTGTAAAGCCTGTGATAAATGCTCTCGCCTTGAAATGTTCCCCAACATATTCGCTCTGATGGCAATCGTCCGTCGGCACCATGTAGATGTCGAAGCCTTTTTCTGCCATCAGTGCACGCAGAGCAGTGAGCCTTTCTCGTATATTCATGTTAAAACCTCCCTTTTGTTATAAATGTCTCTAATATAGAATTCTAACATATATGTTTGCAAATTCAAAGGAATAATTATATAATTATCACGATATAAAAGGAGCAGATTATGTTAAAAGATAAAAAATATTTTTTGTTTGACATAGACGGAACACTCGCTGTAGATGACGTGCTGTTTGACGGGAGCAGGAAGCTCATCGACTATATTTCATCCATCGGCGGCCGTTCCTTCTACATTACGAACAATTCTACAAAAAGCAGAAAAGATTATATGGCTGGCTTTCAGCGGTGGGACATCCTGACGGAGGAAGACCAGTTCATCACGGCATCATATGCCACCTGCCGTTACCTGAAGGAACATTACTCCGGAAAGAAGCTCTTTGTCATGGGCACCCCCTCCTTTATAGAAGAAGTAAAGGGCTGTGGGTTTGCCGTAACAGAGCAGGCAGAGGAAGACGTGGCATGTGTAGTGGTCGGATTTGACAGGACGCTTAGATATGAAAAGGTGGAAGAGGCCTGCAAGCTGCTGTTCCGGCCCGAAGTGGATTATATCGGCACGAATCCTGATTACCGGTGCCCTGCGTCCTTCGGGTTCGTCCCGGACTGCGGGGGAATCTGTGAGATGCTCAATGTGACGGTGGACAGAAAGCCATATTACGCCGGAAAACCAAACAAAGAGATCGTGGCCATGTGCATGGAACAGGTGGGCGCTGAGCCTGAGGAGGTGCTTGTCGTAGGGGACAGGCTGTACACCGACATCGCGTGCGGCATCCGGGCAGGGGTAGAGACCGCTCTCGTGCTCACAGGTGAAGCACGGGAAAAAGATCTTGACGGCACAGAATTCAGACCGGATTATGTATACAGGGATATCCGGCAGCTATATGAAGACTTCATCGGGCAAAGGAGAACGACATAAGTGACTGCCATTCTAATTACAGGAATCGTTATATTGCTGGGTATCCTGCTGGAAATCTGGCGGGAAACGCATACGTTCAAAATGACAAGGTATCCTATGGTACCGAAGGTGCTCAGCGGCATGCCGAATGCTCTCAAAGTGATATTCCTGAGCGATATGCACAACAAGACGTACGGACCGGGCAACAGCAGACTTCTGGACGCGGTGCGCGCTGAGCATCCGGATCTGATACTCATAGGAGGCGACATGCTGGTCGGCAAAAAAGGGCACGGCTTGTGCCCGGCGCTCCAATTCATAACACGGCTTGCCGATATCTGTCCCGTATACTATGCCGACGGCAACCATGAACAGCGTGTAAAGGAGAGCCCCGGGGAATATGGCATGGATATGGACGCATATGTAAAAGACCTCCGAAGAGCGGGAGTGCATTTCCTCGAAAATGAATGCGTCTGCATGGAGAAGGAGGGCATACCAATCCGCATCTATGGCCTCTCTCTGCCAAATCGCTGCTATGGGCGATTCAAAAGGGCAGCGCTTCGGGCGGAAGACATCACAAACATGATCGGGAGGCGTAAAGAGGGATGCTATAATATACTGCTTGCACATAATCCCTGCTACGCCGATGTATACAAAGCATGGGGAGCAGACCTCATACTGTCAGGACACTATCACGGAGGCATCGTACGCATTCCCGGTCTGGGAGGAATCATCGCCCCCGGCTTTTTTCTCTTTCCGAAGCACTCGGGCGGGAAATATGTGGAAGGGGATGCAACGATCATAGTGAGCAAAGGGATTGGCAGCCATACGCTGCCGGTCAGGCTTTTTGATCCTGCTGAGGCAGTCGTCCTGGAATTTCACAAAGAAAACTTGTGTAAACGTCCCCCAGACGGTATAATAAATTAGTTGTGACAGAATAAGACAAAAGGAGTATATATGGGTATACCAGTTAAGCTTCAGGTGTTCGAGGGGCCGTTGGACCTTCTGCTGCATCTGATTGACAAGAATAAAATCGATATATATGATATTCCGATAGTAGAGATAACAAACCAGTATATGGAATATATCCGGGCCATGGAGAAGGAAGACCTGAATGTGATGAGCGAATTCCTCCTGATGGCGGCAACGCTCCTCGATATCAAGTGCCGGATGCTGCTTCCTAAAGAAGTAAATGAGGAAGGCGAAGAAGAGGACCCGAGGCAGGAGCTCGTCGAACAGCTGCTGGAATACAAAATGTACAAGTATATGTCCTATGAGCTGAAGGACAGGCAGGTCGACGGCGAGATGGTACTCTATAAAGACCCGACGATACCGGAAGAAGTTCTGGAATATGTAGAACCGGTCGATATGGATGCATTGCTCGGGGATCTGACGCTTCTGAAGCTGAACCGTATATTCAAAGATGTGATGCGCAGGCAGATAGACAAGATAGATCCGGTCCGCAGCACGTTCGGGAAGATCGAAAAAGAAGAAGTCACTCTGCCTGAGAAACTGGATTATGTGACGGATTATGCAAGGATACATAAGAAGTTCAGCTTTCGTGAGCTTCTGGAGAAGCAATGTTCCAAAGTGCAGCTTATCGTGACATTTCTGGCGGTCCTGGAACTGATGAAAGTCGGAACGGTCTTCATCGAGCAGGAGCAGCAGTTTGATGACATTATCATTACATCCGTGTTATAGATGAGAGTGGGAAAGGTAGTATGGAAGAAGTGGAGATTCGTAAATTAGAAGGCGTGATAGAAGCCATTTTATTTACCATGGGAGAGTCGGTGGAGCTTGGCAAGATAGCATCTGCCATTGAACATGATGAAGATACGACGAGAAAGATCATCCGCCAGATGATGGTCAGGTATGACGAGGAGGACCGGGGCGTCCGCATCATTGAACTGGAAGGCTGCTTCCAGATGTGTACGAAGAAGGAGATGTACGAATACCTGATCAAGATAGCAAAGCAGCCGCGCAAATTCGTCCTGACGGATGTCCTGCTTGAGACGCTGTCGATCGTGGCGTATAAGCAGCCGGTCACGAAGCTGGAGATTGAGAAGATCAGAGGGGTCAAATCAGATCATGCGGTAAATAAGCTCGTAGAGTATAACCTTGTCTGTGAAGTGGGCAGGCTGGACGCCCCGGGACGGCCGCTGCTGTTCGGGACGACGGAAGAGTTCCTGCGCAGGTTCAGCATCCAGTCGGTGGAAGAGCTTCCAAGCCTTAACCCGGAACAGATGGAGAACTTCAAGACAGAGGCAGAGGAAGAGATACAGCTCAAGCTGGACGTATGACAGCCGCTGTCTCAGGATGAAAAATGTTCATAGTATCCGTGTACAGAACATAGATTACAGTAACACAGATTATATGCGGTGCTGTATATGAAAAAGAAATACTGGATGATAGGTATGATAATGATGATAGTTCTCTCTGGCCTTCCTTCCTTCGGCGCACGTGCCGGGGATGAGGACGCCCCGGAAGAGCTGTCGCAGCTATACGCCCGGTCCGCAGTTCTTATGGATGCTGACAGCGGGCGTGTTTTATTTGGCAAGGAGGAAGATGTGGTAAGGCCGATGGCCAGCACTACGAAGATCATGACTTGCATTCTTGCGCTGGAGAACATGCAGGAAGATGAGGTGACGGCGGCATCGGATTATGCTGCGAGCCAGCCGAAAGTCCGGCTTGGGGTGAAGGGCAAAGAGGAGTTCCGGATGAAGGACCTCCTATACTCGCTTATGCTGGAATCCCATAATGACAGTGCGGTAGTGATTGCGGAAGGGATTGCAGGATCGGTGGAGGAATTTGCCGTCATGATGAATGAGAAGGCGGCAGAGCTTGGATGCAGCAATACATATTTTGTCACCCCGAACGGGCTGGACGGTTATGACGATGGGGGGACGCACTCGACGACTGCGAGAGATCTGGCGGCAATCATGAGGTACTGCATCAAGGAATCGCCGAAGAAAGACGCGTTCCTTGAAGTGACGCGCACGAAGGAGTACAGCTTTACAAATGTAAAAGGAGACAGGAGCTTTTCGTGCAGCAACCACAATGCGTTCCTGACGATGATGGACGGAGCCCTGTCGGGAAAGACAGGTTTTACCGCAGATGCCGGATACTGCTACGTAGGAGCGCTTGAGCAGGACGGCCGGACATTCATCGTAGCCCTCCTGGCCTGCGGATGGCCGAACAATAAAGGATATAAATGGAAAGACACGAGGAAGCTGATGGAGTACGGCATCGCCAATTACCAGTATCAGACGGTCTGGCAGGATATGGAGCTCAAAGACATAAAGGCAGAAAAGGGAATAAAAAAAGGAGATGAATTTGGGGGCGATGCGAAGATTCCGGTCAAGGTTGCGGATGCAGATAAAGACTTCAAAGTTCTGCTCAAAGAAGGAGAGAAAGTAGACGTGGCCTGTGATGTAAGCAAGGTGCTTGCCGCACCGGTCAAGGAAGGAAAAAAAGTCGGCACGGTCACCTATATGCTGAACGGCGAGCTGTTGAAGGAATTCCCGGTCATAACTACGGAATCCGCGGACAAAAAAGATGCCGGATGGTGTGCGGGGGTTCTTGTGAAGAAACTTCTGATGCAATAGGCAGCTATCCATTACGAAATCTTATATCCCCATAACGAACGGTAATTTCACAACCTTCTGCAGGAATGATACTATATAAGTGAAGAAAGAGGAATGAAGTTTACGATAGGGAGGTGTCATTATGGGAAACATCATAGGATGGGCTATCGTAGCTGCAGCGGCGCTGTATGGAATATATATTGTAGTATCTGACAGAAAAAGGCACTTCTAGGCGGAAGGAATAGCGGGAACAGGCGGCTGCATGCTGTATGCTGATTGCTATCGGCAGACAGTATGCAGCCGCTTTAAATCAGAGGAGGTTCTTCCTGACGTACTGGAGGAAAAGCTTCATGGCCGGCGAAAGGTCTTTGGACGAACGCAGGGCGATTCCTAAGTTGCGGTACGACTTCGGTACAAGCGGCCGGGTCACATAATCCCCGTGGTATAGTGACAGAAAAAGCTGAGGCATGATGCTGATGCCAAGTCCGTGTTCCACCATCGATGCGATAGAATAATCGTTCTTGCCGGTAAATTTAATGTCTGGCGTAATTCCTGCCTTTTCAAGCAGCGGATGTATATCCGCGTCATTGACCCGGTCGTATATGATAAACGGCTGGCTTTCAAACAGCTCGATCGGCACTTTCTCAAGCTCCGCGTAAGGATGACCCTTCGGAAGGACCGCAAGGAGAGGATCCTGCTCTACATGGATGAAATCATAGCTTTTGTCTTTTTGAAAGCTTGTAAAGCCGATGTCTACTGTAAAATCCTCCAGCCATCTGGCAATCTCCCCGCCGCTTCCTTCCATAATCTGAAATATGATGCCGGGGTAATCGGCCTGGAACCGGCGGATGATATCAGGAAGCCAGCGTATCGAACAGCTGACATAAGTTCCGATGCGTAACGTACCTTTTTTCAGGCCCTTCAGAAAAGAGATCTCCTGATTGACGGTCTCGTTGGAAAAGAGCAGTCCCCGGATAGACGGGAGCAGGGCCTCGCCCTCCGGCGTAAGGGATACGCCTTTGTGGCCTTTGTAGAACAGCGGGAAGCCGACCTCGGCCTCAAGCGACTTCATCATCTGCGTGATTCCGGACTGTGTATAGCCGAGCTTTTCACCGGCCTTTGTAAAACTGCCGAGATGGATGGCGGTCAGCAGCACTTCACATTTTTTCAGATCCATAAGCCCTTTCTCCTTTCCTTTTTCTTCCGTTTCTATGTGCCTGTTCTAATTATATAACAGATGGGACCTGAAAAGAAAGTTTTAAGGGTGGATTTTTCTGCGGATGCATGTATAATCTACAGTATACGTAAAAAGATATATGCCCCGCCCGGTGGGGATGAAGGAGGAGAGAAGATGTCCATAGAAAGAGTCAGAGATTATTTTCGGCAGTATGGCATGGAAGGACGGATAAGAGAGGTAGATGCGTCGAGCGCTACGGTGGAGACGGCTGCCGCTGCCTTTGGATGCGAGCCGAAGCGTATTGCCAAGACGCTGTCGTTTTGTGCGGGGGAAGATATTATCCTTGTAGTGACGGCAGGGGATATGAAGATAGACAATAAGAAGTATAAATCACGGTTCGGCTGCAAGGCACAGATGCTGAAGGCGGAAGAAGTAGAGCCCATCGTGGGCCATGGCGTGGGGGGAGTATGTCCCTTCGGAATAAATGACGGTATAGACGTATACATGGATGTGTCGCTGAAAAGGTTTGATACCGTGTTTCCTGCGGCCGGAAGCAGTAACAGCATGATTGAGCTCGGCATAGATGAGCTGGAGCAGTACGGAGGCAGCAGCGGATGGGTCGACGTGTGCAGAGAACGCTGAGAGGAAGCCTGTGAAAAAGACGGATGCCATCATTGCAAAAAGAGAGGAATTCTTTTATAATGGCTTACAGGAAGAGTATTTTAAAAGCTGGCATTTTCTTCATACGACGACATATGACTTGACGAAGGGAGGGAACAGCTGGTCCAACCAATTCTGACGTACCGGAGCAGTGCATCTGCTCCGATGTCCCGATAAGGCGACAGGCCTTTTCTGATGGAATCGCAGCCGCTTCTGGCAGAATCCACATTTTATTCTTGGAGAGAGAAAAGCAGGAATATTCTTTCCGTCTTTTACCGATATTTTGTTGATTTTAATATTGACATTTCCCGGTAAGTATAATACTATATTAATCGAGGAACGAACATTCGTTCGACAATGAGAAGGAGAGCATGTTATGGTAAGTGATGATAAGAAGAAAGCGCTCGATGCGGCGATATCGAAACTAGAGAAAGATTTTGGAAAAGGCACGGTCATGAAATTGGGAGACCCGGCAGCCCAGGTTCAGGTAGAGACGGTGCCGACAGGTTCCCTCAGCCTTGACCTTGCTCTGGGGCTCGGCGGTGTCCCGAAGGGGCGTGTGATCGAGATATATGGGCCTGAGTCAAGCGGTAAGACGACGGTGGCGCTCCACATGATAGCCGAGGTGCAGAAGCGCGGAGGGATAGCAGGATTTATCGATGCGGAGCACGCGCTGGATCCTGTATACGCGGGCAACATAGGGGTCGACATTGATGAACTGTACATATCACAGCCGGACAGCGGAGACCAGGCGCTCGAGATTACCGAGACGATGGTGCGCTCCGGCGCGATGGATATCGTTGTCGTCGATTCGGTGGCCGCGCTCGTGCCGAGGCAGGAGATTGAAGGCGATATGGGCGACAGCCACGTAGGGCTTCAGGCAAGGCTTATGTCCCAGGCGCTGAGGAAGCTGACACCTGTAATCAGCAAGTCGAACTGTGTCGTAATCTTCATCAACCAGCTGAGGGAGAAGGTAGGGATCATGTTCGGCAACCCGGAGACGACTACCGGCGGCCGCGCGCTTAAGTTCTACGCGTCTATCCGTATGGATGTCAGAAGGATAGAGACGCTGAAGCAGGGCGGAGAGATGGTCGGCAACCGGACGAGAGTCAAGATTGTAAAGAATAAGATTGCACCTCCGTTTAAGGAAGCTGAGTTTGACATCATGTTCGGGAAAGGAATCTCCCGTGAAGGCGATATCCTGGATTTGGCCGCAGGCATCAATGTAATCAATAAGAGCGGCGCATGGTATGCTTACAACGGCGATAAGATTGGGCAGGGACGTGAAAATGCCAAGATGTATCTGGCGGAGCATCCGGATATGCTGGAAGAAGTAGAGGCCAGGATACGGGCGCATTATCATCTGGGAGAGGATGCCGCCGCGGCGGCGGAAGAGGCCGGCCCGCAGGAAAGCAAGAAGAAAGAATCCAGGAAAAAGGATGAGGACAAGCAATAATGACAGTCACGAAGATAGAGCCTGTGACAAAGACGAGATTTCGGATATATGTGGACGGACAGTTCGCCTTTATATTATATAAAGGCGAACTGTCCCGTTATCATATCGCACAGGATGAGGAAATCACAGAAGAGACATATGAGACGATTCGGACGGATGTGATCTTAAAGCGGGCCAAGCTTAAGGCCATGCACCTGCTGAACGACATGGACCGCACAGAGGGACAGCTCAGGACGAAGCTTGGGCAGGGCGGCTATCCGGAAGATATGATAGACGCGGCTATAGACTATGTTAAGGCTTTCGGCTATATCAATGACGACGCTTATGTGAGAAGATTCATAATGGGCAGGAAAGAGAGAAAGAGCAGACGAGAGATATCAGGAGCGCTCAGCCAGAAAGGTATCCCCAAAGAACAGATCGATGCCGCCATGGAAGAGTGCTATGGAAAAGAGGATTCCCAGGCGGCTATCCGTAAGATACTGGAAAAGAAAAAGTATGACCCCGCCACCGCGCAAGACGTTGAAAAGCGCAGAATCATGGGATATCTGACACGCAAAGGATTCAGCTATGATGACATCCGTCATGTAATACAAGTTTCTGAGTGGAATGCTTGACATCTTTGTGAAAACAGTATAAAATTTAAGTGTTGTATTTGTACAATGAAAATTTAATAAGGAGGTGCTCCTGTGCCGATAGGAATAGTAATTGCTGTAGCCGTGGTGCTTGTTATAGTAACAGCGGCAGTCAGTCATTTTGTTACGGTCTCCAATCTGAAGAAGAATGCAGAATCTAAGATTGGGAATGCGGAAAGCAAGGCCAGAGAAATTATTGACGATGCGGTGAAGACAGCCGAGGCCAAGAAAAAGGAGTCTCTCTTGGAAATTAAGGAAGAGTCTATCAAGAATAAGAACGAGCTTGAAAAAGAGACAAAAGAACGCAGGGCAGAATTGCAGCGTTACGAGAAAAGAGTCCTTTCCAAAGAAGAGGCACTGGATAAGAAGTCAGAGGCTATCGAGAGGCGTGAGTCAGGGTTTGCAGCAAAAGAAGAACAGCTTAAGCAGCGCGAAACGAAAGTGGAAGAGCTGAGTAAGCAGCGAGTACAGGAACTAGAAAGAATCTCAGGACTTACCTCCGAACAAGCAAAAGAATATTTGTTAAAAACTGTTGAAGAAGATGTTAAACATGATACCGCTAAGATGATTAAAGAATTGGAGACGCAGGCGAAGGAAGAGGCGGACAAGAAGGCGAAGGAATATGTTGTCACCGCCATCCAGAGATGCGCCGCAGATCATGTGGCGGAAACTACAATTTCGGTTGTACAGCTTCCAAGTGATGAAATGAAAGGGAGGATCATCGGAAGGGAAGGACGTAATATCCGCACCCTCGAAACGCTTACAGGCGTAGAGCTTATTATCGATGACACCCCGGAAGCCGTCGTCTTGTCAGGCTTCGATCCAATCAGGAGAGAGGTCGCAAGGATAGCGCTTGAGAAGCTGATTGTTGACGGACGTATTCATCCGGCAAGAATTGAGGAGATGGTAGAGAAAGCGCAGAAAGAAGTAGAGACGATGATTCGTGAAGAAGGAGAGGCGGCAGCTCTTGAAGTAGGCGTACATGGAATTCATCCTGAGCTCATCAGGCTTTTAGGACGGATGAAATTCAGAACGAGCTATGGGCAGAATGCACTCAAGCATTCTATCGAAGTTGCGCAGCTGTCAGGTCTTCTGGCGGGAGAAATCGGCCTTGACGTCAGAGTGGCGAAAAGGGCAGGTCTTCTGCACGATGTAGGAAAATCTATTGATCATGATGTGGAAGGCTCACATATTCAGATTGGAGTGGATCTCTGTAGGAAATACAAGGAATCTGCGACGGTCATCAATGCGGTAGAGGCTCATCACGGCGATGTAGAACCGGAAACTTTAATTGCATGTGTGGTACAGGCAGCAGATACGATATCTGCGGCACGGCCAGGTGCAAGAAGAGAAACAATTGAAACATATACAAACAGGTTAAAACAATTAGAAGATATCACCAATCAGTTTAAAGGTGTTGAGAAATCTTTTGCAATTCAAGCGGGTAGAGAGATTCGTGTAATGGTAGTTCCAGAGCAGGTATCTGATGCAGACATGGTATTGATGGCCAGAGATATAGCAAAGCAGATAGAGTATGAGCTAGAATATCCTGGGCAGATTAAAGTCAATGTAATCCGTGAGTCACGTGTTACCGACTATGCCAAGTAGAAGATAAATGTTGAAGGGAGCTGTCGCGCTGAGCAATCAGCGGGGCAGCTCTTTTTTGTATACCTATACAATAAAACCACCTGCTATGCGGGTGGTTCCCCAACTGGCTTTAGCCCTAGATAAAAAAACCTCCCGAGTTATAATAAGTGTGGGTCCTAAACCGCACCAAAATAACTAAGGAGGTATCCAAATGTATAAGAATACTTTATCACACACCTCTTGTAAGGACTAAGCCAGAGAATAAGGTGCGGTTTGGGCTTTTATTCTCGAAGGGCCTTTGAGGCCCAAGCCGGCAATAGTCCCTTACAGGGACAGAACAAACCAACAGCTAAGCTGGTGGTAGTGATTATACCCTCGTGCATCTACTTTTCGGCCGGTGCATATGCAATCAATACGATGTCTTCTTCTGTCTGCTGTTTCAGCTTTTCCTGCAGTTCGTTGATTTCTTTTATACAGCCAGACGAGATATGGGCAATTTCATATTCCTGTTCCATGGTAATCACCTCCGGGGTTAGTATTGGCAGATCATTAAAAATTAAACGCTGTGCCAAAATATCACGCACGCTTCTCCTGAACTGGAATTTTCAATCTCGGCGGAGCCTCCAAGCTGTTCTGCAAGCTGCTTTACGATATAAAGTCCAAGTCCGGAATCGCAGATCCTATAACATACCCGTTCTTTTCCAAGCGATACATCCATCGTAATCCTGCCGCCTCTGGGTGTAAACTGCAGGCTGTTGGATATGATATTGACGATGATACGTGACAGCTTTTCCACATCCCAGGTCGTGGGCCAGAGCCACCGTCATCGTGACGCGTTCCTGTTCCATATGCCATTGGGCGGACAACGAGCTATTCAGTTCCTCTTTCATATCAGAAAATGCGCTGCAGAGCCTGCCCAGCTCATTATCTGAATGATAGTCGATTTCAAAGTCAAGGTTCTTCTCCCGTATGTTCTTAGCGGCGTCGGTTAGAAGCCGCAGCGGGTAATTGATTTTCTCAGCCTGTATTCTGGAAAACAGAAATGTAAAGCCGATAATATATATAAATTGCGAAAACAGAGCAAGACCAATAATGACAGCGGCCAGACGTCCCCTGTCATTGGCGTAGGTCATCTTGATCTGATAGGAGAGAAGCACGGCTCCCTCGATGTTCCCGCCGGCTTCTGTGATAGGGACGGTATGGATATAATATCCGTTTCGGAAGATGGTTGCATTCAGGTAGCTGTCAAATAAATGTTGCTTACGGCCTGTTGGCTCCCATATCTTTTTGATAAACTTTTTGTTTCCAGAATGAAATCTTTCATGTCTGAACATCCTTTCTCTTATAAGCTGAATTCTGTTGCTTGAGGAATACTAGCACAAAAGAATAACATTTCTATAACGTTTTGGACAATCAGTGTTAAAAAAGTAACGTTTGACATTCTATACTGTAATAATTGTAATTACAGTATGTGGCGGCATAATCGTTGAAATATCAGTTGAAAGCATGGAGGCTGCGATGGAAAAAGAATACAGGGAATTACGAAATGAAATACAAGCGGAGGAGACAGCAGACATCTGGAG
This sequence comes from Extibacter muris, assembly GCF_004345005.1. Classification (GTDB taxonomy): domain Bacteria; phylum Bacillota; class Clostridia; order Lachnospirales; family Lachnospiraceae; genus Extibacter; species Extibacter muris. Next base: position 319,183 of record NZ_SMMX01000002.1, read on the forward strand.
AGAAGCATATATCGGAACCTACGCATCTGAAAAGAGCAAAGGGGTATATCGGTTTTCGGTCAACATCGATAACGGATGTATGACACAACCGGAACTGCTTTACGAAGCACACAATGCAAAATGGGTATCCCTGGCAGGAGATATGCTTGCGTTTCCTACGGAGCGGCAAGACAGGGCCGGAACATGCTTTGTCAGCCTCACAGATCATAGGGCAAGTCTTGTGGGAGAGATACTGGAAGAAAAAGATACGCCATGTTTCATCCTGCAGGAGGGAGCCTTCGCATATACGGCCAACTACCACGATGGCACGGTTATGATATACCATATGGGAAAGGAAGGGCCTGAAGCTGCAGGCAGGATTGAAAATGGAGCGGAGGCAGGCTGCCATCAGATTATATTACATGGGCCATATGTGATGGTTCCCTGCCTGACGCAGCATCGCATCCGGATGTTTGACCGGACAGATGGTTTCCGCTCCTGCGGCGCTGTCCGGTTCCCGGATGGGAGCGGGCCGAGGCACGGAGTATTCAACGCGTCACATACGCTGCTGTATGTGGTGAGCGAATGGAGCAATGAGCTGTTCATATTTGAAGTGCAGGAGGATACGTTTCTATTGCGCCAACAGTTATCGATACTTCCCGAAGAAACGGGAAGCGGGAGAAAGAAGCAGGTTGCGTCTGCCGCGGCAGTCCGCCTTACGGTAGATGAACGGTTTTTATATATATCCATTCGGGGGCAAGATCTTCTGGCCGTGGTGGATGTCGGCGGGAGCAGCGCGGCAGTACTGGAACATGTGCCATGTGGCGGAGAGCATCCAAGGGATTTTGTCCTGACGGAAGATGAAAGGTTTCTGCTCGTTGCAAACCGTTTTTCGGGAGAGGTATTCAGTTTGGAAAGAGACAGGATGAGCGGCAGGATTCTTGGAATCCGAAGCCGTATCAGCATGCCGGAGGGAGTTTCTCTGGCGATAAGGCAAGGCAGTGGATCGATGAAGGAGGTAATATGATGCAGAAAACGGAGATTGGGGTCATCGGCCTGGCGGTTATGGGAAGAAGCATTGCCCTTAACATGGCGGACCATGGATTTAAAGTAGGCGGATATAACAGGAGCGGCAAAGTGACAGACGAGATGGTCAAGGAGTACCCGCATGAGAACTTTGTACCTTTTTATGATATGAAGTCGCTCGTCGCGTCCCAGGAGCGTCCGAGACGGTTCCTGATCATGGTGAAGGCAGGAAATCCGGTCGATATGGTAATCGAACAGCTTGCTTCGCTGCTGGATGAAGGAGATATGATACTGGACGGAGGCAACTCATATTTTGAGGATACGAGGAGGAGGGAGAAAAGCCTGAAGGCGCAAGGCATCTATTACTTTGGCACCGGCGTATCTGGAGGAGAGCACGGTGCGCGCTTCGGCCCGTCCATCATGCCGGGAGGGGATGAATCCGCCTACAGGCACATCGCCCCTGTACTGGAGGCGATCGCGGCCAAGGCAAAGGGAGAACCGTGCTGTGCATATATGGGTCCTGACGGTGCCGGACATTATGTTAAGATGGTCCACAACGGAATAGAATATGCGGATATGCAGCTCATAGCAGAGGCATACCTGCTGCTGAAATACGCCGGCGGCTATACGAACGAGGAACTTGCGGATATCTTTGAAGCCTGGAACGAAGGGGAGCTGAAGAGCTATCTGATTGAGATAACTGCCAGGATATTACGGGAGGCAGACGATTACGCCCAGGGAGAGCTGCTGGATCATATACTTGACAGCGCCGGGCAGAAGGGCACCGGCCGGTGGACCAGCCTGGAGTCGCTTAGGCAGGGGGTGAACGTATCCATGATTACGGCAGCCTGCAACGCGAGGATCATGTCCAACAGGATAGAAGAGAGAAAGGCAGCGCAATCGCTGATCAACGGTTCTCCGAACAGGCCTGCTGTGGATAAAGGGGCATTTGCCGATAAGGTTAGAAAGGGACTCTATACGGCAAAAATCGTCGCATATGCCCAGGGGTTTGATCTGCTCAGGCATGCCTCTGCAGAATATGGCTGGGATCTCAACTACGGCAGGATAGCCGCCATATTCCGCGCGGGGTGCATTATACAGGCCCAGTTCCTCGATGAGATAACAAAAGCATTTGACAAGGATTCGGAACTTTCAAATCTGATGCTGGATTCTTATTTTCTGGAAGGTATCAACCAGGGGAAGGAAAGCCTTCAGAATATACTGTGCCTTGGCATCCAGAACGGGATTCCGCTGCCGGCTATGAGCCAGGCGGAAGCTTATATCGATGCATCCAGAGGTATGCCGGTGGGGGCGAATCTCATACAGGCACAGAGGGACTGCTTCGGAGCCCACACATACGAAAGGACAGACCGGGAAGGCATTTTCCATCATGACTGGGGGCAGGACAATGAATAAGGAACAGACATTTACCATATTCGGCGGTACCGGGGATCTGACGTTCCGCAAGCTGATTCCGGCGTTTTATAATATGGCGGCCGCAGATAACGAGCAGCTCAACGGGCAGATCGTCATTATCGGAAGAAGAGACTATACGAGCGAGGCGTACCGGAAGCTGGCGGGAGAATGGGTTGAGAAGTTTGCCCGGCTTTCGTACAGGGAAGAGTTCTACAAAGAACTGGCAGAGCGTATCGTCTATTACCGTATGGACTTTACGGATGAAGAGGAATATAAAGGGCTGGACGAGTTCTACAGAGCATCAGGTGCCGGCGGCCATATCTTTTATTTTGCAGTTGCGCCCCGCTTCTTCGGTACTATCGTAAAAGGGCTGCAGAAGGTTGAAGGGGCAGGCAGCGGCAAGGTGGTGATCGAGAAGCCGTTCGGCGAGAATCTTGAGGCGGCGGAAGAACTGAATATCATGATGGAAGCATTTTTCCAGCCGGACCACATATACAGGATAGACCACTATCTTGGAAAGGAAATGGTCAGGAATATCCAGACGATCCGGTTTGCCAACCCTATCTTCAGCAATATATGGGATGCAGAGCACATCGAATGTGTCCAGATATCCGCGCTTGAGGAGGTGGGCGTCGAGACGCGGGGCGGGTATTATGACCACAGCGGCGCGTTGAAAGATATGATGCAGAACCACTTGTTCCAGATAATCACGATAGTTGCAATGGAGCGTCCTCAGGGCCCCGGGGTAGAAGAGATGCATCAGGAGCAGATGAAAGTGCTGGAAACACTTGCTATGCCGGATGATGCTGCCGGGAGCGCGGTGCTCGGGCAGTACGTGGGATACCGGAGCGAGCAGGCGGTAGCTCCCCATTCTGCTACCGAGACATATGCGGCGCTGCGTCTCTTCGTGGAGAATGACAGGTGGAGGGGGATGCCGTTCTATATCCGGACGGGCAAGAAGCTTATGAAGCGGGAGATGCAGGTGGCGATCGTATTCAAAAGCTCTGTACCGGGCGTGCCGCAGAATATCCTGAATATCAAGATCCAGCCGACGGAAGGCGTATATCTGCAGTTCAATATAAAGAGGCCGGGTGAGCTGGATGAGATTATCCAGGCGAAGATGGACTTCTGCCAGAGCTGTTCCTATATCAACCAGATGAATACGCCGGAAGCGTATGAAAGACTGCTCGGTGCATGCATCCGTGGGGAGCGGTCCTGGTTTTCCCAGTGGGACCAGGTGGAGACGAGCTGGAAATATGTAGACGCATTGCGGGAACGGTATGTAAGCCAGCGCCTTCCTGTATATGCTTACGAACCCGGCGATACAGGACCGGCCGAAGCAGATCTGATGCTGGAGCGTTATGGCCATACCTGGTTCGATTGACCGTGTGGTAAGTACATGGAACATGCAGATAATGCAGGATTGAAACGATGAAATTGCAAAAAAAGTGTTTGCAAATTGGAAATATGCTATTGTAAAGGATAAAAAGAATATTATAAAAATTAATCTTGCAAATCGGTGCGTCTTATACTATAATGACTTACTAGAACGTTAAATAAAATATGAAAAAGATAGGATGGATGGAACAATGGCGTTGACATTATCAGAAAAGGCGGCTAGGGTTAAGCCGTCATCAACACTTGCAATTACTGCGAAAGCGAAAGCGATGAAGGCAGAAGGTATTGATGTAGTAGGATTTGGAGCTGGGGAACCGGATTTTAATACACCGGATAATATTAATGAGGCTGCGGTTGATGCCATCCGGTCTGGATTCACAAAGTATACCCCCGCGTCCGGCACAGAGGAGCTGAAAAAAGCGGTGAGCAGGAAATTCCGCGATTTTAACGGGCTTGATTATGCAGCGAACCAGATTGTCGTGAGCAATGGGGGAAAGCACTCGCTTACGAACATCTTCCAGGCAATCACGAATCCGGGGGACGAGGTAATCATTCCGGCGCCCTACTGGCTGACATATCCGGAGATTGTCAAGCTGTGTGACAGCATCCCCGTCGTCATCTACGGCACGAAAGAGTCGGGGTATAAGGTGACGGCAAAGCAGATCGAAGGCGCGATTACGAACAAGACGAAGGCGCTCATATTGAATACTCCGAACAACCCGACCGGCATGGTATATTCGGAGGAGGAGCTGCGTGCCATCGCTGACGTGGTGGTGAGGAATGATATTTATGTCGTTGCAGATGAGATGTATGAGAACCTTATCTACGGGGAAAAGAAGCATGTGAGCATCGCCTCTCTCGGTGAGGAGATCTACAAGAGGACGATTACATGCAGTGGCCTGTCCAAGAGCTATTCCATGACGGGGTGGAGGATTGGCTATACCGGTTCCAGCGTTGAGATTGCTAAACTGATGGGAAGCATCCAGAGCCATCAGACCTCCAACCCGAACTCTATCGCCCAGAAAGCGGCGCTGGAAGCGCTGGAAGGCCCTCAGGACGCAGTGGATGCCATGCGCGAGGAATTTGATGCCAGAAGAAAATATATGTATGGACGTATCCAGAATATGCCTCTGCTGGACTGCCTGGAGCCGGAGGGTGCATTCTATACGTTCGTGGACTTTACGAATGTTCTGGAGAAGTCTTACAAAGGCGTACGTATCGGAACAGCGTCCCGTGCCGCAGAGATCCTCATCGAAGATTACCGTGTGGCGGTCGTTCCGTGCCAGGATTTTGGATTTGACAATTTCGTGCGCCTGTCCTATGCTATATCTATGGAAGGCATAGAGAAGGGGCTCAACCGGATTGAGGAATTCGTATCTTCTCTATAGGCTGCAGAGAAAGAGAAGAGGCAGGCAGAACAATGAGCGGAGAAGTCAGAAGAAAGAAGAGAGAACTTGTGTATCAGGGAGCTATCCTGCAGGTGTACCAGGATACGATGGAATTTGCCAACGGTAACAGCGCCAGGTGGGATTATATCCATCATGTGGGAGCGGCTGCCGTCGTGCCTGTACTGGAAGACGGCAGGATACTTTTGGTACGGCAGTACAGAAATGCCCTCGAGCGGGATACGCTGGAGATACCGGCGGGGAAGCTGGACGCGGCAGGGGAGCCCGGAATCGAGTGCAGCAGAAGAGAGCTGGAGGAAGAGACCGGCTACCGTGCGGGAAAGCTTGACTGGCTCATTACGATACGCCCTACGGTTGCCTACTGTGACGAGCGGATAGAAATTTTCGTGGCGAGAGACCTGACCGCATCAAGACAGAACCTGGATGAGAATGAGTATGTGGATGTCAGTCCATATGAGCTCAGCGTGCTGAAAGAGATGATATTTGACGGAAGGATAGAAGATTCCAAAACAGTGGCGGCGCTGCTGGCATATGAGTCCAGATACCTCCGGTGACGGATGTGCGATCATACGACTGAGGCCAGCCACGCATAAAATAAGAATATATCGCAAGACCCGGCATATAATGAAGTATCTTGACAAGAGGAGGAGTATTTGTGAGGATACGGGAAAACAAGAAGTATTTTGTTTTATTTTGTATGCTGGGTTTTTTGATTGGAATCTTGTATGCTAACATTGTGTCGAAGGATTACATAACAAGCATGGGAATCTTCAACGATTTCTTTTTGAACCAGTATGCCGAGACGGATATAGGTATGGCAGAATATGCCTGGTATATCGTACGGATACGGATGATGCCGGTCATCCTGCTCTTTGCACTGGGATGTACGAGGATCAGAAAAGGGGCCGTCGTGGCTTTCCTGCTTTGGACAGGCTTTTCCTGCGGTATGATAATGACGTCCGCAATCATGAAGATGGGAATCAAGGGGATCGTATTGTGCCTGCTTGCTATGACGCCGCAGTTTGCATTTTACATAGCCGGATACGTCGTGCTGCTCTGGCACTTGTTTTCTTATCCGGAATCTAAGTGGAACCTTACAAAGACGGTATGTTTCCTGCTTCTGCTTGCACTTGGCATTGTCCTGGAATGTTATGTCAATCCTGTGCTGATGAAGATGTTCCTGAAGACTTTGTGAGTTTAAGTAAATTAGGCGCCGCTGGTGAGGATTCTCCGTTCCTCCCGCTTACACCTTCGCATCTGCCCTATACCTCCCCATCGGCTATCTACTTTACTGGCACGGGCGGGGGTGGCTGTGTGCCACTACTGGCTGATGGAAGTACTTTGATTGTGTCAGCATAGTGATAAAGGCTAAGTAAGTTGGAAACCTTTGTGGAAGTAATCATAATGAAGAAGAGCCGGAATCAGGTACGGGGATGTTATGTGATATAACATCCCCTGCCTGATTCCGGCTCTTCTTGCAGCAACCGCGTGCACGCCTCGCTGCAAACGCTTGACGACGGGCATATATATCAGTCGCAGATTTATGCCGCATATATTAAGCCCGTTATATTGTTTCACTCATCTTACGCAGCCAGCGGTCATCCGCTGGCCAGTAACGCCACACAGCCGCCCTCGCCCTTGTCAGTGAAGTAGATAGCGGGCGGGGAGCCGGGTGGGAGATGCGCAGGTGCAAGCGGAAGAGGCGGAGAATCCGTCCCGTAGCCCTTATCCTACGGGATGTAAGCCGCTATCGGCGCGCATTCCGGAGGGTTAGGGATACGTGAAATAGTCGGAACCTCGTACGCATCGGAGCAGATGCCACCCGGCTCCCCGCCCGCAGCCTAATTTACTTAAACTCACATTTTCCTGCGGATTGCCAGATAATAATACAGGTAGAAGATACAGAACAGGAAGATACAGAGCTGGCTCGCCAGCAGTCCCCACAGATAGCCCCGGATTCCATATACCGGAATCAGGAGGAGTACGCTTCCGATGCGGATGAGCAGGCCGACGGCGTTGATGACGAAGGAGAGCGTCGTCTTGCCGATGCCATTGATGATGCTGATAAGGGTGTTGTCCGTGTAGAGGAAGGGGCATATCCATGCGAGGGTGACGATGAAGCTTCCCGCCGCGGGGCTGTGGAACAGGAAGGAACCTATCCAGCTGCCGGTCAACAGCAGGAGGGCACAGCAGCCGCTTCCGAGCAATACGCAGCAGGAAACCACTTTCTTGATAATGGCAGACATCTCCCGCTGGTTATCGAGCGCCTGTATCTCTGCCACGGTCGGAAGGAGCATGGTGGAGATGGAGTTGGTGATGGCAGAAGGAAACAAGATGCAGGGAAGTGCCATGCCGGTCAGCACGCCATATGTACTAAGAGCTGCCTTGTTCGTCATTCCATATGCCTGCAGCCGCAGCGGAATAGAGATAGCCTCCACGCTTTGCAGGACATTGAGGAGCACCCGGCTTCCAGTGAGCGGGATGGACAGAAAGAGAAGCTCTCTCATATTCCTGCCGAAAGAGGGGAGGGCGGGCCGTATCTTCCGCATGGACATAGATCTACCCGTGACGGCCTTCAGACAGAAGAGCGAGGAGATGACTTCCCCGGCTATCAGCCCCGCCACTGCGATGGAGATGCCGAAGGTGACACCGTTTTTCTGGCCGAATACGTAGATGAGATAGACGGACGTGATTCTGGCCACCTGTTCGATGAGCTGTGACGTGGCAGGCACTCCTGTCATCTTCAGGCCGAAATAGTAGCCGCAGATACAGCTGTGGACTGCAGCGAACGGAAAAGCATAGGACAGGATGACGAGCAGTTCGGCGCAGCGGTCGTCTTTGAGGAAGGCCGATGAGATGAACCATGCATATTTCTGCAGCAGCAGTGTAGTGATACACGAAATTATAACAGTAAATACGATGCTCGTATACAGTAATTCTCTGGCTTCTTTTTCCTGTCCAAGCGTGGTGCGTTTGGCAACACAACGGGACAGGGCTATTTCAATTCCGGCAGAAGTAAGCGAGAAGCATAAGGCATAGATGGGGAAAATGAGCTGATAGAGCCCGACGCCTTCTTCGCCGAAAGTATGGCTCAGAAAAACCCGGTAGAAAAAGCCCATGAACCTGGTGGCGAAACCGGTGAGGGTAAGGATGAAAGTTCCTTTGATAATGGCACGTTTTCTGGACATAATTAACTCCTATAGGATTTCGTTATAAGATATTCAGGATATATGCTTGACAGAACAGATTTAAAAGTGTTATTCTACAGAAAGATAAATCCCAGTAAAATACTAGGAATTCAAAAAGAAGGTGATAGCATGAAGCTTTCTACAAAGGGGAGATATGGCCTGCGGGCTATCATAGACCTGGCCAGATATGCGGAGACCGAGCCTGTCTCCATCAGCAGCATAGCGGCGAGGCAGGAGATATCAGAGCGGTATCTTGAACAGCTCGTCGGCCTGATGAAGAAGGCGGGGCTTGTGAAAAGTATCCGGGGTGCCGGAGGCGGCTATGTGCTGGCGCGGGATATGAAAGACATATCTGTCGGCGATGTGCTGCGTGCACTGGAAGGAAGCCTCGAGCCGGTGAAATGTGCCGCATTCTATACGCAAGACGGCTGTATGGCATCAGACGGCTGTGTGACAAAATATGTATGGCAGAAGATTAATGACAACATCAACCGGACGGTGGATGAGATTAAACTGGATGAATTGGTTCTGGAGAGCAGGCGTGTCAATCCGCAAGGAGAATGTGCCAATCCCCAGTGCAATAAATAAAGACTTAAGGAGGAAGAACATATGGGACAGTTTATATATTTGGATAATGCTGCGACGACAAAGACGGCGCCGGAGGTTGTGGAGGCGATGCTTCCTTATTATACAGAGAAGTTCGGAAATCCATCCAGCGTGTATGGATTCGCCTCGGCGAATAAAGAAGCCATAACGGCACAGAGGGATATCATCGCAGACGCGCTTGGCGCCAAGAGCAATGAGATCTACTTTACGGCCGGAGGATCGGAGGCTGATAACTGGGCGCTGAAAGCGACGGCAGAGGCATATGCTGAAAAGGGGAAACATATCATCACGACGAAGATAGAGCATCATGCCATTCTCCATACCGGAGAATATCTTGAGAGCAAGGGCTTTGATGTGACATATCTTGACGTGGATGAAGACGGTATCGTCAGGCTGGAAGATTTAAAAGAGGCGATACGGCCTGACACGATCCTCATATCAGTCATGTACGCGAACAATGAGATAGGATCGATTCAGCCAATCAAGGAAATCGGCCGGATTGCCCACGAACACAACATACTGTTCCACACGGATGCAGTCCAGGCATTCGGCCAGGTGCCGATCAATGTAGATGAGTGCCATATCGATATGCTGAGCGCCAGCGGACATAAGCTGAACGGGCCAAAAGGAATCGGCTTCCTGTATATCCGAACAGGGGTGAAGATACGTTCGTTTGTCCACGGGGGTGCCCAGGAGAGAAAACGCCGTGCAGGGACAGAGAATGTCCCTGGTATCGTCGGACTCGGAGCGGCGGTGAGCCGGGCCGTGAGGACGATGGAAGAGCGGAGCGCAAAGGAAAGCGCTTTAAGGGATTATATGATAGAGCGCGTGCTGGAGGAGATTCCACACTGTAGATTAAATGGGCACAGGACGAAGCGGCTTCCGAACAACGTGAACTTCAGCTTCCGCTTTATTGAAGGGGAATCGCTCCTGATCATGCTGGATATGAAAGGTATCTGTGCGTCAAGCGGATCGGCCTGTACTTCAGGCTCCCTGGACCCGTCACATGTGCTGCTTGCCATCGGGCTGCCGCACGAGATCGCACACGGTTCGCTGAGGCTGACGTTAAGCGATGAGACGACAAAGGAAGATATCGATTACGTCATCGGCAATCTGAAAGAGATCGTGGAACATTTAAGAAAGATGTCGCCGCTCTATGAAGACTTTATAAAGAAAAATTCTTAAAACGCTCGAACAAGGAGGAAGACAGACATGTATTCAGAAAAAGTGATGGATCATTTCCAGAACCCGCGTAATGTGGGAGAGATAGATGGCGCCAGCGGTGTCGGTACTGTAGGGAACGCGAAATGCGGGGATATCATGAGGATGTATCTTGATATAGATGAGAACCACATTATCCGTGATGTGAAATTCAAGACCTTTGGCTGTGGGGCGGCTGTCGCCACAAGCAGCATGGCGACAGAGCTTGTCAAAGGAAAGACGATAGAAGAGGCGCTGAAGGTGACGAACAAGGCTGTCATGGAGGCGCTTGACGGACTCCCGCCGGTGAAGGTGCACTGCTCTTTGCTGGCGGAAGAAGCGATTCACGCCGCACTCTGGGATTATGCTGAGAAGAACGGTATCAAGATTGAGGGACTGGAAAAGCCGAAATCAGATATCCATGAGGACGAAGAAGAGGAAGAAGAAGCGTATTAGGCGAAGGTGGAAGGATGGGAAATAAAAAAGTTGTCGTAGGGATGTCGGGAGGCGTTGATTCCTCTGTCGCCGCTTACCTTCTGAAGGAGCAGGGCTACGATGTCATCGGTGTGACGATGCAGATATGGCAGGATGAGGAGCGTGTGGTACAGGAAGAAAATGGAGGCTGCTGCGGGCTGAGTGCCGTGGATGATGCAAGAAGAGTGGCGGCCCGTCTGGAAATTCCGTACTATGTGATGAATTTCAGGCAGGAGTTTAAAGAGCAGGTCATCGACTATTTTGTAGATGAATATACGCATGGGCGTACGCCGAATCCGTGTATCGCCTGCAACCGGTATGTGAAATGGGAATCGCTCCTTAGAAGAAGTATGGACATCGGGGCAGATTATATCGCAACCGGCCACTATGCGAGAATCGACCGGCTTCCAAATGGAAGATATGCGCTGAAAGTATCGGCCACAGCGGCAAAAGACCAGACATATGCGCTTTATAACCTGACGCAGGAGCAGCTTAAGCGCACGCTGATGCCTGTCGGCATGTATGGCAAAGAGGAGATAAGGAAGATTGCCTGCGGCCTCGGCCTTGCGGTGGCAGATAAGCCGGACAGCCAGGACATCTGCTTTGTTCCGGACGGCAATTATGCTTCGTTTATTGAAAAGGAGACCGGCACAAAGGCCCGGCCCGGGAACTTTGTCACTTCCGACGGTACCGTGCTGGGTACGCATAAAGGAATCATCCACTATACGGTAGGGCAGCGGAAAGGCCTGGGACTGTCCCTCGGGCATCCCGTCTTTGTGCTTGAGATACGTCCCGAGACGAATGAGGTTGTGGTAGGGACCAATGAGGAAGCCATGTCTATCTATGTAAGGGCGGACCGGGTGAACTTTATGTCCGTCAGCGGCCTGCCGGAGAAGAAGAGAGCATGGGCCAAGATTCGTTATAACCACAGAGGCGCCTGGTGTACGGTGGAAAAGACAGGGCCGGATGAGATATTATGCACATTTGAAGAGCCCCAGCGGGCCATCACCCCGGGTCAGGCAGTCGTGCTCTACGACGGGGACTATGTCCTCGGGGGCGGAACAATTATAGGAGATGAATAGGAAGATTATGAGAGCAGATGTTCATATGCATACGTCATTTTCACATGATTCTAAGGCGGCGCCGGAGGAGATGGTTCTCGGAGCTATAGACAAAGGCCTTGAGATTATATGTTTTACAGACCATTACGACAAAGACGAGATGGAGTGGGGAGAAGAAAGCATCTTTGACCCGGAGGAATATTTTAACGTGCTGCGCCCTCTTCAGGAAAAGTACAGAGGCCGGATTGACATACGTATCGGGGTGGAGCTTGGCCTCCTTCCATATCTGGGGGACTATTACAGAGCATTTACGGACAGGTATCCCTTTGACTTTGTGATCGGCTCTGTGCACAGCGTCCAATCCACTGACCCGGCAGCCGGGAAGCTGTTTGAAGGAAAGACGGATGAAGAGGCATACAGGATCGCTTTTGCGGAGATACTGACAGATATCCGTTCTTACAAGGGCTTTGACGTGCTCGGACATCTCGACTATGTAGTCCGTTATGGGGCAGGCAGAGAAAAGGCATACGTGTACGATGCATTTGCCGATATTATCGATGAGATACTCAGGCAGCTGATTTCTGACGGCAAGGGGCTGGAACTGAACACGGCAGGACTCAAATACGGCCTTCCGTTCGCCCATCCGCACCCGGATGTGCTAAGACGTTATCGTGAACTTGGCGGAGAGATAGTCACCATAGGTGCCGATGCCCACTGTCCGGAGCATATCGCTTATGATTTCAAAAAGGCAGAAGATATCCTGAAGTCATGCGGCTTCACATATTATACAGAATTTTCCGGCAGGACGCCTGTTTTTAAGCAACTTCCATAAAAATGGTAAAAGCCCTTGAATTTTTGTATCAAATTTAGTACAATTATAGACGGTTGATGATTCTTTAACGATGTTAAAGAGTTTCAAGAATAAAGGCTGTGTAACAGTTAATAAACAAACTTTAGGAGGAATTAATCATGGCAGTAAAAGTAGCGATTAATGGATTCGGGCGTATAGGACGTCTTGCATTCAGACAGATGTTCGGAACAGAAGGGTATGAAGTAGTAGCAATCAATGACTTGACATCTCCAAAAATGTTAGCTCACTTGTTAAAATATGACTCTTCACAGGGAAAATATGCTTTGGCTGACAAGGTAGAATCTACAGATGACTCTATCATCGTAGACGGCAAAGAAATCAAGATTTACGCTAAAGCGAATGCAGAAGAACTTCCATGGGGAGAAATCGGTGTTGACGTTGTCCTTGAATGTACCGGATTCTATACATCAAAAGAAAAAGCATCTGCACATGTGAAAGCGGGCGCAAGAAAAGTCGTTATCTCAGCACCTGCCGGAAACGACCTGCCAACTATCGTATATAATGTAAACCACGACATCCTGAAACCAGAAGATACCGTTATCTCCGCAGCTTCCTGTACGACAAACTGTCTTGCACCTATGGCGAAGGCGCTGAACGACCTTGCGAAGATCAAATCAGGTATCATGTGCACGATTCACGCTTACACAGGCGATCAGATGACGCTTGACGGTCCTCAGAGAAAAGGCGATCTCAGAAGATCCCGCGCGGCTGCTTTGAATATCGTTCCGAACAGCACAGGCGCTGCAAAGGCTATCGGCCTCGTTATTCCGGAACTGAACGGCAAATTGATCGGATCTGCACAGCGTGTTCCGACACCGACAGGATCTACGACTATCCTGACGGCAGTTGTAGACGGAACAGTAACGGTTGACGATGTAAATGCAGCTATGAAGGCAGCGGCTACAGAATCCTTCGGATATAACACAGATGAAATCGTATCCACTGACGTTATCGGCATGAGATATGGTTCACTGTTTGACGCTACCCAGACAATGGTACTGCCTTTAGATAACGGAACAACAGAAGTACAGGTCGTATCCTGGTACGATAATGAGAATTCTTACACAAGCCAGATGGTAAGAACAATCAAATACTTCTCAGAATTAGCATAAATCTGCTTTAAGACTCACAAAGGGGTCCGGTCTATATTGGGCCGGATTCTTTTTTAATTATCAGAATATTGAGGGAATTTTCATAGGGGTCAGACCCCTATGCCCTGCAGGGGTCTGACCCCTATGAAAAAGGAGGCCATCATATGCTTAATAAGAAATCAGTGGACGATATCAATGTAAAGGGTAAAAAGGTACTTGTCAGATGTGATTTTAACGTGCCGCTTATCGACGGTAAGATTACGGACGAGAACCGTCTCGTGGCTGCACTGCCGACCATCAAGAAGCTTGCTGCGGACGGCGGCAGGGTAATCCTGTGCTCCCATCTTGGCAAGCCGAAGGGCGAAGCGGTTCCTTCTCTTTCTCTTGCCCCGGTAGCTCTGCGCCTGAGCGAGCTGCTTGGACAGGAAGTGAAGTTTGCCGCTGACCCGGAAGTGGTAGGGCCGAACGCGAAAGCTGCTGCTGCAGAGATGAAGGACGGAGACATCATACTGCTTGAAAATACACGCTACAGGGCAGAGGAGACGAAGAACGGCGAGGCATTCTCCAAGGATCTTGCGTCACTGTGCGACGTGTTTGTCAACGATGCGTTTGGAACCGCACACAGGGCACACTGCTCTAATGTAGGCGTTACCCGGTTCGTAGACACGGCTGTCGTAGGCTATCTCATGCAGAAAGAGATAGATTTCCTTGGCAATGCTGTAAACAATCCAGAAAGGCCGTTTGTCGCCATTCTGGGCGGTGCAAAAGTATCCAGCAAGATATCCGTTATCGAGAATCTGCTGGACAAGGTCGACACCTTGATCATCGGAGGGGGAATGTCCTACACATTCAGCAAGGCGCAGGGCGGAAGCGTCGGCAAATCGCTTCTCGAGGAAGACTATTGTGATTATGCGCTGAAGATGCTGGACAAGGCGAAAGATAAGGGCGTCAAGCTGCTCCTTCCTGTAGATACGGTTATCGCAGATGACTTTTCTAACGATGCAAATTCCAAGGTTGTCAAGGCGGGAGAGATTCCGGCGGACTGGGAAGGGCTTGACATAGGACCAGAGACAGCCGCTATGTTTTCAGAAGCGGTAAAGGATGCAAAGACTGTGGTATGGAACGGACCGATGGGATGCTTTGAGATGCCTAACTTCGCAATAGGTACAGAAGAGGTTGCAAAGGCCCTTGCAGACACAGATGCCACGACTATCATCGGCGGCGGAGATTCCGCGGCTGCGGTAAACCAGCTCGGGTACGGCGACAAGATGTCACATATATCGACCGGCGGCGGAGCTTCGCTTGAATTCCTGGAAGGCAGGGAACTGCCGGGAGTAGCCGCTGCAAACGATAAATAGATCTGTTAGCAGATAAAATATATGAAATAGGAGAGAAAAAGATGGCAAGAAGAAAGATTATAGCTGGAAACTGGAAGATGAACAAGACACCAAGCGAGGCGGTTGCGCTTGTGGAGGAATTGAAGCCGCTTGTGGCTAATGATGATGTGGACGTCGTGTTCTGCGTGCCCGCAATCGACATCATACCTGTCGTAGAGGCCTGCAAAGGAACGAACATACAGGTTGGCGCTGAAAACATGTACTTTGAGGAGGGCGGCGCCTACACAGGAGAGATCGCTCCAGGGATGCTTACGGACGCAGGTGTAGCATACGTAGTCCTCGGACATTCTGAGAGAAGAGAGTATTTTGCGGAGACGAGTGAGACGGTAAACAAGAAGATGCTGAAGGCGTTCGAGCATGGCATCACTCCAATCATGTGCTGCGGCGAGACGCTTGAGCAGAGAGAACAGGGCGTAACGATGGATTTCATCCGCCAGCAGGTCAAGGTCGGATTCCTGGGGGTTACCGCAGATCAGGCAAAGACGGCTGTCATCGCTTATGAGCCGATCTGGGCCATCGGGACAGGCAAGACTGCCACGACAGAGCAGGCACAGGAAGTATGTGCAGGAATCCGTGCATGTATCGCCGAGATATATGATGATGCTACGGCAGAGGCTGTCCGTATCCAGTACGGCGGTTCTGTAAATGCCGCTACGGCACCGGAACTGTTCGCGCAGGCGGATATCGACGGCGGCCTTGTAGGCGGGGCCTCCCTCAAGGCAGACTTCGGGAAAATCGTCAATTACAAATAGAGACGGCGAAAGCCGCAGGAAGCAGATTCCTGCGGCTTTTCCTTACCCGGCTGCATGTCACGGGCCGGTCGGTGCCCCATAAGATACTGTGGGGCCGAACGTCATAAAGTTGAAGGGACACCTTGAAAGATAGTATGAAATCATGTAAAATTAGATTTTGGAAAAGAGTAAATAGTAGGAGATGAATTATGAGTAAAAAACCAACAGTATTGATGATTCTTGACGGATATGGGTTGAACGACAGCATAGAGGGAAATGCCGTGGCAGAAGGCAGGACGCCCGTTATGGATAGACTTATGGCGGAGTGCCCGTTTGTAAAGGGCTATGCCAGCGGAATGGCCGTCGGACTTCCGGACGGGCAGATGGGCAACTCCGAAGTCGGACATCTGAACATGGGTGCAGGACGCATCGTATATCAGGACCTCACGAAAATTACGAAAGCAATCCAGGACGGCGATTTCTTTGAGAACAAGGCACTTCTGGCAGCTTGTGAAAATGTGAAGAAGAATGGTTCTTCCCTCCATATGATGGGGCTTGTGTCAGACGGTGGCGTCCACAGCCACAATGAACATATATACGGGCTGCTGGAACTGGCAAAGAAACAGGGGATTGAAAAAGTATATGTACACTGTTTCCTCGACGGGCGTGACACGCCGCCGGCGTCCGGAAAAGGATATGTGGAAGAGCTCGCTGCAAAGATGAAGGAGATCGGCGTCGGCGAAGTTGCCACTGTGATGGGCCGCTACTATGCCATGGACCGGGATAACCGGTGGGAGCGTGTTAAGAAGGCATACGAGGCTATGGCAGAAGGCAGGGGAGAAACTGCATCCGGAGGGCCGGAGGGAATCCAGGCCTCCTACGATAAGGACACGACAGACGAGTTCGTCCTGCCTACGGTCGTTTTGAAAGACGGCGCGCCGGTGGCGACTGTGAAAGATGGTGATTCCATCATCTTCTTCAATTTCCGCCCGGACCGTGCAAGAGAGATTACGAGGACGTTCTGCGATGACGCTTTTGAAGAATTTGACAGAGGGGAACGGATTAAGGCGACCTTCGTGTGCTTCACGGAATATGACGTGACGATTGAAAATAAGCTGGTTGCATTTGTGAAGGATGAGATTACGAACACGTTCGGAGAGTTTCTGGCGGCAAATGGAAAGACGCAGGCGCGTATCGCAGAGACCGAAAAGTATGCGCATGTCACCTTCTTCTTTAACGGTGGCGTAGAAGAGCCGAATAAGGGCGAAGACAGAATACTCGTAAAATCTCCCAAGGTTGCCACGTACGACCTGAAACCGGAGATGAGTGCTTACGAAGTATGCAATAAGCTTGTCGAAGCTATCAAGTCTGACAGATACGACGTTATCATCATCAACTTTGCCAACCCCGACATGGTAGGACACACAGGAGTCGAAGCCGCTGCAATCAAGGCAATCGAAGCAGTAGACGAATGCGTGGGCAGAGCAGTGGAAGCATTAGAGGAAGTGGACGGGCAGATGTTCATCTGTGCAGACCATGGCAATGCAGAACAGCTCATTGATGATAAGACAGGGGAGCCGTTTACGGCACATACGACAAATCCGGTTCCATTCATCCTTGTAAATGCCGACCCGGCGTTCAAGCTGAGAGAAGGCGGATGCCTTGCAGATATCGCTCCCACCCTCATCGAGATGATGGGGATGGAGCAGCCGGAAGAGATGTCAGGCAAGTCCTTGATTGTAAGGGGAGAATAGACTTCCGCAATTGAAACAGAAAACCAGGATTCTGATACATGCCGCCTTGCAAAGCGGCTGACATCAGAATCCTGGTTTTTATTCTCATGTAGGCAACGAGCCGAAGGTACATGCCTGCATGTACCTTCGGCTTGCCTGTCTTATTTTGCATCATTCCATATTCTTATTGGCAGTTGACAGCATGAGCTTGATACGGTTCAGCTGGTTGACCTCGCTTGCACCAGGATCGAAGTCGATTGCTACCACATTGGACTTCGGATACCGCCTCCTCAGCTCTTTTATGACTCCTTTGCCTACGACATGGTTCGGAAGGCAGGCGAAGGGCTGCGTACACACGATGTTGGACGCTCCGCTGTGAATCAGCTCCAGCATCTCGCCCGTGAGGAACCAGCCTTCTCCGGTCTGATTGCCAAGGGAGACGATTTCGGACGCCATACGGCCAAGATCTTCTATACGGGCCGGAGGATCAAAATGCCTGCTAGCCTGAAAAGCTTCTGTAGCAGGAGCACGGAACCATTCCAGCACTTTGATGCCGAGATTGCCAAACGTCGCCTTCGATTTTTTGAATCCAAGATGTGACACCTTGAAGTTCTGATTGTAGAAGCAGTAGAGCAGGAAGTCGAGCAGATCAGGCACGACGGCCTCTGCACCTTCACTTTCCAGCAGTTCGACGAGATGGTTGTTGGCAGCCGGAAGGAACTTGACGAGTATCTCGCCGACGACGCCGACCCTTGGCTTCTTCACATCCAGCAGCTGTATATTTGTATCGAAATCTTCGATTATCTCCCTGCACAGTTTCTTGAACTTCCGCCTGGATGGATATCCCTCAGATACGAAATTGGCACATGCCTTGACCCATTTCCTGTGCATTTCATTGACGGAACCTGGCACAGCCTCATATGGACGCAGCCGGTATACGCACTTCATGAAGATATCTCCGAATATGGCAGCGTAAACGCCGCGCAGTGCCAGGGCGGGCGTAATCTTGAATCCCGGGTTGCCCTCCAGACCGCTCAGATTGATAGAGATGACCGGTATATGCGAGTACCCCGCTTTCTTCAGCGCCCTTCGGATAAATCCTATGTAGTTGGAAGCACGGCATCCACCGCCGGTCTGGCTGATGATGACCGCAAGCTTGTCGGTGTCGTATTTTCCGGACAGGATGGCTTCCATGATCTGCCCTACCACCATCAGGGAAGGATAACATGCGTCGTTATTGACATATTTCAACCCTACATCGACCGCCTGCTTGTTATCATTGGGCAGTACATCTACATTGTACCCGGATGCACGGAAGGCAGGTTCCAGCAGCTCAAAATGCATCGGTGACATCTGCGGACATAGTATAGTGTAGTCCTTGCGCATCTCTTTCGTAAACGGCACTTTCTCTATGGCGGAAGAGGAGATGCTGCGTTTCGTGTTCCGCTGCTCCCTTACACGGATGGCTGCAAGAAGCGAACGTACACGGATCCTGGCAGCTCCTAAGTTATTGACTTCATCAATCTTAAGTGACGTATATATCTTGTCTGAGTCTGTCAGTATATCGGCTACCTGGTCGGTCGTAACAGCATCCAGCCCGCAGCCGAACGAGTTGAGCTGTATAAGGTCCAGATTATCTACCGTCTTCACATAGTTTGCCGCAGCATAGAGCCTTGAATGGTACATCCACTGGTCCATGACGTTCAGAGGACGTTCCACCTGCTTCAGGTGTGAGATGGCATCTTCCGTAAGTACGGCGATATTGTAGGAATTAATGAGCTCCGGCAGCCCATGGTTGACTTCCGGGTCGATATGGTAAGGACGCCCGGCAAGAACGATACCCCGGTTGCCCGTTTTCTCAAGGAACTTAAGCGTCTCTTCGCCTTTGCGCCTCATGTCTTGCCGGCAGGCTTCCAGCTCCTTCCACGCATCATGGACGGCAGCCTTGATATCATCCTCCAGTATGAGGAATTTGGAGGCAAGCTCATCCGTCAGACGCCGGGACAGCGTGTCTTCGTTGGCGAAGGATATGAACGGATGCATGAAATCGACTTCCCCGTTGGCGATAGCATCGATGTTGTTCTTGATGTTTTCCGGGTAGGAAGTTACGATCGGGCAGTTATAGTGGTTGTTGGCATCTGAGAACTCGTTTCGCTCATAAGGGATAGAAGGGTAGAAGATATGCTCTATTCCTTCGTTTATGAGCCATTGTATATGACCGTGTGCAAGCTTTGCCGGATAACATTCAGATTCGCTTGGGATGGACTCGATTCCAAGCTCATATATCTTACGGGTAGAGGCCGGGGTCAGCACGACCCGGAACCCAAGCTTCGTAAAAAAGGTAAACCAGAACGGGTAATTCTCATACATGTTCAGGACACGGGGAATCCCGACGGTACCACGCACGGCTTCCTCATCGCTGAGCGGCGTATAGTCAAAATAACGCCTGGCCTTATAATCGAACAGGTTCGGCAGCTTGTTTTCATTCTTCTCCTTGCCAAGCCCCCGTTCGCAGCGGTTACCTGTGATGAACTTGCGTCCTCCGCTGAAATGGTTGATCGTGAGGCGGCAGTTGTTCGTACAGCCTTTGCACTTCGTCATGGTTGTCCTGTATTCCAATGCCTTGATATCCTCGATGGAAAGCATGGTGGTGCCCTCGCAGCTTATATAACGCTCCCGTGCGATGAGCGCTGCACCGAAAGCCCCCATAATACCTGCGATATCGGGACGTATGGCCTGGCAGCCTGCAATCTTCTCAAAGCTTCTTAAAACGGCGTTGTTATAGAACGTCCCGCCCTGCACGACGATGTGGCGCCCGAGTTCTGCGGCGCTGGACACTTTGATGACTTTGAACAGAGCATTCTTGATTACCGAGTAAGCGAGACCTGCGGAGATGTCAGCTACTTCGGCTCCTTCTTTCTGCGCCTGCTTGACCTTTGAATTCATGAAAACGGTACAGCGTGTACCGAGGTCGATCGGATTCCTGGCAAACAGCGCTTCATGAGCAAAATCTTCTACCGAATAGTTCAATGATTTTGCAAATGTTTCTATAAAAGAACCGCAACCGGAAGAGCATGCTTCGTTGAGCTGCACGCTGTCCACAGTCTGGTTTTTGATTTTGATACATTTCATATCCTGGCCGCCGATGTCCAGGATACAGTCAACATCCGGTTCGAAGAAGGAAGCGGCATAATAATGGGCTACCGTTTCCACTTCTCCCTCATCAAGCAGAAGGGCAGCTTTAATCAGCGCCTCCCCATACCCGGTTGAGCAGGAATGGACAATCTCCACCTCTTCCGGCAGCTGGCTGTAGATGTCTTTGATGGCATGGATTGTCGTGCCGAGCGGGTCTCCTTCGTTATTGCGGTAGAAAGAGTACAGCAAAGTGCCGTCTTCTCCCACAAGGGCAGCTTTGGTGGTGGTCGATCCGGCGTCAATGCCGAGGAACGCTTTGCCCTTATATGAGGCAAGGTCCTTCACCGGTACCTGATGCTTGTCATGGCGTCCCTTGAACTCCGTATAGTCTGCCTCGCTGGAAAACAGGGGCTCCATACGGTCTACTTCAAATTCCATCTTTATCTTGCCCGCCAGCCGGTTCTGCATCTCCTGAATCGGGATATCCAGATCCTTTTTGGAATTCAGGGCAGAGCCGATAGCCGCAAAGAGATGGGAATGTTTTGGAGCGATCGTGTGCTCATCATCCAGCTTCAGCGTACGGACAAATGCTTCCTTAAGCTCCGACAGGAAGTGGAGAGGCCCCCCCAGGAAAGCGACATGTCCACGGATCGGCTTGCCGCACGCAAGCCCGCTGATCGTCTGGTTTACGACAGCCTGAAAGATTGATGCGGCCAGATCTTCTTTGGAGGCTCCCTCATTGATCAGAGGCTGTATGTCGGATTTGGCAAATACGCCGCAGCGGGCGGCGATGGAATACAGGGCCTTATAATTCCTGGCATATTCGTTGAGCCCGGAAGCGTCTGTCTGCAGCAGGGAGGCCATCTGGTCGATAAATGAACCTGTGCCGCCGGCACATACGCCGTTCATGCGCTGCTCTACATTGCCGTTTTCAAAATAGATGATCTTGGCATCTTCCCCTCCGAGCTCTATGGCTACGTCTGTCTGCGGAGCATAATCCTGAAGGGAGGTCGATACGGCGATTACCTCCTGGACAAAAGGGACGCCTAAGTGCTTGGCAAGCGTAAGGCCGCCGGAGCCGGTGATGACCGGCGACACCTGTATAGGCCCAAGCTTATAGACCGCCCTGCCAAGGAGGTCGGTGAGGGTTTCCTGGATATTGGCAAAGTGTCTTTCGTAATCTGAAAAGACGACGTCGTTATTGTCATCTAAAACGGCGATTTTGACCGTCGTAGAGCCAATATCTATACCCAATGTATATAATTCTCTATGACTCATGATATGTACTCCTTATACTGGAAAAATATGTATTGCTTCTTATTAAATGTAGTTAGCTATTTACAACTTGTAACATTATACGACAAAAAAAGCGAAAAGACAATTCACAAATGTAATAGATTTATAAAATTGCTGTTAAACTTCATAGGTATAAATTGACAAACAGAGTGTGAAACGGTAGAATGTCTACAGTGTCTAACATATGAAAGCAGGGAGCAAATATATGAATTGGTTGAATAAACTTGAACGGAAATTCGGCAGATATGCCATTCCGAACTTGATGTATTATATTATTATCTTATATGGAGCCGGTTTTGTGCTGAACCTTCTGAATCCTCAGTTCTATTCTCAATATCTGAGCCTGAATGCCGAGGCAATCCTTCACGGACAGGTCTGGAGAATCGTAACCTTCATCATCCAGCCGCCGTCGTCCAGCCTTCTGTTTGCCGCACTCTTCCTGTATCTGTATTACATGATAGGAAGGCAGCTGGAGATGGCATGGGGGGCATTCCGGTTTAACTTGTATTTTCTGGCAGGCGTGCTGTTCCACGTAATTGCTGCGATTCTGGTATACCTGATAACAGGGGTGACGCTTACTCTGAATACCGGGTATCTGAACCTGTCCTTGTTCTTTGCGTTTGCCGCGCTGTATCCAGACGTACAGCTACTCGTGTTTTTTGTCATACCGGTGAAAGTGAAGTGGCTGGCCTGGCTAGACGGGGCTTTCTTCATCTGGGCGATCATACAGGCGTTCCTGCCTGCTTACGGCGGAGGCTTGTACGGTATCCTCTATAAAGCGAATGCGCTTGCAGCGGCAGTTTCAATCCTGAATTTCGCAATATTTTTCTTCGGTTCCAGAAATATGAAACCTTATTCGCCGAAGCAGGTGAAACGGAAGAAGGAATACTATAAAAAAGTCCAGCAGGCAAAAAGGCCGGACAATGTATATGCAAACGGAGCCCGGCACAAATGTGCGGTCTGCGGCAGGACAGAACTGGACGACCCGAACCTGGAATTCAGATATTGCTCCAAATGCAACGGCAATTACGAATACTGCCAGGATCATCTGTTTACGCACACACATGTAAAATAAGTAAGGAAAGAGAGTATATAAGAGGTTATATGACTATGAAGAAAACAAAAATCATCTGTACGATGGGACCAAATACGAATGACGCAGGGCTGATGAGGAGGCTTGTCCAGAATGGCATGGATATTGCAAGGTTCAATTTCTCCCATGGGGACCATGAAGAGCAGAAGTCCAGAATGGATATGCTCAAGAAGATCCGGGAAGAGGAGAAAAAGCCGGTTGCCATCCTGCTCGACACGAAAGGGCCTGAAATCCGTACAGGAGTTTTGAAAGGCAGCAAAAAGGTCAGCCTTGATGCAGGCGATAAATTTGTGCTGACGACAAAGGATATAGAAGGGGATAAGACAAAGGTCTCGATTACATACGGAGGTCTTGTGGAGGATGTCCAGATCGGCAAGAAGATTCTGATTGATGACGGGCTAATAGAGCTGACCGTACGTGAGAAGACAGATACGGATATTATCTGTACGGTCGATAACGGCGGGGAGCTTGGAGAACGCAAAGGCGTCAATGTGCCGAACGTGCCGATACGTCTTCCGGCAATTACGGAAAAGGATAAGGAAGATTTGAAGTTCGGGGTTGAACAGGAAGTGGACTTTATCGCTGCATCCTTTGTCAGGAATGCAGAATGCATTCTGGAAATCAGAGCATGGCTCAAGGAATGCGGCTCCCCTTATATTCCGATTATCGCCAAGATAGAGAATGCGGAAGGCATCAGGAATATAGAAGAGATCATACGGTGCGCAGACGGTGTCATGGTAGCCAGAGGTGACCTTGGCGTAGAGATACCAGCCGAGGAAGTGCCGTATCTTCAGAAGATGCTCATCCAGAAGTGTAATGACTACTATAAACCGGTTATCACTGCCACTCAGATGCTGGATTCTATGATCCGCAATCCGCGTCCCACAAGGGCGGAGGTGACCGATGTCGCAAACGCGGTCTATGACGGTACGGACGCCGTGATGCTCTCCGGCGAGACGGCGCAGGGGAAATATCCGCTGGAAGCGCTCCAGATGATGGTGCACATTGTGGAAAATACAGAGGAACACCTCGACTATGAGGTGATTCTGGAAAAGGCGGCAGAGCATAAGAGAAAAGGAATCTCCAGTGCTATCGGCTATGCATCCGTAGCAGCCGCAGATAATCTCGGTGCCAAATGCATCGTGACACCTTCCGTCTCAGGAGCTACGGCAAGGGTAGTCTCAAAGTTCAAGCCGAGGGCAGATATCATCGGTGTGACGCCGAATGAGGCGACGCTGAGAAGGATGCAGATATACTGGGGTGTAAGACCGTACAAATCAATCGAATTCAATACGACCGAAGACATACTGACTGGTGCTATCGAACTGATCAGCGCAAAGCAGGTGGTGGAACCGGGGGACATCATCGTGCTGACAGCAGGCATACCTTCCCCGAATATCAAGCGCTCAAAAGAAGGCGTCAGCAATATGATGAGAATAGCAGTGGTAGATTAGGAGAATGGCACGGTATTACCGTGCTTTTTTTCTATTTTTCTATTATCATACGATTTATTATTGACAGCCGGCACGGAATGTAATATAGTGTTCCTGTGGAGAACTACTAGAAGAAAGCGAAGGACAAGAAGATGGAAAGTACGACATTTGTTGAACGTCTGCTGGAATTTGGACTGACAAGGCAGGAGGCGGCCATATACCAATGTCTTCTGGGAGAGGGAAAGACGACAGGGTATGAGGTTGCCAAGCTGATAGGCATATCCAGATCCAATGCTTATAATTCCCTCGCAAGCCTTACAGAAAAGGGCGGAGCTTATCTGGTGGAAGAAGGTACTACGAGGAAGTATGTGCCGGTACCGCTCAGGGAGTTCTGCAAAAATCATATAAGGATGCTTGAGGAATCAAGAAACTGGCTTATATCGCACCTCCCGACTGAAAAGAGCAGCGCGGAAGGATATATTACGATAGAAGGAGCCCGCCATATACTGGATAAGATGAAGAACCTGCTCGGACAGGCAGAGAACAGAGTGTACATCTCATGTACGCGGAATTACCTGCTCCTTTTCGTACGTGAGCTGGAAGACCTTGTCTCTGCGCGTAAGAAGGTCGTTATTATCACGGACCGGCCTGTCCATCTTGCCAATGTAAAAGTATACATGGGAGAGGACAGAGGGATGCAGGTAGGGCTCATCACAGATTCAAAATATGTACTGACGGGAGAGTACGGAGAGGGCAGCCTGAACACATGCCTGTATTCCGGGCAGAAGAACTTTGTAGAGCTGTATAAGAGGGCATTGGGAAATGAGATAAAATTACTTGCGCTACGGGAGGAGAATAAAGAATCATGAAAAA
Source organism: Extibacter muris (assembly GCF_004345005.1). Classification (GTDB taxonomy): domain Bacteria; phylum Bacillota; class Clostridia; order Lachnospirales; family Lachnospiraceae; genus Extibacter; species Extibacter muris. Next base: position 344,590 of record NZ_SMMX01000002.1, read on the forward strand.
AGAGACATTTGTAAAAAAAGAGCAGCTGGACAAAATCATAGAAGAATATCCGACTCCTTTCCATCTGTATGATGAGAAGGGGATCCGCGCAAATATGCAGGCGCTCAGGGATGCATTTTCATGGAACGAAGGATATAAAGAATATTTTGCCGTAAAAGCGACGCCCAATCCGTTTCTTATCGACATACTGCGGGAATATGGCTGCGGCTGCGATTGTTCATCCTATACGGAGCTGATGCTGTCGGAGGCGGTTGGAATTACCGGGGATGACATCATGTTCTCTTCAAATGATACGCCTGCGGAAGAGTTCGTATATGCGGAAAAGCTAGGTGCGGTCATCAACCTGGATGATATCACCCATATTGATTTTCTGGAAGAGACGATCGGATATATTCCCGAGACGATAAGCTGCCGTTATAATCCGGGAGGCCTGTTCAAGATCAGCAACGATATCATGGATAATCCGGGCGATTCCAAATACGGCATGACAACAGAGCAGCTGTTTGAAGCTTTCAAGATACTGAAAGCCAAAGGCGCCAGAGAATTTGGCATCCATGCATTCCTTGCCAGCAATACGGTGACGAACGAATATTATCCGATGCTTGCCAAGATATTATTTGAAGAGGCGGTCAAGCTTCAGAAGGAAACGGGAGTACATATTAAATTCATCAATCTTTCAGGCGGTATCGGCATTCCGTATACGCCGGATCAGGAGCCGAACGATATAAGGATCATCGGTGACGGCGTACGCCGCGTATTTGAGGAAATCCTTGTCCCGGCCGGCATGGGGGACGTGGAGATCTATACGGAGCTCGGCCGGTTCATGCTCGGGCCTTACGGATGTCTTGTGACGGAGGCGATTCATGAAAAGCACACCCACAAAGAATATATCGGCGTGGATGCCTGCGCCGTAAATCTCATGCGTCCGGCCATGTACGGGGCATACCACCATGTCACCGTGATGGGGAAGGAAGACTGTCCGTGTGACCACAAGTATGATATCGTCGGCTCGCTCTGCGAAAACAACGATAAATTCGCTATCGACCGTATGCTGCCCGAGATTGGGATGGGAGATATCCTCGTCATCCATGACACAGGGGCGCACGGATTCTCGATGGGCTACAATTATAACGGCAAGCTGAAATCGGCGGAAGTTCTGCTGAAGGAAGACGGCAGCACGCAGCTCATAAGACGGGCTGAGACACCGGCAGATTACTTTGCCACGTTTGACTGCTTTGATATCGGTAAAAAACTGCTGGATGAACGGTAAAATTTGCTTTTCCTCCCTGCCTGATATATAATAGTCATATAATACTTTATATAGGAGGGTAATTATGAAAAAAACAAAGAAAATGAGCCTGCTTGCGCTTTTGCTCGTATTCGTCATGGTGTTGTTGACCGGATGCGGGGGAATGTCCAAAGAAGACGCAAAAGCATATGCGCAATCCGTACTCGATGCACAATATAAAGGAGAATTTAAAGAGTACATCAAGCAGACGGAGGCCACCGAGAAGGAAGCAAAGGAACTGTATGAAGGCAACTTAGACCAGCTGCTAACAGAAGCCGGTATAGACAAGTCTACATTATCAGACGAGATGGTTGAAAATTACAGGAACCTGTTCCTTGATATCGGGAAGCAGGTAGACTATAAGCTTGGCGATGCCAAAGAAGCAGACGACGACTCCTTTACCATTGATGTAAAGATCAAGCCCCTGACAGCGTTTGAGGGACTTGATGATGAAGTCTTAAGCGCGGTACAGTCAGAGCTTGCAGATGCGGAAGAGATACCGTCAGAAGATAAAATCAATGAACTGGTGTATGGAAAAATGTATGATCTTCTCTCAGAGAAGATTGCCAACCCGGAATATGGGGACGAGCAGGTCGTCACGATTCATGTAAAACCAGATAAAGAAGGCGTATACTATATCCCGGACGAAGATTTGACAGCATTGAACAATGCGTCGCTTTTATAAAATAATTGTTGTAATTATCGGAACAATATGATACAATAAATTTTGGCTTGAGATAGCCGGGATGAGCGGATGTGGCGGAATGGCAGACGCACAAGACTCAAAATCTTGCGGGGGCGACCTCGTGTGGGTTCAAGTCCCACCATCCGCAGTTGATTAAGCACACCGGATACCGTAATACCAACGGTATCCGGTGTTTTTCTGCAGAAAATCCTAAAGTGTCCCCCCCATGTCCCGGTGCAAATTGTTAAGATGCACGCCGCACATTGGAGCAAATGGCTGCTGGTACATAGGAGAGTCAGACACCGGAGTCCCGGCAACCGGTCCGAAAGGGGACAAAGGTGACAGAGGAGACGCTGGCCCCGCAGGTCCGAAAGGAGATAAAGGTGACAGAGGAGACGAGGGACCTGCCGGCCCGGTAAATATTGCCGACAATCTGGATACGGACGAAGAAGGGTTTGCGCTGGGTGCGAGGCAGGGGAAGAAGCTGTATGAAGAACTGCAGGCCGTAAGCAGTATCCTGGACGGTGCTGTGCTTAATATCAGTTCATATCTGATGCCGTCAAATGATATCCTGGCAGAAGCATTGAAGACGCAGCATATGCTTTCCCTCGTGTCATCCGGGGAATATACGACAAACGTGCCGAACAAGTATTACAAATATACACTTGGAATCGTGCTGAGGCGTACGAGCGAACAGATTACGATAATCCTCTTTGGCCGGGATAACGGGCTGGCGACAAACCGATGGGACGGTATAAGCTGGAGCGGCTGGAAGATAAGGTAACAGCTTCCATATTGAGTTCCGGAGCAATACGGCGTATAATATTCTTATACTAAAACGAAGGAGTGTTTTCATTGAAACGTTGCATTGTAATGGCTGGAATAGTTGAAATGGCAGATGAAGCATACAGGAGGATTATAAAATGGCTATTCCAGAAAAACTCATCTATCCACGTACGGGGGATAAAGATACCGTATATTTGGAGAACGTAATCCACAATCCGAACATAACCGTCGTAATCCACACGATGTATAATGATTTTGTAAATGACCCGGTTCTGTTCGAGAAGAACAATGTATTGTACCATTATCCCGTCAACGATGATAAGCTTGTAATCGGGAAATTCTGTTCCATCGCGTGCGGAGCAAGATTTTTGTTCAACAGCGCTAACCACAGCATGCATTCATAGTCCACGTATCCGTTCCCTCTTTTCTTTGAAGAATGGGGGCTTGACCGCAGGGACGTGGCCCGTTGCTGGGACAACAAAGGAGATATCATCGTAGGCAATGACGTATGGATCGGGTATGAGGCTGTGATTCTTGCAGGCGTCACGATAGGAGACGGAGCAATCATAGGTACACGTTCGCTCGTGACAAAAGATGTGCCGCCGTATACGATAGTCGGAGGCGTGCCGGCAAGACCGATAAGAAAGCGGTTTTCCGAGGAGACTATCCATGACTTGTTAGAAATCAAGTGGTGGGACTGGCCGAGGGAAAAAATAGCGGCTAAGATCAACGCGATACAGTCAGGCTGTATAGAAGAAATGGGAGTTTCGTAAAGCTACGACGAAAAGAGCCGGAATCAGGCAGGGGATGTTGCCTCATATAACAACCCCGTACCTGATTCCGGCTCTTCCTGAATTATTAACTTCCATAACCTTCAATCAGTATGCGTATGTGTCTAAAGTCCGTACATCCGCCAGCAGAGTTGCACAGCCCTTGCCGGGAAAGTAGGCAGCCGGGCAGCAGATGTCACCCACCTCCTGTCCGGCGTCCGCTTTACCTAAGCTTCGCTACAGCCTGAAAGAAGTCCGCTGCAGGAACCGGTCTGCAGAAATAGTATCCCTGCCTGATGTCGCAGGAGAGGGACTTCAGAAATTCAAGCTGTTGTTCCGTCTCGATCCCTTCGGCTACAGTAGCGGCGGACAGATCATTTCCATGGACACCTTGAAGCCCATGACGTGAAGCCTTGCGATGACAGTCTTGATCTGTTCCAGGTTGTTCATTGCAACAGTTTCCGTCACTTCCAAGATGATAAGGGATGGATCGACAGTGTAGAATCGGACAATCTCCTCCAGTTTGTTCAGATATTCTGTATCATAGAAGAAGATACGTGACTGGTTCACCGCGATGGGCAAGGCGGGGTATCCTCTCCTCCCTGCTCCTTTTGATGATATGATAGATGTAAAAAAAGAGGACGGAGAACAGGGCGGTTATACAGAGCATGATTACAATGAAGACTGTCATAAGCGTACTGAAATTTTCACACAGGTAATCTTGTGGAACGACACAGAATAAATTCCAGTCATTGATTCCGAAATATTGTTTCGCTTCCTGCTCCTGCGTATTCTTAAGGCTCTTATAGGAAAAGATACTGATGATGGAGAGGAGGACGGTGATGACGATGCCAAGTATGCCGGCGGCTGATATTTGCTTTCTTAGACTCTGGGGCTTTAATTGCTTCAACATAGATATCCTTCTTTTATACGGTTATTTTATTTTCCGGACCTGTCTTTATAATATTGTATAATGAAGATGCCTGCAATATAGATTATATAAGATTGATTGAAATGTGACAAGCTGTTTGGGCAAAGATCGTATCGGATGGATGAAAGAAATAGGATGAAAGAAATAAAAGGTTATGCCTTTTAAAAAACGAGACTTTGGTGTATAGTAGTAAAGTAGCGTCAGTTTACAAGAGCACACACGGTTGTAAGCTGACGTTAGGTTTAGCAGATTGGAGAACGATATATGGCTGGAAAAATCGTATTGATAGACGGACACAGTATATTGAACAGGGCTTTTTACGGGCTTCCCGACCTGACCAATTCGGAAGGCCTTCACACGAATGCCGTCTATGGATTTCTGAATATTATGTTTAAGATATTGGATGAGGAGGCACCGGAGTATCTGACCGTTGCCTTTGATGTACATGCCCCGACCTTCCGCCATGAGATGTACGCGGAATACAAAGGGACAAGAAAACCGATGGCAGAAGAGCTCAGGCAGCAGGTGCCTGTCATAAAAGACGTACTCAGAGCCATGGGCATCAATATTATCGAAAAGGCGGGGCTGGAGGCTGACGACCTTCTCGGGACGATATCAAAGCAGTGTGGGGAGCAGGGGATGGAAGTCGCTGTCATCAGCGGGGACAGGGACCTTCTGCAGCTCGCGACGGAACATGTGAAGATCCGTATCCCTAAGACGAAGCAGGGAAGAACGGAGATAGAAGATTATTATGCCGAGGATGTGAAGGAGCGATATCAGGTGACGCCGGCGGAGTTTATCGACCTGAAAGCCTTGATGGGCGATTCTTCCGATAATATTCCGGGCGTTCCAAGCATCGGTGAAAAGACCGCCACCAAAATCATTAGCGAATACCACTCCATTGAAAATGCATATGAACATGTGGATGAGCTGAAGCCGCCCCGGGCTGCCAAAGCGCTCAAAGAGCACTGGGATATGGCGGTCATGAGCAGGAAGCTGGCGGAGATAGATGTGGATGCGGATGTAGATTTCAGGCTGGATGAGGCAGAGCTCGGGAATGTATTTACAGAAGAAGCTTATGGATGGTTCCAACGGCTGCAGTTTAAGAACCTGCTCGGCAAATTTGATGTGAAAGCACCGTCAAATTCTGTGGAGGACAGTTTCAAAGAGGTTACGGAACTGGCAGAAGCCAGTAAGATACTGGCAGAGGCGAAGCATGCAGCGCTTGCAGGAGCCGCGGTGTTCATAGACACGAAGGACACCCTTCCGCTTTTTGCCGGCCAGGCAGGCGCGGGAGGAATCGGCCTCTGCTATGGCGAAGACAAGGTATGCTGCATCAGGGCCGGCGGCGGCATCACGATGGAATATCTGCTTGCTGAGCTAGAAGAAGTGTCCGGAAGCGTGAAGACGTTCTCTATGTTCGATATCAAAGAAGCGATGAAATATGTCTCGATTGCAGACCCATTGGCATGTTTTGACGTAACGATAGCGGCGTATCTTCTGAATCCGCTGAAGAACGACTATACGTATGAGGACGTCGCGAGGGAACAGCTCGGGCTGATACTGGAAGAGAAGGTGGAGGATCATGTAAAGGTCTGCTATGAGGCATACACGGCTTACGCCGCGGTAGAGCCGCTCCGCCGGAAGATGGAAGAAGAGCAGATGGGACATCTGTTCACCGATATAGAGATGCCCCTTGTATTCACGTTGTACGATATGGAACGCAGCGGTGTCAGGATTGAAGCGGAAGCGCTCAAATTTTATGGAGAACAGCTTGGAGCCAAGATTGAAGAGCTGGAAAAAGAGATATACGAGGCGGCCGGAGAGGAATTCAATATCAATTCACCGAAGCAGCTTGGAGTTATCCTGTTTGACAAGATGGGGCTGAAAGGCGGCAAAAAGACAAAGACCGGCTATTCGACCGCAGCGGATGTGCTTGACAAGCTGGCGCCGGATTATCCTGTCGTGGCTCAGATATTGGAATACCGCCAGCTTACGAAGCTCAAGTCCACTTATGCAGACGGGCTTGCGAATTATATCAGCGAGGATGGGAGGATCCACGGCAAGTTCAATCAGACGATCACGGCGACCGGAAGGATCAGCAGCACGGAGCCGAACCTGCAGAACATTCCGATCCGGATGGAGCTTGGCAGGCTGATCCGCAAAGTGTTTATCCCAGAGGACGGATACGTGTTTATCGACGCGGACTATTCCCAGATAGAACTGCGTGTCCTGGCGCACTGCTCCGGCGATGAACAGCTCATCAATGCATACAAGGAGCAGAAAGATATTCACCGGATTACCGCGTCCCAGGTATTCCATGTACCGTTCGAGGAGGTGTCAGACCTTCAGAGAAGGAACGCGAAAGCGGTCAATTTCGGCATCGTATACGGCATCAGCTCGTTTGGGCTGAGCCAGGATCTGAGCATCACGAGAAAAGAAGCGGCAACATACATTGACGATTACTTTAAGACGTATCCGGGCATCAAGATATTCCTGGACGATACGGTCGCGCACGCCAAAGAGATGGGATACGTCGTGACCCTGTTCGGGAGAAGGCGTCCTGTGCCGGAACTGTCTTCCAGCAATTTCATGCAGCGGTCGTTCGGCGAGCGGGTGGCCATGAACGCGCCCATCCAGGGTACCGCGGCAGACATCATGAAGATCGCGATGATAGGCGTGAACAGGCGCCTGAAGGAGAGCCACATGAAGTCGAGGCTCGTCCTGCAGGTACACGACGAGCTGCTCATTGAAGCGTTCAGGCCGGAGCTTGAGGACGTGAAGGCGATACTCCGGGAAGAGATGGAGAATGCGGCGTCTCTGGAGGTTCCGTTGGAAATAGATATGCATACAGGAGATAACTGGTACGAAGCAAAATAGCAGAGGGATAACATATGAAGATCATAGGCATCACAGGCGGTGTGGGAGCAGGAAAGACACAGATACTGGAATACTTGAATGACAGGTACGGTGCTACCGTATGCCAGGCCGACGAGGTGGCAAGGAAGCTCCAGAAGAAGGGGACGGACTGCCACAGGGCAATTGCTGAACACTTCGGCGGTGAGATACTGGACAGCAAAGGAGAGCTGAACAGAGAGAAGCTGGCGCAGATCATTTTTACGGATGAAAAAGAACGTGCCGCTCTCAATGAAATTGTCCATCCCGCGGTAAAAGAAGAGGTACGTAAGATAATAAAAAAGGAAGAGAGAAGGCATACGAGCCTTTTCATCCTGGAGGCGGCCCTCCTCATAGACGACCATTATGAGCAGATCTGCGATGAGATATGGTATGTCTATGTGGAGGATGCCATCAGGAAAAAGCGGTTGATCTATGCAAGAGGATATGACGCAGAGAAGGTGGATGATATTATCGCATCGCAGCTCCCCAAGGAGGTATTCCTCAGGAACTGCGACAGGGTTATCGATAACAGCGGTATTTTTGAGGAGACGAAGATACAGCTGGACGAGATGGTCCGAAATCTGTGGTAAGCCGGACATCTGATGTCCAGACATATATAAATGACAGGAGTGTATACATACATGAGACTATGCAGCATAGCTAGCGGGAGCAGCGGGAACTGTATCTATGTGGGGGATGACGATACGCATCTGCTCGTAGATACCGGAATCAGTAAAAAAAGGATAGATGCGGGTTTACATACGCTTGGAATCAAGGGGGACGAGATCAAAGGCATCCTCATCACCCATGAGCATATCGACCATATACAAGGGCTTGGCGTATTCAGCAGAAAATACGAAGTGCCTATCTATGCCACGGCCGGGACGATAGAAGGGATCCGGTGCACGAACAGCATCGGCAGGATGCCCGAAGGGCTGCTGCATGAGATAGATATAGACGAATCATTTTCGCTCGGCAGCCTGGACATACAGCCATTTGCCATCTCGCACGATGCACGGCAGCCGTCCGGCTACCGTATTGAAGATGGCGATAAGGCGGTGGCTGTCGCTACCGATCTCGGCAAATATGACGCATACACGGTAGAGCATCTGAAAGAGCTTGACGCAGTGCTTCTTGAGGCAAACCATGACATCCACATGCTGGAAGTAGGCCCTTACCCTTATCCGCTGAAACGCAGGGTGATGGGAGAAAAGGGACACCTATCCAATGAATTGTCAGGGAGGCTTCTTTGTGATATATTACATGACAATCTCAAATATGTAATGCTTGGCCATCTGAGCAAGGAAAACAATTATGAAGAACTTGCCTATGAGACGGTCAAGCTGGAAGTCAGCCTCGGGGACAATCCTTATAAAGGAGAAGATATCCCGGTGATGGTAGCCAAGAGGGATACAGTATCAGAAATCATAACAGTATAGGAAGACAGGAGGAAGACCATGAAGAAATGTATCATTACAGTAGTTGGAAAAGACACCGTGGGCATCATAGCCAGAGTATGCACTTACCTTGCAGGGACGAACATCAATGTGCTGGACATCTCCCAGACGATCGTGAACGGATATTTTAACATGATGGCTGTCGTTGACGTGACAAATGCTACAAAAGAGATTGCAGCCGTCTCGAAAGAGCTGGAAGAAGTAGGGCTTGGAATCGGAGTGACGATCCACTGTCAGAGAGAAGAGATATTTGAAAAGATGCATCGTTTATAAGCAAAGGCAGAAAGGACAGGAAGACAGCCCATGATCAACATATATGAAGTCAACGAGACGAACCAGATGATAGAACAGGAGAATTTGGACGTAAGGACGATTACGCTTGGCATCAGCCTTATGGATTGTATCGACTCCGACCTGGAGGCGCTCAACGGAAAAATCTACAGGAAGATTATATCTACGGCAGAACACCTCGTCTCTACCGGGGAGCAGATCGAGAGGGAATATGGGATACCAATCGTAAATAAGAGAATATCGGTCACGCCTGCGGCGCTGGTCGGCAGCGCAGCGTGCAAGACGGAAGAAGACTTTGTCACGCTGGCCCGTACGCTGGACAATGCTGCAAAAGAAGTCGGAGTCAACTTTATAGGCGGGTATTCCGCGCTTGTATCCAAAGCGATGACAAAGAGCGATGAAGCTCTAATCCGTTCCATTCCTCAGGCACTGGCATGTACGGAACGGGTATGCAGCTCTGTGAATGTCGGCTCTACGAGGACGGGAATCAATATGGATGCGGTCCGCCTGTGCGGAGAGATGGTCAAGGAGACGGCGGAGGCCACGAAGGAGCACGACTCCCTCGGCTGTGCCAAACTCGTCATATTCTGCAACGCACCGGATGACAATCCGTTTATGGCAGGGGCATTTCTCGGGGTCACAGAAGGTGACGCGGTTATCAATGTAGGAGTCAGCGGACCCGGTGTTGTGAAACATGCCATCGAGCAGGTACGGGGCAGAGGATTTGAAGAGCTGTGCGAGACGATCAAGAAGACGGCATTCAAGGTGACACGGGTGGGCCAGCTTGTCGCAGGAGAGGCTTCCAGGCGGATGGGCATACCGTTCGGCATCGTAGATCTGTCACTGGCGCCGACACCGTCCGTAGGTGACAGCGTGGCGGAGATTCTAGAAGAAATTGGGCTGGAGCGGACAGGGGCTCCAGGTACGACGGCAGCGCTTGCCATGCTGAATGACCAGGTTAAAAAGGGCGGTGTCATGGCATCTTCTTATGTGGGTGGCTTAAGTGGTGCTTTTATACCGGTGAGCGAAGACCAGGGGATGATTGACGCGGTAAATGCAGGAGCGCTCACGCTGGAGAAGCTGGAAGCGATGACCTGCGTCTGTTCCGTGGGCCTCGACATGATAGCAGTCCCCGGTAAGACGAAGGCGTCCACCATCTCCGGAATCATCGCGGATGAGATGGCTATCGGCATGGTCAACCAGAAGACGACAGCAGTGCGTCTCATACCGGTTATCGGCAAGGATGTAGGAGATACGGCGGAATTTGGAGGCCTGCTCGGATATGCCCCGATTATGCCGGTCAATGAATTTGACTGCAGCAGGTTCGTGAATCGAAAAGGAAGGATTCCGGCACCGATACACAGTTTTAAAAATTAGAGAGGTAAATAAATGGGAAAAGTAGCAGTTGTGACAGACAGCAACAGTGGAATCACACAGGAAGAAGGAAAGAGGCGCGGCATCCGTATACTGCCGATGCCATTTTATATCAGCGGCGAGATGTTCTATGAAGACATAACGCTCAGCCAGGAAGAGTTCTATCAGAAGCTTGGAGAAGATGCGGAGATATCCACTTCACAGCCGTCTCCGGCAGATGTGATGGAACTGTGGGAGGAACTGCTGTCCGAGTACGATGAAATCATCCATATCCCTATGTCCAGCGGGCTGAGCAGTTCCTGTGAGACGGCGAAGATGCTCTCCAAAGAATTTGACGGCAAGGTGCACGTAGTCGATAACCAGAGGGTATCTGTCACACAGCGCCAGTCTGCGCTGGACGCGATGGAGATGGTACGCCGTGGCATGACGGCATCTGAGATAGAGGATGTGCTCATGAGGGAACGGCTGGAAGCGAGCATCTATATCACGGTGGATACGCTGAAATACCTAAGGAAAGGCGGGCGCATAACCCCGGCTGCCGCAGCGCTCGGCACGGTACTGAACCTGAAGCCGGTCCTTCAGATCCAGGGGGAGAAGCTGGACGCATATGCGAAAGTACGCGGAATAAAAGCGGCGAAGCGTACGATGCTGAACGCCATGGAGAAGGATATAGAAGAGCGGTTCAAAGGCAGGAAGGTCAATCTGGAAGCTGCCTATACGTGTCAGGAAGAAGAGGCGCGTGCGTGGAAGGAAGAGATCGAGGCGAAGTTCCCGGGGTATGACGTCCATATGGACAAGCTGTCCTTAAGCGTGGCCTGCCATATCGGACCGGGTGCGCTTGCGGTCGCCTGCAGCAGAGTGGTGGAAGGATAGGATTTTAGCACGCTTTATAAGATGACGATGGACTGCTCATATTCATTGACAAAGGGCAGCTTGAACTTGTTCGTTATGATTGCCTCATACAGGTTGGATGCAAAGATGTCCTGCATCAGCATCCGGCTGCCGGTATCGCTCAGGGAATCCGCCTGTGACAGCTTTGTTACCAGGGGGACCCCGGAATGGGCTTTCATATGGGTGAGAACATTGGCCGCGTCTTTGCGGAATCCGAGGATGTGCGCGTAATGGCAGTACCCGTCTTCCCTGCAGGAGAGCATATCATATTTCGTGATGCCGAGCAGAATGTGGAACAGGCTCCTGCTTATCCGGGTGTAAGTCATATCCCGCGTCTTCAGAAGGTCGCAGAACTGGTCAAAGGTGATGAAATCATTGGCATGGTTCATGATGCGGTTTGCCAGGTCTGCGGTGATGTCTACGTATTTGACAAGCGTGTCTTTCGTCTCTGTCAGCAGCTTATACTTCAACAGGAGGGAGAAGTCGTTGGAATATATCGGATACCTCGTACGGTGGGTCTCCTCCAGGAGCCTTATGCAGGAAGGAGGGACCTGGCCTTCGAGCCGTGTCAGCACCTCTGACATGACCGGCTCGTCAAACATGCCTTCATCCTCAAGGTGGATGGAGCTGCTCGCATAGGCAAGGAGCTTCCGGATGGCCGACGCGGAGCTGTAGCTCTCCGAGAGGGATTCGTCGTGGTACCCGGATACCATGCGCTTGATCGTATATGTCTTGATCGGGCTCTTCTTCAGGTACAGTGCCTTGATATATTCTATGCCGAGAATGTTGTTCGGCTGTTCCAGCACGGCATCAAGGGAATTGTCCCTGAGGTAAGCTTTCAGCGCCAGCTGGCGTGCACGCGGAAAGGAAAGACCTTTGCGCAGCCCTTCCTGGAGCGAGAACTTATATTCTTCCGGTTCATCTGCGACTACATGTGCAATCTGTTCCAGCTTGGCGTAATCGCCGCATTCGCTTCCAAAGCAGATGGAATCGACGCAGCCAAGCTGTTCAAACAGAGATACGGCACCTGCCGCAAAGTATTCTGCGCTGCCCGTGGCAAAGCAGACCGGGAGCTCCATCACGACCGGCACGCCTGCTTCCAGCGCCACTTCGGCGCGCAGATGCTTTGGCATGATGGCAGGCGCTCCTCTCTGTACATAATTTCCGCTCATGACGACGACCGCGGCGTCCGCCCCTGTAATCTCTTTTGCCTTCTCTATATGGTATAAATGCCCGTTATGAAACGGGTTGTATTCCGTAATCAGACCTACTATTTTCATAAGAATCTCCTTGTATATCCTTTTGAAATTGATTATACTATAAAAAGACCGGGTTCGCAAAACGAATTACGTGTTTTAGGGGAGAAAGCCTTGGGAGAGGAGGGATACGATGAGCGAGGAATACAGCCGCCTAGATGCAGATATCGGCGAAGAGGCAGAAGAGCCGTGCGATGCACCGAAAGAAGCAGAAGATTATTTGGAAGAGCGGGAGGAGCTGACAGAAGAACGTATTCTGGAAATGCTTGAGAACCGCCAGTATAAAGAGCTCAAGGAAGAGCTTGAGAATAATATGTACCCGATCGATCTGGCAGATATCCTGGAGGACTTTGAGCAGAAGCAGCTTGTGATGGTATTCCGCCTTCTGGCGAAGGAAGAGGCGGCGGAGACATTTACCTACATGAACAGCGATATGAGAGAGCTGCTTATCAACGCGCTGACCGATTCCGAGCTGGAAGAAGTCATGGAAGAGATGTACCTGGATGATACGGTCGACGTGCTTGAAGAGATGCCTGCCAATGTGGTGGACCGCCTTCTCATGGCGACGGACGAGGAGACGAGGCAGCAGATCAACGCCCTGCTCCAGTATCCGGAGGACAGTGCCGGAAGCGTGATGAACGTGGATTACATCGCGCTCAGGAAAGAGATGACGGTGGCAGAGTCCATACGGAAGATCAGACAGGTTGGCCTGAACAAAGAGACGATATATACTTGCTATGTGACGGAGAAGCGCAGGCTGATCGGCGTTGTGGATGTAAAAGAGCTGCTCACGACGAGCGAGTCGAAGACCGTGGAAGAAATCATGGATACGAATATGCTCTATGCCCACACGACGGATGACCAGGAGGAAGTGGCCCGCACGATAACGAAGTACGGGCTGATAGCACTTCCTATCGTGGACCATGAGATGTGCATGGTCGGTATCGTCACGGTTGATGATGCCATGTATGTACTGCAGGAAGAGACGACGGAAGATATCAGCATCATGGCCGGTGTAAGCCCCAATGAAGAATCCTACTTCGGGACGAGCGTCATCAGCCATGTGAAGAACAGGCTGCCGTGGCTGATGTTCCTTATGCTTTCCGCAACGATCACGCAGATAATCATGAACCACTATGAATCTGCACTGGCAGTCATGCCCCAGCTGGCAGGCTTCATTCCGATGCTGATGGGGACAGGCGGCAACTGCGGCTCCCAGAGTTCTACACTCGTGATACGCGGTCTGGCTGTGGGAGAGATTGAATTCGGAGATATCGTAAAAGTCATTTTCAAGGAGATAAGGGTGGCGCTTCTCATCAGTGTCATACTGTCCACTGTGAATGGAATACGTATACTTGTCATGGGACAGGGGGATGTGATGATTGCGGTAACGATCGGCCTGACGATGGCATGCACCATCATACTGGCGAAGATCGTAGGATGTACGCTTCCTCTGATTGCCAAGAAAATAGGGCTGGACCCCGCGATAATGGCTACGCCGCTCATTTCCACGCTCGTGGATATCAGCACGGTGACGGTATACTTTGCAATTGTCAGCCTTGTATTTGCCATATGACAGGGACAGTTTCAATATTATTGGTCATATTTACCAAGATGATAAATAAATAACGCTTATTGTATTGAAAAATAGACATAAGATTACAGGAAGAGACCTTGTTTACAAGGTCTCTTTGTATTATAATAGAAATACTGAGAATAAATGGAAAGGAGTCTATCAATCATGGGATTTATAGATGAAATCAAGGCAAAAGCCAAGACAAGCATGAAAACGATCGTGCTTCCTGAGACAGAAGATATCAGAACATATGAAGCGGCGGAAGCTGTGTTAAAAGAAGGCACGGCAAATGTGGTACTTGTGGGAAGCAAGGAAGAGATCGAAAAAAACAGAGGTTCTTTCGATGTCAGCAAAGCGACGGTCGTAGACCCGGCCACGAGCGATAAGACGGATGGCTATATCGCTAAGCTGGTAGAACTGAGGCAGAAGAAAGGGATGACGCAAGAGCAGGCAAGAGAGCTGCTTCTTTCAAATTACCTGTACTATGGGGTCATGATGGTGAAGATGAAAGACGCAGACGGGATGGTGTCAGGTGCATGCCACTCTACGGCAGATACGCTTAGGCCATGCCTTCAGATACTAAAGACGAAACCAGGTACAAAGCTTGTATCAGCATTTTTCGTCATGGTCGTTCCGGACTGCGATATGGGAGCGGATGGAACGTTCGTATTTGCAGATGCAGGGCTTGAGCAGAATCCGGATCCGGAGAAGCTGGCGGCTATCGCGCTGTCCTCAGCGGAATCGTTCAGACTCCTGACAGGGGAAGAGCCAGTGGTGGCGCTTCTGTCACACTCCACGAAAGGAAGCGCAAAGCATGCCGATGTGGACAAGGTAGTGGAAGCAACCCGCATCGCAAAGGAACATGCGCCAGAGGGTCTTATGATAGACGGAGAATTCCAGCTTGACGCTGCCATCGTACCGGAAATCGGGGCATCAAAAGCGCCGGGAAGCCCGGTCGCCGGGAAGGCCAACGTACTCGTGTTCCCAGATCTGGATGCAGGAAATATCGGTTATAAGCTTGTCCAGAGACTCGCCAAAGCAGAAGCTTACGGTCCGCTGACACAGGGTATCGCCGCACCGGTCAACGATCTGTCCCGCGGCTGCAGCGCAAAGGATATTGAAGGGGTAGTGGCAATCACGGCTGTTCAGTGCATGGCGGAAAACTAGAACGCTAAAAAAGAATAAAAGAGAGGTAATTTCAAATGAATGTATTAGTAATCAACTGCGGGAGTTCATCTTTAAAGTTCCAGCTGATCAACTCCGACACAGAGCAGGTGCTGGCAAAAGGCCTCTGCGAAAGAATCGGGATTGACGGCAGCCTTACCTATCAGCCGGAAGGCGGGGAAAAGGTCAAGTCAGACAAGCCTATGCCGACGCATACGGAAGCGATCCAGTATGTCATCGATGCCCTGACAGATGCCCAGGCAGGTGTCGTAAAGAGCCTGGATGAGATTGGTGCGGTAGGGCACCGTGTCGTACATGGCGGCGAGAAGTTTGCAAGTTCTGTCGTGATAACGGACGAAGTGCTCCAGGCGATCGAGGAATGTAACGACCTGGCGCCGCTTCACAATCCTGCCAACCTGATCGGTATCAACGCATGTGAGATACTGATGCCGGGAACCCCGATGGTGGCGGTATTTGATACTGCGTTCCACCAGACGATGCCGGAAGAGGCTTATATGTACGGCCTTCCATATGAGTATTATGAAAAATACAAAGTAAGACGCTATGGTTTCCATGGGACAAGCCACAGCTTCGTATCCAAGCGGGCGGCTGAAATCGAGGGCAGGCCATATGAAGAGCTGCGCACCATCGTATGCCACCTCGGCAACGGCGCCAGCATCTGTGCCGTCAAGAACGGAAAATCCGTAGATACCTCCATGGGGCTTACCCCTCTGGAAGGACTCGTGATGGGAACGCGGTCAGGCGACATCGACCCGGCTATCATGGAGTTTATTGCGAAAAAGGAAGGGCTCGACATTGCCGGGCTGATGAATATGCTGAATAAGAAGTCCGGCGTGCTCGGCCTTTCTAATAATCTGTCCAGCGACTTCCGCGATCTGGATACGGGGGCAAAAGAAGGAAATAAGCAGGCGGCTGTCGCACTCAAGGTATTTGCCTACAGAGTCGCTAAATATGTCGGTGCTTATGCAGCGGCCATGAATGGCGTGGATGTTATCGCATTTACGGCCGGGGTGGGAGAGAACTCCGGGCCGGTACGTGCCGATGTGCTGGGCTACCTCGGATATCTTGGCATCGAGGTCGACGAAGAAGCCAACAATACACGCGGGGAAGAGATTACGATCTCCACTCCGGATTCCAAGGTTAAGGTAATGGTGATACCGACGAACGAGGAGCTTGCGATTTCGCGTGAAACGGTTGCGCTTGTATAGCAAGCCGCACGGTGGCACAATATCTATACGAAAAGACGAATTATAGGTTGACAAACCTCTTTTGCACGGATATAATAGTCTAGGTATGAATAGGGGTGACTATATGTTGATTGACCTATCCGAAGTATTGTCTGAACCGCATAAGCCGCTTGACGTGACAGCAGCATGCACCATGCGTACGTTCCAGGGAGATGCAGGCACGTATCCGGTCATGCCGGAGACGGATGCCCATATAGCTGCAGAGTACAAAGGAGGCGGAAAGCTTCTGATTAGCGGTACATGCAGGCTTAAGGTGCTTATTCCGTGCGACCGATGCCTCACAGAGGTGCCGGAGGAATTTGACCTGGAATTTACGAAGCATATCAAGGTGTCTGAATCAGAAGACGACAGCGGACAGGCAGAAGATTATGACGAAGCGAATTATATTGACGGATATCATCTTGACGTAGACAAATTACTCTATAATGAGATATTAATAGGATGGCCGATGAAAGTCCTATGCTGTGAGGACTGTAAAGGAATGTGCAGCGTATGTGGTCAGAACCTAAATGAGGGAACCTGTGACTGTGAAGATCCAGGTCTTGACCCTAGAATGTCAGTTATCCGCGATGTGTTTAAGAATTTTAAGGAGGTGTAACCTATGTCAATCTGTCCAAAGAATAAATCTTCTAAAGCAAGAAGAGACAAAAGAAGAGCTAACTGGAAGATGAGCGCTCCAAACTTGGTAAAGTGCAGCAAGTGCGGCGAATTAATGATGCCTCACAGAGTCTGCAAGGCTTGTGGCTCTTACAACAAAAAAGAAATCATAGCTCAGGACTAATCGCTGGAAAATCCAGTAAAATCAAGGCTTTCGCGACTTCGTGAAAGCCTTTTTTATAGATTATGGCAAAATGCAACATTTTTTACAAATTTATCTTGAAATATATAAAAACAAATGTTTTGGCTGGCTATCTCCCATGAGGAAGCCTGGAACAGGAGAAGATAAGGCATGAAGATGAATGATAGAATTGAAATGATAATAAAAGAAGTACAGGAGAAAGGCCGGGTCCGAGTTTCAGATCTGAGTGAACGTTTGGGGTGCTCAGAAGTAACGATTCGGAATGATATTCGCAGACTTGATGCACAAGGAGTCATCAAGAAAACTCACGGTGGGGCAGAGAAGAAAGACCAGGGGTTACATGTACAATTTGTTCCGGGCGAGTACTATCTGCATGCAGAGTATAAGAAAAAAATTGCTGAGAGAGCGTATGAATTTATCGGTAACGGAGATTCTATCATGATTGATGATTCCACAACCTGCTGTTATTTAGCTCAATGTATCAAAGATCATACAGAGAAAGAACTGACAGTTGTAACAAATTCGCTGTATGTTGCTGCGGAACTGTCATCGGCTAAGCATATCCAGGTGCATATACTGGGAGGTGCAATTCTGTCGAATCCGGCTTCCGCGATGGGAAACATAACAGCCGAAGGTGCGATGCAATATCATGTGAATAAGCTATTTACCGGAATTAATGGAATTGATTTGAAAGTAGGGCTGACGTCTACGGATTCTATGCATGCAGAAGTAAAGCGGATTATGATTGGCAGAGCCAATGAGACCTATGTATTAGCGGATCATACTAAATTTGGAAGTGGTAATTTATTTACAGTATGTACAATGAAAGATATCAAATGTATTATTACAGACTCGGAGATATCAAGAGAAACAATTAGTTTATCAAAAAAATTACAGATAGCAATGGAGATAGTTGCTTAGAATAACAGGAAGAGAGAACTGAAAAAGAGTAAAGCATTTTTGCTTTATTCTTTTTAGTACCATATAAGTGTAAGAGATAAAGCATATCATTCGTGCTTTACCCTCTACACTTATTTTTTTATGATAAGGGAGTAATTGGTCTGGCGAGGCTCTTTTTGGATTAACCACATCCGTCACAA
>NZ_SMMX01000030.1 GCF_004345005.1 Extibacter muris
TGTGACGGATGTGGTTAATCCAAAAAGAGCCTCGCCAGACCAATTACTCCCTTATCATAAAAAAATAAGTGTAGAGGGTAAAGCACGAATGATATGCTTTATCTCTTACACTTATATGGTACTAAAAGAACCTATGAGTACATACCCATAGATTCTTTCGTTATCGTCATAAAGTTCACTACCGCATCTCTTTGCGAACTTTTGAATCCTTACTCGGTATTTCTATAGACTGATTTGCCCATAAATACTGGATATACTATGTATTTCCATATTCCTTACCTTCCCATCTCCCCCAACATTACTTTTGGGGGAGATAAAAATATCTCTTTCTCAATGTTTCTCTTTCATATTTTAAACTTTGGGGGAAACGAAAGCCTTATTTGGGGGAAATATTTCCCCCAAAAATCTTCATCTATTAACAATGGCTATATGCTGTAATTCTTTTTTTACAAATGTCATTCTGACATAATTCCACAGGTTTCTGCGTCTTTGCCACACCGAATTTCTTAATTTCTTCTTCCATCTTATTATCCAACACGTGAGTATATATATTAAATGTAATACTGATACTCGAATGTCCCAACAGTGACTGGACTACTTTGGGCTCCATTTTGTTTTCGAAACACCTGGTAGCAAATGTATGACGAAGCGTATGTGGATGAAAATTCCTTACCTCTCTTGGCAGACGATTTTCCTGAACTGCGGTTACTGCTTCTTTTTCTCGGAGACGCTTAATAACCTTTTTTATTTCCTTGTCCACTATGTATCTGCTACATGGACTTCCCATTCCAGTTGTGAAAACCAAATCCCCTAATTCTTCTTTCGCACGCCAACGTTTTCCCAACTCTTGCTTTAACTGTTTCTGTTTTTCTCTTTGAGAAAGAAGAATTTCTTCCATTTCTCCGATAAAAGGAATTTCTCTTGTAAAATTTACTGTTTTGGGTGTGACAAGCATTTCTCTCTTTACACCATCGCAATAATTGCAACTCAGGGATCTCCTTATAGATATTACTTTTTTCCCAAAATCTATGTCTTTCCATTGAAGTCCTCCTAACTCGCCTACCCGTACTCCAGTCAGACACATAAAATAAAACATTTCTTTATACCATGAATCTTCTACTTCATCTAATAATGCATTTTGCTCTTCCTGTGTCAATGCGATTTCTTCTTTTGACACTTTATAAGTCCACGGTACTTCCACAATCAAGCAAGGATTTACTTTTATCATTTGATTACCTACTGCAAATTCCAGACACTCTCTCAGCCTCCCTAACGCATCTCTCATACACCCATTTGAGACACCCGCTTTTTCCATAGCATTGATAGCTTTTTGAACATCCATCGGTTTTATGTCTTTTATTTTTTTCGTGCCGAGATAAAAGCCAAAAGTTCTTTTGAAACTGTTTTTCATCGGCCTTATACTTGTTTCTTTTACCTTATGAGATTTCACCAGCGTGAACCATTCCTCAAACCACTCATTTAAAGTAATATGATTTTTACGATATTCATCACTGTTTCTTGCATTCTCTTTTGCAACATCAAACTCTTTAATAAGTTCTTCCAAATTACTTCCATAAAGATGAACTTTAATTCCATTAACCACTGCTCTTGCCTCGTAGGTTCCCTTATTTTCCCGTATGCCTTTTGGTAAACTTCTTTTTGCCATTTGATACAACCTCTCATTTCATAATCATTTAGTGCAATATCAACATAGCATTGCCGCTAAAATAGCTCAAAGGTACAAAATCTCATATCGTACCCTTGATTTTTTAGGTGATTTTTACTTGTGCCAGCAGCCACTTATCCAGCAATTCTTTATGTGCATAGCTGCGGTTTTATATCTTTACAACAAATACATTTTGATTCTCTTTCATAAGTTCTCTTACCTTTGTTTTTCCAATATTTAAATATGAAGCT
Source organism: Extibacter muris (assembly GCF_004345005.1). GTDB lineage: Bacteria > Bacillota > Clostridia > Lachnospirales > Lachnospiraceae > Extibacter > Extibacter muris. Next base: position 1,918 of record NZ_SMMX01000030.1, read on the forward strand.
GTTTCTTCCACATTCATCAATATTTTGGGGCCATTCATTCAACCATCTCCACCTCTTTATTTATCCACTCTACGGCAGTTACATTTTATATCCTTAGTTATACTTCTTTCTTATTAAATAGTCGTATCCCTGTCTGCTATTGCAGAACATACACGTTTCTTTCTTCTGTTGATTCCGATCTGCTCTCTTCACAAAATGTTCCGGTGACTCATAAAATACTTTGACGCACACCGGACAAAGACACATTTCAATCGGTTTGTCCAACTTTCTCATACCAGTGCTTGTCCTCAATGCTTCATCTACTTTTCGCATTTGACACCTGTCTATCGTCCCTACAAAATTCTCCAAACGCTTTTTATCCAGCGTCCGTATCTGCTCCAGAAGTACAACAGAATTTTTCTCCAGTCCCTTTCGGTTTCTCAAAGAGACATGTGTAGGAAGTTTTGTCTTAGGTCTGCTCGTGATTGCCGCTACAATCACCGTAGGACTGTATTCATTTCCAGTATTATTATGAATGACCAGTACCGGACGAAAACCACCCTGCTCACTTCCAATAACGGGATTTAAATCTGCATAGAAAATATCCCCTCGCCTGATTTCTCTATCTTCCATAATGTTCCTCCTTCATCTCCATGACTACAAAAGCAGCACCCTCACGGAATGCTGCCTCTATCGTTATGTATCAGCCGGACACCTGATACTTTTTTGCTTAACTGTCAAGTAATTACTCTGTATCGGTTATCCGGCTACCATAATTAACCTAAATCAGCCTATTTGTCCCCGACGCCCCGGCTTACTGTGTTTCACACACGGGAAGTCACCAAACGACTGACAGCGTATCAGTTCCACGGGATTCGCACCCTTCCGGGGATCACCCGGAACTGCCCTCACTTGTTGCGGCATCTTCAGAGCCTTTGCTCTTATATGCTCGACTTTATGACCGGACAAGAGTATCATTATGCCTGTTGTCTATTATCGCCCTACCAGTAGCAATCCGACAGTTATAACCCGATATCACTCGCTCTTTGAACAAGGCAAATCAGCCGCATACCATTTCTTCTCTATTTGTGAGATTTCGCTGCTTTTCTCTCGTTCACATCATGGCGTATCGGTTAATGTGGCTTACGCTCATCACGATAACAACAGGAATGTGTTTGATGAATGGTTATTCACTTATCAAGGTTCCGCCCATTCACCGATAACAGAAAACAGGCACGGGGACTTTTTCTTCCTCTCACCTGTTTCCTCACTTAAATGTAAAATTGTAACCCTATTCGCTTAAAAATCTTTTTAGATTTTTCAAAGCTGCTTTTACCGACTTTACTGCTGCCGGATGTTTACACTTTTCATACTCAGCAATCTGTTCATAAGTCATACCTTCAAAGAAATACATCCGCACCCTGCGTTTCTGTATATCAGGAAGTTTGTCAATCGCTTTATATAAATCCTCGGTCTGAAGATTTCGGAATACAATATCTTCTACTGTCTCAGGCCTTTCCAACGCTCTTTCATTCAAACTTGTTTCCCAAATTTCCGACTGTTCGATATGCCTGTCCCATACATTGAGATAGGAAAGATCAATCAATTCAAAACTATTGAAAACCTCACAAAGTAATTTACTGATTTCAAACTTCTGATGAACTCCTTGTCCATCTCTAAATGATATGTAATAATGTCCATCCTGCTCATATATACTATACGGATTATATTTGTCCTTTCTTCTTTTTGGGCGTTTACCCTCCATGTTCTTTCCTCCAATCTGAAATTTTTTGAAATTTCAGATTGAAAGGCGGCGAACGACACCTGTAATTCAACTTATCTGGAAATTTTTGTAAAGCAATTTTTTCTTTCCAGTCAATTAGCAAAAAAAAATGCAGCTACATTGTGACGTATATAAAAACCGTCCTGCAATGCACCCGCATTTCCTGATTTATCTACTTTATTTGCTTTTCTTTTTTTAACGAATCGTCTCCAATTGTAAGTATTTCGAACTTATCAATAATCAATACCAAGCCCTCTCAAAACTCCATTGCATTGCACTTTACATACCCATTACGCCATAATTCAAAGTTACTGTACTCTAATGTAGACTATGAATGAGGTGAACTGTAATGGATAAATCAAAGAAAATCTCGGAATCGTTGTTCGAAAGGCCCGTGAAAATGCTGGTCTTACGCAATATGAGCTGGCTGAGGAACTCGGCTTAGATGGCAAAACTATATTGAATATCGAAAATTTTCGCGGTAATCCCAAATTTGATAGTCTCAATCCTTTGGTAAATCTTCTCAAGATTCCGGGTGATAAATTGTTTTATCCGGACATCAAAGAGAATGAAAGCCACAAGCATCAGCTGCTTTTGGAAATCCAATCCTGTAATGATAATGAAGCCGCAGAACTGCTCCGTGTAGTACGTTATATGCTTGAAATACTTCGCAGACAAAACTCTGATTCCTGAGAACAATCAGCCGGATATTTTTCTTTCGGCTGATTATTTCATTTCTGAGTATAAGAAGTAAAATGGTCATTACTTGGTACAAAATGGTAACCATTTGGTAATTTAAACAAAAAAAGCAGTACTGACTCTTTTTCAAATCAGTACCACTCATTTAATTCAATCCACTATTAAACCTGTATCCTACTCCCCATACATTTTCTATGTAAGGTGTTTCTTTTGCATTATTTCCCAGTTTTTTTCTTAGCTGCTTAATCTGACATGTTACTGTATTGTCTATATCAACGGGGACTTCATCTTTCCAAACAGCATCATAAATCTGGTCTTTCGTATATACCCAACTTGGATGTTCCGTAAGAAATATGAGAATATCAAACTCTTTCCGCCTAAGTTTAATCGAATTATGGTTTATTGTTACATTTCTTTTTGCAACATCAATACATAGTTTTTCAAATACGAAAATTTTATCTTCTATGAAATTTCCCCCTCCAACATTATTATTTTCAACGCATATAGTACTTTTCGCACAATGCAAATTAGAAATCACTTTGCTATTTTCTTTACCTACTCACTATAGGGAATAAAAGAATAATACGAAAGAGTCTATTCTCCTGTTCAATCCTGCATTTCCCGCCCATCTTACTCATCATAGTTTTTATACTCTGTATGCCAATTTCGGTACTTTCCACCTTTTCTCCGACCATTCGAATGTGGTTTTCGAAAATAAAGCCTGCCATCTGCTCCTCTTCTATAGATGAAATAATAATAGGCATAGACGGATCCGCATATTTTACAATATTTGATGTAATATTATCCATAATTCTCATCATGTATTCCGTAGAAACACAAATCATCTGATTGATCCATTTCACCTGAAATTCACTATGAAATCCTTTTTGTTCTAAATAACTGCATGTTTCAGAAAAAAGATCATAGAATAATACCTCATAACTTTCTGCATCTTCTAATTTAACTTCCGTTTCTCCGGTAATCAAAGAATACTCAAACAAGTGATCTGTAAGCTGTTTCATACGTCTGGCCTTCTTATCAATTTTTTCAATATACTCTTTTTCCTGTTCTACATTCTTATAAGTTCCTTTTTTTAGAATTTCAGTATAAAGCATAATGGATGTAACAGGTGTTCGCAAATCATGCGACATCTCCGTTACAATTCTCTGATTTTCTTGAACCATTTTCTTTTCCTGCTCAATCAAATTACAAAAAGATATTCTCATCGTATCGAGACTTGCTCCCAATTCCGCCAATTCATCCTTACCTTTTACGGTAATCTCATAATCAAGACCTCCGCCCTCCAGAATCTGTATTTCATCATTGAGTTTGCGAATATATTCTATCTTCTTTCGAATACCTAATAAAACAAGCAGCAAAAAAAGAAAAAAGGAAATAATTATTTCTGTAATCAGAGCATAATTATAGAATTGATAATAATAGATACCTGTCATCTCAATCTCTGCTGTCCCATCAGAAAACCTGATATTATAATACTGTTCCCATGCATAGTTTCCTGCAGCGATTTCTTCTTCCCACACCTCTTGTTCCGGGTATTCAGAATTAAACACTTGTATTTCATCTTTATAGATACGAATAGAGAGGACTTTCTGACTTTTGGTCCAAACATTCAGTTTTGCTACATCTCTAGAAGAAAGCTGTTCCTTATCAATATATTTTTGCAGCTTTTCTACATAATCCTGATTTTTTTGTTTGATATAATCTGTTTTTTCCAAGTACCCCTCAACCAGATATTCTCCTGCATAATTTAACCCACAAAAAACAACAAAAGCAGCAAAAGCAGAAATAAGCAACAGACGAAGCAGCTGTGCATAAATAGAATCTTTTTTATTCATTACCTGCGTCAAACTTATACCCCTTTCCCCACACTGTTTTGATATATTTTGGATACTTCGAATCATCCTCTATTTTTACTCTCAGTTTTCTTATATGAACCATCACCGTACTGTTACAAGAATAAAAATATGGTTCATCCCATACACTTTCATATAAATTTTGAGCTGAAAAAATCTTTCTGGGATGCTGCATCATCAACAGCAGAATATGATATTCTATGTCTGACATTTCCTTTTCCACACCATCCACATAAACCTCATTGAACGCTTCATGAACCCGGATACTTCCTATTTCCAGATATGGCTCTTCATTTTCATTTTGCGATGCATTCCTTCCCAGATAGATATTATATCGCCGCATCAGAGCCTTAACTCTCCCCAAAAGTTCTGCATAAGAGAAAGGTTTCGGAAGATAATCGTCCCCACCTGCCATCAGCCCGATTAATTTGTCCGATTCCTGTGCCTTGGCAGTAAGAAAAAGGACAGGAACATTTGACACTTTTCGGATCTCCTCACATGTGCGAAGCCCCGACATTCCCGGCATCATGACATCCAAAATGACCAAATCTATATTTTCATCCAGAAGTTCCAACCCTTTCCTGCCATTTTCCGCTTCCAGGATACTATAATTTTCACTTTCCAAAAGAATGCGAACTCCTTCACGGATATCCGCATCATCTTCTACAAGCAGTACACTTCCTTTGTTCATATCATTCACATCCCTCTTTTTTTTGAGAAACTCCTACTTTTGCTCCCATACGGATCACTGTTTCTTGATTCTTCATGGATCGCTCCAATATTTTCTTTTCTATGTTTATCTTATCTTTTTCTACCAATACTAAAATAGTAGAACCACCAAATTCAAAATACCCCTTTTCCAACCCCTGCTGAATGTTTTTTTCACATATATCACATAAATGATTATGTATCTTCCCTACAAGAAGAGCTCCTATTTCCATTTGAATTACACATCCCCAAATATCGGATTGTATCTCCGTATACTCTCTGCTGTTTTCTATAAAAACAGGAACGGAAGTATATGCCAAAGGACGCACACAATGCAGCTTCCCTTCGATTTTCCTTGTCCTTTTCCGATTACCTTCACACACATAACAGTATCTGTGATAATTCTTCGGAGTCAGACGAAATATCATACAATATCCTCCCGAAAAACGCTGTGCCAGTATTTTGCTGTCAAGTAATTGCTCCAAATGATATTCTATATTCTTAATGCGATATGTTCTGGTTTCATCAATTGGATATACACTCAGATATCCATCGCATGGACTAATTAAATGATCTGGGGTAATATCAATACAATCTGAATTACGTTTACGTGTAAAAAAGTCATTAAAGGAACAATATTTCTTTTTTTCGTATTCTGCCAAATTGATTCTATGTTTTCTTACAAATATAGGTACTAACCATTTGGAAAACTTAGAATTCAGAAAAGCACCTGCTTTTCTCGATACCCAAGGCTGCACCACTATCTTTAAAACGCACCGTCCTACTGCTGTCTGGTATAAAAAACGAATCAGTAATATTTCTTTCATGCCGCTTATACCTCAAGTCCTAATCCTAATAATAAAATAACAAATTCTATTATTCCAGTAAATACAATTCCAATTTTTCCTATCAAATAAGGCTTTTTTACTCTAAACGGTAATACAAATGCCACAGCGAGTATAACCATAACTATTTGAAGAAGTATTCCCCCAGTATTTGGCATTTTGTTTCCAATCTCATAAACAGCTGGAAGTAATAATGCAACAGAAGTCACCGGAAGCCCCTGATAGTAAGAGCGGCTTCCAATTTCCACTTTCTGTCTCTCTTCTTCTAATACATTAAAATATGCAAGCCGAATCAATGCACACAGAACGTACAGGCATCCAGTCAAAAATCCGAAATATGTCTTGCCTGTGATACTATACGCAATTAATGCCGGAAGCACACCAAAACAAATCAAATCACTAAGAGAATCAATTTGAATTCCAAATTTCTTTTCTCTTTCATCTCTCTGTTTTGTGGCTGCAACTGCTCCATCAAACATATCACAAATTCCTGCAATCATAAGTGCAACCAGCGCCTGATCATATCTCTCCTCCATGGTATATATAATTCCTATAAAACCTATCAGCATGCCAAGATAAGTCAATACGACTGTATAATTATAATAACCATTCAATTTTTTCTTTTCTTCCATTATTTTTTCTCCACCTTCCTCTTCAAACTATGTCACTGCGGCTGAAAATAAAATACTGTATGCCAGAATACACCATGGCTTTCCAACAATAATTATGATTAAAAATCTGCGAAACGTCATCTTGGTAATTCCCGTAAAATAACAAAAGAAATCATCTGGAAACAGTGGTAATACCATGCCTAAAAATAAAAATACCGTATACGATTTGCTCTCAGCCACCCAGTTTGACCATTTTTCATACTTTTTTTCAGGAAATATCTTATAAACCAATCCCTGTCCATATTTTCTTGCAAGCAAAAATGCAATAAGAGAACCTAATGAGATTCCTATATAATTACACCAAAATCCTCCTGCCCACCCAAACATGACAGCTCCTACGATGCACCCCAAAAAACCGGGCAGTACCGGCAAAACAACCTGTGCCGCCTGAATTATCACTAATATGACTGGTGCCAGTAGTCCAAATCCGGCTATATATTGCTGTAACGTTTCTACCGAATCGAATTTCCCATCCATATATGCTTTAAACAGTACACCGCAAAGTGATATACATAGTATAAAAAGCAATGCTGTTATTATCGTTTTCCATTTCTCTGTTTGTTTTTTCATCACTTTTTAAACATCTCTTTCAAATGCTTTTCTGCTTTTTGTCTATACTCTTCCATTTCTTTTTTCCATGCAATATTGAAATCTTCTTCCCTGTGATCAGCAAGCTCATATTGTTCTTTCAAATACTTTCCTAAGTATCTCGTAACCTTCTGTGCCCCGGATAGATTTAAGTGATCGCCCTCATCCAAAGCATCTGTTTTCCAATCTATTCCCACTTCTTCTAATTTCAGATTCAAATCCAAATATGCAAGCGATTTTTCGTCTGCATACTCCTGAATACTATTATGCCTTTGATAGCTATAATTTACCGGAGAAGGCGTACCAAGCAGCAGCAACTCTGCTCCATTGTCTCTGCAAAGTTTCTCAATTTTCTCCATATATGTAATGACAACATCCGGCAGTTTCTCTTTTTGTTCTGTTTTCTGCATATATTCGCCTTTTTCATAAGGCTGTACTGCACAACGAAACGCAAAGCCTTTATAATTCTCTTCCGGATATTGTTTATCTATAATAAACGATTTCCAAATATCATGGTTTCGGAAAATCGGGATATAATGATTCCCCCATTCTTCTATAGATTCTTTCATGCTTGCCAGCCCTGGGTTTCCTCTAAACATTGCATTTGTTTCCAGTATGACTAATTTAGGAGATTGAGTCTCTAATGCAGTTTCCAACATATGATAAGTCTCCTGTATTTTCTGTCCTGACTGGGCACATACATAAGAGGTTATTCCATATCTGTCCCACAGTTCCATTGGCGAAATAGATGAATAGCTTAAACTATCTCCTAATGCAATTACATCTATCGTATGTTCCGGTTCTCTTAAAATGCGGAATATACTTTTATTTCGACTCTGCACCAAGTTATCATTTTTCATAGATGCGTTCTCTAATATCTTTGAAACCTCTGCAAAAAGAATTATCAATATTACACAAAAAAGCAGATTTTTTCCAATCTTTTTACCAACCTTTTTAAAATCCTGCATAAATCATATCCACCTGCTGATATCCGTTTCCGTATGCTCCAAAAATTACAATTGTCAAAATTAGTCCGTAATAAATTGCCCATCTTATTGGAAGCCACAGTCTTTTGATACCAAGTTCTCCTAACAAATTCCTTTCTTTTATCATTCCTACGATTGCTACAACTATGCAGCCAGCAAAAATTACAATTAAATCAGCCTTATCCAATCCAAATGTTAAAAATGTACCATCCCACAATTTCTGAAATTCAAAACTCTGAAAGATGCTTTTAAACATTTGCCAACCTGCACGCAATCCATTTGCCCGAAAGAAAAGCTCTCCAATAAAAATAATCACCCATGTCTTCAGAATCTGTGGAATCTTATAATAAAGTGCCTCTTCATTGATATGACATATCTTAATCCACTTATCTTTCACTGGTTCCAGCATGATTCCTCCAAGCAAAATCACAAAGTAATACATTCCATAAAAAATATAGCTCCATCTAGGCCCATGCCATAATCCATTGCACAACCATACCGGAAAAAGCGCTATCGCTGATACCCCGACTTTTGCTACATATTTTCCTAATTTCTTTCTTCCAAACCGATTCCACTTCTTTACAATTTTAGACACAGACACTGGATAGAAGATATATGTCTTAAACCATGTACCCAATGTAATATGCCATCTTCTCCAGAACTCAGCCGCATTTCTTGATACAAAAGGCTGACGAAAATTTTCCGGAAGTGTCACTCCAAACATTTTGCCGCTTCCGATAATAATGTCCATGCATCCGGAAAACTCCATATACAACTGCACGGTATACCCTACTGCTGCTGCAATAATAATCACACCACTATAGTTTTCATAGTAATTGAAAATCGCTGATACAAATACATACAAGCGATCTGCAATAATCATTTTCTTAAACAATCCCCAAAGAACACGTACCGTTCCTTGTGACAAATTTTCTCCGGTAATTCCCTGCCCTTCCCATAGAGACTCTGTAACCTGCGAATACATACTGATTGGACCTTCCATAATCTGAGGAAAAAATCCAAGAAACAATGCAATCTTTCCAAGATGTTGCTGCGCCGAAATTTTTTCCCAGTATACATCTGCCATATATCCGATTGCCTGCAACGTATAAAAAGATATTCCTATAGGCAGCAACAGTGTTTTTGCCTGCAAGAGAATCGGGCTGTCTGCTGTATCTAACAGTACATTTACATTTCTAACAAAAAAATTATAATATTTCAAATATGCCAAAACTGATAAAATAAGCAGGATTCCACTTGCAAGTACGAGCCGTTCTTTCTTCCTATATTGCTTTTGGGTTATTTCAATCTCCTGTTTTTCTTTCCCGATTGTATGTATTTTGCATTGCATTTTTAAATTTGCAAGCCATATACCGATATAATGTGTCCATATCGTAGTACCAATCAAATAAATTACGAGTTTTCCACTGATCATCCAAAAAAATACATACCCGGATAATACCAATGTAAGCCACCGCATTTTTTTAGGAGTAAACTGATATGCTAGCAATGCAATCGGAAGGAATACAAATAAGTACAGTGATGTGTGATAACCCATGCTATTTCTCCTGTAGTTTTACAATCATTTTTCTCATAGCTTCCACAGAATTGAAATTTTCTGGTATCATTTCAGCTGCTTCAATCTCAATAGAAAAAGAGTCTTCCAATTCGGCTACTAACGAAATCACACCAAAAGAATCCAGTATGCGATCATCAATTAATGCTTCCTCTTTTTCCCATGCGACGCTGCTATCTAACTCTGTTAAAATATTCATCAAACTGTCCATCTTCTATCTCCTTTTCCATGTTATCTTCATAAGTTTGCCGTTCATTGCGGACTAATTTCCATCCCATTTCTTTACTATAAAATGCAACCTTGGGAAGCTCATGACTTAAAAACAATGCCATCCCTTCTGTTACGGAATATGCCCCTACATATTCAAATATAAGAACATTATCTACTCGCAACCCCTTTATCTCAACTGACTGTATCAAAACATCATTGGTAGTACATAAAGAGCCACATACAGTCCATATTTCTGCTTTTTCTGTGTCATGCTCCGGACTCACTCGTAAGCAAGGCTTAAACATCCCACGAATCTGCCCATCATAATTCATCTGATGAATCCCACCATCAACAATACAATAATTTTTTCCACCATTTTGTTTGACATCCCGCACACTGGTCAGATAATATCCACAAGAAGCTGCAAGCACACGCCCCATCTCCAACATGACAGAGCCTTTCCACTTCATTTTTACGATTGATTCCATCAGTTCTTTCAAATCATTCTCTACCGTATTCTTCTGTCCTTCAAAATATGGAACAGAAATCCCCGGTCCATATTCCAACTCTTCAATCTGAAATCCTGTTTCTTCTTCTAACTCTTTACAGAACTGATCCAAATATTCCAGTTCTTTTCTTACGTTTTCTATGCTTTTTTTCTGTGTACCTGAAAAATAATGAATGCCTTGAATTTTAAGAAATGAAGACATTCTTCTTACTTCAATCATATCTTTAATAACATCTTTGTCTATTCCAAACTGATTTCCACTGGTAAGTCTCAGATAAACAGGAATTACCTCTTGATTAACTTCACACCAATCAGCAAAATCTTGAAATTGATTCAACGATTCCACTGTATAAGTACATTTTCCGTGATAATATTCTAAAATCTCATAAATGTCTTCTCTTTTTTTCAAAACTCCGGATATTAAAATCTTTTCTGGTGGAACGTGGCACTTTTTACAAATTTGGAATTCTCCCATAGAACACACTTCAATTCGATCTACAACTGTTTCCATCTGATTGACAAGAAAAGAATTTGCTTTCATTGCAAAACATAACCCTGCTTTATTACCTAATATGTTACGATACTCTTGCACTGTTTTCTGCACTTCATCAATATCAAAAATATATAAAGGTGTTCCATACTGTACAATTGCATGTTCCAGACATTCCATATCCATTAAATCGTCATCTCCAATCTATTTTTTAAATACTCCCGGTCTGTTTTCCCATTCTTATTAAGAGGCAGCACTTGTTCTTGTATAATTTTGTGAGGAGTCATATAGGAAGGTACCTTTTTCTTCAACTCTGCTCGTATCTCTTCTGCTGTGATTTCTCCCAGATAAAAAGCAATCAGCTGATTCTTTTGGGGATTCATAATGCAGCAGCTTTTTTCCAAACCATCAATTTGATTTAGAATGTGTTCAATTTCCTCCAATTCTATACGGTGCCCCATATGTTTAATCTGAAAGTCTTTTCTTCCGCAAAAGTAAAGCTCACCGTCTGTATCATAACACCCCAGATCACCGGTGCGGTAATATCGCTTATCTGGGTTCTCTGCTGATAATTCAATAAACTTTGCCTTGGTTTCTGACTCATTATGATAATACCCTTCGGCCAGAGATTCTCCTGCCACACAGATTTCTCCGATTTCACCTGCAATGATAATTTCATTTTTAAAGTCATCTAAAAGAAAGACTTCTCTTCCTTGAAACGGTTTTCCGATTGGAAGTTTCTCTCCGTCATGAAAAATCCTTTTTATCGGATAATATGTACAATTGCAGGTTATTTCTGTAGGACCATATAGATTCACAAATTCAGTCTCAGGCAATGCTGCCTGCCACATTCTTAACTGCTTTACCGGCATAACTTCTCCACTAAATAAAACTCGTTTCACATCTTTCGGAACCTTATACTTAAGCCCTTTCAAAGAAGATACCAGTGTTAATGCAGATACTGCCCAAATCAACGTACTAATCTTTTTCATACACAGATAATCCAAAAGCGCTGGTGGAACAGAAAACATTTTTTTAGGAATCAATATCAAAGCAGCTCCCGTAAATACGCTTGTATAAATATCTTTTACAGACACGTCAAAATCAAATGGGGCTTGATTTCCGATCCTTTCAAATTCCGTAAATCCAAACGTATCTACAAAGCGTGTGATAAAATCTATTACAGCCTTATGGCTTACCACGACTCCTTTAGGAATTCCTGTTGAACCCGATGTAAAGATTCCATATAACAAATCTGTTTCGCAATAGCCTCTACGAACTATTGTAAGTTTTTCCATATCGATTTTTTCACGCATCACGTCTTTCAAAAGATAGCTGTCACCAGAATAACCTGCCTGTTTCAACAAGTCTTCGTTTTCTCTATCTGTTACAATAAGCTCTGGACACAATACACTAAAGATTTTTCTTATCCGTTCCGACGGTTGTGCCGGATCCACCATCACATAAAAGCAGCCTGCATATACAACCCCGAACATAGCGGCTAATGTTAACGCACTTTTTTCCAACAATATAACAATTGGTTTTCTTGCTTCAGTTTTTTTGCAGAATGCTGTCCCCATTCTTCTGGATAAATCTAATAATTCTGTCCATGTAAGACAAATAGCTCCATCATCAACTGCCACATGATAAGAACGAATCGCTGCTGTTTTTTCCAAATAATCTAATATATTGTTCATATCCTATTCCTTTCAGGAAAAATTGAACGGACTGTACACGTTTGGTACAGTCCATCTTTCCTAGTTCGTTTTCTTATTTGTTGTAGAGTTGTTTTTGTTTGATTTTTGTGTTCCTGTACTGTTTTTATTTGACTTATTATTTTTCTTTGATGTTCCTTTTGTACTGTTTGACTTTGTTTCTGTACCGTTCTGGTTTTGTGTAGCATTTGCCTCATTCTGATTTTCTACTGTTCCAGTGTTCTTGTTATCTTGTACAGTTCCGGTTGTATCCTCTTCCTTCACCTCATTTGATTTATCTTTCTTTTCAATGGTTGAATTTTGTTTTTTCTTTTTACTGTTCTCCTTGTCTTTAGATTGAGTAGACTCTGTTTTTGTACCTGACTTCTTCGAATCATTGTTTTTATCACTTCCGCATGCAACTACTCCGAGTGCCATCACTCCTATTATGCAAAATATAATTCCTTTCTTTAATATTCCCTTTTTTGATTTTTGGTCTTTCGTCATTCTTGCTCCTTTCAAAATGTAAATTTATTTAATACCTGTAATATATGTCTGTTTAGCTATACTCCTTTCTATTGTATTTCAGAGTTGTTTTCTCTGATGTTTTTATTATTACAATAAAATCTTAACCATTTCCAAATCAATTCTAAATAAATCTAAAACACTCCATTGACTTTTCAATGAAAATTTGACAAAATCCCAGAAGAAGTATTACCTAAGAGTGATTACTTTGACGGAATGTTCCGTTTTGAAAAAATAATGCGAATATTTGGACATAAAAATACCCGATTAATCTTTCTATAAAAATCAATCGGATATGTAAAAAATATTCAATTTTATACGATACAAGTAAAAAGATAAACTGAAAGTTTCAGCGTCAATAGCCCCAGGTAAGCAGTTTCCATTTACCACCTTCTGCACGTGCAAGCCACCATTGATAATCCTTATATTCCCCATCCGCATTCCATGCTCCATCTCCATTTTTAGGCGATTGAAAATCACTTTTGAACATAATACATTGTGTAAACTTGTCAGTTAAGTCATTTTCTCTCGCCATTTCATTCATCCATGCAATGTTTTCAGCATTACAATCATCATCCGACGAATAAGTAATGCTGTGAAGTTTACAGCCACCCCACGTTCCAAATTCATCCTTTATTAATTTTATTGCCGCATTCATATCTTCTTTTGAATAGATTGCAGAATTTCCATAATTTATTTTCATTTCAGATACGGTATCTTTTCCACAGCCAGCCAAACTACAAAAGCAAGTCACAAACAATAAAAAAGTTATTATTCTTTTCATGCTACATCTCCACAAAACCTTATTTTTCATCGCTATTTTAATTAAATCACCCTTATACGTTCCTCCCATAACAAACCAAGATACCTAATCCACTCAGTTTTATATGTCATTTCATCACTTTTTCAAAACGAAAATAAGTGTCCGTTCCTGGTACGAGTTCGCCAGATTGATTTTGAGGGCGAGACATATTAGGGTCAATATGACGTTCATTAAAAAATTCAACAATATGAAAGCCACATTTATTAATGTAAAAGTGGATATTCCGTTCCTCAAAATAAGGAGTTATTGTTTCCCAAACAGTTGTATCTGGATACTTGACTTCTATGGCTTTCCAAGCTGCGAATCCCAGATCACGGCTGTGATGTTCTGGTGAGATAAAAAATAAGTCTAGAAAATTGTGCTGTGTTTTTTTATCAATCGTGAGTACTGCACCGCCTACACGATTTCCATTCAATCCGATATGATAAATTTCTGTCCCCTCGGAATGAAACGACTCTTGAATCTCTTTTTCGGAAGGAACTGGCTCATTTGTGCCAAATTTTTCTTTAACTGCAATAGAAAATGCTTCCTGCAACTTTTTTGTGAATTGTGGTAGCTCCTCCAAATCAACCTGCTCCAATGTAATATTAAGTTTTTCCAACATAATCCAATTCCTTTCTTCAACTTTGCTTTTCAATTTGATTAAATTCGATTTTAATCCGTTTTCCAATTCTTTGGTTTGCTCTGCAAACATCGTTTTAAGAGTTTTTTGTCATTCATCATTCTGCTTTCAAAATGTAAATATATATCTGTAATATAAATCTATTTAGCTATATCGCATTTCAGAGTTATTTTCTCTGATGTTTTTATTATTTCGGGTAAATCTTAACCATTTCCAAATCAATTCTAAACAAATCTAAATCCTTCATTATGTGCTGAAATACTCTTTTTGTTTATCCTTTTTATATCCTTCAATATCTGTCCTGTTCCATATTTGACTTTTTTTCCATGCGGAACACCTTTTTCCTCTTCTGCCTCTGTTTCAACTAATAGTCTTTCCTGTATTACATATAACCTATCAATTGAGCATCTACATTCATCAATTGTATTTTGAATTAATGTATTACTCGTATTCACAAAGTAATTTAACATGACCAATGCTGCCAAAATAAGTATTCTATTATTCGCTTTCATCACCTACTTCCTAATTAAAAGATATCTGCATTATCTCAGATGACATTAAATAGATTCTGAAATAAATCTGAACAAATCTAAACCACTCAATTGACTTTAGTGCAATTTCACATTATAATTCCCATACAAAATCACAATTAAAACAAATTTATTTAAGGAGGATTATATGAACTTCGCACTCATTCCTCTTTGTGAGGAACACAAACAACAGTTCAAAAAAGATATGCAAACGGCTTTTCAACAAGGCGCTGTTGAGAAATTTGACAAAATAGAAGAAGTATTACCTGAAAGTGATATAGATCATTCTCTTTCTACTAATGGAGCTATTGCCTATGAAGCAGTTGCAGATGGGGCATCTGTTGGAGGTGCTATTGTTATAATAGACGAAAAAAGTCAACACAACCATCTTGATTTCCTATTCGTTAAGGTAGGCGTTCAGAGCAAAGGAATAGGGCAATTTATTTGGAATACCATAGAAAGATTACATTCTAAAACAAAGGTATGGGAAACTTGCACCCCCTACTTTGAAAAACGAAACATACATTTTTATGTAAATCGTTGCGGATTTCACATTGTAGAATTCTATAACAAATACCATCCCGCCCCTCACACCGCTAACGAATATGGGACAGACAACGACAGTACGAATGAATACTTTGACGGAATGTTCCGTTTTGAAAAAGTAATGCTACAAAAACGCATCATAAGTTAAAGAAACTACCTCATTTATGTAAAATCCAGGGACTCGTCCCCGGATTTTCATTCGTCATTACTGACTCCAATAACTCATTACAAAAACTTTGTCTTTCTTTTCTAATATGCCGGAATCCCATACCCATAAATCACACTACTGCCAGCCAAATAAGAGTTTGTAGCCACCTTATCACCGCTATTTCCCTCAACGGTATATACCACGCCATTTTCTACTCGCTCGACAATCCCTACATGACTTGTCTCCGTTTTTCCTGCCCAAATAAAGAAGATAATATCTCCAGCCTTTGGTACATAACTTGCGTCCTGCCACTGTCCATTGCTCTGAAATCATTCTGCCCCTACCGTACATTTTGCAAATTTCGGAATTACACCGCTTTCAATATAACCGCATTGATCCGCACACCATGATACAAAGCAGGCACACCACTCTACCCGATTATGAAAGCCGTACCAACTCCAGTAAGGCTGACCGCCTGCATTTCCTTCCTGCGACAATGCCACCTGAACAATCGCCTGATTTCCAATTCCTGTCGGGATCCGTCCAAACACATAATATCGTAGTACATGAGGAACATACTGCTTGTCCCCATAATTCGCCCAGCCCATACGCTCTGCCATCATGTCTGAAAACTCTGCGGCATTACTCATAAAGTAGCCTCCATAGTGTTCTTTTGCCCATGAAATATAACCATTTCCAAAATTGTAGCCTTGCAGTGCCAGTTTAATATTATCCATATCCACCGGATTTTCTACCCCCGCACTCTCCAGACAAACCTTTAATTCCTGCACACCACAGGCAATCGAATATTCTGGATCGGTAATGCCATTGGGCTGTCTCGGATATTTGGTATTAAAAGCTCCTTCCGAACTCTGCATAGGATCCAGTCCCCGTCCGCCGGATTCCTGCATCATCACCGCCTTCAGAAGTTCCACATACTCACCGATACCATATTGATTCGCATATTTTCGTATCAACGGTTCATAAGCTTCTACTTCCGCACTGACCGGAGTAACCGTATTGGAATTACCTCCGCCCACCATACATAGGACGCCGCCAAACAAAATCACAATAACTAAAATCAGCACCGCTATCCAGCTGCCTGCAAAAATAGCACTCATCAATGCTTTTGTTGAGGCTATGATTGCCCTTACCGCTGCAACTGTGGCTCTCACCGCTGCTTTGGCAGTCTGTGCGGCTGACCTTGCTGCCTGCCTAGCCGACACTGCCGTTTTTTCAACTGTCTTTGCGGAAGTCTTTGCCACTATCCGGGTATTTTTTACTGCACTCTGTGTAGTCTTGACTGTGGTGCGGGCGGTCTGCTCTGCGGTCTTTATTTTCCGGCTGGCATATTTCACTGTACCTTTTCCAGTATTCTTTCCCGCCTGCCCGGTACTTTCCGCAGTCTTGATGGTCTTTTCCCCTCTCTCCAACGTTCTGATGGACTGTTGCCTCAAAGACTTCGCCTGAACCGCCTTCTTCTTTGCCAGTTCCTGACCGCCTTTTCGGATGTGTTCTTTCGGCTGGTGAATGGTGTCTTTGATACTGTTTAACGTTTTTCTGCCCTGTTTCCATGCCTGATGTGCTGTCTCATGTGCGGCTGTATCGGCACTGTTTGAAATTTTACTTTCCGCATATTCCACCGGGGTAGCGTGCCCTGTGTCTCTTGTCTGTTCGGCACTGTCTTTTGTCCGCACATACGCACGCTTGATCCGTTCTGTACCTGTGACCGCTTTATCCAGCACCTTTATATCCTTATGGATTTGGCGTGTCCTGATTTCCTTACCCATCTCCCCGCCTCCTTGTATAATGTATTTAGGTTGTTCAAGGGATACCTATAAACCCTTAGACCTACTTCTTTACATCTCCAGTCTGATAGGAGATAATTGTTTTATTAGATTGAGGGGATGATCGTTGCCTCCT
>NZ_SMMX01000031.1 GCF_004345005.1 Extibacter muris
ACCAGTCCACAGCATCTTATATATCATAACCGTACCTATAGAAAAGGTAAAGAATGGTTATGAAAATATAGTATCAAGACCTTGGAGAGGGTCTATAAACACTACTACTATATAATACGAGTGAGGTTTATTATGGAACAGCAGCAAAATGGAACACCGCCGGTACCTGTTGAGAGCGGCGGCAAGCGGTTCATGCGCCTGTGGGGGCCGCTGCTCATCAAGTGGGGAATCGCGTTCGCCACGATGATGGCCGGTGCTATGGTGTGTTCTTTCTTATATATGTCAGCGCATTATGACGCGGCTATGGAAGCGATGGAGAATCAGGAGCAGATGATGAACCTGTATAATGCCATACTTGAGGAGTTCATGAAATGGCTGACGGCTATCGAAGGGATAGCGGCATTCATCACCATACCTGTCATGCTTATACTTTTCCACAAGGACAGGGTGAAGGAGCGGGTGTCAGGAATACTTCCGAACAAGAAAGCGCCTATATGGAAATACGGGGCAGTGCTTCTGATGTCGGTGGCGATGTGCTGGGGGCTGAACAACCTGATTGCAATCAGCGGGGTATCCGCCATAAGCGGTTCTTACGAGAAGACGATGGAGATACTGTATACGCCGCCTCTGCTGATTCAGATCATCTGTCTTGGAATTCTGGTGCCGGTCTGTGAGGAACTTGTATTCCGAGGGCTTATGTTCAAACGCCTGAGGGCCAGGGCAGGATATATGCAGTCAGCCATATATTCCTCTGTCGTGTTCGCAATACTGCATGTGAACCTCGTGCAGTTGATCTACAGCTTTGTGCTCGGCCTGATGCTGGCATATATTTATGAAAAATATGGTTCGATAAAGGCACCTGTGGCTGCCCATGTAGTCATGAACATATTCTCGGTGCTGGCAACGAAGTATGAGCTGCTTGACTGGCTGGCAGCGGATATCATGAGGATAGGGGTCGTCACAGTCGTATGTGCGGCAGTAGCGGCAACGATGTTCGTCTTCATACAGAGAATTGAAGAAAGACCGGATTATCCAAACAAACCGGGTGAAAATGGGAATCTGGCGGCTGTATAAGCTGCCAGATTTTTTATGCATGATAATGGCAGAAGCAGCCGGAAGTGAATATATTGTAGAAGCGGACCTTAATATTCTATGAAGATAAATGTTACGAAATTATTAAATTTTATTGCAAAATTTGGCAGTATAAGGTATAATCATTCCTAGATGTAGGGGTACTATGTCTATGTTAGACGAATGAGGGAGTTTAAAATAAGTAAAAAGGATGATTATTATGAAGAGATTGAAAGCTACGTTGGTGACGGTAGTGCTGACCAGTTCTTTGATTGTAACGCCTGTGTTCGCAGAACCGTCGGTAGATGACCTGAAGGCGAACAAGAAGGCAGCGGAAGAACAAGTGAGTTCACTGCAGAGCCAGCTGACAGATCTGCTGAACAAGCTCGGACAGCTGGAGGAAGATTTGATTGCCAAAGGGGAGGAGATTACAAAGGCGGAAGAGGACCTGAAGGAAGCAGAAGCACTTGAAAAGCAGCAGTATGAAGACATGAAGCTCCGTATCCAGTTCATGTATGAAGAAGGTAATACGAGCGCGGTAGAGGCAATCGTAACGTCGGAAAATTTCGGAGACTTGGTCAACAAGGCCGAATATGTACAGAACGTACATGACTATGACCGTGACAAGCTTCAGGAATATGTGGATACAAAGAAAAAGATTGCGGATTTAAAGACTACTCTGGAGGAAGAAAAGACAAGTCTGGAGGGTATGCAGTCTGAGTATGAAAGCAAAGAAGATGAATTGAACACGACGATTGAGACGAAAAAGTCAGAGATCGCAGATTTTGACACGCAGATACAGGCGGCGGCAGAAGCTGCGGCAGCAGAGGCTGCCAGACAGCAGGAGGCGGAACGCCAGGCGGCTGCGGCAGACAATAACGGTGGCGGCGGTTCCGGTACGGGCGGCGGTTCCGGCAGTGGAAACGGCGGTGGCGGAGGCAGTTCCTCCGGTATCGACTATACCGGTACAGGAAATACCGCTACAGCGCAGGCGATAGTCAGCGCCGCGTACAGCCAGCTCGGGGTGCCATATGTATGGGGAGGCACGACACCGGGAGTAGGCCTTGACTGTTCGGGACTAACGCAATATTGCCACAGAGTAGCGGGAATCAGTATCGGACGTACATCACAGGTGCAGGGAGGCGGCGGAAAGGCTGTCAGCAGCCCGCAGCCGGGAGACCTGGTATGTTACGGAACCCATATTGGCATATATATAGGAAATGGACAGATGATTCATGCACCACACACAGGGGATGTAGTTAGGGTAGCGAATGTATATGGTTCACCATGGTACAGACGTTACTGGTAAGGGGAAATACTTAGACTAAGGAGAGACTTATGAGGAAACTGTGTAAAGTGTGTACTATTTCATTATTGGCGGGGGCGCTGGTTGTAACGCCGGTGTTTGCAGAACCGTCGGTAGACGATCTGGAGAACAGCAAGGCGGCAGCCGAGAGCGAGGTCAATGCCCTTCAGAGCGAATTGTCAGCTACGTTGGAGAAGATTACGTCACTGGAAGCTGAGCTGCAGGAAAAGACGGAAGCGGTAGTGAAGACGAACGAAGAGCTGGAAGAGGCGGCCTATCAGGAGCGTCAGCAGTACAGCGACATGAAGCTCCGTATCCAGTATATGTATGAAGAAGGGGACGGCAGCGTTGTAGAGACACTATTATCTGCAAAGAGCTTTTCCGATCTGGTCAATAAAGCGGAATACGTGCAGAACGTGCACAGTTATGATAAGCAGAAACTCGAAGAATATATTAAGACAAAAGAAAAAGTTGAGACGTTGAAGAACAGCCTGGATACGGAAGTTGAAAATATGCAGTCCAAACAGGCTGCTCTGCAGGAAGAGAAAGTATCCTTAAGCAGCACGATTTCTTCCAAGCAGTCTCAGATCGCACAGCTGGATCAGAGCATCCAGGATGCGCTGGCGGCAGCGGTGGAAGAGCAGCAGGCAGCGGGAGAAGCAGGCGGCAATGCACAGGATGATGCGGATGCAGGTGCCACAGACCAAGGCGGTTCAGGGAACGGCGGCGGTAACGATGACAAACATTATGCACCGCCATCCGGCGGCAGCGGTTCAGCGGTTGCGAACTATGCATGCCAGTTCGTGGGCAATAAATATGTATATGGCGGAAGCAGCCTGACGAACGGAACAGACTGTTCTGGTTTTACGATGGCAGTATATGCAGCGTTCGGAGTGTCGCTTCCTCATAACGATGCCGCGCAGGAAGCCTGTGGCAGAGCGGTGAGCTACTCAGAGGCTCAGCCCGGAGACTTGATTTTCTACGGCGGACATGTCGGTATCTACATCGGTGGGGGCAGCATCGTGCATGCATCAAATTCTGCACCGTATCCAGAAGGCGGAATCAAGATCAGCAGCGCTACATACAGGCCTATCAAATGTGTCAGAAGAATTTTTTAGCAAAGCAACAGCGGACCGGTTCGACCGGTCCGTTTTTTGATACCGGAACTTTCAGCTGTTCTATAATTTACCTGTCGCATTTTACAGAAAAGTGTTGAATACAGTAACAATATATAGTATCCTTTACATGAGTATATGAAAATTTGGCAAGGTATATCTTGAAAAGCACCAGTAGTGCAGCGGGTATATAATATGGAACAACGGCAGATAAAAAAGTGCATTTTACAGGAAAGGTGAAAATATGAAGAATAGACTGACCCAGGCTGTCATCGTAGCGTCCGTGGCGAGCGCGCTCGTAGCGACGCCGGTATTTGCAGAACCGACGGTGGACGATTTGAAGAAGAATAAAGCGGCAGCCGAAAGTGAAGTCGGTTCCCTTCAGGAGGAACTGACACAACTTGTGTCGAAGATCAGCCAGCTGGAAAGTGATCTGATAGAAAAGGGTGAAGAGATTACAAAGGCGGAAGATGATTTAAAGGAAGCTCAGAAGCAGGAAGAAGAACAATATGAAGACATGAAGCTCCGCATCAAGTTCATGTATGAGGAAGGAGACACAAGCTTTGTAGAGACGCTTGTATCCGCTAAGAACTTTTCAGATCTTGTAAACAAGGCGGAATATGTCCAGAATGTACATACATATGACCGGCAGATGCTGACAGCGTATGTGGAGACGAAGCAGAAAGTAGCTGACCTTAAGGATACGCTGGAGGAAGAGATGGCCAGCATGGAAAACATGCAGCAGCAGTTCGAGTCGGACAAGGACAGCCTTGACGCGACACTCGAGAGCAAGCAGGCAGAGATTGCCAACCTCGACGGAGAGATACAGGCCGCGGTTGAAAAAGCCGCCGAAGAACGCAGGAAAGAGGAAGAGGCAAGACAGCAGCAGGCACGGCAGCCGGAGACGGCACAGACGCCGTCAGGAGAAGCAGGCGCAGGAAGCACCGGAGGCGGCGTAAGCAAGCCATCCACATCTCAGCCATCCTATCAGGGGCGGGGAGATACATCTGTCGCACAGGCGATAGTCAGCGCCGCGTACAGCCAGCTCGGTGTGCCATATGTATGGGGAGGCACGACACCGGGAGTAGGACTAGACTGTTCAGGCCTCGTCCAGTATGCGCACCGTGTCGCGGGAATCTCAATTCCGAGAAACTCTGAGGCGCAGTATGCGGCCGGAAAGAAAGTATCCAATCCACAGCCGGGAGATATCGCCTGGAAGCCCGGGCATGTAGGCGTCTATATCGGCAACGGCAAGATGATCGAGGCGCAGCAGACCGGAACCAATATCATGGTCAGCAACGTAAGAGCCGTTGGTTATGCAAGATATTGGTAGGAAAAAGCTGGAAATTTCTGTAAATATATTGAAATAAATAGAAAAATGTAGTATTCTGACCTTAGATGTGCGGGGGCGTATGAGAGAAAGCGACAGGAGATAGGAATTTCTGCCGTACAATGATTAATAAGGATGGGTGAGAATATGAAGAGACGATTTGGACAGGCACTCATCACTACTTTAGTGATGAGTTCTTTAGTTGCAGCTCCTGTAATGGCGGCGCCTGAAAGTGTTGATAATCTGGAGGGACAGAAGCAGGCGGTGGAAGCTCAGGCTGCGGATGTCAATGCCAGGCTGGTCAGCCTTCTGGTACAGTTTGACGCGTTGAAGCAGGATATGGCCGGTCAGAAAGAGCGTATCGCTCAGGCGGAGAGCGATTATAAGGAGGCCAGCGAAAAGGAGCAGGAGCAGTATGAGGCGATGAAGCTTCGCATACAGTACATGTATGAACAGGGCGATACGAGCTTTCTTGAGACGGTCGTATCCGCCAAGAGCTATTCCGACCTGGTCAATAAGGCGGAGTACGTGCAGAAAGTACATTCCTACGACAGGAAGATGCTCAAGGAGTATGTTGATACGAAAAATGAGGTAGCGTCACTGAAAGAGGAACTGGAATCCGGCGAAGCTGAGATGGAGGCTA
Organism: Extibacter muris; assembly: GCF_004345005.1. GTDB lineage: Bacteria > Bacillota > Clostridia > Lachnospirales > Lachnospiraceae > Extibacter > Extibacter muris. The sequence continues at coordinate 5,466 of NZ_SMMX01000031.1, forward strand.
TGGCAGAAGACCTGAGCAGCCAGCAGACGAATCTGGAAGGGACATTGTCCGAGATGAGAAGCCAGATAGCCGACTTTGATACACAGCTGGCCGCGGCGAAGGAAGAAGCAGCCGAGCAGCTCGGAGAGCTGACAGAAGACACGGAAAACATGACCGCCTCCATCGATAACGGCGGAACAGATGAAGCGCCAGCCGGCAGCAGCAAGCCATCAACCGGGGGAGATACGAATAACGCCGGCACCGGCGGAACGTCGAAGCCGTCCGGCAATACGAACAACAATACGAGCAAACCTTCAGATAACAATAACACCAGCAAGCCCTCGAATAATAACAGCAATACGAACAAGCCGTCCAACAATAACGGCGGCAACAGTACGAATAAGCCAAGCAATGCGTCTCTCGGACAGCAGATTGCGTCAAAAGCGTGTACATATGTAGGCAATCCTTATGTCTATGGCGGCACGAGCCTGACAAACGGAGCCGACTGTTCCGGCTTCGTACAGTCCGTACACAAGCTGTTCGGCATTTCGACACCGAGGGATTCATGGGGACAGCTCGCCGGAGGGAAGGCAGTATCATATTCTAATATACTTCCAGGCGATGTCATCGTGTACAGCGACCATGTCGCGATATACATAGGGGGCAACCAGATTGTCCACGCATCTAACAGCAAGCCATATCCGGCCGGCGGAATCAAGATCAGCAGCCCCGCGAACTACAGGACCGTCCTCGGAGTCAGACGTTACTGGTAATCAGGAAGAGCGGGACGGATATCCATATCTTCAGAAAATGTAGAATCAAGCCTGTAAATGCAAGAAAACCCTTGCATTTACAGGCTTTTTGTGGTAATATACAACAGTCGCAAAAAAACACGCATATGGTTGTCTGTATCGGTGCCTAAGCTCAGATGAGACGGTCTTACAGAAAAGAAATATGCGGAAGAATGAAAACCAAATGGAGGAAAAGACATGAGCGTTATATCAATGAAACAACTTTTAGAAGCAGGTGTCCACTTCGGACATCAGACAAGAAGATGGAACCCTAAGATGGCTCCATACATCTACACAGAGAGAAACGGTATCTATATTATCGATTTACAGAAGTCTGTAGGCAAAGTAGACGAAGCTTACCAGGCAATCTCTGATATCGCGGCAGAAGGCGGATCCATCCTGTTCGTAGGTACGAAAAAGCAGGCGCAGGACGCTATCAAGACTGAATCTGAACGTTGTGGAATGTTTTATGTAAATGAAAGATGGCTCGGTGGCATGCTCACGAACTTCAAGACGATTAAGAGCAGAATCAACCGCTTGAAAGAAATCGAAAGAATGTCAGAAGACGGAACTTTTGATGTGCTGCCTAAGAAAGAAGTTATCCAGCTGAAGAAAGAATGGGAGAAGCTTGAGAAGAACCTTGGCGGTATCAAAGAGATGAAGAAAGCGCCTGATGCAATCTTTGTAGTCGACCCTAAGAAAGAAAGAATCTGCGTACAGGAAGCACATACGCTTGGCATTCCGCTTATCGGAATCGCTGATACGAACTGTGACCCGGAAGAGCTGGATTATGTGATTCCAGGAAATGATGATGCTATCCGCGCAGTTAAATTAATCGTTTCCAAGATGGCAGATGCTGTAATCGAAGCTAACCAGGGAGCAACCGGATACGAAGAAGAATACGTAGAAGGCGAAGACGCTTACGAGGAATCAGCAGAAGCAAACTAATTCAGAGGAAGGGAACTTCCTGACTATAATGTAGATGGAGGACGATAAGATGGCAATTACGGCTAGTATGGTAAAAGAGTTAAGAGAGATGACAGGCGCAGGAATGATGGACTGCAAAAAGGCTCTTAACGAGACAGACGGCAATATGGATGAAGCAGTAGAATACCTGAGGAAGAACGGACAGGCCAAAGCAGAGAAGAAGGCCGGACGTATCGCAGCAGAAGGTCTTGTCATGGCCGAGGTAAAAGACGATAAGACAGCGGCAATCGTAGAGGTGAACTCCGAGACAGACTTCGTGGCAAAGAATGCCGAGTTCCAGGGATTTGTCAAAGCAGTGACAGAACAGGCAGTCGGCACGGACGCGGCTGATATGGACGCGTTCATGGCTGAGGCATGGAAGGAAGATACATCTAAGACGGTGAAAGATGCCCTCACAGAAAAAATCTCTGTTATCGGCGAAAACCTGAATATCAGAAGATTTGAAAAAGTAGTGACGGACGGATGTGTCGTATCCTACATCCATGGCGGAGGACGTATCGGTGTTCTTGTAGAAGCTGATACAGATGTTGTCAACGATGACATCAGAACATGCCTGAAGAACGTGTCTATGCAGGTTGCTGCAATGTCTCCGAAGTATACGTCACGTGATGAAGTGTCACAGGAATATATCGACCATGAAAAAGAGATTCTGCTTGCCCAGGCTAAAGTAGAGAATCCTGACAAGCCGGACAACATTATCGAGAAGATGATTATCGGACGTCTCAACAAGGAGATGAAAGAAATCTGCCTGCTGGACCAGGTATACGTACAGGACAGCGACCTGACAGTTGCCAAGTATGTAGAGAAGGTGGCAAAAGAGGCTGGCGCCAATATGTCAGTGAAAAGATTTATCCGTTTTGAGACCGGAGAGGGTCTTGAGAAGAAGAACGAAGACTTTGCGGCTGAAGTTGCGGCACAGATGGGAAAGTAAACTTATAAGCAAAAAGATTTTTAGAACCCTTGAAAATCCCGTAAAACGGGCATTTTCAGGGGTTTTTTGTGGTTTTAGGGCAGGTTCATAATTTATCATAAATTACCGTATTTTATCATCAAAGTTGGGGGAAAGCCTTCCCCCAACTGCTGTTTTAAAGTTTGCCTCTTTCTTCCGAAGAAAAGGGAGAAGTTTGCGTGCCATCTTTTTTTGGGGGATAACGCTATCCCCCAAATTTGAACATAAAATTGTGTATCTTCCCCCAAATTATCATAAGTTATCGCATGAAAAATATGGATTGATGAAAGATGTGGGATGATTTATAATGTTGGAAAAAGGGAGAATGAATACTCGGCAGAGTATTTTGTGTCCTAGTTTGTCTGGAAGTGAAAAAGCGTGATATTTGATGTTTTTGAGTGCTGTTTGATATGGATTTTGCGGACGAAACAGTATGGATAGAACAGCACAGGCGGCTATCGTTAATAGGTAGGACTTTCAATCTAGCCTTTAAATTTAGGATAGATTATGAGCAAGCAAAGGCTTTTCGTAAGGCAAATGGTGGCTACTTGCGAGGTTGCCAATGGAAAGACCTTACTGTTGAAGCGTATATAATTTAAATATGGAATCCCATCTTTTATAAGGCTAGATTTTCTGGTATATGTAGTAGTGTAAAATATGAAGAGTATTTATGTGCGAAAGTAAGAAGATATAAATATTTTGAATGTTTATAAAGTAAAAGTTTAATTTTGGTTTTGGAGGAAAAAATGAAAGCATTTAAGGATTATAAAGAGAGTTGTATAATAACCCATATTGGTGAACATGAATGCTCTTATCAAGGACAAATAAGCGTTTTAGAAAATTATCGTGTAATAATAGAAATAATGGATGTATCACGGGAAGTAAGTATACGAATAAGAGAGTTGGAAGATGCAATAATAAGTTTAAAGACAGATAATAGTCAAGTAACAGCAAGAAGATTTATGTTTAGAGAAATGAAGGGAAAACAAACAGAAAAAGATTTCAAATGTTGTTATTTTAAGGTGACAGTGGAGGCATTCGATGTTTGCTGGGGAGTAGAAAACTGTGCAAATAGTATTGAAGAATTTGTATTTGATAGTTTTTCTTGTAGTATTACAGAGGGGACAGAATTAATTGGATTAACTCCGTATGAGGAGATTGATAGTTTGAAATTTTATGATGCAAAGATGTCTTTAGATATAAAAGCGAAAGTTAAGGAATTGCATTCAAAGTCAGGCTTTTCTTTCTGTGCTTTTCATGATGTCAACAGAAGAAATTCAGAAATTAGGTTTGGTATAAAGAGCCAAATTCAATACCAGTCAAAGGAAAAAATAGGAATAGATACAATAAAAGAAAACCTGTATAATATGATTTTGTTTCTGGAAATATTAAGTGGTGAATTAGTTACAACTACCCAAGTTATATTATTTAAAGATGATAAAAGATTTGATTATTTGGGAAATTGTAACTTTCCTAAAGATAACCTTATTGTTTTTAATAGAAAAGGTTATGATAGTAGATCGTTTGTAAGAGAAAGTCTATTTAAAGTATCTGATTTTGCAACATTTTTGGATGTTGCAGTCAACAAGTTTTATTCATTGATTAATATTAAGAGAATGGCATTTGATTCATATAAACAGGTGTTGTTAGATGATGATGTTGGAATTTCTACAACAAATAAGTTTTTAAAGGTAATGCAAATCATTGAAGGTATGGAAAGAAACAATGTTAGTGACGAGGAGCAGGAAAAATTTGATAAACGAAAGGAAGAGATTCTTTGTAAGCTTAATAGCCAAGAAGATAGAGAATTTATAAAGAAGTATTGTACAAATAATGGAGATAATTTCAGCAAATGTATTCAAAAAATAACCAAAAGAGCTATAATGTCTTTATCAGGGCTTAGTAATAACGAGTTTAGAGAATGCCATACACATACATTGTTGAGCAATATTAAGAATGATAGAGATGTTTATACACATGCATCACATACAAAAAATCCAATATTAAGTATGGATGAAATTTATTGGGTAATTGTTTGCTACAAAGTATTTTTTAGAGTGGAAGTGCTTTTAGAATTGGGAATAGATATAAGGCTTATTAGGGAAAGATTTACTCGTGATAGATATTTTGTAGGAAGTTATAAAAATCTTTTTAATCTGAAAATAAAGCAAGGAGACGATTTTGGGACTGGAGAATATGACAGAGTAATGAGAGGGTTTGACTGATATGACATTATAATGAAATCAAAAATTTTTGGTAAGCCGATTGGTTTTCACAACGAGAATCAATCGGTTTTTTATGCCTAAATTTTCGTACATAGCCATTCCCCACCAAGGAGTGGCTATTAAATTTTTCAGGAAAGGAGGAATCCGTAATGCACTCACAGAGTATGTCATCAAAATGTAAAGTGATTGCCATTGCAAATCAGAAAGGCGGTACTGGAAAAACGACCACTACAGTCAATCTCGGTGTTGGACTGGCAAATGAGGGAAAGCGGGTACTTTTGGTAGACGCTGATCCGCAAGGTGACTTGACTACTTCTTTAGGGTGGGCTGACCAAGATAATCTTCCGGTCACACTCACAACGCACATGGAAAATATTATCCGTGACAGACCAATGGATACAGGAGAGGGTATTTTGCACCATGAGGAGGGTGTTGACCTTATTCCGGCAAATATTGAGTTATCCGGTATGGAAATGTTGCTTGTAAATGCCATGAGCCGGGAGACTACGATGAAAACCTGTCTTGAGCCATTGAAAAAGCAGTATGACTATATTCTCATTGACTGTATGCCGAGTTTAGGAATGTTGACGATTAACGCATTAGCCGCAGCAGATAGTGTGGCTGTACCTGTTCAGGCTCATTATCTGCCCTTAAAAGGTATGACACAGTTAATCCAGACTATTAAGAAAGTACAGCGTCAAATCAATCCCTCATTGAGAGTGGACGGTGTGCTGCTTACGTTGGCAGATATGCGTACCAATCTTGCACGAGCCACAGAAAGCAGTCTGAAGGAGAATTACGGGAGATTCATTAAAGTGTATCAGACGGTGATTCCGGTTGCAATCAAAGCCGCAGAGACAAGTGCCGCAGGAGCCGATTATCACGCAGGATTTGTGGGAATTGGTGCAGACGCACGTCAATTCACGGAAACGGAGCCGCAAAGACGATGAGCCGCAGATTTTCGCAGGGCTTTTAAGGTGCGGGGAATGCGGGTGGACACTCGGCTCAGCAAACACAAAGGACAAGGGGCGTTTTTACCGCTGCACCCAATATTCCGCATATGGCAGGAACTTCTGCACCATGCACTACACGCCTTATAAGATTCTGTATGCGTTTGTCCTCGGAAGGTTACAATTCTGGCTGATGGCGGTAAAGGAAAATGAGGACGCCATTCTGGAACGGTTGCTGCAGGGCAGTGAGAAGCAGCGGCGGTCAGAGAATGCCCGCGCCGAAAAGGAGCTGAAAAAGGCACAGAAACGCAGGCAGGAGCTGGACAATCTTTTTGCGAAGATGTATGAGGACAGGGTGAAAGGGCTGCTTGACGAAGAAAACTATTCCATGCTTTCCGTCAAATACCGCACAGAGCAGCAACAGCTTGATGAAACGGTCAAGACGATAACAGCAAGAATGGAAGAAACAAAGGAAGAAACCGATGATGCAAAACGGTGGGTTGAGCTTATCCAGAAATACAGTGCCATTGATGAGCTTACCGCCCCGCTCTTGAATGAACTGATTGAGAAAATCGTTGTCCATCAGTCATGGAAAGATGAAAATGGGAAAACAGTGAGGGACATTGAAATTTACTACCGTTTTGTGGGGAAAATTGATTAAGTAGGCAGGGGGAATGTGCCAGTTGCGGCACTTCCCCGAAACATTGTCTTTAACTCAAGTAAAGCGGAGATTATTTGATTCCGAATCTGACTATACCGGACGAGCAGGAAGGACACGTTGGGAAGTATGGCTCCCTTCGCAGGACGTATCTGTGGGAGAACCATTACGGACTGTTCATCAGCCTGATGACACAAGGGAAACTGAAATCACACCTAATGGAGATACAAGAAACAGCGCAGAACCGGATGGAGCAGATTACAACAGAGATGAAAGCAGCACAGAATGTGACGGAGGAACTGAAAGCGAGCGATTCGATGATGTGGGTAGGACGGATGAACAATATCCGCCAGTCGGCGGAGGAGATCGTGATGAAGGAACTGATTTACGTTTAGAATGGTACGTTAGAAGCAAAGAAGATAAGAGCCTGCCATTTTTCCATAAGGATGAGGATATAAAAGAACTTCTGCTTACGACACCGCACTTAAAAGCAGAGAAAACAGAAATTCAGAGATTTTTTGAAAAGACTGAGGATCGTAACAGGAGAAAGGAATATATCAAAAGTATTTTTAATCCGGAATACACAGAGATTGATTTGGAAGATGGAAGGCGTGTCGGTTATAAGACCTATCAAAATGTGATGCATATATGGGAGGGGAGTTATCTTTCACGCACAGCACAAGGCTATTATGACTGGGGTGTGATTGCAGAATATTTTGAGGGAATGCGTCTGATGGGGGAACTTAAGGATAAAGCAGAACCGCTTCCTACCGTCAATGGACAATTGGTATTTTTAGATGATTTAGCAGAGGAAAAGTCCTCTGCTTTTTCTATTCCGCAGGAAATGATGGACCATACGTTACGAAGTGGCAGCCCGTTTTCAGAGGGGAAATTTCGGATTTACTCTTTCTTTTTGCAAGGGCATACGGTACAAGAAAAAGCCGCGTTTCTGAAAGAAGAGTATGGAACTGGTGGTCATGATCCAGTCTTGATCGGGACAGGGATCGGAGAAGATCATGATGCAAAAGGATTGAAATTGCGCCGTGGTTTTGGAGAGGACGCAGAGCAAGTCTTATGGAAATGGGAGAAAGTTGCAAAGCGGATTGATGAGTTGATTGCCTCTGACCGCTATATGTCGCAGAAAGAACTGGAGTATATACCGGAATATGAAAAAGGTGTGATTGCGAAGGGAATTTATCACTTTTATACGAATCAGCCGGAGCATGTAGTACGTCCATACGAAAGTGGAATGTATATCACAGATGCAATCAAAGTAATCCGACCACAACTGAATAACCCGGAGAGGATAGAAGAATTATTATCCGGAATGTTAGAGGTGCTTGAAAATACTGCGGATTTTGACAGGAACTATGCGTCTATGCAGAAAGCCTATCAACAACTGAGGGATTATCACAACGGAGTATTTAGTCTGTTTACACCAATAATAGGCGAAAAAGAAGAAGTATCATCATCTGTTTTCATAGAACCTGCTACGGAACAAGTGACAGACCATGTAGAGCTGGAACTGGATGACGAACAGTATGAGGAAGTACAGGATTTTATTGAACAAGTAGGCAACCTTCCGTCTATGAATACGCCCTATGATTATGAGGGAGATACGGTTGTCTATATCGGCATGGACGCTTATGAAATCGTAACCCTTTCTGATGATGTGGTTGTATTGCGGAATCAGATGTATCCGCTCTTTACGGAAGAAATGCCACGTCAGGAGTTTGAACGCAAAGTAGGAGAAAATCCCGCAAATGACCATCTGAAGAAGAAAACAGAAATGCCGAAAGTGGAAGAACTCCCAACGGAGCAGAAGGAAGTAACAGAGCAGAAAGAGGAATCCTTACAGGAACTGGAGTTACCAGCCGAAAAAGAAATATCTCCAGACCTTTCCCCAGCATGGAAAAAATCCATGCCGAAGGGAAAGGTTCAGACATTTGACCTTCACCCTGAAATTCCACAGTCACAGCGTCACCAGTTTCAGATTACAGACGATACGTTGGGACAAGGAAGTGCAAAGGAGAAATTCCGGGCGAACATTATGGCAATCCAACTGTTGAAGAAATGTGAGGAAGAAAACCGTTATGCTACACCGGAGGAACAAGAGATTTTATCTGGTTATGTAGGGTGGGGAGGCTTATCGGACGCTTTTGATGGAAATAAATCTGCATGGGAAACAGAATATCTGGAACTGAAAATTGTATTGACGAAAGAAGAATATGAGGCGGCAAGACAGTCTACCTTGACTGCATTTTATACACCGCCAGTCGTGATCCGTTCCATGTATCAGGCACTGGAGAATATGGGGCTGAAATCAGGGAATATTGTGGAGCCATC
>NZ_SMMX01000032.1 GCF_004345005.1 Extibacter muris
AATTAAAAGGTCAAATTCATACAGAAATGATGAAAGCCATTTTAAGGTTTGAAATCAGAGAGAAGTAGTCAAGTGGTATGAAAAAAGGAGATACACAGTTTCATTTCATGTGCTATCTCCCTTGTGGCTTATATTGTCATATCAAGGCTCTTCAATCGTGGTAAATTCGTGGTAAAATGAATGTTTTTCAATTTTGAAATTGCTTATAAATGTAGTGTTTATGGGAATAATTCAAAATCTTATATAAAATTTATTAAAAATAAATGCAACATAATTCATGGATGCCGTAATGAAGGGTGCTAAAATAAGAAATATATATATGTATATTTTTATTATGAGCTTTTTTATTTTATTTTCCTCCTTTTTGCGTATAAACAACTGCAAATCAAAAATAGCAGGTCATATCTGAGGAAACTCAGAATAATATTATAGTCATAATTTATAAAGTCTGTCCATATATTTATATATATAAAATGGACAAAGGAGCGGAGTATAAATATGGCCAGGAGGACAAAGTCTTATGAGGAACAGATGGAAGTGCTGGACGAACAGATAGCCAGGGTTCAAGGGAAACTGGATTCGCTGCTGCGGCAGAAAGATGAGGTTATAGCTAAAAAGCAGGAGCAGGAATTAAAAGAGCTGTACCAGCTTCTTCAGGAACATAATCTTACGGTCCGGGAAGCGTCACATATCATCGATGCTCAAGCCGGGCAGAGTACATAGGGACGATAGTAAGTGGGAAGGCGCCGACAGCCGGTTATCAGCTGTGGCGCCTTCCCCCGTTGGCCAGTAATGTCATACAGCCATCCTTCCCCTTGTCAGTTAGGCAGGTAGCGGGCGGGGAGACGGGAGACAGATGCCCAGGCCTAAGCGGGAGAGGCGGAGAATCCTTTCCATATCCCTGCCCGTGCCCATTCTACTAGGCTTGCATTTCTTTGATGAGCTCCTGGATGACTGCCTCAGTCTCTTCCAGGGCATCGGCAATTTCTTCGATAGACTTCCCTTTTTCAAGCTTCTTTTTATTAGGTCTTTTAGTTTATTTCGGGCTCCTTCTGTGCGTCCTACAGCACGGCCTTCAGCACGACCTTCCTGCAGCCCCTCTTTTCTTGCCTCTTCTTTTTCATAGTATTTCTCTTCCCATGCCTGCATATACTTCACCCCGACTTCTTCACTATTCCGAACCTTCCGGACCCGGTCGTGGATGCGGCGGATGCGTTCGCTCCCGGCATGTTCCGCCGCCTCATCCGTCGTATGCTCCACGTAGTGCAGGAATTCCACCAGCTCCTGTGAGACCTCATCGTCATTCGTTCCACGGGTGTTCAGGAAGATCCGCGTCGCCCCGTCTTCGAGGACGCATCCCGGCTCTTCCTCGCACACGGCCCGGAAGGTGTAACGGTACTTCCCGCAGCCGAACAGGTCGAAGGGCGTGATCATGATGAGATAGGACTCGTTCAGCTGGCTGTAGTCCGGAATCCCGGGCTTGAGCAGGGAGATGTCCACGAGAGACTGGTAGTAGCGCCTCCTGGTGGGGCAGAGGGTCCTCCATCACTTCCTCAAAGAGGAAACGGTCCGTAAGGTTCAGTTTGTTTAATGGTATCAGCTTTTGTCTTTTGTTCATATGGCTCTCCTTCATTTTATCATACTTTATCCACGGTTAACAGACGGAAAACAAAAGAACAGCCCCCATAGGCATCCCTCCTTGCATGAAAGATTTGTCACAAACATCGGATAGGTACGGCGATCTGCCGTAGATGAAATCAGAAAATCAGAATGTTTGAATTGTGCTGACATGATATCACATATCCCTGCTTTATTCAATAGTTTAATTGACCGTTCTTCTGCAATGACTTTGGAGTCCATGGTTGTCTTTTCCGTATTTATTAAATATAATGGTGCTGATGTCAAAAGGTACTTGGACCTATGGATATATTGCGGAAGGAAGGATAAGAAATTGACTGAGATTAAGAAGTGCATGGCAGATGAAATGACACCTGTTGAGAGAAAAATGGCGATTGAGAAAGGGGAAGCGTACGACCGTATCCCGTGCGTTCCATTCATGGGAGAATTGAAAGGTGTGCTGAGCGGCGTCAGCGTGTGGGATCTGTCCCATGATCCGGAAAAGATGGCAGAGGCGGAGATTATACCGTTCAACCGTTACGGGTATGACAGGATGGATATCGGGCCGAACTCGAGAGGCATTACAGAGGCGCTTGGCGGGCGGGTCGTCTATCCGAGACAAGGGGTTCCTTATATGGACGTGCCTCTGCTTGACAGCTATGCCCGGCTCGAGACGATGGAGCCGGTGAACGCCCATACGAATGAGAGAATACAGGACTTCGCAGGAGCGGCTGCCATACTTGAGAAGACAGCGCTTGCAATCGTACCTGTAGAAATGAGCATCGGCGGACCACTTACTATTGCCTCTAATCTGCGGGGCGTGGAACGCCTGCTGCGGGACTGCCGGAAGAAGCCGGATGATGTCCTCCGGCTTATGCGGATTATAACAGACAGCGAGAAGAGCTGCATCGACCTTGCGGCAGAATACGGGATGGGAACCGCTATGGCAGATCCGGTGGCAAATCCTGCATTGATAGGTCCGGCAATGTACGAGAAATTCGTCTATCCATTTACGAAGGAACTGACAGATTACGCATATGCTAAGACCGGTAAGAAGGTATCGCTTCATATGTGTGGCATGACGGATAAGATATGGAAATATTTCCGGAAGTATCAACTGAATGAAGTAAGCCTCGACAACATCGTGGATTTGGAGAAAGCAGCCTTGGAACTGGGAGAGGCCGTGCCCATAGCCGGGAATGTGGATCCGGTGGAAATCATCAAGAACGGAACGAGGCAGGAGATTTTGAAAGCGGTCACAGACTGTATCGACGCGGGGCTTAAGTCTGAGAAAGGCTATGTCCTTGCATCGGGATGTGATATTCCCGAGACGACCCGTCCGGAGCAGATAGATGTCTTCATGGAAGCAGCCAGGACATATAGACACAATCTATAAACGAAGCTGTTTATGGAAATTAACAATTTGTGAAACTAATATGCTGATGTTAAAATGCCCTTGGATAATATTGTAAAAGATACAGGGAGTAAAAAAGCTATGAAGAAAAAAATAATCAGCATACTGATTGTCTTGGCCATGTCTGCGGCGTTATGTGCCGGGTGCGGCAATAACGGCTCAGAGGAAGAAAAGCAGGGATCGGGCGGTAAGACATTGGATGTATGGGTCGCACCGTTGGATGACGACACGGTAAATAACTGGAAACCGCTGCTCAAGGACTGGGAAAAGAGAACGGACTGTACCGTCAATATCAAGGTAGTGCCATGGGACAGCTATGAAGAGACTTATATGACAGCGCTCAATTCAGGGGAGGGGCCTGATGTGGGATATATGTACAACGAGATGTTCCCTACATACATTGACGCCGGCGCGGTCGAGGATATGTCCGATTACGTTACGGAGGAAGATAAGGCGGAATACAAATATCTGGGAAATGGCTATATGATGGAGGGACAGTACGGCTGGCCGCTGGTGACAGGGGTTCCGTTCGTACTTTATTACAATGAAGACATTCTGGCGGAGCTAGGGGAGAGTGCCCCGCAAACTTGGGAAGATTTCGTGAGGATCTGCAAGGCGGCGACGAAAGATACCGATGGTGACGGCGAGATCGACCAGTATGGATATGCGGCAGGCATGAGCACGAGCGAAGTAGGCGCCATGCAGGTGTTAAACGCATATTATTACAGCGCGCTATGGCAGAACGGCGGCCAGGTCTACAGCGATGACATGAAGTCTGTCACATTTGCAGACGAGGCAGGCACGGAGGCCGTGACATGGATCAAGGAACTGACACAGTATATGAATCCGGACTTTATGTCCCAGTCCTGGTCAGAGGCATTTGCCAATGTATTCGGACAAGGCAAGTCTGCATTCGGAGTATACCGCTCATCCCAGACCGATGAAACGATGTTTGGCGAGACATATCCGGATTTGAAATGGGACTATGTAACTTCGCTTAAGAACAAGGATTACGGCACCTTCGGGGCAACGGACTGCCTGACCTTGATGTCGGGGGCAGAAGATAAAGATCTTGCGATGGACTTCATCAAATACGTGACCGGCGCTGAATTCATGGCACAGTACCATGAGAAATGCCCGGGAGCCGCACTTACGGTCAGTGAGCCATATGCCGGAGATGAGAAGATGGAGCGTATCTATACCGAGGATATCGGCAAGTGGCATGGCTTGCAGGCAGGGCCTTGCGGAGCTGATATACTGACACAGCTCTCCGCCGACTTCCAGGGGATCATGACAGATGATATGACGGTCGAGGAGGCTCTGAAAGAGGCAGAAGACTACGCGAACAATCTGCTGGACGAATACTGGGCAGATAAAGAATAAGGATGGTCAACATAAAATGTCCGCCCCTGGTGCGGACATTTTTTTGAGAGGGACGGTATGGAGAAAAAACATTCAGGAATAAAAAGCCTTGCGCCATATGCTTACATCACCCCCATCACTATCATTCTGGTGACGTTCGTACTTGGATCGGTTATCATATCTATCGCACTTGGTTTTACAAAATATAATATCATGACAGAACCAGTGTTTTCTGGTCTGGACAATTACAGGCGGCTCATGTCAGACAGCAAATTTATGAAAGCATTAAAAAATACGCTGGAGCTTGTTGTCATCATCGTCCCGCTGCAGACCGTGTCGGGCATACTGGTATCCGCATTTCTGGTGGCCAACCGGAAAAAGATTCTTGGGAAGCTGGCCAACTGCATCGTGTTCATACCCGTGCTGTGTGCAGATGCGGTGGCGGGCGTCGTATGGAGAGAATTCCTGAACGGAAAGCTGCCGGCGGTGGAACAGTTCTTCGGTCTGTTCGGGGTGGATCCGTCCATGCTGCTTGGAGATTCCGGTAAGGCCCTGGTGGTCGTCGGGCTCGTTGCAGTGTGGAAGTATATGGGATATTACGTCGTCATCTATTCTTCCGGCCTGCTTTCGATTTCGGGCGCCTGCTATGAGGCCGCCAAAGTAGACGGAGCAGGGAGGCTGCGCTGTTTTTTCAGCATTACGCTTCCGATGCTGAAGCCGATGATCATCCTGGCCGTATTCCTTTCGCTGACCAATTCCCTGCGCTGCTTTGACCTTATCTTCAACCTGACCGGCGGAGGTCCTAACAATGCCACGACGACGCTTGTGCTGTATGCATATACCTCTTGCTTCGGCAGCAGCAAAGCGGGCTATGCCATGGCCATATCCAATATGCTGTTTACAGTGGTGCTCGTCATTGCGCTGATGCAGAAAATGCTGATGCGAAGAGATGTTTCAGAGATATAACGGAGGTTATATGAAAGCAGCAAAAGCTATTAGAAACGGATTGGATTCTATATTACTTATAGGGATTATCGCGGTGAACATCGTTCCTTTCGTGTACATGTTCCTGATGTCTTTTAAGTCTACCATTAATGCCCATGACTTCGACTTTTCGCCGGACAAGCTGTCTTTGCAGCAGTATGGAAAGATATTTGCAATGGAGCATTTTGGCCGGTATATCTTCAACAGCGTGTTCGTGGCGGCGGCCGGAGTGGTGCTGACTTTGGCGGTATGCGCTCTGGCGGGCTATGCATTTGCCAAGATGGATTTCAGGGGAAATGACAGGCTGTTCCTCTTTCTCGTACTGACTATGATAGTGCCGTCAGAGGTCATTGTCGTCCCGCTGTTCCTGATAACAAAGAGCTTTGGATGGCTCAATACCTTTCGAGCGCTTATCCTGCCTCTCCCGACAGCCTTCGGCGTATTTATCATGAGGCAGGCGATTCTGGACATTCCGCAGGATCTGATACATGCGGCAAAGATAGACGGCTGCGGAAATATAGGGACGTTCTTCAAAGTCGTGATCCCGATGGTAAAGTCCTCCGTGCTGGCACTGTCTATCTTTACATTCGTCGGCGCGTGGAATAACTTTATCTGGCCGCTCGTAGCATGTACGAAGGAGGAGATGAAGACGTTGCCGCTGGCGCTCAGCCTTATGAAAACGCAGTTCAATACAGACGTAGGGCTTACGATGGCGTGTGCGGTCGTTAACTTTCTGCCGCCGTTCCTCTTCTATATATGTATGCAGAGCAGGTTCAAGGAGGGCATCGCGCTGAGCGGCATAAAAGGATGATATGAAATACTTGCACATGCTGGAATTATATGTTAATATTATTTCGGCGCATACGATATATAGTACAACATTGTACAGCCTATACAAAATATACAAAGACTCCGAAGGCGGAACATACCTTCGGGGTCTTTTTGTTTTGGCGCCAGCAGGAGATAACCGCGGAAGTTGTGCGATAAAATCATTAGTTATTTATTTAACAAATTAAAAAATGAAGAATAATCTTTAATATTTCGTTATTATGACGAATTGAATGTCAATTTTATAACGATAGTTGATATTTTCTACAAATTCATGTACAATGTCTTTAGGTGATGCAGGGGGCGGTCGACATCCGTTGTCGACACCTGTTTGTTTTTATCGTAGTACTATTTTTATCAGAAAGTGCATATTTAAAATCAAAGGAAAGAGAAGGGGGAATAATATGCTAGATAGTATAAGTGCAGTTATAACCAAAATTGATGGATTGGTATGGGGCTGGTGGCTGATTATCCTGTTGTTGGGTACTCACATATTTATGACAGTCCGGCTCGGATTTATCCAGAGAAAAACGCTTTCAAAAGGTATCAAGCTATCTGTATTGAAAGATCCTGATGCAGAAGGAGAAGTATCGCAGTTTGGTGCGCTGACAACCGCACTTGCCGCTACAATCGGTACAGGTAATATCATCGGTGTAGGAACGGCGATTGCACTCGGCGGTCCTGGAGCTGTTCTCTGGTGCTGGCTGACAGGTGTATTCGGTATCGCGACAAAGTATTCCGAGGCCCTGATTGCGGTTAAGTACAGAGTTAAGACAGAGGACGGCCGTATGCAGGGTGGTGCGATGTACGCATTGTCCCGCGGGCTGAATCTGAAATGGCTTGGCATGCTGTTCGCAGTATTCGCAGGCTTTGCCTCTTTCGGTATCGGCTGTGCGACACAGGTTAACGCGATTGCAACCGTATGTAATGAAAACCTTGGCATCCCGATGTGGATTGTAGGTATCGTAGTTGCAGTCCTTACCGCAATCGTTATCTTCGGCGGTATCAAATCAATCGCCAGCGTATGTGAGAAACTTGTGCCATTCATGGCTATTTTCTATGTACTTGGCTGTATTATCATCTTATGTATGAATTACGACTTTATCATTCCGGCGCTTGGAACAATCGGCAAACTGGCCTTCACTCCTGGAGCAGCGGCAGGCGGTCTTGTAGGAACAGGAATCCGTATGGCTATCCAGTATGGTGTTGCCAGAGGACTTTTCTCCAATGAATCTGGTCTTGGTTCTGCACCTATCGCAGCTGCGGCAGCGCAGACAAGAAACCCGGTCCGCTAGGCACTCGTATCCTCCACAGGTACATTCTGGGATACAGTAGTTGTTTGTGCAATGACAGGTCTTGTACTTGTTACAACAATCATGAAGAACCCGGCAATCAATGCGGATCAGATTGAAAACGGCGGTGTGCTCACGTCCTTGGCGTTTGCTCAGATTCCGTATATCGGCCCTGTTATTCTTACGTTAGGTATCATTTCATTTGCTTATTCCACAATTCTTGGATGGGCATATTACGGGGAGCGATGCGTAGAGTATTTTGCGGGAAGAAAGGGACTTATCCCTTACCGTCTGCTTTATTGCTTCGTAGCAGCTATCGCCCCTGTAGTGGCACTTGATATTGTTTGGACTATCGCAGATATTCTGAATGCGCTGATGGCCATACCAAACCTTGTTGCCGTACTGTTATTGTCTAATGTAATCGTAAAAGAGACGAAGAAGTACATAAACGACCTCGATGCAAAAGACGATACGCCGGTACCGGTTATCAAGGATTAAAAATAATTTCAAATTTGTCTTGACAAATGCACTTTGGTGAATTAAAGTATATGGTGTAAATAAGAAAAACCGTTGAGAAAGAAGAGTAGATTATCTAGCGACATCCAAGAGAGCGGCAGGTGGTGTGATTGCCGTATGAAGGAGATAGTTGAATGGACTTTCGAGGGCAGCCTGAAATCATACGAGAGTATGGCTAGTCGGGAACCGAACCCGTTATCAATCAGGAGTGTATGTTAGTACATGAGAAAAGTGGACGATTTGTCAATTTGAGTGGTACCGCGATAATAAGAGTTAATTATTACCGCCTCAAACCTATAGGTTTGGGGCGGTTTTTTGCGCGTGGTAGAGATTGCGGGCATTTTCAGAATAACCAGATATTGCGCTTGCGCAAATAGATGGTTAGTTCTGAAAATATCAGCGGGGCACCCGCGACCGAGTGACCAGAGGTCACGAGGTGCCCGCAATGGTCGACCGGATAAAAGCGCAGACTCATCCATCATCGCCTGCCGGCTCTGTTATGATTTTCTCTCCTAACAGCAAAAGGAATCTATGAAAAGAAAAGGAGAAAGAACAATGAAAAAGAAATTAACAGCTGGATTATTAACAGCAGCAATGACAGCAGTATTACTATCAGGATGCGGAGATTCTTCCAAATCTTCCGGGGGCTCGGAAAAGGAGAGCTACACTATCGGTATTGAGCAGTTTGCGGAGCACGGGTCTCTGGACAACTGCAGAGAAGGATTTTTAAAAGGACTTGAAGAAGAGGGCATCAAAGAGGGAGATAACCTGACAGTCGAGTATAAGAACGCAGCGGCAGATATGGGAACGGCAGGACAGATATCCGACGGCTTCGTATCCGACAAGGTAGACATGATCTGCGCGATAGCGACACCGACAGCGCAGAGCGCGTACAATGCGGCCATGGACAGCGGCATTCCGGTCATCTATACGGCGGTGACTGATCCGGTGGCGGCAGAACTTGCAGATGAGGAAGGGGCTCCGGCAGGAGAGGTGACTGGAACGTCCGACAAGCTTCCGGTAGAAGAGCAGCTGAAGATGATCCGGGAAATGCTTCCGGATGCAAAGAAGATAGGAATCATGTATACGACGAGCGAGGCGAATTCCGTATCCGCGATAGCAGAATACAAAGAGCTTGTGGGCAAATATGATTTTGAACTTATGGAAAAGGGTATCACGGCGACCGCAGACGTATCCCTTGCAGCGGATGACCTCTTAAGCCAGGTCGACTGCATGACGAACCTCACGGACAATACCGTCGTAGCGTCGCTGCCGACGATACTCGAGAAGGCGAACGACAAGAAGATTCCGGTGTTCGGCAGCGAAATCGAGCAGGTAAAGATAGGATGCCTTGCCGCAGAAGGAATCGACTATATCGCACTCGGCAGGCAGACCGGAAAGATGGCGGCCAAGGTGCTTAAAGGGGAAGAGAAGGCATCGGAGATGAACTTTGAACTAATCACGGAACCAGGATTCTATGTTAATACAAAAGTGGCGGAGAACCTTGGCATCTCTGTGCCGGAGACGCTTTCCGCAGACGCGGTCGAGAGCTTTGATGAGATAACAGAGTAGAAGCAGAAGTATATTACGTATGCGGGAGGCATTTTCATGAACTTGATTGTAACCATTATTGAACAGGGGCTCATATATGGGATATTGGCGCTGGGGGTCTATATCACATACAAGATACTTGATTTTCCAGATCTTACGGTCGATGGAAGTTTTCCGCTCGGGGCAGCCATTACAGCTGCCCTTGTCACGCGGGGAGTGAATCCGTACCTGGCTCTGCTTGCGGCGTTTGCGGCAGGAGTGCTGGCAGGCGTATGCACAGGTCTTATCCATGTGAAGTGCAAGGTGAGGGACCTGCTGTCCGGAATTATCATGATGACAGCGCTCTGGACCGTAAACCTCTACATTGCGGGCACGTCTAATGTACCGCTCTTTTCCCAGAAGACGATATTCAAGAACGATTTGATAGACGGCATCGTGCCGGAAGCCCTCAGGCCGTATACGACGTTGGCAGTCATCCTTATACTGGCAGTGATAAGCAAGGTGTTCCTAGACCTGTATCTGAAGACAAAATCAGGGTATCTTCTGCGGGCGGTCGGGGACAACGATACGCTTGTCACCTCGCTTGCCAAGGACCAGGGGAACGTGAAGATTCTAGGCCTTGCCATAGCGAACGGGCTCGTATCCCTGGCGGGATGTGTCTTCGCCCAGGAGGAGAGGGTATTTGAGATATCCATGGGGACGGGGGCGATTGTCATCGGCCTTGCAAGCGTTATCATCGGCACGAGCATTTTCAAGAAGATGACGGTCTTAAAGGCGACGACTTCCGTATTGATAGGTTCTGTCATATACAAGGCATGTGTCGCGGTCGCCCTTAAGAACTTTGAACCGCAGGCGATGAAGCTGATTACGGCGGTCCTGTTCCTTATCATCCTCATCATCAGCATGGAGAGAAAGAAGAAGGTGAACAAAAATGCTTGAACTCAGGGGAATCGAGAAATATTACAATCCGGGTACGATAAATGAAATGTGCCTCTTCCATAATTTCAACCTCAAGATAGAACAGGGCGAGTTCCTGTCCGTCGTAGGGAGCAACGGTTCAGGAAAGACTTCCATGCTGAATATCATATGCGGCAGCATACCATTGGAAGCCGGCCGGATATTTATCAATGAAAAGGATATCACGAGGGAAAAGGAATACCGCAGAAATGAGCGGATAGGCAGAGTGTACCAGAATCCTGCCATGGGGACGTGCCCGTCCATGACGATTTTGGAGAATATGTCTCTTGCGGACAATAAAGGGAAGCTCTACGGCCTTGGAAGAGGGACGAATAAAACGAGGGTCGGATATTACAGGGAGCAGCTGAGCCAGCTCGGACTTGGCCTGGAGGATAAGCTGGATATCAAGGTAGGGTCGCTCTCAGGCGGACAGCGGCAGGCGATGGCCCTGCTCATGTCTACGATGACGCCAATCGAGTTCCTGATTCTGGATGAGCATACGGCGGCCCTCGACCCGAAGACCGCAGAGCTCATCATGGAACTGACGGATAAGATTGTCAGGGCAAAGCAGCTGACGACCATCATGGTCACCCACAACCTCCGGCACGCCGTGGAATATGGAAACAGGCTCCTTATGATGCATCAGGGAGGAGTGATTCTGGATAAGAAAGAGGAAGAAAAAGACAGCATCACGGTGGATGATATTCTGAAGCTGTTCAATGAGATAAGTATAGAATGCGGCAACTGATGGCCGCATTCTATACTATGTTTCATAGGGAAATAATAATATACAATTTGCAGAGCCGTTGCAGGCTCTATTTAGTACCATATAAGTGTAAGAGATAAAGCATATCATTCGTGCTTTACCCTCTACACTTATTTTTTTATGATAAGGGAGTAATTGGTCTGGCGAGGCTCTTTTTGGATTAACCACATCCGTCACAA
>NZ_SMMX01000033.1 GCF_004345005.1 Extibacter muris
AGGAGGCAACGATCATCCCCTCAATCTAATAAAACAATTATCTCCTATCAGACTGGAGATGTAAAGAAGTAGGTCTAAGGGTTTATAGGTATCCCTTGAACAACCTAAATACATTATACAAGGAGGCAGGGATGAAGAACAGAACGTGGCTGGCAATACTACTTCTTGCTGCGGTTCTTGCAGCGTCGGTCTATGTGCCTGTCGGTCTGTCCGGATATGAGGAAAAGAAGCTGCTGGCGGATGTGCAGACGGAACAGCTGAAGGAATCTGCTAAGCCGGAGAAGCCGGCGGCGGATACGCTCGAGAAGCTGTCTGTCATAAACAGGGCGCGCCAGACGGGAAGTGAAGTCATATCAGGCAAAGTCGTATATAGTGAGGCAGATAATAGGCTGGCAGAACTTGTGCAGAAAGGGTTTGAAAAGCTGCTTCAAAGAGGCATCGTGACAGGAGAAGGGCTGACCGGCAATATAACTGTCATAGAAGCGATGCGGATGTACTATACAGAGGCGGATGTACAGCAGAAGATACGATGCTTTTACATCGGAGCCGAGTGCAACGGACTGTCCCTGTGGCTCCTGATCGACGAAGAGACAGAAGTCATATATGAGTTCAGCATATCATCCGTAGGTACGGGGGTAGGCATCACGCTGACAGATAATGCCGGGGAAAAGTGGGCGGAGTATCTCGGCATTACGCTGAAAGAGATGGACAGGCAGCCGCTGGATGGGGCAGTCGTGTATGAAACGGGAAATTCTGACGTCTTGTACATCATTTACCAGTCTGAGCAGAAGGAGAACGGCTATATCAGCCTGACGGATGCTCTGTCATTAGGGATGGCGGGAGATGATACGGCATCGACAGTAGATGATGCAACTTCGACGGGATATGGCAGTGCATTGGATGCAACTTGGTAATACAATATCGGTGAAATAAAGATTCCTTATGAAAGGGGAGGTTTTCATGAACCGATATAGGCCAGAGCAACGTTCGGCGTATTACCGTGTATCCGGGAGGGAGACGGAAAAGCACAGGAAAGCGGCCAGACAGCAGAAAAGGAAGGACAAGATTGTCTTTTACGGCGTTTCTGCCGCCATCATCTGCCTGCTCGTCTTTATCTGCGGATTTACATGTGCGGATAGGTACAGAAGCGGCCAGGAACAGACAGTGGAAAGGGCAGATGCGTCCGCATGGAATCTGAGGCTTGTGAATGCGTCACATCCGATTCCCGAAAGCTATCCTATTGACCTTACTGTGCTTAAAAATGGACAATCCGTAGATTCGCGTATATACAGAGATCTGCAGGATATGATGGACGCGGCGAGGAGTGAAGGGCTTTCTCCCTTAATCTGTTCTTCCTACCGGACGGCGGAAAAGCAGAGGTCATTATATGAGGCAAAGGTAGTATCCTGCATGGGCCAGGCTGGTTCCAGGGAAGAGGCGGAAAAACAGGCCGCCGTATGGGTCGCGCCGCCGGGTACGAGCGAACACGAGCTCGGACTGGCTGTCGACATCGTGGCAGAGTCGTACCAGCTTCTGGACAAAGGACAGGAAGAGACGCCGGAACAAAAGTGGCTCATGGAACACTGCAGCGAATATGGCTTCATCCTCCGCTACCCCTCCGACAAAAGCGATATGACGGGCATCAGCTACGAGCCGTGGCACTACCGCTATGTCGGAAAAGAGGCGGCAGAAGAAATAATGAGGCAGGGAATCTGCCTCGAAGAATACGTGCAAATGTGAAAAAACTGTGAACGGGGACGTGATCAAATTCAATTTTGTTACGTCCCCATTTGAGTTTTGACCTGTACCTAAATGTCTATTATACTTGCGGCAGACCGGCAAATCCTTTTGCCAGGTCGTCGTCGGACGGGATATAATCGGTCATTTCGCCGTTGTTGAATTTTTCATATGCCATCATGTCGAAGTAGCCGGTTCCGGTGAGGCCGAAGACGATTGTCTTCTCTTCCCCGGTCTCTTTGCACTTCATAGCCTCATCCATGGCGGCCTTGATAGCGTGGCTGCTTTCAGGAGCAGGGAGGATGCCTTCGATGCGGGCGAATTTGGCTGCGGCTTCGAAGACTGCCGTCTGTTCGATGGAGATGGCCTCCATGAGCTTGTCGTCGTACAACTGTGAGAGAACGGAACTCATGCCGTGGTAGCGGAGCCCTCCTGCGTGGTTCGGCGACGGGATGAATCCGCTTCCAAGAGTGTACATCTTGGCCAGCGGGCACACCATGCCGGTATCGCAGAAGTCGTAGGCATATCTGCCGCGTGTAAGGCTTGGGCAGCTCGCCGGCTCTACCGCTATGATCTGATAGTCTTTCTCCCCTCTTAACTTTTCGCCCATAAACGGGGAAATGAGTCCGCCGAGGTTGGAGCCGCCGCCTGCACATCCGATAATGACATCAGGTGTTATACCATATTTGTCAAGTGCTGCTTTCGTCTCCAGTCCGATGACCGACTGATGGAGCAGCACCTGTGACAGGACGGAGCCGAGTACATAGCGGTAGCCGTCCTGTGAGACCGCAGCCTCGACCGCTTCAGAGATGGCACAGCCAAGACTCCCCGAAGTACCCGGGTGCTCGGAGAGGATCTTGCGTCCGACATTGGTAGTTTCTGACGGAGAGGGGGTCACGTTGGCACCGTAAGTCCGCATCACTTCCCGACGGAACGGCTTCTGCTCATAGGAGCATTTGACCATGTATACCTGACAGTCGAGCCCGAGATACGCACATGCCATGGACAGGGCCGTACCCCACTGGCCGGCGCCGGTCTCTGTCGTCACGCCCTTGAGTCCCTGCTTTTTGGCATAATATGCCTGCGCGATGGCAGAGTTCAGCTTGTGGCTGCCGGAAGTATTATTGCCCTCGAACTTGTAATAGATCTTAGCCGGTGTCTGGAGCGCTTCCTCCAGGCAGTATGCCCGGACAAGCGGCGATGGCCGGTACATCTTATAAAAATCCTGGATTTCCTGTGGTATATCAAAGTAAGGCGTCGTATCGTCCAGCTCCTGTCTTACGAGCTCATCGCAGAATACACCACGCAGCTCCTCAAAAGTCATAGGCTCTAAAGTGCCTGGATTTAATAGCGGCGCAGGCTTATTCTTCATATCGGCGCGTACATTATACCATTCTTTTGGCATCTCACTTTCTTCAAGGTAGATTTTGTAAGGGATTTTCTTTGCTTCTTTCATCATGTTTTCCTTCCTTTCATTTGAGATTGATAAATGCTAAGTCCGACAGAGAGGTTTGGCACAGGTGTTTTCAACCCCCGGAGGGTTTTTGCTTTATAGGACGTAATTTCCTATAAAGTAAAAAAACTCCCGTCCTAATTCATTAGGACAGGAGTGGGTTCCTGCGGTGCCACCTAAATTCATTCTTTCGGTAGATAGGAAAAGAATGCGCTCAGACATGTACAGACATACATGTTCCATGTGATAACGGTTGGATTCCGTCGCCCCTACTCTGACACGATACATGCCATTTTGGTTTGCCCTCGCAAGTCCATTCACTGAATCGGATATTATCACGGTTCCACCATCACGTGACTCTCTGTTAATATGCCGTTAAAGCTACTACTCTTGCTCATCGGTTCTTGATTTTGCTTTATTATAATTCAGTAATAAAGAAAAGTCAATATATTTATTTTCAGAATAATGTTATGTATTTCTATACATTTATGTTAGTAATTATATTTGTTTTTTAAAATTCTCAAATACAGTACTGGTTGGCTTGTCAGATAAAAGATATGAAAGGTATTTAAAATATGCATCTGGGGAATTTTAGTAGGTTCAGTATTTTTTTTTATAGTTTGCAATGATGTAGTTAAAAGCAATTTGAATATATTTGATATATTAATAGTAATTAACGTATTTCTGTTGCTAATTCTATTTACCGTAAATTTTATAAAATGCATAAGAAAGATTTTTAAAAGAAATTTTATATGAATGGAAACTATGGATATATAAGTAGTTTAAATATCATAGCAATGGTAATTAAAATATTTCAATTATAATTCAGTTCGATTTCCATATTCGGAGGATGCAGATTTTGAAGAAATGGACATTGCAATAGCAGATTTTTTCAGCACGGTGCATAATGGTGAAGGGCTGGTTAATGAAAGAAACATATATGAGGAGATACGAGGACAACTGGTATCTGATATATTCCGCATGGTGGTAATTATTACGGCTGTCTGGCTGCTGTACTTATTGATTATGTATCAGGGCAATGGGGGGGGGGCATCTCAATTATGAAAGAAAAAGGATAGGCATACTCCAGACTTTGGGAATAAGTAAATCCGATTTGAAGAAAATGTACTATTATGAATATCTATACGAGTCAGTCATTATTACAGGGGCAGAAGGACTTAT
The DNA here is from genome assembly GCF_004345005.1 of Extibacter muris. Lineage (GTDB taxonomy): Bacteria > Bacillota > Clostridia > Lachnospirales > Lachnospiraceae > Extibacter > Extibacter muris. The sequence goes on from NZ_SMMX01000033.1 coordinate 4,373, forward strand.
CTGTTCTGCCTGGTTTATTTACAGATTACGTGTCGCTACAAGTTTTGACAGCATGAAAACTTTTAAGCATGCTGTAATGAGTAACATGGGAGATCTCTCCGATTTTGCTTTTTCTGTTCTGACAGCGGTTGTAGTATGTGCCGGAATTAGTCTAATTACGATACATGTACCGGTAAAACGTATACTCAGAAACAGTATCATATCTAATATCAGAAGATTGCATTAGCCATTCATGTGGATGATATGAAACAAAAGTATGAATGACGGTGTGCAGAAGTGGAACAGGGCGTGTTGAAGTTAGGAAACACGCCCTGTTTTTGGTATAATGCTGCTTTTAACGGCATTATGGGTACTGCTTCTGAATCCGGGCTATATTTGATTCCTATAGGACCGGATCTGCTGCAGACGTTGTTTGACAGGGGCTTCGGCTCCTTCTTCGGTAGGATGGTAATAAGTCCTGTCTGCAAGGCTGTCAGGCATGCATTGCATGTCGGTCAGCTTATCGGCGCTATCATGGGCGTATTGATAGCCGTCTCCGTAGCGCAGGTCTTTCATCAGGGAGGTCGGCGCATTGCGAAGCTGGAGCGGGACCGGCTCCGCCAGACGTTCCTGGGCATCCTTGCGGCATGTCTCATAAGCCATATACAGGGAATTGGACTTCGGAGCCATGGACAGGTAGGTCACGACGTGGGTGAGGTGGACATTACATTCCGGCATTCCGAGGAAATGGCAGGCCTGATAGCCCGCAACGGCCAGAGGCAGGGCCTGGCTGTCCGCCATGCCCACGTCCTCGCTGGCAAAGCGCACGAGCCGCCGGGCGACATAGAGCGGGTCCTCTCCTGCCTCCAGCATCCGGGCCAGCCAGTATATGGCCGCGTCCGGATCGCTGTTGCGCATCGATTTGTGCAGGGCCGATATGAGATTATAATGCTCCTCTCCATTCTTATCGTAGAGCAGGGATTTCCTGCTGATACATTGTTCGATGGACGCCTTCGTGACAAGCGTCTTTTCGGGGGTGATTTCCCCGTTGAGGACAGCCATCTCCAGCGTATTCAGAGCATTACGCGCGTCCCCGTTGGCAAATCCCGCAATCATGCGCAGAGAGCCTTCAGAGATATCCACATCCAGATTCCCGAATCCGGCCGGAGAGGCAAGAGCGTGGCGGAGCAGGTGAAGCAGGTCGTCCTCTGACAGGGCATGGAGCACGAACACCTTGCATCTGGACAGGAGAGCGGCATTAATCTCGAACGAAGGATTTTCCGTCGTCGCCCCGATGAGGATGATGCTTCCCTTTTCCACATACGGCAGAAAGGCATCCTGCTGGGCTTTGTTGAAACGATGGATCTCATCGACAAAGACGAGGGTGCGGATGCCCGCGTGCCGGTCCTTTTCTGCCTTGGCCATCACTTCTTTTATTTCCTTTATGCCGCTGGTGACAGCGCTGAAATCGATAAAATCCGCTTTCGTCCTTCCCGCGATGATGCGGGCCAGCGTCGTCTTGCCGACACCCGGAGGTCCCCAGAATATCATGGAGGATATCTGGTCCTTGTCGATGAGCTGCCTCAGCAGCTTTCCGGGGCCGAGCAGATGTTCCTGCCCGGCGAATTCATCAAGGCTTCCGGGGCGGAGGCGGCTTGCAAGCGGGGTGACTGCCCGTTCATTATCAAAAAGTGAAATCTGTTCCATCATACTGGCTGCTCCTTATCTACATCATGACTCTATATTATCTATTGTACCAAACATACGTTCAGAATGGAATAGGAATTGGGAAAAAAGATGTGGGATGTTTGCAGTTGACACAAAGTCTCTGTATAATGGTAATATCAAACCATAATAAGCAGAAAGGGGAAGCATGAACAGAAAGATACGTTATCTGGCAGGCATAGCCGCCCTGCTGCTCTGCCTGCTGGCCGGAGGCTGCGGCAATCCGGCAACGGAAAGCACATCCGGCGGTGGAACCGGTCTGGAAGCAGGAAGAAGGAATGAGACGGTCAAGGTAGAGGCGGCCGGCACCTATACTTCAAAAGCAGAGGTTGCGGCTTATATTCATACCTATGGCCGTCTTCCAGATAACTTCATCACGAAGAAGGAGGCAAAAGCGCTTGGATGGGAAAGCAAAAAAGGAAACCTGGGCGAAGCTGCACCGGGGAAAAGCATCGGAGGGGACCATTTTGGCAATTATGAAGGGCTTCTGCCTGAAAAGCCCGGCCGGAACTATTATGAGTGCGATATTGACGGTGACGGCAGCTACCGGGGAGCCAAAAGGATTATCTATTCGGATGACGGGCTGATCTACTACACGGAAGACCATTATGAAAGCTTTGAGCTATTATACGAAGAAGAATAATGGAAGGAGGATTAAGATGGAAGTTACGCTGGACGCGGGCAGACTGTGCCAGAAGGAAGCGGCTCATGCATACCTGAAAGAGCGGCTCGGGCTCCCGGACTATTACGGTGCGAATCTGGATGCGCTCTACGACTGCCTTACAGAATTGGACGGTCTGAAGGTCATCCTGTCTAACAGCGCTGATGCCGGATGCTGCGCAGCAAAAATAATAGAAGTAATGCAGGAAGCAGATGTAGAAGTCGAATTGCGATAATACGCCGGTAATGTTATAATAATTGCAAATATTCAAGTGCGGGCCGGCATTGCTATCCAAGCTGAGACATCAATGCCGGTGCATCTGCACACAGAGCGGAAAGGGGCACATTATGAAAGTCCAGATATGTATCGGAAGTTCCTGCCATCTGCGCGGGTCGGAGGCGATTGTAAAGACATTTGGCAGGCTTCTCAAAGAAGAGCAGATGGATGCACAGGTAGAGCTGTGCGGATCCTTTTGCATGGGGGCCTGCTCCAAAGGGGTAAGCGTGAAGATTGGAGAGGGTATCTACCATGTGAAACCGGAAGATGCAGAAGATTTCTTCCATGAAGTCATACAGAAGGAGGCGGTCAGGTGAGGGTAATTGATTTTAAAGATGCAAGCTGCAGACACTGCTATAAATGTGTGCGTAACTGCGAGGTAAAAGCCATATCTGTACAGAATGAGCAGGCGCATATTATGAAGGACCACTGTATCAACTGCGGACATTGCCTGGAAGTCTGTCCGCAGAATGCCAAGACATTTGCCAGTGATATGGAACGAGTCAAAGGTTATCTGAAGCAGGGGATGAAGACGGTCATCTCCATAGCGCCGTCCTATCTTGGCGTACTGGAGTATGGAAAGCCGGGACAGGTGGTAGACGCTCTGCTGAAGCTCGGTTTTTATGAAGTGCGCGAGACGGCAGAAGGGGCCGCCCTTGTGACCCAGGAATACAGAAAGCTGTTGAAAGACGGCAGGATGAAGAATATCATCACGACGTGCTGCCCGAGCGTGAATGACCTGATCGAGAAGTATTATCCCGCCCTGACCGGGCAGATGGCGCCGGTCGTGTCGCCCATGATTGCCCACGGGCGTCTCATCAAAAGCATATACGGGGATGACACGAAGGTCGTATTCCTCGGGCCGTGCATCGCCAAGAAGGAAGAGGCGATCGGGGACAAGAGGGTTATCGGCGCGATAGATGCCATCCTTACATTTGAAGAGATTACAAAGTGGTGGAAGGCGGAAGGCATTGACGTATCTGCATGCGAGGACAGGCCGGTCGGCAATCCGGACCCCCGGGTCAACAAGCTGTATCCTGTAGGAGGAGGGATTGTCAAGTCGATACTGGCGGATTCTGTGGAAGACAATTACTATAAAGTGTATGTAGACGGGCTGAAGCCTTGCATGGAGCTGTTCGAGGAGCTTACCAAGGGTGAGGTGGAGGACTGCTTTTTTGAGGTGAATGTCTGTGAGGGGGGATGCATCAAGGGTCCTGCCTCTGATAAATGGCAGCAGACCGTCATCAAGGCGAAGATGAATGTGGAAGACCAGGTCGGACACAGGGAGCCCGCGGAAGGGATTGCCTGCGGGAACATCTCCATGGAAAAGGAATTCCATGACCGCCGCGTGGCGGACAAGATGCCTGATGGTAACGAGATGCGGGAAGTTCTGAAGGCTATGGGCAAATACACGGCCGAAGATGAGCTCAACTGCGGGGCTTGTGGCTATCCTACGTGCCGGGCGAAGGCTGTGGCGGTGTACCAGAGGAAGGCGGAGATAGGGATGTGCCTGCCCCATGCGCTCGAGCAGGCGGAGTCCATGTCCAACGTCGTCATGGATGTGACGCCGAGCATGATTCTTATCGTGGACAAGGATATGCGTATCAGAGAATGCAACAAGAAGACGCAGGAGATGCTGGACGTCTCCCGGGAAGAAGCTCTGGAGCGGTACATATTCGAGTTCCTGGATGACAGGGACATATCAGAAGTGCTCCGCACGAAGCAGCAGGTCATACATAAGAAGGTAGGGCTTGATTCTATCGGGATGACTGTCGTAGAGTCCATCATATATATCGAGAGCCTGGAATCCGTCCTTGTGACGTACCAGGATATCACGAAGGAAGAAAAAGCGAAAGAGCAGCATTATAACTTGAAGATAGAGACGGTGGAGATGGCACAGAGGGTCATCGACAAGCAGATGATGGTCGCGCAGGAGATTGCGGGCCTGCTCGGGGAGACGACGGCAGAGACGAAGGTGACCCTATCCAAGCTAAGAGATTCTATTCTTTTTGAAGAAGAAGGAGAGTAGTATGAATGTAAGTGTAGATGTGGCATGGAAGAGCCTGAACAAGCACGGGGAAGAGCTGTGCGGCGACAAGGTGGAAGTGCTCAAGACCGAAGATTCCGAAATCGTGATTCTGGCCGACGGCATGGGCAGTGGCGTCAAGGCCAATATCCTCGCTACGCTCACGTCCAAGATACTGGCTACCATGTATCTGGAGGGGGCGCCGATCGAGGACTGCGTGGAGACGATTGCGAAGACGCTGCCGGTCTGCAAGGTGCGGGAAGTGGCATATGCGACATTCAGCATCCTGCAGATATTCCACAATGGAGATGCGTATCTCGTGGAGTTTGACAATCCGTCCTGCGTGTTCGTAAGAGACGGTAAGGTGGTGGACTATCCTTACGAGGAGCGGGTGATAGAAGACAAGATGATTCATCTGTACAGGTTCAAGGTGCAGATGAATGACTGTTTTGTACTTATGAGCGACGGTGTCATCTATGCCGGCGTAGGAGAGCTGCTGAACTTTGGATGGACTTGGGAGAGTATGGCGGAATATACGCTGAAATGCACGAAAGAGACGCTTTCTGCTTCCCGGCTGGCAGCCATGCTCAGCAAAGCCTGCGACGATTTGTACGGACAGAAGCCGGGGGACGATACGACCATTGCCGTCACCCGGGTAATCGAACGGCGTATCGTCAATCTGTTCACCGGACCGCCGACGCAAAAAGAAGACGATGAGCGGGTGGTAAAGGACTTCATGCGCGGCGAGGGGAAGAAGGTCGTCTGCGGCGGAACGAGCGCCAATATCGTCGCAAGGATTCTGCGCAAAGATATCGTCACCTCTCTGAACTACGCAGATCCTAACGTGCCACCTACAGCGACGATTGAAGGGCTGGATCTTGTGACGGAAGGAGTGCTGACGCTTGGGAAAGCGCTAAACCTTCTGAGGCGTTACGAACAGGATGAATTTGACGAGGCCTTCTTTGATGAGCTTGATGCGGAAAACGGGGCGGCCAAGCTGGCGAAACTGATGATAGAAGAGTGTACGGAACTGAACCTGTTTGTCGGAAAAGCAGTTAACACGGCACATCAGAATTCCAACCTCCCGTTTGACCTGAGCATCCGCATGAATCTTGTGGACCAGCTGAAAGAATGCGCAGAGCATATTGGGAAAAATGTAAATGTCAGATATTATTAAGAGTATATGCAGGGACAGGGTGCGGAAGGTGCCCTGTCCCTGTCTGCGCGTGTAACATTTTCCACAGTAATCCGTTTACAAGATAAAGTCCAGCTAATAAATGTCAATAGATAAATAAAAAAATATTTTTTTCGAAAAAAGGGCGCACTTATCCCTTGGTGAAAATATCATTTTTTGAAAAGATATTATTTCGCCGGATTTACAGTATTTTA
>NZ_SMMX01000034.1 GCF_004345005.1 Extibacter muris
AAATCACTTAGACTATGAAAAATGGAGAGCCGTGTACATCGAGAGGTGTAAGCACGGTTCGGGAGGGGGTTACGCTAAGACCGCTGACGAAAGGAAGTATGGCGTGGCGTTTCCTACCTTATGAACTTTATACCATGCAGAGATATTTACAGTACAATACGTTGGCAGAAAGTAATCTGCAATTTTTTGACGCATGGGCGTCTACGTTTGGAGAGACGGTATCAGCCATTGAACTTGCACCGGAGGGTACAGGTTATCGTTTGAAAACAAGGTTTGCGAAGTTTTATAATCTGCCGAAACTCATGATGATGTTCCGGGAGGTAGCAGATATACAGACTGCTGATATGCTGAATCTGCCTGTCCCGGAGGCGGAGTATCGGGTGATTACGGTCAAGCCAAGTGAAATGCAGAAAAACATGGTGCTTGATTTAGGGGAACGTGCGGAGCGGGTACGAGAAGGGGGAGTAAATGCCACAGAAGATAATATGCTGCTTATCACCAATGATGGAAGAAAACTGGCACTCGACCAAAGGCTGATCAATGAAATGCTGCCGGACGAGGAAGAGAGTAAAGTCAATTCCTGTGTGAATGAAGTTTACCGATTCTGGTACGATAATAAAGAAGATAAATTGACGCAACTGGTATTTTGTGACTTGTCCACACCAAAGAAAGATGGAAGTTTCAGTGTCTATAATGATGTCAGGGATAAACTGATTGCAAGAGGCGTACCGCCGGAAGAGATTGCATTTATCCATGACGCTAATACTGAAGTCCGAAAAAAAGAATTGTTTTCCAAAGTCCGAAGAGGTGCTGTCCGTGTTCTGATGGGTAGCACTTTTAAAATGGGAGCCGGGACGAATGTGCAGGACTTAATCATTGCCAGCCATGATCTGGATTGTCCGTGGCGTCCCCGTGATTTGGAACAGCGGGCAGGAAGAACGGTGCGTCAGGGAAATAAGAATAAGAAAGTTGATATTATCCGGTATGTGACGGAGGGAACATTTGACGCTTATTTTTTCAGATGATTGAGAATAAGCAGAAGTTTATCAGTCAGATTATGACCTCCAAAAGTCCGGCAAGGACAGTGGAAGATATAGACGAAACAGCATTGTCGTATGCAGAAATCAAGGCACTTGCCACTGGGAATCCATATATCAAGGAAAAAATGGATCTGGATATTCAGGTGTCAAAGTTACAGTTGCTAAAACAGAGTTTTTTAAGCCAGAAGTACGATATGGAAGATAAAGTGACGAAACAATATCCAAGAGAAATCAAAGCTCTGACGGAGAAGATTGCTGATTATGAGGCAGATATTGCATTAGTAAAGGAACACACGCCTTCAGACAGAGAAATATTTCCTGTCATGCAGATAAAAGGAATCTCTTATGACGAAAAACAGGAGGCAGGAAAAGCCATCATCACAGCCTGCAAAGAGATGAAGTCTCCTGATCCAGAGATGATTGGTGTGTATCGTGGGCTTTCGATGGAACTATATTACAATACCTTTTCAAAGGAATTTGTCATCAATTTGAAAGGAAACATCAAACATCAAGTGTCACTCGGTACGGATATTCATGGAAATATTACTCGTTTGGATAATGCCATTGCGAAGTTTGAAGATAATCTTTTACGGTGTCAGGAACGATTGGAAACAACGAAGGTACAGTTGGAGACAGCAAAGCAGGAAGTAGAAAAACCATTTCCGCAGGAGGAAGAGCTGAAAGAGAAAGTCGCACGTTTGGGTGAGTTAAATGCGCTATTAGACATGGACAAGAAAGACAGTACCCTGCTTGACGCAGAGCCGGACGAGGAAATAGAAGAGAAAGAAAAGAGCAGCCGGGTGTTGGAACGGTGAGTATTGCGGTGTTGGGAAGCCAATACCGCCTACATAGCAGAGGAAAACTGTCTAATCTGCAAAATGGAAATTCGCACAATGGAACAAAAGATAGTGTATTGTTATGTTTTTTATTGAAAGAAAGAGGTGGACAGAGTGCGGATTGATGATATAGATATTTATAAACTTCCGAAATGGCTGGAAGGTATTTTTGAAGAAGTGGAACGAACCTGTTATAAAACGCTGGAAGAAGAATCAGAGTTTTATAAGGCAGTGCTTGAGGAAACCCATGAATTACTGGATAAATATAGTTTTCTTTCTACTATCGCAGACAATGATGAGATAAGAGAACCGATGAATCTGAGTATCACAGAGGTGCAGGCACTTTCAAGATTTTGGCTGTTGGAAACAGACAGAATGTCTATGGAAATGGTGCAGATGTATTTATTGGGGTGTCGGCACATGTGGGAACTGATGGAATTGTTGGGAATGAGTTAGATTTTAAAATACGATTTTGCAGAAAAATTGCAAAATGAGAATAAAATCGTTGACTGTTAAAAATAATAAGCATATAATTATAATATGATTTTGCAAAAATTTAGCAGAATGGAGGTTATTATATGCTTCTTGAATTTAAGACAAAGAACTATAAATCATTTGTAGAAGAATCCAGTTTTTCTATGGTAGCAGCACCGAAACAAAAGGGGCTAGATTACAGTTTAATGAAAACAAAGGTAAAAGGAAAAGAAATTCGTGGTTTAAGCTCCTCTGTGATTTACGGACCGAATGCTGCAGGAAAAACCAATATTATAGGTGCAATGGATGTTCTTCGTGCGATTGTGCTTAGGGGAAATATTAGAAATACCGAAGAGAAATCTTCACCAAATCCAGCAGCAACAGCATTGGAGTTGATTCCGAATAATAAAGAAGCAGAAGGAAAGCCTGTGTATTTTTCTGTTGAATTTTATGAGGAGGCAGAAAGCGATAAGTTTCGGATTTTATACGAATTAGAGATTGATTTGGGAGTATTTCTTGATGAAGAATATCCAAGAAAGATCGTTACTGAAAATCTTTTTGTAAATGGAGAACCAATTTTTCAGCGTGCCGATAATCTGCATATTGGAAATATGAAAGTAATTAGAGAGTATCTTTCTGATGTGACAGAGCAGAATGTGGATAGTATCAATGAAATCGCAAAAAACAGTTTAAACAAAGAGGAATTATTTTTGACCAATGGTTTTAAACTAATCTTTTCACAAAAGTTCGTGAAATTGATTTTAGATTGGTTTACAAATAAGTTTATGGTAATTTATCGCGCAGATTCTATGCAGTTGATAAAAAGGTTCGCTGATCCTAAGAAAAAGGCTGTTTATGTGGAAAAGACAACAGATAAAGCGGCGAAGTTATTTGGAATTAATTCAAATGCAGTCGGATATGTGATAAGCGAAGATGAGCCGGAGGCAAAATTATATTCTATTTTTAAAGACATGAAGAACAAAAAAAATACAGCTATTGCGGCTGAAATTTTTGAATCCTATGGAACAATCCGATTTATCAATATGTTTCCGTTAGTTATAAAAGCAATTCAGACAGGCGGAACACTAATAGTCGATGAGTTTGATGCGTCTATTCATCCAATGGCATTGATGAGTATAATCAATGTTTTTCATAATGATGACATCAATATCCACCATGCACAGTTGATTTTCAACACACACAATCCAATCTTTTTGAATTCTAATCTGTTTAGAAGAGATGAGATTAAATTTGTAGAGCGTGATGATGACAGTCACCAGAGTATTCTATATGCGTTGTCTGATTTTGGAACAACTGGCGATAAAGGTGTCCGCAAACATGAGGATTATATGGGAAAATACTTTATCAGTCAGTATGGTGCGATTAAGGATATTGATTTTACACCAATCTTTGAGGAGATTTTGGATAGAGAAGGTGAGGTGTAATTATGGCAAGGAGAAAACCAACCAACAAATATTATTTTAGTGTCGAGGGAGAAACAGAGCAGTGGTACTTGAAGTGGCTACAAGACCTGATTAATAATACGGAAGAATCTGTTTGTAAAGTTTCAATTGATTGTCCAGTGAAAAAGAATCCATTAAAGCACGCAAAATCTTTGACTGTCACAAGAAAGATTGAGGTATATCATTTTTTTGATTATGAAAGTAATGAGCCTATTCATGTGCAAGGCTTCCAAGACGCTATGGATAATATGAAGAAAGCAGAGCAATTAGGCAAGCAGATTAAGTATAAATCTGGATATAGCAATTTCACTTTTGATCTATGGATTATATTGCACATGATAGATTGTAATGCTTCATACGCTCATAGAAAACAGTATATTACACCAATCAATAAAGCTTTTGGAGAGAAGTTTGAAAATATGGACGAGTACAAACATGAGGATAATTTCAAACGCTGTTTGACTAAAATGAATCTTTCTAATGTGATTGACGCTATCAAACGTGCGAGAAACATCATGCAGAGGAATCAGGAAAATGGATATACATTGCACCAGTATAAGGGTTATGGATACTATTAAGAAAACCCATCTCTTTCAGTGTGGAAGGCAATAGAGAAAATTTTGAGTGATTGTAAGTTAATATGAGATGGGAATTGAAAACAAATGTTTAAGTATAATTTGTGTTTATAGCGAAAGTGAGGCGCATAAATGATGAAGTTCGATTTAGAAAAAGAAGAAGTAATCAAATGTTTTCATTGTGGTAATGAAACACCTATGTCACAGATAGGCAAATATAGTTGGGGATCGCGTGATATTGAATTTGCAGATTTTGACTATCTTTATGAATATGAGCTGTTTGCTTGCCCAGTTTGTCACAAGGTTACTTTGCGTGAAAGTTATGGTGATGAAACGATGATAGTACCACATCTTGATGGAGCAATGAGGTATCATTGTGATAAAACTATTCTTTTTCCAACTAATAGTATTGATAGTAATTCTATCCCGTCTAAAGTTAAAGAGGCGTATGAGGCGGCTTTAAAAGTAAAAAATATTGATAAATATGTAGGCTTATTAGCTCTTAGGCGTACACTTGAATTGGTTCTTAAAGATAAAGGAGCAACAAAGTGGGGACTGAAAGATAAAATTGAAGAGATTGCAGAAAAAGGAGTATTGCCGGATACATTGAAAGAGGCTTCTTCATTGACTAAAATTCTTGGAGATTCTGCTGCTCATGATAAGGAGATGGATATAGAACAACAAGATGTTGAAAGTATGGCAGAATTTGTTGAATATATTATTGAATATTTATACGTTGTACCAGATAAAATTAATTCATACAAACAAAGGTTAAGTTCTAAAACAGAAAGAAGTGAGTGAGATGTATCGTATCAAGTAATAGGAAAAGCCAATATGATATGGCTTTATTTTAGAGCAAAAGTTATAAAATTGTATTTTTACATAGCCGGAAGGTTTTCAGTAACGAAAATCTCCCGGCTATTCTTATGCCCTGATATTCCAAATTCAATCTCGAATGTCAAATCATGGGCAGGAAAGAGGGTGAAAACTATGCCATATATCGCACCGGAAGTGGTACAAGAAGTAAAGAGAATGGATTTACTGACGTACCTTAAAAACTATGAACCGTCGGAACTTGTGCATCTCTCCGGCAATACCTATACGACCAGAACTCACGACAGTCTGAAGATTTCCAATGGGAAATGGATGTGGTGGAGTCAGGGGATTGGTGGTCGGTCAGCGCTGGATTATCTGATAAAAGTGAGAGGGTATCCGTTTCTTGAGGCAGTAGAAATTATTGCAGGACAGGCAGCTATTCAGCCGCCTGTTCCTGCACCAACCGAAAAGAAAACAGAAAAAATCCTGTTACTTCCCAAAGCCTGCCGCTACACAGAGTATGCAGTTTCTTATCTGAGGCGCAGAGGAATTGATACGGAACTCATTCATTTTTGTTTGGAAACTGGACGCATATATGAGAGTGCGAATTACCACAATGTTGTTTTTGTAGGTAAGGATAAAGAGGGAGCCCCCCGATATGCAGCACTGCGAGGTGTGGGGACAGACTTCATCGGAGAGGCAAGTGGAAGTGATAAAAACTATTCCTTTTCCATTCCTGCCGAGGGAGAATGCAAGGAAGTTCATCTGTTTGAATCTGCTATTGATCTGTTATCTTACGCTACATTACAAAAAATGAGTGGTCAGAACTGGAGAGCAGAACACCTGTTATCTCTTGCTGGAGTTTATCAGCCGGCAAAGGAAATAGAGAAAAGTAAAGTGCCTGCAACGCTGGTACATTTCTTGAAAGAGTATCCGGAAGTGCAGTCGGTTGTGTTTCATTTTGATAATGACAGGACTGGGAGACTGGCAACAAAAGCCATTCAGACAGTATTGCCGAAAGAGTATCGGATAAGAGACTGTCCGCCATCTGCAGGGAAAGATTACAATGACTTTCTCTGTGTCCAGTTAGGACTACAGATGACGAAACGTGAAAAAAGAAGCCGGGAAAGAGGTGGAGCGAGATGAAAACGTATGATGTAACAATCACGGAAACCCTGCAAAAGACCGTCTCTATCCGTACAGACAGTCAGGCGGAGGCAGAAGAAATTGCACAGGAGAGATGGAATGATGAGAAGTATGTTCTTGGTGCAGATGATTTTGTAGGGGCAAATTTTGAAGCAAAAGAACGTGTCAGAGAAAAGAGTTATGAGCGATAGAAAGAGGACTTTGCATGAAAGCGATTAAATATGTGTTGAAGATTATCCATAAAAAAGAGATTGTTCTTGCGTCCATTGACCGGGAACGAATTGAAGAAACCTTAAAAACCATGTTGCAATCCGAGAAAGAAAAGGACGTAACCGGAGATGAGTTGATTGGAATTGTAGTAGAAGAAAAAGACGAGAGAAACTGTCAGGGAGCTTGTGAGGGGTGTGAATATTTTTGTCCGAATGAGCAGGACTGCATGATGGATGACCTTTCGGATCGGTGTCTGGAATGTGAGTGTCATTGCAAAAACTGTGGCGGATGTACGATGTTAGGTGGCGGCGAATGCGGGGAAGAGGTCTGTGAAAAATGTCATTGGCAGTGTAAGGAGTGTGGCAGTTGCACCCATCCGCAAGGCGAAAAACAGACTTAGAAAGTATGTCTTTTCGGGTGGTAATGTTCTTTACATTCGCAGCGGTTACGCAAGAGGTGTGAGATACACTATACCAGCAAGCAACGCCTTTGGATTGCCAGACGAACGTCCGGCAACCCTGCGGCAGCTTGTCAGGGGCATTTCCGCTACCGCTCCGGTCCGCGCTGAACAGACGTCCACTGGACGTCTAGCGCCCCTGAAACCCTTGACTGGAACTGGAAGTGTCCAGTATGGAATCGAAAATTGTGTGGCGGATGTCCGTCATAAGAAAGGTGAGTGAATGTATATGTGGAAGTTTCTGTGTGGAATGGTCGTTGGAACAGCTTTCGGAGTTGTTCTGATGTGTCTGTTGCAGATTAATCGGATCAATGGGAGGGAAGGTCAGAATGAAAATTGAATTAGAGAGAGCAGATAAAAAGAGACGGGAAAAAAGACTGATGAAGTATTATCAGCAGATAGAGAAGCAAAAGAGAAAAGGGGCAGTCAGAATGAGAACAGATAAGGTGTTTGCTGAAAGTGTGGTGCAGAATATTCAATCCTATCTGCCGCCGGAATTACGAGCTGTGGAATGTTCTGTGGTAGAAACTCAGAAAAACAATGGCGTGGTTTTGACGGGAGTTACTTTTAAAATGCCCGATTAAAAGATTGCCCCGGTTATTTATATGGCTCCTTTTTATGAGGACATCAAAAGAGGAGAATCTATTGAAAAAGTCATGGAGAACATTGCAGACTGTTTCATGGCAAACTATGAGTGTCAGGAGATTGCTCAGGGTATAGATCTCATGAGATATGAAAGTGTCAAAGATTATATTGAGCCTGTGCTTATTAATACAAAGGCAAATCAAAGGGCGCTTTCCCAAATGCCCCATGAAAAAATGGAGGACTTATCTATCATTTATAAAGTGGTATTTCCTTCTTTGGGTGAGAATGGAAGCGCAAGTATGAAAATTACAAATGAATTGGCAGGGCTGTGGGGTGTTCAGCTACAAGAACTTCACGAAACTGCATTGGAAAATGGTGTCCGTAGAAAGCCGGCGGTTTTGCAGGATGTGGATAAAATTATGAGTGAAATTTATTTCCATGATGTAGCAGCAGAAAATTTGCTGGAGCAGGCGGATACCATCAGTTACGGCGAAATGTTTGTCTTATCGAATGCGGATCGTATGGATGGCGCTGCAGTATTGGCATATCCAGATTTATTAAAGCAGGTGGACGAAAAATTTGATGGCGGGTTTTATATTTTACCGTCATCCATCCATGAGTGTTTGGTTGTTCCCAAAAGGCAGGGAATATCACCAAAAGAACTTGGGAAGATGGTTAGAGAAGTAAATGCGACCGAGGTGGACAGGCAGGAAGTTTTGTCTGACCGGGTATATGAATTTGACAGAGAAAGGAATTGTCTTTGTCAGGTAGCAGTATCCATAGACAGGGGAAGGGAGATGGAACGATGAGAAAACGAAATGTGCCAGTTATGTTCCGGCTCAACCGCAAAGAGGCGGAGGTGTTGGATAAGAAAGTAAAGAAAAGTGGTCTCAACCGAGAAGCATATTTGCGGCAGTTGATTACAGGTGTTGTGCCAAGGGACGCACCGCCGCCGGATTATTATTCTATGATGAGGGAACTTCATAAAATCGGGAATAACCTGAACCAGATTGCACAGAAAGCACACACGCTGAACGTCATAGATGTGCAGAGGTATGACGGAGCAATGCGTATGTTTGAAAAGACCGTGAAAGAGATTACCGAGGCGGTCATTCTGCCGGAGAATGCAGAGGGGCGGGGAATCCCGCAAAAGATGTGACGTGGCTACCACATCAATCTGGAGCGTGAAAGGGTGGCTTGGCAAGGTTGTGATTTATGTGGAGAACCCGGAAAAGACTATGAATCCGAAGGTAGTGCAGCAACCAGAAATTGCGGAAGAAGAATCGCAGGGACTGTCTGATGTCATTGCTTATGCGGTGAATGAAGAAAAGACCAGACGAAATGAGAAAGGGGAGATTGCAGAAGAAAGTGAGACGGTCATGGAGCAGTATGTTTCCGGTGTCAATTGTACACCTACCACCGCCCGGACGGAAATGATGGCGGTAAAAAAGAGATATGGAAAAGATGAGGGTATTATGGCATTTCACGGGTATCAGTCGTTCGCACCGGGGGAGTGTACTCCGGCAATGGCACATGAGATCGGTGTGAAGCTGGCAGAGGAGTTATGGGGAAACAGATTTCAAGTGTTGGTTGCCACTCATTTAGACAAAGCACATCATCTTCATAATCATTTTGTGGTAAATTCGGTATCCTTTACAGATGGGCTGCGATACCACAGGACAAATCAGGACTACCGGGATATGCGGAGGGTATCGGATAGGCTTTGCAGAGAATACAAGTTGTCCGTGATTGAGAATCCGAAACCGGGCAAGACACAGCATTATGGAGAGTGGAGAGCGCATCAGGAGGGCAGACCGACCTATCGGGGAATCGTGCAGGCAGATGTGGACGAGGCAATCAGGAAAGCGAGAACAGAGCGCCAGTTCTTCCATTATCTGAAGGAGAAAGGTTACACGATTAAGATTGGAAAGGATATTACGGTGCGACCGGAGGGAAAGGATAGAGGATTGAAACTTGCCCGGAATTTTGGGGAAGAGTATACCCTTGAATCTATCCGCAGAAGAATCCTGATACAGAACCGGGAAATTTGCAAATCCGATGTGTCGCCAAAGAAAGAGCCGGTGAGTTTGTTTCGTTTGCACGGGACATTCAACCAACGTAGGAAAATTGGTGGTCTGCGGGGATTGTATCTGCATTATTGTTATCTGTTGGGAATCCTGCCGAAAAGCAGACCGCAGACGAGTACCAGACAAATGCACTTTCTGCTCAGGGAAGATTTGAGAAAATTGAATCAAATCACAAAAGAGACAAGGCTGCTTTGCCGCTATCACATTGATACCGCAGAGCAGCTTTTTTCGTGGAAAGAAACTTGCGAGAATCGTCTGGAGCAGTTGGAGAGGAAGAGAAAATCTCTCAGATACCGGGTTCGGAGCGTGAACGAAGAGGAAACACGGATGGAGATGAAAGCGGAGATTACTGGATTGACAGAGCAGATGGGGAAACTCAGAGAGGAGGTGAAGCTGTGTGACGGAATTGCCGCACGTTCCGGTTTGATAAAAGAGAAGATAAAAATTGTGCGGCAGGAGAATCGGGACAGAAAGACCAACTATTAAAAGTCAAGTAGATAATTAAAAAAAGTAAAAAGAAATTTTCTGGTAAAAAGAGCACGACAATAAGGCCTGCTATCATGCAAGCCAGAACTGGGATATAAGGAGTTACG
>NZ_SMMX01000035.1 GCF_004345005.1 Extibacter muris
GGCGTGGACGGATACCGGAGCATGGCCGTTTATCTGGCACGCAAAGGGTTCCGTTACAGTCCTGTGACCATTCATAAGTATATGAATAAAGAGATGGGGCTGTATGCGATTGTCCGTCCGAAAAAGCGGAATATATGCATGGGAAGCCACATAAGGTATTTGATAATAAGCTGGCCCAAGACTTCACTGCTGAGCGGACGAATCAAAAATGGTGTACAGATTTTACCTATCTGTTCCTGAAAAATGGAGAGGTGCGTTATAACTGCAGTATTCTTGATCTGTATGACCGCAGCATCATTGCGAGTATTACGGACCGTCACATCACCTCAGAAATAGTGCATGGCGGCATATGCTTTCCACTATAAGAAAGAGCAGCAGATACATACGAGAGGTGTGATATACGGATGGATGCGATAGAAAGAAATATATATGCTCTCATTTGCAGCCATGAGGGAATAAAAGCAAAGAATATTGGCAGAAAATCGGGGGAATCGAGGCAGACGATCAACCATTACCTGTACGGTTCTCCTTATATAAAAGAGCTCTGTTACCAGGATAAAGCTTACCGGTGGCACGGGCTGATCCGCCAGAGCGTCCCGCATTATGGCATAGAAGATTTCTGCGGGTATTATAGCTGGGCCGGTGAGTTTCTGGACATAGATTTTGAAGAATTTCTGGAGAGGCTAAAGACAGGCTGCCGACATATTGGCCGGAACCTGAATGACACAAGGGGGCTGTTTCATTCGTTTGAAGATACTTACAATACCATGCAGAATATGTTTGGGGGCTTAATGGCTGGCGGAGTGGAACGTTCAATATGGGACAGGTGGGAAATCCTTTTTGAACTTCGCATAAAACGCTCCAGGAGCATACGCATCTATGCTGATGTCATTCTCGTAACCGATGAGAAGGTATTTTCACTGGAATTTAAGATGAAGGATGAAATGTCAATCGAGGAGCTGGAGCAGGCGGCTAAATACAGTGAATATCTTGAAGTGCTGTTCGGGCCGCGGTATGATGTGATACCGGCCCTTGTCCTGACGGCAGGCGTGGATATATATGAAGATGCCCAGCTGACGGATACCACTGCCATGGTGCCGGTATGCTCTGGCGACCGGCTGCACTGTCTGGTTAGAGACTACTGTGGCATACTATAAGGCTGACTAGCGGTACTTCAGATACTCTGAAAATTTCTTTACAGCAAGGGAGCACGCCTTTTTATCACGCACAGCAAAGCAGATGCTGCGGTAAACGGGTACATCCAGCTCTTTGACAGCAAGATGGTAGGGAGTACGCCTTAGTATAAGCTGGTGCAGCATGCTGATTCCAAGCCCCTTTTCTACCATGGACATGACTGCATAGTCATCCCATGTAGTGAAGCGGGTCCGTGGCTTCAATGAAAATTGGGCAAAAATCTGTGCAATCTCAGTATTGTTTCCCCGCTCAAGCAGGATGAACGGTTCGTCGCAGAACGCAGAGACAGGGAATCTGTCACAACCGGCAAGAGGATGGTCCGCCGGTAGTACAGCAAGCAATAAATCCTGCTCTAACACCACAGTGTCAAGTACTGTCTGGGGGGGCAGGCGCAAGAATCCACAGTCCACCCTTCCTTCCTGAATCCATTCTTCAATCTCGCTGTAATTGCCAAGCAGGAGTTCATAATCTATGTTGGGATAGTCCTTCTGGAATTCCTTGATAATATTTGGAAGCCAGTGCGTGGCTACACTTGAAAAGGTTCCGATACGGATATACCCTGACTGGAGCCCGTTTAATTCTTCTACCTGCCTGTGCAGCATCTCATACTTCTGGCAGACTTCCTGTGCATATGGAAGCAGCTTCATGCCGTCGCTCGTAAGCTTTACGCCGGTTTTTCTCCGCTCCAGCAAGACAACTTTCCACTCTTCCTCCAAATCGTTGATCATCCGGCTGATGCCGGACTGGGAATAGTTCAGCTTTTCGGCGGCTTTTGTAAAGCTTCCATATTCGACGGTCTTTATAAAGGCCAGATATTTCAGTATATTCATGTCCGTTCTTTTCTCCTTTTACATATCTGGAAATGTCATAATAATTATGATAAACATTCGATATTGTAATCTATCATATTATGATACAATATTAACAGAAGTAACCGATAGCGTGCAAGGCTAATCGGAATTATTACAAAGGAAGTGAAAATGCGATGTTCTATGTAAGCAAAGTCATGACTACAGCTCCGGAGGAATATAAGACGCCGCTTCAGAAAAAAGTCTACAAGACGTTGGCGGAATTGAAGATATATTTTGAAAGAGTTGACACCGATGAGGCAATAACTATGGAAGACTGCGTGCTGATTAATGAGAGGCTGGATATGGACATGGTCAAGACTCTATTTCTCTGTAATAAAAAGAAAACGTTATTTTATCTTTTTATCACGACAGACCAAAAGCCGTTCGATACTAGAAAATTCTGTGAAGCACTCGGCATATCCCGCGTATCTTTTGCCCCGAGAGAACTGTTCGAGGACATCCTCGGGACGAAGATTGGAGCAGCGACGGTTTACAGCGTGCTGGACGACTGGGACAAGACCATACAGATCGTCTTTGACGAGGAGGTTACGGCCATGGAGTTTTATGGATGCAGCGACGGGACGACGACGGGCTATATGAAAGTAAAGACGGAGGACATCCTGCATAAGATTCTGCCGTATTCTAAACATAAGTATAAGATTGTCAGCATTTAAGAAAGGAGATATAGATCATGAAAACTACGATTATCTATGCCCATCCTTGGGAAGGGAGCTTTAACAAGGCCATACTGGATGAAGCTGCAAAAGCAGCGGGTGACTGTTATGTGATTGACTTGTATAAGGACGGGTTTGACCCTGTCATGTCAGAGGAGGATCTGGCATTATACAGTGAAGGAAAATCTGCAGATCCATTGGTGGAGAAATATAATGAGATATTAGATGATACCAACAGAATTATATTTATCTTTCCTGTCTGGTGGTATGATATGCCTGCAATCATGCGCGGCTTCTTAGACAAAGTAATGCTAAAAGGCTCTGCATACGATAGTGATGAGACCGGGCTTCATGCAGTGCGTAATATAGAGGAGACCTATATATTTACGACATCTTCCACATCGACCGACAATTTGGTTCACCGGTTTGGGGATGCTGTCAATGGACCAATTATAGGAGCCACATTTAAAGCCATTGGCTTCCATAACGCGGTATGGGACAATCTGGGAGGTATCGATGGCCTTGGCAGGCAGGAAAGGGAAGAGCATCTTGCCAAAGTCAGAACAGTTCTTGAATAATGGTAGAATAACTATTGCCGATGGCAAGGCACACGTTATGAAGACGTATTCCAGGGTGAAGGAGCAACGCCGCATGTTTATAAGCGGACAAAATCTGGCAGGAAATATCGGGAGGCCGAACAGAAGATCTGATACGATAACAGTGCAGAGAGGAGAAAGAACGATGAATTGGATAGACAGTCTAGGGGATGCGATCAGCTATATCGAAGATAATCTTACGGAAGAACTAAAGATGGAGGATATTGCTCGGATAGCAAATATTTCCAGCTTCTATTTCCAGAAGTCATTTGGCCTGCTTTGTGGGTTTACAGTCGGCGAATATATCAGAAAGCGCCGTCTTGCGTGTGCGGGCAGCGACGTTGCAGCCACAGGCGAAAAGATTAATGATAAGATCATTTGCTCCGCTGAAACTCAAATTTTCATTGGAAGGTGGTACGATTATGGATTACAAGATTGTAGAAAAAGATGCATTCACGGTATTAGGAAATGCCAGAACATTCGGCTACGAGAAAGCCGAGGAGAAGATTCCTGTGTTCTGGACAGAGCATTACGAAACAGGAAAAGGGGAAAAGGTATGCGGGAAATACGGTGTAAATATCGATGAAAGTATGGGTTCAGACGAATTTGAGTATCTGATAGCTGATGACTGTGAGGCAGACGCCGTTGTACCGGAAGGGTTCTGCAAGGTAACGAGTCCTGATGACCTGAGGAGGGATATACGGCCGTGGCAAAGCTCAAGCAGTCTACTGAGAGAGATATGCCACGGCTGTATACGTGCCGGACATATCGGAGCCGGTAGAGCTGCCTATGCCATATATAGAGTGAGTTCTTCAGGACAGCGTAAGAATAGCAGTTGTATTCAGAAAGGGAAGATGCTAGAATTAACATAGCTGGAACGGTACATATTATATAAGGAGGCTGCTATGGACAGATGCAAATGTAATGGGACAGAATTTGGAGTGGTTTTAGGCTTCTTCGGGGCACTTTTATTTGAAAACACGTTGCTTATATTATTAGGTATTGCTATAGGTTCCCTGTATGACAAAAGGGGCAAATTAATTTAAAAAATATTCAAAAGGTCTTGCATTTAAGCCAGGTATATGATATTATAATTTTCGGTCACTCCATGAGACAGGCCGTATATATCAGCAATCTGGCCCCGTGGTCAAGCGGTTAAGACATCGCCCTTTCACGGCGGTAACACGGGTTCGATTCCCGTCGGGGTCATTGAGTTGTGCCGTTATGGCTCAAGCATATATAATTGCCGTTGTGGCTCAATTGGCAGAGCAGCTGATTTGTAATCAGCAGGTTACCGGTTCAAGTCCGGTCAACGGCTTAGTTCCTTTAAGGGACTTTTTAAGTTTGGACCCTTAGCTCAGCTGGTTAGAGCAATCGGCTCATAACCGATCGGTCCTGGGTTCGAGTCCCCGAGGGTCCATTGCAGCGTGTCAGCACTAAGTCCGGATGCATCTGGATAAGTGCTGCAGCTTGCGTTTTTCAAAAGGCTTCTTTTGAAGCTGTGTAATTCATAGCATTAGTAAGGCCCAGTGGCTCAGTTGGTTAGAGCGCCGCCCTGTCACGGCGGAGGTCGAGAGTTCGAGTCTCTTCTGGGTCGTCATATGGGATCTTAGCTCAGCTGGGAGAGCATCTGCCTTACAAGCAGAGGGTCATAGGTTCGAGCCCTATAGGTCCCATTTTGCAGTAGATATGTACTGCAAAGCTCTAATTATATATCTGCAAAATGTGACGCGGTGCTATGCACCGATGCACACAGCCCTCAAGGGCTGGCACAGGAAATGCCGCAGTGGCGGAACTGGCAGACGCACAGGACTTAAAATCCTGCGGGACTTATACTCCCGTACCGGTTCGATTCCGGTCTGCGGCATTGCAAAACCGACGTATTTACGTCGGTTTTTTGCTTTCGTGTGATATTTCGTGTTGCATAAGTGTTGTAAAATGCTTGTTAGCTTTTTTATTCATTTCTTTTCTCTTATCATTCAACGTATGACGATATATGGATTTTAATATCAATCGCCATATCGCTGATTCTGAGCAGCACCTAAAGGTATTTGATAAAAACAGCGTCTATCTGCCGACCAAAAAAAGCGGCAAGAACAATCCAAAAGAGGACGAAATCAAAGCCGACAATGCCGCAAGGCAGGAATGGAACAGGACAGCGGATATGGCGTTATTATCGGGTATCTCCGAAACGAAGATTTTAGAGCTCAAGCGGTCAGGAATACACGAAAAGGCAAGCCAGTCTATCAAAAGCAAAGGCTGGCTTCCCAATCTGTTCCGCAGTATCGTGAGCATGGCAAAAGACTTCCTGCAAAACCTGCTCCGTGAACACGACATGCCGCCGAAGCCTGTCCTTGAGATAGATATGGCAGAGTTCCGCACTATGCAGAAGCTGATGATAAAGGCGCAGGATAAGGCGAAGGAAATCCGGCATTTGCAGGATACGGTACTCCCGAAGCTGAAAATGCAGCTTGCCTACACAAAAGGAATTTTCAAGGGCAAGGAACGCAAGGCACTCACAGAGCAGATACAGCGGACGGAAAAGGAAATCGCTGAAAAGCTGGATAAGCTGCCCGATATTCTCAAAGAGGACGGTTATCCCGATGTGCAGGCGTTCATGGCAACCTACCGTAAAGCGGAGGCTGTTGTGGAGCAGTACAACCGTGACCTTGCCGCATGGGAGCGGCAGGTCAGGGAAAAAAAGAAACCCGCCCGAAAAGAGCAGGCAAAGCAGCCGGAACGGGAGAGCGTACTGAAACGCCTGCGCCAACTTCAGGCAGAGGGCAAGCAACGAAATCAGCCGAGACAGAGAAAGAAATCTTTTGACAGAGACAGCCGATAGACACAGAAAACCGCCGCTATGGTGTTACCCATGCGGCGGCATATATATTCAGAACTTCCAAGTATGAAGCGATTTAATCCACTGTGGATCAAAATGGTTGACGATTTCGCTGTGCCCAATGTCCATTGTCTTGATTTTATCCATATCCTCTTGTGTTAAAGAAAAATCGAATACATCAAAGTTCTGCTTCATTCTGTCCTCATGAACCGATTTAGGAATTACTACAACACCACGCTGAATATTCCAACGGAGTGCCGCCTGTGCGGCGGTTTCCCATACTTGCTCCCGATTCCGGTTAAAATCGGATTTCTGAAAAAATCATGCAATCCCTCATTGAAAGGCGCACACGCCTCCGGCACGACATTGTATTCATTCATTGTGCCAATGTTAAGCTGCTGTTGAAAAAATGGGTGCATTCCCACCTGATTAAGCATGGGCTTAATTTCAAAGGTTTCAAGTCCCCATGTGCCCTATCCTTCAAAAGTTCCGCCATTCGCTTTGTATTGCCATCTTTTGAATAAAAGGCAACTAAAGTTTTCTTCATTGGACCCCTCTCATTTTTCGTCTGCATGGACATCAAATGCACTGCTCAGCATTTCCGCAACGCCGGGTGCGTCCGGGTTGTGGCAGCCTTTTCCTGTGTCGAGGGAACGCATTTCTTCCATTTCTTCATCACTCAAAGCAAAATCAAAAATCTCCATGTTGCTCTTAATTCTCGCAGGATTTGTGGATTTCGGGAAAATAATTGCGCCTTCCTGATGTTCAAACCGCAGAATAATCTGTCCGACATCTTTTCCATGAGCTTCTGCAATCTCTCTGATAACAGGATCTGCAAGCATTTCCTTATTGCCTTGTCCCAACGGCCCCCAGCCTTCAAGCTGCACCCCGGCCTCCGCCATGATCTTTCTAATTTCTTTCTGCTGATAGTAAGGGTTAAACTCTACCTGATTGACAGAGGGCATAGTTTCAAACTGCGGTACAAAGCTGTCCCAGATTTTCGGAGTCATGTTGCTCACACCAATAGAACAAATTTTCCCATCGGCTTTTGCTTCCTCCATTGCTTTCCATGCGCCGGGAACATCGCCATAAGGCTGATGGATCAGGTACAGATCCATATAATCCAGTCCCAGTTTACGCAGAGAGGTTTCAATACCTTTTTTTGCAGCCTCATATCCATAATCTTGTAACCAGAGTTTGCTCGTCAGGAAAATTTCTTCACGGGGAATCCCGCTTTCCCGGATTGCTTTTCCTACTTCCTGCTCATTGCATTTAAATATGGTTTTATGATTTCCGATAAAAACATATTGCAAAATTCTTTTGTGCGTTCCTCGAAGCTGTATGCTCCACCTGTCATATCCCAACAAAGCATTTCGCCGTAAAGTACATCTGCCAATGTGTGGGAGAGTACATCAACAGGGGTATCTTTTTGCAGTTCGTCTCGTTCAACACCTCGTTCCAGCAGTCCCTTCATAGAATCAATGTCCATCCCCAGTTTGTTTTTATCGTCCGGGTTCTCTACAAGGTCAGGGTCTACGGTATTACGCACCCATTCCTGACAAAGTTTCAAGCCGCTCTTTTCGATATAGCCAGAAAAATTTACCATGTAGAATATCAACCGTTCCATGAAAGAGCCTTCATGCGCCTGTGCATTTTCATAAATTTCTTGATACATCTCACGGCTCAAAGCAAAAATAACATCCTCCTTGCGTTTGAAGTAGGTGTAGAATGTACCATTTGAAACACCGCAGGCTTTCGTAATTTCTTCGATTGATGTGTTAATCAACCCTTTTTCACTCACAATCTTCTTTGCTGCTTCTAATAGCTTTTTCCTCGTTTCTAAAGCAGCAAGCTGTCTATTTGTCATTTTTTTTGCCACCTTGTCATCACCTCCTTGTTGAATTTGATTATATCGAATTCGCTGAATGAAAGTCAATGACTTTAATTCGATACTTTATGAATTTTTTGTGACAAAAAAGAGAGCAGGTAAGCAACCATTGTCTAATCTGCTCTCCCGATAAATAAATATGTATAAAATTTATTTCCGGCAGTGTGTCGTAAAAAGAAAAATGCCCCGGAATAAACCGGGGCACAAAAAATTATTTACACTTAAAGTCAATCGGACTATCTATGAGTGTTGCAGCCTGAAATTCATGTTTGTGATTATCTTCCTCTTCAGTAAAATTTTTAATGAAGTGAACGTGTTTTCCGTTACCTACTTCAATAGCACCTGAAGTCTTTCCACAGAACTCATGAAAATGTTCGTCAGAAAAATCGGTACGGAATTTCACTTCATGGTAGTGGTCATGTTTATCCTTGTGGTAGATAGCTTCTCCGGTTACAGTACAAAATCTATGATTATGGCAATCGTTACATTCATTGAAAATCTTTGTACTACCGGTTAATTCGTGCACATGCTTCTGGTCTTTGTAACAACTTGGATTATACATAACTAAATTCCTTTCTTAACTTCCTTTCTTTTAGAATATGACAAATGAGAAGGGAGTGTGAAGATATTATTGTATAGATGAAATTGACAGTAAAAGTTGATCAGAGTTAGGGAAGGAGCCCGCGGTGCGGGCCTACCCTTCCTGACATAAGTAGTTGTAGAGAATATCAATAAATTCTCCGTTTGCTGGCTTTTGCTTCAGTTCGTAACCGGTGATGCTGATAAGCAATTCCCGGTTCCCCTTATACCAGCAGTTTGAAATGGCAGTGCGGATACAATGGTCTACATTGTCCCTGCTGGTGCCGAACTGCGCATCTATGTCTACATACAGGCTTTTGTAGACGGATAACAGGTATGTATCGTCTGATAAGCACAGCTGCAGCGCATACAGCAGGAAATGAAATCCACGGATGGTAGAACGTATCCCTACGAAGCGGATTATGTGGTGCGACTCCGCAGAGCCTGACAGGATTAAGACATGGAGGACAGCCGGCTTCATGGCAATGCCGGTGGTCAAGGAAAAGACCGACGAGAAGAAGTATCAGGCTGCTCAGATTGACTGGCTGAAAGGGATTGTCTCAAAAGACAAGGCAATCAAGCGGATGATATACGTTCACCCTTCATGCACAAATACCATCAAGGAGCTGCAGCAGTGGAAGTGGAAGAGGGATGAACAGACAGGGGAATACCTTGACGAGCCGGTGCCATTCCAAGATGATGCGATGGCAGCACTAAGATACGGGGTGGAAGGCTGGCGGAAAGGCAAAGTGAAACTGAAAACATTTGAAGGAGGAATATAGAGATGCATTCAAAGAGAGCATATAAGCTGCCAAAGCCGCTGTTATGTGATGCTGATGCGGAGATAGATATGGAGCTGATAAATAAGTACGTCGCATTGCATGAAGAACGCTTTCCGAGATATGAATATCTGGAAAACTTGTACATGGGGTTCCTATCAAACGGAGCCATGAAGATGACACCGTCAATGAGGCAATTATAGAATTTGACCGGAACAACAATGTCACGGACCATGAGTTTGAGCTTGCGAAAAAGGCATAGGTTAATTTATAATATACGGCCTGCCAAAATGACAGGCCGTATAAATAATTAACAACCTTTATGCGGTTTAGGAGGTCTGTTGCAATCTTTGAGTAAAGGAATTACTGTATCTGCTTTAGATTTTAGAATAATCTCCAATGCTGTTATTTTTTCAACCATAGACTCAACAGACTCGTTTACTTTAATAAGTTCTTCGGTTGTAATACAATCCGTTGACACTGCTTTTTGTATTTTTTCTCCTTCTGCGTTTATAATATGAGCCAATCCAGCTTCTTGCAGCGCAATTGATTGAAGCATAGAAGAAGCAGAGCAACATTTGTTAATATACTTACATTTTATTTTAGGCATACTCATATGAAATACATCCTTCTGTTTTTTATTAGTATATTATAAATAAACAGAGAGGTACCAAAACAATTAATATTATAGTTTAGAAATTATTAGAACCCGTAATTCGGAGCCACAAGGCTCTTTTTTAGTACCATATAAGTGTAAGAGATAAAGCATATCATTCGTGCTTTACCCTCTACACTTATTTTTTTATGATAAGGGAGTAATTGGTCTGGCGAGGCTCTTTTTGGATTAACCACATCCGTCAC
>NZ_SMMX01000036.1 GCF_004345005.1 Extibacter muris
AGGAGGCAACGATCATCCCCTCAATCTAATAAAACAATTATCTCCTATCAGACTGGAGATGTAAAGAAGTAGGTCTAAGGGTTTATAGGTATCCCTTGAACAACCTAAATACATTATACAAGGAGGATATAAGATGAAGTTTATCGATTTGACGAGGGAAATCAACAATAACACCCAGGTGTGTCCTTGTGACAAGGTACCAGTTGTAGAGGATTATGATACAATGGAAGAGGAAGGTGTCAATGTCAAGTTCATGAAGATGGGGACGTACACATCGACCCACATCGACGCTCCTTACCACATCAGCAAAGAGGGCAGGAATCTGAATGATTTCCCTGTGGAACGCTTTATCGGTAAAGGCATTGTGCTGGATTTCAGCGATAGAGGAGAGATATACGAAATCACCCGTGAAGATATCATGGCCCATGCAGAGGAGCTGAGGCAAGTGGATTTTGCAATCCTCAATACCGGGTGGGCGTCATATTACGGCACATGGGATTTCTTCCGCCACCCTTACCTGAGCGGTGACGCGGCGCTGGCGCTCGTGGAGCTTGGAATCAAGATTGTCGGGACAGACGGAAGTTCTGCGGATGCGGCTTATGGGTTTGCTTGTGTGGACGGATGGTTTCCGAAAAAGCTCGGCAAGATCAACGACAAGTACGGCACGCCTCATTACCTGCTCATACTGTTCTACATCGTGGGGCTCATCCCGGTTGTCGCGGGACTTGATATCGATCGTATTGCCAACATGTCCATGATACTCATGAATATCACGACGTTCCTTGTCGTAGTGGCAACCGCACGGCTGCCGAAGCTGCTTCCTGACGCGTGGGCGAAGTCTACGTTCAAGATATCCAACGTAGCTCTGAAAGTGATCTGCTACCTGTGCGGAGCGCTGCTTGCCTTCCAGAATTACTTGCTGATTGAAGACAATACGCCGGAAATCATTATCGGTAATATCATACTTCTTGTACTGACCTTTATCTTCATGGTACTGCGTTACAAATCTGGCAAGGTAAAGGTAGAGGTCAGCTGGGAAGAGGAATAAAAATATATCAGAGATGGCACGATGCCTGGGAGATTATAAGATGGCAGAAATAACAAGCAGAGAATATGCAGCCGGCATGGATGCAGAAGACAAGTTGAGCACGTATAAAAAAGAATTTTACCTTCCGGATTACCTGTATTATGAAGCGAACGGCCTGGGACCTATGTCCCGCCGTTCGGAAGAGACGCTGATGCGGGTGTCGTACCGCATAAGCTCCATGAATGGGGCGTGGACTTCGCTGTGTGGTGCAATTACAAATACCTGAACGGAGGGCTTGGATGTCCCGCCACCATCTTTATCCTTGAAAAGAACTTTGACATCCCTGTTGCGATGCCCGGCTGGCACGGCTATGAGAAGAGCCGCCAATTTCAGAAGCTCCCTTATTTTGAGGCAGAGACAGGCGCCGGCGGCTGGCAGCACGGATCACCGCTCATCCTGAACATGGCCCCTCTTGAAGGAGCCCTGGATATGATAAACGAGGCAGGCATAGACGCTATCCGGGAAAAGTCTCTGGCCATGACCGGATATTTTATCGAACTTGTGGACGATATGCTGGCCCGCCGCGGCGTCAGCATACTCACTCCCCGCGAGGAGGCAAGAAGAGGCGGGCATGTGACGATTCTGCATGCGGCCTCTGAAGAGATAACGGAATTTCTTGACAGCGGCTCCCAGTTGACGGATCGATTACGGGCTGCAGTAACGGAAAGATTAGAATCTGGCATTGAGGCATCCTGGTATGATCAGGTGAGGATAGCATTTTCACCGCTTTTTGGAAGCTTCGAGGATGTGAGGCAGACGGCGGAAAATCTGTACCAGCTTCTGAACGTTTAGGTCTTGACATTGCCCCGAAGGGGAAAGTGTAGAATATCCTTGGCAGAGAACAAATATTATATGCTTATTGGGCTGCTGAGGCTCAATAAGGTGATGTGATTGGAGGTAAAACGTCAACAGTCAATTTATAAGAGAACCAGAATATGAAATCAGGGTGGAAAAAGACCGTCCGATTGTGATGAAAGATGATATCCGCCTCTACTGTGACGTTTACAGGCCGGATGACAAAGAGAGGCATCCGGTGCTGGTGGGCTTTTCCCCTTTTGGCAAGGTAGCCCAGGAAGCCGGGAGAAGACGGGATCCGATTCAGCTTGGCAAATTCATGTATGAGCAGGGAATTGAGATCGGGGGCATTGACTTCTTTGTATCCCGGGGATATACCGTGGTCGTAGTGAACCCGAGGGGAATCCAGAATTCGGAAGGCGTATGGACGGGCGTCTTAAGCAGGCAGGACCAGATTGACTGCTGTGAGGTCATCCGGTGGGCAGGGCATTATCTGCCAGATGGCAGCGTCGGCATGATCGGATGCGGCTATGCAGGGAAGATCCAGCCTCTAGAGGCAGCGATGGATCCGCCGTATCTGAAAGCGATCATGCCTGTGGATGTCATCGATGACATGTACCTTGACTGTTATCCGGGCGGCATATTAAGCGATATCAACTATCCGCTCTGCAGCTATATCCCGCATACGAATACGATATCAGAGGCTGAGATGGAAAACAGCCCGGAGAATCTGAAGGAGATGCTTGCAGAAGCGAGAAGGCAGCCTGAGATTGCAACCAATTCCTATTATTACAGAGGGCTCGACAGCTTCCCGCCGAGACACTACACATGGAACATCGATGTCATGCTGCATCCATACAGCGGAGAGTGGTGGGACAGAAGAAGCTTCAAGGACCGCAAGGTGACGATACCTTCCTATATCGTAGGGCTCTACTATGAGTACGGCTATACGACCATATCTGCCTTTGACATCTATAATAAGATTGATGACGAAGTGCCGAAGAAGCTTATGATGATAGACCCTGCATCTGCCAAGACATCCCCGTATGAGAAACCAGTGGCAGAACAGCTCAGGTGGTATGACTACTGGCTCAAGGGCATCGGCACCGGAGTCATGGATGAGCCCCCGATGAAGCTGCTCGTAAGAGGTATCAACAAGTTCCGCTACGAACACGAATGGCCGCTGGCACGTACGCAGTGGACGAAATATTACCTAAGGGACGGTGGGCTGCTTTCCACAGAGAAGGAAAAAGATGAGCATGTACAGCTGACCATCCTCAACCATAAGAGCCCGTATGAAGGTGGATCTAACGAGACTTATGCAGTGCCGAACGTCGTATTCCGCACGCCTGTGCTGGAAGAGGACGTAGAAGTGACCGGCCCGAGCGTCATGAACCTCATGTGTGCCATCGACAAGACAGATGCCAACTTCACCATCATGCTGAATGATGTTCCCCCGGAAGGCGAGGGACATCCGCTGAATCTTGTCACAGGGAATCTCCGGGCATCCCACAGAGGCCTGGAGAAGAAAGAGCTGGAGCCGTGGGAGCTCAACAATGACCATACGAAGAAGGTTCCGGTCGTTCCGGGCGAGATCAACGAATATACGATAGAGGTCATGAATACGTCCAGCGTATTCAGAAAAGGCCACCGTATAGAAGTTGAAGTGAAAAACTACGATGCGAATCCGTACCACTGGATGGTACAGCTGCCGAACAGCCAGGATATCGAATATAAGATATTCGTCGACAGCATCCGCGATTCCTATATCAACCTGCCGATCATTCCATACTCCGATGAGGACCAGTGGATCCGTTGATAGACAGGAGCCAGGCGGTCTGCAAGCAAAAAGAACAGGAAGGACAGCATGTGCACGGAGGAATTCCTGCATGAATTGTTAGAATCTACAAATCTTGCATATAAGAAATTATGTATGAAACCCTCCGGGATGGTAAGCAGCATCTTACCATCCCGGAGGGCTGCTTTTGATATTATAAATTATCCTGTATCTGCATGAGCTCTTTTGATTGCTTCCGGGCAACTTTCAGAAATTCTTCCATCACCCTTGTCACGTATTTTGTCTGCTTATGGTAAAAATATATATTGCGCCCTGTGTGGCTGCCATGGACTTTGTAGTAGAAGCAGTCTCTTTCGTTCGGCATGTGCTTCAGGAGAGAATCACTCACGAATGTAACGCCCATCCCATAGCAGCATACGTTGAACGCAGTGACCTGCTGGTCGAGCTTCAGTATGATATTCGGAGTGAACGACTGTGCCTGGCAGATCTTATCCGCCCGGGAGCGGGTGTCATTGCCGGAGCGCAGGAAGATAAAAGGCTCTTCTTTAAAGAACGCAAGGGGGACGCACGGCGTCTCCTTCTTCAGATGCCGGCCGACCAGAATGTCTTCTATCGTAAGCCGGAATCCGGAGGCCATCTCATTGGAAGGAAATGCCTTCGGAACGGCAAGGAGAAGCGTCTCTTTCGTGTAGAGATGGTGCTGGTAGATCGTGTCCGGGAAAGAGGAGTTGTCTATCACAAGATCCAATGAGCCGTGGAAGAGCTGTTCGATAAGCTGCGGCGTGTTGGCCTCTATGAGGTGCACCTTTACGAACGGGTACTTCTGGGTGAACTTCGTGATGATCGGAGGAAGGATATAAGAAGCGAACAGGTTGCTGCCGCCTATGGCAACCTGTCCGGTCTTAAGCTCGTTTATATCAGTCATATAGGTTTCAAACTGGTTCTGGATATCCATGATTTCTTCTACGGCTTTTATGTAATGGCGCCCGCAGTCGGTGAGCTTTATCGGGCTTACGCTTCTGTCGAAGATAGGGGCGCCGATCTTCTCCTCCACCTTTTTGACGGCGGCGCTTAAGGACGGCTGGCTTATGTATAGATTGGCCGCGGCTTTGGAAAAGCTGCGTTCTTTGTACACTTCATATACGTAATTCATGGAATTGAACATGTTTAGATTCCTCCGGTTTCCTGTTTATCATATGATACCGGGCGCAAAAGGTACTGCCTGCTGCCCTGCTATTATAATATTATAACTTTGCTTTCAGATGAAAGCAACACAATGTGCGCGAAATAGATGGCGTACATTGTGCTGCTTCATTGCTGGAAGGGAATCTTTAAGGCCAGATGGCTCTTGCTTTCTTAGCTTCTACGACACGTTTGACCGCGATAAGGTAGGCGCCGGTACGGAGCGTCCCTTTATTCTTATGGGCGATATCCCATACGGCTTCAAAAGCAGGATCCATGATATTCTTAAGTTTTTCATTAACCGTCTCTTCAGTCCAGCTTACAGACTGGATATTCTGTACCCACTCGAAGTAAGATACGACGACACCACCGGCATTTGCCAGGATATCCGGTACGACAAGGATCCCTTTTTCCGCCAGGATGTCATCGGCCTCAGAAGCAATCGGGCCGTTGGCTGCCTCGACGATGATATCGGCGCGGACGCGCTCCGCATTGGAGTCATTTATCTGATTTTCAAGGGCGGCAGGAATGAGGACCTTCACATCCAGCTCCAGCAGTTCTGCGTTGCTGATTCGTGTCATACCGTCTTCCTCGTAGCCGGTGAGCAGGTTCTTCCTGTTCTGTGACAGATAATCCAGAATATCCGGTATATTCAGGCCGCTTTCTTTATAGATGCCTCCGGATACGTCACTGACTGCCACGACCTCCATTCCTTCCCTGTGGAGCAGCTTCGCTGTGATGCTCCCTACATTTCCCATGCCCTGGATGGCAACCGTCGTGTTTTTCGGATCTATGTCCAGCTTCTTCAGCACATTCTTTGTCGTGAACATGACGCCGCGTCCGGTTGCCTCGCTTCGGCCGAGGGCTCCGCCGAGCTCGATAGGCTTGCCTGTCACGACACCGTGTACGCAGTGGCCTTTCAGCATGCTGTAAGTGTCCATCATCCAGCCCATGACAGCCGCGTTCGTTCCGACGTCAGGAGCCGGGATATCCTGCTCGGGGCCGATAAGCGGGGCGATTGCCGCCGTAAACCGTCTTGTGATGGCACGGATCTCGTCTTCGGTCAGCTTGTTCGGGTCGCATACGACGCCGCCTTTGCCGCCGCCGTAAGGGATATTCACGACCGCGCACTTGAAGGTCATCCAGGCCGCAAGCGCTTTGACTTCGTCCAGATTGACGTCAGGATGGAAACGGATCCCTCCTTTGGCCGGTCCCCTTGAGGTGGAGTGCTGTATGCGGTAACCCTCGAATACTTTCGTGCTGCCGTCATCCATCCGTACCGGAATGGCTACTTTCAGTTCCCGCTCCGGATATTTCAGCGCTTCAATGTCGCTGTCTGTATAACCTAAGATATTAGCTGCTTCAGATACTACTTTTAATACATTGTCATATGGATTATATGTGTGGTTCATAACTGCCGTTCTCCTTTTTTGATTTATTTGCTGTTATTCGTTTCCAGTGCTGCAATTTTAATACATAAGATAAAGATATCCATGGCTGCGTCCAGTTCTTCCAGTGTCGGATAAGATGGAGCGATGCGGATATTGCTGTCCTTCTCGTCCTTTCCGTAAGGGTACGTCGCTCCCGCGTCTGTCAGTACGACTCCGGCCTCTTTTGCAAGTGCCACCGTCCGTCTTGCACAGCCGGGCCGTGTGTCGAGCGAGATGAAGTACCCTCCTTTTGGACGGCTCCAGGATGCGAACCCGGTGCCCTTTAGTCCCATTTCCAGTTTGGAAAGTACGAGGTCGAACTTGGGGCGGAGCTCATCTGCCAGCATAGCCATATGTGCCCGGATATTTTCCGGTGTCTTGAAGTGCCGTACGTGCCGCAGCTGGTTCAGCTTGTCGTAGCTTATGATCTGTGCGGACATGTGCCCTTTCAGCTCTTTGATGTTGCCAGGACCGGAGGCGATGAGTGCGACACCGGCGCCGGGAAATGTAATCTTGGAGGTAGAGAAGAAGTAGTAAGTCCGCTCGGGATGTCCGTGCTTCTCACATGCGTCCAGTATATTCTTGAGCGCAACCTCTTCATATATATGGTGGATGCCGTATGCGTTGTCCCAGAAGATACGGAAGTCACGCGCTGCCGTTTCCATGGAAGCGAGCTCCTCTACCACCCGGCTGCTGTAGCAGACGCCCCCGGGATTGGAATGGAGCGGTACGCACCAGATGCCTTTGATAAGAGGATCCTGCCTGACAAGCGTGGTGACGAGATCCATATCCGGACCTTCTTCATTAAGCGGTATTGGTATCATCTCGATGCCCAGCTCTTCACATATTCTGAAGTGGCGGTCGTATCCCGGTGAAGGGCAGAGGAACTTGACCGGAGTCCCTGCGTATCTATAGTGCTGCCACGGGCGGTTCCCGCCCGTACCGAAGAGGCATAAGGCAGCCACGATGTCGAACATAAGGCTCAGGCTCGAGTTGCCGCCTATGATCATCCTGTCCGGATTGAGGCCGAGCAGGTCTGCAAATAGCTGCCTGCATTCCGGGATGCCGTCCAGAATGCCATAGTTCCTTGCGTCTGTCCCGTCTGCGGTCATGTAGCTGTCCATAGCCCCCAGCAGCGCGCTGCTTAAATCAAGCTGGGAAGGGGCAGGCTTTCCACGGGACATATTTAGTTTCAGATGCTTTCCCCTGGCTTCCTCGTACGCGTCCTTCAACTGCTCTAGGGATGTGGTATTGCTTGGTGTATCAATCATGTGCGTTCCTCCTTAAAGGCCTTTGTTTTCTTGCCTTCATTATAGGTAAAATGTTATGATAGAAGCAAATACTTATATTTGTATAAGAAGTATAGGCATTTGGCTATCTTGATGCGGAGGCTGCAGAATAAGCGGCAGGAGCATCCTTGACGGCCAGGTGCAGGAGAAAAGGGAGGCGTGGATGGTGAACTGGGAAGAGATCAGGAACAGGGACAGCCTGACGGCGAAGGAGAGCAAATATATATGCAATGAATTGATGACGACGGACATGCGGATGGAACGGCTGATCGTAGAACATTTTACGCCGGAGGATTACTGCCGTGTCAAGGAACGCAGCATCGGAGGCGGGAGGATCGGGGGCAAGGCATGCGGCCTTCTTCTTGCGAGGAAGCTGATTGCGGTGCGGACGCCTCAGTACATGGAGCATATCGAGCCCCACGATTCATTTTTTGTGGGTTCGGACGTGTTCTACCAGTATCTTGTGGAAAATGACTGTATGGAACTTCGCAGACGCCACATGGAGGAGAAAGAGCGGTTTAAGGGAGCAGATGAGCTGCGCGCCGGCTTAAGCGGAGGCACCTTCCCGGAAGAAGTGCTAGAAGAGCTCAGGGAGGTGGTCCGGCATTACGGAGACACTCCTGTCATCGTACGGTCCAGCAGCTTTCTCGAGGATGGATTTGGCAATGCATTTTCGGGGAAATATGAATCTACCTTCTGCATGAATCAGGGAAGTGAGGAGGAACGTCTCGAGGAACTGATGGATGCGATACGGAGCGTGTATGCCAGCACGATGAATCCGTCCGCCATCGAGTACCGGAGAAGATGGAAGCTGCTCGATTCAGATGAGCAGATGGCACTTCTCATCCAGAAGGTGGAAGGGCAGAAGTACGACGGGTTCTATATGCCGGTGGCTGCCGGGATGGGCTGTTCTTACAATCCATACAAATGGATGGAGAACATGAATCCGGATGCCGGAATGCTCCGTATGGTGATGGGGCTTGGCACGCGGGCGGTGGAGCGCACGCCCGGGGATTATCCGAGGCTCGTGTGTCTGGACAGGGCGCAGGCGAACTTAAGGACTACCGTGGCGGAACGGCATAAGTATTCGCAGCGGAAGGTGGATGTGATGGATTATGAGACGAATTCCCTTGGCACGCGGCGGCTGGAAGAAGTAATCCAGGCGCTGCCGGGCTGGCAGAAGAAGCTTGTCTTAAGCCATGATACCGATGCGGAGGACATGCTTGCACAGCGGGGCGTCTATAAGAAAGTATATTTTGCAGACTGCCAGGGGATGGTGAACAATGATGATTTCATTCAGCTGATGAAGCATATCCTGGAGATGCTGGAAGAGGAATACGGAAGACCTGTGGATGTGGAATTTGCCGTCAACAGCCATGCAAAAGAGGAATGGAAAGTGAACCTGCTCCAGTGCAGGCCGCTACAGGCAAGCGTATCGGAGGAGATACATATCCCGGAAGATAAGTCGCAGGAATTCCTGTTCGACGTGCGCAGGACATCCATGCGCCGCTCCAAGACGGAGAAGCTGGACCTCATCGTCTGGGTAGATCCGCGGAAGTATTATGAATATCCGTATGCGAAAAAGTTCGGCGTGGCACGTAAGATAGACGAGATAAACAAGCATTTTGAAGAAGAGGAGAAGAAGATGCTCCTCCTCGTGCCCGGGCGCATCGGCACTTCATCCCCGGAACTCGGGGTGCCGGTCGTGTATGCCAACATCAGTGAATTCTGCGCCATCTGCGAGGTGGCATACAGCGAAGTCGGATACCATCCCGAACTCTCCTACGGAAGCCATATGTTCCAGGACCTCGTGGAAGCTGACGTATACTACGGAGCCATCAACGAGAACAGCAAGACAAGGTGCTACCAGCCGCAGCTGCTGAAGCAGCACCGGGATATCTTCCAGGAACTGTGGCCGGAAGACAGCGAGCTGAACGAGATAATAAAACTGTACGACGTGTCAGACTGCCGGGCAGAACTTATGCTGGACGTCAAACAAGGCCGGGCGGTCTGCCGCCTCGGAAAGTAGATTTACTCGATTAGGGACGTGATCTTTTTCAAAAGGGTTACGTCCCTAATTGGCTTTTGTGGTGTACCCAAATGCATTTTTTTGTTTCTTCCTTATAATTTCCTTAGATTTGTCTTATATCATGATTCTCGTAAGTCCAGCTAATAAATGTCAATAGATAAATAAAAAAATATTTTTTTCGAAAAAAGGGCGCACTTATCCCTTGGTGAAAATATCATTTTTTGAAAAGATATTATTTCGCCGGATTTACAGTATTTT
>NZ_SMMX01000037.1 GCF_004345005.1 Extibacter muris
AAGAAGAATATGAGGCGGCAAGACAGTCTACCTTGACTGCATTTTATACACCGCCAGTCGTGATCCGTTCCATGTATCAGGCACTGGAGAATATGGGGCTGAAATCAGGGAATATTGTGGAGCCATCTTGTGGAATCGGAAATTTTATCGGAATGAAACCGGAAAGTCTGTCTGACTGCAAGGTATATGGTGTGGAGATTGACAGTATTTCCGGTAGGATTGCGGCACAGTTATATCAGAAATCCACCATTGCGGTGCAGGGATATGAGGAAGTGAATCTGCCGGACAGTTTCTTTGACGCGGCAATCGGAAATGTGCCTTTCGGACAATTTAAGGTGTTGGATAAGAGATATGATAAAAATAATTTCTTGATT
This sequence comes from Extibacter muris, assembly GCF_004345005.1. Taxonomy (GTDB): domain Bacteria; phylum Bacillota; class Clostridia; order Lachnospirales; family Lachnospiraceae; genus Extibacter; species Extibacter muris. Next base: position 375 of record NZ_SMMX01000037.1, read on the forward strand.
CATGATTATTTCTTTGCAAAAACTTTGGATAAAGTCAGACCGGGTGGTGTGATTGCATTTATCACTTCTTCCGGTACAATGGATAAATCCAATCCGGCAATCCGAAAATATATCGCACAGAGGGCAGAGTTAATCGGTGCAATCCGATTGCCTAATGATACGTTCAAGGGAAATGCAGGAACGGAAGTGACCTCAGATATTTTATTCTTGCAAAAGCGTGACCGTGTGATAGAAGTTGAGCCTGAGTGGATTTATCTCGATACAGATGAGAATGGCATTACACAGAATTGCTACTTTGTGCAGCACCCGGAAATGGTTTTGGGTGAAATGGTCATGGAATCCACACAGTATGGAATGGACAGCACTTGCAGACCATACCCGGATAGAAGTCTGGAAGAGCAACTTGCTGAAGCGATAGAGACAATACAAGCGGAAATCTCCGAATATGAGGCAGAAGAACTGGTGGAGACAGAGGATAAATCTATCCCTGCTGATTTGACGGTTGCAAATTTTTCTTATACCTTGCATGAGGGGCAGATATATTATCGGGAAAACAGTCGCATGAAACCAGTAGAGTTGTCGGTCACAGCGGCAAACCGTGTAAAAGGTATGATTGCCATTCGTGATTGTGTCCGGGAATTGATTGCTTATCAGACAGAAGGCTATTCGGATTCTGTGATTACAGACCAGCAAAAGAAGTTGAATACGCTGTATGATCGTTTTCAGAGTAAATATGGATTATTAAATGCCAGAGCAAACAGCACTGTTTTTTCAGATGATAACAGTTATCCGCTATTATGTTCTCTTGAGATTGTGGCAGAGGATGGAACGCTGGAGCGTAAGGCGGATATGTTTACGAAACGTACCATTAAACCGCATCAGACCGTTACGAGGGTAGATACTGCCAGTGAAGCCCTATCCTTATCTCTTTCAGAACGAGCATTTGTGGATATGGACTATATGTGTTCCTTGACGGGAAAGAGTGTGGATGTGATTGAAAAAGAACTGGAGGGCGTCATTTTCCGTTTGCCGGACGTACCGGGGAGCGATGCAAAATTTGTATCGGAAGATGAATATTTGTCCGGTAATGTGCGTCAGAAGTTGAAAGAGGCAATTCTTGCGGCAGAGGGAAATGAAGTGTACCGTTCCAATGTAGAAGCATTGAAGAAGGTACAGCCGAAAGATCTGACCGCATCAGAAATCAGTGTCCGGTTAGGAGCTACATGGATACCGCCAAAGGATATAGAGGACTTTGTATTTGAACTTCTGGAAACACCGAACTATTCAAGGTGGAATATCAAAGTCCGGTTTATCAAAGTTACGGGTGAGTGGAATATTGAGGGCAAAAGTGTTGATCGGGGAAATGTGAAAGCCAATAGTATGTATGGTACACACCGGGCAAATGCCTACCGGATTATTGAGGACACCCTAAATCTGAGAGATGTCCGCATTTATGACTATGTGGAAGATGAGTACGGAAAGAAAAAGGCTATCCTCAATAAAAAGGAAACTGCCATTGCACAGGGGAAACAAGATTTAATCAAGCAGGCGTTTTTAGACTGGATATGGAAGAATCCTGAACGAAGGCAGAGATTAACTGCTGATTATAATGAGAGATTTAATGCAATCCGTCCGAGGGAATATGATGGAAGTCATTTAAACTTTTATGGCATGAATCCAGAAATTAAACTACGACAGCACCAGAAGAACGGTGTTGCCCGTATTATTTATGGAGGAAACAGCCTGCTTGCGTATGTGGTAGGAGCCGGAAAGACCTACACGATGGTAGCCGCAGCGATGGAGTGTAAAAGATTAGGACTCTGTAACAAATCTATGATTGTTGTGCCGAATCATATCATTGAACAGTTTGCTGCGGAGTGGCTGCAATTATATCCTTCTGCTAATCTTCTGGTATCTACGAAAAAAGATTTTGAGACAAAGAACCGGAAGAAGTTTTGTGCCAGAATTGCCACCAGTGACATAGATGCGGTGATTATTGGGCATTCACAGTTTGAGAAAATACCGCTTAGTGTGGAACGTCAGGAACGGATGCTGCGGGAGCAAATACAGGAGGTGGTAGCTGGAATCCGGGAGGCAAAGAACAGCAGGGGGGACCGTATTACGGTGAAGAAACTGGAGAAAACAAAGAAATCGTTGGAAACCCGGTTAAAGAAACTGAACGATCAGAGCCGGAAGGATGATGTGGTATGCTTTGAAGAATTGGGAATTGACCGTCTGTTTGTGGACGAGGCAGATTCCTATAAGAACCTGTATCTGTATACGAAAATGAGAAATGTGGGCGGAGTTGCACAGACAGAGGCACAGAAATCTTCCGATATGTTTATGAAAACCGGATACCTTGATGAACTGACGGGAGGGCGTGGAGTTATTTTTGCAACAGGAACACCTATCTCTAATAGTATGGTGGTGCGCCCGTAAGGGGCTGTAAATAATTTTACCTTGAGCAAGTAATAGGGAAAGGTATCAAAGCGGAATTATCCGCACCCTATCGTCACCCGACTTATCCGAAAGGGAAACCGGACGAGGAGTGTAGCATGTCGGAGGGCACGGGACACAGTAACTTCCACCGTGTCAGCGTGGCAGTGACGAAAAGCTATGAATAAGGATGAAAGCTAGACTGCCTGAATGACAGCCGGAGGTTGGGCAAAATGTTGCTCCATGCGTAGGGAAGTTGTACCCGCATGTGTTTTGGTGGATATGGGTCGGCCATACGTATCCACTGGATACCCTAAGCAAACCAGCCACAGGATAATGGAAAACGGCGAACGTCACATCCGAAATCATAGCAGGCTTATGTTATTACAGTTCTAAACGGGGATTGCCTAAAGCAGAACGCCGTACTACGGCTATGGACGATGGTTCTGAATATCTGCTATGGAAACAGAGTCTCCGTAGTAGTCCGAGGACGGGAAAGCCGTCCGCATGGCGAAGGGAGACAGTTTTTCTTCAATACAAATAATAAGGAAAGGTGCGTGAGGCATTATGAGAAGTCCCGAAAATGTATTGAAAAGTTTAAGTGAAAAAGCAACAGACAAAACGTATAGGTTTGAAAGGCTATATCGAAATCTGTACAATCCAGAGTTCTATCTGCTGGCATACCAGAAGATTGCGATCTCTCAGGGGAGCATGACCGCTGGAGCAGACGGGCTTACCCTTGATGGCATGAGCATGGAGCGTATTGAGAAGCTGATAGCGAAACTGCGTGACCACTCATACCAGCCGAACCCGGCAAGGCGTGTATATATTGCAAAGAGAAACAGCAGTAAAAAGCGCCCGCTGGGTATTCCGTCCACGGATGACAAGCTATTGCAGGAAGTTGTCCGCATGATATTGGAAGCAATCTATGAGCCTGCGTTCTCTGAAAACTCCCACGGTTTCCGACCGAACAGAAGCTGCCACACGGCACTAAAAGAAATATCGACGCTGTTCACGGGGGCAAAGTGGATAATTGAAGGGGATATAGAGGCTTGCTTTGACAGCTTCGACCACCATATCACGATACAGTTATTAAGAAAGCGTATTAAAGACGAAGCATTTATCTCCCTGATGTGGAAGTTTTTACGGGCAGGATATATGGAGCAATGGACATACCATGAAACATACTCGGGAAGTCCGCAAGGTTCCGGCGTCAGTCCGATACTTGCAAACATCTATCTGAGTGAGCTTGATGAGTTCATGGCGATGATGAAAGCATATTTTGACAGAGGGGAAACAAGAAACCGCAAAGTCCACAAAGACCATGATAAAGTACGGTGGGCGTTCCGAAAAGCCAAGAAGAACCTGGAACTGGCGCACACGGAAGAAAACTTGAAGGCATTTAAAGAAGCCCAAAAGGTATTGCTTTCCACGCCACATCTGGACGAAATGGACGATGGCTACAAAAGGCTTCAATATAACCGTTACGCCGATGATTTTCTGATTGCGGTAACGGGTTCAAAAGAAGATGCGCAGGAAATTAAAGATAAGGTCAGGGTTTTCCTAAAAGATAGCCTGAATCTTACAATGTCAGAGGAAAAGACGCATATAACGCACTCCTCGGAAAAAGTGAGATATTTGGGGTATGACATTAAAGTATCAAGGAGCCAGGACACAAAACGAATCAAAAAGAAAGGATTGCAACGGGTGTGGTATGGGAAAGTGCAGCTTTATATGCCGAAAGAAAAATGGATTGCGAAGCTGCATGAATATGGAGTATTTAAGATTAAAAAAGACGGAGACGGGAAAGAAATCTGGAAGCCGCTACACAGAGGGTATCTAATGCCGCTGGACGAAGTGGCAATCATCAGCAAATACAATTCTGAAATCAGGGGATTGTACAATTATTACAGATTAGCAATCAATGTGAGCAATCTGGGGAAATTCCATGGGGTTATGCGTGGAAGTTGCTTAAAAACACTTGCGGCAAAGTATAATTCATCCGTGATGAAAATGTACAAGAAGTACCGCAGTGAAAAGGGGGACTTTGGCGCAAACTACAAAACTAAGAGTGGGATAAAACGGTGCGAGTTTTACCATGAGGGATTCAAACGCAATAAAAATATTGCCCCCGAATTTGTGGATGTTATGCCACAGTTTAGAGGACGGATAAAGCCAAACAGCCTTGCAGGACGCTTAAAAAGCGGCAAATGCGAAGCGTGTGGGGCAAGCCCGGTCAAAGTTTATATGCACCATGTTAAGAGGCTGAAAGATTTAAAAGCCGATAACGAATTTGATTTGCTGATGATGAAAAAAAGGCGGAAGTCACTGGCTCTCTGCCCAAAATGCTATGAAGAAGCAAAACTAAAATCACTTAGACTATGAAAAATGGAGAGCCGTGTACATCGAGAGGTGTAAGCACGGTTCGGGAGGGGGTTACGCTAAGACCGCTGACGAAAGGAAGTATGGCGTGGCGTTTCCTACCTTATGAACT
>NZ_SMMX01000038.1 GCF_004345005.1 Extibacter muris
ATCTGCTTTTGCGTGATTTCCTTACTGTGAATACGCCAGCCAGCAGACCAAGAGATACGAACATGAGCGCAAGCCATGTTGTCATATTCGTGCTGTCACCAGTTTTAGGGCTGTTAGACGTTGTCTGTTTATCTGTGCTTGCTGGTTTCCTATCCGTATCCGTTGCAGACGGTTTCTTGCTATCGTCTGTCGTTGGATTTTGTGTGTCTTTTGCCTTGACAGTAACGGTAATTGTTTTTGTAGAAGAAGCACCTTTACTATCTGTAACTTTGTATATTACTGTATATGTTCCTGCTTTTGAAGTATCTACATCATTGCTTAATACTTCCACTTTTTCTGTAATATCGCCGTCCTCTTTATCCGAAGCAGTAACATCTTTCAATGGGTCGAATTTATCGCCGACTGTCAATGTCTTATCACTGGCATTGATTGTTGGAACTGTATTTAATGGCTCCATATTTTTTGCCCATTTTGCGTACAGTGTAATGTTTTCATTCACTTCGCTATCAAAATCATATGCAGTGTCATTTTGAGTAAACCAGCCAAGGAATGTATAGGCCGTCTTTGTTGGGTTAGTGGGAGCGATAGCTTTTTCACCTAAGTTTAAAGTTTCTGAGTATGTACTATCTTCGTTCTGTGAAAATTTATCTGTTGTATCTGTCCATACTCCTGAGTTTGTATTAAAAGTTACTGTTATTTCTTTCTTTGCACCGTGCGCTGCTTTGAGTGCAATAACCGTTTCTTTGGAAGCGTCTTCAGCAGCAATCTCAACACAGTAATTATTTACATCCCAGCGATTGCTGTTTTCATTATTACCATCTTCAAACCATCCCGAGATTTGTTCTTTAGTCGATGTCAAAGTACCGAAGCCCTTATCTTTATTTGCAGCAACAGTAATCTTTGTTTTATTCTGTGAAAAGACATCATCAGCAGCCGTAGATGATGTATTATTTTGAATAACACCGCCTTCCATAATAAAGGTGCCGAGATTGCAAACACCTCCACCAAAGCCCTCTTTATTAGGACTTTCTGCTTTATTATTCTGAATAACGCCGCCTTTCATAGTAAAGGTGCCGAGATTGCAAACACCTCCGCCAAAGCCCTCTAACCCCTTTTCTCCGACTACATTATTTTCAATTGTACCGCCATACATTGTAAATTTTGAGCTAGAATAAACAGCACCACCCCAGCCAGTATACGCGTCTGTACAGTTTCGTATTATTCCGCCATACATATTTAATGTTCCGTTTTCAACATAAATTGCGCCTCCAGGTCTGTCAATTGTGGAGTTATTCTGAAAAACAACACCGTAGTACACATTGACAGTTGCCGAACCGCTTATTCCCAAAAGCTCCGGAAGCCTAAAACTCGAAGCTGGCTCAATAATCAACTTGCTTTTTTCAGGTTGGTCTTCTGAGCCGAGATTTACAACAGAGTTACCGCTGGCCCAAATTAAACCAAATGAGTGAAGTTTCCCTTTAAGAGAGTGATTATTTCCGTAAATTGTTGTTGTGCCTTTTTTGAATTCTAATGAAAGGTTAGCGCCAGGGGATGTGGAGGTTGTAACTTCAATATCATTAAGCATTTCTATTACATACTCTGCGTTATCATCACCTTCGTTGATTTGTTTAACCGCATCAACAAACTGCTCAGAGGTTGAAACCCTAAATATAGTTATCTCTTCTGCATGAACCAATTCTATTGGTACAAACATAATAGTTAATGCTATTAAGATACAAAAGACTTTTTTGATATTCATTTTGTTTTTTCCCCTCTTTCAATGTAAATTAAGATATTCACTTTAAGATAAAAATGTCAGAAGTGTACATGGCACAAAATGCAGACTTTTTGGACCAAAAAGCAGACTTTCTACGCCACTTCTAAAATTTGGTTTTTTGTACTGATTTAAGTTTAAAAGCGCTGTTTTTATCCTAAATTATCCTATACTAAATGATAACACATACGGCACAAAAAGTCTGCTTTTTGTGCCGTGTATACTTCTACCATTCTATCCTTTGATCCTGATGTGAATATTATAATCAACAATGAGGGGAGGTTGAGAGCGAGATAAAGGCAAAACGAAAATTTCTTGTAATGGGAAATTGGGAGAGCGAACCAGAAAAACAGTGGCTCATGAAAATGCAGGATTTGCTTTGTCTGGTTCAAGACCTCCAAAAAATGAATAATTAAAAAGGAGAAAAAAGATGAAACCAAAAAAAACAAAAAGCATTCTCGCCTGCGTGCTTATCTTATGTATGGTCTTTGGTATTCAATCTAATCTTGCTTTCGTTTTCGCACAAGAAAATGATGATAGCATAGGGCAAGAAAATATAACCGACTATACGACAGACATGATAGATGGCACTGATACAACAGATGATACAACTGGTGCAATAAAGGACGACACCAAAGATACAGACATTACAGGCAAAGATGGTGTGAACACAAAATCAGAGAGTGAACCTATGGAATTGAACCGTGATATTGCTTCTGCTAATCTGGATAATAGTTTCGGCACGGAGATTATACCACAGTCTGATAATAGTGATAATGTTACTGTAACAATTGACTCTGATAGTTTTAACAAATATAGCGATGTTATCAATGAAATTAAATTTACAGATACAGATAACGCCCAGCAAATAACTGTTTCCAAAGGCGAAAAAGTTTCTTTATCAGTTACTTATGCTGATAATATTCAGAATAAAATTCTTGCATGCGCTGCTTTTGATGTTGATGGTAACTGGGCAGCGGATTGCTATGCAAGAAATACTGATTTTACGGAATATTATATAAGCAAGGCAAAAGCGGATTACACCATTCGGGCAATCGGATTGACTGAGTATAATGTTGAGGGTGATACCTTGACTTTTTCCGGATTTGGAGGTATATCTGCTTGCGGAGGTGAGATAGTAGGCAATCAACCGTGGAACCAAAGCAATGTCAGCAAGGTAATTATTTCTGAAGGGATTACTAGCATAGGAGAGCAAGCATTTAGTAAAGTTCAAAATTGGAGCAAAGATACAAACCTATCCTTGCCTGACACGCTAACAGAAATCAAATCCTTCGGCTTTAATGAATGTAATTTAGCAGGATACATTAAACTGCCTAAAACTTTGAACAATATTGGAGTGTTTGGATTAGCTCGCATTAAAAATAAGGTCATTCTTAACATGACAGAAAATATGCCAGCTATCACTACCTTGTACTCTTTATATACCTACACAGGCAATAGTTCTCCTGTTATATATATTTCTAATAAAGAGCAAGTTGTTAACATTGGTGGTACCCCTAGTAATAAAAATACAAATAGTGGATATAGCCACATATTTCTTATTACAGATGGAGGGATTTTTCCAGAGGATACTGTTTTTTCTCTTGATGAATATGCATCTCCTATAAAATCTGGATACATTTTTGACGGGTGGGAAGAAATTGACATACTATACAACCCAGTAAATAAGTCGGATAATACTGGTCATACTTATCAGGCTAAATGGATTGAAAAAGCTGACAGTAAAATTTCTTTCAAAGACGATTTGAATTTGAACAAACTCTATGATGGTATTGCTGTATCGTTATCAGAAAATGATTATACCATAGCAGAGGGAGCAGGAAATGTAACATTCGCTTATCGAGCAAAAGACGGAAATAATTGGAATGATATTACTTCTGCTCCGATAAATGCTGGCACATATCAAGTGAAAGCTATTGTTGCAGAAAATGATACTTATAAGAGTACAGAAACTGACTGGAAAGAGTTTACAATCAGCAAGACAATGCCGACTTATGAAGTACCAACTAACTTGACAGCTATTGTTGGACAGACACTTGCGGAGATAACATTGCCAGAGGGATTTGTATGGCAAGACGATACAACAACTTCTGTTGGAAGTGCTGGAATAAATACATTTAAAGTGGCATATACGCCAAAAGATACGACTAATTACAATACTATAACAGATATTGAAGTTACATTGACCGTCAATCCAAAAATGGAAGAATTAAACGTAATTCCAATCATCAATGCCAGTAATAAGACATTGACAGTCGGTGATACATTCGACCCATTGAAAGATGTTACCGCTTCGGATAAAGAGGACGGCGATATTACAGAAAAAGTGGAAATATTAAGCAATGATGTAGATACTTCAAAAGCAGGAACATATACAGTAATATACAAAGTTACAGATAGTAAAGGAGCTTCTTCTACAAAAACAATTACCGTTACTGTCAAGGCAAAAGATACACAAAAGCCAACAATAGACGATAATAAGAAACCGTCTACAACGAATACAGATAAGCAAATGACAACTGATAACCCTAAAACTGGTGATAGTACGAATATGATAACATGGGCTGTACTGATGTTCTTATCTCTTGGTCTGTTAACTGGCGTATGCATAGTAAGAAAATCACGCAAAAGTATGTAAAGACTGCAAGGAATTTTATGGATAGAGATATTTTTGTGGATATGAAGATAGAAACGGGGTGTGCTTATATTTCAGATTTACCTTATATCAAAGAAATAGTAAAGAAGAAATTGTTTGAATTTCCGTTTGACCTTTACTCTAAAGAACAGCTTCAAGAATTTTGTGACTATGTGTTTCGTGACAATGGAGCTGTCTATCAATCTCTTATGATGAAATACCGCAAAAACAGCAAATACAATTAAGTTTGCAGGAAAAGATATACAATCAAATATCACTTTAATAGGCTCGTACAGACTATATGTTTTGTACGGGCTTTTTCTTATTCTCTTTTCTGCATTTTCTAAAGATATAGACGGTATTTCCATTATGAAATATTTCGTTTATATAGATTTGCTTTTGCAGAAAGTCCAGCTAATAAATGTCAATAGATAAATAAAAAAATATTTTTTTCGAAAAAAGGGCGCACTTATCCCTTGGTGAAAATATCATTTTTTGAAAAGATATTATTTCGCCGGATTTACAGTATTTT
>NZ_SMMX01000039.1 GCF_004345005.1 Extibacter muris
CTATGCGCGAGTAATGGAGGTGTACCAGCAGTAGAAAGATGGAAATATAGAATTGATTGACCGGATTCATGCCGGTCTAATTGTCGTGGGAAAATATAGAAATAAAAATAATTTTAAAAACCTGCTATAAAGTCTTGACTTTTGTTAGCAGGTTTTTGTGATTTTAATTTTTTCAGTATGAAAATATTGGAGGTTGAAGTATAATACAGATGATAAACAAATTTAGAGAAATTAATTATTATGAGTCACTTTAGTAATTATAATAGAATTTGTCAGACGCTGTCTGACAAATTTAAGAGAGGGAGTATATGGACGAAATTAGATTAAATGTAATGTTAGAAGATTTAATTCTAAATATTGAGGAAACTGTGAAAAGGGCAAAAGAGAATTTAGCTGGCGCTGTTAATAGCACAATGACAGAAACCTATTGGCTTATAGGAAAATATATTGTGGAATCAGAGCAAAATGGAAATATGAAGGCTGCTTATGGGAGCAAATTGCTTACTACACTGTCTAAAGAATTGACTCTGCGTTTGGGTAAAGGTTATAGTCGGCCAAATCTGAATAATATGAGAAAGTTTTATTTAAGGTATCCAAACTATCATGCAGTATCTAATAAACTTAGCTCAATTCAGACGCCAGAGGATGTTATTAAGAACACATATACCTTGGAGTTTTTAAATATACCAGAACTGAAGCAATATTCAGAAGGGGATTTGGAGCAAAGAATCATTGATAATCTGCAAATATTTTTATTGGAACTTGGTAAAGGTTTTACTTTTGTTGGGCGGCAGTATAAAATTACGGTGAACAATATTCACTATCATGTGGATTTAGTTTTTTATCATCGTATTTTAAAATGTTTTGTGCTAATAGATTTAAAACGGAATTCGGTGAAACATGAGGACATAGGTCAAATGAATATGTACCTAGGATATTTTGCAATGGAAGAAAATATGCCCGATGACAATGCGCCGATTGGAATTATATTAAGCAAGAATAAGGATGAACTTCTAGTGGAATATGCTACTTATGGAATGGACAGTAATTTATTTGTTTCAAAATATGAATTATACTTGCCTAATAGATATGAATTGGAGAAGTTGGTATATAATATTTTGCATGAAGATATACAAAATGGGTAAAAAGTTGCTTTTTTAAAGTTAAAGATTTGTTATAGAAATGGACAGGTAGAGAAATGGATATTGAGAATTTGGGGACAAGCGCAGTGATAGATGCAATTGCAAGGACGGATTTTTTATCCCCATTTGTAAAGTCTGGTGATAAGGAGCCTTCTTGGGATGGCCATATATATGCTTTTTCGCATAAATCAAAGAAAAACGAATATTATAAAGGACGTGCTCCTGTGCAGATAAAGGGGAAATTATGTAAGAAGTTTTCTGAGGATGAGTTTCGATATCCGGTAAGAGCAGTAGATCTACACAGCTATCGTAAAGAAGGAGGAACAATATATTTTGTTGTGCAGATAAATATAGATGGCACTTGTAAGAAAATATATTATAATGCATTATTGCCATATACAATTAACCAGTTGCTTGAGAATGATGAAAATAATGGAAAATTATCTGTAACTATGTATGAGTTTCCAACTGAAAAAAATGAGATTACGAATATTGTTCTTGACTTTATAAGAGATAAAGATCGTCAGGATTTATTGAAATGTGGAAAGAATGTATCTATTGACTCTGTTGTACAGGGTATTGGCTTAGAAAATTTAAGCTTTGGATTTGCATATACTGGACTTGGATATGATTATAATAAGCCATACGAGTATTTATTTAACCATGATACATATTTATATGCAGAACAAAAGGAACTTAATTATCAAGTACCTATCTGTCATATGTGGAGAGTGAATGCTGCAAAGACAGAATTGAAAATACCTGTATGTGTAAACGGAAAAGAATATTTCAAAAGTTGTGAAATTGTTCATAGACCGGATAGAAATGAAATTCATTTTGGAAAAAGCATAGTATTTAAGGAACCACATATAGGTAATCCCAGCATGCTTTTTTCCCTAAAGGGGAATATAGATGAAAGAATTTCGGCAATTGAGTTTTTGCTTGCTATGGTTGAGAACCAGGAGATTGTTGTGGATGGTACTAGCATTAAAACTGAATTTTATGCACAGGAGATTAAAAAGTTTGGTATAAAGGAAAAAGAGGAACAGTTACAGCATTTAAAAATTGTCAAAGAGGTATTGGAATCTTTGGACGTTCAGGTTCCTTTAGAATATGATAACATAACGGGAAAAGATGAAATCTATATCAAAATGCTGGTACAGGGAATTAGATATGGTGATCTGATTAGTTTTAAAGATGAAAAAGTGCCTGCCATTGGGCATATCCCTATTGCAAATTTAAATATCATGCTTCATTTTATAGAATCGGCAGATGGAAAATATAAGATTGAAAATTTTGCTGATGATATAGCGGATTGTAGATCAGAGTATGCGGATGGGACGTTTTTTGATACTTCAAAATATACAATATTGCAGACAGATGATTTTATAAAGATATCTAATCTAAGATTTGACAAAATGGAGCAGGAATTATTCTCCATTGAGAACATGGGGCATTTTTGGCGTGTTAATCTCATGTTGTTAGAAATGATTAAGGCATATGACAAAACGAAACGTGACGTGCTTATCTACTCTGCGATAAGGATTGGCATATGGTTGTTAGAAAAATATGATGATATGGATATGGTGATTTTAAACGTTTATCAATGCTATTATCGAATTCGGAGATTGTCAGATGAAGAATTAGATATTTTGGAGGAGATTGCACAAAGAAGAAGGGACAATTTATCTATAATATTAGGGGCATATATATTGTTAGAGAACAATAGGAAGACAAAGAAGATTTGGAAGGTTATGGATCGGGAAGCAAAAAAAGAGTTTATAAAGTTTCCTATATATCATATATGGATGAATAGAGAAGATGAGAGTGTTTAAGGACTTGAAAGAAAGTTTAGCAGAATGGAGTAGAAAGACTTTTGGGGGAAGATTTTATCCCCCAAATGGAAAATGGCTATCCCCCAAATTTGAAAAATCAGAAATTGCAAATTTTAGAAAGCAAAATGAATATTCCCCAAAATAAAATTTGGGGGCATAGATTAAAAGGTAGTGAATTGGAATGTTTAGAAATTTTTGTAAAGCCAGTGAAATACATAGTTCCAGCGATATACGGCTGGAACTCAGAAAAGGGTAAGTTCGCAAAGCAGATGGGACAATAAGCGGATATTGTCAAAGATATTGTAGTATAAGAACCCTTGCAGATGGTGTATGCGCTGTTTGCAAGGGTTTTTTAGTGCAGCTTATGCGGCCTTGGTGCTCTCTTTTTTTATGTCTTTTAAGCAGAGGCCTGTATGCCCCCAAATTTTCACAAGCCCCTTTATTACCCTAAAAGAACCGGAAAGGATATGTCATGAAACAGAATAAGGTGTTATTGATTGATGATGACAAGGATTTATGTTTATTGATTGATAGAATTAATTCAGGAAAACTATGAAGTCATGATTTGCAATGATGGAAAGGCGGGAATAGACGCATTTCATAATAGTGAATACCAGATTGTCGTGTTGGATAGAATGCTTCCCGTGCTCAATGGATTTGTTTAACGGTGATACTGAATTAAATCATTCTTAATTTCAAGGGTCTTAAAATCAATCAGTCCTTGAGAACGGTATATGTTAGTGGAGCAGAAATCCGCTTAACGGCAAAAGAATTTGACTTATTTTTAAAGAGATGATATCAAGTAATCCAACAACTGATTTCAGTAGATGGGTGCACTTTTCCAATATATTTAGTGCATTATTCCTGTCTATTGCAAGCGGCTTTGTATTGACATTCTTAATACAGCATGAATATGAGCATAAGACAATCATAAATGTATTGGCTGCACCAACATCAAGAACAACGTTTATTATGTCAAAGCTAGTAGTTTGGTTATTATGGTATGTCGTAATACTGGGGATTAGTATACTCATCCTGATAGTTGGAGGCAGTATTCTTTTTCCTGATAATTTTGGAATAAACGAAATACAACTTATATTATCAACGGCAGCAAATACGCGGATTTTAAGCTTTATTGCGACTTCTCCACTTCTGTATGATACCTTGGGCTGCGGTAATGGAGCTTGTTTTGCTCTCAAGAAACAAAATCAATAATTTCATATCAAAGTGGATAACTAATAAAGTATTGCACTTTTAATAGAAAAGAAAAAGCAGATACGCTGACCCCGTATTTGCTTTTTTATATGGATATAAAATATAGCCGCAATCTTTCGTAGAGCTCAATACTCCATGCATTAAGATTACTACAGATACCGATGGATTTCAAGTGCCTATCGGCGTATTCGGGTCTTTTTTTCGGATATTCTTCTAATCTCCGTACTTTTATCATGGAATTTCAGCT
>NZ_SMMX01000003.1 GCF_004345005.1 Extibacter muris
TAAAATACTGTAAATCCGGCGAAATAATATCTTTTCAAAAAATGATATTTTCACCAAGGGATAAGTGCGCCCTTTTTTCGAAAAAAATATTTTTTTATTTATCTATTGACATTTATTAGCTGGACTTAATAAAAAGGAATAGCAACATTGACTGTCATCCTGCGACTGAATAAACATGGTTTATTACCAATGATAAGAGTCCGGGCTCAAAGTCCCACTTGTTTGTGCCTTGAGCGAAGCGAAAGGAATGATAAAAACTATGAAGGAGTTTTTGGGTAAAATACGGACTCCCCAAAAGTTATATTTCATTCGGAAGCAAGTGCTTATTTCCATGGGCATCCTGCTGTTGGGGGCTTTTATGGGGGCTTTTTCAAAATATTTGGACTACCGGCAGGCAAACCTCCCGACGTTACTGCACCTGATTGACCGTGCAGTGGATTTGCATAACTTTCTGGGGAAATTAGCACCCTGGCTTGTTATTGCGGTGTGCATTGCCGTTTACAGCACAACACCTATCAAGGCTGGCATCAATGTTTTTGCCTTTTTTGCGAGAATGGTATCAAGCTACTACTTGTACAGCAATTTCATAGCTGGATTTTTCCCGAAAAGCTATGCCCTTATCTGGATTACATTTACGGCGGTATCCTCTTTCTTCGCATTTTTGTGTTGGTATGCAAAAGGTACAGGGTGGATTGCTTTGCTCCTGGCCTCCGGGGTTACGGGGGCATTGCTGAACTGGAAATACAGAGAGGAGTGATTCACTGTGTATACTAAAGACTTAGATTTTAGATATGCTAAACGAGAAGACACAGCATTGATTTTGCAATTTATCAAAGAACTTGCTGATTATGAAAAAATGCTTAACGAAGTCGTTGCTGATGAAAAAACATTGGAGGAATGGATTTTTGACAAACAAAAGGCAGAAGTGATTTTCGCTGTAGTAAACGGAAAAGAAGTTGGCTTTGCTCTTTTCTTTCACAATTTCTCTACTTTCTTGGGTAGAGCCGGAATTTACCTTGAAGATTTGTATGTAGAGCCAGAATGCAGAGGAAAAGGATATGGAAAAGCAATCCTAAAAAGACTGGCGGCCATTGCTGTTGAACGTGGTTGTGGCCGATTAGAATGGTGGTGCCTTGACTGGAATAGATCAAGCATTGATTTTTACCTTTCTTTAGGAGCAGAACCCATGTCTGACTGGACAGTATATCGTATTACAGGGGATACACTTACCAACCTTGCAAAGTGATCTGAGAAGCCGCTGCAAAAGAGTGTGGTGGGAGAGTCCGGGATATCGGGATCAAGTTTTCCTTAAAAGAAACTTATACAGATGATGAGTGTCGTCTATGCCTACTACGGCGGTCAACCTTACCCGCAGCGTAGCAAGGGGAGCAAGGTAAATACGGATTTTTGGTTAAGTTTCATGCAGTCCTCTTGACATTATTTCGGCATACCGATATAATAATGGCAGAGAGGATGTGGCAGGAATGATGATCGAGAGCTTGCTGAAAAAGCGCAACATGACAAAATACAGATTAGCCGTAGACGCGGGAATCCCTCACGCTACGCTCAACGATATATGCAGCGGTAAGACAAAGCTTGAAAAATGCTCTGCTGAAACGGTGTATAAGCTGGCAAAGACGCTTGGCGTGACAATGGAGCTCTTAACTGCCGAGGGAATCCATCAGGCAGAAAAGGAACGCTCCTATGAGTACGGACTGCCTGCATATCTGAAGCATGATTTGGACGCATACAAGGACGGATTGAAAAACAAATCTCCTCTGCTTGACTGCCTGTGGGGAGAACTCTATGGCAGTATCAATATTGCTGAGATTAACGACGGCGTGATCACAAAGGAACATGCCGATTATCTCAGAGCAAAATATCTTTAAGGAAATGATGACGAATGGCTGAAAAAATTGATTTTACAAACTGTCGGGTGGTACCCGGCAGAGCATACAACGGAGCAAACGGCAAGAAGATTGCCGTAGAATATGACGGCACACTGTATATGCTGAAATTCCCACCCTTCGGCAAGAATAAGCCCACTGGGCTTTCCTATACCAATAGCTGTTTCAGCGAGCATATCGCAAGCAGTATCTTCAATCTGATCGGCGTAAGGGCGCACGAAACCATGCTTGGCACATTTAAGGTAGGCGGCAAGGAGAAGATTGTCTGTGCCTGCAAGGACTTTACAGCGGACGGAAAGAGATTTTTTGATTTCTGTTCCATCAAGAATACGATTCTGGAATCAGATTCAAATGGTACGGGAACAGAGCTTGAAGATATACTTGATACGATTGGAAAGCAGCAGTACGTTTCGCCCGAGGTGTTGGAACGGCACTTTTGGGATGTATTTGTTGTAGATGCCTTACTTGGAAACTTCGACCGTCATAACGGAAATTGGGGATTCCTGTTTGATGAAAAAACGGGAGAATCAAGCATAGCACCCATCTACGATTGCGGAAGCTGTCTTTTGCCGCAGGCGGATGAGAAGATCATGAATGAAGTGCTGTCAAACGAGGATGCGCTGCATTCGAGAGTTTATCTGTATCCGACCTCTGCCATAAAGCAGAACGACAGAAAAATTAACTACCGTGATTTTCTAATGAGTGCGGAATATGAAGACTGCAGTGAGGCAGTCAAACGGATTGTTCACCGGATTGATATGGAAGTAATTAGTGAATTCATTGATTCTACACCATATCTGTCGGATCTGCAAAGAGCCTTTTACAAGCACTATATAAAGGCGAGATACAATCTGATCCTTGTTCCAGCTTTTGATTTGGCAGTCAGTCTCGAACAGGAGCCGAACAAGCCGATAATGGGAATGTAACAACAGAATACTTTATTAGAGGACGCTGAAAAACCGGCGTCCTTTTTACTCAAGAATCATTTAGATAGCAAGAGTCGGGTGCAGACTTGAAAAGCTGCATCCGACTTTTCCTGTTCTCTCCAGACTGAGAATGTCATGACATGGCAGCATTTCCAGTATTTATGCCGACTTGAATTTCCTAATCCAATAAGGTATAATACTTATTAGATTAGGTTGGGGGAGGATGGCTATGTCACGGATGAAAACAGGCAAAGAAGCAATCATAAGCAGAGCAGCGCAAATGGCAAATGAGTCTGGGGAACAGAGCATTTCTTTGAAACTATTGGCTCAGGATTTAGGAATTCAGCCTCCGTCATTGTACTATTATTTCAAAAGCCTGGATGACCTCAAGCGGGAGCTGATGCTCTATGGATGGCGCCAGATGGAGGAACAGCTGCTCCGCTCCATGATTGGGGTAAGCGGTTATGATGCGATCCGAGCGGTGTCCTATGCCTTTTACAGGTTCGCTGTCAATAATCCGGGTGTACTTAATGTAATGCTGTGGTACAACCAATATGAGGATAAGGAAACTTCAGAGAATACCTCTGAACTGTTTGCCGCCCTCCATAGAATCATGGATTCACTGAATATTTCTGAGGAAAGCCGCCTGCATCTGATCCGAACCGTAAGGGGCCTTCTGCAGGGGTTTATCCTGCTGGTCAATCATAAGGCTTTTGGAGATTCCCCCTCCATAGAGGACAGTTTTGAATTTTCACTTAATGTTCTGATAGAGGGCATGAAATCGTTGGAAGGAAAATAGGAGGGGATGAAATATGTTGGGCAGCAGCTCAAATTATGGGATTTGAAAAAGGCTACCGCAATCCCACTGGCTTTAGACGGTGGGTTAAGGTAGCCAAAAGTAGCGGTCTGTGATACACTTCCTCTATGGGAACATGGAA
This sequence comes from Extibacter muris, assembly GCF_004345005.1. Taxonomy (GTDB): domain Bacteria; phylum Bacillota; class Clostridia; order Lachnospirales; family Lachnospiraceae; genus Extibacter; species Extibacter muris. The sequence continues at coordinate 3,772 of NZ_SMMX01000003.1, forward strand.
ATCAAAAAACAGACACAAATAAAGACCATATACACTATATGATAGAAACAGAACCAACGATGTCCGTTAGTAAAATTGTAAATCTGATGAAAAGCTACACAACATATCATATTTGGGAGAGATATCCGAACCATCTCAGAAGTCATTTCTGGAAAGAACATACTTTTTGGACAGACGGATAATTTATGACAACAGAACTGCTAATGTTCTGTTGTATGCCTGTAGCGTGGGTAATGTTTCAGAAGAAATGTTAAAGAAATACATAGAAAACCAAGGGTAGAAAAAAGGGGGCGGCATTAAATGTTAAAAGCGTATAAATATAGAATATACCCAAACAATGAGCAGAAAATCCAGATTGCAAAAACGTTTGGGTGCTACCGCTTTGTGTATAACCAGACATTGGCATATCGGAAAGAAGCATACGAAAAAGAGGAAAAGCCTGTCAACGCTTCTAACAGAAATGCATCAAACAAGAATGCATCAAATCAGAATTCTTTCTAATCATTTAATCTGGTTGTTATTTACCAGCCATCTGTTTTTCTTGCTGCTCGATCATTTTCTTAACCATATAACCACCAACAGAACCATTCTGTCTTGATGTCAGGTCTCCGTTGTAACCCTCTGTTAACGCCGTCACAAAAGATTTATCTGTCAGGAAGTGGACATGTCCTGTTTGCGGGGCAGAACATGACAGTGATGTAAATGCGGCAAAAAATATTCTTATGGAAGGATTAAGACAGATAGCATAAAACGGTAATCATATAGGGTCGGTGCGACCCGAATTTACGCCTGTGGAGATAGTAGGTTGCGAGGTCGATGAAGCAGGAAGCCCATTGGCTTTAGACAATGGATGGTTCACATATAGTTACGCAGTGTAAAAAGAGGGTGTTTTGAATGAAGAATAAAATACTGTTGATCGATGATGAGAAAGATATTGTGGACCTGATTGCAGAAGCTTTACGGCAGGACAGCTTTGCGTCCATTAAGAAAGCCTATACAGGTGCGGATGCGATCCCCATATGCAGAGAATACCAGCCGGATGTGATCGTTTTAGATGTGATGCTGCCGGATATGGATGGCTTTGAGGTGTGCAAAGCCATCCGGGAATTCTCTATCTGCTTTTTGGCCAGTCGCTCCTTACGCTTTTGCCGTCTGGTGTCTGAACGGAAATGATCAGAAAGTATTTACAGAGGATTTCAAAGATCAAATTATTTTTATAGATAACATTCCGCAGGTCAAGCAGTCCGGGCTTGAGCAGCTTCAGAAGCACAAGGTCGGCATTCAGATCATCGACAGCTCCGGAAAGGTGGTTTTTGGTTATCGGGAACCGGAGCAGTCCGATGAAGCGTATTCCGGTACGGAGCTGCTGCAGCTTGTTCTTGCCGGAAAATCAGCGGATGGAGAAATGACTGTCTTTTCAGGTGTAGCCTTTGACGCCGAAAAAGAATATGCCTATCTCTTATATTTTCCCGTGAATGTATCCAAAGTCACCATGTATGTAAACGGGGAACGCCGCAAGCATTATGCCGAGGTGATGCTGAAAAATATCTCCTATATGGAAAAGCTGGTTGACGATCTGAAGCTGACCTATCAGTTAGAAAACGGTATGATTCCCATACACGGGAGAATCAGATCATTGCCCGTTTCCTGAAGGAGCTGGTCATAGACATTTTGAATACGCCGGAATACGAAACACGCAGCATCCATTTTGAAAGTGAAGAAGAAACGGTGATGTTCCCGTTTGACCAGATGCTTTTCACCAGAGCGTTTCGGAATTTGATCATCAATGACTTTGTGCATGGAGAGGAGCATACGGAGGTTACAGTAAGCATACCGGCGTCCAAAACCGCATTGAAAATTGAAGTCGCAGATAATGGAAAGGGCATGAGTGCAAAAGCGGTCCGGCATCTTTTCGACCGTTATTATCGTGGAACAAATACGGAACAAAAGCCGGAGGGAACGGGGCTGGGTCTCGCAATCGCAAAAGGGATCATTGACCTGCATGGCGGCGTAATCTCTGTTTCCAGTATTCCGAATGTGGGTACTGCTTTTCAAATCGAATTTCTTATCAGTTAAGGTTAATTAAGGTTGCCTAAAAATTAGATTAAGGTTGGCACGCTATTCTATTTTATATGATAGGTGCCAGCCTTTTTTTAGTTTGGAGGTGAGAGGATGAAGGGTAAGTGGAAAAAAGCGGTTTCTTATCTAATCACGATTGCGGTTACGATCTGTGTCTGTCTTGCGATTGTCGCAGTTGTGTTACGTCCACAGACTTTGAGCATCGGTACGGTTGACTTAAACACGGTTGCGGATGGTGAGTATATCGGCGTATGCCAAAACAAAATTCTTTTTGCTGTTGTTAAGGTAGAGGTTCAGGACCACAAAATTACCGATATTGAGGTTGTGGAGCATAAAGCTTCCTATATGGAGCAGGCAAAGCAGATTGCTGGTGCGGTTTCCGCAGCGCAAAGCCTGGAGGTGGATGCCATATCCGGCGCCACGCTCACCAGTGATACCGTATTAAAAGCAATCGAAAACGCATTAGAACAGGACGGTAAGCCGTCTGATGGAAAGTAGGTGCAGTCTTGAAAATTATCCTGAAATATATTTTAACGAATGTCAAAGAGCGGAAGACGAGAACAGCGGTCATGCTGCTGTCTATTCTGCTCTCTACCACCTTATTGTTTGTATCGTTCTCTATCGGAGGATCCTATGAAAGCGCCCAGCGGAAGATGGCCCGCGGTATGGCAGGCAGCGCCACCCTGTCCGTAACCGCTGTGGAGGGGGAGATTGCGGAGAACGCCCTGCCGGAGCTGTCTTCTATCCGGGCAAGCGTTCCGTTGCTTACAGGGGCAGCCCTATACCATGAGGACGGATATTATGAAACCTTTGACTTGATTGGAGCAGACATCTCCAAGCTGAATGCGATTAATCCGCCCCGGTTAGCGGATGGCGGAGAGATTGCAGACTTTACCGGGAACAAGGTAATCCTGCCGGACCGCTTCGCTTCAAAATATGGGATTCAGGCAGGTGATACCATTACGCTGCAGATCGGAGGACAGCCGGCTTCTTTGGAAGTGGCGGCAGTAGCCGCCTATGATACGGTTTTTCTCCGCCATACCAGAGGCACGACAGCTCTTCTGCCCCTTGAGACATTGTCTGAGCTGTTAGGCAAGACGGACGGCTATTCGGAAATTTTAGTGGAGCCTGCAGAGGGGGGGGCTACTTCAGAACTGAAAAGTGAGCTGTCCGCAGCCTTGCCGGAGGGCACATACCGGGTATCGGCAGTCGTCAATGAAGCGCAGATTGCAGCGGATGCAAGGCAGAAATCCATGCCATTCTTCCTCATCAGCTTTTTCTCCCTGACTATGAGCGTCTTTATCATTTACAGCAGCTATAAGGTCATTACCTTAGACCGTCTGCCGGTAATCGGAACATTCCGCAGCATCGGTGCGACGCAGAAAGCAGTTACCCGAATCCTCCTGTTGGAAAGCGGGCTGTATGGAATCCTGGGAGGGCTGATTGGAATTCCGGTGGGTACACTGGTTCTGAAACTTATTTTACAGGGGATGGGGCAGTCACTTTCCCAGGGGATTGAAATTCCGATTGTCATTTCACCCTTCAGCATTATTTTTTCCTTTGCTGTGGCAGTGGTGGTGTCCCTGCTGTCCGCATGGATGCCGGTACGTCGTGCCAGCCGACTTCCGATCAAGGATGTGGTGCTGGGCAGCGTGGAAGAAAAGCAGGTTCCCCGGCGTTTTATCCTGGCCGCAGGCGTGGTGCTTTTTGTGGTTTCCATCATTCTGCCGAAGCTGGCCTCCGGAAATATGCTGTATCTATTTGGCGGGTTTTCCCTGCTGGGGCTGATCGCCGCCACGATTCTGATTGTTCCGCTGCTGACAAACCTGATGGCAATGGGATTGGAGCGTATCTATTGCGCGGTTTTGGGGAATACAGGCAGGCTTGCCGCCCGAAATATGCGGGATAACAAAAATACGGTCCAGAACATTACCTTGCTGTTTATCAGCATTTCCGCTGTGATTGCAATCACGGTCGTGGGTAACTTTGTTACAACCTATGTCAGTGACGTGTTCAATGGCGCGGAATTACAGGGCTTTGCGGACGGTTACATGGAACAGGAGTTTGTAGACCAGGTAAAAGAGATGGATGGGATAGAAAAAGTGCTTCCCGTCTATGTATATGAAAACCAGATGCAGGCAAACGGCACGACGCTTGGCAGACTGGAGGCAACCGATGATCTGGATTGGTATGGTTCCATGCTGGCGCTCCATTACACGGAAAAGGGAATGGAGGAGCAGGCGGTTTCTGCCTTTGCCGGAGAGCGGGCCGTAGTGCTTAGCGAAAGCTGTATGGACAGGACCGGCTTTGCGGTCGGAGATACCTTATCTCTGTCAGCAGGCAGCAGCCAGGCGGATTACAGGGTCGTTGGCAGCTTCAAGTCGAGGGCTACGGATGTGGAGGCAGTGATTCCTTCCGCTTTTGCAGTTTCCGATTTTAATGCATTTGCCTATGATTTCCTTGCCTTCACCGCCGCAGATCCGGATGCAATCATGGTACAGATCCGTGACCTGTTTGGCGAAACGTCAAACTGGAGCCGGACGGTAGACGAATTTAACACAGATGCACTTTCTACCGTGGGAGCCTTTTTGCAGCCCATGCACAGCATGACCTGGTTCATTTTACTGCTGGCTACGGTGGGCGTGATTAATAACCTGCTGATCAACTACATCCAAAAGCGGCGCAGTATTGCCATGTATAAGTCCGTGGGTCTTTCCAACCGCCAGAATATGAAAATGACATTGATTGAGGGCTTTTCCTCCGGCCTGATTGGAGCCGTGATTGCCATTTTTGTTTCCTATATGGAGATCCAGACGATATTCCTTGTGGCCGGACCTAAGATTTCGATGGTGCCCAAACTGGATGCAGTCACGTTTTTAGCCGCCGGCGGCATGGGAATTGCCGTGACACTGCTCGGCTCTGTTGTTCCGATTTTTAAGAGCTGCAGGATGAAGCTGGTGGAAGAAATCAAATTTGAGTAATTCGGAATGAAGGAGGTCTTTTAAAATGAAACAAAATGTTGGCAAGATTGCCGTTGAAGGAAAGCATATCATCAAGAATTTTCAGATTGGCAGCACGACTACAAAGGTGCTGAGAGATATTTCCCTGCAGGTGATGCGGGGGGAGTTTGTATCCATCATGGGACCGTCCGGTTCGGGCAAAAGCACCCTGCTTTATATCCTCGGAGGCCTGGACGCCCCGACCAAAGGCCAGGTTTTACTGAATGGGACAGATATTTCCCGCTTTGGAGATGAGAAAATGAGCCAGATCCGCAGACAGAAGATTGGCTTTGTCTTTCAGTTCTATAACCTCATCCCGAACCTGAATGTGGAGGAAAATATTATGCTCCCTTTGCTTCTGGACGGGAAAAAGATGGGCAGCTATAAAAAGCAGCTCCATCAGATTTTGGAAATTGTCGGTCTGTCAGAACGTCGTAAGCATACGCCCCGTGAACTGTCCGGCGGCCAGCAGCAGCGTGTGGCCATCGCCCGAGCCCTGATTGGCAATCCTGAGATCCTCTTCGCAGATGAACCCACGGGAAACCTGGACAGCGAGACCGGAGCGGAGATTATGAACCTGTTGTGTGAGATCAATCAGACCATCGGCCAGACGATCATTATGGTAACGCATTCCCCGGAAGCAGCAAAAAGCAGCGGCCGCGTGATTACCGTACAGGATGGCGTAATTATTTAGATCTATTGGATATAGACGATACCTATCTCTTTTTATAGAATAGGTATAAAAGAACGGTATTCGACAGACCTTAACGAAAAATAGCAACATTATGCAAGAAAAAGGCATATGTATAAACTATAATGATATTATTGGAGTAATTTTTGCGGAGGTGACTTATGGATAATTCCAACAGTAAAATTGTTTTTGACGAAAAACTGAATATAGAGGTATTAACACTGACAGGAATGATTGAAAGTTTGCCACCGCATTTTCATGATTACTATGAATTAGGCTATATCGAAAGCGGGAGCCGACGAGTAATATGTCAAGGTAAGGAATACACCATAGGAAAAAATGATTTGCTCCTTTTCAACCCGAAAGATAATCATACTTGTTTGGAATTGAAAAAGGAACTGTTAGATTTTAGATGTTTCCACATCACTACTGAACGCATGGAAGAATTGACATTGGAATGTTTAGGATTTGCCATATGTCCGTATTTTGAACCGCAGATTGTTTATCAGAGTGATCTTATTCCGCAAATCACAGAGTTGATTGACTTGATTGAGAATGGTTCATATTGCGATTTACAAAAGGAAGAATTGCTTTATATGATCATTGGTGATTTGGTTGCAGATTATTCTCAACCATTGGAATGCGAACAAATAGAAGCTTCGGATATCGTAGAACGTGCTTGTGAGTATATTGAAAGGCATTACGCCTCAAACATATCTTTATGCGATTTAAGTACCTTTACAGGTTTTGGCAAGTACCACTTTATACGGATGTTTACGAGAGAAAAGGGAATATCTCCTTATCGCTTTATTGAATGTACTAAAATGACTGAAGCCAAAAAAATGCTGAAGGCCGGAGAAGATTTATCAAATATTACCTATCAGCTTGGTTTTAGCAGCCAAAGCCACTTTACTAATTTTTTCAAGAAATACGCCATGGTTACTCCAAAACAATATAGTAAGCTTTATAATGTTTAAATGAATTTTTTCATAGAGCATGGACCTACACTAACAGGAGATGATGATATGGGAAACTAGCCGTGATAGAAATCTCTGAGTCAGGAGATAAAATTGGAGAAAAACTGCTTATGCTGTTAAATGTGCAGCAGCGGCTTGTACGTGTGAGAGGACAAGTGATTGAGTTAACAGCGAAAGAATTTGATATTCTTGCGCTATTGCTCACACATCCCAAAAGGGTATTTACTTATGAACTGATCATGGAGTTGGTCTGGAACGAGGATTATACTTTTTATTCCAAAAAAGCGGTAAGCAATCACATGAGTAACCTGCGGAAGAAACTCAAAGTTACACCGGATGCTCTGGACTATATTAAAAACATTGTTGGTGTCGGCTATAAATTTGAAGCGCTATAAAAAACATATAATCTGCCATTGTTAGCAGAATAGCGGTAATCGTCAAGAATCTGGGTAAACTGGCCTGCCAGCTCGCCGTGCCTTGACGGTTATTTGCGATTCTGCTATTGTTGTTTCATATGCGATTTTGACACATAATAAAGACAGATTATCGCAATGTAAGGAGTAATGCAATGAATGAAAAAATCTTAGTGGTTGATGATGAAAAAGAATTGGCCGATTTAGTTGAAGTATATCTGAAAAACGATGGATATACCGTTTATAAATTTTATAATGGCAAGGATGCACTAAAGTGTATTGAATCCGTGGAACTGGATTTAGCCATACTGGATATCATGCTTCCGGATGTTGACGGCTTTCAGATCTGCCAGAAAATCCGGGAGAAGTTCTACTTCCCTGTTATCATGCTGACAGCCAAAGTCGAGGACGGGGATAAAATCATGGGGCTGTCCGTTGCAGATGATTATATTACGAAGCCGTTTAACCCGCTGGAAGTGGTTGCGCGGGTAAAGGCGCAGCTAAGGCAGTACATGAGGTACAAGCAGCCCGGCATAAAGCAGGAGGCTGAACGCACGGAATACGATATCCGGGGAATGACAATCAGCAAGAGCAGCCATAAGTGTATCCTGTTTGGAAAGGAAATTCAACTGACGCCAACGGAGTTTTCCATCCTTTGGTATCTGTGCGAGCGTCAGGGAACGGTTGTTTCTACAGAGGAATTATTTGAGGCAGTATGGGGAGAACGGTATTTTGACAGCAATAATACCGTGATGGCGCATATTGGGCGCCTCAGAGAGAAAATGAAGGAACCGTCAAGAAACCCGAAATTTATAAAAACCGTGTGGGGAGTGGGATATACCATTGAATAATAAAAACAAGACCAGTCATGAAGATGACTATTTACTTTTTAAGAACAGACTGTCCGTTAAAATACTGCTGATGATGGCGTGCGCCATTCTGATTATAGCGGTGGTTTATCTGTTCGTCTTAAAAGATAATTTTGCAAATGTGGTGGTAGCCATATTAGAACGTTTCATTTATCATGACCGGGATGAGGCGGTGGCTGTTTACCTGAGAACCTTTAAGGCGTATGAGATATGGCTTTTCCTGATCGCCGTCATGGGAGTGTTTTTCATCATTTTTCGCCGTTATCTGGACAGTATCTCAAAGTATTTTAAGGAGATCAACCGGGGGATTGATACCCTGGTGCATGAAGATACCAATGATATCGCCCTGCCTCCGGAACTGGCTTCGACCGAAAGGAAAATCAATTCCATACGGCATACACTGACGAAACGGAAAACGGACGCCGAGCTTGCGGAACAGCGGAAAAACGACCTTGTCATGTACCTGGCTCATGACCTGAAGACCCCGCTTTCATCGGTCATAGGATATTTGAACCTGTTAAGGGATGAAAAGCAGATCTCAGAGGAACTCAGGGAAAAATATCTGAACATTTCGCTGGATAAGGCTGAGCGTCTGGAAGAACTGATTAACGAGTTTTTTGAAATTACAAGGTTTAACCTTTCAAACATCACGCTTGTGTACAGCAAAATCAATCTGACGATGATGCTGGAACAGCTGGGGCATGAGTTTAAGCCGATGCTGGCCGGAAAAAATCTCAAATGTGAATTTGATGTTCAGCCGGATATGATGCTGTCCTGCGATGCCAACAAGCTGCAGAGAGTGTTCGATAATGTGCTGAGAAATGCCGTCATCAATGCTTGGAATTATTGTTTTTCTTGTTTACGCCGATACGCTATTCCTCAAATATAAATCACGGGAAATTGGTGTTTTCCTCTCCCTCGGAATTGACCGGCGCAGCGTACAGAAAATTATCACAAAAGAATTTACTGTGCTATTCCAGCTTGCGGCATTACTCGGATTGTTTTTGTCGGTTCCTCTTGCCTATTTGTGTTGGTCACTCCTGAACGTATTTTTAAGGACACAGGAAACGGCGTTCACAATCGGCTGGATGGGACTTGCGGTTTCTCTAGTTTTTGCGATTGTATCATGGCTGATCCTGCGGACGGTAAATCGCAAGTATATCCAGACCGTGGATATTTTGAAAATCTTGAAAAGCTCGGATGAAAACGAGAAGGCGAAAGACGGCAGCACATTCCGTCTATTCATGGGATGTATGTTTGTTCCAACTGGAATTGTAGCTTTTTTTACATTACAGAACATCGGTGGCGTTCTATGTACGTTTCTTGCCTTTATCGGTTTAGCTCTCGCTGTATGGGGGGTCTATCTTTTGATTATCCAGTTGGCGTCAATCGGAGATATTCTGAAACGGTTTCGTGCGCAAGCCTATTACAAAAACATCGTGTTTTACAATTTGCTGAAGCAGAAGATCAGACAATATACAAGGTCTATTTTTGTCGCTACTCTGCTCATCATTTTTACCATTTTCGGTATTGGCTTTATCGCTGCCGGGTTTATTGATGGATACAATGTAGCACTTAACGAGCCTTATGACTACACCATCTGCACAACCGCTGACAAAGGAGAAATGACAGAGGAACGCATTTATAGAATTGCGGAAGACAGCAATGCTGAAATAACGGAGATTGTTCGCATAGACAGTCTTTTGCTCGGTGTGGAAAGCACCTATAAAGATGGATCGACCGATTGGAGTTCTCGTGTTGTCATAAGTCAGAGTAATTTCAATCACATTTCGGGGCAGAACATTGTTGTCCCAGAAGGCAGCTATACCCTGTATTATGACAGCTCCATGCAGTATAAGAAAAATGCTTTTTGTGGCGATAATAGCTTATTTTATAATCCGACTACACAGGACGAAACCTACCTCATAAAAATGAGCCGGTATGCGTTGATCGGCTTTTTAACTCACGCTCATTCTTTTCGTCGTTTTTGATCTTGAATGACTATGACTATGCAGCGATGTTTAATAACCTTGGGAATGAGTATAAAGCTACTTCATTTTTGCTGAATGTGGCTGACTGGAAAAACACAGAGGTATTTCAAGAGAATATTCTGCAGGCTGTCATAAACGATAATAATGGAGACATTTTTACAAATTGGCATAATAGTGCAACCTTTGATAAGACAGAAAGCAAAGCTGAATATCTGCCTTTTGAAGGTAACGAAACACGGATTGCCCGAGTATGGGCGCTTTATCCTCAATCAAAATTAAGTAGTGCAACAACGCAATTTGAAGCCTTCCCTACTTATCTAATGCTTATGCTTTTTATTGCCATCGTGGCCTTTGTATCGTCGATAATGGTTGTCGGGCTTAAACTCATCAGTACAATTTGGGACGATGCAGCTGTTTATGAAAATCTCCGCAGGTTAGGGATGAAGCAACGCAGTATTCGAGAACTTATCACTAAGCAAATGGTTTTTGTTTATTTTGTTCCGACGGCAATAGGGTGTGTTATCGGCTCATTTACAACCTACCGCATTATGCTTGTATCTGGTGTTATTTACATCGGAAAGACTATGCTGGTAGTCGCCGGTGTATGCGGGTTAGTAGTAGCATTGCAATCTATCATCTTTTTTATCCTGCGTAAAAAGCTTTTAAAGAGCTACATTCAATAAAGATATTTTTTATACACTTTCACTTCGTAGGAAAATCGTAAGAAATTCCGAGATAAACCGTGTGTTATCCATAAAATAATGCGAAAAAATAAATCGCTCCATTCTGGTATTCTTTATATCAGAGGGAGCGATTTTTTTGTATGTGGAAAGGAGTTAAGAGAAACGTGGAACGTCAAAATAACAATGAAAACCAGTATGGAAGGAACCGCAGAAAAGACAAAAGAAGAAAATTGTTTTTTTACAGAGCAGCATGTGCCATGCTCGGTCTGCTCATAGTCTGTGTAATTTTTGGAGCTGTGTATTTTCTCAGAGAGAGTAAAGATCCCGCTCTTCCATCCAAAGAAAATACAAAGACAAGCAAGGGCTATTCATTTCTGGCCGACGGCCAGAGTGAGGAGGAGTCTCCAGTTTCGGAGCCAGCCATATCCAACCGGGCGAATGCGATTGACCTTAACATCATAGCAGCAAATGCCATTGTGGTGAATAAAGACACCGATGCGTTATTGTATCAAAAAAACGGCACGGACAGAATTGCGCCGGCCAGTACAGCCAAAATGATTACAGCGTTGACCGTGCTTGAATATTGTTCTCCGGAGGATGAGAGTCGGTGCGGAGATTGAAATGATCCATAGTGATTCGTCAACCGCATGGCTTATGAAAGGCGATACCCTGACTGTCAGGCAGCTCCTGATTGCCCTGATGCTTCCGTCCGGCAATGATGCAGCCTATACCCTTGCAGTCAATACCGGAAAGACCATTGCGGGTGATAACAGCCTGTCCAATCAGCAGGCCATTCAAATATTCATGGATAAGGTAAATGAGAAGGCCAAGGCAATTGGTGTTACAGACTCGAATTTTGTGGTTCCGGATGGGTATGACGCCGAGGGGCAGTATACCACGGCCTATGATCTTGCCATCATTGCAAAGGCATGTTTGGAGGATCCCATTATTTCAGAAATTGTGGCGAGCAATACGTCATATGAAAGATGGCCGAACGGCAGGGAGGTCACTTACAACAATTTCAATGAGCTTCTTAATCCGAACAGTCCCTATTATCGTCCGGAGGTCATCGGCCTGAAAACCGGGACCAGCAGCCTTGGTGGCGCCTGTGTCGTCTCCGCAGCAGTGATTGACGGAGAAACCTATATCTGCGTAGTCATGGGCTCTACGAAAGAAAGCAGGTTTCAGGACAGCGTTGCCATTTTGGATAAAATCAAAGCCCGGTGAAATGTTAAGGAGGAAACGAATGCAGGAAAAAATAGATATTACGGTTTTTGGGTGTGAGCGGGATGAAGCGGCGGCATTCCGTAAACTTTCATCTGAGTATGGCGTCACAGTTTCGCTCATAGAAGATGCCGTATCAGAGCACAATGCAAAATTAGCGGAATACTCACCGGGAAGCGTGGCCGATTATACCGTCATGCTGATGCTTATGCTGCTGCGCGGCACAAAGTCGGTTCTGCGAGGAACCCAGAAGCAGAATTATTGTCTGAATGACTGCCGTGGAAAAGAACTGCAGGATTTGACGGTTGGCGTCTTGGGAACCGGACGAATCGGACAGGCAGTCATGGAACGCCTGGAGGGATTCGGCTGCAAGGTATTGGCCTACGACCGAAATCACAAAGCCGGAGCAAATTATGTTTCGTTTTGTGAATTATTGAAGAGCAGCGACATTGTTACGCTGCATGTGCCTCTGGCAGAGGATACCCGCCATATGATTGGGCGCGAGCAGCTAGAGATGATGAAGAGGGAGGCGCTTCTGATCAACACGGCACGGGGGGCTTTAGTGGATACGGCAGCACTGGTTGCTGCGCTGAAAGAACAAAAAATCGGAGGAGCCGCCTTAGATGTCCTGGAAGGGGAAGAAGGCATCTTTTACCATGAATGCACACAAAAAACGACAGGGCATCCTTACCTCTCCGTTTTGCAGAAAATGCCCAATGTCATTGTTACGCCGCATAGGGCCTATCATACGGACCGGGTACTGGTCGATACCGTGAGCAATACCATCCGAAATTGTCTGAATTTTGAAAGGAGTCTTGGAAATGTATAAGCTTAAAATTGCAGTCCTGTTTGGGGGCTGCTCAGAGGAACATGATGTTTCAGTGAAATCTGCGATGGAGGTTGCAGCAAATATAAACAAGGAAAAATACCAGCTATTTTATATTGGAATCACAAAGTCCGGCGCATGGAAACTATGCGATAAGCCCTGCCGGGACTGGGAGAACTATGCGGGATCTCCGGCCGCCCTGCCGGATGAAGTTAGGGAGCAGATTCAGGAAACGGCGAAGAAGATTTACCGGGTACTTGGCTGCAGAGGTCTGGCCCGCATTGATTTGTTTTTACGGGAGGATGGAAGCATTGTCCTGAATGAAGTGAACACCATGCCTGGATTTACTTCCTATAGCCGTTATCCACGCATGATAACAGCAGCAGGGTTTACGCTTTCTGAAATATTGGACCGCTTGATTGGACTTTCACTTAGGAGGTAACCATCATGGAAAAGAACTTTGTCTTTTTGGATGAAATGCTGCCGGGCATCCGGTGGGATGCCAAATATGCCACATGGGACAATTTCACCGGGAAACCAGTAGACGGATACGAGGTAAACCGCATTGTGGGAACGAAAGAGCTTGGTGCTGCTTTACGTTAGGCACAGAAGGCGGCGGAGAAACTGGGATACGGTCTGCTCTTATGGGACGGCTACCGTCCCCAGTGTGCAGTGGACTGCTTTCTGACTTGGGCTTCCCTGCCGAAGAACAATCTGACGAAAAAGCGTTACTACCCAAATATCAAAAGCAACGAGATGATCACGAAAGGGTATGTGGCTTCCCAGTCCAGCCACAGTCGCGGGAGTGCGGTTGACCTCACGATTTTTCGTTTGGATACGGGGATGCTTGTGCCAATGGGCGGAGATTTCGACTTTATGGATGTACGGTCACATCATGCCGCCAGCGGTTTGAACGAAGAGGAGGCCGGAAACCGTGAGCGCCTGCGTGATATCATGGAGCGCAGCGGATTTGAAGCCTACCGATATGAATGGTGGCATTATGTCTTGGCAGACGAGCCATACCCGTATACATATTTTGATTTTTGCATTGCCTAGTGATAGCTTGAAGAAGTAAAAGATTGTAAGTTTATTGGGGCAAGTGGCATAAGGTGCTTTACTTTTTATAGAGTATCGTAATCTCCTGTATGTTTGTGGGTAAAATGATAAAAAATGATATACAGGAGGTTTATGATCATGAATCAATTGACTGTAGAAAAAATACAGGCGTTTGAAGAAAGCCTATATCTAAATGAGAAATCCAAAGCAACTGTAAACAAATATCTTCGTGCGGTGCGTAAACTGGCGGAGTATTTGAGCGGAGAAGGACTTACGAAGTCCCGGCTTTTGGAATACCGGAAGATACTGCAAAGCCAGGTGAAGGCCCAGACAGTCAACGGCGCACTGTCGTCCATCAATGCGTTTCTGGAGTTCTGCGGGTGGCAGGACTGCAAGATAAAACTCTTAAAGGTACAGAGGAAAGCGTTTCTGGATGAGACGCGGGAACTGTCTGAAGCGGAATACAAACAGCTCTTGGCGGCAGCTCAGGCCAAAGGAAATGAGCGGTTATACCTGGTCATGCTGACCATTTGCGGTACAGGTATTCGGGTCAGCGAGCTGCAGCATATTACAGTGGAGGCGGCCCAAACCGGGCGGGCGGAAATCTGCATGAAAGGAAAAAACCGCACGGTTCTTCTGCAAAAGGAGCTGCGTACCAGGCTATTAAAATACGCAAAAAAGCTGGGCATAGACGAGGGCCACATTTTTCGTACCAGAAGTGGAAAGCCCCTGGACCGGACAAACATCTGCCATGATATGAAAAAGCTCTGCGCCAGCGCCAGAGTGGATTCCCGTAAGGTTTTTCCTCACAACCTGCGGCATTTGTTCGCCCGCAGCTTTTACGCCATAGAGAAGAACCTGGCCCATTTGGCGGATATCCTCGGCCACAGCCGTATTGAAACTACGCGAATCTATGTGGCGGCCAGCGCTACAGCTCACGAGCGGATTTTGAATAAAATGAGGCTCATTTTATAAAAAAACCACAGACTAACTCATCTGTGGTAAACATTATCACACCTGTATCGTGAAGCACGTTACAAGCATTTATAGTATAGCGTAAAATCCCCATATTTTCAAGTGATACATAGCAAAAGTAAGGGGGAAATCCCACATAAAACGATATTTGTGCATGACAAGAAAGCCTGCATCTGCTGTTTTATTTGCAGGCTTTCTTGTTGTGGTCAAGTGAGGCGATTTGCGGACAAAGCAAGTCGCCTTTTTCCCTTTTCTTCCTAAATCTACCGACTGCGGCCATACCCAATTTACCACAGATGAGTTAGTCTGTGGTATCAAGCCGCATGTTTAAAGAAGGCGAATCGGAAAATTGTATGGCAAGGAGGTGAGTTATGAATGGAATGAAAACTGGCACGATAGGGCTGCTGGATATTTTGGCGGCTAAAAGCGGATGTATGTATCTGTCTGATCTGGCGAAAACGGGAACAAATATGATCATGCCTCACCACCTGCATGAAATCAATGCGCAGGAATTTAGCCTGCGGGAATGGGAAGATACGGTTTCCTATTTGACCGGACAGAGTCAATCCTTCACAGCACCAGAACAAGCGAAGCAATATTTAGTAGGGTGCATGCTGAATCAATTTGCAGAAAACCATGAAAAGAGGTAAAGATTATGAAACAAACAATAAAGAGCAGACTGTTGGTCATTTTGTTGTCGGCCGCTATGTTGCTGAGTATGCTCCCCACTGTGGCCTTTGCAGAAGAAACCAAGAGCACACCAGCGGAGCGATGCACTGTGACCGAAGGCTGCACGCTGGAGGATGGGCATGAAGGAGAGTGCGCCATTGCAGAACCCAAAACGGAACCTGTTGCAGAGCTGACAGAAGCAACAGAGGCAGAAAATACAACGGCAACAGAAGAAAATAAATTAGAACCTTCTGATACAACGGAAGAAACAGCTACAGAAGAAGCTGTTGAAGAACAAGTGGAAACTTTATCAGAAAGTGGAGTCACTACGTCTGACGAGCTGATTAGAGCTATCAATAATATTGAAAATGGTGGAACTGTTACACTTGCGGGCAATATTGCTGGTAATGTGGAAGTCTCATCAAATAAGCAGTTTACATTGGACTTAAATGGAAAAACATTAAACGGCCAGATCAGAATTAGTAATGCAGATGCAAATGTATCTATTCAAAATGGTACAGTTACTTATAACGGATCATCTACAAATGATGCAACAATTGTAATATCAGCAGGAAAAGCAGTACTTTCAGATAATCTGACAGTTAATGCAACTTCCACTAGTGGTCAGTCAATTGCAATTGTTGTTGCATACAATGGTCAGTTAGATGCCAATGGTGTTAATGTAAACTCTAATGATTATGGTATAGGATTGCTAAATTCAGCACAAGCAAACCTCACAAATATGAATGTATTGACTGGTGGAAACCCAATTTCTACAAGCGCTGCTCAAAGTGACTCAAGCATGAATGTTACGATTGATGGCGGAACATATAAATGTACTAATGCAAATGGTAACTGGTCTTATGTAGGTATTTACTGGGCAAGTTATGGTACATTGAACATTAAGAATGGTACATTTACATCACTATCACCAGAAGCCGCTTCGTTATTTGTAAAAAATGGTATTGTAAACATTGATAATGGTAATTTTACGGGAACAAAGGATGGATTAAAAATCACTTCCGAAGAAACAAATGCCAAAAAGATTGAAGTAAATATCAATGGCGGACGTTTTGCAGGCACCAGAACAGGTTTGTATATTAAAACAACTGCCAATGGCGGCGCTCAAGGAAATTTCAACGTAACTGTGAAAGATGGTGATTTTGATGGTACGAAGTATGGTTTCTACACAAGTATAAAGGGATTTGACCCAAACGTATCTTTTGAGGGTGGTTCATTTAATAAAGGAACGAATGGATTTATGACTTCATTGAGAGGTTTTATAACTGGTGGAACATATGAATTTAATCCCCAAGACAATGGGTATACCGCAAATAATTGCATGGTCATTGGAGATAGTACCATTGGATATACGGTTATTCTTATAAAATAGGAGTGAGACATGGTGAGAAGATTTAGAAAAACAATGTGTTTAATAGTGACTTTATGTTTTATACTTGGTTTATCTTTCTCCAATGTTGCATTTGCCGCTGAAATAAGTTTAGCAGACTTGCAAACAGAATGGACAGATTCCAACGGCAATTATCCCGGGAAAAGCCTGACGCTAAACGGAACGACTTATTTTTGCAAATTTGTTGTTGTTCCGTCGGGGGAAAGGAAGCATAGTTCATGGTGGACAACTCCTGATGTCAGAGAGGGATTTGAAGCGGCAAAGGAAACTCACTATGATACACAGGGCGGCGAAATAGTGACCAGTATGCATGGTCAAGCCGTTGTCAAAATTAAAAGCCAAAGATTGCCTGAATTTTGGGATTGGATAGTATTTGCAACTTTAGATGAGGCGTTTATGTATGCTGAAGATGGCGATACAATCATACTCAACGGTGATTATAACGATGTATCATTGAATGGCCATGTTGGAAGTGAGTTATGCAAGAATGGTACAGTAACAGTTACTTATGAAGTATCCTCTAACTTTACAGTACCAAAGGATAAGAATATCACTCTTGATCTTAACGGGCATACTATCACTGCTTCAACGATGAATGGAAGAACGGCTGTATTTCCCCAAATGGACATTCAAGATATAATTGCAGATAAAGAACCGGGACCAGCAGCCATGTCGGGAGACGTCACCGAGCGTATTGGCATCACTGTAGAAGCAGGTGCAAGTCTAAATATTATTGATACTGTTGGTGGCGGCAAAATTGTCAGTGCTGCAAGAGCAGAAAACAGCAATAAAGACGAAAGTGAACAAGAATATCATGCGATTGTCAACAAAGGAAAATTAACGATTGCTGCTAATGTTACTCTTGAAAATCCATCAGAAGATACAACCAATGGTACTTCATTTGATGTATATCAAGCAAAAGGTGCTATAACAAATATACCAATTTCATTGCAGGAAACTACAAGTACAAACGCTAAAGCAATCAGTACGGGAAGTGATGTCGTCTTTTTAGTTGATGATACAACATATACTGCATATGAAGATACACAGAAAAAATTAGAAGATTTTGTTGCACAACTTCTTCAAGATAAAAACTACACAGATGAAAGTATAGATACATTATATAAACTTCTTGAAGAAAAGAAAACTGGACTTGCTAATACATTATTAAATGAAGGAAATATTGAAGACCTTTTACGAAAAGCATTGGAAAAAGCTGAACAAGAAATTGCTGTCGAAGCCGATAAGCTCCCTGTAAAAGGACATGACTACAAAGAGGAATGGTCTTCTGATGAAACAAATCATTGGCATGATTGCAATGACTGTGATGAAAGAGCAGATATAGCAGAACATTTATTTAAGTGGATTGTTGACAAAGAAGCTACCGTTGCCCAAAAGGGAAGCAAGCATGAGGAATGCGCTGTTTGTCATTACAAGAAAGCGGCTGTAGAGATCCCCGCACTCGGCGGAAACACGGACAATTCCAGCAAGCCGGACGGAGGCAGTTCGCAGACGGGCAATCCCAGCAAGCCGAGCGGAGGCAGTTCGCAGACGGACAATCCCAGCAAGCCGAGCGGTGGCAATCCACAGACGGGAGATAACAGTAATGTAACACTCTGGATTTCCTTGCTGGCAGTTTCTTTAGTTGGTCTTCTTACAACGCTTCTGGTGATGAAAAAGAAAACTTATCGCAGAAAATGGGAGAAATAATCTAAAGTACAGCGGTGTGTGGGTATGATCCCGCACCGCTTTTCTAATGAAACGATGCTGAAGAAAATGGATAAAATGCAGATTTGTCCGGCCTGCTTTCTTGACGATTATTTGATGAAAAAGAGTTAGCCGACTTACTTGAAGTATATCTGAAAAATGATGGATAGACTGTTTATAAATTTTATTTTTCAATTATATCAAGACGGGTCAGCCACCAGACGAAATGAGCCAGTCTGCTTTGCATAGATTGACCCGTAAAAATACTCTTGACAAGTAAACGACCGTTTACTATATATCAAAGAGGCGAGTAAACGATTGTTTACATTGTAGGAGGTACATAGAATGACTAATACGAAGGAAAAAATATTAGCCGTTGCATTGCAATTATTTGCAAAAGACGGATATGAGGCAGTTTCCGTCAGTAAAATAGCAGAAAAATTGGGAATCACGAAAGGGGCGCTGTATAAGCACTATGAAAACAAGAAGGATATTTTCAACAGTATTGTCGCGCGTATGTCACAATCGAATCATGAAATAGCACGAAAATATGGTGTGCCAGAAAATGTGTTTGATTGTACACCGGAACAATATGAGAAAATCGGATTGGAAAATCTAAAAAATTTTGCCGTTTCACAATACCGGTTTTGGACTTCAGATGAATTTGCCGCTGATTATCGTAAGATGCTCACATTAGAGCAGTATCGTAATCCAGAATTAAACAAGTTGTATCAGGATAGCCTTGTACGTGGGCCTGTTCTTTATTTAAAAGATATTTTTCGTGAGATGATTAGATGTGGTGTGTTAAAGGAGAATGATCCATACCAACTTGCAATAGAATTTTTCTCCCCGATTTTTTTACTTATCAATATATCGGATGAAAATGAATCTTATGGGGATATTGAAAAACGGCTAATAAAGCATATTGATTTCTTTATAGAATCTCACACAAAGGAAAGGGAAAACAAAAATGAAATCCATTCGTAGTCATACGTATCGGGAAATGTACTTGAACCTATCGGCAGGGACTACCTTTATTCTGAATTGGTAAACCCTATCTTTACAAAGGACGGAGACAATGTGAAAGTCAAAGTTGCTGTGAAATTCCTTGATAACCAGACAAAGGCGACGCAGGTATCGCAGTTTGAACTTGTGCTACATAAGGATAGTAACTGGAAAATTGTGAAATAATAATTTAAAGCGTGCATTTCTTATAAGATTTGTACGCTTTACTTTTTGTATAAAAAATTAGCCTTGACAAGCGACCATCGGTCGCTATATAATAAAAGCGAAACAAGAAACGACCGATGGTCGCTATGAGGAGGTATCATAATATGCCAAAAGGAATTATGCTTACACCAGAACAACAAGAAGAGCGCCGAGAAGAAATAATCAGTGTTGCTTTGCAGCTCATAGAGAAAAATGGATTCCAAAAAACATCAATGAGGGAAATTGCGATTTTAGCAAACATGGGAAAGTCCAGTCTGTATGATTTTTTCAAAACGAAAGACGAGATTGTTGTATATGCAGTTGAGAAAGAAATAGAAGAAACAATTAAAAAGGTTCATAGGATTATTGCCGATGAATCCTCGCCGGAACAGTGTCTTAGAAAAATCATGCTGAATCATCTTGGAGTACCAAAGCAGTATCGAACGGTGCTGATGTGGTTAAATACAGAATCTGACTATTTAGAAGAAGATTATCGAAAGCGGCTGAAAACTGCGCGTTACACATATCAGGATATTATAAAATCTGTAATTGAAAATGGAGTGGAATCAGGCGTCTTCCGTAAGACGGATGCCGATTTAGTGGCGCGTTTGTTAATTAACTCCATTATATCAATCATTTACACATCCCGACCATCAGCCAGTCCGGAGAAAATGCTTGATGAAACAATGGATATATTTCTACACGGAATTATGAAAGATGGAGGTGAATTATTATGATTTATTATACTCTACCCTTGTTGCATAAACAGGCAACCCTTGAAATGGTCGGCGGAAAAGGTATGTCTTTATCAAAACTTTTGACAGCGGGTATCCCTGTGCCGGAGGGCTTTCATGTTACGACTGCTTCATACAAGATTTTTGTTGAAAAGAACCATATTCAGCCTCATATTAATAAGTTGCTGGACGGTATTGACTCTAACAATACCAGCCAGCTTGAAAATGTATCTACGCAGATAGGGATGCTTTTCCATAATGGAGAAATGCCGCAGGAAGTATCAGATGCAATTAAAACCGCATATGCCGGATTGGGAAATATAGCAGTGGCTGTCCGTTCCTCTGCAACCGCCGAGGATTTGCCCGACGCTTCTTTTGCAGGCCAGCAGGAAACCTATCTTAACATACAAGGTGAGAATGAAGTTCTTGACGCTGTAAAGAGGTGCTGGGTTTCCCTATGGACAGCTCGCGCTATTGCTTACCGCGTGAAGAATGGTATAAAGCAGGAAATTGTTGCACTTGCTGTTGTAGTACAAAAGCTTGCGTTTTCCGATGCGTCCGGCGTTATGTTTACGCTAAACCCTATCAATGGCAGACGTAGCGAAATGATTGTTAACGCCGCGTGGGGACTTGGCGAATCGGTGGTTTCTAGCTTAGTCACCCCTGATACAATCGTTGTAGATAAAAATGCTGAACGAATTGTATCGTATGAAGCAGCAAACAAAGAGATTATGACAGTCCGCACCTCAGATGGAACAGAAGAAATCCCAACTCCTGAACAGTTGAGGAAAAAACATGCTCTTACTCGCAATCAAGTTATGCGATTGACACAGCTTGGGAAAAAAATTGAGAAGTATTATGAAATGCCTATGGATGTAGAGTGGGCACTGGAAAAAGATAAGTTGTATATTGTTCAGGCCCGCCCCATTACTGTCCTGCCGCCGGAATGGACGTTACCGGAAAAGGATGTTATATATACAAAAGGCAGTCTGGCGGAACACTTGCCAAATCCTGTTACGCCCTTATTCGCCACACTTGGACTTGAAATAGTCAACCGCGCGTCGGCGCTTTTATGGATAGATATGTTTGGTAAAAGTGCGAAAAAGTTACTGCCAGAAAACGGAGCATATACGATAATTAACGGATATGTTTATCTTTCCGCTAATTCAAAGCCTCTTTTGATTGCTGTCAAATCCCTTTCACCCCGATCTTTACGCCGTGCGCTCACGAACAGTGTTGCACGCTGGGAAACAGCACGAAAAGAATTTGAGGATGTGATTAAACAATGGGAAGAAAAGCCCATGCATATGCTGAATGCTCATCAAATAATGGAGGGGATTCAGACTGTGTTTTATGGAGCGTGTATTTATTTCACGAGGATTCAGCTTACATTGCCAGCCGCCTCTATCAGCGAAACATTATTTACAAAATTTTTTCAGGGAGCGGCCCGCCGTGCTGGTATAACAGACACTTCCGTTCTCTTGCTTGGGTTTGATACGATTGCGCTGCAATCGGAAAAGAACCTGTGGGATCTTTCGGAATGGGCAAAGCAAAATAACACTTTAGGCTTCTATCTGAAAAGCAATCCTGCAACAAAGATAGCAGAAGATTTCAAGTCCTCCATTTTGCCTGCGGAAGTTTCGCAGGAGGTGTGGATAGAGTGGAAAAGCCGAATTAATGCCTATTTCAAAGAGTTTGGCTGTACTGCTTATGAATTTGATTTTGCATATGCCACACCACAGGAGATACTTACGCCAACCTTTGAATCCATAAAAGCATTCTTGGAGGAAAAAGGGGAAAATCCGTATTCGCGCCAAATCGCATTTGAAAAGCGCAGGAAACAAGCCGAAAACGAGATTTTGCAACAGATAGGCGGCCACCGTAAAAAGCTATTTTTGAAACTGCTCCATTGGGCACAAAATACTGCCCCCATGCGTGAAAACGCTATTTATTTGATGGGGATGGGGCATCCGCTGATTCGCCGCATGTTACAAGAAATTTCTGAACGTCTCTTAACTGGCGGAGCTATTTCACATCTGGACGATATTTACTGGCTCACAAAAACAGAATTGGAAACGCTCATAACACAGCTTGATAAAAATATACCCCTATCTAATCTGAGTGAGGCAATCCCTGCTCGACAAGCGGAGCATGATACATTCCGAGGTTATGTGTCGCCTTCCCAGTTGCCGGAAAAAAACAAAAAAGCCGTATCACATGCAACTCAAATACAGAAAGATGGGAAAATTGTATTGACGGGCATAGGAACCAGCACAGGCGTTGTTACGGCTCCCGCCTGTGTACTGAACAGCCCGGCAGATTTTGATAAATTCCAGCCGGGAAGTATCCTGATCGCCGTTACCACAACTCCTGCATGGACGCAGTTGTTTGCCTCCGCAAGTGCGATTGTAACAGACATTGGCGGCCCTCTTAGCCATTCAAGCATTGTTGCCCGTGAATATGGTATCCCCGCTGTCATGGCGACACACACAGCCACGAGAAGTATTAAAAATGGACAAATGATAACGGTGGACGGCTCGGAGGGGACGGTGACGATTGATGAATAAAAAGCCTATTTTCGCTTTAAAGCTTGCTACTTTGGTGATTGCGTTAGGATATAGCTTAATTCTTCCGGTCATGCCATTTTACATGGAAAATCTAGGTGCCGGCGGTCGTGAGCTTGGATGGCTCACTGCCGTATATGCTCTGGCACAAACAGTATGCGCACCTTTTTGGGGTGCACTGTCTGACCGAATTGGTAGAAAGCCGATTATCAGCATTGGTATTATAGGATATTCCATCAGTCTGTTCCTGTTCGGTTTGGCTTCATCCTTTTGGACACTATTTATAGCTCGCAGTTTATCGGGTATATTGTCATCTGCTACGTCCGTTGCATCTTTGGCATATGTTGGAGATTCCAGCTCGGAGGAAGAAAGAAGCAAGAATATGAGTCAACTTGGAGCTTCAATGAGCGTTGGCGTAATGATGGGACCATTATTGGGAGGCATTCTTGCAGGCTATTCGCTTGCGCTCCCATTTTTTACAGGAGCTGGCATTTCATTTATTGCCTTTCTGCTAATTCTAACACTTTTGCCAGAGTCAATTGAGCGTTCAGGACAGACGGAAAAAAGAAAACCCTTTGATTTTTCAGACCTGAAAAGTATAATTTTTGGCTCAGCAGGAATGGTTTTGATACTTATTTTCGTCGTGAATTTCTGTCAAACAGGCTTGCAAGGAATTACGGGGCTGTATGTCGTAGATAAGTTTGGATTTTCCACTAAGCAAGTTGGTGTTATTTGGATGGCTCTAGCAGGCATTTTGATTGTAGTACAAGGTTTTTTGACTGGTCCTTTAGCAAAAAAAATTGGTGAGAAGCGACTAATACTGATAGGTATGTTTTGCAAAGCCTTAGTAGCGTTTGCCATGGTATTGACAACTGGGTTTGTTAGTGTGTTGGTGGTTTTTGGCTTATTTGCGGTATCTTCTGCTATTACAGTACCCACATTAAACGCAACCCTTTCAAAAACTGACAATCAGCATAAAGGAACACTGATGGGATTTGCCAGTACCGCCGGAAATCTTAGCAAAGTTATTGCTCCTTTATTAACTGGGTATCTGTATGAAAGCAATATTGAATTACCATATATAACCACGGGAGGGATAGCCTTAATCGGAGTGGTTATCTGCTATATCTGGATAAAAAATCAAAAGAACAAATGATGGAAGAGGACGTTTATATGGAGGTTATACACAGTAACTAATCTGGTATAGAAATTCAATGGAGGCTTTTCTGCTTTATTAAAGTCTTGCTACTACTTAAACCTATAATATCCTTAATTCATTATGATAAATTCCAATTCAACAGTTTTGATACATAAGGAGGTAACAATACTATGGAAAATTATCAATGGATTCTATGTCCTATTTGTAATCGAGAAATATGCCAGAACAAAAACCAGACGAGAAATGGTTTTTAGATACTATAAATATTGTTTGTAATTTTTTCTGCATTAAAAATTATGAGAGTAATGGATATTGGGATTTCTGGCGGAAACAGAATCTGATTCCGGGGCAGGACTATGAAACCATCTGCGGGCTGCTGGACAGTATCAAGGGAAAATTAGACGATGCCGGCGGAAGTGAAGTCAACTGTGCCAGCGGACAGATTATGGCGTATATAAACGATCCAAACGGCAGGCTTTGCGATTGGGGGATCCACCGTGCGGAATGTTGGGGAGTGCGGCTTCCTTCAGATTATACGGGAGATGTACCGTCTCAAATGTCTATGGTGGATGTTCCGGAATCTGAGTATATTGTTTTTGAGCATGGTCCATTAAACTACGAGCAGGAAAACTGTAGTGTAGAGGAAAAGATAGAAAAAGCGATGGCCGAGTTTGATTATGAAGAAGCTGGATGCTGCCTTGATACTTCACCGGGAAGAGTCATGTACTTTTTTTATGATCCGGAACAGTTTTTTAAGTATATAAGGCCAGTGCGAAAAGGGTAGGGGCATAAAGCCCGGGCAAGGCTTCATTGCGCAAAAAAGATATGAAATATGACAGAACGATGTCATATTTATAGTTTATCATAGACTGCTGAAGGATGGAGGGCTGTAAAGGAAACGGAGGTGATACCCTTGGGAAATTAGCTGTACTGGAAATATCCGAGCCGGGAGATAAAATCGGAGAGAAGCTGCTTATGCTGTTGGATGCAAGGCAGCAGCAAGAGTTAGTAAAATATCTTCTTAGCAAAGAAAAGCAGAATGGCGGTTCAGCTGATAACCTGTGTATCCGCTCCAAAGCTTACGGGCTGCAGCCAGAGACTGAAGGTATCTTCACAGAAATTCATATGGGGGACTTATACTTTTGCCTGGAGCAGCGGCTGGTACGGGTGGATGGACAAGTGGTAGATCTGACGGCGAAAGAATTTGATATTCTTGCCCTGCTGATCACGCATCCCCAGCGGGTGTTCACTTACGAGCTGATCATGGAGCTGGTCTGGAACGAGGATGATGCCTTTTACTCACGCAAAGCGGTAAGCAACCATATGAGCAATCTGCGGAAGAAATTGAAGAGAACACCGGATGGTCTGGAATACATCAAAAATATTGTCGGTGTCGGTTATAAATTTGAAGTATCATAACAAAGACCACAGGGATTTTACTTCCCTTGTGGTCTTGTTCCGTTTATGCTCCTTTTCCAGAGAACAGATCCCATTTTTTATTGTTTTTGTTTTGAAGATTGCTCCGTCAGATGGCGTTCGGGTTATTGCAAAATATGGAAATCGCCTCATTCAAAAACGCGGCTAAATCTCCGCTGCCATTACGATTTATGAAATTAGAAAACCGCTTATCGGTGACATAGAGATTTCCTAAATTAATCAGCCTTTGTTTATCGCAGTTATAGAAGTGTTCGGAGATGTACTGCTGCCACTCCTGTACGATTTGCTGCACTTCCGTACAGCCTGGAGAGCAATCCTCATATAAAGCCAGCCTTTCAAAAAGCTCCTGTGCAAAGGAATAAAAGGCGTCCAACTGTTCATTTTGAAGTTTTCTCGCCTGTGTAGAGAAATTTTCCTCGTATTCCCGGAAGCTGTCCGTATCGCCCCAACGCTCTATCATTTCTTCTCTAAATTGCGTTTGCAACCGAGCAATTTTTGAATTAGAGAAAGCCTCAAAGGAAAGGGTGCTGTCCCCTCTTATTTCAGCTTCTACAAGTTTAATAAGTGCATTGATACGATCCCGTTGTGCTTCAAGAATACAAATGTGTTTTTTCAACACTTCCTCACGGTTATAATCGGGGGAAGCCAAAAGCTGCTTGATTTCTTTTAGGGAAAAGCCAACTTCTCGGAAAAACAATATTTCCTGCAAACGGCACAGGTCACTTTCTGTATATAGGCGGTACTTTGCTTCGGTCACGATAGAGGGCTTAAAAAGTCCTATCTGATCGTAATAGTGAAGTGTTCTTGCGGTTATTCCCGTGAGATCAACAACCTCATGTACAGTCATTGGTTGCTTATTCATCCCAAAAGTCCTCCACTGTTTCCAAAATCTCGCTTGCTGGCAGCAGGGTTGCTTCAACGATGCTCTTTCCTGTCTTTTTCAAATAGTGTTTTACTAAATGATAGCCGCACGCATAGCCCGCACAATAGGGCAGACCGACAGGCGGATAGCCTTGTAGAGCAGCCATTTCATCACCGTATAGGTATGCGTTCAGATTTTCCAACCCCTGCACACTAAGCCCCTCACGGATAATGGGCTTGATATATTCATTCAAGGTTTCCATGTCCGTTTTTGTTACCCACGGGCCGGCTTTGTCCGCTCCAAATAAATGCGTGGCGTAGTTTTCTGCCAGCCCCTCGCTGACCATCATTTCACCAAGCGTAATATCGTTTTTCCATTTGATAAATTGAAAGCGGACATTGTGATTTACCTCGTGGGCAAGGGCAACAGGCAGACGGCCTATCGTGTATTCATTAGGCGTGAGCCATGCCATAATGAAGCCGGGAATGCCACCGTCCCCACAATAACCCTCGTTCATAGTAATGTAGGGGCTTTCGGGATTTGCCAAAAGAATACTGAACACATATTCCTGTACGGGCAATTCCACACCAAGTTCTTCAAAGCCTTTCAAAGCTCGTGTTATGGATTCTTCACAGGCAGTCCAAAGAGTTTCATCAGAAATCAGCTTGATATTCTCTTGCTGGGAGTTGTCAATCTTAGTCGGCTCCATCAGGCCGAGCATTTTACTTGCCATGATAATGTCATAGCCATTTGGCGTAGCTGCTTTCATCGGGATACCGTAGCAGTCCCATTTTTTCTGAAACGACATCATCAGCTCGTAGCGGTAGATATCGTTTTTCTTTTCCTGCGGCGCACCCATAATTTTTGAGTAAACGCCGTCTGAACGGATAGCAGTAATTTTCATAAGCAGATTATCCTTTCTGATTTTCTTTTTTACATCATACACTATGACGTAACGTGAAAGTCAAGCATTTTTTGCTTTTCCACAGTCATATGATATGCGAATTTCCGTACTTCTTTATGGAAAAGCTGAATGAAAGCGGTCTGTATGAAAGGAGGGGTGCATTAACGCAGAAACGCAAAGCGGTAAGCAACCATATGAGCAATCTTCGGAGCGTTTGCCATTGAGATTCCCCTCCTGTTGACAAGCACTCTGTATATGCTTATAATAAAACTAGTATCATAAGAAAGGGTGAGCACGATGTTGTTCGGAAAGTTTTGTATTGATTTCGGCTCCACACAAGATTATACCACGAAACATTGTGCGGAGCCTTTTCGGAAAGTTGATCTATAAAGCGGAAAGGCCAAGGCAGAAAGAAACTGTCTTTGGTTTTTATACCATTTTATCAGTTCAACGATAGAATTAACTGTTTAGGCCGCAGACAATGTTTTGTTTGTGGCCTTTTGTGATTGTTTGGTTTATCATGATTACACAGAGGGCACACAAGACCGTGTGCCCTCTATTATTTTGGAGAGGAAAATAAATATGACTGAAGAACAAAACCTGCTAACCGGAAGCGTACCTAAAAAGCTGGCCCTTTTCGCCATCCCATTACTTTTAGCAAATGTCCTGCAATCCTTTTACAATGTGGTGGACATGCTGGTGGTCGGTCAGGTTGTGGGTGATACGGGCCTTGCGGCCATTGGCAACGCTTCTAAATTGTGCTATATCATCAATTCAATTTGTATTGGGATGACGATGGGCGGAGCCGTGCTGATTGCTCAATACAAGGGGGCAAACGATAAAAAGGGCCAGGCGGAGTCCTTTCAAATGCTGGCCTTGCTCTCGCTGGTATCTTCCTTGCTCGTAACGATTGTTAGCTTGGCAACCTATCAGCCACTTTTCAAGATGTTAAACGTCCCCGCAGACGCATATCAAGACGCCTGCGACTATATGAAAATTATTTGTTGTGGAACTGTGTTCGTCTTTGGATATAATGCGGTCTGCTCTGTGTTAAAGGGACTGGGGGATTCAAAATCTCCACTCTATTTTGTAGGGATTGCTACCATCATCAATGTTGCTTTAGACATTATCTTGGTGGGGCCTTTGGAAATGGGAACAGCAGGAGCGGCTTACGCGACGATCACCGCGCAAGGAATTTCTTTTGTGATTTCTTTATTCTATTTGAAGCGACGTAAGATATTATTCTCTATGAAAAATCACAGAAAGTTTACGATCCAATGGGATAAGCTGGCCGCCATTGTGAAAGTCGGTCTGCCCACAGCAATCCAGATGGTCGTAGTCAATACCGCCTATCTGCTTGTGGCAGGTATGCTCAATCAGTTCGGTACTGCCGTGTCTGCTGCATCTAATGTAGGTTTGCAAATCAACACCTTTGCCGGTATGCCCTGCTGGGCGATTGGGCAGGCAGTAACGGCAATGGTAGGCCAGTGTATGGGGGCTGGACAAATCGAGCGCGCCCGAAAGGTGGTAAAAGTAAGTTTAGTGATGAATGCTGCGGTAACGCTCGGTGTCGTAATTGGCGTACAAATTTTCGCACGACAACTTATTTTGCTTTTTGGAAACATCAGCCCTGAAGCTGTGAATGACGGTATTTATTATCTGCGGATCTGCTGTGGCGTCAATAGTCTGATCTATGCTGTCATGTATACGTTAGATTCCTTTGCCATCGGAGCGGGCGCAGCAAATATCGCCATGTTCAACGCTTTACTGGATGCGGTGATTGTACGTTTGCCGGTGAGCTGGTTTTTTGCCTTTACGCTCAATATGGGATTTCCGGGCGTTTATTATGGACAAGCTCTTTCACCGGTCCTGCCGGCCATTTTGGGGCTATTTTATTTTAGAAGTAAAGGCTGGGAACGGAAAACGCTTATTCGGAAGAATCACAATTAACGGATATAATATCCCAAACTGAATAGATGTGTCTTCGGGGCAGGGTGTAATTCCCGATTGGCGGTAAAGTCCGCAAGCGTTAATCGCACGATTTGGTGAAATTCCAAAACCAACAGTATAGTCTGGATTGGTGTTAGGATATAACTATGGACACGAAATGTTGAACAACTTATACTTATCAAAAAGGAGTTCAAAAAATGGCAAAGAATCAAAAATCTTACACACCAGAATTTAAGCAGCAGATTGTTGATCTGCATTGCAAAGCTGGCAAAGGCGTAACTGAATTAAGTAACGAATATGGCATTCCAAAAGGCACTGTTTCTACCTGGATTAAGAATCTTGCACCTGTTGCAGTATCTGAGACAGAGACTATTTCATTAAAGGAATATAAGGCTCTTCAAAAAAAGATGAAAGAGCTTGAAATTGAAAATGAAATATTAAAAAAAGCTACTGCCATATTCACAAAAAATCAATAGCTGAATACGTGTCCTTTATTCAAGCTAATGCTAGTAAATATACTATTAAACAACTCTGCTCTGCACTTAAGTTCCCACGTAGCACTTATTATGCAGCACTTAATCATGTACCATCCAAAAGAGAGCAGGAATACGCTGAATTCAGCAATGCTGTGTTCTCTGTGTACACCGAATTTAAAAAGAGATATGGTGCCATTAAAATTCAAAGAGAACTTAATGACAGGAACATTACATGCTCCGTTAAAAGAGTTCAGCGTCATATGAAAAAACTCGATATTAAAAGCATTGTTGTAAAAAAATATCAGTATCAAAAGAATCAGGGCTCTGTTCCTGACGATAAGGAAAATATCCTTAATCGTGATTTTGTGGCTGATACGGTATTTAAAAAGCTTGTTACGGATATAACATATATTCACGTAGTAAACGAAGGCTGGACATATCTAGCCTCTGTTATGGATTTATATGACCGTAAAATAATAGGCTGGTCATATAGTAAAAATATAACCGCAGAACTTGCTACGCAGGCTGTTAAGAACGCTTGTATAAACATTCCTGATACAAACGGAATAATCTTACATAGTGATTTGGGCAGCCAATACACTAGTGATGAATTTGAAAAATACTTACAAGAACAAGGGATGCATCATTCCTTTAGTCGAAAGGGCAATCCCTATGATAATGCTTGTATAGAATCCTTCCACTCTGTATTAAAGAAGGAAGAAATATATACAACTACTTACCATACATTTGAGGAGGCAAAAAATGCTCTCTTTGAATATATAGAGTCATTCTACAACCGAAAAAGGCGTCATAGTGCTCTTGATTACAAGACACCACAACAGGTTGAAGATGAGGCTCTAGCAGCTTAAGACACTATTCTCCTTTCAGTTATGCAGGGAGAGCAAAGTTCAACTTTTTGTGTCCAATGTATTGACATAGGTCCACACAGGGTTATTCCTACAAGGACGGACAGCTTACAAAGCAATCCGAACAGCCCGAAGCAGAGCCACAGGAACAGCCGGAAGCCCCAAAGGAAGAACAGGCGGTACAGGAAGAAACCGCAGAAACGCCGGAAGCTGCCCCGCAGGAAACACCACAGACCACAGCCACCTATTACACTATCAATGAAGCTGCCGCCCGCAGAGCAAAAGAAATGAACAGCTATTCCGATTACAGGCAAGGCAGCGCAACGGCTGAATACAGGCAGTACGTTGATGAAGCCGTACAGCTTGCCGAGCGTCAAAAAGCGCGGGTAGACCCTATGTATCACGAAAAAATAGACAGTCTGCTTGATACTTACGCCCGGAAACTGGCGACAAACATGAACAAGGGCTATGCGATT
Source organism: Extibacter muris (assembly GCF_004345005.1). Classification (GTDB taxonomy): domain Bacteria; phylum Bacillota; class Clostridia; order Lachnospirales; family Lachnospiraceae; genus Extibacter; species Extibacter muris. The sequence continues at coordinate 34,979 of NZ_SMMX01000003.1, forward strand.
GACGCGCGCGATCCCTCTATCCTCATTGCGGGTGGTTCCAATTTTCCTGTACACAAGAAAGAAAAGCAGAACGCTGCCCGCGATACCAACTACCGGGAATGGCAGGAAATACAAGGCTTGCTTGATAAAATCCGCAGTACCGGCATGGGCGGTATCAGCGCAGACAACCCGAACGCCATAGAAAAACTGGAAAAGAAACTTGCGGGCTTGGAGAAGTCGCAGGAAACCATGAAAGCGGTAAACGCCTATTATCGCAAGCATAAGACCCTTGACGGCTGCCCCCATTTATCGCCGGAGGGTATCGAAAAGATGAAAGCGGAAATGTCGAGCAGTTGGCACTATGAGGACAAGCCCTATCCCACATGGGCGTTATCCAACAACAATGCGGAAATCCGGCGCGTGAAAGAACGTATCAAATCCCTTTCCCGTCAAAAGGAAACCGGCTATGTGGGTTGGGAATTTGCGGGCGGCAAGGTGGAAGCCAATACACAGGATAACCGTCTGCAAATCTTCTTTGAGGAAAAGCCGGATGCAGAGGTACGAGAGGAATTAAAGGGCAACGGCTTCCGTTGGTCGCCCAAAGCCGGAGCATGGCAAAGGCAGTTAAACGACAACGCCTATTTTGCCGCAAACTATGTCAAAGCCATTGCGCCCCTTACCGGGGAGAAACCGACGGATTTACAGCGGGCGCATATCAAAGAGCAGAAAGAACACGCACAGGCACAGCCGGAAGAAAAAGAGCCGACAAAGGAAATCCCCGCCCCGGACGATACCATTAGCCGGAAAGAAATGCAGGACTACGGCTATTCATGGGACGGTATGCTTCCTCTGCGGCAGGAAGCCGCTGAAAAACTGTTCTCACAGGATATAGAGATTTTCCGTATCTATGAGGACGGCACCGAGGGAACCGTAACCGACCATTCCGATTTACAGGAACACGCAGCAAATGGCGGTATCTTCGGCGTGGAAAAGGAAGCATGGGAAGCCTTTTATGAGTACAACGCCATGAAACAGGAACTAAGGGAAAGCGAGCCGGAGAAAGAAGCCCTCTTGCTTTACGGGAAAGAGGACACGTTCGGGATTTACCAGTTAGTCCATGAGGAACGGGCGCGGGACTTGCGCTTTGAGCCTTACGACCGCTTACAGGCGACGGGACACACCATAGACCGGGCAAATTATGAGCTTGTCTATACCGCGTCCCTCTCTGCGGGAACTTCCCTTGAAGATATTTTTACCCGTTTCAATATCGACCACCCACAGGACTTTAAGGGACACAGCCTTTCCGTTTCCGATATTGTGGTGCTTCATCAGAACGGGGAGAACACAGCCCATTATGTAGACAGCTTCGGTTATAAGGAAGTGCCGGAGTTTTTACAGGAACAGCAAAAGCAGCTTACCCCCAACGAACTGGGAACAGGCGAAACAATCCGAACACCGCGAGGGACTTTCTATGTAACGGACATGACCCGCGAGCAAATGGAAGCCACCGGATATGGCTTACATTATCAATCCGAGGACGGGAAATATCTGATTATGGGAAACGGCACAAGGGCGTTTGCCATTGCCGCCGAGCAGCCGGAAAAGGCAAACCCCTTAAAGACCATTGAGGACATTGTGGAGCAGAACGACAACAATTTTGACGGGCTTATCAACAACACCCCGCAGACCCCTACTGTCGCAGAACTAGAACAGAAAGCAAAGGCGGGCGAGCCGATTTCCCTAATCGACTATGCAAACGCAATCAAGGCAGAGAAAGAGCAAGGCGGCACACCGCCCGAAAAGAAACCGTCTATCCATCCGGGCGCAGCTCAAAGCCGAAAAGGAACGGGCAGCGCAGAAAAAGACAGCCAAAACAAAAAATCACGATTTGGAGGTATGAGCATGATTAGATTAACCGTTGAGGAAACAAACCTTTTGAGCATTTACCATGAGGGCGGCAAGGCGCAGCTTGTAGAGAACATGACCGCCGCCCTGCCTTACATAGACGCAGATATGCGGGAGCTTGCAAAGCGCACCCTTTCCAAAGTGGACGCTTTGACTGATGAAGAATATGCCGAGCTTTCCCTGTATGCCGCTGATGAAGCATGAGCGCGGGCAAGCGGCTTACGCCGCCCCAAAGCCGGAAAGTCAACGCCCTTGTAAAACGGGAGTGCTGCAACTGCATAGACGGTAACTGTATCTTGCTTGACGACGGGGAGGAATGTGTCTGCCCACAGCTTATTTCCTGTTCGCTTCTCTGCAAGTGGTTCCGTATGGCGGTGCTTCCCGCCGACACGCTCTTATATGCGGAGCTGATGAACACCGAGGATAAAAAGCGTTGTACCGAGTGCGGCGCGCTCTTTGCGTCCAGTTCAAACAACGTCAAATACTGCCCGGACTGCCGGAAACGCATTACCCGCAGACAAGCAGCCGAGCGCATGAGAAAACGGCGCGCCCTTGTTACGAGATAGGGGCGAAAAAAGCCTTGTTTTACGGGCTTCTGACAGCCGTTTTCCCATAGGGCAAGGGCTTTATACCTTTTCCTCAAAAACGGCGTTCTACTGCGTAACATTTCATAACTGCACCCATAAGAAAACCGGGGCCCGGATAGTCTTTACCGACTGTCTGCGTCCCGGCTTTTTCTTTGCTATTTTTCCATGTTGATTTGAGGGGTTGCGCCCTTATCTGCGGTAAGTAAACGATATATCGTAAGGGGGATATACCATGCAGCCACGACAAGCCGCCATATTAAAATGACCCCACCGATAATGCCGCCCAAAATGAAGTTGAGGGCAACAATACCCACAGTTCCGGCTATGTCATACCCATGCGGTACAAGCCATACGAACATACGGCGAATACCAAAGGGAATACCGCAGCACAGCCATACATAAAAGTAATTGGTCTGCCCGTCCTCTGTAAAGACGTTCTTGAACATGAAGAATAAAAACAATGCGATAACGGCGGGCAAAACGGTTCTCTTGAAAAAGTCTTTACAAATTTCCCCGCGTGTCATGGTATCACTCCTTTTCCATTGGGAATTGTGGGATAGCTTCTAACAGTTTCATTATGAGTGTTTGCCGTAAATCCTCGTCGATTTCCTCTTTTGTCGTTCTGTCCGGCTGACGCTTTTTTACCATTGCAAGGCGGTTGATTTCGTCGCCGTAACAAGCAAGCACCTTTTCCAACGCCCACTTTTCGCCCGCAACGGCGGCGCGTATCGTTTCATAGTCCGGCATTTCCTGTTCCATTCTCTGACACTTCCTTTGCTGAAAATGTATCACTTTGGTATGTAACTACTGCTTTTGATAGGAACTATTATATCATATAAGCATGAACAAAACTACTCCCCGCGCTCTTTTCCTTTTGCCCGTTCCGGCTCTCTTGGCTGCCGCAAAATGCTGTCTATGTTCTGTTTGATAACGTCGTACTCCTTGACCTGTTTTTTCAGTCTGCCGTAGTCGGCGTAAAGGGCTTCTTTCTGTTCCCGGAGCTTTTCATATTCCGATTGCAGCGCGGTGAGGTTCGGGAGCTTGGAAACGCCCGCCGCCTGTTCGCTCTCTGTCTGTATCTCTGCAATTATCGCGGTCAAGTCGGCGTACTGTTCAATCTTGTGTTCCGTAAGGAAGTTCATGGTCTTAGCCGCCTGTTTCAGATTGTGGATTTTCGCCCATTGCTCATAGCCCCGGCTCTGCGCCGCCTTGATACTGTTTTCAATATCAATGAGCAGGGACACGCCGCGTTCTGTCTTGGGAGCTTTGGCGGCGCGGGTACGTTTGCCCTCTATCCGTTCTCTGATTGCTTCCTCTGTATAGTCTGCGCCGAGAGTTTTAAGGCGGGTAAACCGTTCCTGTCCCGGCACTAAACAGGACACATATTTTCCCCGTTTGATTATAAAGCCCTCTGTCTGTAACCGCTGCAATAATTCTTCAAAATCGGACACTTGGGGGATAAGGGTATCGACGGCAAGTTTTAATTTGGCTTTGGCGGTTTTCTCTTTCTGATACACCGCATAATTCTTTCCCTTGCTGCCTTTCTCCGGCACAAGGACAGACAAGCCGTTTTCCCGGCACAGCCTGTCGCTGATGTTGCGTATTCCGTAATAGGTACGCTTGTTGGAATTGTACTTGTGGTAGTCTACAAAGTTGACCGCGCAAAAAATGATGTGGTTATGGATATGCCCTTTGTCTATGTGGGTGGTAAGGACGTATTCATATTGCCCCTTTGTTACCGCGTCGGCAAGCTGCTTTCCGATTTCATGGGCTTTCTCATTAAGATACTTATTCCTACACTACCTACAACACTTGGAAAGGCAAAATTGACGGACTTTTGCAAAAGAAAAACGCCGTAAACTGCGACGTTTCAAACTATTTTTTCTATGAAGAAACGAGGGAACTTTATTCCCCCGTTGTTTCGTTGTTGGCTTCCTCAATCCCTTTTGCGGTAGCTGACAGGATTTTCAAATCCTTTTCACTCATACCGTCGAGCATAGTATAAAGCTGACGGCGGCGGGTGGACTTTTCCTGTTCCCGTTCCGGGAAAAAGAACTGGTCTACCGATACGTCAAGTAGAGTTACAAGCTCATACAAAATCTGTAAACTTGGGTGCTGCCCGCTGTTCTCAATGGACGCGATATATCGCGGCGCAATGTTCAGCTTATCCGCTAACTGGTTACGGGAAATCCCCTTTGCTTTTCTTGCCGCTTTGATAGCCTGTCCGAAAGCCTTAAAATCAAACTTTTCTTTGTTCTGCTTCATAATCATTTCACCCACCTACATTGTATATTTCATCTCTCTTTCAAGATATGATTACACACATCATAGTATGGATAGAAATAGAGCATATTACGCACTTGATATTATTCGGCTATCCGATTATAATTATATTGATAAGGTTTGAAGAAAGGACGGTTGAACTATGGAATATATGTCTTGTCCCGAAGCAGCGGAAAAATGGGGCATTTCTGAACGGCGTGTGCAGATACTTTGCAAAGAAAATCGAATACCGGGCGTTTCAAAAATCGGTTATATGTGGTTAATACCAAAGGACGCTGAAAAACCTTTTGATGCCCGAAAAAAGAAATGTGAAAGGAATGATATAAATGGAATTCAATGAAAAATTACAGCATTTACGGAAACAGCACAACATGACACAAGAACAACTTGCAGAAAAGTTATATGTAACAAGAGCAGCCGTTTCAAAATGGGAAAGTGGAAAAGGTTATCCGAATATTGAGTCATTAAAGGCTATTTCCTCTTTGTTTGCTATTTCTATTGACGAATTACTTTCCGGCAACGAATTATTAGAATTAGCTGAAACCGAAAATCGTTCTAATTTGAAACGAATTTATAATATTATTGGCGGTGTTGTAGACTTATTAGCTATTGTATTTATCTTTCTTCCGCTATACAGAAAAACGCAAGGTGATTTTATATATTCTGTCAATCTGCTATCTTTCACAGAAATAACAAATTTTACCCTTTTTATATATTGGGCAATTTTTATTTTGTTAATATGTTTTGGAATTGCAAAATTGACATTCATGAGGCTTCATAAAGATACATGGTGTAACTATATCACAAAAGGTTCTATTGGTTTAGGTGCTTTGGCAATCTGCTTATTTGCCGTAGCAAGAGAACCTTATGTTACACCTCTGCTTTTCTTACTCTTTGCAACAAAAATTGTCTTGCTCATTAAAGAAATACAGTCTAAATGAAGAAAAATCATTGTAAAAAACCCCCTGACACGATAAGTGTCGGGGCTTTTTTATTTTATAAAATATTGCATTTTGAGCAGTGAAACGAAAAGTTTCGCTCTTTTCCCTTGTTGTGAAAGTACGTTTCTTGTTTCTTTTCATGTAGCAGCTAATAATAGAATTGTGGATAGCACATACAGCAAAAAGAAAGGACTGATGTATATGGAGTATGTTATTGAAACAGAAAACTTAACAAAACAGTACGGTTCCATAACTGTTGTTGATAATATCAATCTTCATGTGCCAAAAGGTAAAATCTATGGACTTCTTGGAAGAAATGGAGCTGGAAAAACAACAGCTATGAAAATGATGTTACAACTTGTTTATCCAACCGCAGGAGTAATCAGGCTCTTTGGTAGCAACTCAAAAGAATATGCACAAACTGCTTATAAGCAAATTGGTTCCATCATAGAAACACCAGGCTTTTATGATAATTTGACAGGGCGGGAAAATCTACAAATTCTTGCAAAGTTGCGTGGTGGGCTTTCTGCGTCTAAGATAGAACAAGCTCTTGAAGCCGTTGGGTTAGAACATGAAAATCATAAAATATTTTCAGACTATTCATTAGGCATGAAACAGCGTCTTGGTATTGCGGCGGCAATTATGCACGAGCCTAAACTTTTGATACTGGACGAACCGATAAATGGACTTGACCCTATTGGAATATCTGAAATTCGTTCATTCTTATCTGAATTAAGTAAGAAGAAAGGAACTACTATTTTTATTTCAAGCCATGTTTTAAGTGAAATAGAACAAATCGCAGATATTATCGGTGTTATGCACAGGGGTGTTTTAGTAGAAGAAGTAAACATGACGGAACTTCATAAACGCAACAGAAAATGTATTAAATTTGAAGTATCAGACAGTAAAGCAGCAGAAAAGATTTTACTTGATAGTTATGGACTTACCAAATATTCAAGACAAGAAAAATCAATTATGATTTTTGATTTTTCAATTCCTGTTGCAGAAATCAATAAGATATTTGTAAAAAGTGGATTGTCGGTAACGGGCATAGCCATAAGCGAGGAAAACTTAGAAGAATATTTTTCAAATTTGATTGGAGGTGGTGGAATTGCTTAATCTTGTCCATTGTGAACTGTTAAAGTTAAAACGGTCAAAAATGGTACTAATCAGTATATTAGGGGTTTTATCTACTCCATGTTTAATGTTTGCAGAGGCATTGCAAAATCATTTCAGACACCCAGAACGCATAATTACTTTATCAGACATTTATAGCAATAGTTTGATGTATGTCATGCTATTAACCAATATGGTAATTTATGTAGCAATTATCGCTTACCTGTTTAGTCGTGAATACTCGGAACATACGCTTAAAACTATATTGCCTATCCCAATTTCAAGAACAAGGCTATTGATTGTAAAATTTTTCACTTTATTTCTTTGGATTATCATGCTTACCGGGGTAACATGGATAGGTATTTTTATTTTATCAGGCATATACCATATTGCATTTCACTTAGAGGGATATTGCCTTTTTACAGCAAGCGTGTGGCTGCTCAAATTTCTTTTTGGTGGTGTTTTAATGTTTGCGACTGTTTCTCCATTCGCTTATATTGCACAAAAAACAAAGGGATTTGTAGTGCCTATTATTATTGCTTCTGTTATCGTTATGGGAAGTGCTGCTCTTAGCAATCAAGATATGGGGGCATTGTACCCTTGGACAGCCACATTTTTCATTGTCAACGAAAGAATACAAAACACAGGTTATCCTATGTTTTTATCCGTAGGGCTTATTACCTTTGTATCAGTAATGGGTTTTCTTCTAACATTTTTTCATTTCAAAAAGGAGGACTTAAAATAGTGGAATTTGACTCTATAGAAATTCTCAAAGTGATTTTTCTTGGAATTGTTGAGGGTATTACAGAGTGGCTTCCTATTAGCAGCACCGGACATATGCTTCTTGTAGATGAATTTATCCACCTCAACATGAGTGCCGCATTTAAGGAAATGTTCTTTGTAGTGATACAGCTTGGTGCAATTTTAGCAGTAGTCGTTATGTTTTGGAAAAAGATGTTTCCATTTCAACTAAAAGATAAAATGCAGCCAGTAATAAAAAAGAACACCTTTATTATTTGGCTGAAAGTAATTATTGCTTGTATTCCGGGGGCTGTCATAACTATTCTATTTGATGATTATATAGAAGCACATCTGCATACCCCAATGGTAATCGCAGCAACACTTATCATTTACGGTTTAGCTTTTATTGTGATTGAAATATGGAATAGAAAGAATATTCCTATTACACCGAGTTTGGAAGATATAAGTTATAGAACAGCTTTTTTAATCGGAATGTTTCAAGTGCTTTCCATTATTCCTGGCACTTCACGTTCAGGAGCCACGATTATAGGTGCGCTTTTATTGGGCGTATCAAGAATTGCAGCAGCAGAATTTACATTTTTCCTTGCTGTTCCAGTGATGTTTGGTTTAAGTGCAATTAAAATACTGAAATTTGGAATATCGTTTACAATCACAGAATTTCTTTTTTTGGTAATCGGCATGATAACTGCTTTTGTTGTATCTGTTTTAGTGATTAAATTTCTCATGGGATATATCAAAAAGCATGATTTCAAAATCTTTGGTTGGTATCGTATTGTACTTGGCATTTTGGTTATTTTATTGCTTGGGTAACTGTTTTGTATATAAATCAATTTCATAAATAATGTATCTGCCACGTGGCGGTAAAGAAAAAAAGCCGTCACGAAGCAGATGTATTTTCGCGTGCAAAAATCGCGGTGGCTTTGTTTGGAGCCGCCGCTTTTTTTTGATTTTAATAGGTTTGAATATTTTATAAAAGTGGTGGCGGTATCAAGGAGGTATCATCGTGTCCTTTTTTACTGTTCGCCCACCTAATTTCTAAAAAAAAGCCTATCCCCTGCAACGGGGTATTCCGGGCATGAAGATGAACAATCACATCATCTAAATACTTTTTATGTTTCCCTTGCGCCTGTCTGCGTCTTGCAGACGGGCGCATTTTGTATTTTATCGAAAGTTTTTTTGAGAAACTCCGCAAATTCTCCGACTATTCGGGGGTACGCGGTTTTGAGGGTTTACGAAAGGGGACATTTCAAAACTCCACCGCTTTCGCGGGAAGCGAAAGGAGGTGAGAACATGAACGAGCCTATGACTGCACATATTAAATCAGAACAGGACGAACGCGGTTTGTTACCTTACCCGGTAATCATAGCCGCAACAAAGGGCGACCCGGAAGCTATGAATATTGTCGTACAGCATTACGAAAGTTACATAGCGTTCCTGTCTATGCGAAAGCTGCGCGACGAGCGCGGGAATATCTATTATGGCATAGATGAGGATATACGCGACCGATTACGTTCGCGTCTTATGCGGGCTGTCCTGTCATTCAAAGTTTGAGATAGCAGACAAGCAGCGTTCCCCTTTCCGCTGTTTATTCTATCTTGACCTTTTCTGCTCTTTGAAAAAGAAAGCGGCGCAAGAGAACGGCGACGCAGTATAGGGCAAATCGGATACGTTCCTTTTGTGCCGAGCCATACGGCGGGTGCGTCATGACTTCCCTTTCGGGAACGAGCGAACGACACCACACCGCAAAGCAAGTTAGCAGCTTGCGGGCGACGACACACAAGAGGGATAATGATACTCCCTTACAGCCACAGTCCGAGCGTTAGAAGCGTCGCAGGCAATGGGTAGGGCTGCGTGAGAACCACGCAGGAGTGAAATTCTCGTGGAGCTATGCTAATAGCCGTTCGATTAAAGCCCCTTTTATTCAAAAACAGACCTTTGAGCCATTTTGAAAGGGGGTATTCCTATGGCTAAAAAGGAAACTACAAACCATGCCGCCCCTGTTTTACCTATGCTGAAAACGGTAGAGCAAATGAGCAAGGTTAGCGGTATTGGAGAAAATAAATTACGCGAGCTTATGGATAACGGCGAACTGGAATACGTTCAAAACGGAAACCGCCGCTTGATTGCCGATACCGCTATATGGGATTGGTACGAGCGAGTAAAAACCGCCGTAAAGCCCCCGGCAGAGCAAGGGGGTTAAGTTATGGCAATCTCAACAAGACAAGTGAAAAACAAACGCGACAGCAACGGCGTACTGACCGGGCGACCAGGCACAGTCTACGATGTGAACATAAAGTACACCGCCCCGGACGGAAAAAAGAAGTCGTATGCGAAAAAGGGCTTTGCCACCAAAAAGGAAGCTGCACAGCATGAAGCGGAAATGAAAACAAAGCTCCAAAATCCGGGGCAAGTTGCTTCTATCACTTCACAGAGGAAACAGACCGTCGCTGCCTATCTCAATGACTGGGTGGAAAGCTATGCAAGAGTGAACTTGCGCCCCTCTACTTATGACGGGTACAAAAAGACTATTGCTAACTATATCAATCCCTATATCGGCGGCGTTGCCCTCAATCAGCTTACCCCTGCTATGGTAGACAAGATGTTTCAGCAGATTATCGACAAGGGCTTAAAACCGTCCACCGCAGCCGGGGCAAAACGTGTTTTGAGTGTGGCGTTGAGCCATGCCCGCAAATACCGCTATATCGAAACCAACGCGGCAAAAGATACCCTTACGAAGTTTGGGAAAGGCGACAAGACCCCCGACCCTTACACGCCGGAACAAGTGAAAGCCCTAATGCAGCGTGTCGAGGGTACTGTTTGGGAAATGCCCGTTATCTTGGGCGGGCTTTACGGTATGAGCCGTTCTGAAATCTTAGGCTTGCGTTGGCGCAATGTAGATTTGGAAAACAACACCTTTGACGTTACCGAGCAGCTACCTTTCAAGGTACCGCCGAAAACAAAAGTCATTGAAGAAATGGCACCGCCAAAATCCAACGGCAGAAAGCTACCCATTACAGAGCTTGCCCGCCCGTTCTTCCTCAAACAGCTTGCCATGCAGGAAGCACAGAAAGAACAGGCGGCAAAAGACGGAAAGCCCTACTATGACAATGACCTTGTTGTAGCGAAACCGGACGGCGCACCTATCGCCGCGTCGTGGGTGTCCTCTCAATTCGGAAAGCTGCTTGAAGATTTGGATATGCCGCACATTCGTTTTCACGATTTACGCCATACGGCAGCGACCAATATGCACCAACTGACAGGCGACTTCTATACGGTTGGCGAAGTCTTGGGACATACGCTTGCAGGTATCGGCGCGTCGCTTGGGCTTTCCATGAACTTTGAAGCTGTTACCGCCCGTTATGTAGATGTGCGGCTTGAACGGAAAAAAGAAGTTTTGGACGCTTACCATAGCGCGGTGGAAAAAGCCGCCCCGGAAAAACCAAAGGAAGCCGAGCCGAAAAAAGAAAACAGGGCAGCAAAGAAAAAACGCGGCGAAATAGACCTTTAACCGCTGTATCTCTTTACTGCTCTTTACAGCCTTTTATATGCCCGCGTGGAATTTGGGCACCATTTACGGAAAAAGCACCATGAAAACAGAGGGTAAAAGAAACGCCGATAACTCACAAAAACGTAGTGTTCATGCGGGTTTTCGGCGTTTTCCTATCCCTTGACGGGCTTCTATTCATCTTGTGCGAGAGAGAAAAATTCTACTATTTTTTATTCTATATAAATATTCTGCGTGGCTGGCTTCACATGATGTGGTAATCGTAATCCTGATATTCCTATTTGCTTTGGCCGTAGGCTGCATACTTGTGTTCCCAATCGCTTTGACTGCGGTGTTTTTCATAGAAGGGATAAAGGTCGCCAGGCATGAAGGAATGAAACCATCCAACTTATTGTCGTTGCTGTTCTCTGTCTTGCTATTTGTGTATTTGGCCGTCTGGCCAATGATTGGAAACCTGAACAAGAATACAGTAGGAATAATTATTTATATAATTATTGGTTTCTCAGCAGTGTATTTATTATCCTTAATGGCCATATATTCACTCTCTGCTGTCCTAAATCTTGTTCACTTCAAAAAGAAAAGGAATGCAGATTATATTGTTGTTCTGGGATGTGGAGTGATTGGAAAGCGGGTCACACCGCTGCTTGCAGCCCGAATTGAAAGAGGAATGGAGTTGCTGAAGTGGAATCCAAACGCGATACTAATTATGTCCGGCGGACAAGGCCCTGGTGAAGCCATTCCAGAAAGCGAGGCTATGGCTGCGTATGCGGTAGATAAAGGCGTGGATCCAGATAGGATTATAAAGGAACAGGAATCAGTATCAACGAAAGAAAACCTGTTGTTTTCAAGGAAGCTGATGGAGAAAAAAAGCCCTAAAATTATCATCGTTACAACGGCGTATCATGTGTTCAGAGCATTGATTCTGGCAAAGCAGCAGGGAATAAAATGTGTGGGTTTCGGGGCAAAGACAAAATGGTATTTTACGTTGAATGCGTTAATCCGTGAATTTATTGGGTATTTGAGTTTAGCACGGAAGCGACACGCTCTTGTGATTGGTATAGTGTCAGTGCTCGTTATAATGGTCAAAGGTATTGGATGATTAAGAGCGGGGATAAGGCTGCGGTTACATGTATCCCGGATATTCTATTCCTACAAAATTGTAGACTTTCAGTAATATTGCAGTAAGGTAACTATGGCATACTTTCTGTATGAAAATATGGGAAAGAGGCGCTTATGAACTGCAAACACAGAAAAAATTGATATTGCTGGATGAGGAGGAAGCCTGTGAAGCCGGTGCATATGAAGGAAAATGTAGTGATAATGAGATATCAGCAATCAAACGATATGCTGAAAACTTTGGCCTGATTTTTCAATTGAGAGACGACTTGATGGATTTTCTGCCTACAGGAGATTTGCCAGGGAAGATAGTACATAATGATTTTTGGAACGGATATTATACGCTTCCGGCTATCCATACATTTTCTGATTGCAGGTATGGAGCCGAATTAAGACAAATTGCAATGGATATCAAAAATGGTCTGTATAGTGAGTTGGCAGACGATCGTATAGCAGAACTCATCAGTGCTTCAAATGGCTTCCAGTATACTTTGAGAATGATGGATGAATACGCGAAAGAAGCCAAGGAGGGACTGGATGTGTTTAAAGATTCTACTGCCAGGCAAAAACTATTGGAACTGGTTGAAACGGTTCGACTGAATGCCCATAAAATCGTATCGGATTATTGATCTGATTTTCCCTTAGACATTATAGGAATGAAAGGACAGCGAAAAAGCTTCGTAGCGAATTAACAAATCAAGGAGGACCCGTTATGTTGCGCAAATTAATTTCTGCATTGCTACTTCTGGTGATAGTGATGACATGCCTTACGGGATGCGGTACGGATTTAATCCGTGGAATCATTAAGGAGTATGAAGATAATAAAGATGGTATTATAAGTGAGTTCCGTGAACTGAAGGATGGTACGCTCAATGAATTCAATGACTGGATAGATTCGATAACTCAATACACACTTACCGAGGATAAAAAATTAAAAGGTGAGCGGGAACCCGGTATGGATGATTATGTTGGAAGTTATGAAGCTGAGTACATCCGGTTTAACGGAGAAGAATATATTTTCGGTGGCACTTTGCCGGATCGTAAGAACGGCAGTGCACTGAAGGTGACTTATTCACTAAATATTGAATCCGGTAAGGCTGCTCTTTATTGGCTCGAAAGTGCAGATGGGCACATTCTTTTAGGAGATAAAGAGCAGCATATGATTGCGGAAGTAACTGCTGAGGATGTTTATAGATTTACTTTTGATGCCGGATATAACTTTATTGTTCTCAAAGGCGATGATTTTACTGGGAGTTTATCACTTGTAGTTGAATGATAAGTCACGGATCTCGTTATATACATAAGGAACGAATAGAGTTGGTAGCAGGCATCTGGTAACAGGTGAGTCTATCAACTCTTTTGTGCTGTTGAGGATAAAGTTGTGGTAATATGCCATTATGGGTAAAATAAGTTGTGACATACTGTTGCCCGATAAGTGCATTGGTAATAGGACATAGAGCTGGTTTTAATGAAATTTAGAGTCTATAAGAAGGATGGTAAAAATGAATGAAACGAATATTTTTAGTTGAGGATGACCTGAGTTTAATCAATGGATTGTCCTTTGCCATAAAAAAGCAGGGGTATATGCTGGATGTTGCCCGAACTTTCCGTGAGGCAGATCAGATATGGGCAGAAGGGAAATATGATCTGGTGGTTTTGGATGTGTCATTGCCGGATGGCTCCGGATTTGATATATGCAGAAAAATACGCCAGACATCAAAAGTACCGATTATGTTCCTGACTGCGGCCGATGAGGAAACGGATGTAATCATGGGGCTCGATATAGGCGGCGATGACTATATCACGAAGCCATTCAAACTGGCGATTTTTATGTCGCGGGTCAATGCCCTGCTTCGGAGGAGTGATAATTTCAGTGAGACAGATGCCGAACTGAATTCCAATGGAATTTCGGTTCATCTCCTGAAGAGCGAGGTCTATAAGAATAACCAGCAGATTGAACTGACAGCCAGTGAATATAAGTTGCTGTGTTTGTTTATGGAGAATCCAGACAGGGTACTCTCGCAGGAGCAGATTTTAAACAGGCTGTGGGATTGTGATGAAAACTATATTGATAACAATTCTCTTTCCGTTTATATACGTAGACTGCGGAAGAAGATTGAAGACGATCCTGGGAACCCAACCCGTATTATAACGGTCAGGCGTTTGGGCTATAAATGGAACACGGATTGTTGAGGTGCCAAATGAGGATATTTGCAAATCAAAAAATCAAAGCCTTATTTTATAAAATTCTGATATGTATGCTGGCTCTTACCTTGTTATCTGTGGCCTTCCTGGTTCTGAAACCGGAAAATGCAGCCCTTTATATATTGCTATCTTCTCTGGGCATGGGAATTATTATATTGGCTGTCTGCTATGGATATTTCAAAAAGCAGAACGAAATCATGGAAAATGCCGTGGAGCAAATTACGGAGTATATCACCGGCAGCCGTGAGACTCGGATTGCATGTGATGAAGAAGGAGAATTGTACAGACTGTTCCATGAGGTGAATTCTCTGGCGGCCATCTTGAATGCGAGTGCAGAAAACGAGAGAAAATCAAAGCTCTTTTTGAAAAATACCATATCGGATATCTCTCATCAATTGAAAACGCCCCTTGCGGCGTTAAATATTTATAATGGGCTCTTAAAGGAAGAGGTGGCAGAGCTGCCAGAGCATCGAGAACTCATACTGCTGTCTGAGAAGGAACTTGACCGGATTGAAATGCTGGTGCAGAATTTGCTAAAGATTACGAAGCTGGACGCTGGCTCCATTGTGTTTGAGAAGGCTTTTGAAAATGTGGCGGATATGATGGGAGAGGTGGAGCTGCATTTTGCATACCGTGCGAAGCAGGAAGAAAAGGAACTGGTTTTGTCAGGGGAAGAACAAATCTTATTGCTTTGTGACCGCGACTGGATGATAGAGGCGGTAGAAAATATTGTAAAGAACGCCTTTGACCATACAGGCAGCGGGGATTTCATCCGAATCGAGTGGAAGCAGTCTGTATCCATGATTCAGATTGTTATAAAAGACAACGGAAGCGGAATCCACCAGGAGGATCTGCATCATATCTTTAAGCGGTTTTACCGGAGCCGGTTTTCCAAAGACAAGCAGGGAGTAGGCCTTGGGCTTCCGCTTACAAAAATGATCGTTGAGGCACATAAAGGGACAATAGAAGTACACAGCGAATTGGGAATGGGTACTACATTTGTCCTGAACTTCTTAATTCCTACAAAATTGTAGGCTTACTGTAAGAGGGCTGTAGGGTTTTGATGCTATCCTTTTACTACGGTGAGGCATACGGAAGACAAAACAGTGTGCTGATCCGAAATATTTTGAAAGGGGTTCTTACCTATGAATTTATTAGAAGTCCATCATATATGTAAGACTTATGGCAGCGGTGAAACCGCTGTAAATGCACTGAAAGATGTCAGCTTTTCTGTTCCGAAAGGAGAATATGTAGCGATTGTCGGCGAATCCGGATCCGGCAAAAGTACACTTTTAAATATGCTGGGGGCGCTTGACACGCCTACATCCGGCAAGGTACGGATTGATGGCAAGGATATTTTTACGATGAAAGAAAAGGAGCTGACAGTTTTCCGCCGCCGGAATATCGGTTTCATTTTTCAGGGATTCAATCTGATTCCGGAGCTGACGGTTGAGCAGAATATGATTTTCCCGGTACTGCTGGACTATCAGAAACCAAATAAAAAATATCTGGAAGAACTGCTTGAGGTGCTGAATCTGAAAGGACGCAGAAACCATCTTCCAAACCAGTTATCTGGCGGCCAGCAGCAGAGAGTAGCCATCGGCCGTGCGCTTATCACACGTCCGTCCTTGATTCTTGCAGACGAGCCGACTGGAAATTTGGATTCTCAAAACAGCAGTGAGGTTATTGCGCTTCTAAAAGAAGCTTCCAAGATGTATGAGCAGACCATTATCATGATTACACATAATAACAGTATTGCACAGACCGCAGACCGGGTATTGCAGGTAATGGATGGTGTACTAACTGATCTGGGGAGGTGCCGTGAATGAGAAGTTATCTTAGCCTTATCCCGATCTCCGCAAAGGTCCGCAGACGGCAGAACCGTATGACGCTTCTATGTATTATCTTTGCTGTGTTCATGGTTACGGCAGTATTTAGTATGGCAGAGATGGGCGCCAGAATGGAACAGGCAAGGCTATTGGAGAAACATGGCAGCCTGTCCTTTCAGGAGTTGTTCAGCAGTGAGATGGGGCAATCACTGATCCTGATAGCGGGAGTGTTATTCTTTCTGATTTTGATTGCCGGCGTATTGATGATTTCGAGCAGCATGAACAGCATTGTCGCTCAGAGAACAAAGTTCTTTGGAATGATGCGCTGTATCGGAATGAGCAGAGAACAAATTATTCGCTTTGTGAGACTGGAAGCTTTGAATTGGTGTAAAACAGCGGTTCCCATTGGTTTAGGACTTGGAATTGTCACTACCTGGGGACTGTGTGCAGCTTTGCGGTTTCTTGTTGGCGAAGAGTTTTCCGAGATTCCTCTTTTCAGGGTCAGCATCATTGGGATTGTCAGCGGTATTATCGTTGGTGTTGTGACAGTATTATTTGCGGCGAGTTCCCCATCTAAACGGGCGGCAAAGGTGTCTCCTATTACGGCGGTTTCAGGCAATTCTGAAAGTAACAAAAAGGTACGTCGTTCCGTAAACACCCGGATTTCAAAAATTGAGACTGCGCTGGGGATTCACCATGCGGCTTCCGTGAAGAAAAACCTGATCCTGATGACGGGATCCTTTGCCCTCAGCATTATCCTGTTTTTAAGCTTTTCCGTTCTGATTGATTTTGTCAATCATTTGATGCCCCAATCCGCCGCAGCTGCTGATATAAGTATTTCAAGCAGTGATGGCGTTAATTCCATCAACAACAGTTTGGCGGACACGATCAGCAGCATGGAAGGTGTAAAACAAGTCTATGGCCGCAGGAGTGCCTTTGATATCCCCGCAGGATTAAATGGTGACACGACGCTTTCCGGCACAATTGACGTGATTTCTTTCGATGATTTCGATCTGGAGTGTCTGGAAAAAGACGGTATGCTGCAGCGGGGCAGCAATTTGTCAGATATTTATGGGAACAGCCATTATGCCCTTGCAACATGGGATCGAAGCTGTTCCTGGAAAATTGGAGATAAAATTCTGGTCGGGGATGAAGAACTTGAAATTGCCGGATTGCTAAAACATGATTTATTTAGCAGTGATGGTCTTACAGGTGGAAAGATGACCCTCATAACCTCCGGTGAAACCTTTGCTCGTTTGATGGGTGAAACCGACTATTCACTTCTCATGGTACAGATGGAGCGTGATGCAACGGATACAAATGTCCAGGCGATTTCTGACACGGTAGGAAATGATTATCGTTTTAGCGATAAGCGCGATGAGCAGACAGGCGGAACATATCTGGCATTTGTTGCCTGTGTCTACGGCTTTCTGGCAATTATCACATTAGTTACGGTGCTGAACATTGTCAACAGTATTTCCATGAGCGTATCGGCAAGGATGAAGCAATATGGGGCAATGCGTGCGGTGGGAATGGATGATCGCCAGATTTCAAAGATGATTACTGCAGAAGCATTTACCTATGCTTTTTGGGGATGTGTAGTCGGGTGCGGGATTGGATTGCCTTTTAGCAAGCTGCTATACGATTTCCTCATTACAGAGCATTTCAGTTATGCAGTGTGGAGTTTTCCGGTATCTCTGGTGGCAATCATCATTTTGTTTGTTGTGCTTGCGGCAGTTTTGGCAGTGCACGCTCCAACCAAAAGGATACGTAATATGGAAATCACAGAAACGATAAACGATCTGTGAGTGAGTGGAAGAGAAAAGCGGTACAGTGGAAAGAAAAGGCCACTGTACCGCAGAGTATTTTATATACCGGTTTTAGGATTGGATGAGGAACATGAAAGATAAGACCTGTATTTTAGAAGGAACCATTCAGCGAGTAAAGGAAATGGCTGTTACGGTATCCGGGAGGCTGCTATAGGATATTTTGGAAAAGAACCATCCGAATTAAGCGATTATGAATGTGCGGTATTGGCGGGACTTCCCAATGCCCCGTCCATTTATTCTTTGGACGAAAATAAGGAACTGGCTTTACAGAGGGTGGGGCAAGTGCTGCAAAGCATGGTAAGAAACAGGGTAATCACACAGGAAGAAGCCGATAGGATAGCGATAGGGAATTAGGGAGATGGATACAAATGCCTTAATTTCATATAGGTTGGCATCCCCTCTTGAAAATCCGTATAGATATGCTAAACTATCTCGTGTGAGGTGAAAATGATGAAGCGTTGCATTGTAGTTACCGATATAGTCGCATAATACAAAACATTAGGAGGATTTCAAAATGACTATATCGGACAATAAAGTATATCCACGCTCAGAGGATAAAGAAACTGTTTACTTAAAAAGTGTTGTAACAAATCCAAACATTATCATTGGCGATTTCACCATTTATAATGATTTCGTCAATGATCCGCAGATGTTTGAAAAAAATAACGTGTTGTATCACTACTCTATCAATCACGACCGGCTTATCATAGGGAAGTTCTGTTCCATAGCCTGTGGGGCGCGATTTTTATTCAATAGCGCTAACCATACGCAGGCATCCCTTTCTACCTATCCATTTCCTATCTTTTTCGAGGAATGGGATCTGGATATCGAAGATGTAGCTACAGCATGGGACAATAAAGGTGATATTGTCATAGGAAATGATGTTTGGATTGGATATGAGGCGGTAATTATGTCTGGCGTTACCATCGGGGACGGTGCCATCATCGGTACTCGTGCTGTCGTTACAAAAGACGTGCCGCCATATACTATTGTCGGCGGCATTCCTGCAAATGTAATTCGCAGGCGGTTTTCAGATAAAACGATTGACTTCTTGAACGAATTGAAATGGTGGGATTGGTCAATAGAGAAGATTGCAGAAAACATTGCGGCTATAAAATCAGGTGATATTGATAATTTAGGATAGAGCTTAGTGGGGAGATTCGCTAAATCATTCCCACCACTTGAAAATCTGAAATAGATATGTTATACTACCTATATCAGTATCAGTAATTGCTTTCGAGCGATTAGAGTTTTTCCGGTTACACAGTGTCTGAGAGTATATACTTTCAGGCACTTTTTTTGTTTCTTCTGCTTCTTTTCTAAGAAGCACAGAATGGGGAGTCCGGAGGCACAAGCCCTCCGCCCATCTGTTACAATTTCATATCAGGCCCTCGGGCAATAAAGGCACTCAGAGAATTTTGGTTCTTTGGGTGCTTTTAGTTAAGAGATAAAGCACATCATTAGTGCTTTACCTTCTGCACTTATTTTGTACCAAAAATTTTTTCTATTTTTTCGGTTTCAACTTAACAAATCACACCTTGCTGTACAGATATGGTGCGGAAAGAGGAATAAACACTTTTCAAGGCATAGCTGGAAAGGGGGTGAGATTATGAAACCATCTGATTTCCAGAAAACGATACAATGCCAATTTGAATGTAAGCTAAAACGAGTTGTAAAAGGCATTGTAAAGAATTATCAGAAAGAGTTGAAACGAAGGATGAGCAAACAAGACGCTTATCAGTGGTTGGCGGATTTGATCTGCGCACCTTTATCGGAGGCGCATATTGGCTATCTGGGCGAGTATTACTGCAAGCAGGTCATTGAGGAGAGCCGAGCCTCCTTATCAGGTGGGTATGTATTCCTACGAGGATCTTTTCCGGATCGGCTGCATTGGGCTTTGTAAAGCAGCGTCAACAGACAAAGGAGGGACGGAATGAGGACAGGCAAAACATAAGGGATGCTGAGAGCCTTGAGTGCTTTTTTCGGCATCCCGCTTTTTTTATTTTGGAGGCAAGTTATGAATAGACGAAAAAAGACAGTTATATCATAGGAACCCGAATTTACTCCAGACTCGAAGTCGGCGACATCATTATTTTTCATCACGATTGGAAGCTGCTGGTCAAGCGCATTGCAGCAAAGGAGAGTGAACAGGTAGAGCATAACGGAGCCAGTCTGACAGTACCGGAAAAAAGCTATTATGTTCTTGGAGACAATGCGGAGCGTTCACTGGATTCGAGATATTGGGAAGATCCGTTTGTGAGGGATGAAGAAATCGTGGCATGACCGAAAAACAAGTGTAATCCCTCTTTTTAATTTACCTTTTTTTAAGTCTTGTGCTGGAATACTTTCTATATTCCCATTATCAATTGAGCGTAAATATTCAGCTTGTGATAAATGCAACTTTTCTCTTATTAGTGCAGACACTTTTACTGGAAATAGGTATTTGCTTTTTATTTCAAGTTCCACATCTTCACTGGGTAGAAAGACTTCGCCAATAATTGAATATTGAGGTATATCGACTTCATCAACGCCGTTTCTGTAAAGAAAATCCATATCCATTGCATATTTTTCTACAAGTGAATGGCTATTATTTTGAAAGTCCTCTAATTGTAGCAAATTCAATGATTGCGGAGAAATATGGGAGTGTACTCTTGCGTTCCATGAATTATCGCAATTTAAGCAATTATATATAAGCCAAATATCTAAAGATCTCCGCCTAGCATTGACGCGAAACTTTCAAGGCTTATTACGATGCCAAGAGAGCGGAAGGCCGGACTCACTACAATGCCTTAGGACATTGTGCCGGCTAGCTCGTCAGAGTCATCTGGAAGATGCATACTGACGATATCGAATTCAACCTCGAATAAGAGGTCTGTATACCAATAGCGATAAATTTTTTAAATCACCTTAATAGCTGGTCTCCATCTTTGTTTTAGTTCATTAAAGAATGAGGTGGAATTTCACAACTTCTTTTCATAAAAGACCGCCTTTGCTTCGATGGATAAATTGTATCATTCCATCATTTCAAACCCAACCTAATGTTCTTTTATGAAAAGAATATAAGAGGAAGGCTGATACGGTCCTTAAACCATATCAGCCTTTCTCTAATCATTATTCCTTAACTGCCCAATAATCCGTTGAATACTTTTCAAAGATAGATAATATTTTTTTGCTAAAGTTTCCATATCTATCCCGGCAAGATAATCTGCATAAATGTGTCTGTTTCTTTCTTGTAGTTCTTGACGGATTGAGGTTGTTTCTCCCCAGCCCTTTTTGTTATTTTCTACTCTGGGAATATAAAGAAATTCCCCGTCAACATACTCTTGAACTTTTAGCAATAAATCTTGTGGCAGAACGTGTGTTGCTTTCTTATAGCTCATTTTTGCGCTCCTAAATAATTGTTGTACAGGAACAGCAAAGACTATCTGCAACACGTATTCAAATTTGATGGTTGCGATAGCCTTGCTTACGCACCAATAACGATAGGACTAAGCATACACACAAGCCTCCTTTTCATGGTATCATCTCATATTTTAATATTAACATAGCAGAGAGTAAAACCTCAAGTTTGTTTATTAAAAGAAAATGAGGAACGGCATTAACTATATCCTTTTACAAAGAGGATAGTGAAAACACATTATTGCAATGCCCAAAATGTGATTACATATAAAAAACGATAAAATGGAGCAGGCAGGGATCCGTGACTACGCTTGCTCCGTTTTTGGTTTTTCAGATAGCGCAGTGTGGTGTTTGGCTGCGCCTACGGTGAAGTTTTGACCATACAAGTGATAAAAGGATAAATAAAGGACAATTGGAGAAAAGATTTAGGATTGAATAAGGGACAATAAAAAAATAAAGCAGCCAACCCTGCGCAGCCGCTTTATTTCTTGCTATTCAGTTCCTTCATAATGCCGAGGAGATAAGCCATAGACTTGGGATCCAATTTTTTTGCTTCTTCGATAAATTCCTGCAGAGCCTCTGGATAAGGGTTTCCTTTATCGAAGAATTCCCACGGTGTTACGCCCAAATATTCGCAGATGTAAAAAAAGGGTTGCATGGCCGGAAGTGACTTTTTATTTTCGATGTTATTGATGTAGTTGTTTGCTTGCCCCAACGACAATGACATGTCGCGTGCAGATACACCCTTTTGTGATCGCAATTTTGCCAGCCGTTCCGGGACAAAATCTTCATACATCGTCTTCACCTCCATTCTCTAATAGATTGTACCTCGCACATATGCTTTATTCGCAAAAATAAAAGGGGTGTTACATTGACCTGAAAAAATAAATCTATTATAATTAGGTAAGATGAAAAAATATAACTATCGAACGAAGGAGATACAATGAAAGGAAAGACATGTTGTATTACCGGGCATAGGGATGTGCCTGATAAAGAGATTAACAGCATAAAGAAAGCTCTGTATCAGGAAATAAAAAAAGCAGTGAAGAATGGCTTCACTGTCTTTCTGTCTGGTTTTGCAGATGGTGTGGATCAATATTTTGCTGAGATTGTTTTGGAACTGCAGAAAGAAAACGGGAACTTAAAACTGATTGCAGTGCTTCCATACCGTAGCCGTGTGAAAGGCTTGAATCGCAGGGTACAAACAAGAGCTTTGCTGAGTGCCTGCACTGAGATGGTGGTAATTTAAGAGGAATATCAGCCTAACGTCTATTTGCAGCGCAATCGGTATTTGGTCGAGCATTCAGACCGCGTGATTGCTGTGTACGATGGGAGGGAGAAAGGCGGTACGGTGAAAACAATCCGTTTTGCACACCGCCTTCAGAAAGAGCTGCGTGAAATTCCGGTAGGATTAAACTTGGACAAAAAAAGAATAAATCTTGGATGTGATCGTGTATAGTAGAAACGGAGTTGCAGTCTAATCAATGATAAGATAAAATTATTAAGAGTTAATCTATAGGCAAATCCCTAAGAGCGGGTTTGCAGATTAGTAAAAGAGATATGGGAAAGAAGGGAAACCAGATATGCTTGATAAAATACCAAATATGGACGATATGACCGCTTTGATTGGGCAGTCTTTATATGACGTGTGGCAAAAGCTATGCGCCACGATTGATGAAAAGTACGATATGGACCACATTTGGAACAGCGGCGGCAAAGCATGGGCCTATGAATACAAATACCGCAGAGCCGGAAAAACACTCTGCGCCCTATATGCAAGGGAGAACTGCGTTGGCTTTATGGTAATACTGGGAAAAGACGAGCGGGCGATATTTGAATCCGGTCGAAGTGAGTGTTCGGAAAGCGTCCAGAAGATTTACGATGAATCAAAAACCTATCATGATGGAAAATGGCTGATGTTTGAGCCTGTTGATACATCTTTGTTTGGAGATTTCATGCGGCTATTAGCCATTAAGAGAAGGCCAAACAGGAAATAGAAGGTCGTGGAGGCGAAGATGGCAAAAAAGATAGACCCAAAACAAACAATAACTTCCTGATCTGAAGGAGAGACTTATAATGACAAAAATTCTGATTCACGGTTCAGGCCATAAAGCGACAAGCTGGAATGAAACTATCTCATATATGACAAGCAATGAGGATGTTATGTGTCCAGATCTATTTGCCATCCTTGAAGAAAAAGAAATATTTTATGCAAATTTATACTCTTCATTTATAAAATATTGCGACGGAATTGAAGGTAAAATTCATCTGTGTGGCATTTCATTGGGTGGCATTTTAGCGTTGAACTATGCTTTGGATTTTCCACAAAAGGTAAAGACTTTAGTTTTAATTGGTACGCCTCATAAGATTCCGAAGGTAGCATTTGGTATTCAAAATGTAATATTCAGATTTTTGCCAAAATCTATTTTTGAAACTATGGCATTCGATAAAAAGGGCACGTTCGCTTTAGGAAACTCTATGAAGGATTTGGATTTCACCGGCAGAGTGAATAATGTGAAGTGCCCTGCTCTTATCATTTGCGGAAAGAAGGACAGTGCGAACATAAAATCAGCATATTACTTGTCAAAAAACATAAAAAGCGCAGAATTAAAAATTATTGAAAACACTGGTCATGTTGTAAACGAAGAAACTCCAAAAACCTTAGCAAGAATATTGACAGAATACTATTCGTTAAATGATTAATCAATCTTGTTGAGTAGCAAAAGTCATTTATTATCGCAGATAAAGTTATAAAGAACAAAGGGAGATGGCGAACCTGCAAAATGAAATCGACGTATTGTAATAGAGAAATAAAAAAATTTTAATATTTATCGGAAGGACTAAAAAATGATAGGATTGATTGTTGCACGTTCTAAGAATAATGTAATTGGTAAGAATGGCAAAATACCATGGAAGATACAAGGCGAACAAAAGCAATTTAGAGAACTTACGGTAGGAAATGTTGTAGTGATGGGAAGAAAATCATATGAAGAAATTGGTCATCCACTTTTAAATCGAAAAAACATAATAGTTTCGAGAACAAAGAAGTTTATGGATGAAAACTTGATTACTGTATCCTCTTTGCAAGAAGCAATTGCGTTTTCTGGTGATACAAATATTTATATTGCAGGAGGATACGGCTTATTTAAAGAAGCTATCCCATTAGTTGATAAAATGTATATTACAGAGGTGGACACGATTATTGATAACGGTGATGTGTTTTTTCCTGAATTTGATGTAAATGAATTTAATGTTGCTATCGATGAAACTTGTGGAGATGACATTAAATTTACAAGAACTATCTATACAAGAAAGAATTAGTCAGCTTCCAGTTATCGGGGAACTAAAGTCTTGACGGTAAAAGAAAAAGACGGCGAAAATGACTCCAGTTCTAATTTGGATCGGAATGAAATATTCCGTGTGAATCTGGGGGTCCGCAAAGCGACTTTCAGCAAGCTGTTCGATACTATCCCCAAACGGTCGGGAAAGAGTGAAACGGTCAGTATGCAGTATGATTTTTCATCAACAGATTGTATTCTGCCACACCCGGTATATGCTTGGAGGGGATGGATATGTTCGCTGAGTCCATCGGAAAAAACATTTGCGGAGCTGAAACCGCCTTCATCTAAAAACAGACAGCCCTGGAAGTACATTGTGGTACAGGGAGATGCGAAAGAAGAAATGTTAAGGGGTTTCCGTCAGGGAATTGAAAGGGAAGAAAATGAGTGTGCGTTGCTGCCTCAGAGCAAACGCTACATTGCCGCGGCGAAACATACTGTTGATTTGATGGAAGCAGCACCGACAATCGTTCTCGTTGTTAATTCAATAGGAAAAAATGAAATGGGAGAAATGACGCCGGAAGAACATGTTTATGAGATCTGCAATATACAGTCCATAGGTGCTTCCATACAAAATATGCTTCTCGCCGCTACGGAAAAAGGAATAGGCAGCCTTTGGATATGTGATGCTTATTATGAGGATGGCTGTTTTTATATCATCACATACGCTGCGTCCAACAAGATGAAACAGATAGACCATAACCCCATAGTGGCTGTGGCCGGCGAATGGTTTACTGCGCATGGCAAGGGGATAAACCTCGGGTGGTTCTGCAAAAAGGAAAATCATGAAATGGCCCAAAAGCTGAGACAGGCATTCAGCGAATGGATTGATAACGGGCACAACAATTTTGATGATGAAAATACGATCATCTTATGTATTCAATTAACAGAAGGAACTTTATTCTCTCATGGCACGAGGTATGACATAGATTTCTCTGATAACTGATGCCTGTGGAAATTAAAGATGGATGATTGGGTGAGGTGAAGAAAATGCTTAAAAAGATAAACAGCTTTATCAACATACTTATGGGAGGCTTCATTGGTGCATTTATCGGAGGAAGCATATTCAGATATCTTGACTACAAAAATCATCCTGAGTTGTTTGCTATGCAATCTGCACCATGGTATACCGGCATTCAAATTTCTGGCATAGTATTCTGGATTGTATTTATAGTAGTTGCTGTAATTTCCCTAATATTTTCTTTGCCTATGATGGCATGGAAATTATTGTATAACTGAAAAACACAGATAGCAGAATTAAATAGGAGGTGTTTCTGTGACAGAGTTAGAAAAATGTATGGCCGGCAATTATATAATTGTCATGATGAAATCTTTCTGCAATATAAGAAGCAGGCAAAAGAGCTGCTTGACATTTATAACAGACTGACCTACGACCAGAAAAAAGAAAAGAAGGAAATTTTACATAAGCTGTTCGGCGGGATTGGAACGAATGTGTCGGTAGGGGCGCCATTCCTGTGTGATTATGGGTGTAATATTATTACCGGCAGCAATGTGTCGATCAATATGAACTGCTCCTTTATCGACTGCAATCAGATAAAAATCGGAAATAACGTCATGATTGCTTCAAATGTGCAGATTTATACGGCAACGCATCCCGTGGAACTGGCAGAACGCCTGACACCAGACTGGATCCCGGAGAGCGGAAAGCAGATTGATAAGAGAACTGACAAATTTTAATTTGCTGAGGTGACTACTATGAACCAAAAAATTCAATGCAAAAAGACAATTTGCTCTATTATAATGTGGCTATTATTAATTCAAGGATTACTCCTCGGAATGAAACAAATTGTATTTTGCTTTGTGAATGAAACGCTTTATACCAGAAGTATGACTACAATGGTATCTATGATGATTCTTTTCGCAATTATATTTTTATATTGTCAACGTAGCAAGCGGATAATGTCATTTTTTCCAACAAAGTTTAGTTCGCCTTACATTATCGTCACAGTAATTGCCGTTAGTTTTTATGTGGTAACTTTATTTTTTGTAAAAAGGTTATCGATACAAAGCTTCCTCATGTTGCTTTACGGGAGTATTATAACGCCAATTTTTGAGGAATCACTTTTCAGAGGTCTTATATGGAACAGGCTAAACAGTTGTTTTGCGAAGGAATGGAAAACATATATGACAGTGACTCTATTATTTGCACTTTGGCATATTGGATATGCCATTGGTATATATTTTTGGAAAGGCGGAAATCTATTGAATTTCATAATAATGAAAGTAATGATTGGCGCAATATTTGGATTGATTACAGGCGCAATAAGATATAAAACAAAGAACTGCTATTTAGGAATACTTGTTCATGGAATGCTAAACGCATTTGGATAATTATTGACTCAAAAATTAGACCTGCGACAAACTCCAGTTTGTCAGCTTGTGAAAACAAGCATCATGTACAGCATAGTTTAGCTGGAATGGCTGGGGACAAGCTAGTTAGGAGGTATCATGAAAGGATTTAACCGAAAAAATCAATTATTTTCCCTTTGTGGCTTAAACTGTGGGCTTTGCCCCATGTTTTTGAATAAATATTGCCCCGGCTGCGGGGGCGGCGAGGGAAATCAGTCCTGTAAAATTGCAAGGTGCAGCATGGAGCATGACGGTGTGGAATACTGCTTTCAGTGCAGTGAATATCCTTGCCCAAAATATGAGCATATTGATGACTTTGATGTCTTTATAACATCTCGAAACAAAAAATCTGATATGGAAAAGGCTAAGCGAATCGGGATAGACGCTTATAATGCGGAACAGGTGGAAAAGACAAAAATACTGGATATGCTTCTGTCCGGTTTTAATGACGGGCGCAAAAAGACACTGTTTTGTACGGCGGTAAATCTTTTGGATCTGCAGAAGTTGCAGGAAATACTCAGGCAAATTGAGAACAGAGCCGATTTGGATACACTGACGCTCAAAGAAAAAAGTACTTTTGCTGCAGAATTGCTGAAGGCGGCGGCAGCAAAGAACAATATTGAGTTGAAGCTGCGAAAGAAAAAGTGAGGACTTCAATACTGCAATCATTTAATAAAGTATTGAAAAGGATAGAGAATATAGATAAATGAAAGTAATAAACGTCCCTTTGCAGAAAAATAAGTGATGTTCTGCAAAGGGAATCAGATATTAATTATGGAGGTATGCTTGTAAATGGATAAATGGTTCACGATTGACCAGATTGATGAAGGCACATATATTATCAGCGAATACCGGCATTGGGAGGAGACGCATTGCTATCTGTTAAATGGCTCCAGCCGCAGCTTATTGATTGATACGGGTCTGGGAATCTGCAATATTTATGATGAAGTAATGAAGCTGACAAATAAGCCTGTTACGGCCGTTGCCACCCATATTCATTGGGATCATATTGGCGGCCATAAATATTTTCCGGACTTTTATGCCCATGCGGAAGAATTGAGCTGGCTGAACGGTGAGTTTCCGCTGACAATAGAAACAATCAGAGGGATGGTGTCAGACCGCTGCGATTTACCAGACGGTTACGATACAGGTACTTATGAGTTTTTCCAGGGGACGCCAACAAAGGTGCTGGAGGATGGAGAGAACATTGAATTAGGTGGACGGAATATACAGGTATTGCATACCCCGGGCCATGCTCCGGGGCATATGTGTTTCTGGGAATCAGACAGAGGCTATCTGTTTACCGGAGACCTGGTTTATAAGGATACTTTATTTGCCTATTATCCGTCAACAGACCCGGACGCATACCTTGCTTCTCTTGAAAAGATTTCGGAGCTTCCGGTCAAGAAGGTTTTTCCTGCGCATCATAATTTGGATATTCAGCCGGAGATTTTAAGCAGAATGAGAAATGCGTTCAGGCAGCTTCGGGAAGATGGTAAATTACATCACGGCAGCGGCACATTTGACTATGGGGATTGGGCAGTATGGTTATAAAGAGAAGGAATAAGAATATGAAATATCGTGAATTGATAAATTACCTAAAAGAAGAACCGTACCCGGTTGACGGGACTACAAACCTTATGCACGATTATCAGCACAGTGCTGTATCTTAAGCCCTTTGCCGCCAGGGGGAAATTGTTATGGGGATCGTGTATGATCCCTTCCATGAAGAAGTGTTTTCAGCGGTTAAAGGCAAGGGCAGCTTCTTAAATGGACAGCCCATACATGTATCAAACGCAGAAAAACTATCCGACACGATGATAGGATTGGGAACAGCAAAAAGAGAGCTGGCCGATGAAAACTTTGCCCGGTTCCGCAGGGTGTTCGGTCAGTGCCAGGATGTCCGCAGGATTGGTTCTGCCGCTCTGGAACTGGCATATACCGCCTGTGGCAGACAAGGGGGATATTTCGAGATTTACCTGAATCCCTGGGACTATGCTGCCGGTATGCTGTTGATTCAGGAGGCTGGCGGTCAAGTGACTGATTTTACGGGGAAACCGCTTGACCCGAAAAAGGGCAGCAGCGTAGCAGCTACAAACGGATATATACATACAGAACTGCTAAAGTTGATATAAAGGGTAATAATCAGGTGAGTGTCAAGAAAAATTTTTTAACCATATAACCACCAACAGAACCACCGGAACGAATCACTGTGACGGGCTGATTAATTTCTGGATGTTTAATGTTCAAGCCATGTCGTTAAGTTTTTTCAGAGGGGCAATCTACAAAATAGCAGGAAAAGGCTATGTGTTTGTGTATGTGCTTTTCCATACCATGTTCAACGCTGCATCCTCTCTGTTTGGCTCCATAATGATGACGTGGACAGGAACGATTGCCGCAAATGCTGTAATGATTCTTTTTTAATAATAATCGTTACTGTATATAACAAATCTAAGAAAATAAATTAAAAAATTAGGATTTTAGGAGGTACATAACTATGAGAAATATGATTGCATACTGTGGGCTGGATTGTGGAAAATGCGACGCATATCTTGCAACAATCAATGACGATCATGTGTTGCGTGAGAAAACTGCAAAACGGTGGGCCGAGTTAAATAATGCTCCCATTTTGCCTGAACATATCAATTGTGAAGGATGTCGTGTTGATGGAATTAAAACTGTATTCTGCGATAGTCTTTGCGGAATTCGTCAGTGTGCATTGAAAAAAGATGTGATGACATGCGGTGACTGTCCGGACATGGAAAGCTGTCAGACTGTTGGAGAGATTATCTCAAATTGTCCCGAAGCCTTGGGAAACCTGAAAGGATAAACAAGACAATCTGACAACTTTCGTTTTATTGAGGATAACACAAAGACCTGAAGCTTCACAAGAAATGAAATAGAAAGGAATATTCATATGAAGTACATATGTACGGTTATATCTGTAGCAGATATCAATGCTGCAAGAAAGTTTTATGAGGATTTATTTGGATTAGAAGTATACCAAGACTACGGACGGAACATCGCTTTTACCTGTGGTCTGGCATTACAACAGGATTTTGACTGGCTGGTAAGTATACCAAAAGAAAAGGTATTGAAGAAATCCAACAATGCAGAAGTCGTCTTTGAGGAACAGGACTTTGACGGTTTTCTGAACAAGCTGAAAGAATACCCGGATATTGAATATCTGGGAGAAGTCATCGAGCACAGCTGGGGTCAGCGTGTGATCCGGTTCTACGATCTGGACGGGCATCTCATAGAGGTTGGCGAGGATATGAAAATGGTGATCAAGCGTTTCCTTGCTTCTGGAATGACTATGGAAGAAGTATCTGCAAAAATGGACGCTTCTGTTGATGACTTAACAAAACTTCTGAATAGTTAATGTGCAGTGGTCAAATAAACAAACGGGAATTTGGTTTTCAGCAATATGACAATTACTCGGCGATGGTACGAAAACACTTTGTGTAATGCGATAACTTTCAGCTTGTCTATAAATTGACCAAAACAAAAAAACGAAAGGCATGGGCATTGCTATGTCAATGAATACAGCAGAAACATTTGAATTGCTATTTGATAAAAATAATAAAGTGGCATACAAGGCGTTACAGGAATTGCAAAAAGAAAGTGAGGAAACAGACCATGTCTATCCTTATATGAACAGATTGAGCGATATGCTTGACAGCGATAATTCCTATATACGTACAAGGGGCCTTACCTTGATTGCTTATAATGCGAAATGGGATAAAGACTATAAGATTGATGAAGTGATTGACGATTATTTGAAACATATAACAGATGTGAAACCGATCACGGCAAGGCAGTGTATAAAGCTATTGCCGGTCATCGCAGAGAATAAGCTGGAACTAAAAAATGATATCCTTTCAGCATTACAGAAGGCAGATATATCTTTTTACGATGACAGTATGCAACCGTTAGTTTATAAGGATATTCAAAAAGCATTGAAAGAAATACAGAAGTTATAGATTCAGGTTTGTCGGTGAGCAACACAACAGAGATCTGAATGGACATCTCATAGAGGTTGGTGGTCATAATGAAAATTAAAAATTTGAACGTCTGTCCCATATCGTGGAATTCCGCAATGGAGAAAGTGGCCTTCATGTATTACATATCAATATCATTACATACCTTCTGATGCGGCAGTACAGGCTAAAAATCGGCAACAATAAAATCAGAAATGAAGATATTTCTCTGGTCAGTATGGCTTCAGCACTGCACGATATCGGCAAGATCGCCATTCCGGAGGAGATTCTCAATAAGCCTGGCCGCCTTACAGCAGAGGAATTCCAGATTATGAAGGGTCATTCTATGGCGGGTGCGGAGATACTTATGGACCTGCCCATCGACCGGAACGAGCCTTTGCTGAAAACAGCATATGAAATCTGCCGGTGGCACCATGAGCGCTATGATGGCAGCGGCTATCCGGATGGCCTGAAGGGGGATGCTATTCCGCTCTCAGCGCAGGTGGTCGCTCTGGCGGATGTTTATGATGCACTCACCAGTGAACGGTGTTACAAGTCGGCGTATTCCCATGACACAGCAATAAGAATGATTTTTGACCAGCTAAACCGCTATGGCCTGGGCGATTCCGAACATATGCTGCACCAACAGTCCTACGAGCAGCAGCATTTTCGCTTTCTATCCGATAAAACGGAAGAGATTTTTTTTAACTGCACTTTTGAGCCTGCGGCTTTAAGCTTCAATAAATATGGAGTGGAGAAGCTAAATATAGATAATGATGAGTTTCATCCGTTGGAGATTAAGAAGCTGTTAAAATATGTGACTCGTGATACCCTGAACCAATTTGCGAAGAAAGTTCGGGAAGCCACTCCGGCACGACCTGATTTCCAAATTGATGTGCCGATTACAATTAAGAAGGAAAATCATTGGTTTCGTTGTACTGGGCATGTGGTCTGGACAAACGGAAACAGAAAACGCAGTGCCGGTATCATAGGGCTGCTCAAGAATATTGATGAAAAATATATGCCGGCCGCAATTAGAAACGAAACTGTGATAAGGCCCTTCTTGGATTCGTTATCAGACTGCAAATGCACCAAAGGGCCAACGGAATATTGTTCTATAAACAGCACAGAAGACCGGTGTGAAAACTGTATATCAGCGAAATGTATGTCAAGCAAAGGAAGCCTGACTAAATTAAAGTTTATAGATA
Organism: Extibacter muris; assembly: GCF_004345005.1. Taxonomy (GTDB): domain Bacteria; phylum Bacillota; class Clostridia; order Lachnospirales; family Lachnospiraceae; genus Extibacter; species Extibacter muris. The sequence goes on from NZ_SMMX01000003.1 coordinate 67,331, forward strand.
AGTGTATCTATCATGTTCGGGCGACTTATGTGGAGGTTGACGGTATTCCATACTCACTTGAGATTATTGATAAGATTACCGAGGAAACATTGCTTGGCGGACATGGAAAAGAAGACGTGATTAAGTATATTACAGCTCATAACCGTAGACTTTATGAGGATATCCTGACCGGGGCTTATAATCGGCGCTACTATGAGGAGCAGCTACGTGATATGTGTCATGTTTCTGCAGTAGCAATGCTGGATATGGATGATTTTAAGGCTGTTAATGATACATACGGCCATCCGGTTGGGGACCTGGCACTGAAGCAAATTTTTTCCGCAATAAAAAACAGCGTAAGAAAAACTGACTTGGTTATTCGATTAGGCGGCGATGAGTTCCTTGTTGTTTTTCGGGATATACCATTTCATGTACTGCAGAAAAAATTAGGAACCATAAAATCCTGCGTTGAGAAAACCGTTCTTCCCGATTACCCACAGCTGCGCTTTTTCATCAGCATAGGTGGAACTTATGGACCGGGGAAGACTTCCGATTTAATGAATGCAGCAGACAAACTATTATATCAGGCAAAGAGAGAGAAAGCAGGAGTGAGAATGGAGCGCTTCGAGAAAAAGCCTGAAATGTGAGGTGATTTATGAAGATGGTGCTTGGCAAAATGACGCATGGCAAGATGTGGTGGAGATTGCTTTGCACGATTGAAAGAAAGGACAAGAGAATGAAGCTGTATAAAATTATTCTATCCACTTTTTTAGTTTTAACATTGATGTCGGGCTGCAGCCAACGTTCCAGTGAAGTCATGCTGATTGAAAACGAACCGCTTGCGGAACAGGAGCATATATTTCTTTCTGTTTATGGATATAAAGCAGATGCACATAACCTGACAGCCATTGAAAGCATATTGAACCGGTATATGGAACAGAACCCTGAAGTTATCGTGACCTACGAAGGAGTGAAAGGGATAGATTACTGGAATGCCTTTGAAAGACGGGTACAAGCCAATGGACTTGACGATGTGTTTATGGTGGATCATGACCGGGAGATCGAATTGGCTGCACAGGGAAAGCTGGCGGATTTATCCGGGCTGCCTACGATTGAAAAGTATCAGGACATTATAAAAGAACAGTTTATCAGGGAAGACGGTTCAGTCTATTTTCTGCCGACATGTATCTCTGCTTATGGATTGTATATCAATTACGATTTGCTGGAGGAACACGGGCAGAAAGTTCCGGAAAAATGGTCAGAGTTCATGGAGGTGTGTCAGTATTTTGCGGGTAAGGGGATTACACCTATTGTTGCAAATAACTATGCTTCCCTCAGAAACCTGATTGTTGGTAAATCGCTATACTCGGTTTATCAGAAGGATTCCGCTGCGGCAATCGAAGCATTCAATCATGCCCCGGAAGAACTGGTAAATACACTGCGCCCGGGAATTGAAATGGTTGAGGAAATGATCGACCGTAAATGGATCGACTGCGAGGAGGTTTCGGTGACCAACCAGACTTCTGATGACCTCAGATTGTTTGCTGGCGGTGACCGTCCATTTATGATTACCGGGAACTGGGCGACTTCCAGAGTAGCCGATATGGAGCCTGGCTTTTCTTGTGGCGTGCATCCTTTTCCCATACTGGATGATGGCAGTGTGCTTGTAATTGAGGCGAACACCTGTATCAGCGTTAATGCCGGCAGTGAACACATAGAGGAGGTCATGGAGCTTGTTGAATGTATTACCCAACCGGATTCAATCTGGGAATACTGCGATAGCCAAAACTCCTATACACCGCTGAAAGATGACAGAGTGCCCACTGATCAAACAATTCTTCCTGCTTCTGAGTATTTAGAAAGCGGCCGGATTGTGATTGGTTCTGATTATAGGCTGAGTTTGTCGTTGGACAATTCCCTGTCTGAGATAACAAAGCAGATGTTAGATGGCATATCTTCAGATGAGGCTGTTGCCTTGCTGAACCAACTTTTGGCACAGTAGTTCCTGGAGGAGATCGAAATGAGAATAAAACGAATCTGGGTAAATTGTCTGGTCGTAATCATTCTTAGCAGCATTCTTTTAGGCTGTTATTCTTATACGAAAAGCGTCCAGACTTCCCTATGGATGCAGAATGCGGAACAGACCCTGGAGATTACAAGTCAAGGCGGCCACGCATTTGAGACGTATATTGCAATCGAACAGGATCGGGTACATAGTTTAGCCAATAAGATGTCGGGAATCGAATCTCATGAAGACGTCAAAATATTAAATAATCTGAACCTGCTGGGCGGCGAAACATCTAATTATACCGTTGTTGATCTGGACAATGGAATATTATACTCTAACCGTCTTGATGAGCGGCGTTTACTGAGTATGGAGGAACTGGAATTCTATCGTACCTTTTCCGGTAAGGGCATCAGAGAAAACTATCTGAATATCTATGATGGACAAAATACCATGGGAGTCTATGAATGTTTTTTGTTTGCCGATGGCGCCCACGGGTTAATGCAAAAGGGAGAGAGGGTTTCTGCGCTTTCAAAAGAATTCTCCATATCCTTTTATAATGAAAGCGGTTTTTCCTATATCACCAATCAGGATGGGGATGTATTGATCCGTCCATACCATAAAAACAGTAACCGAACATTTTCTAATCTTTTTGATGTGATCGCGGAAGAAAATGATGAGGAAAATCTTCGGACTTTCAAGGAAAGTTTGGCAAATGGTCATTCTGGCGTCATCCAATTCTCCTTCAATGGAGCAGAGAACATTGTCACTTTTTCCCCGATAAAAGTCATGGATGGCTGGTATATCATTTCCGTGATCCCAAGCAGCGTCATCATGGAATATACCGACCACATCCTGCAGTCATCCCAGATATTTATTTTTGCGGTTTTTATCGTGTTTCTTATTGGCCTTATATTCCTGCTTTTTGAACGACAGAGCCGAAAGCGCATTGAAAAGAAAGAACAGGATATCCAATACCGTGAACAGTTATTTAGTATTCTTTCGGAAAATATAGACGACGTGTTTTTGATGTTGAACAGCGAGTCTTATGCGGTAGAGTATGTGACGCCCAATGTAAACCGCGTGCTCGGTATTTCTCCGGATGCGGTGGCAGCGAGTCTTGAATCTTTAGGAAAGGCCACATACACTGAGGAAAAAACCATTTCTTATTCGGATTTGGCTTTGATGAAACCTGATCAGTCTATCATTATGGAAAGTGAGCGGACTCATCGGAATACAGGTGAAAAACGGTGGTTTTACGAAACAGTATATCGGGTGGGTGAAGGTCAATCAGACAAATTTATCGTTGTGCTGTCAGACAGAACCAAGGAACGGCAGAACAAGTTTGCGCTGGAAACGGCATTGAACGCTGCGAATGCTGCCAATAAGGCCAAGAGCACGTTCCTAAATAATATCAGTCATGATATCCGGACGCCGATGAATGCAATCGTGGGACTTACCGTGTTGCTGAATCACGATGCCGGCGACCCGGAACGGGTAAAAGAATATACGCGAAAGATTACTGCTTCCAGCCAGTACCTTCTGGGGCTGATCAATGATGTGCTGGATATGAGCAAGATTGAGAGTGGGAAAACCACGTTGAACGTCACGGAGATCAATCTGGCAGAGCTCATAGACGAGCTGGGGACCATGATCCGGCCGCAGGCCAAAGCAAAGCAGCAGGAATTTGAGCTTTTTCTGGCAGATGTAACAATGGAGCATTTAATCGGCGACAGGATGCGAATCAATCAGGTGTTGATCAATATCCTGTCCAATGCGGTCAAATATACCCCGGTCGGCGGCAGGATCCAAATGACCGTAACCCAGCTTCCGCAAAAAACAAAAGATTTTGTCCGGCTGCGGTTTGAGGTTCAGGATAATGGCATCGGCATGTCGGAAGAGTTCTTACATGTTATTTTTGAACCCTTTGCCCGTGAAATCAACAGTGTGACAAACCAAATCCAGGGAACCGGCCTTGGAATGCCTATTACAAAAAATCTGGTGGAGCTGATGGGCGGAACCATTGACGTAAAGAGCAGGCAGGGCGAAGGAAGTATTTTTACTGTCGATTTGGAGCTGCGCATTCAGGAACAGAATGTGGATGAAAAGTTTTGGGAAAACCACGGGATTACCCATGTGCTGGTTGTGGATGATGATGAAAGCATCTGCATAAATGTAATTCGTGTCATGGAAGACACTGGGGTGTCTGTCCGGTATGCACTCGGCGGGGATAATGCTATCCGGCAGATTGGAAAAGCTCATCAGGAGGGGATCCCGTTTGATCTTGTGCTTCTGGATTGGAAAATGCCCGGTATGGACGGTATCCAAACGGCCAGAAAAATCAGGGCCATGCTGCCGGAACATATTCCGATCCTCCTTCTTACGGCATACGAATGGGATGAGATTGAGGAAGAGGCTCTTGCGGCGGGCATTGATGGCTTCCTGGCAAAACCGTTTTTCCTGACCAGTTTTAAGCAGGCCATTGTAACGGTCCAGGCAAAGGAACAAAAAATGCCGGGGACAGAGGCTTCGGATCATATACTGGCAGGCATAACAATACTTGCCGCTGAAGATAATGAGCTGAACGCAGAAATATTGCTGGAACTGCTGAATATGAACAACGTAGCATGTGATCTCGTCAGCAACGGCAAGGAACTGGTGGAAGCATTCGAGAAATCCGAACCGGGTCAGTATGATTTGATTTTGACCGATATCCAGATGCCTGTCATGAATGGCTATGTTGCGGCTAGGGCCATCCGTGCCGGCAGCCATACCCGTGGAATGGTGATTCCGATAGTAGCAATGACAGCCAATGCGTTCGCAGAGGATGTCAAGGAAGCAATGGATGCCGGAATGGACGCCCATGTGGCAAAGCCGATTGACATGAAGAACCTGGAAGCGGTGATCACAGAACTTGTAAAAAAGAAACATTAGTAGGATGCGGAGGTATTTATGAGTCTGAAGGAATGTTATGTAAAGCTGGGCGGAGATTATGAAGAAGTATTGGCCCGGCTATTCAGTGAAGATATGGTAAGGTGATTTTTAAAGAAATTTTTAAGCGATGGAACCTACCGTCTTTTGTTAGAAACGCTATCATAGGAGGATTATCCGGAAGCGTTCCGGGCTGCCCATACGTTGAAAGGAGTCTGTGAAAACCTGGGGCTGTCAGATCTCTGTAAATCCAGCAGTGTGCTCACGGAAGCGTTGCGGGCGGGGGAACGGCCGGAAAACTTGGATGTTTTAAAAGCTCAAGTCTGTACCGATTATGAGCAGGCCGTTTCTGCTATTCAAATGCTTAGTTGATTGACGTAGTTCAAAATCTTTTCTTCGGTTGCGGGGTTATGCCATATAACGAAGCAAATAAAGCAATTTATGCCAAATATACTAAGCAGTACACACCGGATGGCGAGATTCGCTTTTTAGCAGCAAATCCAGACAGCAAAGTAAACAGTGTTGGTACTTTTCTTCTCAATGAACTTGCCAAACGGGAGCAGGGTAAGGAAATTTACCTTTACACCGACACAAACTGCATCTATCAGTTTTATGAGCATCGTGGCTTTGAGAGAGTCGGAGATCAAGATATTATGCTTGAATTACAAAATGGCATTGACCTTAAATGGTTAATGTATAGAAAGACACTATAGAAAGCAAGCCAAATGACTTCTGATTTGTGAGTGAAGAATATGCAGAACAACGAATTACTGAATCATTTGGATTAGCTACATACGACTGAATGGGTGAAGTAAGAATCAAGAGAAATATTGCTTTGTATACTGCTCCTGTTGTTGAGTGGTGCAGGAATAGGATATCTTCTGTTAGGGCATCTATATCAAGAAAAGGAAAGAACTGGTATGTAGCGGTTGATGGGCGTATCATAACGGTCAACGCTTATAGTTATACGATCATCACGGCGCATAAGGTACAGGAACAACAAAGATAGCAATAAAGAACCGACAGAAAGAGAGGTACAAGAACATGACTTCACGAGAAAAGAAAAATAAAGTAATTCAACAAGTTATCAAACCGGCGCTCAAAGAAGCAGGTTTTCACAGCCTTCGAGGAACACAGGCTTTTTACAGTCATAAGGAATCCTGCACAATCGCCATAAATATCCAAAATTCCCAATTTAACAACAATGTTACCGGGTTTTCCTTCTGGCTGAATATCGTAGTAGATACACCTAAACTTTCAGATGAACAACTGCAGGGTGTTGCTTTTTTCAATGAATCTTTTACGGAGTCTTGCTTTTTGCCACATCAAGGCAGGTTGCACCCGCTCCGTGATGTACGGGGTTATGTCATTGACGGCTACAAAAACTACAAGCCGATGGATACCCCCTATGAGGAGATTCAAACCATCATTGCAAATGATATGCAGCAGTATATTATTCCGGGGCTATCCCAGATTAACAGCATAGCAGATTATCAAGAATGCGTTGCGCTGTGGCAAGAAGAATCAAAAAGTCAATTTGTACGTCTGGTAGATTACTTTTTGGAAGCGCATATGCTGACATTACCGTTTCAAAAAGATACTTGGATTGGCACCGTAAATATGAAAGAGCTCGTTGAGAAGCAAAAGACACTATGCCTTACCACAGATGAAATCATGCAAAATAAATCAATTTATTGCAAGGTGCGTGAATTATCGACGCATCCGCAAGAGGACACATGGCCGTTGATTTGCATGACGCTCTCTGCAGAATAAGATGACTTGAAATGTGCGGAACTTCCTTTGAGAAGGAGGAGCAAAGAGTGAAAAATAAAGTGGATTTTTGGGCGCACTTATATAAGTGTTCATAAAAACCCGTTTTTACAAGTATAGAAAACGGAAAAAATGTTAGTTATCGTTGCGTTTCACTAACTTAGAACTATCATAACCAAGACTTTCAAGGTAAGCAAAAACATTGATTTCGTTCAGAACAACACGCTCTGTATGGGTTTGAGGGTTCATCAGTTCCTCATAGTCAGTAGGGCAAAACGGTTTCCTTTCGGAAACCATATAGTAAATGCAGACCATCATCATTCTGTACCATCATCGGTTTCAGGTAATCGACTGCTTTAGCAATCCGGACAGCTTTTTCGTCAATGGAATCAGCGGTATGCTCCAGCAGATAAGACATGATTTCAGCTGCTGTCTTGCCGAAAGGGTCAGAAAGCACGCTGGCAATACCGACATTGGAAACAGTCATACAGTTTTGGATGCGGTTCTTCTCAGAAGATTTCATACAGATCAGCTTGAAGCGGTATCTGGCAAGTTCCCGGAGCTGGCGGAAATCTTTCGGAGGGATAAAGGAACATCTGACAAGGTCAAATCTGTAGAGGTCGGCAATCCATTTGGAATCCTTTTTGTCCGTTTTCTTGCCTTTGATGGCTTTGACATATTTGGGATGTGTAAGGCAGACATCGATGTCATCTTCGAGATAATTAAAAATAGGAATCCAATACTTTCCGGTGGATTCCATACAAACATGATAACAATGATTCTCGATGAGCCAGTTGTGAAACCTTTGGATATCCGAGTTGATGGTTGAAAAAGATTTTTGTTTGTATTGGGATATCCCGTCCTTGTTAGTGATTACGATGGTTGCAACGATAACATTTTTGTGGACGTCAAGTCCACAGCAGATGGAGTATTTTAACTTCATCATAAGTATCACCACCTTAAAAAAAAGGAATAGCAACATTGACTGTCATCCTGCGACTGAATAAACATGGTTTATTACCAATGATAAGAGTCCGGGCTCAAAGTCCCACTTGTTTGTGCCTTGAGCGAAGCAAAAGGAATGATAAAAACTATGAAAACAAAAATGGTTGACGGAACCGTTTATACGGTGAACCGTGCGAGGTAACAAATGGACGTCTGGATATTGACTTTTGTGACAAAACGGCGGAAGAGGTGCAGGTAATCTTTTCGGCGCCGGAAAACTTACAAGTAATTGAGCTGTTGACGGATGCGGGGGACAAGTTTGGTGAATTGCCGGGCTGGACGGTATACGGCGGCGTGATGCTGAACGGGCAGATTAAGACGGCAATCCTTACAAAAGAACCTGACGTGACGGCAGAGAGGATTACAGCAGCGCAGGCGGCCGCCCTCGAAGCAAAAACGCTGGCAGAAGAGACTGCCGGGAATCTGAACGCAGCTGTAACAGAATTGACAATGGCGATGGCTGGGGGGGTAGCGTAATGTTTAGCGAGAACAGTATAGTTGTAAAGGTATGGGTCAAGAACGTAAAAGAGGGGTCTTATACAAGGGAGCAGGTGCCGGAGCTGAGCAACCTGCGCGACGTGGTGTTGGACGTTCTCGGTCCGGAAGAATAAGGAAGAGAGGGCTATACAGTGAAAGAGATATTAATGCAAGCATATACTATTGTTGCCCGACCGGTACATTCAGAAAGGCAGTACGCTTATCTTATAAAAATCACGGCGCTGGAGGCGGCAACTGGATAGCCCGACTTCAAGCGGAATGCAACCGGCAAGGTTACTCCAATCAGGCTGTAGACGGTGAAAAGGGGCCGAACACGCTGGCCGGAAGCCCGCAGCTTGGCCGGACAAGCCAGGGTAATATTACAGCACTTATCCAGGAGCGTCTTAACGCACTCGGCTACAATTGCGGAGCCGCTGACGGCATAAACGGGCCAAAGACACAGGTAGCGATTAAGGCATTCCGGCGGGCACACAATCTTGTGCAGGACGATATTGTCGGTCAGAAGACATGGAGCAAGTTGCTCTTATTATCTTAATAGACAATTATAATAATCTTCTTGACATATAAAAGCAGAAGCCCTGGGTTATTATGCTCAGAGCTTCTGCTTTTAGTCTGCAGGGATTTTAATTTACTCCATGTTTGTGAGTTCTGTAATATTTAGCGGGCTCAACGTTATTCTTAATTATTTTTCCGCAACATGCACACTTAAGGTGTGTTTCCTGATATATAACACAATCGTAGCCTTTTATAGGGTTTGTATGTGTATATGTGTAGGTCTTAACATGATTGCAAGGGATATGGGTGCACGATGCTGCATTGGCTGGCACTGCTTGGAACCCTAAAGTAAACATTATCGCAATTGCACATAGTATGGCGGCGATTCTTTTACCTATGTTAGAGTTCCTTTTGTCAATTGTAACATCATTTTTTTTCATATACTTTTCTCCCTTCCTGTGGTATAATTTGTTGCTTCTTATCATATACAATTTATTGACAAAAGTACGCAAATGTCTGTATAATGAGGCGGTTTGTCTGTAAATATGTTGGACATGTAAATTTACGATAAACATGTATATAAAAGGAGAAATATTGTTTTAAGCAGGGACTCGGAGCGTAACAAATCCGTGGCTTTTCCGTGTTGCATTTCGTGTTGCATCGAGTCGCATAACTGCATATTTTACGGCAAAAACAGAAAATACGTTCTGCATACAGAAAACCCGCAATCCCTCTGTTTACAAGGGGCGGCGAGTTTTGTGCAAATATTAAAAATAAGCCTTTCGGGTTCGATTCCGGTCTGCGGCATTCGTAAAAAGTGGAGGAAACGTTGATATTACAGCGTTTCCTTTATTTTTGTTGTGCGTCTGGCGGCGCACGTTTCTAACCGGTGCAAGTCCGGTATCCGCCCGGTAGTGGGAAGGATATAGCCGAAGGCAAGGGTGTCCATCGTGAGGTGGAATCTGAAGGAAGCCGGATGCGGAGAACATACTAACCCGTGGGCAAATCTCTGGTCTGACGGACAGAAATCACATCAGGCTATGCATGAGGGTAAGACTGCAACACAAGTTGAATCCCGATAACTACATGGAATCATGTATGGTAAATGTGGCAGATGGATGGAGAGAAAGAAACGTGTGGTACCCAGGGAGGTCTGTATGAAAAGATCTGAAAGGAGTAACCATTGTACAAGGAAACGAGGCAGTGCTGAATGTTGTGGTCAAACCTTTTTGTAACAGTTGTGGCTTAAAAATATCTTTTTACGCAATCCGAGCCTGATAAGGTGTTTGATACCCATTGAAACTGCGGAGCTTAAGCATTTCTTTCATATAATCGTATTCTTCTTTTATTTCCGGGCTTGTCTGGCATTCTTCGCGTAATTGGCTGCACCACTTGGAGATACTGGCTTTTGAGACGCCATATACAGATGTGATACTTTTGTAAGTGCGTCCTTCTTCTTCGTGGAGACGGATAATCTTCTTTTTAAACTCTGGTGTGTAATTCTGTGGCATGATAAGAACCTCTTTTCTCATTGTTTTTATCTTATTAGCCACTATCGTTACAACTTTATTATAGCACTTCACCACAGGATGTAACAGGACAGGGTTTAGCCGGCATATATTAAAAAAAAAGAAAGAATTAATAAAATTATGAAAGATTATGCAGTTATGTCCCTGGACCTCCATCTGTTTTTTGCGAGAATTATGAAAGAGCACTCTTTATTTCTGGAGGCAGGGTTTCAGGCAAAAGATACCTGTTTTATAAAAAAAGCGGCATCGTTCCGTGAGCAGTTTGAAAAAATACTGGAGGAGGCCGTACAGATGGCAAATGGCTTTGTCAGTGCATCCGTATTGGAGTCCGGTGAAATTGTGACTGAATTTACAAGACCGGCAGAATGCAAGACTGAACTTCTCACCGGAATACCCATCAACAGCAGGATTACCGAAAAAGAGATGTGCCTGACGCCAGCCTTCCGCGTCAGCGGGAACAGGCAGAAATACCGGATTGTATCATGGCTGAATCAAAGGGCTCTGTCCCTGGTTGAACAGCTGATTGCATTCAAAGAAGAGATATTAGAAAATGTGTCAGTCTGCAGACTGTTCACCGCTAATTATCCCTTATTAATAAAGCATATTCTCCGTGAGGCGAAATTATACCGCACATTTTTGAAAGAACTGGTCATGAAAGGAACCATCAGCGATCAGTGCATCTATGACACCGAGAAGTTCTGGAATCAGATTATGATGGAGCATGCCCTGTTCATCAGAGGGCTGCTGGATCCGTCCGAGGAAGAGCTGATTGCGGCTGCCAATGGTTTTGCACAGGACTACAAGAAACTGCTCTGCCATGCCAGAACACAGAATTGCAGGACCATGGATGAGATGACACAGAAAGCTTTAAAAGAGACAGAAAAATACCGCGATTTCAAGGCAGCAGGAACAAAGGGGATTACAGAATGCAAGATTTCCTCTATTATTCTGCCGCTGCTGGCAGACCATGTTCTTCGGGAAGCAAATCATTATCTGAGGATACTGGAGCAGGAGGATTACAAGGCGGGTGGACGTTGTGGAACTATGTAATTACACTCAGAAACCCTATATACGTACGTTTGAGATTGAGGCGATTCAGATTCCCATCGTGTACAACAAGTATGGTGATCATGATCCCGATGGGCTGCTGTATGTGCTTAGCCAGGATGCTGACAGAATACAGACAGGTGCACTGCAGAACTTTATGAAACCGGTCCCCCAGCCATACGAAGGCGTGAAGCCATTGGTAATCCGGGCGAATCTTGGTGACGAGATTCATGTGCATTTCCGGCATTCTCTTGACAGGAAGCTGTCCATCCATGTACAGGGACTCGGATATAATGTGCAGACATCAGACGGAGCAAGTGTAGGCTTTAATCAGGACAGTACGACTGACAGCCAGATTGTGTATACGTGGTATGCAGATAAAGAAGGAGTGTATCTGTTCCACGACATGGGAGATACCAGGAGCGGAGAAGAAGGGACCAACATCCATGGACTGTTTGGCGCTGTAATTATTGAGGCTCCCGGATCAGTCTGGCTTGATCCGGAGACCGGAGAGGAGCTGGAAAGCGGCTTATTTGCAGATATTTACCATCCGGTGAATGAGGCGTTCAGAGAATATGCGGTGTTTTTCCATGATGAATTGGAGATAAAAGATAAAGCCGGTAATCAGCCGGTTGATCCGCATACCAATCTGCCGGCTGCCACAACAGGTATCAGCTACCGGTCAGAACCGATGAGAAACAGGCATCCTCTGACAGCGGATGCTGCTGATACGGGAGAAGATATATCCATGAGTTCCTGGGTATATGGGGATCCGGCCCCGCCGATTCTGAAAGCATATGTTGGGGACCCGGCAAAAATCCGCCTGGTCCACGGCGGAGTGAAAGAGACACACGTATTCCACCTGCACAACCACCAGTGGAGGCTGGAGGGCGGGAACCCCAACTCTACAATTCTGGATTCCATATCCCTGAGCCCTCAAGAGTGCTATACACTGGACATTCTGAATGGTGCAGGAAGTCTGAACGGTATGATAGGGGATGCGATATTCCACTGCCATCTGTATCCGCATTTTCATGAAGGGATGTGGACGCTATGGCGGATTTATGACCGTCTGGAAGACGGAACCGGAGCACTGACTGACGGCACGCCTGTCCCGCCATTGCAGCCCCTGAAGGACAGAGTGCGCCCTCCGTTTAAAGATATGATGCATCCGGGATATCCCCGGTTTATCAACGGACAGCCGGGAGAACGTCCTTTACAGCCGCCGCTTGGAATTCTGGATGCGGCAGGAAATAACAAGATAAACCCGACGCCTCTGGAACAGGCGAATTTCGTAGAGGCATATGAGCGGGGTGCCCTTTATACCGATACCTGCCCCTGCCATACGGACGAAAGATGCTGGTGCCGGGAGGATAAAGTAAAGGTCTTTGAGATAGCGGTAGTGCAGGCAAGGGTCACTTACAACCGTTACGGCTGGCATGACCCTCAGGGGCGGTTTTTCGTGCTGAAGGAAGAGCTGGAGAGGCACGGGGGACTGGATGCATATATCCAAAAAGTAGAAAATCAGCAGATCTGTGTGGAGCCGCTGGTCATCCGGGCCAATGCCGGGGACTGTATCGAAGTCAGGCTGACGAATCTGCTGCCGGAATATATAGAAGAAAGCCCGTTTCAGATGAAGACACTCACAGATATTGTAGGCTTTCATATTCATCTGGTAAAGTTTGACACCATTGTTTCAGACGGCGCGGCCAATGGATGGAATAATATCGCAGGAGCCCGGAAGTACGAGACTCTGATAGAGCGTTTTTTCGCAAACACAGAACTGAGGACCGTGTTTTTCCATGACCATCTGTTTGCAAATACACACCAGCAGCATGGTGTGTTTGGGGCACTTATTATTGAAGAGGCAGGTGCCACGTTCCACGACATCAGAACAGGGGAAGAGCTGGCATTTGGTTCCCGTGCTGTAATCAGGAGACGGGACGGAAGTTCGTTCAGAGAGTTTGCTTTGATTGTCCATGACTTTGCCCTGCTGTTTGACAAAGATGGCAATCCCCTGAATCCACCGGCTGTTCCCGGGTCTCATGATGATCCGGGGGTAATGGGAATCAACTACCGATGTGAACCGATGCGGGAGAGGCTTGGCGATGCGTCAGATCCGGCATATATATTCAGCTCCCATGTACACGGCGACCCCGCAACCCCGATTCTGGAGACGTATCCCGGAGATGAACTGCTGATCCGCCTTCTGGACGGGGCCCATGAAGAACAGCATGCCTTGAACATTACTGGTATGTCCTGGAAACGAGAGATAGAGGATGTATACTCCCCTATTGCCGCATCCCAGTCAATCGGCATCTCCGAGGCTTTTAATCTGAGGATCCTGAATCATTACGGATGTGGTGATTATCTATATTATTCCGGCGGCATTGATGATGCGTGGCTGGGACTTTGGGGAATCATCAGAGCCTACGGGCAGGAACAGGAATGCCTGAAACCTTTGTGCAGGGTAAATCAGGGGATTTTCCCGCTTCCCCCATGTCCGGGCAAAGATGCGGTCATAAGGAAATATGAGATTACGGCAGTACAGACTGACATACAGTATAACCGGTACGGTGACCACGACCCTGACGGTCTGGTTTTCGTACCCGCAGAGGAAGCGGAACTGGTGCTGTGCGGAAAATACCAGCCCAAACCATTGATTCTGAGGGCCAATGCCGGTGATTGGATTGAGGTGACGCTGCACAATATACTTGGGCCGGAAATCCCGTATTTTGACTATCCGCGTGTCCCCCTGGATCAGAAGCACCGGCCGTCAAACAGGGTATCGCTGAATCCGCAGTTTCTGCAGTATGATACCATCAGTGATTCCGGTATCAACGTAGGATACAATAACAAAGAACAGACAGTAGGGCCGGGGGAAAGCAAAAAGTATCTGTGGCATGCAGACCAGGAGTACGGAGCCTGTATCCTTCAGTCTTTTGGAGATCTGAGAAACCACAGGTACCATGGATTGTTTGGTGCCGTGATTATTGAGCCGCCTCTGGCGAAATGGTACCGGAACTTTACAATGCGGAAAGGGCAATATGAGGAGGAAGCAGTCATTACAGCACCAGGAGTTGAGACGTTCCGGGAATTCGTCGTTTTTATCCAGAACGGTATACGTCTGGTGGATATACAGGGCAATCTGATCCAGACAGCGCGCGGGAATGAAGCGGAGCCGGTGGATGCGGAAGATACCGGCGAAAAAGGCTATAATTACAGGTCAGAACGTTTTGCAAACCGTTTGAGAAGAGACAGAAGCATCGCCAGAGTATTCAGCAGCAGAATTCATGGAGATCCGGCCACACCGGTCTTCAAGGCATATTCAGGCGACCGGGTGATATTCCGGACGATGATGCCCGCGGATAAGCCCAGAAATGTAGGATTTGCAGTCCACGGGCATATGTGGAAAGAACAGCCGGATGACTTCCAGTCCAGAGTGATTCCCCTTCAGGGAGGGATCAGTATCGGCAACAAGTTTGATATGGAACTGGAAGAAGGAGCTTCCTGCCCCGGAGATTATCTATATCGTTCAGGCAGCCTGAAATGGGATATCGAGTCCGGAATGTGGGGAATATTCAGAATCTTCCGTAAGGGTCTTGGATGCCGCTGCAGAAATGCATGCAGAAAAGCAATGGACCGCTTAAGCGGAAGGTGTTAGATTTCAAAACAAAAGGGTCCAAAGACATGGCCGAATACGGCTCTTTCTTTGAACCCTTTTGTAATAAGGGAGGAAAACATGATTCTTCAAAAGCTTTTATTTTACTTTCTTTTGTTTTCGGCAACGTTATTAGGCATCAGACTTACGGAGGGCGTAAGAGATGATGTTTTTTTCCCTAATGAACGACTGAAGGAACTAATGAAGATAATCAACAAGAAAATAATGATTTTGTTTTATGTTTCTATCTATACGTTCGCTATTATTGGTGGTGCATATTATATTATTTCAAGTGTGCCATGCCTTATGAATAAAGATTTTGCAATACAAAGGGGAAAAATACAAAGCGTCTCTTTGTATGAGAAGAATAGCATAGGGACCAAATATAATATCATTCTCGTAGATGAAAACGGAAAATATAATCAAGTTGATCATGTTTTCTCAGATGACTTAAAAGAAGGGGATCAGTTATTGCTATTGCAACTCTGGGAGAAAGGGGTTTGGATTTATTGTATTATAATAATGATAAGTCTATTTAATTTAGTTGACAATAAAATATTGGGCGTTATTGGTGCTATAGTATTCTTGATATATACATTTAGCTCGTTTTTGTCTTTAATGCTTGAAGGAAAAATGTACAAAATTAAACATGAATAAAAGGAGAGATTTTTGACAGAAGTTTATTGTTTGGAAAATAATAAAGAAGAAATTTTACTACCGTTAGAGAAGCTAGATGCAACAGAGTATTTGGCTGAAAAGAACAAGAAAAATATAATAAATATAGGAAAATATACTGCTGTTGCCAGTTTGATTTCGTTGATTTTATTCATGGGGGTATAAAGGACAAGCAATTATAGTCTGTGAAAATCCCCTTGAAGTGAAATATATTGATATAGACAAGAAGTGTAAAAATATAAAATGTCAAGTTCCTCTTAAAGGAAAGGCTTATGAAGGCATCAAGGTAAATATAGTACTTGAAGACGAAACCGTTATGGAGATTACATTAGACTAATCAGAGATTTATGTCACTCTATAAAACCCATAGAAAAGGGGGACTGAATTTGAGAAGAAACAAAAGATTATCCAGTATAGTAATATTGATTATTCTTTCTATGAGCATTTCCATTGGATGTTCAAAAAAGGAAAAGGATCTTGAAAGATATCTAAGAGATAATTTCAATGCAGCTATAAAAATGTATGATGCTTTTAATGATACTAATAGATTTTGTTGTAAATATCCAATTTATACACATAAATAGCGCATACATTTGTTGATAATTATCAGTAATTGGTATATTATGGAATCAGGTTTAACAATGTGAGAAAATGTGAGTGCGGAGGGGAGGCATGAGACCAGATAATACAAAAGATAGTACGGATAAAGACAAGGTAGCAATAAGATGGATAAAAGATATCATATCATGGGTTATTGCGGTGGGTGGCTTAGTAGTTGGAATTATTGGATTGGTCAGCAAGTCAGATTTTGAAAAAAAAGTTGTTTATACGGTTATTATTATTGATTCACTTATATTAATAGGATTAGGTATTTATATGGCAATTGCTTATTACGATAAAAGATTGATAATAAAAGAGAAAGACAATAATATTTTAAAATGTAAGCATGAATTAGAAGAATTAGAGATAAATCATTCTGAGCAAACGAGAGCGTATCTTCTCTTAGGCGCTAATTGTAATTATATGGTTAGTACATTACAAAAATTCTTAAATAGGCTTTATGATTTAACACAGCGTTCTTTGGATGGTACAGATTCTATCAAGAAGCAAGAATCTGATATGAGAGATCATGGATACAGCGAAAAATGGCATGACAACCATGATTTATTCGCCTAAAGAAAAATCCGACAGGTATATTTATGGTTTCCTTGCATGTGATGTAATGAATGATAAATATGCGAATGATGAAATTTTGGATGCAGAAATTACGAATTTTTTGGATATTGCCGCATACATCATTTCTATATATTTTGACAATATTGATTTTAATTGGGTATTCTGTAAAATATCTGATAGGTATAGAACCTTTTGGAATATGGTGTATAGCAAATATCTGGTTGCTATTTAAAAAATTGCATGGTAGACTAAAATAATTTAGCGTAGGAGGGGAACCATGGATAATAATAAAGAAATCAAGGTTAATCGGAAGATAGCAAATGGAGATATAAATGATAAGAAAGTAGAAAGAATAATGGAATATTCTCAAAAGTTGAATAATAGAATCAAAAAATATAATATGACTGATTCTGATGCTTGCAGCGATACCTGTGTGAAAGGTTTTGTTTATGACTTTAAGTTTACTGCAAAGCCTTTTCAATATTCAACATCAGCAGATATGATTGGCTGGACGATTGTTTTACTGCCTAAAGCAATATCAATAGATATAAGAGAAAACTTTAAATGGCTCGAAGAGGGCTGGGGGCGAATGAAAGTAAACGTAAAGGTTGGTGCCAGTGAGTGGAGAACTTCCATATGGTTTGATACTAAACATGATACATATTTGCTTCCGCTTAACGCGAAAATCAGGAAAAAAGAAAATATTTGCTTCAGACATATAGGAGGAGTAGCTATGGTCAACATTATCGCGTTAACGATGCCCATCATTATCGGGATAAACGGAATCTAGTCTCTTACTATGATTATCGTCAGCAGCATACCTTACATAAGTGATAACCGTTACAGCGGAAAGAGAAATGCGGCGCGTAACAAAAAAGAGCCGCGTACAATCAGCTTGTGCGCCAGCTCTTCTTATTCTGTACTTAATAGCCGGGAGATCTGCCGGTTCTTCTGTGCTCATATTCCTCGATATCTCTGCTTACAGCTTTACGCATTTTATCCATGACCCTTGAGGACGGCGTACCATATGCTGTACGGCTCAATTCCCGTTCCATCTGTTTTGCCTCTTTTATGAATGCCCTCTGTATTGCCCTTTCCATCTCATCCATAGGAACCACCTCCGCCAGCGTGTTGATTCGTGGGTCTTCCGCCTGTGAAATTCAAAGCGTACTAACAGCATACCCTGTTCACATTATACCTTATCTATGATGCAAAATCAATAAATCTTCACTGGATTACGTCAGAGGGGTACAAGCTTCCGTATATCCCAGTTCTATAAGCGCATCCAATATAACTTCTGCCTGATGCTGAAGAAGCTCTTCTGATATGATAGCATAACCTTCTGCATCGGAACGTTCCAGACATAAGGCCATATCATCAAGATAGGGGAGATAGTAGGAGCTGATTGCGTCCTGGTCCCCTAGCCTGCTTCTCATCGGGTATCCCCAGAGCAGCTGCCGGAACAGCTCGTGGTAGACGGTTCTTATGGTCTGATATGGGGCAGACTGTGCGATAAACTTAAGCGAATAGGATGTAATCAGGTCCGGCCTATTGACAGTCTTAAACAGGTCGATCTGGCCACCGCTGTGGTGTAAATATCTATAAAATCTATTGAAGCGGTGTAAAGCGCGGCCCAGTCTTTCTTGCGGCAAAGTCCCATTCTAAAGGAGATGGCATCTACCTCTGCCTCTATATAGGAGCGGTAATCTTCCAGACTGTCTAATTTATCCTGGGCCACATTTTCTTGTTCCAAAGCCCACTTGCACATGGCCTGCACCGCTTCCGGCATGTACCCGCTGTGCTCGAATTCTTTTCCCAGTCCATAGCCGATTTCGACTTCCTGATTCATATCCGGAATATCCTTGAAATCGGCAGAGCCAATGACTGCCCGGTCGCTTTTGCGGATTAGGATCCAAAAGCTATGCCATAAGTAAAAGGTTTGGCATGTCCTCCACCCATAATCTTAATTGAAAGGGAAGTAATGGGACTAGTTCAAGACGCTCCGTTATCAATATCATTTTCTGCCTCGTTCGTTTTATCCTGGTGGGCTTATCCGGCTGGAATAGGATGTTAGCGCCCCCAATATTTGCTGTTTATTATAGTGTAACACTGTATAATGGTCAAATCTATAATTAAGCAGATCCTTTGTCATCCCGGGTTGCCAGATGTGCTGTCTTTTGCATTGAATTATAAGCATATTGAAAAAGAGTTGCTTGGCGCCCCCGACGCCCTGACAGGTAGCCACAGGTTTATCTGCCGCATGCCGGCTAAGGGAGGTTCCCCCGCCTGGGTACATATAGCGGCGGCCGTCACGGAAGAGGATGAGGGGGTACTGGGGATTATCCGAAGCCGTTAAAGGCTATTCGGTAGCAGGTAGATACGAATATTCCGATCATCACTCTGACAGCCATTGCGTTTGTCGCTGACATAGGGAAGGCACAGAACGAAGGAATGAATGCCCATGTGCCAAAGCCGATAGATATGGATAAATTATTGGCAACGATAGAAGAGTGCATCGGCCGTTAGGCTGTCTGCCCGGAAGCCTATATGGGCTCCGGGCAGAGATTCATCTGTCATGCATACTTCCGGATTCTTAATGTGACACCAAGCGAATCGGCCAGCTTCTGGCAGGCGTCTATCTCGTCCGGAGGAAGGACGTCTACGATAGTGAGCCTGACATCGGGAATGTATTCTTCGCAGCGGGATGCAAATTGGAGCAGCGCGTCAAAAGCGCCATCGAACTGGGGCCGTGTCACTTTGTCGTACGCTTCCGCTGTGGGGGCGTTCAGGCTGATGGATACCGCGTCTACGGCTTCAGAAAGCAGTGGGATGATATCTTTCTGGTGATACAGGTTGGCGAGGCCGTTCGTGTTGACCCGGATACGCACCCCATATTTCTGCCGGGCGTATTTTGCCGACGCGATGAGGTTGTCTAGCGCACATGTCGGTTCCCCATAGCCGCAGTAGACAAGTTCATCAAAGCCGGTAAAGTCAAACGCATCCATGGCCCCGGTAATCTCTTCCAGGGCGGGGTCCGTCTTATGCCAGAGCGTCTCTGCGTCGCCCACAGTGTCTTCGTGGCTCCGTATGCAGAACGTGCAGCGGCAGTCGCATTTGTTCGTGATATTGGCGTATACCTGATGTTTGTAAGTGTATAATATATCAGCCATCTTACCATCTCCTTCTTCTATGATCATAGTCGTCCGGTTACTGGAACAGCAGCTGGTTGGTGCGTTTCTTAATGTGTATCTTGTCAAGTGCCGCGGCAGCCGCGAGGAAGATGACGGCGCTTCCTCCTGACTGTATGGCGCTGCCGGTGAGCGATGCTATCGGCGAGAGGAAGGAACCGAATAAGATCCCCTCAGCCAGATAGTAGCCGGTGGCAGATATGAGCGCCGCGATAAACGGGGCAGCCACATTCCTCGGACTGAGCATATGCCCCTTATGGCTCGTAAAAGGAAGAACGATCAGCATTTTTATAAGGATTGTGGCCGGTGCCCACATAGGAGCGGTGAGCATATCCGCAAGCCCCCCGCCGATTGCCGCCGCGGCCAGAGCATAAGGTCTTGGCAGCAGGACGGCAGCAACGTATATCAGCGCGTCTCCGAAATGTATATAGCCTCCGTTCGTTCCGTAGGGTATGTGGAAAATGTAGGCCGTCATGATTGCAACCATGGCTGCGAAAAGCCCGGTGACGGTAAGAAGCGGAACCTGTTTCCCGTGTTGTTCATATTGTTTCATATTCCATCAGTCCTTTCTATGTCTGATGATAATGATAGCATCAAAGTGGATGGATTAAAAAGTCCAGATATGACATATTTGAACAGTCCAGTTTATTTGAAAGAAAAAAGTAGAAATAATCCTTTACTTATTGTAGAAGATGTGTTAAGGTAAAGAAGTAATCAATGAGATTTGAACCGTACCTATGTTTGTAAGTCGTTTCAGGATGATTTACAAGATAAGGTACTTTTTTTATTATCTCAGATACAAATATTATTAAATGGAGGTACTGACAATGAACAGCGGTACAGTTAAGTGGTTTAACTCACAAAAAGGATTTGGATTTATTACAGATGACCAGGGCGGAGATGTATTCGTACATTTTTCAGCAATCGTTTCTAACGGATTTAAGACTCTGGAAGAAGGACAGAAAGTGACTTTCGACACAGAGACAGATCCGAAAGACAGCAGCAAGCTGAAAGCAGTTAACGTCTGCACAGCTTAGTCTATAATTTAAGTCCAGTATAAGAATTATTAAGAAATATGTTTCAGAGCAGAAGAGTTATACTTTCATTTGAATATTTGTATTTTTGATAATTAAAGGATTATGGCCTGCACTTCTACGGAAGTGCAGGCTGTTTTTATTCCGATATGGCTAAGTTCAGGACTGCCTGAAGAGCATAGGCAGGTATTTTTCATAATTGACCCCGTCATTTCTGGGTATCTGCTCTTTCACTGAATCTGCAAGGGCCAGTTCCAGAAATTCTCCTGCCATATTCATAATAGATGGTATGGAGTCCCCTCTTGCTATGCCGGCCGCGAGACATGAGGCGAACAGGTCCCCTGTTCCCGAATAGCTGCCTCCGATGTATGGAAATGAGGCAAGGTGGCAGTCCTTCTCCGAGATATAAAGATTCCCCATCATTTCAATACCGCTTTCATCATGATGACGGATACCGGTAACTATAATTTCCCCGGGCCCTTCTTTGCACAGCTCTTTCCCCGTCCGGCCGACAGCATCTATCAGACGGCTGCAGTCTTCTATATGTGCCAGCGTATGATAGTCTATATCTGCAAGCAGGCACAGCTCGGTGAGGTTGGGGGTGATGATATCAGCTTTAAGCGTCAGCCTGCGCATCTGCCTGCGGAGCTCTTCTGTAAACATGGCATATGTATTGCCGTTGTCTCCCATAACGGGGTCCACTATGAGGAAGGTCCCTTCTTTGTAGAAAGTATCTATAAAATCAAAGATATGCCGTATCTGCCGCTCGCTTGCGACAAAGCCGGTATATATGCCGTCAAAATGGGCGTCCATCTTCTTCCACTCCAGTCGGAAGTGTTCCATCTTATCGGTATAGTCATCGCAGTAGTAGCTCGGATATCCTGTCTGAGCGCTTAAGACGGCGGTAGGCAGCGGGCAGGGCTGTACGCCCATGGCAGCAGTAACGGAGATGGCCGCGGTAAGGGAACAGCGGCCGAATCCGGATAAGTCATTGATTATCGCAATTTTCTTAGTCATATAATTATCCTTCTTATTGAATTCTTCTGACGGCGTGCCGCAGCGTCTGCGGTACGTCATGAAGTTATTTTACCACTAACCGGCGATATTTGAAAAGGTCTGTATGTTATTTCTATTGTATAAAACGGAAGGAAATCCAATATAAAGGAAGAGTGTTGCAATTTGATAATTTTTAGACTATTATGGAAATATAAGGAAATCGGCAGTTTATTCATGGCTTAAGGGGACATTATTCTTGATGTTCCCTTTTTTGAAAAGCAGGGAAAGAAGTGAAGCTGGAACTGGGAAAATTATTCATTCATGATGTTCGGTTTGCAGAACGGACCTATGCAGAGAACGGCACCCTCTACATATGCAGACAGGAAATTATCGACCTGGTACTTGAGGACGACCGGCTCGTGTCGGCTGAGGTGGAACTTGCAAGGCCGGGGGAGTCTGTCCGTATCGCACCGGTCAAAGATGTCATCGAGCCTCGTGTGAAAGTGGACGGAGGCGGCCTCTTCCCTGGTATCATAAGCAAGGTGAAGCAGGTGGGTGAAGGCAGGACACATGCGCTCGTGGGCGCGGCAGTCGTTACGTCGGGAAGGATAGTCGGCTTTCAGGAAGGGATCATAGACATGTCCGGCGAGGCGGCTCGGTATACGCCGTTTTCAAAGACGAACAATGTCTGTGTCATATTCCATGCCAAAGACGGGATAGACCCGCATGAACATGAGACCGCAGGGCGCCTTGCGGGTCTCAAGGTGGCAGCTTATATTGGAGAAGCGGCAAGAGACATTACTCCGGAGGAAGTCGTCGTATATGAGACAAAGCCGTTTCTGGAGCAGGTCGCCCAATATCCGGACCTTCCCCGGGTAGGCTATATCCATATGCTCCAGTCACAGGGGCTTCTGCATGATACATATTATTATGGAGTGGATGCCAAAAAGTTCATACCGACATTCATGTATCCGACAGAAATCATGGACGGGGCAATCGTAAGTGGCAACTGCGTGGCGCCATGCGACAAGGTAATGACATTCCACCATCTGAACAATCCGGTGTTCGAGGACTTGTATAAGAGGCATGGCAGGGATCTTAACTTTGGTCTCATCCTTACGAATGAGAATGTCTTTCTGGCGGACAAGGAACGTTGTTCCGATATGGTTGGCAAGCTGGTTGGATTCCTTGGCCTTGACGTTAAATCACAGTCTCTGGCGGACGCGGTGCCGGAGGCGGACACGGTCGTATCATGTGGCCAGGGGAATGTCATCATCCATTTCCAGCCGATGGACAAAGTGATAGGTACGCTGGAGTTCGTTGAGACGATGATTGGCGGTTACGAAGGCAGCCTGAGCTTCGGGAAGGCGCTGTGGGACCGGGCCTTGCGCTTGCAGAAGCTTTTGGAGAGGAATACGAGATAGCTGCTACCGTCATATGTGGAGACAACTACTTTGGTGAACATATGGAAGAGGCAAAAGAGAGGATCCTTGAGATGATCCGGCCGTACAGCCCTGAGCTCTTCATCGCCGGTCCTGCATTTAATGCAGGAAGGTATGGGGTCGCCTGCGGCACGATTGCCGGTGCGGTCGAAGAACAATTTCATATACCGGTGCTGACCGGCATGTATGAAGAGAATCCGGGCGCCGATATGTTCCGCAAGGATCTCATCATCATAAAGACGAAAAATTCAGCCGCCGGAATGCGCAAGGCAGTCAAGAAGATGGCG
The DNA here is from genome assembly GCF_004345005.1 of Extibacter muris. Classification (GTDB taxonomy): domain Bacteria; phylum Bacillota; class Clostridia; order Lachnospirales; family Lachnospiraceae; genus Extibacter; species Extibacter muris. The sequence goes on from NZ_SMMX01000003.1 coordinate 91,049, forward strand.
GCTGTGGGAGAGAAGCTGGCCAAGGGCTCTGAGATCCTGGGGCCGGAGGAAGAAGGATATCTGGAGAGAGGAATACGGGTGAACTATTTCCATGAGCAGAGAGGTTCTGAGCGGGCGGTAGACCTGCTTGTCAGGAAGATGCGGGGAGAGGAATGCAAGACAGAATATCCGATGCCGGTCTTTGACCGTGTGCCGCCGCTGCCTCCGGTCGAGGACGTGAGTAAGATCAAGATTGCAATCGTTACATCAGGCGGAATCGTCCCCCATGGTAATTCGGACCATATTGAATCCTCCAGTGCCACGAAGTATGGCATCTACAGCATCAAGGGTATGGACCATATGGATAAGGATGACTTCATGACAATCCATGGAGGATATGACAGGGCGTTTGTCACGGAAGATCCGGATCTGGTCGTCCCGCCTGACGTACTGCGGGAGATGGAAAGGGAAGGCGTTATCGGAGACCTGGCAGATTATTTCATCACGACTACAGGAACAGGGACATCGACGGGGAATGCGAGGGGATTCGGCAGGGATTTTGTCAAGAAGATGCTGGATGGCCATATCGGAGCTGTCTTTCTGACTTCTACGTGAGCTACCTGTACGCGTTGCGGCGCAACGATTGTAAAAGAGATCGAACGTGCGGGCATCCCTGTCGTGCATATCGCCACTGTCGTTCCAATCTCACTGACAATCGGGGCGAACTGGATCGTGCCCGCGGTCGGTATCTCATATCCGCTCGGAGACCCGAACCTTGGGGAAGACAAGAGCAGGAGAAGCAGAAGGGAGCTTGTCGAGAGGGCATTGAAAGCTCTGATGACACCGGTGGAGGAGCAGACAGTATTTGAGAGATAGAATCGAATAACTAAAAAAGTGTGGCAGGCGTATTGACAAAACAGGCTGGATGCGTTAATATTATATACGTTGCTAATGAGCAATGTATATAATATGTGGGCGTAGCTCAGCTGGATAGAGCGTTTGGCTACGGACCAAAAGGTCGGGGGTTCGAATCCTCTCGCCCACGCTGGAAAGCCTTTGTATGACAGAAGTCTGCAAAGGCTTTTTTCTGCGTGAAAACTTTATACGGGTGCGAATTGGCTATTGTACAGGCGGGCATAGAACCCGCCTTTTTTCAATAGTTCTTCGTGGCTGCCCTGTTCGATAATATGCCCTTTATCCATCACAAGGATCATATCCGCGCTTTTTATGGTGGACAGGCGGTGTGCGACGACGAAGCTCGTGCGGCCTCTCATCATTTTTTCAAAGGCTCTCTGGATACGGACCTCCGTCATGGTATCGATAGATGAAGTCGCCTCGTCCAATATGAGCATCGGCGGCAGGCAGAGCATGACCCTGGCGATGCAGAGCAGCTGCTTCTGCCCCTGGGAAAGGTTGCTCCCGCCTTCTGCGATGACCGTATCATAGGCGTCTGGCATCCGCATGATAAAGCTGTGGGCGTGGGCCTCTCTGGCGGCCCGGACAATCTCTTCTTCTGTGGCGTCCGGCTTACCGTATGAGATATTGTCCCGGATGGAAGCCGCTTTCAGCCAGGTCTCCTGCAGCACCATGCCATAAGCTGCCCGCAGGGAATGGGTGGTGATATCCCGGATGTCTGTTCCGTCTATCTTGATGGCGCCGGAGCCGGTTTCATAAAAGCGCATCAGCAGGTTGATGAGCGTCGTCTTGCCGCACCCTGTCGGTCCTACGATGGCAATCCGCTGTCCGGGTCTGGCGTCCAGGTTCAGATGTTCTATCAGTGGTACGTCACGTACGTAAGAAAAGCTGACATCCTGCATGGTAACATGCCCCTCTGGATCAGTGAGCTGTACCGCGTCGTCCTTATCTTCCGGGATGGAAGGCCGGTCGATCAGCTCAAACACCCGGGCCGCAGATGCGAGCGAGTTCTGGAATTCAGTAATGACGCCTGTGATATCGTTGAAAGGCTTCGTATACTGGTTCGTGTAGCTCAGAAAGCTGGAGAGCTGGCCGACTGACAGCATGCCGCCGATGACCGCGAAGCATCCTGCAATCGCTACCCCGGCATATATGGCGGAATACATGAACCGGGTGGCAGGGTTGGTGATGGAGGAAAAGAACGTTGCGCGCAGCGAATATCCTGACAGCCTATCGTTGATTTCTTTGAATCTCTCCTGTGCTTCTGCCTGATGGTCGAATGCCTGCACGACCTTGATACCGCCGAGCATCTCATTTGTGAAGCCGGTCAGTTCGCCTCTCGCTTCCGACTGCATCTTGAACATGGTAAAGGTGCGCCTGGATATAAAGTTTGCAATCAGGAAAGACAGCGGGCTTAAGACGACCACTACGAGCGTGATGTATGGATTGATGCTCAGCATAAAAAGTATCGTGCCAAGTATAGTTATGACGCTGGTAAACAACTGCGTAAATCCGAGCAGCAGGCCGTCGGAAAACTGGTCGATATCCGTGATGACGCGGCTGATCAGGTCTCCGGAGGAATGACTGTCCACGTAGGAGAGGGGCAGTACCTGCAGATGGCTGAAAGCACGGATGCGCAGGTCCTTAACAACCCGGTAGGTTATCTTGTTATTGATATGGTTCATGAACCACTGGCAGACAGCCGTCACTGTGATGCATAGGAGTATCGTGGTGATGATGGATACAAGGCCGCTGAAGTCTACATTCTCTTTTCCTACTATCTTGTCCACTCCATGGCCGGTCAGGATGGGAATATAGAGTGTCAGCACCACGGTGATGACCGACAGCAGCAGCGACAGGACGACGAGCATGCGGTGCGGCTTTATGCAAGCGAGGATACGCCGCATCACTTCGCGGCCGCTTTTCTTATTCTCCTGTATGTCCTTATGCGTCTGCATGATGTTCCACCTCCTGTCCGGATACCTGGGATTCATATATTTCCTTATATACTGGGCAGGAAGCAAGCAGTACGTCGTGCGTGCCGATGCCTTCGATGTGCCCGTCATCGAGTACGATGATCTGGTCTGCGTTTTTGATGGCAGATACGCGTTGGGATACGAGGAAGACGGTCATCTGTTTCGTGTCCTGCCGGATTGCTTTCCGAAGCTTCGCGTCTGTGGCAAAGTCAAGTGCAGAGGCGCTGTCATCCAGGATGAGGATGCCAGGCCTGCGCACTAGCGCACGGGCGATGGTAAGCCGCTGCTTCTGTCCGCCGGACAGATTGCCGCCGTCCTGCTCTATCATGAGTTCCAGACCTTCCCGCCTGGAGTCCACGAAGTCACTTGCCTGTGCCGTGCCGAGCGCCTGGTAGATGTCCTCGTCCGTGGCATCTGGTTTGCCCCATCGTATATTTTCCCGGAGTGTTCCTTTGAAAAGCTGGGCTTTTTGCGGTACAAGGCCGATGTGGCTCCGGATGGAAGCGGGGGCTAATGTCTTTACATCCTGCCCGTTGATGAGCACTTCCCCTTCTGATACATCGTAAAAACGTGGGATGAGGCTGACGAGGCTCGTCTTGCCGGAGCCGGTACCGCCGATGATGCCTATCGTCTGCCCGGGCATGGCCTTAAAGCTAAGGCAGCTAAGCGTCTCTTTGCCGGTATCCGTGTAGCGGAAGGAGACATTTTTGAATTGGACCGCAGGCGTGCCTTCCTTTCCTCTTCTCTTTAACGGAAGGCCTTCCCCATCGATGGAAGGGCGCATATCGAAGACCTGGTTTACCCGGTTCAGGCTCGCCATAGATTTTGACAGAAGGATGATAAGGTTAGCGAGCTTGATAAGTTCTGCCAGTATCTGCGACATATAATTGATCAGGGCAATCACCTGTCCCTGGGTGAGGCCGCCGATATAGACCTGCCTGCCGCCCGACCAGAGGATAGTGATGATTCCCAGATTAATGATGACATATGTGAGCGGATTCAGCAGGGCGGATATCTTCCCTACATGAATCTGCCTTTCAAAAAGATCGGTGCTTTCCTGCCGGAAGTGTTTCATCTCGCTGTCCTGATGGTTGAAAGCCCTCACGACCCTGATGCCGAGAAGATTCTCCCGGGTGCTCAGCAGCACCTTGTCAACCTGCTTCTGTACCCTGCGGTACAGCGGCATGCTGACGAGCAGTATCGCAAAGACGACCACAAGCAGAAGCGGTATTGCTGCAGCAAAGGGAAGCGCGGCCCTGACGTTCACGGTAAAGGCCATGATCATGGCGCCGAACACGACGAAAGGGGAGCGCAGGAACAGGCGCAGGAACATATTTATCCCATTCTGTACCTGGTTGATATCATTGGTCATGCGGTTGATCAACGTAGAAGTACCGACGGTATCGATTTCCTTATATGACAACGTATTAATGTGGGCGAACAGGTCATTGCGCATAGCCATGCCCGCCGACACCGCTGACTTGGCAGCAAAATACTGCGCAGTGACAGAAAAGCCAAAACCGACAATGCCAAGCAGGATGAGGATACCGCCCATCTGCCAGAGAGAGCCGGACCGCTGCTGCCCGATTCCCACATCAACCATCCTGGCCACGACAAGAGGAACAAAAAGCTCGAAGCTGGCCTCCAGCATCTTAAAAAGCGGCGCAAGCACCGTCACCACAGGATGCTTCTTCAGATATTTCAGTAATCGTCTCATAATGATAGTCTCTCCTTTACAAACATAAGTATAAGCGGTGATGGTGGAAAAAGCAATTTGGGACGTAACATTTTTCAAAAGGATCACGTCCCCAATTGAACTTTGTGGTGTACCCAACTATAAAAAATATCATTGTTTTTGATATTTTTTAATCATATAATGTAGTTGATACATGGTTTTATACGATGGATTTTCCGAAGGAGGGTAAGATGTACGAATCGAGATGTGGCATTTGCTGTAATGACTGCGAGCGTAAGGAGGAAGTGAACTGTACCGGATGTACGAATATGGAGATGCCTTTCTGGGGCGGCGACTGTGGAGTGAAGGTATGCTGTGAGGGAAAAGGGCTGAATCACTGCGGCGAGTGTGAGGATTTCCCGTGTAAAATGGAGGCAGAGATGGGGAAGGACATGGGGTTTGACCCTGCACCGAGGCTTGAGAGCTGCAGGAGATGGATCAAGGAATCTTAATTGTGTTATACATATTGACAAGGAGTTGCCAAGGTGCTATATTCTATTCAAGCAATTGAAAGGGAGTAGCTGAACGCCTGAATCAGGTGGGTTTGAAATCGTCAGCCGATACCGGAAGGTATCCGTATCAAATGAGATAGCGAGACTTTTATTGTGGCAGATGTCAAGGATGTCAATGTCATGATAGAGGTCTTTTTTAGTACACACGATTTTAGAGCCTGTCGTGGGCACTGTATCCGTATAGAAGGAGGTGAAAGTTATGGGATGTCTTGGAAATGTGTTATGGTTCGTATTTGGCGGCGTATTCAGCGGTCTGAGCTGGTGCCTCGCAGGTCTGCTCTGGTGTATCACTATCGTAGGTATACCGGTAGGAATGCAGTGCTTCAAGTTCGCGTCGCTGAGTTTCTTTCCATTTGGGAAAGAAGTCAGATACGGCGGTGGGGCAGGTTCTCTCCTGCTGAATATTATCTGGCTTATCGTATCAGGGGTACCCCTGGCACTGGAGCATGCGGCATTTGGCGTACTGCTCTGTATCACTGTCATCGGCATACCGTTCGGTCTGCAGCACTTTAAGCTGGCACAGCTGGCACTTATGCCGTTTGGCGCGGAAGTATTGTAACGACTGATATTTGGAATCAAGGAAGTAAGAAGCTGTCTTTGCAGACAGAGGTCTGCAGGGGCCAGAAGGAGAAATGCATGGAATTTATTATTGAGAATCTGACAAAAAGCTTTGGGACAAAGGAGGTGCTGAAGGATATAACATTTACGTTTGAAAGCGGCAAGATATATGGGCTTCTGGGAAGGAACGGGGCCGGAAAGACGACACTGTTCAACTGCGTCAACAAGGACATCAAGTCAGAGAGCGGAAGCTTTTACCTGGACGACGGGAAGAAAGAGGAGATAAAGCCGGAAGATATCGGCTATGTCCTGTCTACTCCTACCGTACCTGCGTTCCTTACAGGCCGTGAGTTTATCAAGTTTTTTATAGAAATCAATGAAAAGTCGATTACGGGCTTAAGGCCAATAGACGAATACTTTGAGATGATGAACATTGAAATAGGAGACAGGGACCGGCTGCTGAAAGACTATTCCCACGGCATGAAGAATAAGATGCAGATGCTGGTGAATATTATTGCAAGACCACCGGTCCTGCTGCTGGATGAGCCGCTGACTTCCCTAGACGTGGTAGTCGCGGAGGAGATGAAAGAGCTGCTCCGCGGGCTCAAGTCCGACCGCATCATCATCTTCTCCACACATATCATGGAACTTGCGCTGGATCTGTGTGACGAGATCGTCATATTGAACCACGGAGAACTTGAGGTGGTGGACAAGTACGATCTGGACAACACGGAATTCAAAGACAAGATTATCCGGGCACTTAAGGAGGAAGATGATGATTAAGGCATTTGGCATATCGTATGATTTGAAAAATACATACCGGGTGAACGGGATAATATACTCTATCCAGCAGATACCTGTGATAAAAAGACTTTTTACGGATGACCTGTATGCCAGCAGGGGACTGAAGATATTTGCAAATATCTTGGCGGCTCTCTGGGAGGTTATCTCTACATTTCTTGGAAAGTATTTATATCTTCTGCTGCTCGTGGCACTGCCTGCAGGCTTCTATAAAGGGGGCGATGCCAAGGGCACGGCCATGCATATCCTGCTGTTTCTGACGGTCATAGGCACGTTTATGAATACATATATGTTCAATCCTACGAATGACAAGTATTATGCAATGATTCTTATGCGCATGGATGCCAGGGAATACACACTCTCTAACTACCTGTATTCATCGCTGAAGGTGGCAGCCGGTTTTTTGCCGTTTACGATTTATTATGGCAGGGGGTGGGAGATGAATATCGGCCTGTGCATCTTGATTCCTTTCTTTGTCACGGGCGCGAAGATGACTGCCGCATGGCTGTTTTTGCTCCGCTATGAGAAGAAGGGCGTGTGTATGAATGAGAACCTTCCGCCCAAATTTGCCTGGCCTCTGACCGGAATCCTGCTCGTGGCAGCCTACGGGCTTCCTTATGCCAGGATTGTGGTACCGGTAAGGGCATTCGCAGTCATCGCTGTTGTGACAGTAGTGTCCGGCCTGTACAGCCTTGTTAAGATTATAGGATTTGGAAAATATCGGGAGATGTACCAGCTTATCCTGGCAGATAAGAGAAACTCGGTAGAAATGAACGACATCGTTAAGAAGGCGACGGAAGAGCAGAGCCGGAAGATGATCAGCCAGGATACGGCGTTTACAAGCAGGAAGAAAGGGTTTGAATACTTTAACGAGCTGTTCATCCGCAGACATAGAAGGGCGCTCTGGCGTCCGGCCCGGCGGACCGCATGCATAGCGGCGGCTTTCATCACCGTGCTTCTGGCCGCGATGCACATCAATGCAGAGGTAAAGGAGGCGGTGAACAGGCTGCTGCTCATCTTTCTGCCTTATTTCGTATTTATCATGTACGCAATCAACCGGGGAACGTCCTTTACCCAGGTATTATTTATGAACTGTGACCACAGCATGCTCACATTTGCCTTTTATAAAAAGCCGGAATTTATCCTCAGACTGTTCCGCATCAGGCTCAGGGAAATCATCAAAGTCAACCTGCTTCCGGCGGCCGTCATCGGAGCGGGCCTGGCGTTGATGCTCTATGTTTCCGGCGGTACGGATAACCCGCTGAACTATGTCGTCCTGTTCGTATCCATACTGGTGCTGAGCATATTCTTTTCCGTACACTATCTGACCTGCTATTATCTGCTCCAGCCGTACAACGTCAATACGGAGCTGAAAAGCGCCACATACAGGATCATAATGTCCGGCACGTACATCGTATGCTTCCTGTTCATGAAGCTGCGCATGGATACGTTTGTCTTCGGTATAGCGGTTACGGCGTTCTGCGTACTTTACAGCTTTATCGCTTCGCTGCTCGTATACCGTTTCGCGTCCAGGACGTTCCGGCTGAGAAATTAATTACATTTTTATGTCACAGCAAGGAGGAAACGGAGTCTAATATAACAGGAGGTAAGATTATATGGACGATAAATTACAAAAAGAAATGGAACGGCTGGTCGGCCGGGCTGTGGCAGGCGACAAAAGCGCAGTGGAAAAGATACTCACAGAGATACAGGACCTCGTGTTCAACTTCTCCCTGCGGATGCTTGGAACGATACCAGACGCAGAGGATGCCACCCAGGAAATACTGATCAAAGTGATGACACACCTGTCATCCTTCCGGGCAGAGAGCAGGTTCACTACGTGGGTATTCCGGATCGCATCAAATTATCTGAAGGACTATAAGAAAAACATGTTTTCAAAATATCCGCTCAGCTTCGAGATCTATGGCGAAGACATCGAAGGAGGTGCAGAGAAAGACATCCCGGACCTGGCCCAGGGGGTAGAGCAGGCAATCCTCGAAGAGGAGCTGAAGATGTCCTGTACGAACGTGATGCTCCAGTGCCTGGACAAAGAGAGCAGATGCATCTTTATACTTGGTACGATGTTCAAAGTAGACAGCAGGATTGCAGGAGACATTCTTGGAATCTCTCCGGAGGCGTACCGCAAGCGCCTGTCCCGTATAAGGGCCAGGATGGCAGAATTCATGGGGACATACTGTGGGCTGGAAGGCGGCATGTGCAGCTGCCGCAGGAGGATAAATTACGCTGTTGCAAGCCAGAGGCTTCAGCCGGACAATCTGGAATACACCGCCATGGAACCGGGTAACGACGAGCTGATGCATGGATTTAAAAATGCGATGGAACGTGTGGACGACCTGTCCTTTGTCTTTTCAGACATGCCTTTCTACCACGGAGGCAGAGAGGTGAAGGCATGGCTGCAGGGATTCTTCGACTCGGAAGAATACCGTACGATAACAGAGGCATAAGGAGGGACATATATGGATCTGCAGATGATAATGGAATATTTGAAGGGATTGAAAGAGAATAATAACCGGGAGTGGTATCAGGAACATAAGACAGAGTACGAAGCGGCGGCATCAGAATTTCTGAAGCTGGTTGAGACGCTGATGATTGGACTTGGGAAAATGGAGCCGGGCATACTGCTGCATGAGCCGAAAAAGCTGACATACAAGCTTGTCAGAGACACCCGCTTCAGCAAGGACAAGTCTCCGTACAATCCGGCGTTCCGTGTACATCTGTCTGAGGGCGGAAAACAGCCGGTCCCGGTCGGGTATTATCTGATGATCACACCGGGTGCCTCCTTCCTGGGAGGCGGCCTGTTCGCGGACATATTCAAAGAAGAGACGGCGATGATGCGAGACTATATCGCAACGCACGGCGACGAGTGGGAAGGCATAGTGGAAGGCGGCACATTCAAAGATCTTTTTGAGGCGAAAGGGTCCTCCCTTAAAAATGTGCCGGCAGGTTATGACAGGGAGCACCCTCAGGCCGCCTATCTGAAATATAAAAGCTGGTATGTAGAATATCCGCTGGCGGACGGACTGCTGGCAGACGCCGGCAGATTTGTCGATAACATACTGGAAATCTGCAAGGTGATCAAACCATTTAATGACTTTATAAACAGGGCCCTGGCAGATTCCAAGTTTATGAATCAGCCGTAACAGCCAGGAAGATATGAAGTTTTACGTGCTTTTTACAAAACCTTTCCATTATCAGGGTATCGGTTCTGCTGCTTGTACGTTACACTTAACGAGTGATAAATAATCCGGGAAAGAAGAGGGTATCATATGACAAAGATATATGTGCCCGTTAACCTTGCCCGGGGCACGATAATAAGACGATAGAGGATGAAAGACATACATGAAAGAAGAGAAAAAAAGAATATCATTCAAAGAGATAAGAGATAATGAAGAGCTGCAGCTGCTGATTGAAAATGGAAATTCAGTTCTGAAGGCGCTGGGCTTTACCGAGCATTCCAGGAGGCACGCCGCTAAGGTGGCACAATGCGCCGGAAAGATACTGAAGGAGCTGGGGTATAAGAAACACGAGATAGAGCTGGCCAAGGCCGCCGGGTATATGCATGACATAGGCAACAGCGTCAACCGGCATGACCATGCCCATACTGGTGCGGTACTTGCATACGGAATACTAAAGGATATGGGGATGCCGCTGAACGATGTGCTCACCGTGACCACCGCAATAGGGAATCATGACGAGGCGACGGGAACTGCTGTAGATGTAGTCTCCGCAGCGCTCATCCTTGCCGATAAGACAGACGTCCGCCGCAACAGGGTGCAGAACCAGGTAATCGCGAACTTTGATATCCATGACCGGGTAAATTATGCGGCGCTGTCATCAGTGCTCGATGTGGACAAAGAGAAAAAGAATATCCGCATGACGCTTGAGCTGGACGACTCTATGTGCTCGGTGATGGATTACTTCGAGATATTTATGGAACGGATGATCATGTGCCGCAGGGCGGCAGAAGTGTTCGGCTGCCAGTTCAAGCTGACGGCAAATGGCAATAAGCTGTGCTGAGGCGTGCTTCTTCGTAATGTTTTATTGTAATCCGTTTGTCACCCATGGATGAATCATTTACAATGATTACAGAAAAGAGGTGTGACATGAAGAATCAGTTTGGAAAATCACTCCGCTCCCAGATGGAAAAAGCCGGGATTAAGGAAAGCGAACTGGCAGACGCTCTCAGCTATGACGCCACATATATCAGCAAATGGATTAACGGAAGCAAACTGCCGTCAGAGCGGAATGCGGAACGGATCATCGGCCAGATGGCGGATTGCTTCGCAGCCCATACGAATGTGCCGGAGGCGGAAAGAGCGGCACAGAGGCAGCAAGGCCTGGCAGAGCTGAAGATGGCCTACGCCAGCGACAGGAGCTATCTTATCTTTCAGAATTATAATAACAATGATATGTCCTTTGTGGACAGCCGGCAGACATTAGTCCGGCTGACAAGGGCAGCCTTCATGCAGGCGTTGGATTTATATGACGGGCGCATCGGCATTATGGCCACATTTGACCTTTTCCGCCTGTACGGCAAGGAATTCAGGGGCCTGATGAAGGAGCTGCACGATACCGGGGTGAAAAAGGTTGAGCTGAGCCTGGCGCTGGAGCCGGAAGGACTGACGACAGAGTATAATTATTATGCAGCCGTCATTATAGGCACGATAGGAAGTTTTGATTATATCGAGATGTCCATTGTGTGCAGGAGGCCGGAGCAGCCGTCGATTCTGGTTATCAATGACCTGCTCTGCCTGCAGGTCCTGTGGAGCGTTGGCGGGGAGCTATCCGCTGTATTCTCTATGGAGCATAAGATCATAAGCCGGTTTGCCTCGGTCTGCCAGCAGGTTATGGAGGTGGGGGATAAATTACTGGATCCGGCCGAGCCGGAAAGCCTCAGGCGGACGAACGTACAGCTCGACTCCTATTCAGACCGGCGCCAGTGGCAGTTCTTTAATGAACCTCCCGCCATGCTTTTCCCGGGGGAAATCATGGATATACTTATTGAGCATGCTGAAGACGAAAGCTACGCGCGCTATCTCGTAAAGCTGAATAATGTATTTGCGAAGCGCACCTGCAAAGCACGGATAGATCTCGTGCTGTATTCTTCCATGCTGAATGAATATCTTGCTAACGGCAATATAAGCGTCGGCAATGTAAGCCATCATCTGACCCCGGAGCAGACACGCCTCCACCTCACACATCTGAGCCAGGTGATGTCGGAATACCCGGATGTCAGGCTTTATGTAATCAGAGACACGGTCGTTCTGAGCGAAGAGCCGAGAAGAGCGCCGTCCATCTTTTTAGATACATATTCCCTGAATATTGAAAATTCTAAAAAGAAGCCAAACGATAATTACCACATATCTTTGGCCCCGAGGATGCGGGGCGCTTTTGAGCAGTTTTTTGAAAAAATGCTCCGGATGCCGTTCTGTAACAGGCTGACGGCAGAAGATGTGCTCCGCTATCTGTAAAGCGGGAATTCCAACGGACTTGAATTTTTTGAATTCAAGTCCGTTTTTCTATTTGTCAATTTATTCACATCTGTTCAAGTGTAAACAGGCTGAGAGGATTTTATAATGTAGACATAGCAGCAATGCAACACGATATCTCATTAGAAAAGGGGGAACAGATATGGAAGAAAACAAGGCGAAGATTGGACAGGTGATTGCCATAGGCGGAGCGTTCATGGGATTTGTCATCGGCTCCAGCTTTGCGTCAGGGCAGGAATGCATGCAGTATTTTACCGGCTTCGAAGTAGCGGGGAGTGTCGGCGCCGGAGCAATCGCACTCATTCTATATGCATGGTTCGTAAGCACGATCGTGGAAGACGGCAGGTATCTCAAACTAAATAATTCGGGTAAGATGTTTAATTTCTACCTCGGCAAATATCTTGGATTTGTACTGGAATGGTTCACGCCGATCATGCTGTTTTTCGTATATTCCATGATGATTTCGGGCGCAGGCTCAACATTTGAAGAATATTACGGAGTAAATGGCAATATCGGCCGTGCAATCATGATTATCGCTTCGCTTGGAACCGTCCTGCTCGGTCTTGAGAAGCTGGTCAAGATCGTAGGTTACATTGCGCCGGTTCTTCTCGTTGTCACGATGTTTATCGGAATATTATCTATTGTAAATAATCCGGAAGGCATCGCGCAGGCAGACCAGAACCTGAAGACCGTACAGGTGAACACCAATTTTAACAACTGGGCGTTGTCTGGACTTATGTACGGGGCTTATACGGTCACCGGAGACTTTGATGAAGAAGATGTTCTGATCAAAAAAATGTAAAGGAGGATTATTATGAAAAAAGTATTGGTAACCGGAGGGACACAGGGAGTCGGGCTTGAGACGGTAAAACGATTGCTGGAACAGGGCAGGCTGGAAGAGATTGAACAGGCCGATTTTCTGACCGAACATGAGTGGTACGGCGTGATATTCAACGCTGCCCTTGGCTCAGGCACTGTCAAAGACTATGCTGAGCAGGGCGACCCGCTGAGGGCAGCGAATGATGTGGCGATGATGACCGTGAATGCCCTGGGCCCTCTGTGGATCTACAAAAAGATACAGCCCGTAATAGAGGCCAAGACGGAAAAGACAAAGCTCATATTCATCTCCTCCGTAGGGGGCGGTATTGCATGCTTCCCCAAATTTACCCTGAGCGATGGTATGAGCAAATGTGCGGTGGCATATCTGGCAAGACAGCTGGCGGCCGAAAACACCCACACTCCGATTGACGTATTCTGCATCAGCCCGGGAGCCATCGAGACGCCGATGTTCTACAGCAGTACGTTAAAAGGCATGACACCGGAAGAACGGGCGGCCTTCGATGCGGCGCAGGCCAAGAAACGTCTGATCCAGCCTTCTGAAATTGCCTTCTGGCTCGGGGAACTTCTGCGGGATGAATCGACCCTGATGCATGGAGCCAATATTGACGCTACGATGGGGCTGTACGGTCGCGCTTGAGACGCTGGCGATGCTGCTTGCAGAGCCCGGGGATGTATTCCTGATTCCGGCCCCTTACTATTCCAGCTTTGTGGATGACATCAATGAGCGGGCGGGCGTAATCCCTGTCGGCGTGCCATGTGATGAAACGCTGGACAGGGATGCCTTTGAAGAAGCTTATGCAAAAACGGTGAAGGAAGGGAAACGAGTGAGGGCCGTGCTGTTCTCATCACCCAACAACCCGATCGGCGCAGTATATAAAGAAGAGGCAGTACGCGGCCTGCTTGATTTTGCCATGGATCATGATCTGGACGTGATATCAGATGAGATTTATGCGCAGACGGTGTTTGATCCGGAAGCGGAGTTTGCCAGCACGATGAAGCTGGTTCCGGCCTCATACCGCCACAGGGTGCATGTGACGAGCAGTTTTGCCAAAGATTTTGTCTTGTCCGGCTTTAGAACTGGCTTGTGCATATCATTCAATCCTTGTATCATACAGGGCTTTGCGTCCATCATATACTATGCGTCAGTCTCTTCACATACCCAGTCGCTGCTGACGGCGCTGCTGAAATCACCGGAACTTCCGGGAATCATGGAGCTTTCAAGACAACGCCTTGCCGCTGCATATCACATCATTGCCGGGGGCCTCGCGGCAATCGGCGTACCCACCATGAAGGCACAGGCAGGCATCTTTGTGATGGCAGACTTTTCTGCTTATATGGAAAAGCAGGAATTTGAAGCGGAACATGTACTGTGGGAGAAGATCTATCATGAACTCATGATCAATGTATCGCCGGGGCAGCTGTTCGGGTGTGATAGACCCGGATGGTTCCGTGCGTGCTATGCCTTTGACCAGGATACGGTTGAAGAGGCGTGCAGGAGATTGGCAACATTGAAAAAGTAACGGTCAGAAGCAGGCCGGCCCACTGGCCGGCCTGTAATCTTTTTGCCATATCTGAGTGCTGTCCTATCATCTGATAATTTCGCAAAACACCTATTTTACTACTATTAGCCGCAGGATAATGTTATAATTACAATCAAATAGCTTTTGGCTTACATGAGAGGGGACCTATGCAGAAGATATTTGAAAGATATACCATTATCATTATGTCGACTGCCATATTGTCAATACTTGTAGTCAACTACTTCTTTTCTGCAGGTTCATTGAGAGGACGACAGCTGGATACATTTAATGCCAAGATAGAGCAGGTCATCCATACGATGGAGAATAACCAGGAGGAACTGGCTTCTATAAAAGGGAATCTGGACGAAGATTATCTGACCCGTGCAAAAGCTGCTGCATATGTGGTGGAGAAGAACCCCGGCGTGCTGGACAGCGTGGAGGCGCTGACGAATCTGGCTGCCCTGCTCGATGTGGATGAATTGCATGTTACAGAGGCGGACGGCATCATCCGATATTCTTCCGTTCCAAAGTATATCGGCCTGGATTTCCACAATGGCAGGCAGATGCGGGGATTTCTTCCAATCCTGGAAAGCGACAGTGAAGATATGCATATCATCCAGGAAGCGCAGCCGAATACTGCGGAGGCGAAGATGATGAAATATGTGGGAGTCTCAAGAAAAGGGGTAAAGGGGCTTGTGCAGGTTGGACTTGAACCGGTCCGTCAGATGGAGGCCCAGGAAAGGAACACCTATGATTATATATTTGACAGGTTTCCTACGGATGTAGGGGAAGAATTTTTTGCCATGGACGTGGGCAGCGGCAAGGTCGTCGCACATACTGGTAAGGGCGAGGATATGGATGAGCTGGAGAACTATGGGCTGGAGAGCCTGGAAAAGTGCACGGCAGGAGCATACAGGACCATGGATGGCGGAACGGAATGTTATGTAGCCACAAGAGCCTATGAGGATGTACTCATAGGAGCGTACATGGATAAGGCTACGTTATATCATACATTCTGGAAAAATATACTGCTCACATTCATCTATCTGCTGGCGGTCGAGGTGATTGCGGTGCTGCTGCTGAATTATCTTGTAAAACAGAAAGTCGTAAGCGGCATCCATAAGATTCGAGACCTTCTGTCTGAGATAACAAAAGGCGGGCTTGATACAAAAGTGGAAGTAGGAGGTGCTCCGGAATTTGAAGATTTAAGCAATGGTATCTACAGGATGGTTAAAAGTGTCGTGAGCAGCTCTGACCGCATTTCCAAAATCATTGCCATGTCACAGATTCCGCTTGCGGCATTTGAGTATCAGAATGATATGGATTATGTATTCATTACTTCCAAACTCGGTGAACTGCTCGACATGGACGCTGATATGCTTGACCGGTATACGAAAGATCCGGAGGCATTTTTACATATGATCCGGGTATTTATGGAGAGTACGGTTGAAAATGAAAACGATGTGTTCTATGCCGGCGCGCAGAGATACGTCCGCATTCATTTTACCATAGAGGATACAGGGTATTATGGAGCGGTTACAGATGCCACGAGGGAAATGCTGGATAAGCGGAAGATGCTGTATGAGAATAACCATGACCAGCTGACCGGACTGAGCAGATATCCGTACTTTAAACAGAAGGCGTCGCAGATATTAGGCAGTTTGAATGATGACGAAATATGTGCGTGTGTCATGTTGGACCTGGACGCCTTTAAAAATATAAATGATACGTACGGACATGATGTGGGTGACAGATACCTACAGGAATTTGCCCAGATTATGAAAGAACTTCCGAAAGACCACTGCCTCGTGGCGAGACGTTCCGGAGACGAATTCTGCATCTTTGCATATGGATACAGGAGAGAGGACGAGATAAGGTCCCTGTTGGACAGATTCTGGACAGCACTGCAGTCAAAGATCATCAGCCTTGCGGAAGGAGAAGAATGCATAATAAGCGCGTCCGGGGGATATGTATGCACGAATGACAGGAAGATAGGCTTGACCCGGCTGCTCCAGCAGGCAGATGCAGCGCTGTATGAAGTAAAAAGAAAAAATAAAGGCCACTACGAACGTTAATTCAGGACGTAATAAAATTGAAAAGGGTTACGTCCCTAATTGAACTTTGTGGTGTACCAAAATGGATTAAGGGGTGTACCTATATGAAAAGCAGCAGGCTATTTCAGATTTTATATCTTTTGATGGAGCATCGCAGCCTGACGGCCGGAATGCTTGCAGAGCGGCTGGAGGTTTCAGTGAGGACGGTTTACAGGGACCTGGATGCGCTTTCGGCTGCGGGGATTCCGGTGTATGCACAGAAGGGGCAGGGCGGTGGAGTCCGTCTGATGGAAGGGTTCAAGATAGAGCGTTCCCTGCTCAGTGAGGAGCAGCAGGAGCAGATTCTGACGGCACTGCAAAGTCTGGATTCCGTGGGGGCAATCGACAGCAGCGGTCTACTTACGCAGCTGTCCGGCCTGTTCGGCAGAAAAGCGGCGGATTGGCTGGAAGTTGATTTTGACAGCTGGGGAGCGATGAAGAAAGAAAAGGAATATTTTGAGCTGTGCAGACGGGCGATATTGAATTGCAGGCTTATTTCTTTTGAGTATTTTAATTCTTCCGGCGACTGGTGTGAGCGTACCGCAGAGCCTATGAAGCTGTGCTTTAAGGGAGGGAACTGGTATGTGTCAGGGTATTGCCGCAGAAGGCGGGGGTTCCGGCTATTCCGCCTGAGCAGGATATGGAAGCTTACGGTGGAAGAGGAGATGTTCATACCGAGAGAATATGCAGAAGATGAGAATGGAGGGACGGGCCTTGAGATGATTCCCATGAAGATAGCATTTGCCAGGGAAGCATCCTTCCAGGTGATGGACTTTTTTGCCCCGGAAGACATAGAGATGGCAGAAGACGGGTCCATGCTTGTAAATACAGCATTTCCTCCAGGAATATGGATCAAGCGCTTCCTGCTGTCATTCGGGGCTCTGGCAAGAGTAATCGAGCCTGAGTGGGTACGCCAGGAGATGCGCGAGGAAGCAGAGAAAATCAGACAGTCATATGAAATATGACAGGAGGTGTCAGTTTCCCTGTAATATAATAACGACAGGACACTGTGGCAATAGGAGGTAAAGGATTATAGAGGGAACGGCCGGGTTTGACATATTTGTGGAGCTTCATCTTAGCGACGGCATCAGCCTCTGCTTTAATGACGGCGTCAATGCCAGGCTGTTTGCTCCAACAGACAGTATACCGGTAAAGTATCAGCTGCGTATAGACTTTACGGATGGATGGGTATTGCTGTTTACGGTTGCCATGTACGGCGGTATCATCAGCTTTGAGCATGCGTATGACAATGAATATTATATCATAAGCAAAGAGGGCCTGTCCCCTCTGGCAGACGGATTCAATGAAGCGTATTTCCGAAAGCTTCTGGGAAGTGTGAAGCCCGGCATAAGCGCAAAAGCATTTCTGGCTACGCAGCAGAGGATACCGGGGCTAGGCAATGGAGTGCTTCAGGATATTCTCTTTCAGGCCCGCATCCATCCAAAGCAAAAGATGGGAAAGCTGACAGAGGAAGAAGCCATACGTCTGTTCAGCAGCATCAAGGAAGTGCTCGCAGAGATGTCCCGGCTTGGGGGACGGGACACGGAGAAGGATATATGGGGAAACCCCGGCAAGTATCACACGATATTGTCTAAAAACACATACAGGCAGAAATGCCCCGTGTGTAGAGGTGATATTGTTAAGACAGCGTACCTCGGCGGTTCGGTCTACTACTGCCCTGTGTGCCAGCCGCTGGAATAGTGCTGATGAACTACAGACATTGAGTTAAACTCGGGTAGCACGCACACATTAAGAAAGGAGATGTTATTATGGCGAATGCATATACAGTGATCGATGAGCAGAACTGGAAACGGAAGCTGCACTGCCAGATATTCAGAAACAGCATAGAGCCCGCATTCTGCGTGACTTTTGAGCTGGATATTACTTGTTTTCTGAAGGAAGTAAAAGCGAAAGGTTTTTCTTTTACCATGTCACTCATTTACGTCGTGACAAGATGCGCGAATGAAATCGAAGAATTCCGCTACCGGTTTGTCGAAGGACAGGTAGTCTTATTTGAACGCATAGATACAGCGTTTACCTATCTTGACCAAGAGACAGAATTGTTCAAGGTTGTTAATGTCCCCATGGAAAGGACCATGGAATCGTATGTTGCGGCAGCACTGAAAACGGCCAGGGAGCAGAAAGAGTATTTTACAGGACCGCTCGGCAACGATGTATTCCAGTTTTCACCGTTCCCCTGGGTATCGTACACGCATATTTCCCATACAAATTCCGGGAATAAAGAGAATGCGACCCCACTGTTTGACTGGGGAAAATATTTTGAAAGAGATGGAAGGCTGCTGCTGCCGTTTTCGGTCCAGGCACACCATTCCTTTGTGGATGGACTCCATATCGGCAGGCTCGCGGAGTCTCTCCAGGATGCGCTCAACAAAAAATTATAATAAAGATGTCTATTGCACTGCAATGAGTATTGGAGGACAAGATATGTCAGATATAAAAGTCGGGATAACGAATCTGGAAGAAACAAGGATATATGGTTTGCGTAAGATGTCCAATGACAAAACGATATCGGCAGATATTAAGACTATCTCAGAAAAGTATCATTTTATTGTGGATAAGCCTGATGCTGTACTCCCATTTTATGTCCTCTCCAGGAATTATGATGTGAAGAGCAGGGACTTCGAGCTGTTCATCGGCGGGACTTTGAAAAATGAGAAGCTGGAGTTCCAGGTGATTCCGGCGGGGGAATATGCCAGCATTACAGTCAGGCCCAAACTGGGATTGCTGTGGGGAGCCGCCGTCGGAGAAGCTAAAACATATTTTTATACGAAGTGGCTCCCGGACAGCAAGTATGAAGCATTAAATCTCGAGTATGAATATCATACAGAGAAAAGTATGGGAAGGAATCCTTCCGTGGATATCATGTTTGCCATACGCAAAAATCAATAAGACATGAAGGAGGCTGTAAGAACTATGTGTCAGGAATGCTATGCTGATGACAGCAGGATAACGCCCCTGCTCGGTGCGCGGGAATGTCTGGAAAGGGCATCTTATAAGATTTTTGCCTGCTCAGAGGATATGCAGGCTTATCTCAGGAAGAATAAGGATAAGATGTCCAGGCAGACGCAGCCCCTCTATACTGCCGGAGAATTCCGGGAATATCCGAAAACAGAAGTACGGCGGCTGACTTCGGATGAAATTAGAACATACATGTCTGAACGGGAGCACCCAGATTGATACCCTATATGGTTACATGCTTCTCATCCTTTTCTGTGTGCAGCCACATAATCGGCTCCGAAGCATATAGCCGCCAGGATAAACAGCGAAAGGGTGTTCACCAGATTTTCTGAGAGGCTCGGATCGTGCTGCCGGTTAAATATATGGATGATACGGTTTATCCCGATAATCAATGGGATGCACAACAGAAAAGAGAGCCCTGCCGCGCATAATTTTCAGGCCGGAGCGGGCAGTAGCATGACCCAGCTGAAAAGCAGGGTGGCAGACAATGCAATTAACGAGACCTGCCGGAACTTTTCAAACTTAAGCTTCGTGCTCCGGTTAGAATGCTGAAGCGCTTCCGCTACCATGGCTTCGGTATGTTCTGGCTGTGCGCCCTCTTTCCTTTCACCGTTGAGCAGTTCGCTGGTAGACACATCTAATGCTTTGGCCAATAGAAACAAAAGGGAGATATCGGGACAGCTCTGATTTTATTGCTACAGCAGCCATCTGGTAATAGCATTATAAGAGAATCGAGCTTGCAGAAGCAACCGATTCCTGGTTGAATAACGTACTCGACCGTTGGTTTACTGTTATTTACTGCATGGGAACTGCTTATAGCACTGTCTTCCAGAGCAGCTGGTTATCTTTGAAGGAACCACATATTTCTCCACGCTCCTTCAGCCATTCAAGGTAAGAACGCACCGTGCTGCCGATCAGGACATACTGCTCAAAGTTCATGTTAAGCTGATATTGGGTAAAGAGCTTCTGCAGTAAGGACTCGAATGGCTGCGGGACTTCGCATATATGCTTGATTTGCTGTGCGATTTCCAGTACCTTTTCCTCATTCAAACGGGCCAATGGCCGAACATCTCTGGCTGCATTTTCGTGGGAGGGGCCGAAAAGCTCCGCCTGCATGCCGCTGACACGGTGCAGCGTATCCAGATATGCAGCTACATCATACAAAAAGGTAAAGCCGTATTTTTCAAGAGCATGCAGGCTGCTCAGACAGTCCGCCAGAAAGACTGTTCCGTCTAGCGTCCGGTAGCCTGCCATATCGAAGAAAGCCCTGGCAAAGGGATGATGTCCATCTCCTGTGGAAATCCTGGCGCGGTTCGGGTGCATAAATCTTGCAGCCGTACTGCTGCTGCAGGTAGCGCTTGCCTCCGATATGGTCTGCGTTAGAGTGGCTATTGAGGATGGCCTTCAGGTTCCAGCTGTTTTGCTCCAGCACTTTGCGTACCTTGCGGCCCGCATCTTTGTCATTACCGCTGTCTATCAGATAGACGTCATTGCCTCCTGCTTCGTATATACCGATTTTTGCAGGGGCTTGTATATAATAAGTCCTTTCTCCTGCCTGTACCAATTCAAACATGCCTTCCTCATTTTGACGGATCCATACCATAAAACATGGCTCATTTTTTCCACGGCACAGTATCGCCGATTACAATTATTATATAGAGGCTGTTATAGATTTTCAAGATATAGAACAGATTGCCCGCATGGTTATGTTTGCCGTCCAAATCCATGGACAGAACGAGGGCTTAAAGAAATTCCGGGAGGAAGAGGCCCGCAAAGCGGGCTACTCTTCCTGACATAAGTGATTGTAGAGAATATCTATAAATTCTCCGTTGGCTGGCCTCTGATTCAGGTGGAAACCGGCGATCTCATACAGAAGTTCCCGATTACCCTTATACCAGCAGTTTGAAATGGCGGTGCGGATACAGTGCTCCACATTATCTCTGGATGTACCAAAATGGTCTGCAATATCAACATATAACGTTTTGTAGACCGACAGCAGATAATCTTCACTCGATAAGCACAGCTTCAGGCCATACAGAAGGAAGTGGAATCCTTTCAGTGTGGAGCGTATCCCGAGCCTTAATAACAGGGCTCTTGTTTTGTCCATAATGCCTCCTTGCGACCTTACGGATATATTGTATAGAATACTTTAAATAAAGGATGGGGGCGGTCGTAAACAGGGCAGAAATAGTCATAAACGACATTATTCGACAATAACAGAAATGTTATGACATTTTCAATGTCAAGTGGCAACGGCAGAGTATTATTCATCTTCATACATAGCATTCTTGTGCAGTGTGCAACCAATTAAACCCTCATACTCGTATGTTTATACACGCCAGCACAAAGGAGAATCAATATCAGGAGTCAGCTTCCATTGGATGGCTGAAGGACATCCAGAAGTGGCTCGGATAAAGCCTCTGGTGTAGAAGCCCGGAGGCCTGTTCCGTGTTGTGTTTCGTGTTGCTCCGAGCTGCATAATTGCTTATTGTACGACATAAAGAGTAAATAAGTTCTGCATATAGAAAACCCGCCATCCCTTTGTTTGCAAGGTGTGGCGGGTCTCTAATCGTTTTTCTGGCAGTGGAGTATACGGGACTTGAACCCGTGGCCTCTTGAATGCCATTCAAGCGCGCTCCCAACTGCGCCAATACCCCATGGCATGATTATAACACAAGTTTGGGGAGTTGAAAACCATATATTTTAACTCCTTAAGATATTCTGAAAATCCTCTAAACACCTTGACAAACAGGGCTTAGGTGGCTATGATATTCATTAGTTTATTAAGATAAAGGCGTTGAAGAAGAAGAGTACGGCACCACCCTTGCAAGAGAGGACCATCCACGGCTGAAAGATGGTTTCAAGTAGGAGTGACGGAAGGTAGCTTTGGAGCTGGTTGGCTGAAAGAAAAGTAGGCCATCCCGGAGTCGTTCCCGTTAGCGAATATGATGAGATGTATAGAAGCAGTTCCTTCTGTACAAATGAAGGTGGTACCGCGGATTTTATTTCGCCCTTTACATGCTGGTAAGGGGTGATTTTTTATTTGACAGGGTGTTCCTGTCATCCTTGATCTACCCCCGAATTGTGAAAAAAGTGTTATACATTTACAAAGGAGTATGAGGAGGAAACTATGAGTCAGAACTTGGAAACAACTTACAATCCGAAAGAGATTGAGCCGAAATTATATGAAAAATGGTGTGAAAACAAGTATTTTCATGCTGAAGTGGACCGAAGCAGGAAACCATTTACGACGGTTATGCCTCCGCCGAATATCACCGGCAAGCTGCATATGGGACATGCGCTTGACAACACGCTGCAGGATATTCTCATCCGTTATAAGAGGATGCAGGGATATAATGCGCTCTGGATTCCGGGGACGGACCATGCCGCCATTTCCACGGAGGTTAAAGTTACGAACCAGCTGAAAGAAGAAGGCATTGATAAGAAAGAGCTGGGAAGAGAAAAGTTCTTAGAGCGTACGTGGCAGTGGAAGGAAGAATATGCTGGGACGATAGAAGGACAGCTTAAGAAGCTCGGCGTGTCATGTGACTGGGACAGAGAGCGGTTTACTATGGACGAAGGCTGTTCCAAAGCAGTAGAGGAAGTATTCATCAAACTGTATGAAGAAGGGTATATTTACAAAGGTTCCAGAATTATCAACTGGTGCCCGGTCTGCAAGACTTCCCTTTCGGATGCAGAGGTTGAACATGAGGAGCAAGACGGTTCCTTCTGGCATGTGAAGTATCCGATTGTCGGAACGGACAGATTCCTTGAAATAGCGACCACACGACCGGAGACGATGCTCGGAGATACCGCCATTGCGGTACATCCGGATGACGAACGTTATAAAGACATCGTTGGCAAGACGGCATTGCTCCCGCTTGTAGAAAGGGAGATTCCGATTGTTGCTGATTACTATGTAGACAAGGATTTTGGTACAGGTGCCGTGAAGATTACACCGGCTCATGACCCGAACGACTTTGAAGTAGGCAAGCGCCACAATCTTCCGGAAATCAATGTCATGAACGATGACGCTGCCATCAACGAAAATGGCGGCAGATATGCAGGCCTTGAACGGTATGAGGCTAGAAAGATAATCGTAAAAGACCTTGAGGAACAGGGCTACCTTGTCAAAGTTGCGCCCCATTCCCATAATGTAGGAACCCATGACCGCTGCCATACGACAGTAGAGCCGCTTATCAAGCAGCAGTGGTTCGTAAGGATGGAAGAGCTGGCAAAACCTGCCATTGAAGCGGTCAAGACGGGAGAGCTGAAATTTGTTCCGGAACGTTTTGACAAGATTTATCTGCACTGGCTCGAAAGTATACGCGACTGGTGCATCTCCCGACAGATTTGGTGGGGGCACCGGATTCCGGCCTATTACTGTGACGAATGTGGTGAGGTTGTCGTGGCAAGGCAGAGGCCGGAAGAATGTCCGCATTGCGGAAACGCTCATTTCACACAGGATGAGGATACGCTTGACACATGGTTCAGTTCCGCGCTGTGGCCATTTTCCACGCTTGGCTGGCCGGAGAAGAATGAAGACCTGGATTACTTCTATCCTACCGACGTGCTCGTGACAGCATATGACATCATCTTCTTCTGGGTTATCAGGATGGTGTTCTCCGGGTTTGCGCATACCGGCAAATCGCCATTCCATACGGTATTCATCCACGGCCTTGTGAGAGATTCCCTGGGACGTAAGATGAGCAAATCGCTTGGTAATGGAATCGACCCGCTGGAGATCATCGACCAATATGGCGCAGACGCGCTCCGCATGACGCTGGTGACAGGAAATGCGCCGGGCAACGATATGCGTTTCTATAATGAAAGAGTAGAAGCGAGCCGTAACTTTGCCAATAAGGTATGGAATGCGTCGCGTTTTATTCTGATGAACATCGAAGGAAAAGAGATAACAGAGCCGGAGGCAGGCGATTTTCTGGATGCAGACAAGTGGATATTGTCAAAATGCAACAGGCTCGTGCGAGAAGCCACCGAGAATATGGATAAGTTTGAACTCGGTATCGCGCTCCAGAAGGTATATGACTTTATCTGGGATGAATTCTGTGACTGGTATATCGAGCTTGCCAAGCAGAGGATTTACCGTGCGCAGGAAGAACCGGAGGCAGCCAATGCCGCCCTGTGGGTATTAAAGACGGTGCTTATGGATTCGCTGAAGCTTCTGCATCCGTTCATGCCTTTCGTGTCCGAGGAGATATATGTAAAGCTCGTGCCGGAAGAGACATCGCTGATGATGTCATCCTGGCCGCAGTATAGAGAAGACAGGGCGTTCGCAGAGGCAGAAGAAGTGGTGGAACACTTGAAAGCCATCATATCAGGAGTGCGCAACATCCGTGCGGAGATGAATGTGCCTGCGGCCAGAAAGACGAAGATATATGTCGTAAGCGAAGATGACAAATTGAGGGCAGGCCTTTCGGCACTGAAAGATTCTGTCATCAGAATGGCCAGCGCAAGCGATTTTATCGTTCAGAGTGATAAAGAAGGGATTGCAGAAGATGCGGTGTCTGTCGTTGTGCCGGATGCAATTGCCTATGTTCCGCTCAATGAGCTTGTAGATTTTGAACAGGAAACAGAACGTCTGACGAAAGAAGAGGCACGGCTTACAAAAGAAATCGCGCGTGCCACAGGGATGCTGAACAATGAGAAGTTCATGAGCAAGGCTCCGGAGGCAAAGGTCCAGGAGGAAAAAGACAAACTTGTAAAATATCAGCAGATGTTAGACCAGGTAAAAGAAAGGCTGGAAGGACTGAAAGCCAGACAGCCATAAGGGGATAATATGAAGATTCAGATAAAAAGACCTGACATAAAGGGTACTTTTCATAAATTAAAAAATATGAACAAGGAAGACGCCAAAGCATACTGGAAGGCCAGAAGGGAAAGGCGTGCCAGGATTATCGAGCAGCGCCGGAACAGCGCGTTCGCAAGGAAGATGAAGCCGGTTTATAAGTTTATGAACCGCTTCTCCCTTCTGTTCCATGTGATACTTGCATGCTTCCTCAACCTTGTGATAGAAGCGATATCAAGGCATTCCCTGTTTGAAGCATGGGATTATATGACAGGCACGCCTATGGTATTTTTTTACAATGCATTTATGATATTCATAACGTTTTCTATCGTGTACCTGTTCAGGAGGAGAGTATTTGTCAGGATTCTGATCAGCGTGTTCTGGCTTGTCCTCGGAGTAGCCAACGGCTATATGCTGCTCAAGAGGGTCACGCCATTTAACGCGCAGGATCTGAAAGTGGCTAAGGATGGTCTGAGTCTTATCAATAATTATTTTAACGGATTCGAGCTTGTCGTCCTGATCGTCGGAATCATATCCGTCGTCATCTGGGTCGTATCCATGTGGAAACGCGGCGGACAGTTCGAGGGCAAGGTACACCATGTATGGGCATTGCTCGGCATAATCGTGTGCATTGCCGCATATGGGCTCTTCTCTAATCTTGCGGTAGAGAAGAGAATCGTATCTACGTATTTCGGAAATATAGCATTTGCTTACGAAGATTATGGTTTCCCATACTGCTTTATGGCCAGCGTGTTCAATACGGGCATCAATGAGCCGAACGATTACAATAAGAAGACGATTGAAAAGATAAGCAATAACGGAGAAATAACTAAAAACGAGACCGGCCGTACGCAAGAGGAGCTGCCGAATATCATCTTTATACAGCTGGAATCTTATTTTGACGTGGCAGAGGCAGAGTTCTTTACCACATCTGAGGACGCGAGCCCGAACCTCCATGCAATGTACAAGAACTATTCCTCCGGCTACTTTAAAGTGCCATCCGTGGGCGCAGGCACGGCAAATACGGAATTTGAAGTGCTGACAGGCATGAACCTGAGGTATTTTGGCCCCGGCGAGTATCCGTATAAGACAGTGCTTAAGAACCAGAAGGCTGAAAGTGCCGCCACTGCATTGGCTGCGCTCGGTTACGGTTCTCACGCGCTCCACAACAACGGTGGAAATTTCTACAGCAGGGCGAATGTATTTAACAATATCGGATTCGACAGCTTTACAAGCAAAGAATTCATGAATATACTGCAGATGACGGAGAACGGATGGGCAAAAGACGATATCCTCATCCAGCACATTATGGATGCCATGGATACGACAGAACAGCAGGACTTTGTGTTTGGAATAAGCGTGCAGGGCCATGGAGATTATCCGGAAGAGCAGATTATTGAAAATCCGAAGATCAAGGTGGAAGGTATCGAAGATGAAGGCCAGAAAAATAAATGGGAATACTATGTGAACCAGGTCTATGAGATGGATCAGTTTGCGGGGGACCTCGTTAAAGCCATCGAAGAGAGAGGGGAACCGACAGTGGTCGTATTCTACGGCGACCATCTTCCGACGATGGGTCTGAAAGCGGAAGACCTGAAGGGCCGTTATCTCTATAATACAAACTATGTTATCTGGGACAATATTGGACTGAAGAAGGAAGACCGCAACATTCCGTCCTATCAGATCATGGCGGATGTATTTGACCGCCTTGATATCCATTCCGGAACCGTATTCAACTATCACCAGGAACGCAGGAAGACAAAGAATTACCTGTCAGATCTGGAGCTTCTGCAATATGACATCCTGTACGGCAAGCAATACGTTTATAACGGAAACGTGCCTATCACGGAAGGCCATATGCAGATGGGAGTCAAAGATGTCACGCTCACGAATGTAGTGAAGCATCTTGAGGAGGGCTGCAGCCTGTACGGGGAGAACTTTACAAGGCATAGCAAGATATTTATAAACGGGGAAAAACAAAAGAGTACATTTCTGAATAATACCCGTATTGACCTGCCGGAGACTACGCCGTCAGACGGAGACGTCATTACGGTCGTCCAGATGGGCTCCAGCGATACTACCTTCCGGACTTCAAATGAATACGTATACCAGAACGGTATGCTGACAGTGCGGGAAGGAACCGGAACAGACCCTGACATATCATGGACGGAACAGACCGATATTACAGAAGAATAGTGGTGAGAGCAGTGAATTATGATGAGGCTGCAGCCTATATTGAAGAGCTGCCCAAATTTACGAAAAAGCACACGCTGGACCATACGAGGGAGTTCTTAAGGCGGCTTGGAAATCCAGGTGAAGACCGGAAGATTATCCACGTGGCGGGGACAAACGGTAAAGGTTCGGTATGTGCATATATGCAAGCGATACTGATGGCTGAGGGGAAAAGGACGGGGTTCTTTACGTCCCCTCATCTTATATCCATCAATGAACGGATCCGGGTTGATAACATACCGGTGGATGATGAGACATTTCTTGATGTATTCTGCCAGGTCATGGAAGTAGTTGAAGAGATGGGGAGGGATGGCATATCCCATCCGTCATATTTTGAATTTCTCTATGGCATGGGGATGAAGGCGTTTGCTGCGGCAGACGTCGAGTACATCATCCTGGAGACCGGGCTGGGCGGAAGGCTTGATGCGACGAATTCTGCGGAACATCCGTGCCTGACTGTCATAACATCTATCAGTCTGGATCACATGGACATACTAGGAGATACGATAGAGAAGATAGCTGCTGAAAAAGCAGGAATCATCAAGACAGGGGTGCCTCTGATCTTCGACGGGAACTGCCGTCCTGCGGCGGAAGTGATACGTAAGACGGCACAAGAGAAGGATGCTCCCTGTAGAGAAATCTCGAAAAATGCGTACGAAATCCTGGAAGTTGGACGTAAATCTATTGCTTTTTGCAGGGTGAATGCGTATGATAAAGATGTTACGTGGCAGATGCCTGTCTGTGGCGTCTATCAGGTTAGGAATGCGGTTCTTGCGCTGGAAGCTGCGGATTACCTTCTCGCAGACGAACACGTCCACAGAGGCCGGTGGCATGAGTCATTGGCTGCGGTAAAGTGGCAGGGCAGGATGGAAGAAGCGGCGCCTCATGTGACGATTGACGGAGCCCACAATCTTGGCGCGGTGGAAGCATTTACAGAGACCGTGCGGATATTGGAAGAAGGTAAAGCTGCCAGGCCTGTAATCATATTTTCCACAGTGGCGGATAAGAGTTATGAACAGATGATATCTTATCTGTGCGGGAACCTGGAGGCATCGGCCTATATTGTCACGGAGATTGATGACAGACGGAAACTGCCGGCCCGGGAATTGGGACAGGTATTTGAGCGATATACAGATAAAAGAGTTATTGTAAAAAAAGAGTTGAGGGATGCACTCGACACGGCCCGGGATATCAGGGGGGAGGCAGAGATATACTGTCTTGGTTCTCTGTATCTGGCGGGAATGGTTAAGAAGCTGTTGGCAGGAGGCGATGAACATGCTTGATTTTGAAGAAGAATTAAAGAAATTCCAGCCCAGTGTGGAAGTGGAAGATATAGAAGATGCGGTCTATCAGGAGGATTTGACTGATATGACAGATATACTCAAGGAAATGATAGAGCAGACGAAGTAGAAGAAGGGTTACGACGATATATGGATTATTCAATGAAACTCTTATACCAGTCCAATTATTGGTATAACGATGGACTTAAGAAAGCCAATATCCGGGATTTATCCGGTGCGATAACATCCTTGAGGCGCAGTTTACAATACAATAGAGCGAACATTGCAGCCAGAAACCTTCTTGGCCTTGCGTATTACGGCAGGGGGGATATCGGCGAGGCTCTGGTAGAGTGGATCCTCAGCAAGAATTTCCAGTCTCATGAAAACATATCCAACTATTACATCCAGAAGCTTCAGGAGACGCCGGGAGAGCTTGATACGTTGAATCAGGCGATTAAGAAGTTCAACCAGGCTCTTGGCTATGCCCGTCAGAACGGTGAGGACCTGGCAATCATACAGCTTAAGAAGGTCGTCGCTGCCCATCCGACATTTGTGAAAGCATATCAGCTTCTTGCACTTTTATATCTACAGACGGAGCAGTATTCTAAAGCGAGGCAGTGCCTGAGGATAGCACACAAGCTGGACACGACGGATGACATCACGCTCAGGTATATGCATGAGCTGAACCAGGTGCGCAGATCTAAAAATGCCAGGATCAAGGAGAAGGATACTGAGGAACAGCAGCAGACCGTTACTTATAATATTGGAAATGAAACAATCATACAGCCGGTGTCATCAAGCTATAAAGAACACACAGGGCTGCATACGATTGTGAATATAGCAATCGGAGTGCTTGTCGGAGTTGCGGTCATGTGGTTTATGATCATGCCCGCGATTAACGCTTCAAGGCAGGATAAGCTCAACAAGCAGACCGTGGCGTTCAGCGACCAGATCGCAACTCAGAAAGCACAGATAAGTGCTTTGAAGAAAGAACTTGAGGATTACCGTTCCACGAGCGAGGAGACGGAGAATGCCAAAGCCACGGCTACTTCCACCCAGGAAAGCTACGAGATCGTCATGAATATCTCCAAGCATTACAATGCGAAAGATATGAGCAACGATGCCATGCTGGAGGAACTTCTGAAAGTAAATGCCGAGTCTCTTGGCACCGTTGGGCGGGAACGCTTTGACGAGATAACCGGAGAGCTCTATCCTAGGATGTGCGAGGACCTGTACTCTACATCTAAGAATAATTTTGAAGTTGCCAACTATGATACGGCCATCAGCAACCTTGAAAAAGTAATGCAGATGGACGAAGGATATTCTGACGGCGGCGCCAAGCTGCTGCTTGCCCGGTCTTATGAAAAGAAAGGCGACCAGGACAAGGCGAATATCGAGTATCAGAAGATCATCGAGAACTATCCGAACACCGAGGCGGCATCCGAGGCGCAAAGCGCGCTGGATGAACAGAAGGCCGGCGGAGATAGCAAAGACGATGGCAGCGCAGACAATCAAACTGAATAAGGAATTAAACAGGGTTACAGAAGATAAAGGATATGCAATTAGATTGCATGTCCTTTTTTGGTGACAACGAAGAAGGGGTTGGGGACGGAGGTTTTTTAGATTTCCTCCGTCCCCAATTAAAAAATCCCTGTCCCAAATTGAATTTGCCCTGTCCCGATATAAAACATAGAAAAGAGGAGGAGTAACATGAAGTATGAAGTGCAGGAGAATTGTCTTACCATATTCCTGCCGACAGAACTGGACCATCACAATGCAGAGAGCATCAGGCGAGAGGCTGACCATCTCATTGAAAAGAACCATATCCGATATGTGATTTTTGATTTTGAGGATACGGTTTTCTGCGACAGTTCGGGGATTGGCGTGATTATGGGACGCTACAAGCGAATCTATATGTTAGGAGGAGAGGTGTGTGCAGTCCACACCAATGAGAGAATGAAGAAAATATTAACGATGTCAGGAGCAACAAAAATTATGAAGATATATGAGGAGGATAAATAGATGGAAAATACGAATGAAATGCAATTAATATTTGACAGCCGATCATCGAATGAGTCGTTTGCCAGGGTGACGGTGGCAGCTTTTATGACCTCTCTGAATCCAACGGTGGAAGAAGTCTCAGATGTCAAGACTGCCGTATCAGAGGCGGTCACCAACGCAATTATCCATGGATATGAGAACGAAGTACATAATATCTATATCCGCTGCAGGACAGAAGGAAAGACATTGTACCTGGAGATTGAGGACAAGGGAAAAGGGATTCCGGATGTAAAAAAGGCTATGGAACCGCTGTTTACGACAAAGCCGGAACTGGACCGCTCCGGCATGGGCTTTTCGTTCATGGAAGCTTTCATGGACCATCTGGAAGTTGAATCTGAACCAGGACAAGGAACAACCGTAAAAATGGAAAAAACTATTGGTAAAGGACGTAAGTTATGGACCACACAATCGCTTTGATTCAAAAATCTCACCAGGGGGATGAAGAAGCGAGAGCACAGTTAGTGGAGGAAAATGCAGGACTTGTATGGTGCATTGTCAAACGCTTTTATAACCGGGGCGCTGAGGCTGAGGATTTGTTCCAGGTCGGGAATATCGGGCTTTTAAAGGCAATCGACAAGTTTGACATGTCGTATGAAGTGAAATTCTCGACCTATGCTGTTCCGATGATATCAGGAGAGATAAAACGTTTCCTGAGAGATGACGGCATGATCAAGGTAAGCCGTTCGTTAAAGGAGCTTGCCTATAAAGCATATCTCTGTCAGGAAAGGCTTCAGGAGGCACTTGGACGGGAACCGACCATCACGGAGATAGCAGAATATCTTGAGGTCGACCGGGAAGAGCTTACGATGGCTCTGGATGCAAGCGGTGATATCGAATCGCTGCACAAACCGATATATCAAAAGGAAGGACAGGAAATCCGCCTTATGGACAAGCTGCCGGAAAAAGAAGGCGGAGAGGAGAAAATCCTGAACCATATGCTGCTCCAGCAGCTGCTGGAATATCTGAACAAAGATGAACGACAGCTTATCTATCTGCGGTATTTTGCCAACCAGACGCAGTCGCAGGTAGGTCAGGAACTGGGCATATCCCAGGTTCAGGTATCGCGTCTGGAAAAGAAAATATTAAAACGTCTGCGTGAAAGAATATAAAAAGCATACCCGTGTATATTTTCCCGAAATATATCCATACTAACCCACAAAAGAAGTATAAGGAGGGTGTCAGTATGGATGAGGCCAGGAAAAAACTCCGGGTATGCTTAATTTGTGTTGTGGCGGCAGCCGTGATAATCGGCTGTATCTACTACTTTAATGATGTAAGAAGCAAAAGCGACATCAGCGAGGGAACATTAATCATGACTGGAACGGAAAGCAGGGTGTAGGCATGGCGGCAAACAGCGAGACAGTATATATAAAAGCGGACAGGAACGTAGAGGTCACCAAGCCCGATGTGACGTTAGGGGACGTGCTTACGATGGAATGTTCCAATCCGTCGGTCGTTCCGAAACTGAATACACTGAAGCTGCTGAAATTTCATCACACAGATAAGAAAAACCAGAACAGAGTTGCAGTATCCATCTTAAAAGTGATAGAAATTATCCACGAGCAGTTTCCCAATATGGATATACAGAACCTGGGGGAGCAAGACTTTATCGTAACATACGAACAGCAGCAGACGGCCGGTGGACTTGTACATGCCCTGAAAGCATCATGTGTTATCGTCATTACGTTCATAGGTGCTGCATTTTCTATTATGGCCTTTAACAATGACGTTGATACGGTCAAGCTGTTCTCTCAGATATATAAGCTTGTGACAGGGCAGAAGTCTAGTGGCTTTACGATTCTGGAGCTTACGTATTGTATCGGGCTGATTATAGGTATTCTCATATTCTTTAATCATTTTGGAAAGAAAAAATTCACCGTAGATCCGACTCCAATGGAAGTTGAGATGCGTCTGTATGAAAATGATATCCAGACGACATTGATAGAAACATATTCCAGAAAGGGCAAAGAGCAGGATGTGGGCAACACAAATCCTTCTGGCACTCATCGGACTTAGCGCCGGAGTAGTTGTTGCAGGCGGTCTGTTTTCCTTTATCATCGGACTTGGAGTCGTATCCGATTTTGCAGACCGTACGCACACCGGAGAACACATCTTATTGTATGAGGACTGCGTCGCACTTGGCGGCATGCTTGGCAATATATTTTTTATCTACAGGATTGCCATTCCGCACGGCGGCTTCCTGCTGCCTATATTCGGGCTGTTTGCAGGCATATTTGTTGGCTGCTGGTCCATGGCGCTGGCAGAAATCTTAAACGTATTTCCAATTTTTATCCGGCGGGTAAAGCTATTGAGATATATCCCTTATCTAATCGCCGGGATGGCGTTGGGCAAAGGAATCGGCTCACTGATATTCTTTTTCAACCGTTGGTAAAAAGGGACACGGCAAAATCAATCGGGGACAGGGGAAAGTGAGGTTGGGGACGGAGGTTTTTTAAAAAACCTCCGTCCCCAACCTCACCCGCCCGAGTTATCCCCAAAAGGAGGAATAATTGTGGATAAGCAAAAACAGCAGCAGGCTTATGAAAATTACGTAAAACAAAAAACGCCGGTACACAACCTTCCGGCAAATATGGCTAAGGCTTTCGTTGTCGGGGGCATCATCTGCGTCATAGGACAGGCAATTTTGAACTATTGTGAGAAGGTGGGTCTTGATAAGGATACGAGCGCCGGATGGACTTCTCTCATACTTATCCTGCTCAGCGTACTGCTGACTGGGATCAATGTATACCCGAGCATCGCCAAATGGGGCGGAGCCGGTGCGCTTGTGCCGATTACCGGTTTTGCTAACTCTGTGGCAGCGCCTGCTATAGAATATAAGAAGGAAGGCCAGGTCATGGGTATCGGCTGCAAGATTTTCACAATCGCAGGCCCGGTCATCCTGTATGGTATCTTCACGAGCTGGGCCATAGGGCTCGGATATTGGATTCTGAAACTTGCAGACATCATCAAATAGATTTTTACGATAGACAACATATTCCCGATTCTTACCGCATAAGGTTGTACTAGGACAGGAAGTACAGGCCTGTTGAATTCCATTTTAAGGGGTTAATGCGGATAAGGAGAGGGAATATTATGTTTGAGAACAAGACAGTCAGGGAAGCATGCGAAGAATTGAAAACCAATTCAGAGCATGGCCTTTCCTATACGGAAGCAGCGCAGCGCCTGCAGGAGAATGGCGCAAATGAGCTCAAGTCTGCCAGAAAGAAGACGAAGATCGAGTCGTTCTTTGAGCAGCTTAATGACCCGCTCATATATGTCCTGCTTGCCGCGGCGGCGGTTTCTATACTGTTACAGGAAGTCAGCGATGCCATCATTATAATTGTCGTAGTGCTGATGAACGCGTTTGTCGGTATCATCCAAGAAGGAAAGGCGCAAAAAGCGTTAGATTCCCTGAAGAAGCTGACAAGCCCAAGGGCAATCGTAATCCGTGAAGGAAAAGAGCAGGAGGTACAGGCATCTTCGCTAGTGCCAGGTGACATCGTATGTCTGGACGCCGGCTGCCAGGTACCTGCCGATATGAGGCTTGTCAAGGCAAATAATCTAAAGGTAGAAGAATCTGCGCTGACCGGAGAATCGCTGCCGATTGAAAAAAATGTAGACTTTATTGCCGGAAAAGGGAAGGGACAAGGATACAAAGCGTCATCCGTACCACTCGGAGACCGCAGAAACATGGCCTATATGTCCACAATAGTGACAAACGGGCGTGGGCTAGGAATCGTGACAGCCACAGGGATGCATACAGAAATCGGGAAGATAGCGGCACTGATCAATGACAGCCAGGAGGAGATAACGCCACTGCAGAAGCGCCTGGGAGAACTTGGCAAGATGCTGAGCATACTGTCGCTTGGACTGTGCGCCGCCTTATTTGTGATTGCGGTACTACAGCACCGTAACATGGCAGAGATGCTTATCACGGCCATATCACTGGCAGTGGCAGCGGTGCCGGAAGGGCTTCCGGCCGTCGTTACGATCTGTCTGGCACTAAGCGTGACACGGATGGTGAAGGTACATACGATAGTGAGGAGGCTGCCCTCAGTAGAAACACTCGGAGCAGTAAGCGTTGTCTGCTCTGACAAGACGGGGACGCTGACACAGAATAAGATGACTGTGGAAGGCTGCTATATCAACCAGAGAATCTTAGACAGGAAGGAACTAGACGTAAGGGAACATAAAGAACTGCTTCAGGGATTGACGTTGTGTAACGACGCTGTCCAGAAGGATGGAAGCAGCATCGGCGACCCGACAGAACTGGCCCTTTTGAATCTTGCGGAACAGTATGGCATCCGAAGGGAGGCGCTGGAGAAGGAGATGCCGAGGAAAAAGGAACTGCCCTTTGACTCTGGGCGCAAGATGATGTCCACCATGCACAAGAACGGATCTTCTAACGTGACGTATACAAAAGGTGCTCCAGATGTAGTGCTCAAAAGATGCAGCCGCATACTGATACGAGGCAATGTAACGGCCATGACGGAAACGCACCGCCGCCAGATTCAAGAAGCAATCGAGAAAATGTCTTCGCAGGCGCTGAGAACGCTGGCAGTGGCTATGCGCGTCGGTGGCACGGCACCGGTAGAGCGGGAACTGACCTTCATCGGAATGGTGGGGATGAGAGACCCGGCCCGGCCAGAGGCAAGAGGTGCGGTAGCCAGATTTAAGCAGGCAGGGGTCACCACCGTTATGATTACCGGGGACCATGTTGACACTGCATTTGCAATAGCCAGGCAGCTCGGAATTGTAGAACGCCAGGAACAGTGCATGACAGGGGAAGAGGTACAGAACCTGCCGGAGGAGAAGTTTTTGAAAAAGCTGGACGATGTCCGCGTATTTGCCCGGGTATCGCCGGAACATAAGGTACGTATTGTAAAAGGATTTAAGACAAGGGGAAATATAGTTGCAATGACGGGCGACGGTGTAAATGATGCCCCTTCACTTAAATCCGCAGATGTGGGAATCGCGATGGGAATGACAGGGACCGATGTAGCCAGGCAGGCATCGGACATCACATTGACAGACGATAATTTTGCAACAATCGAGAAAGCGATTGAAGAAGGCAGAGGGGTGTACGAGAACATCAGAAAGACGGTAATATTTCTCCTGTCCTCCAATCTTGGCGAGATTATGACGATGTTTCTCGCTGTACTCTGTGACATCGCTTCGCCGCTGAAATCAAGCCATATCCTTTGGATTAACCTGATTACAGACTCCCTGCCGGCGCTGGCGCTTGGTGTGGATGAGAATGACGGAGACAGCCTGATGGAAGAACCTCCGAGAAAAGCCAAGGAAAGCCTGTTCGCGAGAGGAGGGCTGGCGTGTACATGTTTCTACGGGCTGCTCATTGCGGGAATCAGCCTGACTGCATTTTTTACAGTTCCTTATGAATTGCTCATGAGCAAAGGCGCCCCGTTTTCGATTTCCAATATCGCGCTTGCGCTCCAGAGCGAAGAGATACTCATGAGAGCCCAGACATACGCATTTACGGTATTGGGGATGTCGCAGCTGTTC
The DNA here is from genome assembly GCF_004345005.1 of Extibacter muris. Lineage (GTDB taxonomy): Bacteria > Bacillota > Clostridia > Lachnospirales > Lachnospiraceae > Extibacter > Extibacter muris. The sequence continues at coordinate 127,369 of NZ_SMMX01000003.1, forward strand.
CATGCGGTTGGGATGCGGGATATCCACAGGTCGGTGTTCCGCATGAACCACCTGGAAAATAAATGGATGATTGTAGCCTTTATACTTGGATTTGTGCTTCAGATATCTGTGACGGAGATTCCGGTACTCATCCAGGCTTTCGGCACGGTCCATCTCGAGCTCCATGAATGGATCCGGCTGACGATACTGGCTGCATTTCCTATACTGGCCCATGAGCTTATGGTGTTTTTGCAAAAACCGGAAAAGGATGTATGCAATCAAGTGAAAATGGAAAGCATAAGAATCGATAGGTAATCCTATCGGTTCTTTTATGTTATTAAGGAATAGTAAGATAGGAAGGGAAACAAGGATGATTCAGGGATTACAAAGCATTGCGTTTGAAAACTCACCTTATATAGTCGGCAGCGCATCCGTTGTTGGAAAAAAAGAAGGAGAAGGGCCGCTCGGAAGCATGTTCGATATGGTGGAAGAAAATGACCTATTCGGCGAAGAGACGTGGGAGGCGGCAGAGAGTACCATGCAGAAAGAGGCGTGCGTACTTGCCCTTGGCAAAGCACATATGGACGTACGGGATATAAGATATCTGTTTGGCGGGGATCTTCTCAGGCAGGGGGTAGCCACTTCTATGGGCGTCGAGGAGCTGAGTATACCGATGTTCGGCCTTTACGGTGCCTGCTCTACATCGGGAGAAGCTATCGCGCTGGCATCCATGAGCGTAGCCGCGGGATATGGCGATAACATGCTGGCAGTTACATCCAGCCATTTTGGAAGTGCAGAAAAAGAATTCCGTTTTCCGCTCGGATATGCGAACCAGAGGCCGCTCTCCGCACACTGGACTGTGACGGGCAGCGGAGCATTCGTGGTCGGAACGAAGCGCAGCCATGTACGTGTGACGGGCATCACCGTCGGTAAGATTGTAGATTACGGACTGAAAGATTCGCAGAACATGGGAGCATGCATGGCACCCGCTGCCTGCGACACGATATTGAGGAATCTGGAAGATTTCGGACGTACGCCGGATGACTACAACCGTATCGTGACAGGTGACTTGGGATACGTCGGACAAAGCATCCTGTTCGACCTGATGAGGGGAAAAAACGTTGATATAAAGAAAAATCATATGGACTGCGGAATGACGATTTATGACCAGAAGACACAGGACACCCATGCCGGGGGGAGCGGCTGCGGGTGTGCGGCCGTTACACTTTCGTCTTATATACTGCCCAAGCTGGAACGGGGAGAGTGGAAACGGATACTCTTCGTGCCAACGGGCGCCCTCATGTCCACCGTCAGCTTCAACGAAGGAGAAAGCGTGCCGGGTATTGCACACGGCATAGTGCTCGAACACTGCTGAGAAGGGACACGGCAAAACGAAAAAGGGACAGGGAAAATTTAATTTGGGACGGAGTTTTTTTAAAAATCCCCCGTCCCCAATTTACAAGGAGGTAGGATATGGATTATGTTAATGCATTCTGGATTGGGGGACTGATCTGTGCACTTGTACAGATACTGCTGGACAGGACGAAGCTTATGCCGGGCCGCATTATGGTACTGCTCGTATGTTCCGGCGCGGTGCTCGGTGCACTTCAGATATATGAGCCATTTCTTAAGTTTGCCGGTGCCGGTGCAAGCGTGCCGCTGCTGGGATTCGGCAATGTGTTGTGGAAAGGCGTTAAAGAAGCGGTAGACAGTCACGGATTCATCGGAATCTTCATGGGGGGATTCAAGGCCAGCGCAGTGGGAATCTCTGCGGCTCTCATCTTTGGATATCTGGCATCTTTGATATTTGAACCTAAAATGAAAAAATAAAAAATCTTGTTGTTTTCTCCTTATGATAATGGTATTGTAAAAATGATGGTTTTGAAGGATATGAGTACATTAGGAGGAAATCAATGGACTACGTAAATATTATAATTCCCTTTGTCGGCGGTCTCGGCATGTTCATCTACGGCATGCAGATTATGGCGCAGGGACTGGAAAACGCGGCAGGCAATAAGATGAAATCCCTGCTGGAAGTGCTGACGAAGAATAAGCTGATGGGCGTGCTTCTCGGTGCGGCGATTACGGCAGTAATCCAAAGCTCATCTGCTACGACAGTCATGGTCGTAGGCTTTGTAAATGCCGGCATCATGAATCTGACCCAGGCAATGGGGGTCATCATGGGTGCCAATGTCGGTACGACGGTGACCGGCTGGCTCGTCTCGTCTGTAGAGTGGGCGGAATTTCTAAGCCCGTCAAAGATTGCCCCGATTGCAGTCATGCTCGGTGTCGTCATCATGCTCATCGGAAAGAGACGTTCCTCAAAGGAAATAGCAAGTATTATCGTAGGTTTCGGTCTGCTGTTCATCGGTATCACCACGATGTCCTCTGCGGTCGCGCCGTTACAGGATTCCGAAGGATTTCGCAATATATTCGTGACATTGGGGGGCAGCCCGCTTCTCGGCATACTTGCGGGTGCACTGGTCACGGCAATCATCCAGAGTTCATCCGCGTCTGTCGGTATACTGCAGAGCCTTGCTGCTGCAGGCCTCGTACCGTTTAGCGCGGCAATCTATATTATCATGGGGCAGAACATTGGAACATGTGTGACTGCCATGCTGTCCAGTATGGGGGCCAAAAAGAATGCCAAGACGGCGGCACTCATGCATCTTCTGTTTAACATAATCGGTACGGTGATATTCAGCCTGATTGCTATCTTGTACTTTGAAGTGCTGAATCCGCTTGCCGGTACCGGAGTGATAACACAGACGCAGATAAGTATGGTTCATACGGCCTTCAACATTGGAACCACAGTGCTTCTGTTCCCTATGTCCAACTGGATAATCAGGCTGGCAAAAAAGATTGGCCGGGTGGAAGAAGCAGAACAGGACAAGAGCAAGGTGCTGCTGGACGACCGTATTCTGGAGACTCCGGTAATGGCGTTGCAGTCAACGGTAAAGGAAGTCGCCCGTATGGGGCAAATTGTAGAGGATTCCCTTGAGGTCGCGAGGAATGTCCTGTTTACCAAGAGCCGCGACGACATCCAGTTCCTGAAGGATGAAGAGTCCACGGTGGACAGGCTTAGTGCAGGCATCACGGCATATTCCATCAAGCTGAGCTCCCTGCAGATAAGCGAACGGGAACACCAGGACGTGGCGCACCTGCTGCAGATGGTGTCAGATATAGAAAGGATCAGCGATTACTGTGAAAATATTTCCGAGTTTGCGGAGACGTTGTACGAGAAAAAGGTGACATTCTCTGATGTAGGAAAAGAACAGCTGGAAGAGATGCTCGACGTATGTATCGACAGCTATAAATATGCGCTCAAAGCCTTCAATGAAGGCAGCAGGGAGATGGCACTGAAGGTGATTGAAAAAGAGACAAAGGCTGATGATCTGGAGATTGCACTTCGCAGCAAGCATATCAAGCGTCTGACAAACAACCAGTGCAATACGGAGGCAGGTATCGTGTTCCTGGATACACTTGTCTGCCTGGAACGTATCTCAGACCATGCAAGGAATATTGCAGAAGAAGTATTAGAACAGATAGCATAACCACGTTGGAGGCAGCACCCGCTGTAAGCGGTTCGCACCAGAGGGCTGGCGCATATGGACGTGGCGAAGCTATCGCAGCGAGGAGTGGAAGCCGTCTGAGCAAGAAGAGCCGGAATCAGGCAACGGGGATGTTGCTTTACATAACATCCTCGTCCTGATTCCGGCTCTTCCACCCTATACATTACTTTTCGTCAGGATTACGCTTCGCTGGACTTTCGACTCACCTCGCATCAAAGATACGGATATCCCCATCTTCGCAGCTGACCTTTACCATATTCCTGGAAGTGCTCGTCACGCGGCATTGGCTGCCGTCATCGCCAGATATAACGTCATATTCCGGTATCTGTATATTGCCATATTCTGTGACAAGGTCCAAAGAATAATCTTTGTAAGAGGCGGACATTCCGAGATGAACATCACCGTATTCATCCTCAATCTCCGCGCTGCCGGTAATGAGACGCTCCACGGTAAAGTCGCCGTCGTTGAGTTCAGCGTCAAGTGTATTGCTTTCTAATTCTTTCCACAAGATATCGCCATATTCATTCGTCATCTCAATCCGTTCAGACTTGATCTTCTGACCAGAAAAATAGCCGTCGTCAAGTGAGGCGGCAAACTCTGTCCCCTCGAAATCTTTCAGAGTGACATCCCCATACTCCGACCTGATATCCAAAGTGTCGGCTTTCAGGGACGGCAGCTTGATATCCCCGTCTTGCGCCTCTAAATGAACGGTATTGAACACGGTATTCTCCGGGATATAGAGCTTAACATAGGTATCTGTAAAGTCCCCGGTCTGAGGTATCATAAAGGTAAAGTTGAAGAAGCGCCTATATTCCGCCTCTCTTATCGTCAGATGCCCCTCCTTTACCGTACATACAGGCTTCTTCGGACCTTCCAGGCAGTATTCGATCCGAAAAGAATCTGACGGGATTATCTGAAGGTCTGCGTAGTCCAGGTCTATGTCGATGCTGGTAAATTCCTGAAGTTCACTTTCGCCACGGACATAGCTTTTCTGATCTGCATCATCGGTACCGGAGTGCAACCCGTCACTGTCGAAGTAGAATCCCGGGCGGCCCCCCAGGAGCATTCCGAGAATCAGTATAACAATTCCTGCTCCGAAACAGATAAAAGAGATCAACCATATTTTCTTCTTATTTTTCATGTCTGTTACCCCCCTTGGCAATTCTTCCGAATAATTTCGTCATAGTGTTCAAGAACCATCTGCAGAGCGCTATGCAGCCCATGACGACCCAGATAGCGATTCCTGCACCGACAAGACCGGCTCCTATCGTGGCGATTCCGTTAGCGGGCGAGGTGAACAGAAACCAGATGCCGATTACTACAGCAGGCACCGAGGATGCCGCAAATGCCAGAGCCGTACAGAACACGGCAAATATGAGCGATACGATGACGAGGACAAAGGAAAGTCCGAGCGCGGCGGCGGCAAACGCAAGCGGCAGACCTATCGGCGCTGCAAATAAAGCCAGGATGCCAACCCATACGGCGGAGAAGCTTCTTTTCATATTTTTAGTAGGTTTCTGTGCGTTTTCTACCGCAAAATCGCGGATTATCTGGTCCGCCGCGAGTGCCGGAGACCCTAAGTCTTCAATTGCCTGCTCCTCATTTTCAGATCCGGCGTCTTCAAAATATTCTTCAAAATAGCTGATAGCACGGTCATAGTCTTCTTTCGGAAGCCGTCTGAGCCCATGCTCCAGGCTTTTCATATAATCTGCCCTATTCAATGTCCATACCTCCCTTTACAACCTGGTCTACTGCATCTTTGTACAGTGACCATTCCCTGCTGAGCATTTCAAAAGTCTGTTTTCCTTCGTCAGTGATTCTGTAATATTTTCGGTTCCTCCCCTGATATGGCTGGTCGTATGCCGTCAGGTAATTCTGTTCCTGCAGCCTTCGCAGTACCGGATACAGCGTAGAATCTTTCGTGTTCGATACTTGCTTGATTACCTGGCTTATCTGGTAACCGTAGGAATCTTCCTTGTCTACCACTGCGAGGACAAGAAGATCAAACATCGGTGTATTCATTGGGAATATCATTTCCTCACCCTTTCTATATGTTTTTGATAAGCATATTATATACAATATAATATATAATGTCAACATATATATAAGGAAAAAGTATATAATTATATAGATTTTATATGATCATGCTGTTTAAACAGCGTATGAGCGTTGGTTTTTAAGTCATATTAAGAAATAAATCATAATTTCATATGGTAAGTCTTTCCTTATACCGTGTGGGAGATGAAGTTGTACGGGCTCTTGACGGCCTTGATTTCAGCATCTATGAAGGGGAGTTCTGTGCAATCGTCGGCACGTCGGGTTCTGGAAAGTCCACATTGCTTAACATGCTGGCCGGACTTGAGAAGCCCACCAAGGGCTGCGTGGTCATAGGAGGCCGGCACATAGAGAAGCTGAATGAAGAACAGCTCGTAAAGTTCCGTCGTGAAAATGTGGGGTTCATATCCCGTCGTTTCATCTGCTTGGCACATTGAATGCGCTGGAGAACGTGGCGCTTCCGCTAAGTTTCCGCGGAATGCCGAAAGAGGAGAGGATGAAAAAGGCAGATGAGATGCTTGATCTTATGAATCTGAATAAGCACAAGAACCACAGGCCGAACCAGATGTCCGGCGGGCAGCAGCAGCGGGTCGGAGTCGCGAGGGCGCTTGTCGTGGATCCAAAGATTATATTTGCCGACGAGCCGACAGGGAACCTGGATTCCCACACATCGGAAGATGTCATGGGGCTGATGCAGCAGGTCGTGCGGGAACAGAAGAAGACGCTTGTGATGGTTACACATGACGCTCATCTGGCTACATACGCTGACCGGATATTCCACATAAGGGATGGCAATATCATAAAGATAGAAGAGAACAGAGAAAAAGAAACTGTTGAGGGAGGATTAACACAATGAAGACAATGAAGAGATTACTGGCCGTGCCGATCGTATCCGCCGTAACGGCGGCTGCCTTCATGCCGATGCCGGCAAAAGCAGCAGACGGGGACATCACATTATCGGTTCCGGGGGTGCTGACGTACCAGTACCAGAAGCCGCAGAAGTTCGTGGTGAACGTGAAGAATAATACGACGAATGATATTAGCAATATCGTCGTGTCCCCGGATATGAAGGACGACGTGAGCCAGTGGCCATTTAAGACGGATTACCAGAAATACGAGGCGAAGATAGATACGCTGGCAGCGGGTGAGACGAAGCCGGTGGAATTTAACTTTACCGAGCGTGACGATGTGCCGAGTACCCGTTTTACGCTGCTTTTTAAGTATACGGGGGACGGAGGCGTAAGCGGAAGCATCACTGGAAGCCAGTCTTTTTATGTGCTCACGACGGCGAAGCCCGCAGATAAGAAGGCGTCCGGACAGGACGAGAGCAACAAGCCGGCGAAGAAGCAGGAGGACAGTGGTTCCGGCGGCGCAGATGCGATACCGTTAGCGGCAGATGCGGGCGGGCAGCAACTTTACGCTGACCATTCACCTGAAGAACACATCCAAAGCAACCAGGGTCGGCAATATGCTTTTTGATCTGAACGCCCCGACGGAAGGCTCTGACGAGCAGACGACGGCACCGGCTTTCCTGCCGGCATCCGGCTCCAGTTCCATCTATCTAGATGGTATCAAGGCGAACGGCACAGCAGACATATCCATACAGCTGAATGCCAAGGCAGACCTGCTGCAGAAGCCGTACAGCATCGATTTGAGCATGAAATATGAAGATGCGGATGCGGCCCAGATAGAAGGGGTCTCCAGCATATCCATACCGGTGAAGCAGGATGCCAGATTTGAATTCAGTGAATTCGAAATAAGCCCGGAGGCCATAACGGTTGGAGAAGAGGCAAATGTAATGTGCAGCCTGTACAATCTCGGACGTATCAAGCTGTACAACGTGAAAGCTGCATTTGAAGGCAAGTGTGTCAAAAAGGCAGAGACCTTTATAGGAAATGTCGAATCGGGCGCGACGGCCTCTATCGACGCCACGCTGGAAGGAACGAAAGAAAGCACGGGGAGTGAAAAAGTGACGATGACGCTGAGCTATGAAGATGAGGCAGGCAAAGTCTCATCCATGACAAAGGAATTCCAGCTCGAGGTGGGGCCGGAAGGGATGGGTGATATGCCTGCGGCTGAGATGGAAGAGATGGAGCAAGGCGGCTTCCCTGTCATCCCGGTTATCGTCATTGCCGTCATCATTGCAGCGGCCGCTGCAGCGGTTATCATTATAAAGAAAAAGAAGAAGAAGCAGATGGCAGATGAAGAGGAGGAATTGCTGAATGAATTGGATGGATCTGCTGAGGATGAGCGGGAGTAACCTCAAAAGAAGAAAACTCAGGACATATCTGACGGTTCTGGGAGTCGTCATCGGTACAGCATCCATCGTAGTAATGATTTCTCTTGGACTGGGGATGCAGCAGTCGCTCTATAAGGAAGTTGAACAGTCCGGAGGGCTCACGGCCATAACGGTAACGGGCAAAGAGGCGGGAGAGTCTATGATGGGGTATTCCGGGCAGGAGAGCTCGGAAGAATCTACCCAATATGTGACAGACGAGACGATAAAGAAGCTGTCGGAACTGGAGCATGTCAAAACGGCGGCTCCGGCGTATGATATGTCGGTCATCATGCTGAAAGGCAAATATGAGGCATATGTACAGCTGACCGCGCTGACACCAGACGGGCTTAAGGCAAAGAACATAGAACTAGGGGAAGGGAGCTTTCCAAAGCAGGGAGGAAGCCAGCTGGACATATTGTACGGCAACGCAGTAATAACGAACTTTACAGAGAGGAATTCCCAGAGCAGCTATTGGGAGACGGGGGAACTACCGGATATCAATCTGATGAAAGACTCCGTATTCCTTATCCTTGACCAGGAAGGGTATTATAAGAGCCAGGAGCAGTCTTTCGGAAATGCAGCCGGCAACGGTGACGGATCGGGTAATCCGGGGGAAAGCCAGTCATCACAGTCGGTCAAGAAACATGCGGTGACTGCCAGCGGCATCGTTGCCGGCGGGCCGGATGAATATAATGCCAACGCCTACAGTGCATATTGCGATTACGCGAGATGGGCTACAATACGCAGACGAACGCAGAGTATCTGGAAAGCATGAAAAGCCAGTTCGCCATCGTACAGGCGGTGCTTGGAGGAATCGGTGCGGTGTCCCTTCTCGTTACAGCGATAGGGATAGCCAACACGATGATGATGTCCATCTATGAGCGCACGAAGGAGATAGGAGTGATAAAGGTCCTTGGATGCAGCCTGAAGAATATCAAGCAGATGTTCCTGATGGAAGCGGCATTCATCGGACTGATAGGTGGAGTGGCAGGAAATTTATTGAGCTTTCTCATGTCGGGAATCATCAATTTCCTGACCGGAAACGGTCCGGCGATGGGAATCGACGGGAACATCTCGTTCATTCCGTGGTGGCTCGTCCTTCTGTCCATGGGATTTGCAGTATTTGTCGGTGTGGCGGCAGGATATTTTCCTTCGCTTAGGGCCATGCGCCTCAGCCCTCTGGCGGCGATACGCAACGAATAGCAGGATATATGATGCAGGACAGGGGCAGGTGATATCTACTATCACCTGCCTCTATTCTTCAATTACATGGATTTCCAGATAATCAAAGTCTATGGAATCAACGAAATTGTCCTGGTAGAACCTCGCTTTGTCATGTCGTTTGAATTCCTGGACCGTAGCGTCGAGCCATATCGGCTTGCTCAAGTCGAATTCATAGCAGATGGCATCCAAAGCGTTGAATATCTTATGTGTACGGGTATCGTCACTGTCATCACAGATGACCGTGTCCCGGAGCATCTTGTTATCTTTGAATTCCTTTCCCCATAATCGGAACATGGCGCGTCCCTCCTTTGTATCATATCTCTGTACCGTGCCGGTAAAGTTGAGTATATCATCAGATAAGGAAGATGTAAATGCCCGATGCCATCAAAAAAAGATGCAGCCGGTAAAAGCTGCACCTTGAGAAAAGGGAATGAAAAAAACAATCTATCATAAATGGAACTTAATGTCTTTAGGCGAAGCTGGCGGAAATACAAGTATCATCTGCTCTGTACTAACGTCAGCTTCATTTGATGATTTAAGTATATAAGACAATTGTGTCTAACATGTGACGGCTGTCTAAAGAAAAGATGAAGATATGATTATAAACTTATAAACTATATAAACCAATTGTAAATATAAAAAAATCTGCAGCCGGACTTGCATTTTAGGGCAGTTTGGTGTATGAAATATACATACCCCTGTCAGCTTGGGGAAGTTCAGATGACAGCGAAAGGATAAGAAGCATGGATGGAGCTAGAAGAAGAGAAGCAATACTGGAGCTGCTCAAGACAGAGGAGGAGCCTCTTTCCGGTACAGCTCTTGCGAGGCAGATGGGCGTAAGCAGACAGATTATCGTGCAGGATATCGCCCTGCTGCGCGCCACGAATAAGAATATACTGTCTACGAATAAGGGATATATCCTGTATGGCAGGGATGATGGGGCAGGCACGTATAAGCGGGTGGTCATGGTCAAGCATGATAACAGGAAGATGGCAGAAGAGCTATACTGCATTGTAGATGCAGGGGCCAAAGTCCTGGACGTGATCGTAGAGCACGAAGTATATGGCCAGATAGCTGTGGATCTGTGCATCAACAGCAGGAAAGATGTGGATGAATTCATGGAGAGGATTCTTTCGGATACGGCCAAGCCGCTAAAAGAGCTGACGGGCAATATTCATTATCATACGATAGAGGCCCCGGACAGGGAAGTTCTGGACGAGGCTGAAAAAAGGCTGAGAAAAGCCGGAGTGCTGGTTGACTGATGTCTGCCCGTTGCTCCGGCTTCTGCCGTTTTTCATGTCTGTTTTATTCTTCTACCCAGCAGGCGTCTGCGGGCACTTCTTTTACGAAGATTCTTCCGATATCTGCCGGATTCTTTGCCTGGTGGTACTTGAATACCATATGGCTGTCGTCTGATCTGCCGAGGATCTCTACTTTGCCGTCCGGATTAGACAAGGCATACCGGAAGCACTTTCCGTTGCCGTTCTGCATCCTTTTCACCTGTTCTACGATATCGTACCCGGTCTGCAGAGGTACCTGGAACTGGTTCTTTACACCGGTTACCGGCCGGCACTGGAATACGTAATACGGTATGATGCCCACCTTTGTAAACCCTTTCATCAGACCGGCAAGCACATCCGGATTGTCATTGATGCCTTTCAGAAGCACCGTCTGGTTCTTGACAATCAGGCCAAGGCTCTGCAGGCATCTGACTGCTTTTACAGAGTCTGCGGTAAGCTCGGACGGATGATTGAACTGTGTCATGATATAAATCTGCTTCTTTGAACTGTATTGCCGGAATATGTCCTGAAGCTCCCCGTCACTTGTAATCCTCTCAGGAAAGACGACAGGTATCTTCGTTCCGAAGCGTATGTAGTCTATATGGCTGATGGAGCATAATGCGGACAGATACCGTTCGATTGCAGAGTTGTCAAGAAGAAAGGAATCGCCTCCCGAGATGAGCACATTGCTTATCTCCGTGTGCTCCTCAATATAAGCTAATACTTGATCCAGGTCTTCCACGATCTCTTCCGTATGGCTTCCGACCATCCGTTTTCGGAAACAGTACCGGCAGTACATGGCACACCGGTTTGTGGAAAGCAGCAGTACGGTCTGGGGATACTTGTGCTGCAGCCCTTTGAGCTTCGTGTTGGAAGATTCTCCGCTCGTATCAAAGGTACCGGATATATCCATCTCTGAAAAAGAAGGAATACTCATCTTGCGGATGCAGTCGCTTTCATCACCCGGATCAATTAACGACAAATAATATCTGGGGACGGACATAGGATATTTCTCCAGAATACTGCGCGCATTATCGTCGCTCGTGTCAATACCGGGAATGCATGCGGCCAATTCATCCAGGGTTGTCATGTTCTGTCTTAATTCATCCTGCCAATTCATATAGTCTGTGCACCTCCATTCCCTGTCGGTATTTCAGCTGCAGGCTGATGCCTGTACCATGTTGTGGCAGCTGGAAATAGCAACATATAATTTAGTATATCATGAAGAAGGTGCAGAAAAAAAGTAAATAATTATTAACTATTATTAAATTTGCAATGTACCATCTGGCTTGCAAGCCACGGAATCAATACTTGATTTCAATACAGTATTGTGATAGACTTTGCAAGTGACAAGACAGTTGTAATTGCAATGAGGGCGGAATGGGAGATTACATATGGAAAGATTAAAGAAAATACTGGACCGGATATTTATTGACGGCTTAAGCGCCATGGCTCAGGGGCTTTTTGCCACCCTGATCATCGGTACGATTATTCAGCAGATTGGTACGCTTGTCGGGGGGCCTGCGGGAGATATGATATATGCGCTCGGCAAGGTGGCCGCATCATTGACCGGTGCGGGGATCGGCGCTGCAGTAGCATATCGTTTCAAGGAGGGACCGCTCGTGGTCGTATCTGCGGCGACGGCCGGTATGGTCGGAGCATTTGCAAGCAAACTTCTGGCCGGGGCGGTGCTGGTCGACGGCGCTATGGTATACGCAGGGCCCGGTGAGCCGCTCGGGGCATTTATAGCCGCTTATGTAGGAATCATATTTGGACATCTTGTGTCCGGTAAGACGAAGGTGGATATACTGGTCACTCCTATCGTTGCGATAGGTACGGGTTCGGCCGTAGGCCTTGTGCTCGGACCGCCCATATCTGGATTTATGGCGTGGCTCGGCTCCCTGATCAACTGGGGGACAGAACAGCAGCCGTTTCTGATGGGAATCGTGGTATCGGTGCTGATGGGCATGATACTTACGCTGCCGATCAGCTCTGCGGCAATTGGAATCATACTCAATCTTTCGGGACTTGCTGCGGGGGCCGCTACGGTAGGCTGCTGCTGCAATATGGTAGGCTTTGCCGTCGCCAGCTACCGGGAGAATAAAATCGGAGGCCTGCTGGCACAGGGGATAGGGACTTCCATGCTCCAGGTACCCAATATCGTACGCAGGCCGGTCATATGGCTGCCTGCAATCGTGTCCAGCGCCATACTTGGCCCGGTAGGTACGATGGTATTACATATGACAAGCAATGCGACTGGATCGGGCATGGGAACCGCAGGACTTGTAGGACAGATTATGACATGGCAGACGATGATCGAGACGGAACCGGCATCCATCGTCCTGATCAAAATTCTGATTATCCAGATTATCCTTCCGGCGGCAGTCACGCTGGCAGTCTCTGAATTCATGCGGAAAAAGCAGTGGATCAGATTTGGAGACATGAAGCTGGAGCTATAGAAGATACATACGGCCGCGATCCACTTGTCTGTGGTTCGCGGCCGTATGTCGTCGTAATTGACATGTCAGTAATGTATATCCCCGTAGCGTTGCTGTGTCTGCGGGCGGTGAGGTAAATAGTTTGAAACCGTGCTATACATTTGCCCGAACGGATATTATAATATAAGTATCAGCTGTAATACAAACATGAGAGAAGAGCGAGGGAGACTTATGACAGGTACGGGGAGAATACACATTTATCATGGAAACGGCAAGGGAAAGACGACGGCAGCAATAGGGCTGGCTGTGCGCGCTGCGGGCTGTGGACTTAAGGTGCTCGTTTTCCAGTTCCTGAAAAACAACGCTTCCAATGAAAGGAACATATTGGAGAAAATAGATAATATCACCTGTCTGCCGGGAAGAGAGCATGTGAAGTTCGTCAGCCAGATGAATGGAGATGAGAAGGCCGAACTGCGGCATTACAATACAAAAGCGCTGGATGAGATCGTGAAGTTCTGCAGCCCTTTTGATATGCTCGTGCTTGACGAGATATTGTGCGCGGTACAGCTCGGAGTGCTGAGTGAAGAAAAGCTGATACGTTTTCTGGAACACAAGCCGAGGGGGCTCGAGATCGTCATGACTGGACATGAAATATCTGAACGCATGCTCGGGCTGGCGGATTATGTGACAGAGATGCGTAAGATACGGCATCCATATGATGAGGGCAAGATGGCCCGGGAGGGCATCGAATATTAGCATGCCTCACGCGTACTTTCTTAAATAACTGTGAAGTTTATGACAATATAAAAAGATTATGATATAATAACGGTGTACGAAAATAACTCTTCGCAAGTGAGAGGAGAGGAGTAGCATGACGGCAACGATTAAAAACTACGAGGATGTTGACAGTTGGAAGACAATTATGTTTTTGTACACTTCAGCGTTAAAAGAAGTTGGTACTAAGCTGGAGATCCTAAATGATGAATTTCAGCATGTGCATCAGTATAACCCAATTGAACATATCAAGACCAGAGTGAAGACACCGGAGAGCATAGTTAAGAAGTTAAGAAGATATGGATATGAGACATCCATTGAGAATATGGTAAAGTATGTGAACGACATTGCGGGGGTCAGGCTGATCTGTTCCTTTACATCTGACATCTACAGGCTGGCAGAGATGATTGGGAACCAGAGTGACCTTAAGGTACTTTCTATCAAGGATTACATCAAGAATCCGAAGGAGAGCGGGTATAAAAGTTATCATATGCTTGTATCGGTTCCGATCTTCTTGTCAGACAGTGTGGTGGATACGAAAGTAGAGATACAGATACGGACGATTGCCATGGATTTCTGGGCGAGTCTGGAACATAAGATATATTATAAATTTGAAGGGAACGCGCCTGATTACATCAGCAGGGAACTGCGGGAATGTGCGGAGATGGTAACCACTCTTGACGAGAAGATGCTGTCACTGAACGAAGCGATTCAGGCGTGTCTGGAAGAACAGGAAGAGTTTAATAAACGTACAAAGAATGATGCCGGAATCAGCAGGAATAACAGCAGTATCATACAGGCCTGAGCTTTTGCTCAGGCTTTTTTCGTTATATTTTAGATTATTGTTGTAAATCGCTAAAGCAAGTGCTAGAATGGGTCTTGATCATTTGAGAATTTACAGTCATATGCAGGAGGTCATGCCATGAGCGGGTTTAAGGAGAACAAGAAGGAATTACTGATACAGGCAGTCTATGCTGTCATGGGAAGCCTATTATTCGCATTAGGCGTAAACCTGATTATCGTACCGCTCGGCCTGTATAACGGAGGCTTTATGGGTGTCGCCCAGCTGCTGCGTACCTTTTTTGTAGAGGTCTGCCGGATTCCGATACCTTCAGGGATAGATATGTCTGGTATCATTTACTTTATCATCAATATTCCGCTGTTCTATATGGGCCTTCGCATACTGGGCAAGGAATTTGCCGTGAAGACCTTGATTACGGTCACCATACAGAGTATATTTCTTGTCGTCGTACCTATTCCGGCGGCTCCCATCATTGAAGATTTACTGACGTCATGTATCATCGGCGGACTGATAGCGGGAACGGGGACAGGACTTGTACTGCGTGGCAGGAGCTCAGGCGGCGGGCAGGATATCATCGGCCTGTGTTGTGCCAAGAAATATCCTAATTTCAGCGTGGGCAGAATTAACATCATGATGAATATACTTGTCTACGTTATCTGCCTGTTCATGTTCAATATAGAGATAGTAATCTATTCGCTGATATATACGACGGTGCTGGCGATGGCGCTCGACCGTGTGCACATCCAGAATATCAACACGAGTGTCATGATATTTACGAAGAAGCTCGGAATATCCAAGGCAATCATTGAACAGACCGGGCGCGGCGTGACGAACTGGGACGGAGAAGGCGCGTACACGAACAAGACATCCTACATACTATTCGTGATGATATCAAAATATGAAGTCGGACAGATAAAAAGAATCGTACACGGCATAGACCCGGATGCATTCATGATATTTACAGAAGGATGCGCCGTTGAAGGGAATTTTGAAAAGCGGCTGTAAAAAGGGACACGTTGAAAGCTTGTCGGGGACGGGGTTTTTTTGAAAAAACCCCGTCCCCAACGAAAAAAGAAAGGAGACAGGTTATGGGGCAGATTACTTATTGCACGGCGAAGGAAAGTGATGCGGAAAAGATCGTAGCCTTCTACAATTATGTAGGGGGAGAGACGAGCTACCTGAGTTTTGAGAAGGATGAGTATCCGATGGACGTGGAAGCCCAGGCAGAGTCTATAAGAGGTCTGGAAGGGAACGAGACGAATATCATGCTCATGGCGATGGACGGGGAGGAGATTGCGGGGATAGCCACAATCAGTTCATCCCATAAGGTCAAGGCCCGACATGATGGGGGCCTTGGGATCGTAGTCGCGAAAAGATATCAGGGACAGGGGATCGGCACAGAATTGATACGCCGTCTCATCGAATGGGCAAAAGGAAACGGCATTACGAGAAGGATCAGCCTGGACACACGTGCGGACAACGTCAAGGCTGTAGAACTGTACATGAAGCTGGGATTCATCGTGGAAGGGTGCAGGCGCAACGCTACTTTGCTGGATGGAAAATATTATGATATATATGTGATGGGAATGATGTTATAAGACGGCAACATGCGGCAGACTTGGTACCCAAGTCTGCCGCATGTTCTGCTTTGCTTACATTGCCAGCCCGCATTCCAGAGCCAGCGCCATATATCTGTCACAACTGCCAAGGCCGTAGTCCGTCAGGTCCCGCTGCTGCCATTCCTCGCCGGACAGGCTGTCAGCCCCGTATAGAAACTGGACAAAGCGCACACCTCTGTACCTGGCCGCCGCGAGCAGTGCGGAATATTCCATATCAGTCCCTACACAGCCAAGCTCCCTGTAACTGCGGATGGCATCTTTCGTCTCCCGGTATATGGCGTCCGTCGTCCATATTTTTCCGCATACATACGGATAACCGCACGTTTCCATACAGCTTTTCAAAAGTTCCGTATCACAGGAATCGGGCGTAATCTCCATGTCCGGGGGAAGATAATGGTAGCTTGTTCCTTCTTCTCTTATCGCTGCCGTCGGTATGATGAGGCGGCCTTCTGCCTTGTCATCATCAAGTACGCCGCAGCACCCGAAGTAGACGAACTTTCTTGCCCCAAGCGCTATCATCTCTTCAAGGCAGCAGACGGCGGCCGGCGCCCCGACAAGAGAGAGGAAGAAGGCAAATTCCCTACCTCTGTACATAATCTTGTATATAGGATTCGTTCCGTTGGCGGTGTACATATCAGCTATTTTTTCTACATGGTCCAAAGCCGCAATCCTTTCTATGATCTGCCTGGAGAAAGTAGATATGCATATCTCCGGAAAACCTTCGACAGGACTGACAGAATCTGTCGGATTGATATATGCGGGGGAAGATGTTCTGCTTTCATAAAATACTGTTTTCATATAATTTCACTCTCTTTCCGGCAATAATAATTGCCTAATCTGCCCTGTTATTCTTCGTGGGATATCTTTTCCGATTGGCATCAGCCTGCTGTACATCCGTACCCCCTGGTAGGAGAAGACGATCAGGTCAAATACGGCCGCTGGATCCACGGTTTTAAATTCCTTTGTACACATTCCACATTCTATGAGCTCCGTCCACATTTTCTTGGAATGCAGATACTGCTGCAGGATAGTACCATCTCCTTGTGACAGGTCCGGGCTGCTGAAGTATTCATATATTGCGACGCTCAAAGAGCTGCCGCTGTCTATCATTTCCTCCTCGTACCGGTTCAGGACATCGTCAAGTATCTCTGACGCACGCACATTGTTACGTATTTTCTCTGAAAACTCATCTTCCTGGTCTGCCAGCATGGCGGATACAATTGCAGAAAAGATCTGAGCAGTGTTTTCATAATGGCGGTAAAGCCCTCCGCGGCTTAGTCTTGTCCTCTCGCATATATCCTGCATCGTAACCTTTTTGAAACCTTTTTCGGCAAAAAGCTTATGTGCCTCAGAACAGATGAACTTCTTCGTCTTGTCTCCCTTTGCGCTCATCTTTGCCTGCCTCCTTTGCGACATGAGTGTCTCTTTTTTGAATATTATGCGACATACATGTCGTTTTGTCAAGCAAATTGTAGATATATAGCTTGATAAATTACGGTTTCAATGGTTTTACATAGATTTAACATTGAACTGATTTCAGATTTAACATTCATCCTTTATGATTGCACTTGTGAAGAAAACATAGTAAACAAACGATTTTAGCAAGGATTAAAGGAGAAAGAGATTATGAAGATGAAAAAGTTTATTGCAGTATTGGCAGTTGTCGGGATGGTTGCAGGACTTGCGGCAGGATGTGGCAGCAATGATGAGAAGACAGATTCGAATAAAGATTCAGATAATAGTACAGAAGCGGCTTCCGACTGGGATGCATCTGGAGATATTACAATCGTATCAAGAGAAGACGGCTCCGGTACAAGAGGAGCTTTCATAGAACTCTTTGGGATTGAAGAGGAAAAAGACGGTGAAAAGGTAGATATGACGACAGAGGAGGCCCAGATAACAAACAGTACGTCCGTCATGCTCACAACAGTTGCAGGAGACGACTATGCAATCGGCTACGTATCGCTCGGCTCGCTAGACGACAGTGTAAAAGCGCTCAAAATCGACGGCGCGGAGGCAACGGCTGAAAATGTTAAGAGCGGAGAGTATAAAGTATCCAGGCCCTTTAACATCGCGACAAAAGAAGACCTTGACAATGAAGTGGCAGCAGATTTCATCAACTTCATTTTGAGCGAAGAAGGACAGAAGGTCGTGGAAGATAACGGATATATCGCAACAGATGATGTAAAGCTGTATGAAGGGACCTCTCCGAGCGGAAAAGCGGTCGTAGGCGGCTCATCTTCTATATCACCGGTGATGGAGAAGCTGATCGAGGCATATAAAGCAGTCAATGCAAATGCGGAAATCGAACTGCAGACGACAGATTCTACCACAGGCATGACATCAGCGGTAGACGGAAGCTACGATATCGGTATGGCATCAAGAGAGCTGAAGGATACGGAGATTTCAAAAGGCCTGAAAGCTCAGGTTATCGCGACAGATGGTATTGCAGTCATCGTCAACAACAGCAGCACAGTTGATGAGCTAAGCAGCGAACAGGTGAAATCAATCTACACAGGCGAAGCGCTTACATGGGATGAGGTAATTGAATAGATGAAAGCAAAGGCATGGAAAGAAAATTTCATGCGGGGAGTGTTCTTCATTGCCGCCTGCGCTTCGGTGCTGGCGGTAGCTCTCATTTGCATCTTTCTGTTTGCAAATGGCGTCCCTGCAATGAAGGAAATCGGATTTATGAAATTTCTGTCTGGCGAGATGTGGAGGCCGAAGAACAACATCTACGGAATATTCCCTATGATCATCGGAAGCCTCTATGTCACTGCCGGGGCCATATTGTTCGGTGTCCCTATCGGAATACTGACATCGGTGTTCATGGCAAAATACTGCCCGAAAAGAATCTATAAGCCTCTCAAGTCTGCCACAGAGCTGCTGGCGGGAATACCATCCGTCGTATATGGCTTTTTCGGGCTCGTTGTCCTCGTGCCATGGATACGGGAACTGGGGAGAACGCTGAAGGGCATGGGGCTCATCTCCTCGAGCGGAAATGGAAACGGCATACTGACGGCATCGCTGCTGCTCGGCATGATGATACTCCCGACGGTTATCGGGGTGACAGAATCAGCCATCAGGGCTGTACCAGACCATTACTACGAGGGCGCGGTGGCACTTGGAGCCACGCATGAGCGTGCAATCTTCCGGGTCATCCTCCCGGCTGCAAAGTCCGGTGTCGTCGCCGGCGTTGTGCTCGGTGTCGGGCGTGCGATCGGTGAGACGATGGCAGTCATCATGGTTGCAGGCAACCAGGCCAGGATGCCGTCCGGTATCTTCCGGGGGATACGCACGCTGACGGCCAATATCGTCCTTGAGATGGGATATGCCGCAGATCTCCACAGGGAGGCGCTCATCGCGACCGGTGTGGTTCTGTTCGTATTTATCCTGCTCATCAATTTCTGCGTAGCACTACTGAACAGGAGGTCCAGCCATGAGTAGCAATCAGGTCACATTCAAGCAGAAGCTTAAAGCATACAGAAGAACGCCAGGCTCCTTCCTCGTCATGCTGCTTGTCATGCTTTCCGCCATACTGACATTCACGGTGCTGATATTTTTGATCGCCTATATATTGATACGGGGCGTCCCCTATATAACACCGTCATTATTTTCATTCACATATACTTCCGAAAACGCGTCCCTGATGCCGGCACTTATCAATACCGTCGTCATGACGCTGCTGTCGCTGCTCATCGCAGTCCCGTTCGGAATCTTTTCAGCCATCTTCCTTGTGGAATATGCGGGCCGGGGCAACCGCTTCGTGGAAATCATCCGGCTGACGACAGAAACATTGTCCGGAATACCGTCCATCGTCTATGGATTGTTCGGAATGCTCTTTTTCGTGACGACATGCGGATGGGGCTTTTCCCTGCTTGCAGGCGCATTCACACTTGCAATCATGATACTGCCCCTCATCATGCGCACGACGGAGGAGGCGCTGAAGTCTGTCCCCGACTCGTACAGAGAAGGAAGCTTCGGGCTTGGAGCCGGGAAGCTTCGTACCGTATTCCGTATCGTGCTGCCTTCCGCGGTGCCCGGCATACTCGCGGGTGTTATCCTGGCGGTAGGGCGTATCGTCGGAGAGACGGCGGCCCTCATATACACGGCCGGATCCGTGGCAGATGTGCCGTCGAGCGTGATGGGGTCAGGAAGGACGCTGGCAGTGCACATGTATAATCTGGCGAGCGAAGGCCTGTACATGAACCAGGCATACGCGACAGCGGTGATACTGCTCGTGCTCGTGGTGGGAATCAATACATTGTCAAGCATAGTGGCAAAAAGACTGACAAAAGCGTAAATTTTGAAAGGGGGGTCAGACCCCCTTCAAAAAAGAAAGGAATTGTATATAAAAATGGAAAAATTAAGTATTAAGAATCTGGAGCTGTTCTATGATGGTTTCCATGCGCTCAAAGATGTGAACCTGGATATTGAGAAGAACAAGATCACCGCGTTTATCGGTCCGTCCGGCTGTGGCAAGTCTACGCTTCTGAAGTCCATCAACAGGATGAACGATCTCGTCGAGGGGTGCAGGATAGAGGGGGACATCTTCCTGGACGGACAGAATATCTTTAATGGAATGGATGTGAATCTGCTGAGAAAACGGGTCGGGATGGTGTTCCAGAAGCCGAATCCGTTTCCGATGAGCATATACGACAACATCGCGTTCGGACCGAGGACACATGGCATCCGGTCAAAGGCGAAGCTGGATGATATCGTGGAGAAGTCGCTGCGCGACGCTGCCATCTGGGAGGAATGCAAAGACAGGCTGAAGAAGAGTGCGCTCGGCATGTCCGGAGGGCAGCAGCAGCGGCTGTGCATCGCGCGGGCACTGGCGGTACAGCCGGAAGTGCTGCTGATGGATGAGCCGACTTCCGCGCTTGATCCGATTTCTACATCCAAGATAGAGGACCTTGCGACGGAACTGAAAAAAGATTATACTATTGTCATGGTGACGCACAATATGCAGCAGGCTGTCCGTGTATCTGACAATACTGCGTTTTTCCTGCTCGGAGAAGTGATCGAGTACAACGATACGGAGAAGCTGTTCTCCATACCGTCGGATAAACGCACGGAAGACTATATAACAGGGAGGTTCGGATAGAATGCGGAATAAATTTGATATGCAGCTGGATATGTTAAAGGAACAGCTGACCCATATGGGGGAATTGTGCGAGATAGCAATCAACAGGGCGACAGCAGCGCTTCAGGAAGGGAGCACCTCAAAAGCAAGAGATGTCATCCGGGCAGATGAAGAGATCGACCAGATGGAAAAGGACATAGAAAGGCTCTGCCTGAAACTCCTGCTTCAGCAGCAGCCGGTGGCCAAGGATCTGAGGCAGATATCGGCAGCGCTGAAGATGATTACAGACATGGAACGTATCGGCGACCAGGCATCGGATATCGCGGAGATAATCATATCCGAGAAAATGTCGGAAGCCACCGAGATTCCGAAGATCGGACAGATGTCAGAAGCCGCCGCCAGGATGGTAAGAGACAGTGTATCTGCTTATGTGGAAAAAGATCTGGAACTGTCCCGCAAGGTGATGGAGTCCGATGATGAAGTAGACATGATGTTTGTAGAGAACAAGCAGGAGCTGATAGACTTCATAGCCGAAAACAAAGGGGACAAGGGAAAGAGGGCGATTGACCTGATTATGGTGGCGAAGTATCTGGAGAGGATTGCAGACCATGCGACCAATATCGCCGAGTGGGTGGAATTTTCCATCACGGGCATCCACAAAGAGAGCAGGATATAAGAGGCCAAAGGAGTGTCAAGATGATATATTGTGTAGAAGATGACAGCAACATACGTGAGCTGGTAGTATATACGCTGGAAAGTACGGGCATGAAGGCCCGCGGTTTTGAAGATGGAAGAGAATTTCTGGAGGCTCTGGCGCTTGAGACGCCGGAGCTTGTTCTGCTTGATATCATGCTGCCGGGAGAAGATGGGATGGAACTGCTCAGAAGGCTGAAATCCTCTGTAAAGACGAGGGAGATCCCCGTTATCATGGTAACGGCCAAGGGGGCGGAATATGACAAGGTGATGGGGCTTGACGCCGGAGCCGACGACTATGTGACGAAGCCATTCGGCATGATGGAGCTCGTATCAAGAGTCAAGGCGGTCCTGAGAAGGACAGCAAAATATGACTATAAAAGGGAAGACAAGATTGCCCTCGGCAATATTGAGATAGACATTAAGAAGCATGAAGTGCGTTCTGACGGCAATACGGTAAACCTCACGTTGAAAGAATATGAACTGCTGAAACGGCTGATGCATAACCCGAATATAGTGCTGACGAGAGACCAGCTGCTGGAAGACATATGGGGGTATGACTTCGACGGCGAGACACGCACCGTGGATGTGCATGTGAGGACGCTGCGCCAGAAGCTCGGAACGTGCGGCGAGCTGATAGAAACCGTGCGTGGAGTGGGGTACCGGATGTGTGAACAGGAGAAGGGCGCATGAGAAGACGAATACAGAAGAGCATGATACTGGTGATATTCACAACGCTGCTCATATCCTATGCGGTGATGACCGCGGTCGTATACCGGCAGACGGTGGACCTCCTTGAGGACGAGACGAGGCAGGAAGCGGATTATATACGGGCTGCGGTCAAGACTGCCGGCACGGCATATCTCGAGGAGATGGACGCCGTCAGAAAGAATACGCGCGTGACGCTCATAGGCGGCGACGGGCATGTGCTCTACGATTCCAAGGAAGATGAGTACACGCTTGAGAACCACAAGGACAGGCCGGAGGTAAAGGAAGCCCTTCGTGATGGAAGCGGGCAGGATATCCGGCAGTCGGATACGCTCGGCAAGGAAATGTTCTACTACGCCCTTCGGATGCCGGACGGTACGGTGCTCAGAGTATCCAAGACGATTGACAATGCATTCCGTATGGCAGTCCACGTACTGCCTGTGATGGGAGGCCTTGCCGCTGCCATGCTGCTCTTTGCCTGGGGACTGTCCAGATGGCAGGTGCACAGGCTGATCCGCCCGGTGAACGAGCTGAATCTGGAACACCCGCTGGATAATGATGTGTATGAGGAGCTGAGACCGTTGCTTGAAAGCATTGACAGACAGAACAAAGAAAAAGATGCCGTCGCCAATATGCGCAAAGAGTTTTCTGCTAATGTGTCCCATGAGCTGAAGACACCATTGACGTCCATATCCGGCTACGCCGAGATTATGAAAAACGGACTGGTAAAGCCGGAAGACATCGGAGTCTTTTCTGAACGGATATATAATGAGGCAAGCAGGCTCATCACGCTTGTGGAAGATATCATCAAGCTGTCCAGGCTGGATGAAGGCAAAGTGGAGATAGAGAAGGAAGATGTCAACCTGTATGAGCTCACAAGGGAAATCTGCAGCAGGCTCTCTCCACAGGCATCGTCCCGGAATGTCCATATAGAAGTGACCGGTGAACCGGTCATCTGCCGGGGGATCCGCCAGATACTCGACGAAATGATTTACAACATATGTGAGAATGCTGTAAAATATAACCGGGAGGGCGGCTCCGTAGCCGTGTGGGTCGGCAGCACGCTGAAAGGAAAGAAAGTCATAGTGACGGATACCGGAATCGGCATTCCGAAAGAGGAGCAGGAACGTATATTTGAACGGTTCTACAGAGTGGACAAAAGCCATTCCAAAGAGAGCGGAGGCACCGGTCTCGGCCTATCTATCGTAAAGCATGGCGCAATGATACATGAGGCCGGCATCCGTGTCGAGAGCGAGCCAGGAAAAGGGACGAAGATGGAGCTGACATTTTAACAGTCCCGGTTCATCCCTGCCAACGGGAAGGAGTATTGCTAATGGGTAACATATTACTGCTGGAAGATGATGAGAGCCTGAGCAGGGGCATCAGCTTAAAGCTTCAGAAAGAAGGATATCATGTGCTGTGCGCTTCCGGAGCAGGGGAAGCGCACAAGCTGTTTGCAGGTAATGAGATAGACCTTATCATCAGCGATATAACGCTGGAGGATGGAAACGGCCTTGACTTCTGCCGGGAAATACGCAGGGTCAGCGATGTATTCATTCTCTTTCTTACTGCGCTGGACCAGGAGGTGGATATCGTGAACGGATATGATACGGGTGCGGATGACTATATCACCAAGCCGTTCAGCCTGATGGTGCTTATCTCAAAAGTCCACGCTTTTATGCGCAGGAAGGAGCGCACAGATACCGAGCGGACCGTATTGACAGCCGGCGGCGTCACTTTAGACTGTAAGGAGATGAAGGTGTATGTCGAGGGGCAGGAGGCTTCTCTGAGCAGAAAGGAGATGCAGCTTCTGGCACATTTCCTGGAGCATCCGAAGCAGATTATCTCAAAAGAACAGCTGCTGGAGGCCGTCTGGGATGTGGACGGCCAGTTCGTAGACGACAATACGGTGCCGGTCAACATAAGCAGGCTGAAAAAGAAGCTTGCCGGAAACGGCGGTGACGACTATATCAAAAATATAAGGGGAATCGGATACCTATGGACGACAGACGTATTGAAAAAGTAATGGGACGAAGAGAGAGAGGATATATCTGGCTGGAAAAGGAACTTCGCCTCAACATGCTGATAACGACGCTGCTCCTATTGGCGTTCTTCGCATTGATGTATATGTTAAGCCCCCAGATCAGGTACTTCTGGCAGTTCCTGACCGGAGCCGTCGTGGCAAATGGAATATGGCAATATATCAAATACAGAAAAGAATACCTGAATTATATCCATATAGCCGGTTATCTGGAACAATTTGAAGAAGGGAACTATGAGTACCGCACAGAGACGGATTACATGAAAGCAGGAATCCATTCTCAGATTACGGAGCAGCTGGAACGGATGGGCAGTGCATTTGGAAGGCTGAGGTCCGGCCTAGTAGAAGAAAAGGAAAATACGAAGGCGTTCGTGACGGATATCTCTCATCAGCTGAAGACACCGGTAGCGGCGCTTTCCATGTGCTTCGAGCTGCTGGAGGATTCAGATGTTACAGACGAGGAGCGCGCGGAGTTCTCGTCAAGAGGTTCCAGAGAGATTAAGAAGCTCAAGTATCTGACCGAAACGCTGACAAACCTTTCCAGAATGGAGGCGGGCATGATACAGATACATCCGGCACAGGCAAGCCTCAAAGAGACGCTCGTGCGCGCGGTGAACGGCGTATATCTGAAAGCGAATACAAAAGATATCGGGATAGAAATGGAAGACTTTGAAGACATGCAGCTTCCCCACGATACAAAATGGACGGCGGAAGCATTTGCAAATGTACTGGACAACGCGGTGAAGTATTCACCGGGCGGAACGAAGGTCCGAATCAGCGTATATCCACAGCTGTCCTATGTGTTCGTAGAGATAGAGGATGAAGGTATCGGCATTCCAAAAGAAGAGTACCAGAACATCTTCAAGAGGTTCTACCGTGGCAGCAGGCCTGAAGTGGAGTCGTGCGAAGGGGCAGGCGTAGGCCTGTATATTGTAAGGCAGATTCTGGAAGAACAGGGAGGAAGCATAAGAGCCATGGCGGGGAAGACATGCGGGACCATATTCCAGATGACGCTGCCGAAGAAGACTTACCGGCAAGAATAACAAAACTGTTATGTTTTCTGAAAGGTTCTCGTAAGGTTCCTGTATTATGATGTGTAGAGAACAGATAGCGCAGAAGCTGGCTGGCATTGATAATAAGGCAGGAAGGAGTTATATTATGAGAGCAATCTTAGAGACAGTAGATCTGGTAAAATATTATGGAGAAGGTGAGAATACGGTCCGGGCAATCGACCATACGAGCCTTAGCGTACAGGGAGGAGAATTCACGGCCATCGTTGGACGGTCCGGTTCCGGCAAGAGTACGCTCCTCCATATGCTCGGCGGCCTGGATCGTCCGGATTCCGGAAAAGTATATATCGAAGGCAGGGATATCTTTGCATTGAAGGATGAACGTCTTGCAGTGTTCAGAAGAAGAAAGATCGGATTCATATTCCAGGACTATAATCTGATGCCGGCCCTGAACGTGTGGGAGAATATCGTGCTCCCCATCGGTCTTGACGGCAAGAAGGTGAACCAGGATTTCGTGATGGATATCGTCAAAAGCATAGGGATGGAAGATAAGCTTCATTCCCTTCCGAACACGCTGTCAGGAGGACAGAAGCAGCGTGTTGCCATTGCGCGTGCGCTGGCTTCAAAGCCGGCCATCATCCTTGCAGACGAACCAACGGGGAATCTGGATTCCAAGACGGAGATGGAGGTCATATCCATTCTGAAAAACTGTGTCAATAAATACGGACAGACACTCGTCATGATAACCCATGACGAGACGATTGCCCAGATGGCGGACCGGGTAATCATTATCGCTGACGGCAAGGTGGTGAAGTAGATGAACATTATTACGAAGACAGCACTTGCCAATTTTAGGAGCAACCGGAGCAGGAACATACTGATAGGTGTCGCTATCGCACTGACCGCCATGCTGCTCACTACCGTACCGACTGTCGTATTCGGTACGATTGACCTCCGGTTTGCGGCTGTGGATAATGTATATCCGACATTCCACGGCATGTTCCGTAATGTAGACGAGAAGTCGGCAGACAAGATGCTTGATGATGCACGGCTTACCGATACAGGGCTGAGGGAGGACGCCGCATATATGATATGCGACGGCACGGATGCCAATATATCTATGGTCTACTGCGATGATAATACGGTTAAGCTGAACCGGCTCAAGCTCGAAGAAGGAAAGATGCCGGAAAGGGCGGATGAGATAGTCGTTTCCGAAGGACTATTAAAAGTGATGGGATTGACGGGAGGAATCGGGGACAAGATTACCGTTCCTTTCCAGCCGGTCAAAGCCGGAGGGCTTGGCCAGGCGATGAAAAAGGAGTTTACGATAACAGGCCTGACGAAAGACTCGGAAGAGGCAGAGAGCAGAAATATCTATTCTTCGCTAGTCTCAGGGGCATTTACGGAAGAAATCATCTCCGAAGGAGAGCATGAGTACAGGGTATATTTCTCCATCGCGGATGCAAAAGGTAAGACGACGGATGTCATAAAAGACAGCATGGAGGAAGTAGGAAAGAGCTATGGCATCGGTAAAGAAGATATCGTTGACAATTCGGAATACTTGATGGCCAACTATGTAGATCCCGCTATGTACGGGGGGATGATCATCCTGATGGCCGTCATCGTTCTGGCCGGGGTTCTTACGATTTGCAGCATCTACTATGTATCTATGATGAACAAGGTGCAGGAATATGGCAAATTAAAGGCAATTGGCTCCACCAGACGGCAGATCAGGCAGCTCGTGTTCCGTGAGGGCTTTGCGGTAGCAGCGGCAGCGATACCCGTGGGACTGATACTCGGCCTGGGGACGGGTATGCTTCTTGTGCATGGAATGGTCAGGTCAGGACTTGCGTCTGAAAATGAGATGGCGAATGAGATGAAACGTGTGATGGCGGCCGGGGATATCTCGCTTATCAAGCCATGGATACTGCTTCTGGCCGCCGCCGTCGCACTTGTCTCCGTCTATATCTCCCTGCTTCTTCCGATGCGGAAGGCAGCCAAGATATCTGCCATCGAGGCAATCCGTTTCCAGGGGACGGATAAGAAGAATAAGAAAAAGCGCCGGAAAGGCTATGCAGAGCTGAATATCCGAAAGCTTACGTCCTCCAATCTGGGCAGAAACAAGAAACGTACGACCGCTACCATCGTCACGCTCGGCATAACCGGAATCCTGTTCGTAGTCGTTGCGACGATATTAAGCTGTATGAATCCAAAGTCAATGACCATGGACTCCATCCGCGGAGATGTGGAGATTACGCTTAACAGTGAGAGCGGCAATGAGATGCACCCGGAGCGGGAACGGAAGAATATCCAGAAAAATAATCCGCTTACCGAAGAATTGAAAAAGCAGATTGAAACATTGGATGGAGTGGAACGAGTAGAAACTTATACAGGCGTAAGCGCAAGCCTGGAAGAGCTCCAAGAAGATGACGGAAGGCCCCTTGATACAGCTCTGGGCGGACTGAGCGAAGCGGCGATGGGAGAATTGGAACGCTATGTAACGGACGGGTCTCTGGATGACGAAAGTCTGATGGACGGCACAGGCATCATCTTGAGCGGGTCATATATAATAGCATATCCGGGTGCCGACTGGAAGGCAGGTGATAAGGTGCATCTGAACATAAAAGACGGCGACGATATCATAAAAAAAGAATATAAGATAGCGGCTATCGTGGATGCACCGAACGGCCTGGCCGGGAGCGGCTTTACGCTGCCGTCGTCCGTGCTGGAGGACCTCTGTAAAAATAACGTGACAGATGACTTTATTATATTTACGGAAAAAAGTAAGGTAGACGCGGTGACGAAGGAGATAAGAGCGATTGTAGAAGGCCAGGAATTCCTTGCGATGAACACGTGGAAGGATGCATATGAACAGTCGGAAAAGAACATCGGCTATATGCTGTACGGCTGCTACGGCCTGCTGTTTGTATTCGGCCTTGTCAGCATACTGAATCTTGTCAATACGATGATTAACAGTGTCTATATAAGACGCCGGGAGCTTGGAGTCCTTCAGGCAATCGGACTGTCCGGAAGGCAGACGGTGCGTATGCTGCAGCTGGAGGGGCTGTTCTACACGGCAGGTACGCTACTGCTATCCGTTGGAGCCGGCAGCATCGCAGGATATGGCTGCTTCCTCTGGGCCAAAGCAGAGAGCATCATGTCCATCAGGACATATGAATACCCGACCGTGCCGGTCATAATACTGGCAGTCATTATCCTTGTGGTCCAGGTATTGATAACCTATATGGTAAACAACAGCTTCAAGAAACAGAGCCTTATAGACCGTATCAGGTTTGCGGAGTAACTGGGGGGTTAGCAAAGTGGCTGCGGGCTGGGAGCCGGGTGGCATCTGCTCCGATGCGTACGAGGCTTCGACTAGTCCACGGCCTCCTAACTTTGCGGCAGAGTCGCTGATAGCAGCTCATCTCCCACAAACCAGGGATTCCGGGACGGATTCTCCGCCTCTTACGCTTACACCTGCGCATCTCCCACCCAGCTCCCCGTCCGCTATCTACTTCACTTAACAAGGGCGAGGGCGGCTGTGTGGCGTTACTGGCCAGCGGATGGCCGCCGGCTGCATGGGGCGTCGTGGCCTATCTCGCAATCGGCTGTACATGCATCGCCTATCTGCTGCAGAATACCGCAGTTGCCTAGGTTTCCTCACAGACGGTCTCTATGCTCCAGACATCACAGCCTGTCGCGACTGCGGTATTCTCCTTTCTCATACTGGGCGAACTGCTTACTGTAAAAGGGTATATCGGAGCGGCGACGATACTGGTATGCATTTTGGCGCAAAGTGTATTTGCCAGGCAGCGCTAAAGATTTATAATAAAAAACCGTTTACATGTACGGGTACCTGGGGAAGTGTCTTAATGAGTAGAAGAAATATAGTGGTCAGTATAATCTGTGCATTATTATGCTGTACGGGAGTAACTGTTATCTTTGAAAGATATCAGTCATGGACCAACCAGGCTTTCGACGAGCTGGCAGCGGAGAATATAAAGGCATATTCCGACAGCCAGAATACGGAAGTCACAGCCAGGGTAGAGAATGTCAGGACAACGTTGAAAACGATAGCCGAGATGATACGGCAGCGGGAAGAGGCAGGAGAAGGTACGGAAGGTCTGGAAGAATATTTTGATGCGGTGAGCAGCAATGAGGACAAAGTAGAAGCTTTGAAAGAAAATATCGCGGAAAAGAAACAGCTTACAATGACTGGATTATCCTGAATGTATTCCATTCCAAAGAGATGAACAAGTATGTCTTGACGCTGGAAGATAACGGAAAAAAGATGACCGCCCTGTTGATCGGCCTGGCGGCAGTTACGGTATTGCTTGTGGCGGGCATCGTCTACCACGGCAATAAGGAGCACCGTTTTGAACGGATACGTACAGCGCTTCTGACTAATTTCAGCGATATGATCCTGTGCGAATACGACAGGAACAAAGATGTGCTCAGATGTACCTCGAATATATCCAGGGTGTTGGCGGTGGAGCAGACGCAGATAACTGATTTTAAGCAGTTTATAGCTGATTCGGGGCTCGTCCATCCTCAGGACCATCTTGTGCTGGAAGATATGATCAAGCGGCATCTGAAGGAAGGGGAGACGGAAAAGTACGAAGTACGGCTTAAGGCAAAGGGGAATGCATATATCTGGTGCAGGCTTGATATCGTAAGTATAGGAAGCAAAAGGAAACGGATTCTGGTAATTAAAGTTACGGACATCTCCGGTGAGAAGAAGAAGGAGATGGCGCTTATGCGGAAGGCACAGAGGGATACGTTGTCCGGTCTGCTGAACAGAGGGGCATTCAAGGATCAGGTGTCTGAATATATCAGGCAGAGCCAGGGAGGCTGCCTGTTTTTGATAGACTTGGATAATTTCAAAGATATCAACGACAGATACGGACACCTTGCCGGAGATGAAAGCATCCGGAAGGTCGGGGAGGTGCTCCGGGCCTGCTTCAGTGCGAGGGATGTGATAGGACGCTACGGGGGGGTTGATTTTTTTGCATTCGTACCGGGCAGGATGAGCCGGGATATTATAGACGGACGGGCGGCAGATGTCATCAGAGCGGTTGAAAAGATTACGCTCGAGGAGGCGCCGGACCTGCACTTTACCTGCAGCATAGGGATCGTAAGTTGTGAGGAAGGCAGCAGCTTCCGTGAATGTCTGAAACATGCGGATGAGGCCATGTATGAGGCCAAAAGCAGAGGGAAGAATTCATGGATTGTACAATAAGCACTGTACAATGGGCGGTGATTTCGATATAATTATTATGCAGTTATCCGCATAGGGGTGTGCGGTATGACAATAATATCCGCGTCAAGCGGCAAGGAGGTTTTTCTAGAGATGGAAATCAGAGAAGGCTATATGCCATTTAAAGAGTACAAGACGTATTACCGGATTGTAGGAAAGAAGACAGGGAAAAAGAAACCGCTGGTTCTGCTCCACGGCGGACCCGGATCCACACATAATTATTTTGAAGTGCTGGACCGCCTCGCTGAAGAAGACGGTCGGGAGCTTGTCATGTATGACCAGATCGGCTGCGGCGAGTCTTACGTAGAGAACCGCCCGGACTTGTGGACGGCAAAGACCTGGATTGAAGAGCTTGCAGCACTCAGAGAGCATCTGGGACTTGACGAGATGCATCTGCTCGGCCAGTCATGGGGAGGCATGCTTCTTCTGGACTATGTGTGCAACCATAAGCCTGCGGGCCTTAAGAGCCTTATCCTGTCGAGTACGCTGCCGGCATCCTGGATGTGGGGAGTAGAGCAGCATCGGATGATCAAGGAGCTGCCGCAGGAGATGCAGGACGCTATTGAGAAAGCGACGACGTCAGGAGACTACAGCGATCCGGTATATGCAGCAGCGGAGACCGAATACATGCTGCGCCATGCCGCAGGTGCGGTGACAGATGATTCTCCGGAATGCCTGAGACGTCCGGTGCAGAAAGGCGGAGAAGCATATGTAACCGGATGGGGACCGAATGAATTTACGCCGATGGGAACGCTGAAAGACTATGATGTGACGGAGCAGCTCAAAGATATCAAAGAGCCGTCTCTCGTCATCAACGGAGGGAACGACCTGTGCACGCCGTACATTGCAAAGTACATGTACGACCGGATTCCAAACTCCAGGTGGGAGCTGTTCCAGTTCTGCCGCCATATGTGCTTTGTCGAGGACAATGACAGATATGTAGAGCTTATGAAAGAATGGCTGAATGCCAACGATTGATGACAATCAGGAAAGAAAGAAGATGAGTGGAGAAGAATTAATCAAAGAAGAGTTGGGTGCAAAAGAGCCCGTTACAGAAGAGCCGGTTACAGTAGAGCCGTCTGAAGATGATGAA
Source organism: Extibacter muris (assembly GCF_004345005.1). Lineage (GTDB taxonomy): Bacteria > Bacillota > Clostridia > Lachnospirales > Lachnospiraceae > Extibacter > Extibacter muris. Next base: position 159,278 of record NZ_SMMX01000003.1, read on the forward strand.
AGAAAAGTGAAAGACAGGCAGAGGAAAAGAGGTTTTTTTGCCGCCTTTATGGCAGGGCTCCTATGGGGGGCTTCAAGCCCTATCGCGCAGTTCTTGTTCGAGGACAAGGGAGTGACGTCGGAATGGCTCGTGCCTTACCGCCTCGTTATGGCTGGCATCCTATTATTCCTGTATGCAGTTCTTATCAAGAAGCAGAGCCCTGTGGTGTGGAAAGAGAAGCAGGACGGTATCCGCCAGATCGTATTCTCAATCCTGGGCATGATGGGGATGCAGTATACGTTTTTCGCGGCAGTGCAGGAGACGAACGCAGGGACCGCTACCATATTCCAGTACCTGAATCCTGCAATGCTTATCATCTATTTTGCCGTCATCTATAAAGTGATGCCAAAAGCAAAAGAGATAACGGCAGTATTATGTTCGCTGGCAGGCATTTTTCTTGTGGTAACCCACGGGAATATCCATGCTCTTTCTGTATCTCCCAAGGGTATCCTGCTCGGTCTTCTGGTGGCGCTCACGACTTGCTTTTACGGTGTCCTGCCGGGACCATTGCTGAAGAATTATCCGGCAGAGATGGTGTGTGCCTGGGCCATGATTATCGGCGGGCTTGTACTGACCATAGTGACCAGGCCATGGAGACTCTACGTACATATCGACTGGGCGGTAGCAATCGCGTTTTTAGCAATCGTCATATTAGGAACGATATTTCCGTTCTGCTTTTACCTGGCTTCGCTGAAAAGCGTGGGGTCCGTGTATGCGGGACTGCTTTCGAGCGTGGAACCAGTGGCCGCCACCGTGCTCGCTGCGGCTTTTCTGGGAACCACGTTCCGCATGATAGATGTAGCAGGTTTTGTACTCGTATTGTCCACTCTGTTTATATTAAATATCAATTCCAAATAATATGCGGCGCCAAAGCACGGTTATCTGATCCGGCTTTGGCGCCGCCTGTTATGTTACGGCCTGTGCTGTAAAAAAGTTATCATGGCTGTTGACTTTTTTGATGGCATGTGTTATATTACGTATAGAACAAATAAAACATTTATCATAGAAAAGGAGAGATGACCTATGTTGATGCCGAGAATTTTTGGAGAAAGGACCTTTGATGATTTCTGGGATTTCCCGATGAGAAGATTTGCGTCTGACAGCATGATGAGAACAGATGTAAAAGAGGCTGACGGCAAGTATGAGCTGGCGATGGACCTTCCGGGATTCAGGAAGGAAGATATCAAAGCTTCATTGAAGGACGGTTATCTTACCATTAGCGCCGTCACGGACAGAAGCAATGACAAGAAGGATGAGAACGGCAGATATATCCGAAGGGAGCGCTACAGCGGCTCATGCAGCAGGAGCTTCTATGTCGGGGAATCTGTCAGGGAGGAAGATATCAAAGCGAAGTTTGAAGATGGAACCCTGACGGTTCTTGTACCAAAGGAAGAGAACGAGCCAAAGATAGAAGAAGGCAGATATATCGCCATCGAAGGATAGGAGATAGGACGGACAGCCGTGAGCAGGCGTGTCCCGGGAAAAGAGGTGGATTGTGGAAGAAATCAATAAAGACTGTCCCTGCAAAAGGGTAAAATGTAAGCGGCATGGCAGATGTGCCGCCTGCCGGGAGCAACACGGCAAGCCGGACGCCAAGTATCTGACTGCCTGCGAGCGGATAAATAAAAGAAAGAAAAAGCAGCCGTAAAAGCTGCTTTTAATTTCTGCAGAATCAGCAAGACGAACGTACAGATTGTGAGAATTATTGCCTCATTCTGGATGTAGGACGAATGTCACAGGCATATAATGGAATAAGTGCATCGATTCTGGAGTATTGCCTTATGAAGCAGGAAACAGTCAAAAGGATTAAAAATTACGTGGTGCTGGTCCTTGTAACAGCTGTTGCAATCGCCGGTTCATACAAGTATGTGTCGCAGTATGTGAAGGTATCAAGCAATGTAAATGGCAGAGAGCTTCCGATATACTCGGTAGATACAAAGGAGAAAAAGGTGGCCCTCACGTTTGACGCGGCGTGGGGAAATGAAGACACGCAGAAGATACTGGACATATTAAAGAAACACGACGTCCATGTAACGTTCTTCATGACTGGCGGGTGGGTTGACAAATATCCGGATGACGTGAAGTCCATATATGAGGCAGGACATGATCTGGGCAGCCACAGCGAAAGCCATAAGAATATGTCGCAGCTAAGCGATGAGGAGAAAAAGCAGGAACTGCTGTCCGTGCACAAGAAAGTAAAGGCACTTACGGGAACAGACATGTATTTGTTCCGGGCGCCTTATGGAGACTATGACGATGCAGTGATTCTGACTGCCAAAGAAAACGGCTACTATACGATCCAGTGGAATGTGGACAGCTTGGACTGGAAAGACTATGGTGTGAAAAGCATACTATCGACGGTGCTGGATAATCAGGAACTTGGCAACGGCTCTGTCATCCTCTGCCATAACGGCGCCAAATACACGGCAGACGCGCTGGATCAGCTTATCGAAGGCCTTAAGAAGAAAGGATATGAGATTGTGCCAGTCTCACAGCTCATCTATAAGGACGGATACCATATGGATGTCAACGGACGGCAGATAAAAGACTGAAATGGCCCTGTTAAATCCTTAACTACTGTGCTATACTCGGATTATATACTTGTACGTTTTAGAGAGGGATAAGGAGAACATAGAGGGAGACATGAGGGTATTGGTTATCACAGCAGTTCTCATGCTGGTATTTGCAATCATATATGGAGCATCGAGGGGAAGAATCGGGTGCAGGTCGCTTGCATTTAAAGCGCTTGCCACATTTATGGCCGTGTATCTTGGCATGCACGGGGCTATCAGGTTCGGCGGCATGACTGGCACCTTCATGTCGCTTGGGCTCGTATTGTGCATGGCCGCTGATGTTGCGCTGGAACTGGACTTTGTAAAGGGGATCCTGCTGTTCGGGACCGCGCATATATGCTTCATCGCATCCTACAACAGGCTGGCACATCCGGTATGGTATACCTTTGCAGGGGCGTCGCTGGCGTATCTGGTGGTATTCGTCCTGTTTAAAAATGAATTGAAACACCTTGGTAAGCTGAAAGCCGCGGCAGTCATATACATGGCAGTGCTCTGTTATATGGCGGCCTCGGCCGTTACCCTTTGGATCTCTTATAGAACAGAAGCGTCGGCCATGGCTGCGGCAGGGGCGGTCTGCTTCGTCATCTCAGACGGGATTATCGCGTACAGGACTACGAAGGGGAAGGATGAGCTTATATACGGGGCCGCCATCCTGCTGCTGTATTACAGCGCTGTCTATCTGTTTGGAGCGGCAGTGTTCATTGGATTGTAAAAGACGGCACATTATTGAAAGAGAATATCATATTGTATGAGGAAAAATGCAAAGACAGGGTAATTTTTTTTATACCTGATTTTGTGTTTGTGTTATAATTATGATGTTGGGGTCAAAATCTATTTGACCCCTTGATACCTACGGATTGCTCCGCATTTTCATGCTCCCGCAATCCTAAAACAATCGAAATCAGCCCTAATCGGGCTACTTTCTCATGTTTTACGGGTCCCAAAGTCACACTTTTTCATGCAGGCATGAAACGCGTGGCCTTTTGACCCTGGTATCATTATTATGCTGGTATTCAGGAATAGAGGATGCCAGTTCGGAAAATGATGAGTGGAAATGATTACAGGAGGGATGCAAAAAATGCAGGGTACAAGAAAAGTAACGGATGATATCGTATGGGTCGGCTGCAACGACAGACGGCTTGCTTTGTTTGAAAATCTATTTCCGATACCGAGGGGAGTTTCCTATAATTCCTACCTTATCATGGACGAGAAGGTGGCATTGATGGACACGGTGGACGCATCTGTCACGGGCCAGTTTATGGAGAACCTGGAATATGTGCTTGCGGGACGTGGCATCGATTATCTTGTCGTACAGCATATGGAGCCCGACCACTGTGCCAATATCGAGGAGCTGATGAAGAGGTATCCTGACATGCAGGTGGTCGCGAACACAAAGACGGTGCAGATGATCCATCAGTTTTTTGACGTTGAATCTGACGGAAGGGTTACACTTGTCAAAGAAGGGGACACGCTTTCGACGGGAGAGCACACGCTCCGTTTCGTGATGGCGCCTATGGTCCACTGGCCGGAGGTCATGGTGACTTATGATGAAAAGGACAAGATTCTATTTTCCGCGGATGCCTTTGGCACATTTGGCGCGCTGGACGGCAATATATTCAACGATGAGATTGACTTCGAAAAGGACTGGCTTTCTGAGGCGAGAAGATATTATTCCAATATCGTCGGAAAATACGGCGTACAGGTGCAGAGCCTGCTGAAGAAGGCTGCCGCACTTGACGTGGCGATGATATGCCCCCTGCACGGGCCGGTGTGGAGATCCAGCCTTGGCTTTTTCATTGACAAGTATGACAAGTGGAGCAGATACGAACCGGAAGAGGATTCCGTCGTCCTCATCTACGGGTCCATATACGGTCATACCGAGGCGGCGGTGAATTCGCTTGCATGCCGTCTGGCAGACGCGGGGGTGAAGGGAATCAAGGTATATGACGCATCATCTACCCACGTGTCAGACCTGATTGCAGAAATATTCCGATGCAGCCATGTCGTGCTTGCCTGCGCGACGTATAATGGAGGCATCTACCCGCCGATAGAGAACCTGTTGAGCGACATGAAGGCGCTATCCGTACAGAAGCGTACCGTTGCGCTTATGGATAACGGGACATGGGCCCCGGCGGCAGGCAGGATGATTGTGAAGCGGCTGGAAGAGATGAAAGACATTACCGTCCTGGAGCAGCTGTCTATCAAATCTGTCCTTAGAGAAGATCGGGCAGAGGACCTGGAAACATTTGCCCGGAAAATTGTGGAAGCAATGTAGGCATAAGGCCGGCAAGAGAAAATCAGAGGAAAAGACATATGGACAACAGAGTATCCGTAATCAGCATCATCATAAAAGAAGAAGAATCCGTGACAGCGATCAATGAGCTGCTGCACGAATTCCGGGAGCATGTCGTGGGCCGGATGGGCATTCCTTACCGTGACAGAGGCGTGTCCATCATCAGCGTGGTGCTGGACGCCCCCGGCGATGTGACAAGCGCGCTCTCCGGCAAGCTCGGGATGCAGCCGGGCGTTACCGCCAAGACGCTGACAGCGAAATTGTGAACAGGGACGTGATCTTTTTTCGTTTTCCTACGTCCCTTTTATAACCGGTTGATTCCGCTTTGGAGCTCTTCCGCCCATTTCTGCAGGTTATACGTCCTGCCGCCGAAGAGCTTCAGGATGACCCCGGTTGGGTTGTTTGCATTGGCAAAGGCATTGGCCTCGTCGGTGTCTACGTGCATGGCGAGCGCGAAGTCAGGGCTTACGCGTACGACGACATCCGCGAAGATGAGTGACCGTTCATAGCTTTCCATGATGACAAATACCTCATCATTGTCCTGGACGTTCAGCTGGCCGGCCTGGACGGGTGTCATATGGATGTGGCGTTTGGCGACTATGACGCCGTGTCCGAGCTCCAGCGTCCCCTTCGGACCGATGAGCGTACACCCGGGAGTGCCCTGCGTGTCTCCGGACTGCCGGATCATTCCAGGCACGCCGAGCTTCCGGGAGTCGGTCATGGAGATTTCCACCTGTGTCTCGCGGCGGTAAGGCCCGAGCACTGCAATATTTTCAAAACTGCCTTTCGGGCCTTTGACGGTGACCCGCTCATTGGATACATACTGCCCCGGCTGGCTTAAAGGAGCTTTATATGACAGGGCCTTGTCCTCTCCGAATAGAATTTTAAAATCTGCCTCGCTGATGTGCATATGGCGTGCACTTGTCTCGATTGGTATAGCAATCCCCATAACTCTCCACACCTTTCTGTACATGAAATAGAATATCATCAGACTTGATATATGCTTATTGTAACAAAGCGGAGTGCTTTTTTCAATCTTCAGATATTTTAGATTACGTGCTTGAGAATAGCACGTAAATGGCATATAATAGGAACAGGGAACATCACCACTTGGAGTATAGATGATATAAGGAGGAAGAAGGATGAGAAACATTTGGGAAGCGGTCAGGGAATTTTTCAAGCGGGACTGGACGCCGACGGAGAAGGTGCTGCTCATAATATGCTGTATCCTCATCGGCGTCGTGAAAGGCTTTTTGCTGTCACCTGTCAAGAAAGGCATCAGCTGCGGCAATAATAATGGCAATGTATATAACGAGCTTGACGATGACTATTGGCTGGATGACGAAGATTAAATCGTATTTCTGGCAATGTTCGGCACTTTGGTACGTTGACAAAGCGCCATTTTCTATTTATAATTTTATATTGTATAAGACAAAGGCGTTTTCACGAATATGGGAACGCCTTTGATTATACATAAAAGTGCATAAATATACATACTAAACATACAAAAATGCTGCATATCCGTAATGAGGAGGGAAATGATGATGAATAATTACACGAGAGAAGACATTTTGAAGATGGTCCGCGACGAGGACGTGGGATTTATACGCCTTCAGTTTACCGATATCTTTGGTACATTGAAAAATGTAGCGGTTACGGCAAGCCAGCTTGAAAAAGCGCTTGACGGCGGCTGCATGTTCGATGGTTCGGCTATCGATGGCTTTGCAGATGTGGAGGATTCAGATATGTATCTGCGTCCGGACCTGAGCACATTTGCCATATTTCCCTGGAGGCCCCAGCAAGGTAAAGTGGCAAGGCTAATCTGTGATGTATATAAGGCAGACGGGACTGCATTTGAAAGCGATCCGCGCTTCATATTGCAGCAGGTAGTGGGCCAGGTCCGGGAGGAAGGCTACGAGCTCAATGTAGGTCCCGAATGTGAGTTCTTCCTGTTCCACACGGATGATGACGGGCTGCCGACTACGCTCACGCATGAATGTGCCGGCTACTTTGACCTGGGCCCTCTTGACCTGGGCGAAAATGCCCGCAGAGACATGGTGCTCACGCTGGAGGATATGGGATTTGAGATAGAAGCCTCCCACCATGAGATGGCCCCGGCACAGCATGAGATAGATTTCAAATATGATGAAGCGTTGACGACGGCAGATAATATCATGACATTCAAGCTGGTCGTCAAGACCATTGCAAAGCGCCATGGCCTGCATGCCACGTTTATGCCGAAGCCGAAATACGGTACGAACGGTTCGGGCATGCATCTGAACATGTCGCTTGACAAGGGCGGTATCAATGTGTTTTCAGACACTGAGGATGAAAAGGGGCTGAGCAGGGAAGCGTATCATTTTGTAGGGGGCATCATAAAGCACATAAAGGCAATCAGCTTTATTACCAACCCTTCCGTCAATTCTTTTAAAAGACTTGTGCCAGGCTATGAGGCACCGGCGTATATCGCATGGTCGACGAAGAACCGTACGCCGCTCATACGCATACCGGCGGCGCGGGACGGCGATGTGAGAGTGGAACTCAGAAGCCCTGACCCTTCGGCTAATCCGTACCTTGCCCTGTCCGTCTGCCTGGCGGCAGGGATGGATGGCATCCACAACGAGATTATGCCGCCTCAGAGCGTTGACTGCAATATATACAAGATGACGGAGGAACACAGGAGGGAAGCCGGTATCGATGCGCTGCCCGGAAGCCTTCTGGAAGCGGTGCGTGCATTTGAAGAAGATGCGTTCATCAAAGGAGTGCTTGGAGAAGACCTTTCTGAAAAGCTCATCAAGGCAAAGACAGAAGAGTACAGGGATTACCGTGGACAGGTCACAGAGTGGGAGATTGAAAAATACCTGCACAGAATCTGACGCCAGCATGTCATAACCAGTAGAAACACATTACAGGAGGTGTCAGTTTGGTTGGTATTATTGTTGTATTTCCGAATAGGGACAATGCAGCCAATATCCGTAACCTGTTAGCCCGCCAAGGCATGGCTGTCACCGGGGCATGCACTACAGGTGCACAGGCTATGAACTATGCGGATACGGTTGACGAAGGCATCGTCGTGTGCGGGTATAAGCTGAAAGATATGCTGTATTCTGAACTTCGTGAATATCTTCCTGCTGATTTTGAGATGCTGTTAATAGCGTCTCCTGACAAATGGAGCAGCGGACTTGCGGAAGGGGTAGTGGGGCTGGACATGCCGATTAAGGTTTACGACCTGATGAATACGGTGGAGATGATGCTTCAGAACATGAACCGCAGGAGAAGGAAGAGGAGGCAGGAAAGAAAGGGACGGAGCCCGGATCAGCAGCAGGCCATCCAAAAAGCAAAACAGCTTCTGATGGAACGCAACAACATGTCAGAGGGGGAAGCACACAGATATCTGCAGAAAAACAGCATGGACAGCGGGACGAATATGGTGGAGACGGCTGAGATGGTATTGAGCATCATGGCTGAATAGCAGTTGTGGAAAGAGAGGAATGATATGAGATTTACGAAAATGCATGGGCTTGGAAATGATTACGTGTATGTGAACTGTTTTGAAGAAAGAATCGCGAATCCTTCGGAAACGGCCAGATACGTAAGCGACCGGCACTTCGGGGTAGGCTCAGACGGGCTTATAATGATTAACCCGTCAGAGGCCGCCGACTTTGAGATGGAGATGTACAATGCCGATGGTTCGCGGGGAGAGATGTGCGGCAATGGTATCCGGTGCGTTGCAAAATACGTGTATGACTACGGGCTTACAGATAAGACGAGCATTTCTGTAGAGACGCTTGGAGGCATCAAATATCTGGATCTGACCGTAGAGGATGGGAAAGCCGTACTTGTCAAAGTGGATATGGGGACGCCGATACTTGATTCAGGACAGATACCAATCGTATCCGGGGGTGATGCCGTTATCGACGAGCCTGTCGTCGTAGACGGGACAGAGTACCGGATGACAGGCGTATCTATGGGGAACCCCCACGCTGTAATATATGTGGATGATCTGGGCGGACTCGATATGGAAGAGGTAGGTCCGAAGTTTGAAAACCATGAACGCTTTCCGAAACGTATCAATACGGAATTCGCTCATGTGATTGACAGGACTACAGTGGAAATGCGCGTGTGGGAGCGCGGTACCGGCGAGACCCTCGCGTGCGGCACCGGAGCATGTGCGGTGGCAGTGGCGAGCATACTGAACGGTTATACGGAAGACGAGGTTACTGTAAAGCTGCTGGGCGGCGACCTGCTTATCAGGTGGGACCGTGAATCGGATAATGTGTATATGACGGGGCCTGCCACTGTTGTATATGACGGTGAGATTGACATATAGACATATTATGATACCAGGGTCAAAAGGTCATGCGTTTCATGATTGCATGAGCACAAAGTGCGTAGCAATCCGTAGGTATCATGGGTCAAAAGGTATTTCGACCCCAGCATTAAATTATAGATAACGAGGAGGAACGTATATGTTTAAAATAAATGAAGACTACTTGAAGCTGCCGGGCAGCTATCTGTTCTCTACTATCGGCAAGAAGGTAGCGGCCTTCCAGGCAGAACATCCGAATACATCTATCATACGGCTCGGAATCGGAGACGTGACCCGGCCGCTGGCGCCGTCTATCATCGACGCGCTTCACGGTGCGGTGGACGAGATGGCGCATGCGGAGACATTTCACGGTTATGCACCAGATCTGGGATACGATTTCTTGAGAAACGCCATGGCTTTAAATGATTATGTGGCCAAAGGGTGCGACATTAATGCGGACGAGATATTTATCTCAGACGGGGCAAAGTGCGACTCCGGGAATATCCAGGAAATCTTTGCCAAGGATAACAGGATAGCGGTGTGTGACCCTGTCTATCCGGTTTATGTGGACACGAATGTGATGGCCGGCCGTACCGGGACTTATGATGCACGTACAGAGACGTGGAGCAGCGTCATCTATATGCCATGTACGAAGGAGACCAATTTCGCGCCTGAGTTGCCAAAGGAGGTGCCGGATATCATCTATCTATGCTTCCCGAACAATCCGACCGGTGCCACGATAACGAAGCCTCAGCTTCAGGAATGGGTAGATTATGCCAATAAGAACGGGGCCGTGATTATTTACGATGCTGCGTATGAAGCATACATTTCAGAGAAGGATGTGCCACACACGATTTATGAATGTGAAGGGGCCAGGACGTGTGCCATAGAGCTGCGCAGCTTTTCTAAAAATGCCGGTTTCACAGGAGTCCGCCTGGGTGCCGCCGTGGTTCCAAAAGATTTGAAATGCGGGGATGTCATGCTTCATTCGCTGTGGGCACGGCGGCACGGGACTAAATACAACGGAGCGCCATATATTGTCCAGAGGGCAGGGGAGGCGGTTTATTCAGATGCGGGTCGGGCACAGCTTAAAGAACAGGTAGCATACTATATGAAAAATGCCGGAATTATCTATGAGGGATTGAAAAGCGCAGGATATAGTGTGTCCGGTGGCGTAAATGCACCGTATATATGGCTGGAGACACCAAAAGGCATGACTTCATGGGAATTTTTCGACTATCTGCTGGAACGTGCAGGCGTAGTCGGTACGCCAGGTTCCGGGTTTGGGCCAAGCGGTGAAGGGTACTTCCGGCTGACGGCATTTGGCTCTTATGAGAATACGGTTGCAGCAATCAAGAGGATCCAGGAGATATAGAGCCTGGAAAGGTAAGGATACTGAAAGGATAAGATAAAGCCGCCGGCAGAAGAAGATTACATCTCCGGCGGCTTTTCTATGGTCTGCGGTCAGTCATGGCCTATCTTAATCTGTAGCTCCGTAATGTGCTCCTTTTCCTCGACAGCCTGATGTATATCTGTCCAGAGCAGCTCCAGGAATGGCCCTTGAAGGCTGTAGCCGTGCTCTTTGGCATATGCCAGAAGCTTCGGGATATAGTCGGCATTCTGCGCACAGTCGCCCCGGTAGCTGACAGAGAGATAATTACCTGGTTCGATAACATCTTCACCGCTTTTGTCAATGATAAAGACATCGGTATAGTTCCTATAATCGCCCGCGGCGGCACTGTCTACAGGGATGACGGAACCGATTCGGTTATTCCCGATGATATAAAGCTTATCCTTGTTCTTATTCAGGAGCTGCTTGATAAGCATATCCATCTCCTCGTCCTGGCTGTAGCCGGCGTGTATCGTGTGGCACCGTCGTGCGGGCAGCGTCTTCTCTTCAATCACTCCGATTGGCTGCCTTATCGCGTCCCGGATGATATCCAGACGGTCTTCGATATTCGACTGCAGCGTTTCCAGGGACTTCATACGCTCCCGGATGATATCCAGTTCCTCCTGCAGCATATTTTCCGTGTTGGACAGGCTTCGATTATCCAGGTATTCCCGGATGCGCTCCATAGAAAAACCAAGCTCCCGCAGATCCCGGATAACATTCAGCCGCCACAAGTCATGGATATGATACATGCGGTAATCATTCTCCCCCCTGTGCGGCTTTAAGATACCAAGCTTCTCATAATAACGCAGAGAATCTGGGCCGATATTGTATAATTGTGATATTTCGCCGATGCGATAATAATGCTTCATAAAGACCTTCCCCTCATTTAGGTACAGGGCAATTGTTAATTTGGGTACAGGGCAATTGTTAATTTGGGACGTGATCCTTTTGAATTATGTTACGTCCCCAAATAAAACCCTTGACCTTAGTATTATACCAAGGTTTAATCTATAATTACAAGGTAAAAGAATTAAGGAGAGATTAATTATGAGATTGGAAGGTAAATCGCTGAAAGGTGATTTTATAAGATTTATCATACCATCTATCGTCGCGCAGTGGGTTTTTGCGCTTTATACGATGGTAGACGGTATCTTTGTGGCAAGAGGTGTATCGGAGGTGGCTCTGACTGCAGTAAATATATCTATGCCCTATGTCATGGCGCTGTATGCGATATCTATTTTATTCGCAGTGGGTACTTCTACAGTGGTAGCGATTATGCTCGGGGAGAAGAATATCAAGCGGGCTAACGAGGTGTTTACACAGAATATCGTACTGCTCTGTATCCTTTCTATCATTGTAACGGTAGTCGTGATGCTGAACCTGGAACGGTTCGCAGATTTCCTGGGGGCAACGGCCCACAACCGGGAGTACGTGCTGGACTATCTCGGAACGCTTGCACCGTTCTCCGGGCTGTTTATCCTGGCATATTCCTTTGAGACGTTAATCAAGACAGACGGATATCCAAAGCGCGCGACCATCATCGTGACGACAGGGTCGCTCATGAACGTTGTGCTGGATTACTTCATGGTTATGGAATGGGACATGGGAATCGAAGGTGCCGCGCTTGCCACGGGCTTGTCTAATGTAGCGCTCATCGGGCTTTATCTGATGCATTTTCTGGCGGGGAAAGGAACCATCAAATTCCGGAAGTTCAAGATGGATCTGCCGCTTGTCTGGAGGGAGTTCAAGAACGGTCTGCCGTCCGGAATCACTGAGCTGTCGACGGGGCTGATCATATTCCTGTTTAACCAGGCTATACTACGTTACCTGAATGAGGACGCGCTCGTAAGCTATACGATTATATCATACGTAAATTCTATTGCTATCATGTCCATGGTCGGAATTGCACAAGGTTACCAGCCTTTAATCAGCTACTATTACGGGCAGAAACGAATCGAACGCTGCCGGAAGCTGATGCGGTACGGAATAACGGCGGCGGTTGTCGTATCTGTCGTATTCACGGCGGGTAGCGTCATCGGCGCCAAGGGGATAGTAGGGATGTTCGTTGCAAAAGAACTCACGGAGCTGAGTGCTTATTCCGTACATGTGATGTGCATATTCGTGCTGTCCTTCCTCGTAGCTGGCTATAATATAGTGATTGGCGGTTATTTTACAGCAGTAGAGAAGCCGGTATCAGCTATGGTGATATCGGTGGCCAGAAGCATCGTCATGCTTGTACTGAGCCTTGGACTGCTGACTGCTCTGTTTGGAGGAAGCGGCATATGGTGGAGCCCGACTTTGGCAGAATGCTTAACGTTCATCCTGACTATTGGCCTGTTTATACGCTATAAAAAGGGTTGGAAAAAAGAAAATTAAAAAGTTGTAAAAAAGGCTTGATTTTTGTGTTCGATTTGGTATAATAATACATGTTCCGTCAAAGAAATGACGAGCTGTATTGCGGATTGGTGTAATGGCAGCACAGCAGACTCTGACTCTGTTAGTAGAGGTTCAAATCCTCTATCCGTAGTTCCTTGGCAGGGGCGCCGGATTTCTCTTTTACAGAGAATCCGGTTAACTAAATAAAATGTCGGAGTGTGGCTCAGCTTGGTAGAGCGCTACGTTCGGGACGTAGAGGTCGCGTGTTCGAATCACGTCACTCCGATTTATCCCCCATTTTATGGGGGATTTTCATTTTTCATAAGGTAAAAAAGCTGGTTGGCTTTGGTTGGGATTCAGCATTCTCTGTAATGTTGGGCGTTGAGGGGGCAAACAAGAAAATACGGATTTACAAGTAGTTAACCTTATGGATTGGCTACTTTTTTATTGGGGATTCACAGTGAATGAAAGTAACCGCTAAATAATACCGCGGTATAAATTAAAATTACCCCAGCCCCTTGCGAGTTGGAGTAATTCACTATAATTCACATGCGATCTTTGATAGATTGGAGTTTTTCACTCCAGGGTGCCAGATCCGCCAGCTGTTCATCGGTCATCTCTTTATCTGGCCGGTGCTCCAGCAGAAATTTAAGATATCCGTAAATATTCGGCCCATGTGCTTTTGCCATCTCAACCATTGTGTAGACCACTGCGCTGGCATTCGCTCCGTCAACGGAACTGCTGAACAGCCAGTTCTTCCGCCCCACTGCGAATGGACGGATCGCATTCTCGCTGAGATTGTTGGTAAAGCTGCAGCGCCCGTCTTCCAGATAGGTCTCTGCTGTATCACGCCGGTTGAGAACGTAATTCACCGCTTTATCCATCCGGGTATTCCGGACCGGCCTCTGCTGCTCAAGCCACGACCAGAAAGCCTCCAGAACAGGTTTTTCCTTCTCGAGACGCAGCTGCGTCCGCTTTTCATAATCACCGGGATATTTTTTGTTAATCGAGTCCTCAATGGCGAATAACCGGTTGCAGTACTGGACTCCCTGTACTGCCGGCTGGCTGTAGTCATACTGCTTTCCTTTGGGGACAGCGTCGATAAAGTATCGGCGGATATGCGCCCAGCAGGAACAGCGTCTGATCCCCGGGAGATTGTTGTAGCCCTGATAGCCGTCAGTTTCCAGATATCCATGGTAGCCTTCCAGAAACTCCTTTGCATGGCTGCCGCTTCTGGTCGGGGAATAGCCATACAGGATGATTGCCGGAAGCCCGCCCTCGCCGCTGCGGAACAGCCACATGAATGACTGGGTCTGGGCCCTGCGTCCTTCCTCATTCAGCACCTGGACTCTTGTCTCATCTGCCATCGCAAACTCTCGTTTCAGAAGCTCCCGATGAAAGTAATCATACATTGGCTGAAAATAGTTCTGCGAACAGTAGATGATCCAGTTGGCAAGAGTGGTGCGGCTGATCTGGGCACCATACTGTTTCCAGTCTTTCTCCTGCCGGTAAAGGGGAAGCCCATTGGCATACTTCTGATACATGGTCCATGCAACGGCAGAAGCCGAGGCAGGGCCTTTCCCAACCAGAGCCGCCGGGACCTGGGACTTTACGATCACGGGTTTTTCCGTATCACCGAGTCCTTCCTTGCAGGATGGGCATCCGTAACTCCGTCTGTAGTATTCGATCACTTTACAGGTGGCAGGAATGAATTCCAGTTCCCGGCGGACATACTCCTCGCCGACCAGGACCATCTGCGTACCACAGACCGGGCAGATCTGCTCTTCTTCCGGGAGAGGTATCACTACTTTTTCAACCTTCAGGCCTTTGAAGAGCTCTTCATGCGTTGCCTTCTTTTGGCGGGTATGCTCCCGGATTACCGTTTCTTCTTCCAGCAGGGATGGATCCTGTTCCACTTCCGCTTCATCGAAGAGATTCTGTTGTCCCGGAATATCATCGGATCTTCTTTCGCTGGAAGAGGCGAAAAGTTTTTTGGTAAGATAGTCCACCTGTGATAGCCGCCGCGGACAGACAACCGCTTATAGATCAGAACGAAGCCGTCAGGTTCCCGGAACAAGGCTTTGATCCTGTCCCGTCTTCTTCCACAGAAAAGGAAGAGAGCGCTGGACGATGGATCCATCTTAAGCTGGTCTTCGATAACGGCGCAGAGCCCGTCAATGGATTTCCGCATATCTGTGTAGCCGCAGACGATGTAGATCTTTTCGAGCCCGGAAATGTCACCTAACATGAGAGCTCCTGGAGCAGGCGGAATGCCCTGGCCAGCAGGACAGGGTCTGCATCATTGCTGATGCGGACTGTGATATCCTTCATAGCAACTTCAATCGTATGTGAATTGTCAAGGTACGATTTTTTGCATCTGTGATGCTGTATGTCGTTCCGAAATGTAATCCGGAACAATGTCAATAGGGACCACGTCCTGTTTCGGGCGGGGAACCGGGGGATGACCATAATTCGCTGCTGGAATCTGATTCGCTGCCGCTTTCCGGCATCGGCTGACCCAGTTATAAAAGGTGCTTACTGCAATGTCGTTCTCACGGCACCAGTCAGCATCTGACATGCCGCTCTGGCGGCATTCATTGATAAGCCGGGTTTGTTCCCTCATCGGAACACGGGCTTTGCGAGTACTAGCCATAACCTATCCTCCGTAATTGTAGTGAAATAGTCTAAATATCTTTCGACTACAATTATACGGGAAATCTTTGGATTAGGAAATCCGCAGGAATATTTGGCGCTTACCTTTGAAAAGTGCTTATCCCTCTTTCCGCACCATATCTGTACAGCAAGGTGTGATTTGTTAAGTTGAAACCGAAAAAAGTGAAAAAATTTTGGGTGCAAAAAAGCCCGTACAAAACATATAGTCTGTACGAGCCTATTAAAGTGATATTTTATTGTATATCTTTTCCTTCAAGCCTAATTGTATCTGCTATCTCTGCGGTATTTCATCATAAGAGATTGATAGACAGCTCCGTTGTCACGGAACACAAAGCTGCAGAACTCCTGAAGCTGTTCTTTAGGATAAAGGTCAAATGGAAGTTCAAAAAGTTTTCTCTCTACTATTTCTTTGATATAAGGTAAATCTGAAATATAAGCACACCCCGTTTCAATCTTCATATCCTCAAAAATATCTCTATCCATAAAATCCTCTACATTCTTTATATGTTCTTGCGTGATTTTCTTACTATGAATACGCCAGCCAGCAGACCAAGAGATACAAACATCAGTATAGCCCATGTTGTCATATTCGTTCGATCACCAGTCTTAGGAGTATCAGCTGTTATCTGCTTATCTGTACTTGTTGGTTTCTTATCTATATCCGTTGCTGATGGTTTCTCGTTATCGTCTGTCGTTGGTTTTTGTGTATCTTTTTCTCTGACAGTAACGGTAATCATTTTTGTAGAAGAAGCTCCTTTACTATCTGTAACCTTGTATGTTACTGTATATGTTCCTGCCCTTGAGGTATCTACATCATTACTTAATACTTCAACTTTCTTTGTAATATCGCCGTCCTCTTTATCCGAAGCGGTAACATCTTTCAATGGGTCGAATTTATCGCCTATGAACAAAGTCTTATCCTCTGCCTTGATTGTAGGAACTGAATTTAATTCTTCCATTTTTGGATTGACCGTCAATGTAACTTCAATATCTGTTACAATATTGTAATTCATCGTATCCTTTGGCGTGTATGTCGCTTTGAATGTCCTCGTTCCAACACTACCAACAGAAGTCGTTTGAGCGTCCTGCCATGCAAAGCCCTCTGGAAGTATTACGTCTGCAAGGGTCTGTCCGACGGTTGCTGTCAAGTTGGTTGGTACTTCATAAGTCGGCATTGCCTTGCTGATTGTAAACTCTTTCCAGTCAGTTTCTGCACTCTTATAAGTATCATTTTCTGCAACAATAGCTTTCACTTGATATGTGCCAGCATTTATTGGAGCAGAAGTAATATCATTCCAGTCATTTCCACCTTTTGCTTGATAAGCAAATGCTACATTCCCTGCACCCTCTGTTACGATATAATCATTTTCTGATAACGATACAGCAATACCATCATAGAGTTTGTTCAAATTCAAGTCGTCTTTGAAAGAAATTTTACTGTCAGCTTTTTCAACCCATTTAGCCTGATAAGTATGACCAGTATTATCCGACTTATTTATTGGGTTGTATAGTATGTCAATTTCTTCCCACCCATCAAAAGTGTATCCAGATTTTATAGGAGATGCATATTCATCAAGAGAAAATACAGTATCCTCTGGAAAAATCCCCCCATCTGTAATAAGAAATATGTGGCTATATCCACTATTTGTATTTTTATTACTAGGGGTGCCACCAATGTTAACAACTTGCTCTTTATTAGAGACATATACAACAGCAGAACTATTGCCTGTGCGGGTAGCGAAAGAGCTAGAAACAAAGGTTGTTGGGATATTTTCGGTCATGTTAAAAATGACTTTATTTCCAAAGTTGGATAACCCATACTTTCCAATACTGTTTAAAGTTTTAGGTAGTCTAATGTAGCCTGCTAAATTACATTCGTTAAAGCCAAATTGTTTGATTCCTGTTAACGTGTCGGGCAAGGAGAGGCTTGTATTTGTGTTCCAATTTTTAACATTCTTAAATGTTTGGTCTCCTACACTAGTAATCCCCTCAGAAATAATTACCTTGCTGACATCGCTTTGATTCCATGGTTGGTTGCCTACTACCACATCTCCGCAAGTAGATATTTCCCCAAATCCAGAAAAAGTCAAGGTATCACCCTCAATATTGTATTCAGTCAGTCCGATTACCCGAATGGTGTAATCGCCTTGTGGCTTGTTTATATAATATTCCGTAAAATCAGTATTTCCAGCACGGCAATCCGCTACCCAGTTACCATCAACATCAAAAGCAGCGCATGCAAGAACTGTATTCTGAATATTGTCAGCATAAGTAACTGTTAAAGAAACTTTTGCGTCTTTGGAAACAGTTATTTGCTGGGCATTATCTGTATTTGTAAATTTAATCTCATTGATAATATCGCTATATTTGCTAAAACTATCAGAGTCAATTGTTACAGTAACATTATCACTATTATCAGACTGTGTCACAATCTCTGTGCCGAAACTATTATCCAGATTAACAGAAGCAATATCACGGTTCAGTTTCATAGGTTCACTCTCTGATTTTGTGTTCACACCATCTTTGCCTGTAATGTCTGTATCTTTGGTGTCGTCCTTTATTGCACCAGTTGTATCATCTGTTGTATCAGTGCCGTCTATCATGTCTGTCGTATAGTCGGTTATATTTTCTTGCTCTATGCTATCATCATTTTCCTGTGCGAAAACGAAAGCAAGATTAGATTGAATACCAAAGACCATACATAAGATAAGCATGCAGGCTAGAATGCTTTTATATTTTTTTCGCTTCATCTTTTTTCTCCTTTTTTGATTATTCATTTTTGTGGAGATTTTGAACCAGACAAAGTAAATCCTGCATTCTCATGAACCACTGTTTTTCTGGTTTTCTCTCCCGATTTCTCATTACAAGAAATTTTCGTTTTGCCTTTATCTCGTTCTCAACCTCCCCTCATTGTAGATTATGATATTCACATCAGGATAAAAGGATAGAATGGTAGAAGTATACACGGCACAAAAAGCAGACTTTTTGTGCCGTGTGTGCTATCATTTAGTATAGGATAAATTTGGATAAAAACAGCGGTTTTAAACTTAAATCAGTACAAAAAACTTAAGTTTAGAAGTGGCGTAGAAAGTCTACTTTTTATGCCTTTTGTTGTTGGTAACGGGCTATCCACCTCGCAAATGTTGTGTGATGGGTATTTAGTCGTCGTCCACCCTCACGCATACTTATTTCCCCAGTTTCCCACAGTTGATAGATTTCTTCAAATTTCTCTGGGAAATCATGTTTGGGTCGACCAAATTGCACGCCTTTTTCCTTTGCGATACGTATTCCTTCTGCCTGTCTTTGTTTCGTATTTTCTCTTTCAATCTGGGCGACATAGGAAAGTATCTGCAATACCAAATCTGCTATAAATTTTCCTGTAACGCCATTCACTTGATTTCTGGTATCAAGCAGAGGGAAATCCAACACAATTAGGTCAATGTCTTTTACTCTTGTTAGATAACGCCATTGTTCTAGTATTTCATCATAATCACGCCCCAGACGGTCTATGGACTTAATATAAAGCTCGTCGCCTGCTTTCAGCTTTTTTACCAGCCTTTGATAATTCTTGCGTATAAAATCCTTTCCTGATTGTTTATCAATATACATCTGTTTCTTTGTCAGTCCAATTTCCTGCATGGCTTCGACCTGCCTTGCAATATTCTGGTCTTTGCTTGAAACTCGGATATATGCGTATTTCGCCATAATAAATTCCTCCTTTGTTATTATCCACAAAGGAGATTATAATCAAGGTAGTAGGATAGAAGATGAATGAATAGCAAAGGACAGCGTGCAGATTTAGAAAAATGCACGCTGTTATAAATCTATCCTATAATCTTCCAGTTGCTATCTTTATGTAACACTAATTCAAACTGTGATACCTGCGTTGCCTTTGTCTGATTGTCTATGATTTTCACGGCAACCTTGACTTTCACATTGTCCCCGTCAGTCGTAAATATGGGATTGACTAATTCAGAATAGAGATAGTCCCTGCCGATAGGTTCAAGCACATTGCCAGCTACATAGTAGGCAAGTTCTTATTCTGTCGCTGTCGGGTACAGCTTAAAGAATGTTTCCAAAAAAGCCGTAGCGTCATTCATGGTATCAGCGTCCACGCTTGTGTCTGCTTCTTGTGCCTTTGGTTCATAATCAGATTTCTCAATCGCTGGTGCAAGGGTCGGGTTCTGAACGATTACCATATTTCCGTTCTTATCCACATGGACTTTGACGGTATAGGTCGCCTTGACATTCGTTGTCTGTTCTCCCTCTTTTATCTGTTGATCTACTTCGTAGGTAGCGAAAAAAATCGTCCGTTCCAGACTGTTCTATATCCCAAATCAGCACATTAGAAACAGTGGAGCTGGTCGGTATATCCGTTCTTATGGTATCAAGGTTCAAGTCCTGCAATTCTTTTGTCAGATAGTTACTGATTGCCTGCGTCCTTGCTTCGATAGCTTCTTTGCTGTTGCCCCATGTGTAGTAGGACTTACAGAAGTTCTTGACGAAATTTTCAATCCCGTTGGTGTCGTTAAGCCTTAGCTGAATGGTTTCTGTTTCATGTACCGTGTGCATATCAATAGCGGTAATATCGATAGTGATAGGTAACTTTTTGATTTTATCTCCAAGTTTTCCCCCACTTCACACCGTGCATGATAGTTTCCTATCACACGGCGTTCCCTCAATGGTAGTCGTTTTAATCTAACTCATTATTTCCAACCATAACTCTATACTGATTGATTTTGTTTAGTTGTGCTTTGTCTGGTTTTACTATTTTCAAATATTTTTCTGTGGTTTCCTTAGCAGAGGAATGTATAAGAATATGTATTTCATTTGTTACATATATCAGGTTTTTATACTCGTCTGAACCACCTTTGAGTTTAGGTTTTACATGGTGCAAGTCCATATTTCCGATTTTCAATTCCTTTCCCGTAATCTTGCATTTTCCTCTTTGTGCTACATATACAGAAATTCGATTGTCATTAAGTTCAGTTGTTCCTTGTAGGGGTGATGTCTGCTCCATGAGATAATGAATAATTCTCATGTTCATTTGTAATCTTTTATGTATTGCATTTCTTCCCTCAACCGTATATCTGGTACACTCTTTTGAAATCATTTTTGGCTCTCTGAATTTAATTCCTGCAATAGGAAATAGGACAGTACCTGCTATGAATATCTTTTTATATCCATATTCCTTATAAAATTTCTGATATGTTTGTGTTATAGTTCCATTCTTACTGCGAATGTGTTTGGTTCGACAAAGCAGGCTCTTGTTGACTATATAGGCAATCTCTACGAAATCATAATTTACCATAGTTGACATACTGTAATAGTTCTGTAATCCTAATACCATAGAATTGTACTTGTTTACAGCTTCTCTCGTTGGTTTTTTCTGAATTGTTTTGATTTGTTCTTTGAGTTTTTCTGTCGCAAGTTTCTTAGCCTTGTCCCTCATGTGGCTTCTGTTTGTGTACTTTCCAGCTTTACCCTTTTTAACCTTTAGCTTTAGTCCTAGAAATTCTGAATAATTCTTACGAATATTCGTGATTTTTGATTTTTCTGGGCTGATTTCTAAATGTAATCGTTCATTCAGCCACTTTTTGGTAGCCATGAAGATTTTCTGTGCTGTATCACAATCTTTACACATGATTTTGAAATCATCAGCGTAACGAACAATTTTAATTTCCTTTAGCTGTGTTTCCTTTAACGCAAGTAACTTGCTTCTTTGATGTTTGTATGGATAGTTCGTAGGGTGGTTGTCCCATTGGCTTGCTATCCACCAGTCAAGTTCATTTAATACCACATTTGCCAGCAGGGGAGACAGTATTCCCCCTTGCGGAGTACCTTTACTGGGAACTCCGACATTTTTAATTTGAGCTTTTAACATTCTCGATATTATGGAAATCAGTTTTTTATCTCTAATGCCTAACGTCCATAATTGCTTTAACAGTTTTCCATGATTAACATTATCGAAAAATCCTTTTATATCTATATCCACAACATAATGAAATCCACTATGTGCAAGGTGATAGAAGCGAGCAATAGCATGAGATGTACTTTTATCTGGGCGAAATCCGTATGAGTGTTCATAGAATTTAGCTTCTAATATCGGCTCTAATATTTGTCTGATACATTGCTGTATTAGTCTATCCTCAATGGTTGGTATTCCGAGAGGTCGTGTTTTTCCATTTGGTTTTGGAATTTCTACTCGTTTAACTGCATGGGGAATATAATTTTTAAGCCTTATTTTTACATACTCTGTCAATAACTCTGGACTGGTTTCCGCTAATTTAGATATGGTATTACTATTAGTACCAGCCGTTTTGCTTCCTTTGTTTGTTTTGATTGTTCGATATGCAAGCATTACATTTCGCTTATCTGTTATTAGTTCAACAAGGTTAGTAAACTTACAGTTTTCTTTTCCTAGTTGATACAGTTTGTCTTGAATGTCTTGTGTATCGTAGTATTCATTGAACCTTAAAGCCTTTTTCTTCTGCGTTTTGGTTGTCATTAGTCGGCGTTGTACCTCCTTTGGAGTAACTGCCTATTTTAGTCATACTCGAACCTAATTATTTTTAATGAATTGATTTTTTTAACTGCCATTGACTAGTGGCTATCCCTCCACGATTTGTTATCATCGCTTCATAGGTACTGTGCCACCACTTTCACTGAAATTAACCCAAGTTATATTTCTTTAGAAATTTTCCTTGTGAACACTTCATTTACCGATAAGGGTATCCGTGTTTTCAGCTTACGACGTTCCGATAATCTTATCCTTACATATATACTTTTAGGTAACATGATGTATTGCCATATGACACTTGTGACAGACAACTATGGTTTTGCGCCGTTTGGCTATCATTACTTGTTCCCACTTTGTTTTACCTTTCAAATTTTTACCTTTATTGACATGATGGATTTCATATTTATCACTGTCGATACATCCACATACTTCACAAATCTTTGCCTTTAGACGGCTTTCAAATGTTGTAGTATTATGAGAATGGTTCTTTGCCTGCTGGGGGATAATGTCAGTAAATCTTTTCCCTTTACAGTCACTGTATTTTGCGAAATACATTCTTTTCTGCCCTTTTTTTGTTTGGTAAGGGATTCCCCATTCGCCTGTACCGTCTTTATACTTTCCTCTTACTTTGGAAATTTTAGAACGGTGTTTGTTGGCTAATGTTTTCAAACAGCTATACTCCATTAGATAATTGAAGTAAATCAGTTTATTGAAGTTGCCGTATCGGGTGTAGTCGGTGTTTCTGGTGTTTCTGATGTTTTTGGTTTCTCTGGTTCTTCGGGAACTTCTGGTATTTCCTTGATTGTTACCGTCTGTCCCTCGTCCGTGGTATCCTTATGCTCCGTAACCTTTTTTTGGTTCGTCTGGGTTGGATAAATCGTATAATTCTTCAAAGGTTACAAGCTGTTTACCGCCAAGCTCGGAAGCGTCAAAGTAAAGGCAATCTGTACTTCCATGTTTTCACTGTCAGCGGTAAAGGTATAGTCATTTTCTACACGCTTGTCATTGATGATAAGCTCTGCATTTTCTTCTTGTAACATCTGCCAGCCCTTTAACTGATACTTTGTGCCTTTCACAAGTCCGTCTAACTTGACCGTATCAATGATTGTTATGTCCTTACCTGCGACAATCACTTTTTCGCCGTCCTTGCTGGTCTTGCCCTCGTTGGTGTTGTGCTTGTGGGAAGCCCAGTTAGAAGATGTAGAAAACTGTCCGTTGTCGTCGGTTACGACAATGTGGCTTTCGCCCGTCGTCTTGCTTGTGATCCTGAACGGAACATCAGCAAGACGCTTGTGCGCACCTGCTCCAATCTTCACACCCTCTAAGTCGCCACGTTTAATCTGGTTATAGATAGAGTGAGCTTCATCAGTTAAATCAACGATTTTTCCATTCTCTGTGATTGAAAACTCAATCGCTTTCGCACCGTCAATCAGATAGCCCTCTGGTGCTTCGCTTTCTTCAAGACGGTATTTCCCGTGTGGTAACAAGTCAGCCGAAGTAGAAGCCACACCCTCTATGTTGGTATGGATTGTCTTTACGACTTCATTTTTCTTGTATAGCTTGTCCTCAACCAATACGGCATTATCATTTAAGGAAATGATTTCAAAGGCTGTATCTTTCAAGGCTGCTCCGCCTTGTGCTTTAGTATCTTTGGTTTCTAAATCACGTTTTTGGATTTTGACACCGCCACGGATAACCTTATCTGATACGGAAAACCGATTGCTTCCACTCAATACGGCAAGTACGCCTGTGCATAATCGTTTCAATATCTTTTTCATAATTTTTAACGCTCCTTTCATTTTGGGTAAAAAAATAGACGCTCATTTTTGAACGTCTACAATTTGAAAGGCTTGTCCTTTCACACATATTTAATTTTTAAATAGGTACAACAGTTGCCTTTCTTAATTTAGTAAATGTAGTTTCTTACTTGCACTATCAACAACCGCCATGTGGGGCGTGCAGATTACATTTTTGCACGCGAGTATCTCCGCATCCTTCGTCAGAGGCTCCGCCTCGAAAGCGTCCAGAGCCGCACCCGCAATCGTGCCGTTTTTCAATGCCCGGCACAATGCATCCGTATCTATGATGGAACCTCTGGCACAGTTGATTATGTATGCGTCATCTTTCATCCTGTCGAATGCCTCTGCTTCCATTTCATCCGGATATAAATCGCACGCAATCACTTCTGCATCAAACTGCATCAGCTTCTCTGCTACCAGCCTTGCAATTGCTCCAAATCCAAGCAGTCCGAGCGTCTTGCCCTTTATCTCATGCCCGACACCGGGGCGGAAACATATGAAGCATACAAGAATGTCAGCATGTGCACGGCAAAGGGAGTGATTGACGTACTGGAAGGCAAGGAACCAGAATACTGCACGAACCGGTAGAGGGCTGTCTGCTTTTGCATACAGTTCCCTCCGGTTTATACAGAGAAACTGCCGTTTAAAGCACAAAATCTGACATTTCAGGCAAAAGCTATTGATGTATTCCTTTTTTCTTATATGATATAAGTATATATAAAAGCTGTCCGGCCGGAAGACGAGAGTATGAGAAAATGAGAAAAGAGGAATGAAAGTGGAAAAGAAGAAAAGATTTTCAATATCACTCACGACACAGATATTGATTGCCACGATCGGTGGCATCATATTCGGTGCGCTGGTCGGGCCGTGGGCCTCCAATATAAAGTTCATAGGCGACATATTCATACGTCTTATCCAGATGTCCGTCATCCTGCTTGTCATGTCTGCCGTAGCGGCAGCCGTAGGAAGTGGTGATGGACAGGATGTAGGGAAGATGGGATTCCATACATTCAAGTGGATCATATTGTTTACAGTCATTTCAGCCGGATTGGGCATGGCATTGTCCATGCTGATCCAGCCCGGCGTGGGTATACAGATAGCAAATGCGGAAGAGATAGCGAATGCCACCGTCGAATCGACATCCCTCCAGGATACGGTGTTAGGGTTCGTGTCTACCAATATCATCGGCTCCATGGCGGACAGCGCCATGGTACCGTGTATCGTATTTGCACTGTTCTTCGGTGTGGCCATGGGAGCCTATACACGCCAGAGCGGTAACCGCAATATGGCAGACTGGGTGACCGGCCTGAATGCGATTATCACCAATATCATCAAGACAGTCATGCATATCGCCCCGATAGGTATCTTCTGTCTGCTGGCAGATGTAGCAGGCTCTACCGGCTTCAAGGTCATCATACCGATGCTCAAGTTCCTCGGTGTGCTGTTTATAGGAGATGTGATTCAGTTCCTTATCTATGGACCGCTGACCGCCACGCTGTGCAAGGTGAATCCGGCGAAGATGCCGAAGAAGTTCGCCAAGATGTCTATGATGGCCGTGACGACCACGTCCGGCGCCATCTGTCTTCCGACCAAGATGGAAGACGCGGTGACTAAGTTTGGAGTCAGCCGCAAGGTTGCAGACTTTACGGGACCGATTACGATGTCCATGAACAGCTGCGGCGCTGCCATGTGCTATGTAGTCGCCATCTTCTTCATGGCCCAGTCCACGGGCGTGGACCTTACCGTCTATCAGTTGGGCATGGCGATACTGCTATCCTGCCTCATGTGCATGGGTACGATAGTCGTTCCCGGAGGCTCGGTCATCGTCTATACGTTCCTCGCGTCATCACTGGGACTGCCGCTTGAGAGCATTGCCATATTGATAGGAATCGACTGGTTCTCAGGCATGTTCCGGACGCTGATGAACGTAGACGTGGATGTCATGGTCGGGATGCTCGTTGCCAGCAAGCTCGGTGAGCTCGACCGGGACGTATACAACGGTGTTAAGGAAGTTACATATTAAAATTTGTTTATCTCATATACGACGTACGCAGAAAAATCATACAAAGCTTTAGCAGGCCCTCGGCATATCCTTGCGATGTGCCGGGGGCCTGTGTTATGATGGGATACAGGAAGGGATGCCGGAGAAGGCATCCGATATAGGTCCTGAGGGCCGGAAAGAGAGCGTCGTATATGCAGTCAGATAATTTGATATTCCAGCTCATACTGAATATTGGCCTTCTGGTTCTCGTGGCAAATCTGCTTTCCAAACTTAAAATCATCCAGAATATTATCCAGCAGGAACGCCGCAGCTTCAAAAGCCAGGTACTCCTGGCCCTCGTGTTCGGCGGCATCATCATCCTGTCTACATATACGAGCATAGATATCGGTTCATATAACCTGAATACGCGTGTGATTGGTGCCATGACTTCCGGCATTCTAGGGGGGCCGATTGTAGGCTTGTATGCTTCTCTTATCGGGGCGGTGTACGTCTACTTTTTCTCAGAACCTCAGATGTTTGCCATGGCATCCGCATTTTCCACGGTACTGTTCGGGCTGCTCGGGGGAGGATTCTACCCTTATTTCCAGAGAGGAAAATGGAAATACAGGGATCTCTTCCTTCTCGCCTGCTTTGCGGAATTCTGTGACATGATAGCCCTTCTGCGGCTGGCAAGCCCTTTTGAAGATGCATTGAGTACGGTTCTGGAGATAGCGGTCCCAATGATCGTATTGAACTCCATCGGTATCCTCATATTCATATCCAGCTTTAACAATGTATTTATCCAGCAGGACATCGAAAGCAGCCGCCAGCTCCAGCAGGCGTCGGAACTGACGCAGAAGTGCCTGCCGCTGCTGCGTTACGGGATAAGCAAGGGGGACAATATGCATGAGCTGGCATCCGCGATATTGAGGGAGACGGACTGGATGGGGGTCATGATTACGGACAGGACGGACATCCTGGAATGGCAGCAGGAGGGAATCGAGTATCAGCCGGACCTGACAAGCATACCAAGAGTCGGCAAATATGCCCTGCAGACCGGCGGCCTGTCCACGATGTACAATGTGCCAAGAAGCAGCTCATGGTACGAGTGGATGAAGGAGTATTCCATGGCTGCGGCGCCCTTTGTCATAAAAGGGAAATCTGTCGGGTGTCTGATCGTATGGATGAAGAAGAGATGGGTCTTCCGTAAAAGTGAGCTGGAACTTCTGCAGCATCTTGTCACGCTTGGTTCATTCCAGATTGCCATGGCCGAGCTGGAGCACCAGGAAATCATGCGGCAGCAGGCGGAGCTCAAGGCGCTTCAGTTCCAGGTCAATCCCCATTTCCTCTTCAATGCGTTGAATACGATATCGTGCGTGTGCAGGGAGAATGCCGGACGTGCCAGGGAACTTCTCGTGATTCTTGCCAACTACTTCCGTTATAATCTTGCCGGGGGCGCTGACATGGTGCCCATGGAGGAAGAAATCAACCATGTGAAAGATTACCTTGAACTGGAAAAGGGCAGGTTTGAGGACAAGCTGACTGTGACGTATGACGTGCCCGAGCAGATGGATATCATGATTCCGACGCTAATACTGCAGCCGGTTGTTGAAAACGCTGTAAAATATGGGATAAACCGGGAAGGAAAACGGATTGTAAATATAAGTGTGCGGGAGGCGGAAGAGGGGTATGCCGTGGAAATCAGCGACAAAGGAAAAGGGTTTCCTGCCGAAGTCGTGGAAAAGCTGGAAGAAGGCGGAACCGTCGGCAGCAGCATCGGCCTCAGCAACGTATACAAAAGGATGAAGAGCACGTATGGAGAAGATTGCGGAATCCATATAACAAGCTCCGGTGACGGAAGCTGCGTGCAGCTCTGTTTCAAGAAAGGAAGATAAGTATGGCGGTAAGGATAGCGGTGATAGATGACGAGAGGCCTGCTAGAAGCGAGCTGAGGCACCAGCTCAGGGAACTCGTGCCGGACGCGGTGATAGAAGAAGGCGATTCCGGCGCTGCGGCACTGGAACTTGCGGGTGCCGGGAAGTACGACATGTTTTTTCTCGATATCAACCTTGGGGATATAAACGGGACGGTTCTCGTCAATGCTCTGAAAAACATGCAGCAGGATGCAAAGATAATCTTTGTCACGGCTTATTCCGAATATGCGGTGACCGCATTTGAACTCGGTGTGGAGGATTATATCCTGAAGCCCTACGACAAAGGAAGGCTCAAAAAAGTGCTGGAGAGGATACAGGTACAGCGTCCGTCCGCCGGCCATCAGGGACAGGCAGTAAAGCCACGTCCCGGCAAGATTGCAATCAGCAATGAGGGAAAGACGATATTTGAAGATATAGATGACATCATCTATATCGAGACACATAACAGAGGATGCATGATACATACAGCTGAAAATGGATACTATGATGGGAAAAGTATCGGGGAATTTGAAAAGCGTCTGGAAGGGGACCGATTCTTCCGCTGCCATAAAAGCTATCTGATCAATCTGGATAAAGTACGGGAAGTGTTTCCGTGGGGGAACAACAGCTTCGGGCTTAAGATGCAGGGGGGTGAACAGGAGGTTCTGCCGGTCGGCCGTGAGAAGACGAAGGTGCTGCGCCAGCTGCTTGGGTGGTAAGATTGCAGAAATGTATTTACATATATATGGTACAAATATTGCTTTAAGCTTCCTGGATCGTTGTATCAACGAGGAAGATATGCTATTCTTCATTCATGGAGTAATCGTGTACAGGGTGGTGGCCTCCCAGCTTGCAGAAGAAGGGAGGTGGTGCAAATGAGTACATATGAAGCAATATCATTAATGATATCGTTTGGAATGTTAATCTTAGCACTGCTTGCCTATATAGATAGGAATAACAAGTGTAAATAAAAACTACCCTGTGACTTTGCCGGTTCAGGGTAGTTTATTACTTTGACAGGCTAACCACTTTGTGGGCGGTTACTCCTATTTCTATTTTCATTATAACATACTTTCTTTATTTGTAAAGGAAACTGTGTTTCCGGTACACGACAAACGCAGTGCATGGAACAGAAGAAGCTGACGATATCGGAAACGCATAAAGACATATCTGAATGCGTTTCCTTTTTATGTATTAGATCAGACAGGCTGGATATCATAAAAACCGACGCCGTCAGGCGCAAAGGCAATCGTACAGAAAGAAGGTCATCTCTTCCTGCTTCCCCTTAATTGTGAATGTCTCTTTTTCTTCCGCGGCCCGCTTCATGCCATGGCTCTCATAGAAGCCGTAATTGCAGCTCGTGTCCGTGTACAGGTAAAAACGCCTGATATCATTTCTTTTCATGTATGAGAGCATCTGTTCAAACAGCAGCGTTCCGATGTGCCTGCCCCTGTACTCGGAAGCAGCTGCGAAGAAGGCGACCTCGCCTTCATAGTCTTTGCGGCTTCGCTCAGACAATGCCTTGTCTATGCTGCTGACATTCCGGAAGATCCGGGCTGTCTGCCTGCCCTCCCGGGACAGGAAGAGGGAGAGGACAGAGAGGATCTGCCGAATGCGGCAGGCGAACGGACAACGGTGGCTCCGGCAGCTTTCCCCTCTATCTCTGCTACCTGTGTGTATGTCTGATTGACCAGGCAGCTGTGCAGGAATACTTTTGCAAGCTTTGCCGCTGTCTTTGGCGTGCAGAGTTCATCGTAGTGCCACGCTTCCCGGATAATGCCGGTGAGGCTGGCCTCGTCATCTTTTTGATATTTCCTCAGTATAATCTGCGTATTCATCTTATCTCCTTTTTATTTCTCTTTATTTGATTTATAATTATCTTAAAGTATACAGTAAGTGTAAAGTCAAGGAGGAAATCACAT
Organism: Extibacter muris; assembly: GCF_004345005.1. Classification (GTDB taxonomy): domain Bacteria; phylum Bacillota; class Clostridia; order Lachnospirales; family Lachnospiraceae; genus Extibacter; species Extibacter muris. The sequence goes on from NZ_SMMX01000003.1 coordinate 189,069, forward strand.
GCAGCCTGACGCGGGGAAGATTACGACAGCCCAGTTTGCGAAATTGCACGGAATCAATAAGAGGACGCTGCATTATTATGACATGCTGAAAGACCTGAACATGAGCATCGAGGAGATAAAGGCCTATGTGGACCACCCGGATGAAGAGGCTTTTCTTCAGATTGCAGATAACAAGCTTGCCGAGATCGACAGGGACATCAGGGTGCAGCGATGTGAAGAGGAATACTATTGTATCACACCGTTTTCCCATAGTGATGATGGCTTAGAAGGAATCTATGCCCACATTAAGGATGTGTGGAGCACCAGGCAGTACAGTATGGGAATCGGCAGCTACATTTCCGTTGACAACATTAAGCAGAAAGCATTCGACAGATACGAAGGGCTGTTCACTTATGCGCAGAAACGGACAGAGAAGGGCGTTATGGTAAGGCCAAAAGGGACATATCTGTGTGGCCTTATAAAAGGGACATGGGAGCATCTGCCCGAATTTTATGAAGAGCTGCTGCATTATGCGGATCAAAATAATCTGGAGCCCTTGGGATATGCCTATGAGATAGGGCTTAATGATTTTGTCATATCGGATATGGACGAATATATTACGCAGATTGCCATGCGTGTCACAGAGTCCTGACAGAGGGGCAACGGCAGGCTTATCCATTTCTGGATGAAAAGTAGATTGACAGGCCTGCGTATGGCTGACATACTGGAAATATGAAAAGATATGAGGTGAACAGGTATGGAATTTATAATAGCTTCTTATGAGCAAGTAGACAGGATGTGCGAGATTACGGACATGGCAAAGCGGCAGCTTAAGAATCTTGGGCTGGACCAGTGGCAGAAAGGTTATCCGTCCAGAGAAGTATGGATGGAAGATGCGAGGACAGGCTGCACTTATCTTGCCGTGGAAGGGGATGAGATCCTTGGCATCTTCGCCTTTCAGAAAGAGCCTGACCCGTCCTATGCCGTCATCGACGGCGAGTGGCTGACGGATGGCAGGTATGCGTCCATGCACAGGGTATGCGTATCTGACGCGTGTAAAGGAAGAGGCGTGGCGGGCAAGATGTTTGAACATGGCTTCAGGCTTGCCAGGGAAGCCGGGTTCCCGTCCGTACGGATCGATACCCATCCAGGTAATATGCCGATGCAGAGGGCGCTTGAGAAGTCCGGGTTCGTGAGGTGCGGAGAAATCGTCCTGGCAGAAGGGTGCGAGGCAGGGGATAAAAGGATAGCATTTGAACGGATACTGGAATAGCAGGTGCTGAAAGGAGGAAGCAGAATAGATGTTAAAAGCAGTATTTGTCGATTACACGGGCACGATCGTCAAAGAAGAGGGTCCGGATATCCAGGAAGTGATCAGCAGGACGTACAGGAACAGCGACATAGAAAGTCCCCAGGCCATGGTATCCTATTGGTGGAAGTTATTGAATGAATATGAGGAGAAGAGCTGTGGCAGCAGCTATATATCAGAGGATGATATAGTGGACGAGCTTCTGAACATATGCGAACGAGAGCTTCACCTGGAAGAGAATCTGGAAGAGCTGCATGCAGCCTTCCAGCGGTTCTGGATGTACGCGCCTGCATATGAGGATACGAAAGAATTTTTTGAGAACTGCCCGCTGCCTGTCTATATCATAAGCAACAATGCGGGGAAATATATTGAAGAGAGCATGAAAGACAAGGGGCTGCATCCGGCGGGCATCATAAGCAGTGATATGGCAAGGGCGTATAAGCCTCACAGGGCAGTGTTTGAAAAGGCACTGGAAGTAAGCGGATGCAGGGCGGACGAAGTAATACACATCGGGGATTCCGTATCTTCTGACGTAGAGGGGGCCATAGCCGCGGGCATAAGGCCGGTTCTCATAGACCGCGAAGGTACGAAAGCGGCGGAAGGGGTCCTGGCGGTGAAGTCCCTGACCGAAGTATTGCCGTTATTGGACAGCCAAAGCAGACAAGCAAAATAACCATATTCTGATAAGCAGGGAGGGAAGCGTTATGATTACAGACAGAATTGAGAAGATCAGACAGAACTATGTCAATGCCCGGCCGGCCATCTCGTGCGAGCGGGCTTACTTGTGGACGGAGTCCCACAAAAAGACAGAAGGCCGGCAAGTCGCCATTCGCAGGGCGCAGGCTTTTTATGACACCTGCGATAAGCTCGCAGTGCATATTTTTGACGGGGAACTTATCGTAGGGGCAGTCGGCGAGTTCCGAAAGTGTGGAATCCTGACGCCGGAGTTCTCCTGGCTCTGGGTGGATAAGGAGATGGACGGATTCGACAAGAGGCCCCAGGACCCGTATGTTATGACCGATGAGCAGAGAGCGTTCGTACGCGAGAATATCTTTCCCTACTGGAAGGATAAGTCGCTTGAGGAGGCTTTTCTGGCAAGAGTGCCGGAGGAGACATATAAGATTGGTGTAGATACAGGGGTGATCGACAATGATTCCAAATGGCGGCAGGCTGTCGGAGAGGTAACGCCGGATTATCAGGATGTACTCTTCGTAAAGGGGTTCGGCGGGATTATAAGGGAAGCAGAAGAGAAGATAGCAGAGCTTGACGAGACGGTACCTGACGAGATGGATAAGATTATATTCTACCGCTCTGTCATTCTTACGTCCAAAGGTATCATACGTTTTGCAAACCGATATGCCGACGAGGCAGAACGTATGGCGGCTGAGCAGGAAGATGGCAAGAGAAAAGAGGAATTGCTGCGCATAGCCGCCAACTGCCGGAAAGTGCCCGAATCTCCGCCGGAGACATTTTATGAGGCCATACAGTTCGTATGGTTTACCCAGATCGGCGGCATCTTGTCAGAGAATCCGCTGTCCCTGAATCCGGGACGCTTTGACCAGTATATGAATCCATATTATGAAGCAGACAGGGCCGGGGGGATTATAACCGAGGATCTGGCCCAGGAGCTTATAGAGGCGCTCTGGCTGAAGTATTCGGAATGGGTGTGGACCATATCGGCCAATACGGCGGATTACTTTGCAGGATATAACCAGTTCCAGAATCTTACCGTAGGCGGGAGGACGAGGGAAGGGCTGGATGCCACGAATGACATTACATATATGGCTTTGAAGGCGACGGAAGAAGTGAAGACGCACCAGCCTGGGTTAAGCGTCCGGATACATGCGGACTGCCCGGAGGAGTTCCTTGGTGCGGTGACGCATCTTGTGAGCAAGGGGACTGGTTTCCCGGCTATCCACAACGACAGCGTCGGCTACCAGATGCTCCTGAATGCCGGATATGAACCGGAGGATGCCAGGGACTGGAATAATTGTGGATGTGTCGTTCCTCATTACCGTAAGACCGGCGAGTGGACGGCTGCTGTAAATGTGAACTTCGGCTGCGCGCTGGAATATGCGCTGAACGAAGGAAAGAGCCGGATGACCGGGGAGAAGATGGGGCTTCCAGAGAAGCCTTGCAGAGACTTCGCCTCTTATGAAGAGGTAAAGGATGCGTTCTATAAGCAGTTTGAGAACCTATGCAGGCATTCCATCATTGCTACGGTAACAGCCCAGAAGCTGCATCAGGAGATGGTGCCGAGACCGTTTCTCTCCTCCTGCATCGAGGCGTGCCTGGAAGACGGGAAGGACTTGAGCAATGGCGGGGCCAAATATAACGTAGGTCCGGTTATCACAGGGATCGGCCTGGCTGTTGTGGCAAATTCCCTGGCGGTTATAAAGAGGCTCGTATATGAGGATAAGGTGACGACGATGGAGGAACTCGATGCGGCGCTGGCCGCCGACTGGGAAGGATACGAAGAGCTCAGGAAGAAAGCGCAGGCGGTTCCGAAGTACGGGAACGATGATGACTATGTAGACAAGATCGCCATAGAGATAGCAAACTGGTATTACCGGGAAATCCATCAATATAAAGACGTATTTGGATCCCCGTTCAATACTGCATTCATGGGAATCTCCAACTATATCCCGATGGGCCGCGTGCTCGGCGCGACCCCGTGCGGAAGAAAGAACGGGGAGCCGTCCAGCGAAGGGGTGTCGCCTTATGCGGGGAGTGATACGTCTACACCGCTGGCAGCCATGCGCTCCGCGGCAAAGGTGAACCAGGAGATTCATTCCGGAGGTACGCTACTGAACCTCAGGCTGAACCACGACCTGGTGGCTACGAAGAGAGGGCAGGCCAACCTGGGAGCGATGATTCAGTCCTTCTTTGCACTTGGCGCATTCCACGTGCAGTTTAACACCCTCTCGTCGAAGCTATTGAGAGAAGCACAGGCCAGGCCGGAAGAATACAAGGACCTGCTGGTCAGGGTGGCAGGATACAGCACACAGTTTGTCAATCTGTCCAAATCGATGCAGGACGCCATCATTGCGAGGACGGAACATGCTGAATTCTAGAAATGCCTGTTGGTATGGAGGTTGATATGGCCGGAGGTTATGTAATGAATATACAGGACTTCTCTGTCAATGACGGAGAAGGGATCCGGACGAACATATTTCTGGCGGGCTGTCCTCTTACGTGCGCCTGGTGCTCCAACCCGGAGGGCCAGACGCTTCAGAATGCCATGACGTCCTATATGACAGTGGAAGAAGTGACAGATAAGGTGAAGAAGCAGATGTTATTCTACCGCATGTCCGGTGGCGGCGTGACCTTTTCAGGAGGGGAGGCCACCGTGCAGCAGGAGTTCCTGCGCTGTCTTGCCGGCCGGCTGTATGACATGGGAATCTCCCTTGCCATAGAGACATGCGGGCAGTTTGCATTTGAAGAAGTGAGGGATATTCTTGGGAAGATGGATTTGATTTTTTATGATATCAAGCATATGGATGCCGGGAAGCACAGGACCTTTACGGGAATATCCAACGAGAAGATACTTTCTAACGTATCAAAGACGGCCAGGCTTGGCATCCCGCTCATCATAAGGGTGCCGGTCATCCATGGAGTGAATACGGATGGCGGCAATCTGGAAAGGACGTTTGCGTTCGTGAAAAAGGAAGCGCCCTTGGCAAAGCTGGAACTGCTTCCCTATCACACGTTCGGCGAGGGGAAATATGCAGAGCTTGGCATGCCGCTGCCGCCGGCCTCGTTCCAGACACCGTCCCAGGGAGAGATTGAAGCGTGGAATGAAGCGGCCCGCAAGGTTGGAATCGAGACGATATCCTATCGGTAGGCGGAAGGCAAGTCCAGAATATCTTGTTAAGAAGCGGAATATTTCTTTATTATGGATGGGACATCCGATACCGATACATTATGGAACAGCTTGTCCCCAATCTGTACATTAGGGGCTTTGGTGCAGTAGTGCATGCAATATACGGTTGTCAGAAGAAAGAGTCCGTCCCGGGTCACCTGTCCGGGGCGGATTTTCAGGATCCGCTGGAATTCCTTCAGCACATCCGTTCCCCCTTTGTTCTTGCACCGGTCGGAGATACATACTTTTATTTCATACCGGAAAGATTGCTCATGCAGATGGGGAAGGCTTTTGATGACCGCGCTGATATAGCCCGGATTGACACCTGCTATTTCCGCTACCGTTTCCCGGGCCTCCCGCGGTATGCAGCCCTCGGCTGCCTGCAGCTCAGTCAGCATGGCAATCACAAGCTCAGATTGGTTCATGCTTTTTTCCTCTCTGTAATAGTCGAATATGTCGTTCCATTCTTTTTTCAAGACAACGCCTCCTTCCTATATAAATGTATAGTATTTCCCATATTGCCGATTTCATGAGTATAATAGGAGTTTAGTGAAGCAGGACGCGGACTGGGAGCCGGGTGGCATCTGCTCCGATGCGTCCGAGGCTTCGACTATTTCACGTATCCCTAACCCTGCGGAATGTGCGCCGACAGCGGCTTACATCCCGCAGGATAAGGGCTACGGAAAGGATTCTCCGCCTCTTCCGCTTGCACCTGCGCATCTCCCACCCGGCTCCCCGCCCGCTATCTACTTTACTTAACAAGGGCAAGGCCGGCTGTGTGGCGTTACTGGCCAGCGAATGAACGCTGGCTGCGTCAGTTGAATGATAAGAGTTTTGTTAATCCAGATGAATCAGACTGGTGAATATGTCGTTGTTAAGTGATTGCAGCGAGGCGTGCACGCCGTTGCTGCAAGAAGAGCCAGAACCAGGCAGGGGATGTCATCTCAACATCCCCGTACCTGATTCCGGCTCTTCTTATATTAGGATTTCTTTTCGGCAAAGGGCTTTAGCTTGCTAAGCCCTATATCACTATGCTGATACACCAAAGCCCTTTCCATCAGCCAGCAACGCCACACTGCCACCCCCGCCCGTGCCAGTAAAGTAGATAGCCGATGGGGAGGTATGGGACAGATGCGCAGGTGTAAGCGGGAGGGACGGAGAATCCTCACCAGATTCCTTGGTTTGTGGGATGAGAGCCGCAATCGGCGAACATTCCACAAACTTAGGAATCTGTGTGATAGTCGCAGTTCCCGGACGCATCGAAGCATCTGCCCCATACCTCCCCAGCGGCGTCTACATTACTAAACCCCCATTTGGGTACAGGAAATCCGGCCATCTTTCAGATAATATATCCTATCGTAACAGTCCATCAAAGTTTCGTCCATGTGATGCGTTATCGTGAGAACCGTAAGGTTTTCCTGCCTGAGAAGGTCTTCCTCTATCTCGTGGGCGGTCTGGCGGTCTATGGCAGAAGTGCCTTCGTCCATAATCAGTAGCGGTGTGGAGCGTATGAGAGCCCTGGCGACGGCAATGCGCTGGCGCTGCCCGCCCGACAGGTTCTGACCGTTTTCACCCACGGCGGTATGGAGCCCTTTTTCTAATCCTGGCAGGAACCGTGAGATACCACTGGCTTTAACGGCATCGTCAAGCTGCTCTTTGGAAAAGGTCTCGCCGAGGCAGATATTATTGTAGATATCAGTATCAAACAGGAAGATATTCTGGTGGATTACCGCTGCCATTCTGTTCAGCTTATCCTGAGACAGTTTACCGATTGGTATGCCGTCGTAGCGGATATCCCCGGCAAAATCGTCGTAATACCCGGTTAACAGCTTAATAAGCGTTGTCTTGCCGCCTCCACTTTCACCCAGCAGAGCACACTTTGTCCCGGGGGCGATGGTGAGGCTGATATCTTGCAGCACGTTCTGCTCCGGCACATAGCCGAACGTTACGTCTGTGCAGGTGATGCCTGCTTTAAGAAGGGCGGGGCCGCAAGAGGGCTCTTCTTCGTCCGGGACATCCTCCTGCGTATGGGAATAGGCTTCCAGATGCTTTAGCACCGGTCTGATTCCTGTTATCTTCGGGATGTTCTGCATAAGCATTACGACAGGGGTGACAAATGTGCCGCTCAGCTGGATAAGTGCCAGAAGTGTTCCTGCCGTTATCCGTCCTTTCATCATAAGGTAAGAGGATACGAATACGATGACGAGTACGCTGACCGCAGATAATATGTCCGAGAAACACTCATTGACGGCCAGAAGCGTATCTGCGGCCATCTTCCGGTCGGCCGTGTCCCGGTTGATACGGGTGAATTTTTTTAATATGTATGGACGCATCGAATAGCCGCGAATTACTTCAAATCCATTGAAGAAGTCCTTGGACTTGGCTGTAAATTCGGCCAGCTTTTCCGAATAAGCATCCTGCTTCTTTTGGATCTTCTTGCCGAGCAATGCCGGGAGCATGAACATGAGCATAAGAAAGAGGAAGAGGACGGCCGTGACGAGAGGGCTTAGGTATAGCAGGATTCCGAGTGTCGTGAGAAAGAGGACACCCATCTGTGTGCAGAGCAGGAGCGGTATGAGATGGTTTTCCTCCACAAGCTTCACGTCATTAATGAGTGCAGACAGGTAATCTGCAGTATTTTGAGAAGAGAATTCCCGTGGAGACCGCTTCATGACACCGAGGAAGACCTTATCCCGCAGGGCCTTCGTCACATTCTTTATCATGAGCTTCCCGCAGTAGGCCTCCAGGAAGCCCATCGTTCCTAGAATGGCGAGGTATATGAGGGTGGCCAGGATGAGCTTCGAGAAGGAATCCATATCATTTCTGGCGGCGCTGTCAATGACTTTCTGAAGAATAATAGAGATAAAAGCCGAAAGGACAGCCGATATTCCTCCGAGAAGCAAAGTAAAGACAATCAAGAGACGTCCCCTCTTATCATAAAGGTTCATGCATAATCCTCCTTGATATTCTATTTATTTTAAATTTTATATCTAATTTTTGATTATCCGCAAAAATACTACACTTTCAAGCATTTTGAAGTATAGAAAAACACTCATTTTACCACGAATTTACCACGATTGAATGAGCCTTGATATGACATTAAAAATTACACTAAAAAACACCTAAATTGGTGTTTTTTGTTAAAAAAGCAGTCAATCCTAAGACTAACTGCTTGGTGTATGGATATGAAGTTGTCAAACTGGGATTTATTGTTCTTAACTTTTCTGTCGTTATAAAGCTGACTTACGCACATTAACCTCTGCACAGACCAGCCCAGCTATATGCTCCGCTGTTTCATTTGTCAGTACAAAGAGCATTCCGTCATTACGGCATTTTTTATGTGTGTCGCCATTCAAGGCATAAACAAAACCTTTCACACAGGTATCACTACAGGCATTAGGGTCAATCAGTCTCTTGCAGTCACGAGAAGTAGTCATTTTCTTTTGCATATCAGCAGGAAGCGAAGCGATTATATCCTCATACTTTCCAGCGTTGTCTCCGTAAATCCGTGCAAAAACACCTGTCTTGCGAAACACCCAATTCATTACTGTTTTCTTCTCTAGTTGGTATGAAGCGGTGTAACCGCTTTTTGCTTCCTTTATTACAAGGTCACAGCCCTGCTCAATAAGTTTGGTATTAAGTTTCTCGACAAACGCTTGGTGTTCTGGCGCGATTGCCGATAGAAATTCTTTGAATGAACCTTTTTCTTTTGCCATTATCTTTTTCCTCCACAAATTTCAATTTATCCGTTTCTTCATACCCATATTATAACAGTTCCATATATCCGCCACAATAAAAATCATTATAGCCTTATCATTTTTCTAATCTTTAAAAATGCATACGTTTTCTTTCTTCCTCTTGATTACCCAACACAGAAAAGAAAAAGCCCTGTCAAGAGCCTTGCCACCATTGGTGGTGCTTGCACTCTTGATCGGGCTTTTTGTTTGCTGTATCTTCTCGCAAGAGGAAAAAGATTACTCGTCCTCATCATCAAAATGGTTATTTCTCAATACTTTCCGTAACAGTTCCATATCTTCTTTTGAATTGGGGTTTATCATTTTCACGACTTGATAAGGTGTCCTATATTTATGTCCCTCTATGCTTTCCCCGAACATATCCATACTGTATAAATCATCATAGCGGTTTAACAGTTTTTGAAACTTCAAATGCTGGATAAATTCTTTGATTGGATAAAGGTCGGACGCTACAATGCTTTTCCCGTTGATGTAATCGGTAATATATTTCCGTAACTTTTCTAGCTCATATTCCAGCCATTCTTCCTCGCTGTCAAAGAAGTTGTCATAATGCCCATGTTTTAGTTCTGCATTTAGTCGTTCTTCAATTCTTAAAAACTGGCAGACTTCCTTTTCGGCTTGATTAACATACTTCCATTATCCTGATAATAATTCATTGGGCGTTACACCCAGCACGTCCATTATCTTTTCCAGCGTATCAAAGGTAGGATAATTCACACCTCGTTCAATTTTGGAAAGGCTCTGCATATTGATACCGATTTTGTCTGCAAGTTCCTGTTGTTTCATTCCTCTGTGTTTTCTTATGGTCTGTATGTTCTCTCCTAAGAAACTGATTTTCTTTATATAACCCTCCATAACTTAGTATAACCGCTCCTTTCGTTGCTTTTCTTGGTGTTTATAAGCATATCATACTTAATCTATATTGAAAAGTCAATTAAAACTTCTTGGCAAGTAATTCTAATGGTGTTATTATCGTATCAGATGAAGTGATTAAGCACGCTAGGGTCAATCACACGCTTGAGTAAGCATATAAAAGATATATTTTCACTTTGATAGCATGAACAGGCATGGACTATCAGACCGAAAATCATGGTTTCCAAAAGGGGCTGGCTGGACGGGACACGTCCCCCAGACGTGGAGCGGACAGACAGTTCCTTTTGGAAAGGGAACGCCTTTCGGCGTTCGCAGAGGGCGTATATGTAACACCGCCCTGCGTATACATGTCATAGTACCTAGAAACTGTGATAAATAAAGGAAAAAATGCAATTTATACCCCGCAAAAAATCGGGGCATACGAAAGGAGTAATGAAGTATCGCAACACACGAAAATTTATCCGTTAAGATTGATTACATCAGCATTGTATTTGAAACCGCAACCGCAGAAGATGTAATCACACACATTTTAGAGTTACCGACTGACATTTTCAATGTCTATCCGGCAACCGTTAAATTCAAGACCTATCAGATACGCTGGGAGATTGGAGATATTTATGTATCGGGGGACGCAAGAAAGACAGAGGACAACCCACAAGGGTTAGGCTGTTATCTTGTTATGACTGGCAGAGGTTGTGATGATATTTTCCGTATTCTCAACAGCAGAAACTATACCTTTGGGGATATGTTCAAACATTGTGAAAGAAGATACGGACTGGATAATTTCCACTTCACAAGACTTGATATTGCCATTGATGATAAGAACGAAAAGCCATTCTTTACCATAGAGCAGATAAAGAAGAAATGCGAAAAAGAGGAATTTATTTCCAATAGTGAGGGCTACCACTTTGATGAAAGCAAGTTTGACGATTTCGACACCGCAAAAACGGTTTATATCGGTGCTGGAAAATCGGGATTGTCCTACCGCTTTTATGACAAGGATAAGGAAGTCTGTTCAAAATATAATAAGACGCTTGATGAAGTCGGCAGTTGGAAACGGACAGAAATGCAACTGCGTGATGATAAGGCTCATGCCTTTGCCATGACATTCAAGGACAGACCGCTGGAACTTGGAGAATTGGCTTTCGGGCTATTGGCAAACAACCTACGCTTTGTCGTAGCGAACAGAAATGAAAGTAATAAGAGCAGGTGGAAAACGTGTCGGTTTTGGGAACGCTTTTTAGGGGCTGTGGAAGTCTTGAAACTGCAAGTACCCAAACCACATAATTCCCTTGAAGAAACACAGCAATGGCTCACAGAGGGTGGCGTGATTTCTGCTGTCAAAAGTTTCTATTTCTTGGAAGAACATGACGCATTAGGTGGACTGGAAAAAGTGGGAACTATGCTTGATAAGGCAAGATACAGCACTTCCCTTTCCAGTAAACTGACCGCTCACTTACAGAGGATAAACCGCACCGACCTTATCCCCTATATCCAGTATGACACGAAACAAGGGAAAGGGGGTATCTGATGAATAACAACGATATTCCCGTATGGGAAAAATACACCCTTACCATTGAAGAAGCGTCAAAGTATTTCCGTATCGGAGAAAACAAGTTAAGACGATTGGCAGAGGAAAACAAGGACGCTGGCTGGCTCATTATGAATGGCAACCGCATACAGATTAAACGCCGACAGTTTGAAAAGGTTATTGATAAATTGGACGCAATCTAATGCAAATGAGCCTTGTATGTGTTATGATGAACACAAGTCATATCAAGGCTCTTTCCAACAAGGAAAGGAGCAGACACCATGAAAGAAAAAAGACGGGATAGCAAAGGACGTATCCTGCATACTGGAGAGAGCCAACGAACAGACGGAAAATACTTATATAAATATGTGGACGCATTTGGAAACACAAAATATGTGTATGCTTGGAGATTGACACCCACAGACCCGACACCAAAGGGAAAACGGGAAAAACCCTCACTTCGTGAACTGGAACAGCAGATAAGACGGGATATAGAGGACGGTATCGACAGCACAGGCAAGAAAATGACGCTTTGCCAACTCTACGCCAAACAGAACGCACAGAGGACAAATGTGAAGAAAAGCACACAGAAACAACGGGAACAGCTCATGCGGTTATTAAAAGAGGACAAGTTAGGTGCTAGGAGTATTGACACAATCAAGCTCTCTGACGCTAAGGAATGGGCGTTACGCATGAAAGACAAAGGCTTTTCCTACAATACCATTAACAACCATAAACGCTCGTTAAAAGCGTCATTCTATATCGCCATACAAGACGATTGTGTGAGGAAGAACCCTTTTGATTTCAAGTTGAGTGAAGTCTTAGAAAATGATACCAAAGAGAAAGTCGCATTGACAGAGGAACAGGAACAAGCACTACTGTCATTCATCAAGACGGACAACGTGTATCATAAGTATTACGATGATGTACTGATACTGTTAAAGACAGGACTTCGTATCTCGGAACTGTGCGGACTGACAATCATGGACGTTGATTTTATCCATGAGGTTGTGGTTATCGACCACCAGTTATTAAAGAGCAAGGAACCGGGTTATTACATTGAAACGCCTAAGACAAAGAGCGGAACAAGACAAGTGCCATTAAGCAAAGAAACGATACAGGCATTTCAACGGGTTATGAAGAAACGCCCAAAGGCAGAACCATTTGTGATAGACGGACGAAGCAATTTCCTATTTGTCAATCCCAAAGGCAAGCCGAAAGTTGCGATTGATTACAGCACTTTATTTGTCCGTATGGTAAAGAAATACAACAAGCACCACATGGATAACCCCTTGCCACATATCACACCGCATACGCTACGTCATACGTTCTGCACAAGGCTGGCAAGCAAAAACATGAACCCGAAAGATTTACAGTATATCATGGGGCATTCAAACATCAGTATCACAATGAACTGGTACGCTCATGCGTCCATAGATACCGCAAAATCAGAGGTTCAGCGTCTAATTGCATAGAAGTATTTACCACGATTTTAACCACGTTTGATAGAGAAAATATAAGAAGATAAGCCTAGATATGTGAGGTTTACCACAAAAGCAAAATGCCCGTAGAGCCGATAAAATAAGGCTTTGCGGACATTTAAGAAGATATAAAAAGATAGTCAAAAAGATATATATAATTTATATAAAATATATTCTATATATATAAAATATCATATAATTCTATATATGTCAAATAAGTTTGGTAAATATAAAAAAGGACTGCGTGATTTGCAATCCTTTAAGGGTATCCTTGAGGACAGGGAAGATATGCTGTAAGATTATAAAAGCATCTGCTCCAGACTTGAGATAAACCGGGAGATATTTTCTCTATGCAGGCAATAGTATACTTTGCCTTCCTTTTTCTCGACTGTCACGAAACCGCAGGAGAGAAGCGTGTTCGTATGATGAGATACCGTGGACGGAGAGAGCCCGAGGTGCTCTGACAGCTTCAGGTTGTACATGGGCGACTCTTTAAGGGCGCACAGTATATCCAGCTTGCTTTTATCGCTGATGGATTTCACCTGCCGGATGACAGCGTCCTTTGTCAGACGTCCGGATGCTTCGTCTGCGATAAGCGTTTCGATGGAAAGCCCGAAGTAACCATACGTGTAGAGAACCATCTGAATCAGCGGCATTGCGAGAGAGGGATACAGGGCCGGCTTGTCTGCACAGGCATCTGCAATCTTGAAGAAATCGGGCGCATGGTAAGAAGCCAGCTGTTCCAACTGTAGACGCAGAGGTTCTTCCACGGCTGCCAGCGCTTTTGCGTATGCGTCTTTATTGCTTTCCACAGCTTTGTACAGACTGGTAAGCCAGTAGTCAGCCTTTCTCAGAAGATTAAGCATGTACCATTTCTCTTCGCTCTCGAGATCAGCCCCGTCTATGAAGTCTATGAGCGATGTTTCATCGGGCAGCTGCGGGAGCTCCTTTATATCCGGAAGGCGGGGATGCTCTCCGGAATCTGTGATAAAGTAAGCCAGAAGGCTGCGCAGTTCCAGAAGATCCAGATTCTCGGGATGATCTATGCAGGAGCGCTTTTCGATTGCGAGCACAAAGATAATCATAAATGTATCCTCGGAAAAGCTTTCAAACAAAGCGTCTTCTTCCGGTTTCTGCACTTTGTGCTTTTGAAAAGTTTCCACATACTTATCAAATGTCTTCAGATGTTCTCTGTAAAAGAGCTCACCGCTGACGCCATAGTCATCAAGCGCATATATCATCTTTTCTTTCCAAGTGTCCGAGTGGCAGAGGAAAAGGAGAGAAAGTATCTCAAACAGCGGGTCAAGTTGATTCTTTATCGTTAGCTTCATAAGGCTTCACCATCCGATTTCTTATTATTATAATAGTCATTTTATATTATACCGCAGACCCATTATTACAACAAGGGAAAACACACGTATACCCTCCAATATAACACCAGACTTCTGTTTTGTGGTAATGTTTCAACAGGAGGTGTCTGACAATGAAGACTTACAGGACTGCTGAGGTTGCATCAATCATAGGAATACATCCGAACACGGTCAGGCTGTATGAGGAATTACATCTCATTCCAAGGCCGGAGCGCCAGCCAAAAGGGTACCGGATTTTTACAGATTTTCATATCGAACAGCTCAGGCTTGCCCAGCTCGCTTTTCAGATAGAGGTGCTGCAGAATGGCCTGCGCAAGAAAATCATTCAGATGATAAAGATATCCGCGGACGGGGACTTTGATAGGGCGCTTGCACTGTCCCACGAATATATCATACAAGTGAGACAAGAGCGGGCTAACGCAGAAGAGGCGATAGAAATCGTAAAGCAGCTCCTGTCCGGCGGAAATGAAGCAGGCAGCCGCTGCTTGAAAAGAAGTATCCGAATACTTACATGTTTCAATGGATACGTTACGGAACTGGGAGATGAACGGCCTGCTGACGGTCAAGCGCAGGCAGAATGGGTACCGGGTGTATACGGATCAAGATATCAGCCGCCTGAAGATCAGCCGATTCTTACGGTGCGCGAATTATTCGCTGGAGGCAATCCGGAATATGCTGCAGCAAGTATCTGCTGACCCGGATATCGATATCAAAGAAGCTCTGGATACGCCGAAAGAGGATGCGGACATCATCACGGTGTCCGTGACTTGCCCGGAGGGCAGCGGCAGCGTCTGTTTATTGTCCTTGCACTTATGCCGGATCCGGAAGTCGTATTTCTGGATGAACTGACAACCGGACTGGACGCAAAAGCGCGCAGGGAAGTCTGGAAGATCCTGGAAGGATTGAAGGGAAAGGGGATGACTATTTTTCTGACCTCCCATTTCATGGACGAAGTAGAAGCCTTGTGCGATCAGATCTGTATACTAAAGAAGGGAAGTATCGTGTTTTATGGCACGGTTTCAGAAGCAATAGAAGGAAGCCCTTATGAAAAATTCGAGGACGCTTACCTTTGGTACACGGAAGAGGAGGTGCAGGCAGATGAAAACTTTTAGGACAATGTTAAAAACAGAGTTGAAATTGTCGCTTCGGGGTATGGATATGTTCATATTTGCTATCTGCGTTCCGCTGGCAGTGCTCATTATCCTTGGGATTATATATGGGGACAAGCCGGCCTTTGACGGGGCGGAATATACGTTCACGGAACAGTCCTTTGGTGCGCTTGCCACCATCTCCATATGTGCGGGAGGAGTGATGGGACTGCAGCTGACACAGGGGATAAAGCTGTTGAAAGCTGCAACTTTGGGATTAGAGGTCGATCGTGTACTCGCCCCGGCTGTCATAATGTCGGTTTTTGCCCTTGTATGCATTACCATTTCCGTGAAATGCTTTCAATGGGTATAGTGCTTACGTGTGGATGATCAGCCAATATGGTAGCTGCCGTCTTCCTTACATCGTATCAGGCTTTCATAAAAAGTCCTGGATGCGCGGAGCAGATAACCGGTGTCTCTGGCACCGGCTGTCTCATATGGAGAATGCATCGCCAGCTGTGCCAGCCCGATATCCACGGTGTTCATAGCCGTCTGCGTGTTGGCGATATTGCCGAGGGTGGAGCCTCCTGCCATATCGGATCGGTTCAGGAAGGTCTGGTACGGGACCCCCGCCTTTTGGCAGACAGACTTGAATATAGCGGCAGACACGGCGTCTGTCGTATATTTCTGGTTGGCGCTGTACTTTATGACGATGCCCTCGTTCATATAAGGCCGGTTCGTCTCGTCGGTCCTGCCCGGCTGGTTCGGGTGCACCGCATGGGCATTGTCCGCCGATACCATGAAGCTGGAAGCCATCATCGTATGATAGGTCTCCTCGCTATTGCCTAGAGCTATGCAGATACGTCTGAGCGTATCTCTGATAAATGTGGAGGCGGCCCCCTGCTTGCTCGTGCTACCGACTTCTTCGTTATCGAGCATACAGAAGACAGGGACGGACGAAGTCTCTTTGGAGGCTGTAAAACCTTTCAGCGTGGCAAATGCGCACTGCAGGTCGTCAAGCCTTCCGCAGGAGATGAATGCGTTTGCGGCACCCCAGACAGTACCCGGCATACGGTTGTACAGGAACAGGTCGCTGCCAAGGATATCGGCTGCCTGGACACCTGCCGTCTCTGCCATAAGCTGCATAAAAGAATCTTTTGATGAAAAGTCGTCATACAAGGGCAGCAGATCTGTCTGCGGATTATACTTGTAGCCTTCGTTCGCTTCGCGGTTCATGTGGATTGCGAGATTCGGTATAAGAAGAAGGTCCCGGTCCACATTGACCAGACGGGTCGCAACGCCGCCGCCATTCCGCACGAGCAGGCGCCCGGCAGCTGACAGAGGGCGGTCAAGCCAGGCGGACATCAGCATGCCGCCGTATTTCTCTACGTTAAGCCGGATATATTTCTGCTCGGATGCGATTTCCGGGTTCTCCTTGATCTTGAAAGAGGGCGAGTCGCTGTGGCTGGCTACGATATGGAATCCCCCGCGTATCTCTTCCGGAATCCGGAACGCGATGACAGAAGACAGGTTTCGTGTGACATAGTAGCGTCCTCCTCTATCCAATTCCCATGCCTGATGTTCCTCGAGCCGCTTATACCCTATGGCCGTGAGCATTTCCACGGCAGTTCGTACGGCATGGTAAGGGCTCGGGCTTTTCTCTATAAATGTAAACAGTTCCTCTGTTATCTGCATATCCATATAAAATCCTCCATTTTATCGATGATTCTAGAGCTACAACCATTTTATAATAAAGGAAGGATATGGGCAAGGGGAGAAAAAAGGCCGATGGTGAAACATGAATTTACTATTTCATTTTACGGCGGATAGTGAAAAAATAGTTGACTTGGAGCGCACTCCAGGGAGTATGCTTAACGTAACAGATAAATAAAGGAGGAATCACCATGATATATAAGGAATTTCAGAATCTGAAGCTTTCGGCCCTCGGGCTTGGCACGATGCGCCTACCGGTCATGGGAGACGCCCCGGATGCGCGGATAGATGAAGAACGGGCAGCCGAGATGTTCTCATATGCCATAGAAAAGGGAGTGAACTACTTTGACACGGCTTATGGATACCATGACGGAGAGTCGGAGACGGTCACGGGCAGGATTCTGTCTAAGTACCCGCGTGACAGCTACTATCTCGCTACGAAGTTTCCGGGATATGATCTGGCAAATATGGATAAGGTGGAGGCGATATTTGAAGAACAGCTTGAGAAATGCGGGGTGGAATATTTTGACTTTTATCTGTTCCACAATGTGTATGAGAAGAATATCGATCCGTATCTCGATGAGAAATACGGCATCATGGACTATCTTTTAAAACAGAAGGAAGCCGGAAGAATCCGGCATCTAGGCTTTTCTGCTCATGGACGTTATGACACGATGAAGCGTTTCCTGGACGCATACGGAGGCGAGATGGAATTCTGCCAGATACAGCTCAATTATCTGGACTGGAAGCTTCAGGACGCCAAGGCCAAAGTGGACCTGCTGAATGAATATGATATTCCAATCTGGGTGATGGAACCGCTGCGCGGCGGGAAGCTGGCAGAACTTCCGCAGGAAAATGCCGGAAGGCTGAATACGCTCCGTCCGGATGAGGGAGTGCCGGCCTGGGCGTTCCGGTTCCTGCAGTCCGTGCCGGGAGTGACGATGGTCCTCTCCGGCATGTCCAATATGGCACAGCTGAAAGCCAATATTGCTACATATGCAGAAGAAAAGCCGCTGAGTGATGAAGAGTGGAAGGTGTTGATGGAAGTGACAGACAGCATGCTGGACATCCTGCCATGCACAGCCTGCCGCTACTGCACCGCCCACTGCCCGAAGGGGCTGGATATTCCTACGCTGCTGTCGCTCTACAATGAGACACGTTTTGTGAACGGACTGATCACTCATATGGCGGTGGATGCCATACCGGAGGAAAAGCGCCCTTCCGCCTGTATCGGGTGCAAAAGCTGCGAGGCAGTCTGTCCGCAGCAGCTTGAGATTGCGGGTGCGATGAGCGACTTTACGAGAAGGCTGAATGAACCCGCCGGATTATAAGTGGAAGACTAAGCATGAATGGCAACGTATAAATTGACATCTGAACCGGAACTTTAGTATACTCAGAGTAGCAGCCTTGCCAGTTAGAGCAAGTCTGGGAAGATATTAAGGAAGTAACGATATGGAGAATGACAAAGGGACGGTTATCGTAGTCATAGACGGACAAGGCGGACGCATGGGCAGCCTGTTCATAGAGCGTTGGAAGAAGCAGGGGAAGGTGCAGGCGGAGATTGTTGCCGTGGGCACGAACAGCGCCGCGACCTCAGCCATGCTGAAAGCAGGCGCGGATAAGGCTGCCACAGGCGAGAACCCGGTCGTGGTGAATGCAAGGAAAGCGGATTACATAGTAGGGCCTATCGGGATACTGGCGGCAGACGCGCTTCTCGGAGAAGTGACGGCAGTGATGGCGGAGTCGGTGGCCAGGAGCGATGCCAGTAAGCTGCTGATTCCGGTTAATTCGTGCGGGTTCTATGTGGCAGGCGCCGGCGGCCATACGCTCAGCGAACTCGTGGACGCCGCCGTCGATATGATTGGACAGAGCATATAGGGAGGCGGACACCAAGTGTCCGCGGCGTCCGGCCAGGCCGGACAGCATCTGTACGGTCAGGGCGCTGGCCAGGTAAGAAGGCGGAACAAAGATTCCGCAGGAGAAAGATTACATAATGGAGAAAAATGCCATGAAGGTATGACGCTTCCCAAGGAAGCTTATATTTGCATGGCTTTTTTTAGACTTATAATAAGGAGGAAACAGATTATGCATATGGCAGATGCATTGATAGGACCTGCGGCAGCAGGTACGATGTATGCCTGTTCCGCAGCGGCGGCGGGCTTTTCCGTCAAAAAGGTGAGGCTGGAGGATGACCCGAAGAAAATACCGGCAATGGGCGTGATGGGAGCCTTCGTATTCGCCGCCCAGATGATCAACTTTACAATTCCGGGTACAGGTTCCTCAGGTCATCTGTGCGGAGGTGTTCTTCTGACCGCTATACTTGGGCCCTATGCCGGATTTCTGACTATGATAGGAGTCCTGCTCATACAGTGCCTGCTGTTTGCGGACGGCGGGCTTCTGGCGCTTGGATGCAACATATGGAACATGGCGTTTTACGGCTGCTTCATAGGGGGCTTCCTCATATGGAAGCAGATGATGAAGAACGGGATCAGCCGGGGGAAGATTATCTTCGCTTCTGTGGCAGCGTGTGTCGTGACCCTCCAGCTCGGTGCATTTTCCGTGACGCTTGAGACACTGGCGTCCGGTGTTACCGAACTTCCTTTTTCTGTGTTTGCGGCAGCCATGCAGCCGATTCATCTTGCCATCGGGCTTGCGGAAGGGGCGATCACGGCTGCAGTTCTTATATTTGTGTATGAGGCAAGGCCGGAACTTATCTGGACAGGTGAGAGGGGCTTAAGGGCAGGCCGGGAAGGGAGGCTCAGCTTCAAGAAGACCATGCTTGCGCTTACGGCTGCCGCGGCAGTTACCGCCGGTGGCATATCGCTGCTTGCTTCTGCATATCCAGACGGCCTGGAATGGTCCATTGAGAAAATAACGGGCTCCACGGAATTAGCGGCATCCGGGCAGGTGCATGTACTGGCGGAAAAGATACAGAGCGCCACTGCCTTTCTGCCCGATTATATGTTCCGCCATACGGACTCTGCGGCGGGTACATCTGTGTCAGGTATCGTCGGCGGGGCTGCCGTCATACTGATATGTGTGCTGGCGTGCTATGCGTTCCGGTTCTTCAGAAAGAAAGAGAAGCATGAGTAAGATAAATCAGGCGATACATGACATACATTATCTGGATGAGATGGCGGAACGGGATACGGGACTGTGCCGCCTTCATCCGCTTGCCAAGGTCATCGTGACCCTCTGGTATGTAGCGCTTACCGTGTCCTTTGACAAGTATGACCTGACGGGCCTGGCCGGAATGTGCCTCTACCCGGTCGTTCTTATGATTCACGGAGAACTGCCGGTCCGGCGCGCGCTCGTACAGCTTCGGCCAGTGCTCCTTGTCGTATGCCTTGTTGGAATCTCGAATCCGTTTTTTGATCGGAATGTGCTGTTCCATATAGCAGGAATTCCGGTGACGGGGGGAGCCGTCTCGATGCTGACACTCGTGCTCAAAGCGATGTTCGCCGTGTCCGCTTCTTATCTGCTCATTGCCACCACGTCGATAGATAATATATGCTGTGCACTTCGTATGCTGCATGTGCCGAAGATCCTCGTGACACTTGTCATGCTGATTTATCGGTACATCATTCTGATGCTGAAGGAGGCGCAGAGGGTTACGGAGGCGTATTCTCTGCGGGCGCCGCACGAGAAGGGAATCCGCTATAAAGTATGGGGGACGCTGGCCGGCCAGATGCTTCTGAGGAGCATGGACAGGGCGCAGGCCGTGTATGAGAGTATGGCGCTGAGAGGTTTTACAGGAGAATACAGTCTTAAGCGGATGGACAGAGACTGTGGGAAGAGCATACGGTATGCCGTATGCTGGTGCGCAGCCCTGACCGGCCTGCGCATATTCCCGTTATTTGAGGCTGTGGGCCGCATGCTTGGAATGTAAATAGGAAAGAAGGAAGAGATGTGAATAAGATTGTGATAGATGGGCTTACCTTCCGGTATGGGAGCAGGGACAGGGGCCAGTCGGCGCCTGTCCTGAAAGATGCCTCCTTTTCTGTGGAAGACGGTGAATCTGTCGGTATCATCGGCGCGAACGGAGCAGGGAAGTCTACGCTGCTGAAGATACTCGTAGGGCTGCTGCCCGGCTACGGCGGAACGGTACAGGTGTGCGGCATGGATGTGACTAAGGAGAACCTGTCCTCTATACGCAGGAAGGCTGGATATGTGTTCCAGGATTCGGACAGCCAGCTGTTCATGAACACGGTATACGAGGACGTGGCCTTTGCCCCGAGGAATTATGGGATGAGCGAGACAGAAGTGGAAGAGCGGACGCTTGGTGCACTCAGGCAGACCGGCATCGAGGAGCTGAAGGACCGGCATATCTACCGTCTGTCCGGCGGGCAGAAGAAGCTGGCCGCCATCGCTTCGGTACTTTCTATGGGGGCAGAGCTGCTGCTTATGGATGAGCCGTCGGCTGCACTTGACCCGGGGAACCGGAGGAATCTGATACATATATTGAACCGTCTGCCCGGAACGAGGCTGACCGCCTCCCACGATCTGGACTTCATCTATGACACGTGCAAGCGGACTGTCCTTCTGACCGAAGGAGCGGTCATCCGGGACGGAAAGACAGAAGAGATACTGAGAGATGAGGAGCTGCTTGTGGCACACGGGCTGGAACTGCCTCTTTCTTTCCGCTTTATGAAAGGAGTCTGATTGATGGATACGCATGAGATACTGGAGAAGGTCAGGGCGAAAGACATGACGGTGGAGGAGGCGGAAGGCTATTTCCGCCGCAAGCCGTTTGTAGATATGGGCTATGCCAGACTTGACACGCACAGGGAAATACGGTCCGGATTCCCGGAAGTCGTGTTCTGCAGCGGCAAGGCAGATGAACATCTGCTCGATATTTATGAAACGCTGTATAAAGAAAACGGAGAGGTATTCGGGACGAGAGCTTCCGAAGCGCAATACGAGCTTGTAAGAGGGCGTATACCGGAAATTACGTATGATCCGGTCTCCCATATCCTGAAAGCAGAGAAGGAAGGGAAGCGGCGAAGAGGGAAGATTGCAGTCTGTACGGCCGGGACCGCGGATATTCCGGTGGCGGAAGAGGCGGCACAGGCGGCCGAATATTTCGGGGGAAGGGTAGAGCGCATCTATGATGTAGGCGTCAGCGGGCTTCACCGTCTGCTTGCCAGCCTGGAGGCGATACAGAGTGCGAACTGTATCGTAGCGGCAGCGGGGATGGAAGGTGCGCTGGCAAGCGTCATAGGAGGGCTTGTAGATAAGCCGGTAATAGCAGTGCCGACTTCCGTCGGCTACGGGGCCAATTTCAAGGGGCTGTCAGCCCTGTTGACGATGATCAATTCCTGTGCGAACGGAATCGCGGTGGTAAATATAGACAATGGTTACGGCGCCGGTTATATTGCGGCGCAGATCAACAGACTGGGGGTACGGCATGATGAGCAGCCAAACGAGTAAGACATTATATCTGGAATGCTGTTCAGGCATCAGCGGCGACATGACGGTGGCTGCGCTGCTTGATCTCGGAGCAGATGAGGAAGTGTTGGAACAGGTGCTGGAAAGCCTGCCGGTCGGAGGCTTCCGGTCGAAGGTCAGCAGAGTAGAGAAAGCGGGGCTTGACGTCTGCGACTTTGATGTCATCCTGGAGGATGCATATGAGAATCACGACCACGACATGTGCTATCTGCACGGTCATGAACATGTACATGAAGAAACACACGGACATGCACACGGACATGCACGCGGACATGCACGCGGGGAAGGCCACGGACATCTGCACCCGCAGGCGCATGGCCCCGGTGCCGGACTAAGCCATGCACATGTCCGCCGGGGGCTTGAAGAGATCTTGCATATCATCGGCCATGCCCATATGACGGACGGTGCAAAAGCGCTGGCGGAAAAGATATTCCGGATTCTGGCGGATGCAGAGGCGAAGGCACACGGAGTGCCAGCAGATCAGGTACATTTTCATGAGGTCGGGGCTGTAGACTCTATCGTAGATATCATATCTGCTGCCGTATGCCTGGATGATCTTGGCGTCCAGGAGTGCATCGTGCCGGTGCTTTACGAAGGATGCGGCACGATCCGCTGCCAGCACGGTGTGCTCCCCGTACCGGTCCCGGCGGTGGCCAATATCGTGGAGGCATACGGCCTGAAGCTTTGCCTGACACAGAGCCAGGGAGAGTTCGTGACCCCCACGGGAGCAGCCATAGCCGCTGCCGTACGGACATCGGAGAGGCTACCGGCCTCCTTTACGGTCAAGAAGATCGGGATGGGCGCGGGTAAACGTGAGTATGACCGCCCGGGCATCCTGAGGGCGATGCTGATAGAGGAAGCAGGCACATCCAATGATGCGGACTGTATCTGGAAACTGGAGACGAACATAGACGACTGCACCGGAGAAGCGCTCGGATATGTGATGGAGCGGCTCATGGAAGAAGGAGCCAGAGACGTGAACTATACGCCGGTCTATATGAAGAAGAACCGCCCGGCATACCAGCTCAATATCCTATGCACGGAAGAAGATATCACAAAGCTGGAACAGATTGTGTTTGAAGAGACGACAACCATCGGAATACGCAGACAGAGAATGGAGCGCAGCGTGCTTACCAGAACAGTGGAGACCGTCCGGACGAGCATGGGCGAAGCCAGGGTCAAAGTGTGCGCGGTCGGCTCCGGCGTCAGGAAGTATCCGGAGTACGAGAGCGTGGCGGCGCTAAGCAGAGCGTCCGGCAGGTCATACCAGGACGTGTATGCGCTGATTGCGAGGGAGTGTAATGACAGTGGAGAATGAAAAATATATCCGGCTTGAAAAGCTGCTGGAGGAGTGGGCGGATGAAGACGTCATCGTCGCATTTTCCGGCGGCGTGGATTCCGGCCTTCTGCTAAAAGTGGCGTGCGATGCAGCCGCAGGGCGAGGCACAGACGTACACGCCGTAACCGTGATGACAAGGCTGCATCCAAGAAGCGACCTTGCGGCGGCCAAAGAGGTGGCGCAGGAGACGGGAGCAATCCACCACGTGCTGGAGATTGACGAACTTGACGAGGCGGGAATCAGCAACAATCCGGTTGACAGGTGCTACCGCTGCAAAAAGAGCATCTTCCATAAGATAACCGTACTTGCAGAGGAGCTGGGTATCCGCCACATCCTGGAGGGTACGAATGAGGACGATCTCCATGAATACCGTCCCGGGCTCAAGGCGCTGAAGGAGCTGGGCATCTTAAGCCCGCTGGCGCAATGCGGCATAACGAAGCGGGAGGTCAGGGAACTAGCCGCGCATTACGGCGTATCCGTGGCAGAACGCCCGTCGAGCCCGTGCCTGGCGACAAGGTTCCCTTATGGTACGCATATTACCTACGATCGGCTTCGGATGATAGAAGAAGGGGAAGCGCTGATCCGGAAGATGGGCTTTTATAATGTACGTCTTCGGCTTCACGGCAGTATTGCCAGAATCGAAGTCGATGCAGCAGATATACCTGAGCTTGCAAGGCGCAGGGAAGAAGCCGCAGTGCGGCTCAGGCATCTTGGCTTCAGATATATCACAGTGGATCTTGAGGGATTCCGTTCAGGCAGCATGGACGAAGGGCTGCAGAAACAGGGAGGAGAGCATTATGACGATTAAAGAGGTAAGCGAACGTTACGGCCTGTCGGCAGATACGCTGCGCTATTACGAACGAATCGGGCTTATACCGAAGGTGCCCCGCAATAAAAGCGGCGTGAGGGACTATGACGATGCTTCGTGCCAATGGATACAGCTCATCAAGTGCATGCGCAAAGCAGGGGTCCAGATAGAGGCGCTTATCGAATATGTAGCGTTGTTCCGGCAGGGGGATGAAACGATAGACGCCCGAAGAGAGATCCTTGCCGAGCAGAGGAACCGTCTGATCGAGAGGATGGATGATATGCGGGCAGCTCTGGAACGGCTGAACGGCAAGATCGAGCGGTATGACCAGGGGCTGATGAAGGAGGCAGACCTGCCAGAAGCATAGTCCGTCTGATGCAGCCGTCAGATTCCGGCAGAACATGACATATATTGGTTGAACTGCCATTCATTAGTTCATACTGGTCGCTGCTCACGGAATTCATCGCCTGCTGCTTGTTCTCATCCTGTTATTAAGCCTTGCGATATATAAGAAGGGGATTACCCGTTCGCTGAAGATGTTCGGCGCATGTCTAATCCTGTCCGGATGTTCTATCATGCTAAATATGTTGGAGCATGTATACGACCAGTACTGCATCGTGCGAGCCAGGAGGATGCTTACTGCCCTTGTCTGCCTCTATACTGTCCTTATCTTTCTGAATCTGGAGGACGGCGTATTGTTCTGGTTTGACGGACGGGGCGGCTATCACCGGGGCGCTTTGAATGGTGCGGGCTACGCCGTCATGCTGATAGAGATGTTTTTTGTGTATGTCTGTTATTTCAAACACCGCTCCAGCGTGGGCAAGGAGATGAAGCATGCGCTTAAGGTGCTGCCTCCCGTGGTCATTATGCTTGTCGTGATGCAGCTGATGGATCAGAGGCTCCTGCTGAATGGTATTATCGTCGCTTTTGTCGACGTGGTTCTCTTTATCAGCTTTTTCAGCCAGAGAAGGGAGATTGACAGCGTGACCGGGGCCGGGAACAGGGACGCCTTTTTTGCTGAGATTGCGCATCGTATCGCAGGGAAGCAGAAATTTCAGATACTGCTCATAGTCCCGAGGGACTTCGGCGTCATCAACCAGCGTTACGGGCACCAGACCGGCAATGAATACCTCTATGCCATGGCATCATGGCTGGAAGAGGCTTACCCGGTATACTGCCCGGATAAGGGCTGCTGCCATTCCGCGGAAGCGCTCGTCAGGCTCCGGGACGGGGCGGGGGGATTTCTTTCTCCGGATGAGTTTATCCCTGTGGCGGAAGGAATCGGTATCGTGAGCAATATCTTCTGGCAGGTGCTTGGCGAGGTGTGCCGCTTTATAAAACAGAATCCAGATCTTCCGATAGGAACATTCTCCGTGAACATGTCGATGGAACAGTTTGAAGAGCCAGACCTCCCCATTCGGATCCAGAGGCTTCTGGAAGCGTGGGAGATAAGGCCTGATACGATTAAATTTGAGATTACAGAGAGGGTAATATCGGAGGATGCGGAGCATGCAAAGAAGATGATACATCAGCTGGAAGAATACGGATTCCATTTTTATCTGGACGACTTCGGCATCGGGTACTCGAATTTCGCTTCCGTGGCCGAATATCGTTTTGAGTCCATCAAGCTGGACAAAAGCCTTGTAAGCATTATGGAGAAAGCAGATAAGGGCTATGATATCGTACACGGTCTTATCAGGCTTTTCCATGAGATGGGGATGAAAGTGACCGCGGAGGGGGTTGAGACGGCAGAGCAGTCCGGAATGCTTATCGGAATGGGAGTGGACAAGATTCAGGGCTTCTGCTATGCGCATCCTATGCCGGGGGCGGAACTGAAGCACTTTCGCGGCTGACAAGCACGTCCGATCTGAGTATCCCTTTTAGTATTTCTTTGGCCTCGGCCCGTATCTCTTCCACAGTCTCTTTTTCTGAATGACATTCGTTGATGAATCCCAGGATTCCGTAGCAGAGGAATCCTGCGATTTTTTTTGCAGTGTACTTCAGCCGGAAGTTCA
Source organism: Extibacter muris (assembly GCF_004345005.1). Classification (GTDB taxonomy): domain Bacteria; phylum Bacillota; class Clostridia; order Lachnospirales; family Lachnospiraceae; genus Extibacter; species Extibacter muris. The sequence goes on from NZ_SMMX01000003.1 coordinate 215,640, forward strand.
GGATGCGTGCCTCTTTGTCTGTGTGCATCTCCACGGTCTCCAGCACATAGTTGTAGAAGGAGAACGCGAGATAAGGGTTCTCTTCCGGGAGGGTATGCCGGAAAAAGTCATAATTGGCGTAGTAAAGCTCCAGTATGACGTCCAGCACATTGCAGTATCCGATTACAAGATCCCTGCGGGGATTGTTTTCCGCCTGCCTGCGTATATAGGTGCCGGTTCCGATACGGATCATATCCTGGAAGATGTCATCTACCAGCGCATACTTGTCGTTATAATGGGAGTAGAAGGTAATTCTGCTCGTATCCGCCCTGCGGCACAGTTCGGTGATGGATACCTGCTCGAACGGCATGTCTGCCAGCATATTTATCAAGGTTCCTTTTAGGTTTTTCTTTGTTTTCCGTACACGTCTGTCTTCCATAATCTTTTTTACAATTTCTCCAATCTGTATAAATAACTGACAGAAGCATATATCTGTAAATTGTCCTTCATTCCTCAGTTTGCTATAATCTTAACACGTGTAATAATAACGGTCAACGTGTTAGTTAGTCAGAAAGGAGAACATATGCCAGGCGTTGCAGTAATGACAGACAGTAACTGCGGGTTGTTGCAGGAAGATGAAAAAAGGTACGGCATCTCGATCATTCCGATGCCGGTTGTTATAGATGGGAATACATATTATGAAGGGGTCGATATAACACAGGAGCAGTTTTATGAGAAGCTGTCCCAGGGAGCGGCTGTTACATCTTCCCAGCCCTCGCCAGGGGATGTGATGGACAGGTGGGACAGGCTGCTGGAAGGATATGATGAGATCGTATACATCCCGATGTCCAGCGGGCTCAGCCATTCTTATGCATGTGCGGCGGCCTTTGCCGGAGAATATGGCGGACGTGTCCATGTCGTGGACAACCATCGGATATCGATTACCCAGGCACAGGCGGCCCTTGATGCCCGCATCCTTGCAGAGCAGGGGAAAAGCGGTGCGGAAATTAAGGGCATCCTTGAGAAGGAAGCTCTGGATGCAAGCATCTATATAGCAGTAGATACCCTTGAATATCTGCGGAAAGGCGGAAGGGTGACGCCGGCAGGAGCGGCGATAGGTACGGTGCTGAATATAAAGCCGGTACTTACGATACAGGGAGGGAAGCTGGATGCATATGCCAAGACGAGGGGAATGAAATCTGCGTTCAAGACGATGTGCAGAGCGCTGAAAAGCGAGATATCAGGACGGTTCCATGACCTGTATGAAGACGGCTGCCTCTGTGCGGGCATCGCAGATACTTACATGGAACGGGAGGACCTGGAGAACTGGAAAGAGGAACTTGCCAGGGCATTTCCTGAGCTGGAAGTGATGCATATACCGCTGACTCTGAGCATCGGCTGCCATATAGGGCCAGGAGGGCTCGGAGTCGGCGTCTACAGGAAGCACCGCTCAGACCGTTGAATCCAGCCGGGCTTTCCTGTACTGTCTAGGTGAACAATGCATGTATCTGCGGAATATCTTCCCGTAATAGCAAGGGTTCGCGAAGCCGCATGCACTTGCGGACCTGGTGACGCTCTCCCCCATCTTCAACAGGGGGAGGCTCTGCTGTATGCGATAGTACAGCACATATTCAAACAATGTCATATGCATGTGCTTCTTGAAGAATCGGCAGCATTCGCTTTTGCATATGCCGACGCTGTGGGCAATGTCTTCAAGCGAGATATTCTCATTATAGTGTCCGTGTATGTAAGAAAGGATATCTTTCAGCCGTTCAAGCGCTTCGGATGTCTGGCGTATGTCTGCAGGCACGGTGCTGTAATAGCTGTAAATATGCTGCCAGATGGAACAGAGCGCGATGTGGACCTGCAGCTCATAATCTGCCGGCGGCATTTTTGACATGTCATAGATATGCTGGACCTGCCGGAGTATCCTTCGCTGCCAGCCAGTCTCGCTGCTGAGCTCAAGGGAAGGCCAGTCCGGGTTGGCGGTGATAAAGTCTACATATTTCGTATGCAGGGAGCTGTTTTCATAGCCATAGATGAATCTCGGGCTGAAAGTGACGGAGAGGTATTCGCAGTCCTGCCCGTCCTTCATGTAACCGGAGTGGAGCACGTTGCTGTTTGCAAAGAGCCCGTTCCCTTCCGTAAGAATATAGCACGTGTCGTTAACGTGATACTCTATCTGTCCTTTCATGATCCATGTCAGTTCGATTTCAGGGTGCCAGTGCCACAAAAAAGAATTCGAATCAAACCGGTTGATGGCTTCCTCGCTTACATGTACAGGGAATCCGTAGTCGCCGTGTTCTTTTATCTCCATCTGATCAGGTCTGGTCTTTAACTGCATATCTCAATATCCTTATAGTTTTTTCGATTATAGTTGTTGTTTTCTCTATCATTACTCATTAAAATTATATAATAAAGGCCAGGATATGGCAACGGGCAATTTGTGCAGGCAGAGATATGCCGATGAGAGAGGACAGGGATGTATATGAAAGAAAGACTGACAGAAAAATTCAGAGAACTGTACGGGAGCGGAGGGGATATCCGGGCGTATTTTGCCCCGGGGCGCGTGAATCTCATAGGAGAGCACACGGATTATAACGGGGGCCACGTATTTCCGTGTGCGCTTACAATCGGGACCTATGGCATCGCAAGAACGAGAGAAGACAGGAAGCTTCGGTTTTATTCCTTGAATTTTGACCAGATGGGAATTGTTGAGACAGGGCTGGATGAGCTAATCCCGAATGAAGTTGCGGGCTGGACGAACTATCCGAAAGGCGTCATGTGGGCATTTGAAAAGCGCGGCTATAAGCTGCCGCATGGACTTGACATACTCATCTACGGGGATATTCCGAACGGTTCAGGCCTTTCTTCTTCCGCATCTCTGGAAGTGCTTACGGGCCTGATGCTGAAGGACATCTATGGAATTGATGTGTCCATGACCGAAGTGGCGCTCATAGGACAGTATTCGGAAAATAATTTTAACGGCTGCAACTGCGGTATCATGGATCAGTTTGCAAGTGCCATGGGGAAAAAGGATAATGCAGTATTCCTGGATACGGAGACGCTCGAATATGAGTATGCGCCGGTGGCGCTGGCGGACGCACATATTGTCATCACGAACAGCAAGGTGAAGCACAGCCTTGTAGATTCTGCCTATAACGACAGAAGGAGAGAAAGTGAAGAAGCGCTCATGGAGCTTCGCAGAGTCATTGACATCAAGACGCTCGGGGATCTGACAGAACATGAATTTGAGGAACATAAGTCCGCGATAGGAAACGAAGTCTGCAGGAGACGGGCAAAGCATGCCGTATATGAAAACCGCAGGACGATACGGGCGGTAGAGGCCCTTAGGAACAATGACATAGAATTGTTCGGCCGTCTGATGAACGCGTCACATATATCGCAGCGGGACGATTATGAGGTGTCCTGTGAGGAGATCGACCTCCTCGTGGAGCTGGCCTGGGAACTGCCGGGCGTCATAGGCTCACGCATCACCGGAGGCGGCTTCGGAGGCTGTACGGTCAGCATCGTAAGAAAGGACACGGTGGATACGTTCATACAGACGATTGGAAAGGCATACAGGGAAAAGACAGGACACGAGGCAGAATTCTATGTGGTAGACATTGGCGACGGAGCACACCGCTTATAACCGCCATGCAAGAAAGAAGCTGTACATATTGGGAAAAGGAGACGGAAAGATGTTATATGAAAATATTAAGAAGCTCGTGGAATATGGGATAGAGACAGGGCTGACACCGGAGTGCGAGCGCAGCTATGCGACGAATCTGCTGCTTGACTTGTTCCGTGAAGATAATTATGAGGACGTAGATTGCAGCCTGTCGGGTATTGTCCTCGAAGATGTGCTGAAGGAACTTCTCGATGAGGCGTTTGCCCGAGGTATCATTGAAGACAGTATCACGTGCCGTGACCTGTTTGACACGAAACTGATGAATTGCCTGCTTCCGCGGCCCGCGCAGGTGCAGGAGACGTTCTGGAAGAAGTATGCCGATTGCCCGCGGGAAGCTACGGACTATTTCTACAGGCTCAGCCAGGACAGCGACTATATACGCACGTACAGGGTGAAAAAGGACATGAAATGGAAAGTGGACTCCCCATACGGCGAGATGGACATAACGATAAACCTGTCCAAACCGGAAAAGGACCCGAAGGCCATCGCGGCGGCGAGAAATGCAGGAGCGTCCGGCTATCCGAAGTGCCTGCTCTGCATGGAGAATGAAGGATATGCAGGCCGCCTGGACCATCCGGCAAGGGAGAACCACCGGATCATTCCGGTCACGGTCAATGGCAGCAGATGGGGGTTCCAATATTCACCGTACGTCTATTACAATGAGCACTGTATCGTGCTGAACGGCGAGCATACGCCGATGAAGATAGAAAAGGATACTTTTGTGAAGCTGTTTGATTTTGTGAAACTGTTTCCACATTACTTTCTCGGTTCCAATGCAGACCTTCCAATCGTAGGAGGCTCTATCTTAAGCCATGACCATTTCCAGGGAGGAAATTATACATTTGCGATGGCCAAGGCCCCGGTGGAGATACCAGTGGAGATTCCGGAATTTGAGGACGTGGAGGCCGGCATCGTCAAATGGCCGCTGTCCGTACTGCGTATCAGAAGCAGAGACGAAATGCGTCTTATCGAGCTGGCGGACCATGTGCTTAAGGTCTGGAGGGGTTATACTGACGAAGAGGCATTTATCCTTGCAGAGTCAGACGGAGAGCCGCACAATACGATTACACCGATTGCCAGAAAGACAGGAGAGGTGTTTGAGCTTGATCTTGCCCTGCGCAATAACATTACGACAGAAGAGCACACCCTTGGCGTATATCACCCCCATGCCCAGTACCACAATATTAAGAAAGAAAATATCGGGCTTATCGAAGTGATGGGCCTTGCCGTCCTTCCTTCCAGGCTGAAAGACGAGATGGAGCTTCTGGCAGAATACATCACAGAAGGCAGGGACATCTCCAGCAACGAGAAGATAGCCAAACATGCGGCCTGGGCGGCGGCCTTCAAAGGCAAGTATGACATCACGAAAGAGAATGTGATGGATATCCTGAAGAAAGAAGTCGGGATAACCTTCACTAAGGTACTTGAAGATGCAGGCGTATATAAATGCACGGAAGAAGGGCGAAAAGCGTTCCTCAGGTTCATCCAGGCGTTATAAATGTGGTGTTAGTGAAGCAGGGCGCCGCTAGGGAGGTATGGGGCATCTGCTGCGATGCGTCCGGGAACTGCGACTATCACACAGATTCCTAAGCCTGTGGAATGTTCGCCGATAGCGGCTCTCACCCCACAAGCCAAGGAATCTGGTGATGATTCTTACGTCCCTCCCGCTTACACCTTCGCATCTGCCCCATACCTCCCCATCGGCTATCTATTTTACTGCCACGGGCGGGAGTGGCTGTGTGGCGTTGCTGGCTGATGGAAGTGCTTTGGTTGTGTTAATATATTGATATAAGGCTAAGCAAGTGGAATTCTTTGATTGGAAGTGAACTTAATGAAGAAGAGCCGGAATCAGGTACGGGGATGTTTATGAGATGACAATCCCTGCCTGATTCCGGCTCTTCTTGCAGCAACGGCGTGTACGCCTCGCTGCAAATGCTTAACAATGACCAATTTGTTCTCTATGCTGCACATAGCGTCAGTTTACAAGGGCACACACGCCTCGCACCGTAGTTTTTTGCTTATTTGCGGCGTTAACGTCAATCGGCGTACGTCCAGTACGCCTCATTCCGTTTCCTTGCAAATAAGCCAAAAGCTTCGGACGAGGTCATAGAGTTTTGAATTGCCATTTTGTGATTATGCCACACAGCCGCTCTCGCCCTTGTCAGTGAAGTAGATAGCGGGCGGGGAGCCGGGTGGGAGATGCACAGGTGCAAGCGGTAGAGGCGGAGAATCCGTCCCGGAATCCTTGGTTTGTGGGAGAGGAGCTGCTATCAGCGACTCTGCCGCAAAGTTAGGAGGCCGTGGACTAGTCGCAGCCTGCTGACGCGGCGTGCAGCCGGATACTTAAGGGAAACTACATCCATTCTTTGCTTTATATTTAGAATTCTATTTAGGAGTTCTTTAGATTTGCAGATTAAGATATAAGTAATCGGAAAGGGGATGGAGAAATGAACGTATTGATATTAAGCGGCCAGTTTGGAATGGGCCATCAGATGGCGGCGAAGGCAATCGGTGAAGAGATTAAGAAGCAGGATAAGGATGCGAAGGTTATGGAGCTGGATCTGCTCACTTATTTTTATCCCTGTGCAAGCCGCTATATATTTAAATTATTCAATATGCTTGTTGAGCGCTGTTATGGGATATATAACATGGTATATAAATTTTCTGGAAAGATAAAGGTTGACATCAAGCCGACAGGAATCACAGCCTACAAAAAGCTGCAGAGGCTGATGGATGAGTATGAACCGGATTTGATTGTTTGTACGCTTCCGCTCTGTGCAAAGTCCATTGCTTCCTATATTGAAAAGACGGGATGCCACATCCCGCTTGTCACCTGCATCACTGACATCAGCATACATCCGGAGTGGATCACTGCGCAGACAGAAGCCTATCTTGTGCCGACGCAGGAGGTGAAGGCAAATCTCGTACAGAGAGGTACGGAACCTGACAATGTGTTTGTGACAGGGATACCAGTCAGGCAGCAGTTTCTAAAAGCAAAAGAAAACAAAAGCGATATGGTGAGGAAGGTGCTGATCATGGGAGGAGGGCTCGGCATCATACCGAATCTGGATGAGCTTATCGACATGCTGCATCACGCCCCAGGCGTATCAGCGGCAATCATAACAGGAAAGAACCGGAAAGCCTATGAAGAGTGGCACGGAAGATACGAAGACATAGAGGTGCTCGGATATACGGAACATATCAGCGCCTATGTAAAAGCGGCAGACCTGGTTATCACGAAAGCAGGAGGGATTACGTTATTTGAACTTATCCACTGTGAAGTACCGCTATTTGTCATCCACCCGTTTCTGGAGCAGGAAGTGAACAATGCAAAATACGCAGAGGAGCATGGAATTGCCAGGGTCATCTGGGATAAGTCTGCGGATTTTACGAATGTATTGAAAGAGTTCCTCTCTGACAGCCGGCAGTGGCGGCAGATGAAAGGCAATATGCACAAGGTGAAGCAGGAGATTATAGAGTGCAGCGTGGAAGAAGCGTTGCAGACTGTGAAAGAAAGGATGATTGCATGATGTGGATACTGGCGGCTGCAGCTTTGCTTATCGTTCTCTGTTACAGCGTGGTTCCATCCTTTTCGCTTAGATATCTGCAGACGTCAAAGAGGAAGAAGGCAGGGAGAGGGAAGGTCCTTTACCTGACTTTTGATGACGGGCCGGGCGGCAAAGACACAGAAGCTCTTCTGGACCTGCTGGATGAATATGGCATCAATGCTTCCTTCTTCACTGTGGCCGGGTTCGCAGAGCAATATCCAGAACTTATCGTGCGGATGAGGGGGGAAGGGCATCTCATAGGGATACATTCGGTGCACCATGATAATGCATTGTTCCGGGGGAATAAGTTTACGTACTCGGATCTGGCGGAATCGATGTTCACATTGAAAAAGCTCGGCTGTGACGTGGCATATTACCGTCCGCCTTGGGGACATCTCAACCTGTTCACGCTCGGCTGGATAAGGAGGCTGAACCTTCGCCTTCTTTTCTGGGATGTCATGGCACATGACTGGTCGGATAAGGAGACGCCGGACACAATCTGTACAAAGCTTATGCACAGGGTATTTCCAGGGGCGGTCATCTGCCTGCATGACGGAAGAGGGGAGGCAGGGGCTCCCGCGAGGACAGTAGAAGCACTGAGGATGGCGATACCGATGCTGCTGGAAAAGGGATATCGATTTAAGAGGGTGGACGATGATGAATAATACGATGACAATTCAGAAGACAGGAAAGCAGATATTCGTATTTCTTTTGTGTCTCTTTCTTCTTATCTTCTGCCTGACGAGAGGGAAGGATGTCGGACAGATAGTAGAGATAGCCGCGTCAGCTTCATTCCCATCTATTGTACTGGGCCTTTTGATGGCCGGAACCTTCCACGTTGCCGAGGGGCTGAATCTTAAGATCCTGCTTCGGGCGATGGGACACTCTGTGTCTTTCGTCCAGGGTATGAAGTACGCTTATACCGGATTCTTTTTCAGTTCGATTACACCATCCTCCACGGGAGGGCAGCCGATGCAGCTGTATATGATGAAGAAGGATAACATAGAGCTGTCCCACGGTTCACTTGCGCTGCTTATGGAACTGGCGGCGTTCCAGTCGGTAGTGTTTCTATTTGAAATTCTGGCGGCCATACTGGTACCCTCCATGGGAATTGAGATGCCGTTAGCAGTAAAGGTTCTTGCCGCAGCCGGACTTTTCATGAATGCAGTCTTCGTGCTGTTCCTGCTCACGGTCATATTCTCACAGAAAATGGGGAAGAAGCTGTCAGGGCTGGCCGGGCGGCTCATACCGAAGCTTCCGTTTGTAAAGGAAGAGAAAAAGCAGGAATGGATTGTAAAGACAGAAGCAGGATTTGAGGAGTTCCACGCGTGTGCCCACATGATGAAACGGCATAAAAAAGTCATTGTTAAGATGCTTCTCATCAGCACGATTCAGATCGTGTGCTGGTTTGGTGTCCCATATATGGTATATCTGGCGCTTGGATACCATGGCGTTGCGTTCCTCCACCTCTTTGCCCTGCAGGTGCTCGTCTACATGACGGGAGCATTGCTTCCGCTTCCGGGAGCGATGGGGGTAAGCGAGTTTGCTTTCATCCATCTCTTCGGCAGCATATACAGCGGCAACTCTATGACGGCAGCCGTACTGCTGAGCCGCGGCATCAGCTTCTACTTCCTGCTTGCATGGAGCGGGCTGATGCTCATGCTGATCTACGCTGTGAAAAAGAGAAGATAATAGGATAGAACAGGAGCTTCCTGCTTTCTTAAGAAAATTTATAAACATTTCCACCTTTCGACACATTCGATTCACAATCATGTAGTATAATAAGCATATCAATTAAAGAAGACGGCGGTTGTACTTATGAAGCAGTATGGCTGCCGGACTTCGCCTAACACAATTATGAAATTCATATTATCTTTTAATATAAGACGGGGAAAGGCTCATGTGCGGATGAGCTTTCCCCGTTGCTTTTGAGTGCATTATTCACCTGATCCCGGTGAGAGCGTTACCTGGAACCTGTCGCCATTGCCGCCGGTCGCGATCTGTGTGAACATAACTCCGTCAAAAGCAGTGATATCGTCAGGAAGGTAATCTGGATTATAAGTGTAGATGTCCAGGAAATACACCCCGGTTGCATGAGCGGGTACGGCTGAGGCAGTCAGGACAATATCATCCGGCTGTCCCTCGATGACAAGGCTGTCCATGAAGACTTGGATTGCCCGGTCTCTCTTGTTTTCAACAGAAAATACGAGCCCCTGCGCGTCTGCTCCTGCATACTTAACATCGATGCTGTCATTGGCGTACATAGGTATGAATGACGAAGTGTCTCCTTCGACATTAGGACTTCCTCCGAGATCATAATCGCAGATATCGATGGTCTCCGCTCCGGTATGATCTACAAACACATTGCCGTATACTGACATCAGCTTATGTTCGGCATAGTCTAATGTACCGTGCAATGGAATAGTCTTCGTCTGACCTGCGTTAACTTCGCACTCGGAGGCGTCTGGTGACAGGAGGAGCATCTTCCTGCGCCTCTTCTTCCGTCTTCTTCTCCTCTTTGTCCGGCTTATCGCTTTCCGCTTTCGGCTGGCTGCTCTTACATCCTGACAGGCACACACATGTGGCAATACATAGTACATACAGAATCATTTTTTTCATCTCTGATAATCCCCCTTTTGTATAGTAATAATATTATACCATAGGAGCCGGGGTGGGAATCAGCGCTTCTTTACATATAATTCAGATTCATGTAAAATGGAAATATCAGACAGGAACAACAGGTCAGATGGGATATAGAAGGAGGAGAACATGGATAAATCAAAAGTATTTTTTACGGACTTCAAAGCCACGGCAAATGAAAACCTGCTACAGAAGCTTAGGCGCCTCTGTATTTCCGCAGGAATGAAAGAGATTGATTTTGAAGATAAGTACGCGGCAATCAAGATACACTTTGGAGAATATGGCAATCTTGCATTCCTGCGTCCGAACTATGCGAAAGTGGTGGCGGATATTGTGAAGGAGCAGGGGGGCAAGCCTTTCCTGACCGACTGCAATACGCTCTATGTCGGCAGCAGAAAGAATGCCCTGGATCACATAGATACGGCATATGCCAACGGATTCTCGCCGTTTTCCACCGGCTGCCATGTCATGATTGCGGATGGGCTGAAAGGCACGGACGAGGCACTCGTACCGATAGACGGCGAATATGTCAAAGAGGCGAAGATAGGTCAGGCAGTCATGGATGCGGATATCTTTATCACGCTCACCCATTTCAAGGGGCATGAGAGCACCGGGTTCGGGGGAGCGCTGAAGAATATCGGCATGGGCTGCGGCTCACGTGCGGGGAAGATGGAGATGCACAATCAGGGAAAGCCGGCCGTGGATCAGGACTACTGTATCGGCTGCAGGGCCTGCCAGAGGATCTGTGCCCACGACGCCCCGGTTATCACGGATGGCAAGGCATACATAGACATGGACAAGTGCGTAGGATGCGGACGCTGTATCGGCGCCTGCCCAAAGGATGCCGTACATCCTACCGAGAGCAATTCCAATGATGTCCTGAACTGCAAGATTGCAGAGTACAGCAAGGCAGTCTGTCAGGGCAGGCCGTGCTTCCATATCTCGCTTATCTGTGACGTGTCGCCAAACTGCGACTGTCATTCGGAGAATGATGTGCCTATCATCCCTAACGTGGGGATGCTGGCTTCCTACGACCCTGTGGCTCTTGATGTCGCCTGCGCCGACTTGTGCAACAGCCAGCCTGTGCTCCAGAACGGCAGTTTGCTGCATGAGAACTGCAAAGGATGCCAGGATACGCCAGGCCATCATGACCATTTCCATATGACGCACCCGGATACGAACTGGAGGACGGGTGTGGCCCATGCCGTGAAGATCGGGCTCGGCCGGGAAGAATACGAGCTGATCGAGATATAAGCTTTCACAGATGTAAGAAAGGCGGTTGCTATTTTTTTAGTGTTCATGCTACACTATAGAAGGTTGAACAGGATTACTGATTTCGTTTACAGAAAAGGAGAATTATATAATGGGTGGTTTTTTTGGCGTGGCATCCAAGACTGATTGTACATTGGAGCTTTTTTATGGTGTGGATTATCATTCCCATCTCGGTACGAGAAGAGGCGGGATGGCGACTTATGGGGAGAACGGATTCAACCGTGCGATACATAACATAGAGAATTCCCCATTCCGTACGAAGTTTGAACGGGATGTGGATGAGATGGAGGGAAACCTCGGAATCGGCTGTATCTCTGATTTTGAACCCCAGCCTCTCCTGATACAGTCTCATCTGGGCAGTTTTGCGATTACGACGGTAGGTAAGATCAACAACCTGGACAGGCTTCTTAAGCTGGTGTACGAGGACGGGCATACGCATTTCCAGGAGATGAGCGGAGGAAAGGTCAATGCAACAGAGCTGATAGCTTCGCTGATCTGCAAAAAATCTTCCATCGTGGAGGGCATCCGGTATGTGCAGGAGATTATAGACGGTTCCATGACACTGCTCCTGATGACAAAGGACGGCCTGTATGCCGCCAGGGACCGTTTTGGAAGAACGCCTCTCGTGGTAGGCCATAAGACGGATGCGTTCTGTGTGTCGTTTGAAAGCTTCGCATATATCAACCTGGGGTATACAGATTACAAAGAGCTGGGACCGGCAGAAATCGTATTTATCACGCCCGAGGGGGTGGAGACGGTAGGGGCGCCCCAGGAGGAGATGAAGATCTGTTCGTTCCTCTGGGTATACTACGGATATCCGACTTCAGCCTACGAAGGGGTCAATGTCGAGGAAATGCGTTACAAATGCGGCAGCATGCTTGCGAAGCGTGACGGAGGGTCTGTCCATCCGGATGTGGTGGCAGGGGTACCGGATTCAGGCATCGCGCACGCAATCGGCTATGCCAATGAATCAGGGATACCGTACGCCAGGCCATTCATCAAATATACGCCTACGTGGCCGAGGTCTTTCATGCCGCAGAACCAGAGCCAGCGCAATCTGATCGCGAGGATGAAGCTCATACCGGTCCAGGCTCTGATAGAGAACAAGAAGCTGCTCCTCATTGATGACTCGATAGTGAGAGGAACGCAGCTTCGCGAGACGACAGAGTTCCTGTACCACAGCGGAGCGAAGGAAGTGCACGTACGTCCTGCATGTCCGCCGCTGTTATATGGCTGTAAATATCTGAACTTTTCTCGTTCAAAGACAGAGATGGAGCTGATTACGAGAAGTGTGATCAAGGATAGGGAAGGAGACGACTGCCCGCAGGAAGTGCTGGATGAATATGCCGATCCATGCAGCTGTAAATATGCAGAGATGGTAGAGGCGATCCGCAGGCAGCAGAACTTTACCACGCTGCGTTACCACAGGCTTGACGACCTGACGGCATCTATCGGTATAGAGCCATGTAAGCTCTGCACTTACTGCTTTGACGGCAAGGAGTAAACTGGAACAGCAGTACAAGCTGTTTAGAGACACCATCCATGCATTTGCAGACACGATGTTGAAAAAAGAATCCCTTTTATATAAGGTAAACGTGATGTCAAATATTGAGAGACGTTTCCTTGAAAGAAGGTAGAATTATAGAAGTGGCACAGACAGGAAAATAATTAAATTTTCCTGTCTTTTTTTGGGATTTTTGAATATAGGGACATAAATACAATGTGACTTATTCTGAGGCCTGAATATTACAATTTGTGACAAATTTTGTCGTGTCAATTTTCTTGATGGGTATATTTACCAGTGATAATATTAGGAAGTAAAGGTGGTGTAGTAAATGTTGCAGTTGCAGGAAAAAATCAAGTACATTTTATATCAGTTGGGGGTGAACAGTACATATTTAGGATATTATTATCTGACACTTGCTATCGCGATAGCAATTGAGGAAGAGGAAAATCTATTATACATATCTAAGAACATCTATCCCAGAATAGCGGAACAATATCATACGTCTATTTCCTGTGTGGAACGTAATATTCGGACAGCTGCTGATGTAATGTTCAGGCACGGGAGTCCACAGCTTCTGGCGGAGATATTCATCGACGGCAAGAACAGGCCGAAGAACTCCAGGCTCATATCATGTCTTGCATTGTATGTGAAAAAACAGTTATCCGAGTAAGTACGGCGATACCGGTGTGCCAGTGGAGCGCTCATGCGTTTCCAGAGCATGCCGGTACTGTTTTTTTCACAGAAAAATCATATATTTACCACATAGATTTCAAGAAGATATCTTACGATAGAGAAAATTTTGTTGCCGGGAGGGAAGACTTTGATAGAAGTGAAAAATCTTGTGAAAAGATATGGAAGGCATCTGGCGGTTGACGGCCTGAGCTTCCAGGTGGAGGAGGGGCAGATATACGGGTTCCTCGGTCCGAACGGGGCCGGGAAATCGACCACTATGAATATCATGACAGGCTACATAGGTGCCACGGAAGGTGAGGTGCTGATCAATGGTCATGACATCCTCAAAGAGCCAGAGGAGGCGAAGAAGCATATCGGCTATCTGCCGGAACAGCCTCCGCTTTATATGGAGATGACGGTCCGGGAATATCTCTGCTTTGCAGGGGAACTAAAGAAGATACCGAAGGATAAATTGGAGGAGCAGATTGCGGAAGTGATGGAGCTGACAAAGCTCGAAGAATCAGAGAACAGGCTTATCCACAACTTGTCCAAGGGCTACAGGCAGAGGGTGGGGCTTGCCCAGGCGATACTTGGCTTTCCGGAGATTATCATACTGGATGAACCGACGGTAGGGCTCGACCCGAAGCAGATTATCGAGATACGGGAGCTGATCCGGAGCCTTGCCAAAAGGCATACGGTAATCCTGAGTTCACATATCCTGGCCGAAATCCGTGAGGTGTGCGATTATATCATGATCATATCGAAAGGGCGGCTCGTGGCGAGCGATACGCCGGATAATCTGGAAAATCTTATGAATAAGACCGCGTACATCCAGATTCAGGTACGGAAACCGGAAGACCGGATACGGAATATTCTCGGAAGCCTGGAGTGTATCGAGACTGCAGAATACAGCGCAGAAGGCGAAGGTGTCATCACCGTGCGGATCCAGGGCAGGGATAAGGAAGACATCAGGGAAAAGCTGTTTCTTGCATTTGCGGAAGAAAGGGTCCCTCTTCAGGAACTGAGGCTTGTCAAATCCACACTTGAAGAAGTGTTCCTTGAACTGACACAGGAAGGGAAGGAGGCCGAGACGGATGAGAGCAATATATAGAAGAGAGCTTAAGTCTTATTTCCACACGATGGTGGGATATGTGTTCATTGCATTTTTGGTAGCGTTTACGGGAGTCTATTTCATGGCATTCAACCTGAATTACGGATATCCGTATTTCTCATATGTGCTGTCCAGCATTCATTTCGTATTCATGATCGCGGTCCCGATTCTTACGATGAGAAGCTTTGCGGAAGACAGGAAGAATAAGACGGACCAGATGCTGCTCACCGCTCCGGTCAGCCTGTGGAAGGTTGTGCTTGGTAAATATCTGGCTATGGTATCCATCTTTGCGGTGCCATGTGTGATATATCTTATATTCCCTCTGATTATCATGACACAGGGAACAGCATATCTTGTGGTGGATTATCTGTCCATCCTTGCATTCTTCCTCATAGGCTGCGTATACATCGCGGTCGGGATGTTCCTTTCGTCGCTGACGGAAAGTCCGATTATCGCGGCCATATCTACCTTCGGCGTACTGCTGCTTTCCTATCTGTGGAGCGGCATCGCAGATTTCCTGCCGGGCAGCGCGGCGGGCAATGCGGCCGGCATCATTATCCTGGCTGCCGTCCTTGTGCTCGGCATCTATCAGATGACGAAGAACTGGCTGATTGCAGCGATGCTTGAGGCAGCCGTGGTCATCACTTGCGTAGTCATAGGGATTGTGAAGGCCTCTCTCCTTGAAGGAGCCCTCTCCAATCTGCTCGGCAGGTTTTCACTGGCAGATGTGCTGACGGGTATCGCATCGAACAGCCTGCTGGATGTGGGCGGCCTGATATTTGATGTGTCCCTGGCAGGCCTATTTATATTTTTGACTATGCAGATGATACAGAAAAGACGCTGGAGTTAGGAGGAACATATGCAGGACAGAATAAAGAGATTATTTCACAGCGCAGCATCCCGTAACGGAAGCTACAGCGTCGGAGCCATCGTGCTTGTAATCGCCATAGTAATCGTAGTGAACCTTATTGCCGGACAGCTGCCGGAGAAAGTGAAACGTATTGATATCAGCGACAACAGGATTTATGAAATATCAGACAAAAGCAAGAAAATACTGAAGAAGCTCGATACGGAAATCACGTTCAAGATATTTGCGGAGAAAGAGAAAACAGATGACAGGATCAAGACATTCATCAATAAATATGCATCCCTTTCGGATAAGATTGCTGTAGAGTGGATAGACCCCGTACTCCACCCGTCCGAACTCTCCGCCAACAATGTGGAATCAGACACGGTCCTCATATCGTGCAAAGATACACAGAAGAGTACGACGGTGGCATTCGGTGATATCATCGTGTCAGATGATTCTTCCTACTATATGACCGGAAGCGTTTCCGAAACCCAGTTCGATGGAGAAGGGCAGTTCACGTCTGCAGTCAAATATGTGACGGACGATGTTGCCAGGAAAGTCTATTATACGACAGGACACGGGGAAGATACCTTTTCTTCTTCTGTCTCAGACCTGCTTGGCAAGAACAATATGGAGGAAGAAGAGCTGAATCTTATCATGACAGGTAAGATACCCGAAGACTGCAGCCTGCTCATACTGAATGGCCCTTCTTCCGACATAACAGAAGAAGAAAAAGAGACGATAACGTCCTACCTTGCCTCTGGCGGCAAAGTGTTCCTGCTGCTCGGAGAAGCCCGGGAAGATACCCCGAATCTGGACGGACTTATGAAGGAATATGGCATGGAACAGGAAAAGGGTTACATTGCTGATATGCAGCGCAGCTATCAGGGGAACTATTATTATATATTCCCGGTGCTGGATGCTTCCTCTGGCTTGACAGAGGGGATGTCATCAGACATGGTAATGCTTGTCAATGCACACGGCATGAATATGTCAGACCCTGTCCGTGATACGATAACCACGACCCCGTTCATGACTACGTCCTCAGATGGATATGCAGTGACGGAGGATAATCAGAAGCAGGGCACGTATACGCTCGGTGCGGTAGCCACAGAGACGGTTGGTGATGAAGAGGCCCGGTTCACCGTGATATCGGCAGGCACGCTTATAGATTCCCAGGTGACAGACGCCTTTTCAACCCTGGAAAATCTGACGCTGTTCTCCAATGCAGTGGCCGCCAATTACGATGATATGGAAAATGTGGCGATAGAGCCAAAGAGCCTGGAAGTGACGTACAATACGATGCAGCACGCGGGCATGATAAGCATTGCAGTCATATTCGGCATCCCGCTCGTGATACTCATATACGGCTTCCTGCGCTGGCTGAAAAGACGGAAAGCTTAGGGAGGCAAAAGAGATGAAGCAGAAAAAGACTATACTTGTACTGGTCGGTATTCTTGCAGTGCTATCTATCCTGTATGCAGGACTTCACCTATACAATAAGAGCCTGGAAAAGAAAGAAGCAAAAGAGGCCGAGAAAGCAAAGGTATATGTCACCAACGAAGAGGATATAGCAGAGATTTCCTATACGGGGACAGAAGAGAATGGGACGATGTCATTTGTCAGGGAGGACGGAGAATGGTACTATGCTCCGGACAGAGAGATACCATTGAACCAGAGCACAGTACAGAATATGGGGGATACGCTTGCGGTGTGCCAGGCCGTACGGGAGCTTGAAGAGCCGGATGACTGGTCTGATTATGGCCTGGTGAATCCGCAGTACACGATTATACTCAGGAATAAAGAAGGAGTGGAAACGACCATCTATATCGGACAGACAGCAGGAGAAGATTATTATGCCGCCGTCAAAGGGAGCGATAAAGTATATACGGTCGACAGCTCGGTCATTTCCTCACTTTCCTTTGATCTCTCACAGTATGTGCAGACAGATACGGTGCCGTCAATCAGCAGCGGTAATCTGAAAAAGGTGGAAGTGACAGAGGGAGGACATACCACCACTTATGATTCGGAAGAGGATATGGCGGAGATGGCAGGAGGATTTGGAGCCCTGTCTCTTAAGACATGCGAAGATTACCACGCAGAAGACGGGGAGCTTAAGAATTATGGCCTCGATGAAGAGACCCGTATCACTGTGACAGCAGTCTATGAGGATTCTGCTACAGGGAAAGAGGAGAAGTATACGATCTATATCGGCGATACAGATGATACAGGGGCCAGCAGGTACGTAGGGACAGACGGATCAAGAATCGTATATCTCGTATCCGCTGATACGGTGAATAATACGTATACGCCGGCCGGACAGTAAAATAGTGCTGCTGCCCTGAAAAAAGTAATGAGCCTCGGGATAACTTGGTGTATAATAGGGGAAGATGTAAAACACCATTTTCGGAGGAAACATTATGAAAAAAGATACGACATCCATGATAAAACGTGCGGAGCGTTTTCAGATCATCCTTATTGGAGAGGGTATACTTGTCGGTGGAATCGCAGGTCTCGTCGTCCTTCTGTACCGGATGTGCCTGGAAGGCGCGGGCAAGGTGCTGAATGTCATACTTGCGTACGCCCGCCAGTCTCCGCTACGTATGGCCGGCTGGTTTCTCTTGCTCATGCTGATGGCGGTCCTTGTTGCAAAGCTGCTGACATATGAACCGATGATATCGGGGAGCGGCATCCCGCAGCTGGAAGGGGAGATGGTGGGCAAGCTGGAACAGACATGGTGGAAGGTACTGCCTGCAAAATTTGCAGGCGGTTTCTTATGTATGCTCGGAGGACTGGCGCTTGGGCGGGAAGGCCCGTCCATCCAGATTGGTGCCATGGCAGGGAAAGGCATATCGAAGGGGCTGGACCGTGGCAAGACGGAAGAAAAGTTCCTGCTGACATGCGGTGCCAGTGCGGGGCTGGCAGCAGCGTTCCATGCACCGCTCGCGGGTGTCATGTTTTCGCTGGAGGAGGTGCACAAGAATTTCTCCGTATCTGTCCTCCTGTCGGTCATGACGGCATCTCTTACTGCGGATTTTCTGGGTTCCGGTGTACTGGGTGTCGACTCGGTATTCCAGTTTGACATCGTGCGCGCCCTGCCACAGGAATATTACGGCCTCATATTGCTGCTTGGTGTCGTCCTCGGCGCCATGGGAGCATTCTACAACTGGTTTACGCTGAAGGTGCAGGCGCTCTATGGCAAGGCGAAGCACCTTAGTACGACAGGAAAGTTGATGGTTCCGTTCCTCTGTGCGGGGATACTGGGCTTTACCGCACCGGAACTGCTGGGGAGCGGCCATTCTCTCATCGAATACCTGACGCATGAAGATGTCATGCTCGGAACGGTCCTTCTCATTCTGGCCGGGAGGTTCATCTTCTCTGCAGTCAGCTTTGGTTCAGGGGCTCCGGGAGGGATCTTTTTTCCGCTGCTTGTGCTGGGCGGCTATATCGGGGGTGCATTTGCGACGGCAGGCGTACAGTTCTTTGGCCTCGAACCGCTGTATATCAATAATTTCGTGCTGCTTGCGATGGCCGGCTACTTTTCCGCCATCGTGCGTGCTCCTCTGACAGGGATCATATTAATTTTTGAGATGACAGGATCGCTGAGCCAGATGATGTCGCTTTCCATGGTTTCTATCGTGGCATATATTACGGCCACCCTGATGCGTTCCAAACCAATCTATGAAAGCCTCCTTGAGAACCTGCTCAGGAAACTGGGCCGGAAGGTGACCAAAGACCACGGGCAGAAGATACTTGTAAACTATGTGGTCAGACAGGGGTCCAGGCTGGAAGACGCCCTGATCAGCGAGATCAGGTGGCCCGAGAACTGCCTGCTTGTCTCCATACAGAGAGGGACGCAGGAGATAATCCCAAAGGGCAGGACGATGCTTCTTACAGGTGATACCATTGTGACGATGACCGATGAAAGGGACAGGGCCGTCGTCCATGACAAGATGGAACGGCTGTGCAGCGATATGTTTTGAATAAAAGGATAGAAAGCTTCTGCTGGGAAAGGAGAAGTGAGAAGAGCAATTCATCTCAAGAATGCATAATGGAAAATATTAGCGCTTGATTTGTAACGACAAAAGCGTTACAATATAAGAGGCAAGGAGGTGTTATCATGGAAAAAACAGCAACATTGAACTTAAGAGTAAATCCAATTGTCAAGGAACGTGCAGAGAAAGTATTGTCTCAGTTAGGTGTTCCTATGTCGACAGCGATTGATATGTACTTGAATCAGATTTCATTAACAGGAGGGATTCCATTTTCTGTTTCTTTACCAAAAGCACCAGTATCAATTCATGCGGATGTTATGACAACGGAAGAAATCCACCAGAAACTGGAAAAAGGATATAATGATATAGCGGCAGGAAGAGTACAAAACGCAGCGGAGGCATTTGCAAAATTCAGGGAGAACCATTGATATGAAACGATATACGGTTGAGATTACAAATGAAGCGTTGGCTGATATGGAGCAGTTATACAATCATATTGCTTATGTACTTCAGGCACCGGAAAACGCAATAAATCAATATAACCGGATTGCGGATGTCATTTTGACATTGGATACGCTGGCCGAGCGAAACCATATTATGGAATCAGAACCGGAACGACGTAGAGAGATGAGAAGGTTGCTGGTGGATAATTATTCTGTCTTTTACGTCATAAAGGGAGATAAAGTGATTGTAACAGATGTATTGTATAATGCATCATATATTGAGAGCCAATTAAGAAAATAATTCATTATTTCTTGCATAACGGTTATACTTATGGTAATATAATTAACAATTTAGTACTGAAAAGCGATGAAAGAGACTCTGTCCTTTGGAACTCGACAGAAATGCGGCGTCACCGGCTGAGAGCGCTGCTTGGGGAATGAGGACAATAGGGAACACTCTGGAGCAGACCGCCTGAACGTAAGTAGGACGGTACGTGGGCACGCGTTATGTGCAGTTGAGTGGAATCCTGCCGTGTGACAAAGGTGTCGGACGGAGAAGGGCTCAATGCGGGTGGTACCGCGGATTTATCAGATCCGCCCCGGAATATATTGTATATTCCGGGGCGTTTTTTTCGTCCCGCAGACAGACAAAAAGGAGGTAGTGCATATGGAATTTTTAACAGGTGTAAAGGAAAAAGATACGATGGAACTGAACAGTCTTCTCAGGACCTGTGCGGGGGAGAATGTAAAGGTTAATGGCGCGGTACACACAATCAGGAAGATGGGCACGGTTGCTTTTGTCATTCTCAGGAAGAGAGAAGGGCTTCTGCAGGGCGTATATGAGGAGGGGACAGCACAATTTGACTTGAAGGACTTGAAGGAAGCAGATACAATTGAGATAGAAGGGACGCTGGAGAGAAATGACAAAGCGCCCGGAGGGATAGAGATCCGTATGAAAAGGCTCAGGGTGCTGAGCCGGTCTGTGGAGGAGATGATGCCTCTTGCCATATCAAAATGGAAGCTCGGCACTTCCCTGGAAGCAAAGCTCAACTATCGTTCCATATCTTTGAGGAACATCCGGGAACGGGCCAAGTTCCGGCTGCAGGAAGGGCTTACGAGAGCATTCCGGGATTTCCTGTACAGCCAGGGGTTTACGGAAATCCATACGCCAAAGATTGGTGCCAAAAGCGCGGAAGGAGGAGCCAACCTTTTCCGCCTGGAGTATTTCCACAGGCCGGCGGTTCTCCAGCAGAGCCCGCAGCTCTATAAGCAGATGATGGTGGGCGTGTTCGACCGGGTATTCGAGACGGCTCCCGTGTTCCGTGCTGAAAAGCATAATACGAAGCGCCATCTCAACGAATATACGAGTCTTGACTTCGAGATGGGATATATCGACGGCTTTGAAGATATCATGGCGATGGAGACAGGATATCTCCAGTATGCGATGGCCCTGCTCGCAGAAGAATATGCAGAAGAGCTTAAGCTGTTGGACATTGGTCTTCCGGATGCAACGGAGATTCCGGCAATCCGTTTCGATGTAATTAAGGAAAGGGCGGCGGAAAGGTACGGGCACAAGATAAGGAACCCACATGACCTGGAGCCGGAAGAAGAACAGCTTATCGGCCGTTATGCGCGGGAAGAATGGGGCAGCAGATTTGTATTCGTCACCCATTATCCATCCCGGAAAAGGCCGTTTTATGCCATGGACGACCCGGAGGATACAGCCTATACGCTGAGCTTCGACCTGCTGTTTGACGGCATGGAGATAACAACCGGCGGGCAGCGTATTCATGACTACAAGATGCTGAAGGATAAGCTTGCATCAAGGGGGATGACGGAAGACGGGCTGGGACAGTACCTTGATGCGTTCAGGCATGGCATGCCGCCTCATGGGGGCATTGGGATTGGCCTTGAACGTTTTACGATGATGCTCGCAGGAGAAGACAATGTGAGGGAAACGACGCTGTTTCCGAGAGATTTGAGCAGGCTGGAACCATAGGAACAAGTCTGAGAGGTGAAGGAGGACCATATGTTTGGAAGAAAATGTACATTATGTGGGGGAAAGCTGGACGGCAGGGGAAGATGTGAAGAATGTGGCCTGGACAGCAGCAAGTCGGAAAAGAGATATAAAATCAACCAGAGCAGCTGTGACGGGGAACCGTTGACTCATGTCCACAGGGAAGACTATCATATCCCGAGGGGGGATGAACAGAAGCGGAAAAAAGAGCAGAGTATGAGCGGCGGCCAGAGGATGGAAAATCGACAGCCGGAGTACAGGTATCACGATGATGCGGCGCAGAGGAGAATGAGCAAAAGAGAGAGGGACAAAGACCAGAATAAGTCTGTGGCGGGAAGAATTGTAGCAGTCATCACCATCGTGCTGACCGTAGCCGGCATCGTATTGTCTGTGATAGAAGAACATGGCCCGGAAATCAGCAGCTGGGCGGATACGGAATTCGGAGAAAGCGAGAGCGCCGCCGTGTCAGAAGAGTATCAATATGATCCCTATGAGTATGTGGAAAAAATGATTCCCGAGACGGGGGAATCCGCGGAGTATGTACTTTCAACCGGACATTATATCGTGGGTACCCATATACCGGAAGGTAATTATGCCGCTGAGACGCAGGATACTTTTGACACCGTGCAGGTGCATGACAATGTAAATGGGATATATCTGTTTGAGTATGAGGACAAAGAGGATAATTGTCTGGATGACCTTCGCATGTATCAGGGCGCAATTGTAACAGTGGGATGCGAGGATACGGTGACGCTAAAGACAGACAACGGTCAGACCGGCCTTATGCTGCAGGGGATGACGAATCCTCTATCTGAGACCGTTGCGATTGGATCCGGGGAAGAAAAGACGGCAGGGATGGATTTTGAACCAGGAATCTACGACATTATAGCCTCAGGTGAGATTGGCATAGTAGATATTGTTGTCTATGATGAAGAAGGGGAAAAGATAAAGTCTTTCAGCGTGTATCTTGGTGAGGATAGTGGTAATGGCAAGGGATACAAGTATATGGTGCTTCCGGAGAAGACGACAATTGCCTGCAATGATGGAGTGGCACTGTCACTTCTGCCGGCTGAGACGATAGCATCCGAAGATTATCTTGGATTTTACGAGGACTTATATTAAAGGAGGAGCATATGGCGGACAGGATATCAGATGAGACAATCGAATATATAGGCATTCTCTCCAAGCTGGAACTTGGCGGCACGGAGAAGGAAGCTGCGAAGGCAGATATGGAACAGATGCTGGAGTACATCGATACGTTGAATGGGCTGGACACGGAAGGGATAGAGCCTATGACACATGCATTTCCAATCTATAATGTGTTCCGGAACGACGTAGTGGAGAACGGTGACGAAAGTGCGCGTACACTTGCCAATGCGCCTGTTCAGAAGGAAGGCGGCTTTGTAGTACCGAAAACGATAGGATAGGGGGCATGGATCATGACGGACATCATGGAAATGACAGCAGTTGAACTGGGAATGAAGATAAAGACACGGGAACTGTCGGCAGTCGAGGTGGCCAAAGCAGCGCTTGCAAGGGCCGAAGAAAGGGAGCAGGAGATACACAGCTTTCTGTCCATAGACGGTGAAAGTGCCCTGAAGCGTGCAGGAGAAGTACAGAAGCAGATAGAGGACGGCACGCTAACAGGGCCTCTGGCAGGGGTTCCGGCAGGTATCAAAGATAATATATGCACACGCGGGATGAAGACGACATGTGCATCAAAGATACTGGAAAACTACAATCCGACCTATACGGCGGAAGCGGTGCAGAAGCTGGAACAAAGCGGGGCTGTCGTGATAGGGAAGACAAATATGGATGAGTTTGCTATGGGGAGTACGACAGAGACTTCGTACTTTGGAGTGACACGCAATCCGTGGAACCCGTGTCATGTACCCGGCGGCTCCTCCGGCGGTTCCTGTGCTGCTGTGGCGGCAGGAGAGTGCAGCTTTGCCCTGGGCTCCGACACCGGAGGCTCCATCCGCCAGCCAAGCTCTTTCTGCGGCGTGACAGGCATCAAGCCGACTTATGGGACTGTATCACGGTATGGGCTGATTGCTTATGGTTCATCGCTGGACCAGATTGGCCCGGTGGCCAGAGATGTGACAGACTGTGCGGCTGTCCTGGATGTGATTGCCGGCCATGACAATAAGGACAGCACTTCCGTGGCAAGAGGCAGTTATGATTTTTCCGGAGCCTTGATTGATGATGTCAAGGATATGAAGATAGGCATACCGAGAGATTACTTTGGCAGCGGCCTGGACCCAGAGGTGAAGGATGCGATAGTGAGGGCGGCAAAGGTACTGGAAGAGAAGGGGGCGGATGTAGAGGAATTTGACCTGGGGCTCGTGGACTACGCGATTCCTGCTTATTATGTCATCGCATCCGCGGAAGCGAGTTCAAACCTCTCCCGTTTCGACGGCGTGAAGTACGGATACCGGGCAGAAGGCTATGACGGCCTTCACGGCATGTACAAGAAGACACGTACGGAAGGATTCGGGGCGGAGGTAAAGCGCAGGATTATGCTCGGTTCCTTCGTGCTCAGTTCCGGATATTATGATGCATATTATCTCAAGGCTTTGAAGGTGAAGGCGTTGATCAAGCAGGCTTTCGACCGGGCATTTGAGCGGTATGATATCATCCTGGGCCCGGTGGCGCCCACTACCGCCCCGAAGCTTTCAAGCAGCCTGGACGACCCCTTGCACATGTACCTCGGCGATATCTATACGATATCCGTGAACCTTGCAGGGCTTCCCGGCATGAGCGTGCCGGCTGGCTATGACAGCAAGGGGCTGCCGATAGGTATGCAGCTTATCGGCGGATGCTACAAAGAGAAAGACATTATCCGTGCGGCATATGCATTTGAATGTGCGACAGATAAAATATATGTGAAGGCTGCGCCGCCTGATATGCGGATAGCAGATGAGGGAGAGGAAGGGAGATAGGGATGGCAAAACAATATGAGACGGTTATCGGACTGGAAGTGCATGTAGAACTTGCGACCAGGACGAAAATCTTCTGTTCCTGCAGCACAGAATTCGGCGGTGCGCCGAATGCCCATACGTGTCCGGTGTGTACGGGGATGCCTGGGGCGCTTCCGGTTTTGAACAGGCAGGTGGTGGAGTATGCCATGGCTATCGGCCTGGCAGTAAACTGTACGATTACCAGGGAGAGCAAATTCGACAGAAAGAATTACTTCTACCCGGATAATCCGCAGAACTACCAGATATCCCAGCTCTATCTCCCCATCGCCAGGGACGGCTATGTGGAGATAGAGACGGGTGGAGGGAGAAAGAGGATACGGATCCACGAGATGCACATGGAGGAGGACGCCGGGAAGCTGATCCACGACGAATGGGACGACGTCTCCCTCGTAGATTACAACAGAAGCGGCGTCCCTCTCGTTGAGATCGTATCTGAGCCGGATATGCGCTCTGCGGAAGAAGTCATCGCCTATCTGGAGACGCTGCGGACAATCATACAGTATCTTGGCGCTTCGGACTGCAAGCTTCAGGAAGGGTCCATGCGTGTGGATGTGAACCTGTCGGTGCGTGAGGCAGGAACGGATAAGCCTGGCACGAGGACAGAGATGAAGAACCTGAATTCGTTCAAAGCGATCGCAAGGGCAATTGAAGCAGAACGGCGGCGGCAGATAGAATTGCTGGAGGAAGGAAGGCAAGTCATGCAGGAGACGAGGCGCTGGGACGATAACAAAGAAACGTCCTACGCCATGCGCTCGAAAGAAGACGCCAGAGATTACCGATATTTTCCAGATCCTGACCTTGTACCGGTCATGATAGATGAGGAATGGCTGGAAAGGGTCAAGGCAGACCAGCCGGAACTCAGAAGCGAGAAGCTCGTGCGCTATAAAGAGGAGTTCGATATTCCGCTTTCTGATGCAGAGATGATTACATCGTCCAAACGAATGGCAGATATATTTGAGGAGACGGCGGTCCTGTGCGGTAATCCGAAGAAGGCCGCCAACTGGCTCATGGTTGAGACGATGCGGCTTTTGAAAGAGCATGGCATGGAACCCGGAGATATTGCATTTTCCCCTGCCAATCTGGCGAAGCTTATCAGGCTGGCCGATGCGGGAACCATCAACAGTTCGGTTGCGAAGAATGTGTTTGAGAAGGTATTTGCAGAAGATATCGACCCGGAACAGTATGTCGAAGAGATGGGACTGAGGACAGTCAGCGATGAGGGTGCGCTGCGCCGGGTCATATCCAGGGTCATAGAGGATACGCCACAGGCAGTGTCTGACTACAGAGGCGGCAAGGAAAAGGCGCTTGGCGCTCTTGTAGGGCGGACGATGAAGGCGATGGAAGGAAAAGCGGATCCCGCCCTCGTTGGTAAGATACTGAAAGAGATGCTGTAAGGCGTAGCATCAACCAAGGAAGGTATGTACGAATGATGACAAGAAAAGAGATGAAAAAAGCGGCAAAAAGAAACCTGAAGAGGCATTATATCCTGCTGGTTGCAGTATGTCTCATTGCCGCTTTTCTTAATTCGGAGTTTTCCGGGTCCCTTAATTCGCTGGAGTTAAATGTGCAGGAATCCTCCGGCGGCAGCTCTGCGGATATGGGCAAAGTTGCCGGGCAGCAGGCAGGGGCGATGGATGTGGCCCGGAATCTGCTGGAAGGACGGGAAAAAGAGGGGAAGGAACTATCCCGGAAGATTGAAAAGCGGCAGATCGAGCAGTCGAAAAGGGAGAGCCCTGTACTTGGAAGGAGCCGGGGAGTGCTGGCCCAGGCTGTGAATGCTGTCACTTCCGGCTCGGTGTTCGTGACGGTCATAGCTGCAGTCAACTCCCTGGTCAAGTCCCAAGAGATTACGCTGCTTATATTTATAATATTAGGGATGTTTCTCCTCATAGCGTTCTGGTATTTTGTGAAAAATATGTATATTGTCGTGTCAAGACGTATCTTCATGGAAGGGCGCTGTTACGACGCGGTCCCGATCCAGCGTTTCCTGTTCCTGCTGCGGTTGAAGAAGTGGATGAGGGCGGCGTGGATTATGTTTGTGGAATTCATGTATAAGTTTTTCTGGATGTTTACGATCGTAGGAGGCATCGTAAAGACATTTTCTTATTTTCTCGTCCCTTATATCGTGGCAGAGAACCCTGATATGACCGCCCGGGAAGCTATCACGCTGTCAAGGAGGATGATGAAAGGCATGGGAATGTTTTTTGTTCCATCTGTCCTTTGCCGGCTGGTATATCCTCGGCATGTTGACATTTGGGCTCACTGCCGTGTTCTATTCCAACCCGTATGAGACCGCTTCGTTTACGGAATATTATATCCAGCTCCGCAGCCTTGCCAAAGAGAAAGGGATTCCGGGAGCAGTAGACACGATACACTATATGCGCCATTATTCTGTCTGGTCCCTCATCATGATGTTCTTTGTGTTTTCCTTCATCGGATGGCTCTGGGAAGTGAGCCTTCATCTTGTCGAGGACGGGGCGTTCGTCAACCGGGGCGTGCTGCATGGGCCTTGGCTTCCTATCTACGGAAGCGGCGGGGTGCTCATTCTCATACTGCTCCAGAAGCTAAGAGCCAGGCCGGTGGCAGAATTTGCAGGAATCGTCATCCTGTGCGGCATGGCATTTGCGTATGTGCTGGCTCCGCTGCTTGATAATCTGATAAGAAGGCTGCAGATGAAGCTGCTCATACCGGTATGCCTGCTGTTTCTATGCGCGTATGCGGCAGATACCGTATATTCTTCCGGACATCCGAACACCGGGAAGGGAATAACGGATTATGAGAGCAGACAGATAGGGCCGTTCGACGGATATTATGCGGAACGTCTATAAGTGGGCCTTTTTATAATTTTTATTGATTTGTCGAGGGAAGGGGGAGGTGATACGATAGATAAGGAATTTTGGTAGAAAAGAGGAGAATACGATGAAAAAGAGATTGTCAGCTTCATTATTATGCATCATGATGGCGGCGGCATTAACAGCGGGATGTGGCGGAAAAGCAGAACCGGCCGGCAAGATGGAACCCGCCGGAAAGACGACATCTGAAGACTCTGCAAAGCCTGAAAAAAAGATAGATGCCGGCTCGGCAGATGTGGAACAGGTACTAGAATATATGAATGATTCGGATGATAATACGATTCTGATAGACGCCCGCCCGGAAGAGGCATACTCGGGCTGGGCTTTGGAGGGAGCCGCTAACGGTGGGCATCTGAAGAATGCACTCCTCTTTTCGGCACGTTGGCTAGACTGTGAATATTCTGAATCTGCATCCCGTGAAGCTTATCTTAAGAGGGCCCTGGAAGATCAGGACATCACAGAAGATAAGGATATTATCGTATACGATTACACGGGTGAACAGGCACCGGACGTGGCAGGATATCTTATAGAGCAGGGGATTGAAAATGTCACGGTATGTAAGGCCGATGAACTGATTGACGCGGGAACAGAGCTGGAATCCTATACGAACTATGACAGATTCATACCGACAGAAATCGTAAAAAGCATTTCTGATGTAAAAACAGGCAAAGAATCAAGCTTGAGCGAAGAAGCAAAAGCGGCAGTCGGCGAAGACCTGGGCAAAGTCGTACTGGTGGATGTAAGCTGGGGGAATGCAAAGGAGTCTACCTACTTCTCGACAGGCCATGTGCCGGGTGCGGTCCATATCAATACGGATTCGTATGAAAGACCACGCGTATATGTACCGGAGAAGCGGTCTGACTATGCAAAAGAGTGGCGTTTGATCTCGCTTGAAGAGTTCCGTGACAATGTATGTACGCAATACGGCATCACAAAGGATTCTACCGTAATCTTGACTGGTACAGCCACCGCTCCCCAGGGACGTCTTGGATTTATGCTGAGATCGCTCGGCGTCAGAGTGTATGCTATGAGCGGCAGCCTGACGGCATGGACCTATAACGGATACGAACTGGATACGGCTGCCGATACGCTCGTAACTCCGGTAGCGGTGGACAGCTTCGGGGCAGATACGATTGAACATCCGGATGAGATACTCTGGACGGAAGATATCAAAGCTATCTTGAGCGGGGATATAGAAGGACAGGTTGTAGACAATCGCGGAGAGGATGAATGGGAAGGCGGATATTCCGGATATAGCTATCATGACCTCGCCGGACGTATCGATGGCTCTATCTGGTGTCCGCAGGGCACGGAGGAAGAGGGCGAGTTTTTCGAGAATGTAGACAAGACGCCCAGGACCCGGGCAGAGATGAAGACATACCTGGAAAGCAATGGCCTGGACGTTAATAAGACGATGGCGTTTTTCTGCGGTGACAGCTGGGGCGCTGCAAAGATTGCCTACTGGTGCCAGTCCGTTGACCTTGATAATGTGAAGGAGTGGGGCAATGGCTGGATTCCATGGTCCAATGAGGGAAATGAATTTATCGACCATAAAGGCAACAAGGTCCACTATGACAGATACCAGGATGCGGTGCTTGATGGAGAGGGAAACGATGTAAGTGACGGGACGAATCTTCTTGACAATGGGGCAGAAGAGGAATAGGCAGCACAGGAGGGGACTGATGAACAGGAAAAAACTAGGGATACTTTTGATTTCCATCGTGCTTCTTATCGGGGCGTTTGGTATAATTACAGTCATTGTGACGTCAACGACGGAAGCGGATACGCAGGCAGAGGCCGATCCGGCTGAAGACAACGGGAAAAGCAGCCGTTCGTCCACCTCATCTGAGAAGGCATCTGCAGAAGCGCTCATAGAAAAGACTCTTTCAAAGGACGAAATCAAGGATAGCGTAGGCGAATGGGAGAAGTTCGAGATGGACAGCAATGGTTGTGAGCGGGGCGTGTTCGCGGGCAGATTCTACTACGACGGGTTTGCCATTTTTTCCCGGACATACGACAAGGGGAAAACGTTCCATATCGTATCTGTAAATGAATGACAAAGGGAGAAAGGTTACTATGAGCAGCTTTTTAAGAAAGATTGGAATCAAGGGTAAGCTCGGTGACAACTTTGGAGCTATTATCATACTGGCGCTGAGCGGGTCGGTCATCTTCGGGCTTCCTTTCTTCCGATTTGACTATTATGACGCATATATCTCGACATACCATCTGACCAATACGCAGATGGGGGTATTTGGTACAGTAATTGGTGTCTTTGGAATCGTGTCCTATCTTTTCGGCGGAGTGGTCGCAGATGGAATGTCAGTCAGAAAAGTAATCGTCGTATCACTGGCGGGGACAGGAATCGGGGGGCTCCTCCACCTCCTTCCTCTGGGATTCAAAGGGCTGTTGTGCGTCTATGCCCTCTGGGGCGTCTCCACGACGTTTGCCTTCTGGCCGGCCTGTGTGAAAGCCGTGCGTGTGATGTCTGACAAAGACAGCCAGGGCAAAGCCTATGGCTTCTTTGAGGGCGCGCAGAATATCGGCGGCGCTGTAGCTGCCCTTGCAGCGGTCGCTTTATTTAACTGGGGGGCTTCCAGGATGGCAAATGAGGTCCTTGCCATGAAGTATGTCATCTTGTTCTATGCATTTGTAAATATAGCGATGAGCATCGTGGCCCTCTTTGTAGTGAAAGATGACAGCATGATGCTCAGTGGAGCCCGTGTTTCCTTCAAGGGACTTGTAAAAGTGATAAAGAACCCTGCCGTATGGATTATCTGTCTCGTCTCGTTCTGCAACCATGTATTCTGCCTGTCCATCTATTATTATATACCGTACGTCACCGATATACTTGGCGCCAGCGTCGCGTTCGGAGCAATGCTCGGTGTCTTCCGGAAGTTCGGGTCCATCGGCGGAAATATTGCAGGGGGCTATCTGGCAGACCGGTTCGGCACCGCCCGCTTGATGCTGCTGGCGTTTATCGTAATGCTAGGCGGCCAGGTTCTGCTGCTTCTGACCCCTGTGGGGAAGGCCGGCATCATTATAGTAGCGGTTCTGTTTGTTACGATTCTAGTATTTTTCCATATGAATTATGCGATGGCATGGACGATGATGAGCGAGGGGGCGGTGCCTGTCGAGTATTCTGGTACGGCGGCGGGGCTGATCTGCATGGCAGGCGCGGTTCCGGAGACATTTGTATCCATCCTTGCAGGAAATATTATCGATACTCATCCGGGTGAATCGGGGTTCCGCTATTTCTTTTATTTCCTGACAGCAGTTATCGCGGCCGGTTTCGTGCTCATCCTGATCTGGCGGAATTATCTGAAACGTGCCAGAATAGACAAGTCAAAATTTGATGAGAAAGCGATGGAAGACTTGAAGCAATATGTATGATACGGGCAGACGGAACGAACGCCCCATCCTTCATGATGAAAGGATGGGGCGTTTCAGCATCACAGCCGTTATTTTACTCCGTCTTCTTTTTTCTGTCTGACCGGCAGCAGTTCAATATATCCTCTTGTCCCGATTGGCTCCAGCTGGATACGCGGATTATCCGTATCCCATTCATAACCGGCCGTTGACGGGTCATATCTATCGGCAGCGCCCCGTATCTCTTCGATGGCCTGGCAGTAATCTTCTTCCTCGAATGGCTCACCCTTGAACATAAGATAGTCGGCCTCCGGTAGTGTTATGACATCAAAGCCTTCCGGAACAGGGCCGTCGTAGTCCACATCGACCTCCACGCCCTGTACATACTCAGACGTGCCGGGAGTCCTGTAAGTATCAGGAAGCCACAGGCATACGGGCTCTCCTCCCAGAGATTTGATGCTCATCAGAAGCCCCCACACGTCACAGCCTACTTCCTCACAGTATGGGAAATAATCGTCGGCCTTGACTCCTCTTTTTATGATTACCTTTCGTGCGGGCTTTGCGACCGCCTGTACAAATACATTCTTCACTTTCTCCATTTTCCGTTCATCCTTTCTGAATTTGAATTGTCTGTATATGACGCCATACGGAGTAAACAGGTACAAAGGAACCGGATTTTCCATATATTCCTTTGGATTGCATCCGAATTCTCTGTAAAATGCTCTCTGATAGCCGTCTACGCTTCCAAAGCCCATATCAAATGCAATGTCTGCTATCCGGCATCCCTCGTTTCGCAGGCGCAGCGCAGATGCGGACAGCCGCATCCTGCGGATATATTCCGCCGGGGTCAGGTTCGTCCATTTTTTGAACAGCCGGTACGAGTGCCACGGGGAAAACAGAGATTCCCTGGCGAGCTCTGCCAGGGTTATCTGTTCATACAGATGGCCGGCTATATAATTCTGCATCCGCTGGACCGCTTCTATCTGTTCCTTCATTCTGTTACCTCCTTGCTTCCAGTATAAAGAAATAATGAAGAAATCTCTCGACTTTTTTTGCTGCTTTCACCATTGACAGATACAACTGTAACAAGTATAATTACAATATAAACTGAAAATTAAAATGTTACAGATTAAAAAGGAGACGATGATGAAGAGAAGAAGAGCGAAAGCAATTACTATTATAACATTGAGCCTGGCATTGCTGCTCACCGCGTGCAGCACCGGGAAGGAAGAAAAGAAGGCTGATACCGGAAGCTCCGAGAGCTTGGAAGGTTCCAATGCCTCATCGGATGCCTCGGACAAAGAATTCGGAACGTTTGAGTCTGAGACGCTGGAAGGGGAAGCGGTTTCCGATGATATATTTTCCAAAGCCGACCTTACGATGGTAAACATATGGGGTACTTTCTGCGGACCTTGTATCCGTGAGATGCCGGACCTTGGAGAGCTGAGCCGCGAGTATGCGGATAAAGGGGTGCAGGTTGTGGGCATTGTCAGCGATGTGGGGGAGGCGAAAAATGAGAAGGCAGAAGAGATTGTGTCCACTACGAAGGCAGATTATACGCATATTGTCGCATCGCAGGATCTGATGTCCGGGATACTTGGCTCAGTAAATGTCGTACCGACTACCATCTTTGTCGATAAAGAGGGAAAACAGGTCGGAGATGTGTACTCCGGCGCCCGCGACAAAGCAGAATGGGCAGGCATCATTGACAAGCTGCTTGGTGAGATATAGTCATGGGCAGCAGGAAAGTAAGATGGATCCGGTGTGCACTTTTTCTGTCGGCCGCAGTGTCCATCTATATCGGGTTTGCACGCGGCGAGGCAGTGACCGTGCTGACAAAAGCTGTAAATATTTGTTTGGAGTGTATAGGAATTGGCTAAGATGATAAAAGCGATAACAAACCGGATGAGGCTGTGGGTACAGATTGCCTTTACAGCGGTAACCAACGGTTACCTGTTCGGATTCCTCACCGGGAAGATATATACAGGCCCCACCAAAGCAGCATGTGTGCCGGGGCTTAACTGCTATTCCTGTCCGGGGGCGCTCGGGTCGTGCCCGATAGGTTCTCTTCAGGCAGTGCTTGGGAGCAGAGATTATAAGTTTTCCTTCTATGTTGTCGGGTTCCTTATATTTTTTGGCTCATTTTTTGGCAGGTTCATATGCGGCTGGCTCTGTCCGTTCGGGCTGATCCAGGATCTGCTGTACAAGATACCGTTTTTCAGGAAAAGAAAGAATCTTCCTGGCCATAAGGTGCTCAAATGGCTGAAATATGTCATACTCGTCCTGTTCGTCCTATTGCTTCCGTTGCTTGTGGTTGATATCATCGGACAGGGAAGCCCGTGGTTCTGCCAGTACATATGTCCAAGCGGTACTTTGACCGCCGGCATTCCGCTTGTGCTGCTCAATGAATCACTTCAGAATGCAGTGGGCGGCCTGTTTATATGGAAGGTAACATTACTGGCAGCCATAATCATACTGTCATTATGGGTGTACCGTCCTTTCTGCAAGTATCTCTGCCCCCTCGGAGCGGTCTACAGTTTCTTTAACCCGGTCGCGCTGTACCGATACCGGATAGAAGAAAACGACTGTATCAAGTGCGGCAAGTGCCACAAGACGTGCAGGATGGATATCAAGGTGTGGGAGCAGCCCAACAGCCTGGAATGTATCCGCTGCGGGGACTGCGTTAAGGCGTGTCCGACGAACGCCATCAAGAAAGGGAAAGGAAGCAGCAATGAAAAGACACATGAAAAGAATTAGCTTCATACTGCTTGGTGCTGCGCTCGGATTTGCTTACTATGTATTCATCGGATGCAGCAGCGGGGGATGAGCCATCACTGCAAGCCCCGTCGGGGCTGTCGTTATGGGAACGATGATTGGGATAGTGCTCGCGTATGGTTTTGGCGACACAAAGGATGAGGATGAGAATAAAAGGAGTGGGAAATAAGATGACAGGCGAATTTGCAATTGCTGTGCATGGCCTCGTATATCTGCATCATAAGGATACGGTGCTTTCCAGCGAAGAGCTGGCTGCAAATATCTGCACGAATCCGGCGCGGGTGAGGAAGGTCATGGCTAAGCTGAAGAAAAAGAATCTCGTGGAGACGAAAGAGGGGATCAAAGGCGGCTATCATATGGCGGCTGATGCACGAGATGTAACCTTACGGCATATATGCGACGCGCTGGAGGACGATATCGTGAAGGCATCCTGGAAATCAGGAAACTTTGATATTGGCTGCATGATAGCGTCCGGTATGGCAGGGATGATGGACAGTATATACGGAGAGATGAATGAACGATGTAAAAAATATCTTGAGACGATTACGATAGCCGATGTAGAGAAAAAAGTAACCGGGTGTCCGAAAAAATAGGAGTTTAGGTAATGTAGACGCCGCTGGGGAGGTATGGGGCAGATGCTGCGATGCGTCCGGGAACTGCGACTATCACACAGATTCCTAAGTTTGTGGAATGTTCGCCGATAGCGGCTCTCACCCCACAAACCAAGGAATCTGGTGAGGATTCTTACGTCCCTTCCGCTTAGACCTTCGCATCTGCCCCATACCTCCCCAGCGGCTATCTACTTTACTGGCACGGGCGGGGGTGGCTGTGTGGCGCTGCCGTCTGATGGAAGTGCTTTGGTGGTGTCAGCATAGTGATAAAGGGCGAAGCAAGTTGGAAACCTGATATTTTATCATTCATCTCACGCTGCCAGCGGCCATCCGCTGGCCAGTAACGCCACACAGCCGTCTTCGCCCTTGTTAAGTGAAGTAGATAGCGGGCGGGGAGCCGGGTGGGAGATGCGCAGGTGTAAGCGTAAGAGGCGGAGAATCCGTCCCGGAATCCTTGATTTGCGGGAGAGGAGCTGCTATCAGCGACTCTGCCGCAAAGTTAGGAGGCCGTGGGCTAGTCGAAGCCTCGGACGCATCGGAGCAGATGCCACCCGGCTCCCCGCCCGCAGCCACTTTACTAAACCCCCAATTGACAGGCAAGTATGTAGTCATCCATCACAAACCCATTCCCGATATCCGCCACCTGTTCATCCGTTATCTTAAATCCGAGATGGTCATAGACGGCAAGCGTGTTGGCATTGTGTTTATTACACGTGAGCCAGATTTTGGAGATGCCTCTGTCTCTACAGAGCTGCACAAGGTATCGGAACGCTTCCGAAGCCAAGTGCTGTCCACGGAATTCTTTTTTTATGTAGAGCTTGCTCAGAAACAGCGCGCCATCTTCTTCATGGATGCCTGTATAGCCCGCCATCGTGTGGGAGCTATATATCTGGAAGTATTCATAACCGTTCTGGATCTGCTCTTTCAGCGCCGGAAAGGACTGGAACTTTTCAATCATATAGTCCACCTGCTCTTTCCCGATGATATCCGTAAAATGTTCGTGCCAGATCTCTTCTGCAAGCACGGCGATATCCAGTATCTCACTGTCCGACCTGGCCGGGACAAATCTTGTCTGCTTCATCTTTCTCACTCCTGTATATTTCTCTTTGTCAACTTTAAATCAATAGTATCCATGTGTTATTATAAGTGATATAATAAAAACGGACAATAATGAATTTCATTTTTATATGGCAGAAGCAATACCTGAATGGCTCTGCTATTAGTATGCGGCATGTTTGGGAGGACTTGTATGAGCGGTTTTGTGACGTTGGATGGCGTACGGAAAGTTTATCATATGGGAGAGGTAGAGATCGTAGCGGCAGACGGGATCGACTTTCAGATAGAAAAGGGAGAGTTTGCGGTTGTGGTGGGACCGAGCGGCGCGGGAAAGACTACGGTGCTGAATATCCTTGGAGGGATGGATACCGCGACAGAAGGCATCGTAGAAGTGGATGGAACATGTATTTCCCAATATAGCCAGAAGCAGCTTACGGCGTACAGACGGGATGATATCGGATTCGTGTTCCAGTTCTATAACCTTATACCGAACCTCACAGCTCTTGAAAATGTGGAGCTGGCCCTTCAGATATGCAGGGATCCGATGGATGCGGAGGAAGTGCTCGTTGACGTCGGGCTCGGTGAACGGCTGTCCAACTTTCCGGCACAGCTCTCGGGCGGAGAACAGCAGAGGGTCTCCATAGCGAGGGCGCTTGCCAAGAATCCGAAGCTGCTGTTATGTGATGAGCCGACCGGCGCGCTGGATTACAATACGGGCAAGTCGATACTTAAGCTATTGCAGGATACGTGCAGGGAGAAAGGGATGACGGTCATACTTATCACGCATAACCAGGCTATCACGCCGATGGCTGACCGTGTCATCAAGATAAAAAACGGAAGAGTGTCCAGGATGATTGAAAACGATAATCCTGTTTCGGTAGATTCTATAGAGTGGTAGGAGCTTAAATGGGGACAAAGGCAACACGGAAAGATTTTTACATGGAAATACGCAGAAGCCTCGGGCGCTTTCTTTCTATCTTCTTTATCGTAGCGCTTGGAGTTGCATTCTTCTCAGGGATACGTTCTTCAGAGCCTGACATGCGGGCTACGGGGGACGCTTATTTTGATGGGGCGGATCTGATGGATATCAAGACGGCCAGTACGCTTGGAATCACTGCAGATGATATCCGTGCTATCAGAAAGGTGGACGGAGTGGAGAAGGCGGAAGGCGGCTACAGTGCCGACTTTCTCTGTCAGGGCGAGGATAGGGAGATAGCGGTACATGTCATGTCCATGCTGCCGTCTATGAACAAAGTGACAGTGACAGAAGGGCGTCTGCCAACGAAGCCCGGAGAATGCCTGACCGATGATGAGATGCATTATAAAGTAGGGGATAAGATCGAGCTAAAGTCCGGTGACGACAAGAAAGTCACGGATACGCTTACGACGGATACGCTGACCGTGGTCGGCACGGGTAACACGCCGTGTTATATTTCATTCAGCAGGGGGAATACGACAATCGGGACAGGATCCTTAAGCGGCTTTTTTGTCGTGACGGATTCCACATTTGACATGGATGTGTATACGGAGGCTTATGTCCAGGCAGAGGGAGCGATGGAGCTGACTGCTTATACGGATGCGTATGAGGACAGGATAAAAGAGATACAGGACAATATAGAGGGTATCACCGGGGAAAGAGGACAAATCCGTAAGCAGGAATTGATTACAGATGCAAATGAGGAGCTGGACAAGGCAAAGATAGAGCTGGATGACGGAAAAAAAGAGGCTGAGGAAGAGCTTGCAGAGGCAGAGCAGACGCTCAAAGATGGGGAAGTGAAGCTGGCAGATGCAAGAGAACAGATTACCGGCGGGCGCACACAGCTGGAGAAAGCCAGATCAACTTTAAGCTCAAAGCAGAAAGAACTGGACAATGCCAAGGCAGAA
Organism: Extibacter muris; assembly: GCF_004345005.1. Classification (GTDB taxonomy): domain Bacteria; phylum Bacillota; class Clostridia; order Lachnospirales; family Lachnospiraceae; genus Extibacter; species Extibacter muris. Next base: position 252,890 of record NZ_SMMX01000003.1, read on the forward strand.
TATGAATCCGGCAGAAAGCAGCTGGATGACGGGAAAGCAGCCTATGAACAGGGGATGGCGGACTTTGGTGCGCAGAAGGCGGCGTTTGATAAGCAGAAGGCAGACGCTGTGGAGAAGTTCGCACAGCAGAAGGAACAGCTTGACCAGTTAAACTACTTATGTAATCTTATGGCGGCGGATGTTGCTCAGAAAGAGGCGGAGCTTTCCGCACTGGAAGATACTATAAACGTGTTGAATCAACAGATCAGCGGGATGGATCCCGCGGATCCGCAGTTGCCGGATGTACAGGACCAGCTTCAGAAGGCGGAGGCTGACCGGGACGATTTGAGAGATAAAATACTTCCGGTTGCGCGTGCACAACTACAAAGTAACCAGGCCCGCTATGATCAGTCTAAAAAGGCTTACGACGCTGCCAAAGCTGAAGCAGACAGCAGACTTGCCGCCGGCCAGCAGGAACTCGATGACGGGGCGGCACAGCTGGCTGCCAATAAGGCGGAGATGGATGCTAGCGAGGCAAAGCTCGCTGCCGCCTGGAATCAGATACAGGACGGCCAGACACAGATAGACAGCGGATGGGCCGAGTTTGAGAAGCAGGAAGACACGCTCCACAAGGCCGAGGCGGAGATCGCGGACAGTGAGACGGAGCTTGCAGACGGCAGGAAGGAATATGAGGAGGCGAAGGCCGAGGCCCAGCAGAAGATTGCAGACGGGGAACAGAAGATTGCGGATGCCGAAGAGAAGATAGGGAAGATCAAGAACCCGAAGTGGTATGTGTACGACCGGAGTACGCTGGCGGAATATACGGGATACGGTGACAACGCGGACCGTATGCGGGCTATCGGAAAAGTATTTCCGGTATTGTTTTTCCTTGTTGCGGCGCTTATCAGCCTTACGAGCATGACACGTATGGTAGAGGAGCAGCGCACGGAGATTGGAACGATGAAAGCGCTCGGCTATCATAAGCTGACCATCGCGTCCAAATATCTTGGCTATGCGCTGCTCGCCACACTCGGAGGGAGCATCTTCGGTGTGCTGTTCGGTGAGAAGGTGCTGCCTTACATCATAATCTATGCCTACGGAATCATGTACCATCATATACCTGACATCCTTACGCCGTACAACCTGACCTATGCCGCGGCGGCTACGCTGGCGGCGCTCGCCTGCACGATGGGCGCCACGCTTGCCGCCTGCTATAAGGAATTGGCGGCACAGCCGGCGGTACTTATGAGGCCCCCCGCGCCGAAGAATGGGAAACGGGTATTTCTGGAACGGGTGACCTTCATATGGAAACGGCTGAGCTTCACATGGAAGTCTACGGTGCGGAACCTGATGCGGTATAAGAAGCGGTTTTTCATGACAGTATTCGGTATCGGAGGGTGCATGGCCCTTATGCTCGTCGGCTTCGGTATCAAAGATTCCGTATTTGCCATATCAGAGCTGCAGTACAGCCAGATACAGGTGTATGACGGGATGGCCTATCTCGAAGAGGATATATCAGAGGAAAGGCAGCAGGATACGGCGGACTTTATGAAGCATGCCTCTGATGTGGAACAGTACACGGAAGTAAATATGCGGAATGTAACGCTCTTAAATGGCGGCAGGGAACGGGACACATATGAATGTGTACCGAAGTCAGTAAAAGACATATCCAGCTTCATCAATTTCAGAGACCGCAGAAGTCATGACAAATATAAGCTTACTGACAAGGGTGCAATCATCAGCGAGAAGACTGCCAAGCTTCTGGACGTCAAAGCGGGTGATACGATTTATATCAAGGATGAAGAGGAAGGCAACCGTCCGGTGAAGGTCGCATCTATCTGTGAGAACTACATGGGACACTATATTTATCTCACGCCCGGGCTGTACGAGGAGGTATATGGTGAAAAGGCGGAGTATAACTGTTATTTCTTCAAGGCAGAGGACTCTTCCCGGAGCGCCCTTGAGAAGACAGGGCAGAAGATACTCAAGCAGGACGGCGTGCTGAGCATCAGCTATCTGCGTGACATACAGAAGCAGCTGGACGATATGCTCAGGAGCCTGAACCTTGTTATCATCGTATTGATCGTCTCGGCAGGGATGCTCGCCTTTGTCGTTCTTTATAACCTGAATAACATCAATATAACGGAGAGGCAGAGAGAGCTTGCCACAATCAAGGTACTTGGCTTCTATGATCCTGAGGTGGCGGCTTATGTATACCGGGAGAATGTCATACTGACATTTATCGGCGCCGGTGCCGGCATGATCATGGGAAGGCTGCTCCATCTTTTTATTATCAGGACGGTAGAAGTAGACGCGGCGATGTTCGGTAGAAACATCAATTTTCCAAGCTACATCTATAGCCTTCTGTTTACGGTAGCCTTTTCCGCGTTTGTCAACTGGGTCATGTATTTTAAACTCAAGAGGATTGATATGGTGGAGTCGTTAAAGAGCATAGAATAATGAAAATGGCACGATTGTTAGCACTCTTTCAAAAAGAGTGCTAATTTTCTATTGACTTTTAAAAAACACCGTATTATTATTACTGTTAGACAGAAAAAAATGGCGATTTCAGCCGGAACATTTAATATTAGAACATAGGAGTGATATATATGGCAGGAAAAAAAGGAAACTTATCTATCAGCAGTGAGAATATATTCCCAATCATTAAGAAATGGGTATATTCAGACCATGATATTTTTGTACGTGAAATGGTATCCAATGGATGTGATGCCATAACAAAGCTTAAAAAGCTTGATATGATGGGAGAGTATCAGATACCTGACGATTATAAGCCATCCATCCAGGTCATCGTAAATCCAAAGGAAAAGACACTGAAGTTTATCGATAACGGTGTCGGCATGACTGCGGATGAAGTAGAAGAATATATTACACAGATCGCCTTTTCCGGAGCGACCGAATTCCTTGAAAAGTATAAGGATAAGACGACAGAGGATGATATGATCGGGCACTTCGGCCTTGGATTTTATTCCGCGTTCATGGTGGCGGATGAGGTGCATATAGATACGCTTTCATACAAGGACGGCGCGGCTCCGGTACACTGGGTCAGCGAAGGCGGGACTGAGTACGAGATGGAAGACGGCACAAAAGAAGGTGTCGGCACGGAGATTACGCTGTGCCTGAATGAAGACAGCGTGGAATTTGCCAATGAGTACCGGGTAAGAGAAGTCATCGAGAAGTACTGCTCTTTCATGCCGGTAGAGATATTCCTTTCTAATGAAGACGCAGAACAGGAATACGAGACGATAGATGAGGCGGATCTTACAGAGGATGATGTCGTAGTAGAGCACATCCATGAAGAAGCCAAGATGGAAGAGAAGGAGAATGAAAACGGCGAGAAAGAGATGGTCGAGGTATCTCCTGCAAAAGAGAAGGTGAAGATCAACAAGCGTCCGGTTTCTCTGAGCGATATCCATCCACTCTGGACAAAACATCCGAATGAATGCGAGAAAGAGGATTACCTGGGATTCTACCGTAAGGTGTTTATGGATTATAAGGAGCCTTTGTTCTGGATCCACCTGAATATGGACTACCCGTTCAACCTGAAAGGAATCCTCTATTTCCCAAGGATCAATACGGAGTATGACTCCATCGAAGGCACGATCAAGCTGTACAACAACCAGGTGTTTATCGCCGATAATATCAAAGAAGTGATTCCGGAATTCCTTATGGTGCTGAAGGGAGTCATCGACTGTCCGGACCTTCCGCTCAACGTATCCAGAAGTGCGCTGCAGAATGACGGCTTTGTCAATAAGATTGCAGACTATATTTCCAAAAAAGTGGCCGACAAGCTGAATGGGATGTGCAAGACACAGAAGGAAGAATACGAGAAGTGCTGGGATAATATCAGCCCGTTCGTGAAGTTTGGCTGCCTGAAGGATGAGAAGTTCTGCGATAAGATGAAAGATTCTATCTTATTCAAGAACATTGACCACAGATACCTGACGCTGAAAGAGTGTGCCGAGGCTAACGGCGGTACGCTGGAAGAGCCGAAGGAGAAGGAAGGCGATGGCACAGAAGGAGCAGAAGGTACAGGGGAAGAAAAAGAGAAGACGACCATCTACTATGTGACAGACGAGCAGCAGCAGAGCCAGTACATCAACCTGTTCAAGTCACAGGGCCAGGACGCGGTCATCCTGAACCACAACATCGATTCCGCATTCATCACCCAGATGGAGCAGCGCAATCCGAACCTGAGCTTCCAGCGTATCGACGCAGACCTGACTGACTCAGCCAAAGAAGAAGTTGCAGAGGAAGAGAAAGAAGAATTCCAGAAGACGACGGACAGCCTTGTAGAGATATTCCGCAAGGAGCTTGGCAATGATAAGCTGGATGTGAAAGTAGAGAAGTTAAAGGACGACAATACGGCAGCCATGATTACGTTGTCCGAGCAGAACCGCCGTATGCAGGAAATGATGAAGATGTACGGTATGGCAGGCATGGACGCCGGAATGTTCGGGGGCGAGAGCACGCTCATACTCAATGCAAACCATCCGCTCGTGAAATTCGTCGTAGAGCACAAGCGTGCCAAGAGCGTACCGGTCATCTGCAAGCAGCTGTATGATCTGGCTATGCTGGCGCATAAGCCGCTGAGCCCGGAAGAGATGACGGCATTCATGCAGAGAAGCAATGAGATTATGATGCTCCTGACAAAATAAAAGAAAGCTGCGCATCTTAACCGGATGAAGAGGAGGATTCAGGCAACGAGCCTCTGGGGAGAGAAATTTTTCGACAGTTCTCTTCCCGGAGGTTTTTCGCTTATCTATGAGATGATATCCCCGCGACTGATTCCGGCTCAGCCTTCCGCTCATATGGCTGAAGTCTATCGGCTGCTTTCAAATGCAATTCCGGCCTTTGCGTAGAATGCCCGAACCCATCGGTCCCAGGCTTCCTCCAGCGACCTGTCCATCGTGAAGGTATTCATGGAAGTACCGGTCACGCAGGACAGATGGCAGCCGTCATATTTTAGATTCATATACAGGCCCTGGATATCTTCCGGACGGTAATTCAGGCCGTCCTGTTCCAGAAAGCCGGTGAAATCTTCTTTGCCAAGCGACAGGATCAGTTTAAAACCCAGCGGGGTACGTTTCCCCTTGATGATAGACAGGCAGTAGCTTCGCAGCCCGCCCCACAGGGAGTATTCCCTGTCAGGAGCCTCCTCATAGAAATCCTTGTGGATATGTCCGTCAATCATAAATTTATTATATGTCGTAATTTCACCCTCTATAAAGGAAAGGGAATCAAAAGTATCTTTCAATAGCAGATGGGACATGCAGGTCTTTGTGTCCGGTGTCAATGTGATCATGTATAACGCTCCTTCGTCTTTGATTTCGGCCCGTTGCTGGAATCTGGTGATTTTAGGTGGTCCGGAAATATGCGGACAGTAATATTATATCAATTCCTGTCTGAGAATGCATTATAAGTTTGACTTTTACAGATGAAAACATTACAATAACCATGTATATTCAGACGTGTGCAGCAATGCAGGCTATCAGAAGATTCTGCACGAAGGAGAAATCAGTTATCGTGAAAGATGAAAACAGAAAAAAATGGAGCAAGGGGGAAGAACAGGACAAGATATTGCGCATGGCTGTTATCGTTGTCGTTGTTCTTTTAATTATAGGTAGTATTATCGTCGCTGTAAAGCTTCTGAATCCCCGTGTAGACATTACAAAGGGCACTGAGAAGCTGAAGGAGCTGGAGCAGGCTGATTTAAAGGCGGCGGAAAGCAAGGTAGAAGAATTGGAAGAGGCGGAACGCGCGGCAGACGAGGAGCGGAAGAGCCGTCCCGTCAATGAACGGTTTGCCAATTGCCTTGTACTGGGTGATTCCATTACGCAGGGGCTCTATGAATTTGGCATTATGGACCAGTCGCTCGTAATCGCAGAAAAGGGAGCGGAAGTGACGAGACCGGAGGAGACGGGCACGATGGATATGATCAGGAGAGCGGAAGAAGCGAAGCCGAAATGCCTGTTCCTGACATTCGGCATGAATGATGTGGAGGCTGCCAGAGGGGATGCTTCGGCATTTGCAGAAGGCTATGGGAAGGTGCTGGATGAGATCAAGTCCTCCATGCCGGATACGAAGGTGTATGTCAACTGCGTCCTGCCTGCGGACAAGCAGGCGATAGAGAAGAACGAATGGTACGGCAGCATACCTCAGTATAATGAGAGACTGAAAGCGCTGTGTGAAGAGAAAGATGTCATCTTTATCGATAACACAGGGCTCGTAAAAGATGAGTATTATGCAGACGATGGTATCCATCAGGCGCCGGACTATTATCCGGGCTGGGTAGAGAACATGGCGGAGGCGGCGGATTTATAATGAAAAGCATGAAAAATAGTACGTTAGACGTCATCAACATATTGAAATACCTTCTCGTGCTTGTAATGGCTGCCTATGTCATCCTTCTGATCGCCAATGAGGGCGGGACGGACACGCCGATAAAGACGGTGAACAAGAACATCCTATCGGTCATGGGGACGGAAGGGATGAAAAAAGGGACGACCCAGGACCTGAAGAAATATTACGGCCTGAATGCGGATGATTATAAAGGCGTGACGCTGTATATTCCCGACGATGTCATGGGAGTCAATGAACTGCTCATCGTGCGGCTTGCGGATGCAAGCCAGGCCGAAAGTGTGGAAAAGGCAGCCCAGGCAAGGCTCGATACGCAGAAGGAAAGCTTTGAGGGGTATGGAGCAGCCCAGACGAAGCTGATCAGATCGGCAGTTCTGGAAAGCAGAGGGGACTATGTACTGCTGGCGGTGACGAAGAAGGCAGATGCAGTACAGGCGGCTTACAGAAAGAGTTTATAGAAAAGGATATAGGGATAATGCTATTTAGCAGTATTGTATTTTTATTTACGTTTTTACCAATTATATTAATCCTATATTATATCGTGCCTCGGCCGTTTAAGAATCCAGTGCTTCTAGCAGGCAGCCTGATCTTTTACGCGTGGGGAGAGCCGTTCTATATCTTCCTCATGATACTTTCTATCCTGTTCAACTATATAAGCGGACTGGATATAGCGAGGCACTTGGGACACGGGCATAAGGCACGCCGGAGCCTGATTTTTAACATCGTCGTGAACTTATGTATCCTCGGCTTCTTCAAGTACGAAGGGTTTGTCCTGGACAGCATCAATGCGGTGCTTCCGGTTGATATCCCGTACCGGGAGCTGGCGCTTCCCATCGGGATATCCTTCTATACGTTCCAGACCTTGTCTTATATCATCGATGTATACAGAGGGAACGTAAGGGCGCAGAGGAACCTGTCGGATTTTGCCCTCTACGTGAGCATGTTTCCACAGCTGATAGCAGGACCGATCGTCAAGTACGCGGATATCCAGAGGCAGCTCCGCATCCGTCAGGAATCCTGGGCCAGATTCGGGGATGGAGCGCTCTTTTTCATACGGGGACTTTCCAAGAAGGTGCTGATTGCCAATACGTCCGGTATGGTATTTATGAAAGTGACGGAGCTGGGGGCGGCTCAGACTTCGACGCTTACCGCCTGGATTGGGTGCGCGGCCTACACGTTCCAGATCTATTTTGACTTCAGCGGCTACTCCGATATGGCTGTCGGCCTTGGCGAGATGTTCGGATTCCAGTTTCTGAAGAATTTTGACTATCCCTATATATCAAAGAGCATTACAGAATTCTGGCGGAGATGGCATATATCTCTGAGCTCGTGGTTCAGAGAGTACGTATATATACCTTTGGGCGGAAACCGCGTCAGTGTGATGAAGCATGTGCGAAACATACTGGTCGTATGGCTGCTTACCGGGCTCTGGCACGGGGCGAGCTGGAATTTTGTCATGTGGGGGCTGTATTACGGTATCCTGCTGATTATTGAGAAATATGTCCTGGGCCGGGTGCTGGACAGGATACCAGGTATTCTGAGACATGCATACTGTATCGTGCTTGTCATGATTGGCTGGGTGTTCTTCTTCAGTCCGACGCTTGGAAACGCGGTACAGTATCTCAAGCTCATGTTCGGGGGAGGAAGCGGGATAGTGGATAAGGAAGGGCTTTATCTGCTGGTGACGAACCTTGTACTTTGGGCAGCCGCGCTCGTTGGTTCCACACCGGCCGTCCATACTCTGTATGAACGTATTATATACAGAGATGGTAAGAACAGGGCGGCAATCAACTGTGCCGTGTACGGAGTCCTGTTCCTGTTGTGCATCGCATATCTCGTGACGGAGACATATAACCCATTTTTATATTTTAGATTCTAGGAGCAGGCTATGAAGCGGAAATCGGACAGAAGAAAAAGAAAAGTGCAGATAAAGAAAACAGCTGCTCTGCTGTTCCTCGGCATGCTTGCAGCCGTCTGCCTCGTCAATCTCATACACAGTGATAAAGAGTTTTCAGATAGGGAAAACCGTATGCTGGAGCAGAAGCCTTCACTGACTGTCACCGGCGTCACAAGCGGCCGTTATATGAAGCAGTACGAATCATATAAGTCGGACCAGTTTGCTGCAAGAAACCTCTGGGTGACATTGAAGACCAATACGGACCTTCTGATGGGAAAGCGGGATTCCAACGGCGTGTTTAAGGGGAAGGACAGCTATCTGCTGGAAGACATCGCAAAGCCGGATGAAGACCAGATGAAAGAGAACATCGAGGCAATCAAAGCGTTTGAGGAATCTTATGTAGACATCCCTGTCTACTTTGCGCTCGTTCCCAATGCAGCCAATGTCATGTCCGGCAAGCTGCCGGGCCTGGCGGAGACGGAAGATCAGGGCAGGCAGTTTGAAAGCATAAGAAAAGAACTGGGAGACGAAGTCAGTTGGGTCGATGTCCAGACGACGCTGAAGAAGCACAAGGATGAGAATATATATTACCGCACGGACCACCACTGGACGACGCTTGGAGCCAGCTATGCATACGAAGAACTTGCAAAAGCGATGGGGCTTGACACGGCGGACGGTCCGAAATGGGAACGGTATGCGGTGAGCAATGATTTTAACGGCACCTTGTCTGCAACGAGCGGATATGAGCAGGGATACCGGGAGCCTATCTACATCTATGCGCCTGAAAAGGGGGAGAAATCGCCCGATGTTACGGTCAGCTATGTGGATGAGCAGAGAAAGTCGGCAAGCCTCTATGACTCCTCAAAGCTTAAAGAGAAGGATCAGTATGCCCTGTTCCTGGGAGGCAATTATTCCATGATTGATATCAAGACGACTGCAGATACGTCAAACCGGCTGCTGCTCGTTAAGGACTCTTACGCGAATTGTCTAGTCCCCTTCCTGACTCCGTTCTTCCGGGAGATTATAATCATTGACCCAAGATATTATTATGGAGATATCCATCAGGTTATGGATGAAAATAATATCACGAGCGTTTTATTTTTGTATAATGGGAACACATTTGTAGAAGATAACAGTATAAGTGGAGTGCTGAAAAATAATGAGACTGAATAAGTTTATAAGTGAGGCGGGCGTCTGTTCCAGGCGTGAGGCCGACAGGCTGATCGAGGCCGGCCGTGTGACGGTAGACGGTAAGAAAGCGGTGGCCGGAATGCAGGTGGATTCCTCCCATGAAGTACGGGTTGGCAAGAAGCCCATAAGAAGGAAAGACGAAAAGATAGTGCTGGCGGTGCATAAGCCCGCCGGTATCGTATGTACGGAAGACAAGCGGGTAAAGAACAATATTATCCGCTTTTTAAAATATCCGGAGCGTGTTACGTATGCGGGAAGGCTGGACAAAGACTCCGAGGGGCTTCTCATCATGACGAACGACGGTGGGCTTATCAACGGTATGATGCGTTCCAGATTCGGGCATGAGAAGGAATACAAAGTATGGGTGGACAGACCCGTGACAGAAGAATTTATAGGCCAGATGTCTTCGGGCGTAAGGATCACGGACAGAGAGAAGGGCATAGATGAGACCACCAGGCCGTGCAGGGCGCAAAAGTGCGGTACTTATGTATTCACTGTCATATTGACCCAGGGGCTGAACCGGCAGATCAGAAGAATGTGTGACGCGCTCGGATATAAGGTGAAGCGGCTGGTTAGAATACGGATTATGAATATTGAACTGGGGAATCTAAAACCCGGTGCGTATCGAAAACTGACAGAGCAGGAGTTAAAGGAATTATATGAGCAGACAGAAAAAGGAAAGAATGCAGGAACTGGTAGAACAGCTGAATAAGGCGGGAAAAGCATATTATCAGGACGCAGAGGAGATCATGAGCAATTATGAATATGACAGGCTGTACGATGAGCTGCTGTCTTTGGAGAAAGAGCTAGGCATTACTCTTTCAGGCAGTCCTACGGCTAATGTCGGTTATGAGGTGCTGAACGAGCTGCCGAAGGAGCGGCATGATAGTCCGATGCTGTCACTGGACAAGACGAAAGATGTGGAGGAGCTCAAGAAGTTTGCCGGGGACCAGAAGGTGATGATGTCATGGAAGCTGGACGGCCTGACGATCGTGCTTACGTACCGGGACGGGGAGCTGTATAAAGCAGTTACGAGAGGCAACGGCGAAGTCGGTGAGGTCATTACGAACAACGCCAGAGTATTCAAGAACATCCCGATCCAGATAGCTTATAAAGGAGAACTGATACTGAGGGGCGAGGCGGTGATAGGCTATAAAGACTTTGCGAGAATCAACAAAGAGATAGAAGATGCCGACGCAAGATATAAGAATCCCCGCAACCTTTGCAGCGGCTCGGTACGCCAGCTGAACAATGAGATTACGGCCAGGCGCAATGTCAGGTTCTATGCGTTTACGCTCGTACAGGCAGAGGGGGTCGATTTTCACAATTCGAGAGTCTGTCAGATGGAATGGCTGAAGGGACAAGGATTTGAAGTAGTAGAATATCACGAAGTTACGAAGGATACGCTGGAGGAAGAAGTTATTAAATTTTCCGAAAAAATAGCCGAAAATGATTTCCCATCGGACGGACTTGTGTTAGTATATGATGATGTGGAATACGGCCGGTCGCTGGGCAGAACTTCCAAATTCCCAAGAGACTCGTTTGCTTTCAAATGGGTGGACGAGACGAGGGAGACGAAGCTGCTTGAGATAGAGTGGAGCCCGTCCAGGACAGGACTGATCAATCCGGTTGCCATATTTGAGCCTGTAGAGCTTGAGGGCACTACGGTCAGCAGGGCCAGCGTCCATAACTTAAGCATAATGGAGGAGCTGGAGCTTGGCGTCGGCGATGAGATAGAAGTCTACAAGGCCAACATGATCATCCCGCAGATTGCCAAGAACCTGACGAGAAGCGGCGTAAAGGATATTCCCGCGCACTGTCCGGTGTGCGGTGGCGATACGGAAGTGAAGCAGGTCAGCAATGCCAGGGCATTGTACTGTGTGAATCCGGAATGCCAGGCAAAGCATCTGAAGTCCTTTGCCCTTTTTGTGAGCAGAGACGCGTTGAATATCGAAGGACTGTCTGAAGCGACACTGGAAAAATTCATAGCGAAGGGGTATATTAAAGAGTATGCAGATATATTTCATCTCGACCGTTACCAGGAAGAGATCCAGACGATGGAAGGGTTCGGGGAGAAATCCTATCGCAATCTTATAGAGAGCATAGAAAAAGCAAGGACTACGACGCTGCCCAGGGTCATCTATGGACTTGGGATAGCCAATATCGGCCTCGCCAATGCCAAGATGATATGCAGGGAATTCGGCTATGATATTGATAAGATGCTTCTTGCCGGGGTGGAGGAACTCAGTGCCATACAAGGCGTGGGAGGCGTGATAGCCGGGGCCTTCGTGGATTACTTCTCGGACGAGAGGCATGTGCGTATATTCCGCGAACTTCTGGAAGAGCTGTCGATACCTGAAGAGGAGATGAAGCAGCAGGACCAGAGATTTACAGGCGTTAACTTTGTAATAACCGGAAGTGTGGAACACTTCGCCAACCGGGGCGAGGTAAAGGAACGGATAGAAAGCCTCGGCGGTAAAGTGACAGGTTCCGTGACTTCCAAGACAAATTACCTCATAAATAATGATGTGTCATCTACATCATCCAAGAATAAGAAAGCCAATGAACTGGGAATTCCCATCATATCTGAAATAGATCTCCTGGAAATGCTCGGTGAAAGTCAGGGCTGACAGAAAGAAGGGAAGAAATGACTGATAAGGATAAGAATAAGGAAACGAACGAGACAGAGATAGAGAAGGTAGACGGCGCTCACGTAGAAGTGGAAGACACGAAAAAAGAAGACGATGAATATGAAAAGGTCTGCTTTATCTGTCACCGCCCGGAGAGCACCGCTGGCAAGATGATAGAGCTGCCTAACAATATATCCGTGTGCAGCGACTGCATGCAGAAGAGCTTTGATGCCATGAGCAGCGGCCAGATAGATTACAGCCAGCTCATGAACATGCCGGGCGTACAGGTATTCAACATGTCTGACATGGAGCAGCAGAATGTCCCGAAACAGCAGAAGATCAAAAAGAAAAAGGAATGCGAGGAGAAAAGACCTCTGATTGATATCAGAGAGATTCCGGCGCCTCATAAGATCAAGGCGAGCCTGGATGAATATGTAGTAGGGCAGGAGTACGCCAAGAAAGTGATGTCCGTCGCGGTGTATAACCACTATAAAAGGGTTGCAACAGACACGATGGACGACATAGAGATTGAAAAGTCGAATATGCTGATGATCGGACCTACCGGCTCCGGCAAGACATACCTTGTAAAGACGCTGGCGCGTCTTCTCGACGTACCGCTTGCCATAACAGACGCCACCTCTCTTACGGAGGCCGGCTACATAGGAGACGATATAGAGAGTGTCGTATCCAAACTGCTGGCAGCTGCCGACAATGATGTAGAGAAGGCGGAGCAGGGAATCATCTTCATAGATGAGATAGACAAGATCGCCAAGAAGAAGAACACGAGCCAGAGGGACGTAAGCGGGGAATCGGTCCAGCAGGGAATGCTGAAGCTCCTTGAGGGGAGCGATGTGGAAGTGCCTGTCGGAGCGAACAGCAAGAATGCCATGGTGCCACTTACTACGGTAAATACGAGAAATATACTGTTCATATGCGGCGGGGCGTTCCCAGATCTGGACGGCATTATCAAAGAGCGCCTGTCGAAGCAGTCGTCCATCGGCTTCGGGGCGGACTTGAAAGATAAGTATGATCATGACAAGACGGTTCTGGAGAAGGTGACGATAGAGGATCTGCGTAATTTTGGTATGATACCGGAGTTTATCGGTCGTCTTCCGATCATATTCACGTTGCGCGGCCTTGACGAAGATATGCTCGTCAAGATATTAAAGGAGCCGAAGAACGCGATTCTGAAGCAGTATCAGAAACTGCTGGCACTGGATGAGGTAAAGCTGGATTTTGATGAAGGGGCTCTGGGCGCCATCGCCAGGAAAGCGATGGAGAAAGACACCGGTGCAAGAGCGCTGCGTGCCATCATCGAAGAATTCATGCTGGATATCATGTATGAGATTCCGAAAGATGACAATATCGGAGAAGTGACGATTACAGAAGAATACATAGAAGGAACGGGAGGACCTGTCATCATGCTTAGAGGACAGGAAGCTGCGAGGTTGAGATAATGAATAGTTATAGTTATTTGCTGGATCTGGCGATTATTTTATTATGTACGAAACTTTTAGGTCTGGCTACGAGGAAGGTACAGATGCCGCAGGTGGTGGGAGCGCTGCTTGCAGGGCTTCTGCTTGGTCCTGCGGTGGCCGGTGTACTGACAGAGACGAGCTTCATCCATGAGGTCGCCGAGATCGGAGTCATCGTCCTCATGTTCTGCGCGGGGCTTGAGACCGATATACAGGAACTGAAGGCGAGCGGGAAGGCGTCGTTCATCATCGCGCTCTGTGGTGTGCTCGTACCGCTTGCAGGCGGGTTCGGACTGGCATATTTTTTCAACAGGCCGGATATGATTGCATCTGACGCGGCGGCAAGCGTATTTCTCCAAAACATATTTATAGGGATTATCCTGACTGCAACCTCGGTCAGTATCACGGTCGAGACGCTCAAGGAGATGGGCAAGCTGAAGACCCGGTCCGGGAACGCCATACTGGGAGCTGCCATCATCGACGATATACTAGGTATCATTGCTCTGACCGTAGTGACGAGCATGGCAGATCCGTCCGTCCATATCGGTGTGGTCATGCTGAAGATCGTAGGTTTCTTCATATTCTCGGCGGTGGCTGGATTCATCTTCTATAAAGTATACAAAGCATGGACAGAAGGTGCATCCAGAGGGCTGCACAGGCACGTGATCATCGCGTTCGTGTTCTGCCTTCTCATGGCATATACCGCGGAACAGTATTTTGGAGTTGCGGATATCACCGGTGCGTTTATTGCGGGATTGATCATATCCAATACAGAGAGATCTGTATTTATCCAGACGAAGTTTGACACGCTGTCGTATATGCTGCTGTCACCTGTATTCTTTGCAAGTATCGGGCTGAAGGTCGTGCTTCCTAAGATGAACGGCCTCATCGTCGCGTTTGCCCTGCTGCTGATGCTTGTTGCGGTCCTGACGAAGATTATAGGATGTGGGCTCGGAGCTAAGGTATGCGGTTACAAGCCGTACCAGTGCAAGCGGATTGGCGTCGGCATGATATCGCGTGGCGAGGTGGCCCTGATTGTGGCGAGCAAAGGCACGGCCGTCGGGCTTATGAGTTCGGCATTCCTTGGACCGGTAGTGATCATGGTCGTGTTTACGACGATAATCACCCCTGTTCTTCTGAAAATCATCTTCAAGAAGGGCCCGGACCTTCCGGTGGCGAAGGAGAAGGAAGTATCCAGCTACTATGAAGGGGCTTCTATTCTGCGGGGAGAAGAAAAATAGCTTTATGCACATAGAAGCATACTTTCCTCATATACTTTATAAAAAAGTATATGAGGTTTTTTTATGGATGATGCAATATGCAAGGAGCAGATATTATCCCAGGATTACTGGGATTTTATTTTTCCGGGTTTCCGCAGCATTAGCGATATGGGACTCGAAGGCGACCAGTATTGTATGCAGAATATGGACTATGGATATAAAGCGATATACGTAGACAGCAAAAAAATGGAACCTTTAAGCATAGAAAGGTACTGGTATAACGCTATCCCAAACTGCTATTGCCTGCTGGATATGGCTGCACTGAACGAATCGGGGATAACTGCCGCGCAGAATTATCCGGCGCTTCAGCTTATGGGAACTGACGTAATGATTGGATTTGTGGATACGGGAATTGATTATAAGAATTCTGTATTCCGCAATCTGGACGGAAGCACAAGAATTGCAGGAATCTGGGATCAGACGATTCAGGATGGCGCACCGCCGGAGGGGTTCGCATTCGGTAGCGAATACCGTGAAGATCTGATCAATGAGGCGCTTCGTTCAGGTGCACCCGAGGAGCTCGTACCCACAGCGGATACAAATGGGCACGGGACGTTTCTGGCCAGTGTCGCTGCCGGAGGGGCAGATGTGGAAAACCAGTTTCTTGGGGCGGCTCCGGAATCCACCCTTGCAGTTGTAAAACTTAAAGAGGCAAAGGACTATCTGAAGGAATTTTATAAGATTAGGCCGGATGCGATCTGCTATCAGGAAAATGACATCATGCTCGGCCTCCGCTATCTGAGCCTGCTGGCAGCAGAACGGAATATGCCCCTCGTCATGTGTATTGCGCTTGGAACGAATTTTGGAGGCCATAACAACGCCACGCTGCTTTCAAACGTACTTAACAGGTATTCCACAACAATCAACCGGATTGTGGTAATCGGCGGAGGAAATGAAGCGAATGAACGGCATCATTTTTCTGGCACATTAGAAAATATGAGGGAGCAGAGAGAGGTTGAAATCCGGGTGGGGGCAGGAGTAAGTGGATTTGTTACGGAACTGTGGACTTCGATTCCAAACGTGATGACCGTTTCCATCATATCTCCTTCAGGAGAGCGTACGCCGGTCATCTCCATCCGGCAGGGGAGCAGATATGTGTTTACGTTTACATTTGACCGGACAAGGGTTATTGTAGAATACAGGCTTCTTACAGAGAACAATGACTCTCAGCTTATCTTCCTGCGTTTCGACGGCCCTTCCGAGGGAATATGGAGGGTCGCGGTGCAGCCGCTCCAGCTCTCTGACGGCATGTTTCATATGTGGCTTCCTGTGAAGGAGTTCCTGAGCGGGGAAGTCTTCTTTTTGGAAGCAGACCCGGAGACGACCATCACGGAGCCGGGCAGCACGACCTACAGTATGACGGTAGCTTACTATAACGGAATAGACAATAGTATTGATATTAATTCCGGGAGGGGGTATACTAGAGATGGATACATCAAACCGGACTTTGCAGCACCCGGTGTGGGCGTGACCGGTGCCATGCCCGGCGGAAGATTTGTAACCAGAACGGGCTCAAGCGTTGCGGTTGGATTGACCGGTGGCGCATCCGCCCTTATGGCGGAGTGGCTCGTGAGGGAGCAGGAGCTGAACCTTGGGGCGGGAGCCAGCGAGGTCAGGAATCTGTTCGTGCTTGGAGCGCAGCAGAAGCCTCTGTTAGATTATCCGAACCGGCAGTGGGGCTATGGGACACTGGACGTGTACCAAGCGCTAGACAGGCTGAGACGGTTATAGTGAAAAGGTAGAATGAAAAACAAAGGAGTGTCAGATATGGCAGATTTTTTTGAGGACTTAGGAAAGAGAATATCCGACGTGGCGAATGATATCGGGAAAAAGACGGAAGATACGCTGGAAATCCAGAAGCGGAGGAGTGATATCCGTACTCTGAAACGTGCAAGCGAGAGGGACCTTATGGACATCGGCAAGATGATATATGACAAGTTCCGGCAAGGTGAGATAAATGACACAGATTGTATTGCGCTTTGCGAAGAGATTGAGAAGCGCGGCTTACAGATAGAAAAACAGGAAGAGGAAATAGCAAGAATCAGAGGAGAACGATAGATGGCTGTACTGGCAGTTGGTATTATGGCGCTTCTGTTCAGCTTGGATATGCTGCTGAAGCAGCATGTAGAGGAGAATCTGGACAGCGGGGAAGAAAAAGAGCTTGTCAAAGGGAAGATAGTAATCCGAAAAGTGTATAACAGAGGATTCATGCTGCATGCGCTGGATAAGCGCCCCTGTCTTGTAAAGTCAGTGACGGCGGTAATGGGAGCAGCCCTCGCTGTCTGTAATGTACTGCTGTTTACGGGAAAGGGGCGGCGTGTGGAGAAGCTCGGCACGGCCATATTCAGCGCAGGTGCGTACGGCAATATATTTGACCGCCTGGTAAGAGGGAAAGTGATCGACTACATAGGATTCAGAAGCAAGAATGATTTCCTGTCCCGTCTGACAGTAAATCTGGCGGATATATTTATCGTTACGGGCCTAATCTTATCCGGTTTGGGCAGATTATTACCAGGGGCCGGATCCCGTTCATGAGTGGCGTTTAAGTAAAGTGGCTGCGGACAGGGAGCCGGGTGGCATCTGCTCCGATGCGTCCGAGGCTCCGACTATTTCACGTATCCCTAACCCTCCGGAATGCGCGCCGATAGCGGCTTACATCCCGCAGGATAAAGGCTACGGAAAGGATTCTCCGCCTCTTCCGCTTGTACCTGCGCATCTCCCACCCGGCTCCCCGCCCGCTATCTACTTCACTTAACAAGGGCAAGGATGGCTGTGTAACGTTACTGGCCAGCGGATGACCGCTGGCTGCGTGAGATGAATGATAAGAGTTTTGTTAGTCCAGACGAATCAGGCAGGGGATGTTATCTTATATAACATCCCCTGCCTGATTCCGGCTCTTCTTCATTATGTTATTACCAACCAAGGTTTCCAACTTGTTTAGCCCTTATCACTATGCTGACACAGCTAAAGCACTTCCATCGGCCGGCAGCGTCACACAGCCAGCTCCGCCCGTGCCAGTAAAGTAGATAGCCGATGGGGAGGTAGGGGGCAGGTGCGCAGGTGTAAGCGGAAGGGACGGAGAATCCTCACCAGAGTCGTTGGCTTGTGGGATGAGAGCCGCAATCGGCGAACATTCTACAAGCTTAGGAATCTGTGTGATAGTCGCAGTTCCCGGACGCATCGGAGCATCTGCCCCCTACCTCCCCATCGGCGTCCGCTTCACTAAACTCACATTTGCTCAAAATATTCTTTTATCTGCCCCAATATGATACCCATCAGCCGCGTCCTTGCCTCCACGCTGGCCCATGCTACATGGGGCGTGATGAACAGGCGCCGGCTGTCTTTGATACGCCGCAGCGGATTGTCCGGGCTCATGGGTTCCTCGCACAGCACATCCAGCCCTGCTGCAGCGATGTCACTTCGTTCCAGCGCATTGCATAGATCCTCTTCCACAACGATAGGGCCGCGGCCAAGGTTCAGGAAGATGCAGCTCTTTTTCATCTTCTCCAGCTTTTCGGCATTGATGAGATTTTGCGTATATTCGTTCAGCGGAGCGTGGACGGATATGATATCGGATTCCCGAAGCAGTGTGTCCATATCCACCTGATGATAGCCTTCCTGTGGTTCACTGTTCGAAGGTGAGGCGTAGATGACATGTGTTCCAAAAGCCTCTGCGATAGAGGCGACACGTCTGCCGATGTTGCCGAGTCCGATAATCCCCCATATCTTGCCGGACAATTCATAGAACACTTCTTCAAAATGGGTGAAGATAGTGTCGTTCGTATAGCGGTCCTCCTTGACATAATCGTCATAGTAGCGCAGCTTCTCAAGCAGATAGAACAGCATGGCAAACGTGTGCTGCGCGACAGACTCGGTAGAATATCCGGCTACGTTGCGCCAGGCGATACGGCGGCTGTCCAGATAATCCTTATCCAGATTGTTCGTTCCTGTCGCGGTGACACAGACTAGCTTAAGCCGCCCGGCCTCCCCGATTGTGGATTCATTGACCTGTACTTTGTTGATGACGATAACGTCTGCATCTTTTACTCGTTCGGGGACCTGTTCTGAAGTAGAAAACGAATACTTGATAACGGTTCCGAGTTCTTCGAATCCTGATAGGTCGATGTCTTCGCCAATTGTCTTGGCATCCAGAAATACTATATTCATACATACCTCCCGCATAATTGAATTACATAACTGCCAGTGTCACAATAGTATCATGGAATACATACATTATCAACGGTCAGCTTTTCAAGGGAATATATGGAAATAAGCACTCGGAACATCTTGTAAGCGGGAGCCGGACAACCAGTCGAAACACACGCCAAAGCCGCATGCGCAGGGGATCCGCAGGAGGATCGCCCTGCGTTTGTACGGTTGTTTTTTGCTATAATTATAATAAAATCTTAAGGTGTATTAAGTTGCGGCACCGTTATCATTATTGTATAATTAACAGCATGATATAGATAACAGCATCGACACGACATTGCTTAATATAGACATACATATAGAAGAAGGGGAAGACATGGGTAACAACAGAAGGAGAAGACAGCAGGTACACAGGCAGCTCGTTATTCTTGGAGGCTTTATCGTACTTATCGCGGCCACCGTTTATGGCTTTGGCATGCAGCGTTCTAAAAAAGACGAGACGCTGGCGGCGGCAAAGATAGAAGCAGATGATGCAAAGGACGACAGTTGGAAGGCAAAGAAGACGATTACAGAACCAAAAGAGGAGACAGCCGCCCAGCGGCTTGCACGTGTAAAGAAGCAGGCGACGGCGTCAGGATATCCGAAAGGCGTAATAGATCTACTCGATAAGAATGAAGAGACGGTACAGTTCGTGGAGGATTACGGGAAGAAAAAAGACAATCCGAATGCGGATACCATCGGCAGTGGATTTACGAAAGGACAGATTCCACTGCTGCTCCAGTGGGACGAGCGGTGGGGATACGCGCCTTATGGCACGAGTATCGTAGCCGTGAGCGGCTGTGGCCCGACGTGCCTGTCCATGGTAGTCAGCGGTCTTACAGGGGACTGGTCGGTCACGCCGGCGAAAGTGGCAGCCTACGGATCGGAGCATGGTTTCGTGGATGAAGATAACAATACGTACTGGCGTTTTATGGAAGAAGCGCCGGCCAACTGGAATGTATCGGCAAGGGAGATTCCGCTTGTGGAACAGCAGGTGGCAGCAGAGCTTCAGGCAGGACATCCGGTCATCTGCAGCGTAGGTCCGGGGGATTTCACGGATAACGGTCATTTCATCGTGCTCACGGGCTACAATAACGGAGCATTGACCATTAACGACCCGTTCAGCCAGAAGAACAGCAGCCGGACATGGACGTTCAGTGAGATCCAGGATCAGATAGCAGCCATGTGGGTGTATTCACTATAGCCGGGTCTGGAGATCAGAGGTGTTATGGATTATATAATCAGAGAGATATCAGAAGAAGAGTATAACCTGCTGGAAGATTTCTTATATGAGGCAGTCTTTATACCAGAGGGTGCGGACGCTCCGCCTAAAACAATAACGAGGCAGCCCGAATTACAGATATATATCGCCGATTTTGGAAAGAGAAAGGATGATACAGGCCTCGTGGCTATAGTCGGCGGAAAAGTGGTGGGCGCTGCCTGGGTCCGTATTATGGATGACTATGGACACATTGATGACGAGACTCCGTCCTTTGCTGTTTCTCTGTACAAAGAATACCGGGGAGCAGGTATAGGAACTGCCCTGATGGAAGGGATGCTCTGCATATTGAAGCAGAAAGGATATAATCAGGCTTCGCTTTCAGTGCAGAAAGCGAATTATGCCGTGAACATGTATAAGAAGCTGGGGTTTGAAATTGTGGATGAAGTTGATGAAGAATATATAATGGTCTGCCGATTGCAATCAGATGCGTAATGTGCCTGGTAAGCTGTCCGGCGGGTGTTATCAGTAATGCCATATATCAGTATGAAAAAAATACAACATTAGGACCTTCTGATTGCTGCGTGTTTATTTAGCGGAACGATTTCATAAACAAAAATCATGACCATCCGTTACAAACGGGTGATTTGCTTGCCTTTATAAGGGGCCGTTACCAGTCAGCGCCTAAAGACGCTGGCTTTTACTTTGTTCAAGCCTTAGCCCTCTTGATTTGTCGCTGCCCTTAAAAGGGCACTTTTGCTATCGGCTACTCCTTAAAGAGTTTCTAATGCTCTTATTTCAAGAATCTGCCGGTTGCTGTCTATAGACAACATCTATAAAAGTCTTGGGACATTGCAATAACCAATTTGAAAGGCATTTCATCTACATAGTAAAATAATATCGAAGAAGGTAAAATACAGGAGGATGCTATGAAAAAAAGAATTGTAAGTATGCTGCTCTGCGCGGCAGTGACTGCCTCTCTGATAGCTGGGTGCGGTACGAAACCGAACGGAGATGCAGAGGATAATAAGGAAACGAAAAAGAAAGACACAGAAGTCTCGGACGTAAAAGCGGATGCGGTGGAGAAAACAAAGGTATACGTATCACCGGACTGGGTACAGAGTGTGATTGACGGCAATCAGGTGGAGTCCTCGGACTATGTGATTCTGGAGTGTTCCTGGGGAGAAGAAGCGGATTCGCCGTCCTATACAACCGGACATATTAAGGGCGCTTACCACATGAATACAGACGGTGTGGAGTCTGACGAATACTGGAACATCCGCACACCGGAGGAAATCGAAAAGCTGATGCTGGATTACGGCATAACAAAGGATACTGCCGTCATCTGCTACGGGGAGAACGGTGTGGTGTCTGCGGATGACCGTGTTGCATTTGCGCTTCTTTGGGCTGGCGTGGAAAATGTAAAATGCCTGGACGGCGGTATGGAGGCCTGGAACGATGCCGGATATCCGACCGAGGAGGAGAGCAGCAAACCGAAGGCAGCAGAAGAATTCGGAACGACTGTTCCGGCACACCCGGAATATATTTTAAGCATTGATGAAGTGAAGGATAAGCTGGCAAACGACGGGAACTTCAAACTGGTCAGCATTCGGAGCGAAGCGGAATTCTTAGGTGAGACAAGCGGTTACAGCTATATTGAAAAAGCAGGAGAACCGGAGGGGGCTATCTGGGGACATGATACTGACGATGGTTCCTACAACAACGAGGACGGTACGGCCGTCGGAGCGGATGTAGTGGAAAAATATCTTGCAGAATCCGGCGCTTCCTTGGAAAATGAACTTTCATTCTACTGCGGTACAGGCTGGAGAGCTGCCATTCCGTTCCTGATTCTTTACGAAAACGGATACAGCAACATTTCCATGTATGACGGAGGCTGGTACCAGTGGCAGATGGATGACAGCAATCCGGTACAAATAGGAGACCCGGCAGGGGAGGACTGCGTGTACACGACAGTGGGAGAGCTGTCCAACGATAAGGCTAATAAATAGCAGAAAATAAAGACGGCAGCAGAATAAGCGTTGTAGGGAAAACCGCAGCGCTTATTCTGACATTCAGAAAAAAAGAGGTCAACTGGGGCATGAGAAAGGCAGGATACATACTGGCAGTAATAATAGAGGCAGCGGCGCTTGCCGGGGCATGGATTGTCAACTATTTTGCTACGAAAAAAATGGGAATGGCAAGATATGTGATATACAAAAACCAGACTTGGGAGAGGGAATATCCGATGGAGGTACTCCAAAATACGGTGATAGCGGTATTGGTTGTCAGTACGGTACTTTTGTTCCTTGCTTTTTTCAGGAAGAGAAGATATTCGGGGAAATGGACGCTGGCAATGAACGCAGGGATGATAACACTGACGTCCGTGTATGCGGGATATTCGCTCGTAAGCTCCACGGAAACCATGCGGGCTTACTGGTTTGTCAGCCTGTTCCTTGGCATTGCCGCGGCAATACAGGTCATAAAGACCGGGGCGGCAAATTTGCTCTGTGGGGAAAAGATGAATGAAAAATAAGAAAATATGGATATTTGCAGCCATACTGGTGCTGGTTTTGATTTGCAATCATGTATTCGGCTGGTCGGATTACCTGAAAGAGACCGATAATTTTCGGTTTCTGGAGCAGTTGGTAGAAGAAAACCTGGTGCTGGCATCTGCCATTTACGTGGCGCTCACTGTCGTGGGAAGCGTGGTCCTGGCGCTGCCGGGAATTACCTTTGCCATTCTTGCCGGACTGCTGTTCGGTCCGGTGCTGGGAACTATCCTGTGCACGCTGGCAGCAACGCTGGGAGCGGCTGCAGCATTTTTGGCCGGCAGGTTCTTTTTGAAGGACAGCATCAAGCCGGCGGCGATGAAGAATAAGTATCTGAAAAAATGGCTATTTGACGAATCGGGAAAAAATCAGCTGTTCGTGCTCATGATTACGCGGCTGGTGCCTCTGTTTCCCTATAACCTGCAAAACTTTGCGTACGGAGTTACGGATATCCGGTTCGGGACTTACGCGGCAGGTTCCTTTTTATTTATGATTCCGGGGACTGCGATGTACACCGTCGGGACGGCAGGGCTTGCGGACGCGAAAAACCGGGTGCTCTATATCGGGATTGCGATTGTCATTGGGGCGGTGGTAATCTGTGTCGGATTGTTTTTGAAAAAACGGTATATACAGGAGGACAAAGAGGAACGTGATGAAGGGGCAAGCTAAGACGAACGGCGCGGCTGTGACGGCAGGGGAGGCGCAAAAGGCCTGTATCCATTGCGGAAAATGCACCCGGAGCTGTTCGTTCCTGGGAAAATACGGGATAGACATCGGCGACAGAAAAAAGCTGGAGGAGCTGGCATACCACTGCTTCCTGTGCGGGAAATGCACGGCAGTCTGCCCGAAGGCCATCGACGGCAGGGAAGTGATTTTGAATATCAGAAGGCAGCAGGTGGAAGAAAACGGAGGAGAAATAAAAGGCTACGGTATGCTTCTGTGGGAAAAGCGAGACTACCGTTTCCGGAATTACCGGAATGCTGCAGGGACAAGCGCCTTCTTCCCGGGGTGCAACTTCCCATCCTTTTATCCGAAAACAACCCTTTATCTGGCAAGGCTCCTGCGGGAGGAGGCAGGCATCGGCACGGTGTTTGACTGCTGCGGAAAGCCGGTGGCGGAGCTTGGGATGAAGAAACGGGAAGAGGAGATGATAGAGGAGCTGAACGCCCGGCTTCTTGAAGCCGGAATCGGGGAGCTGATTATGGCCTGTCCCAACTGTTACCATTTTCTGAAGGGGCGGCTGCGGGTACAGGTGACGGGCATCTACGAAAAACTTGCGGCTCTTGGGCTCGGGAAGCAGGTGGAGGGGCAAAAGCTTATGTTCCTGCCCTGCCCGGAGCGAAAGGACAGGGAACTGGCAGGACAGATAGAAGTCTTTCTGAAGAGGAAGCCGGTTCTCTGTGAAGACAGCCAGTGCTGCGGTCTTGGCGGCTGCGGTGGAAAAAAGGAGCCGGGGCTTGCGGCAAAAATGCCGGAAGCCCCGGAAAAAGACACTCCCCTATGTACATACTGTGCCTCCTGCAGCGGGAATCTTACCAGAAAGGGATATAAGGATGCGGGACATATTCTGGTGGAAATACTGGGAACCGGGGAGACACCCCATATCAAAAGGTCGCTGTGGAACCGTATCAAGACAAGATACTGGAAGGAGAAATTAGATGAAAAAGAAACGTAACTGGACCAAAAAGGCAGTAATCCTCGTGGTGATTGCAGCAGCAGTCCTCGCCTATTATCTGATACCGGCAGTAAAAGGCAATGTGAATCAGATACTTCGGATGTTTGCCAGCGGGGAATTTACGGTGGTGAAGGATTTTGTGGCGTCCTACGGGGCTTATGCGGCACTGATTTCCTTCCTGCTGATGATATTTCAGTCAATCGCGGCGCCGCTTCCGGCATTTCTACTGACCTTTGCAAATGCCAACCTCTTCGGATGGTGGCAAGGAGCCATTCTGTCCTGGACAAGCGCCATGGCAGGCGCGGCAGTCTGCTTCTTTATCGCCAGAATCCTGGGACGGGATGTGGCTGAAAAGCTGACCAGCAGGGCCGGACTGGAACAGATAGACGTCTTTTTTGAGAAATACGGAAAGAATACAATTTTAATCTGCCGGCTTCTGCCCTTTGTGTCTTTTGATTTGGTGAGCTATGCGGCAGGGCTGACCAGTATGTCCTTCGGGGCGTTTTTTATCGCGACCGGAATCGGACAGCTCCCGGCAACCATTGTGTATTCCTATGTGGGAGGTATGCTGACCGGAGGCGCTAAGCTGTTTGTGACAGCACTGATGATATTATTTGCGTTGTCTGCGCTCATTTTCATGGTGAGAAAAATATATATGGAAAGACAAAAGAAAAAAGGAGGAACAAATTAATGGAAACTTATTACAACCCGGAAGATTTAGCGAAATTTGGCACAATAGGAGAGGAGTCCCCGGCGCCGGCGGAGAAATTTTTTGATTATTACGGCACTGTGTTCGCGGAAGGCGCCCTGACAGCAAGGGAGAAATCCCTGATTGCGCTGGCGGTTGCACATACGGTACAGTGCCCGTACTGTATTGACTCCTACACAAATGACTGTTTAAATAAAGGAGTGAGTGCAGAACAGATGATGGAGGCTGTCCACGTGGCTGCGGCAATCCGCGGCGGTGCGACGCTGGTACACGGTGTGCAGATGAAGAACATTGTCAAAAAACTGGAATTGTAAAATGGAGAAGAGAAGATGAGTCAGGCATTGCAGGATTTAAAACAATTAAATAACATACCGGAATTTGAGGAACGCATTACAGAAGAGGAAATCAAATATACGGCACCGGCCCTGGACGTCATGCAGATGAACGTCGGAAGGCTCTGTAATCTGACGTGTAAGCACTGCCATGTGGAAGCGGGACCGTCCCGGACGGAGATTATGGACCGCAGGGTGATGGAAGCCTGCCTTGCGGTCTGTAAGGAACAGGGAATCAGAACCATTGATATCACAGGAGGAGCGCCGGAGATGAACCCGGATTTTGAGTGGCTTGTGGAAGAGGCAGTGAAAATCTGCAGCCATGTAATCGTGCGTACGAATCTGGTTATCCTGGGGGAAGAGAAATATCGGCATCTGCCAAAGTTTTATGCAAAGCACAAGATAGAAGTGGTCTGTTCCCTTCCCTATTACCAGGCAAAGGAGATGGATCGTGTTCGCGGGAACGGCACATTTGAGCAGGCCATTGAAGTGCTACGAAAACTGAACGCACTGGGATATGGAAAGGAAGAGGACATGGTGCTGAATATGGTGTACAATCCGGCGGGCGCCTTTTTCCCACCGGCACAGAATGCGATGGAAAAGGAGTATAAATCCAGGCTTTGGGAAGATTTCGGCATTGTGTTTAATAATCTGTTTACCATCACCAACAATCCGATGGGAAGATTTGAGGCATTTTTGAAGCGGAGTGGAAATCTGGAGAGCTATATGAAAAAGCTTTCCGACGCTTTTAACGGGGCGACCCTTCCGGGATTGATGTGCCGGTTCCAGGTATCTGTAGGCTATGATGGAAAACTGTATGACTGTGATTTCAACCAGGCGGCAGACCTTCCGGTAATGGGCGGGGCTGCCATTTTCGACATGCAGGGCAAATCTTTTGAAAAGAGGAGAATCTGCTTTGCAAACCACTGCTACGGCTGTACGGCAGGACAGGGCTCCAGCTGCGGCGGGGCAACCGAATAAGAGACACAGGAGAGGAAAAGATGAAAAAAGAGGAAATCAGCAGGCTGTTTATGCAGGGAATCGACTGTTCCCAGGTGGTGACCGGATGCTTTGCGGAATACATGCACATGACGGAAAAAGACGCGAGAAAGGCAGCCGCGTGCTTCGGCGGGGGCATGATGTGTGGCGAGACATGCGGAGCCGTCACAGGTGCGTTGATGGTGATTGGAACGGTATACGGCCACAGTAAAGAGGGGGACCAGGAGCAAAAGAACGTGATGATGCAGAAGGTGGCAGAATTTAAAACGCTTTTTGGGAAAAAGCATCCGTCCTGCATGTGCAGGGAGCTCCTGGGACACGACATATCTAAACAGGGAGAGATGGATAAAGTGCTTGAAAAGGGACTTTTATTCAGCCTGTGCCCGGAAATTGTGGCAGACACGATTGGGATACTGGAAGAGATTTTGTAGGAAGCAGGAAATATGGAACTAAAAAAGGCAGTCATTATATTTACGCGGGTTCCCGTGCCGGGAAAGACGAAGACCCGCATGATGCCACATCTGACACCGGTGCAGTGTGCAAGGCTGCACAAGTGCTTTTTACAGGATATTCTGTCGGAGTGCCAAAGATGCGGTGGAAGGGCCAACCAGATGAATCTGGGAGCAAAGAAGAGCACCGGGGACATTCTCTTTTTCCTTCACTGCGACAGTGAACTTCCCGAAAAGCCGCTTGCGTGGATACGCAAGGTGATGCAGGGATACCGGGCGGGCTGCTTTGGGATTGCCTTTCACTCATGGAATTTCTTTATGTTCGCCTGCCGGGTGATTTCCAATCACCGGATTAAAGACCGAAAGGTGACGTTCGGCGACCAGGGAATATTTCTTGACCGGGACCTATTCTTTGAGGCGGGCATGTTTCCGGATATTCCGATTATGGAGGACTATCAGTTTTCCCTGACGCTGAAGGAGAGGGGGGTCCGGCTTGGGGTTGCGGGCAGGCGGATATATACGTCGGACAGGCGTTTCCCGAAGGGAACTGTTCCAAAGCTTCAGATGATGTGGAAGATGAACCGGCTCAGGAAAATGTACCGTGCCGGCGTACCGTCGGAGACGCTTGCGAAGTTGTACCGGGACGTGCGGTGAGAGGGGAAACTGGGGAAAGGAAGGACATATGGAGCATACAAAAGGACTGCGGGAATACATCCGGCAGGTGGACGGAAGGTTTGATACGGCTGGACTTGAGGAGAGGACGAACCTCTATCTGCCCATCACGTGCCTGCGGGGCATTACCTGTTGCGCTATGGCGGGTGGAATATCAGAAGCCGGGGAAAGCGATTGTCAACCCATCCACCCAAAAGAAGCTGGAGGAATATCTGAAGGAGGAATTTCTGGAAAAAATCCGGCAGTTTATAATGGGATAGACGGGAGAGAGCGTCCGGTCAGATAAATCTATTGATTGACAGAAGGATTATTTTTATAATCAACATAGATAAGACAAAGGAGGAAATATCTATTATGAAAAGAAAATTGGCAGCAATTTTACTGGCATCCGCAATGGCGGCTACCGCGATTACCGGATGCGGTTCTGACGGGGATGCTTCGGGTAAAGCAGAAGGCACAGACACAGCGGGTGACGAGGCGGAAGACGGTTATGTGTCCCCGGCCGACGTTGTGGCAGCGGCAAAGGACGGCCAGACTCATGTGCTGGACGTAAGGGAATGGAACAGCTACGTGGAAGGAAGAGTGGCAAATTCCGAGTGGTGCCCGATATTTCCATTAGAGGATGATTCCCTTGCAGACGCGATGACTGAATATGCAAAGGAAAAGTTGAGCGACGGAAAGGAAATCTATATCATCTGCAACAGCGGTCAGAAGGGGGCTGAAAAAGCAACTGAGGTACTGAAGGAAGCAGGAATCGACGAGTCTCTCATTTTCACGGTAGAGGGCGGGGCAAAGGCTCTTGCGGAGGAAAAAGATGCCCTTACCACCAACCGGGCAGAGGAAGACATTGACTGGAAGTATGTGAGCGGCAAAGAGGCTGTGAAGGCAGTCGGCGATGCAGATATCCAGATTCTGGACGTAAGGGATGACGACACTTATGCCGAGGGACATCTGAAAGGTTCTCTGCAGTGCAGCTTAAAGGAGATTGAGGACGCAGACGCGCAGACGGCGATGTACGAGATGGCAACCGAAGAGCTGGACAAGGAAAAACCGGTATACCTTCTTTGCTACAGCGGAAACAAATGTGCAAAGACTGCAATCTCCGTGATGAAGGACGCAGGATTTGACACCGACAAACTTCTCATCATCGAAAACGGTGCGAAGGACGCAGACGTGGCGGCTGCATTTGTAAAATAGAAAAAAGCAGTTTTAAAAAGAGGCTGGCCCATCAACATGGGGCAGCCTCTTTTGACCTGAAAACTTCGGTGTGCACTGTAAATTCACTATTCGGAAGAGATAGTGAATATACTTGCTGACTCGCTCCAAAAGGTACAACTTGCGTCCAGTATCAGATTACATTAAATAAACCATATTGATAACAGCGACGTTGTTATACTTGACGGATACAGATTTGACCCAAGGCAACTGCAATTCCAAAGAATTAGCACTCGAGGGTTGACAGTGCTGATGATATTTGTTATAGTACGTATAGAACAATTTGAAATCATGCAGGTTAGGAGGCAGCCACTATGAATATAAATAAATTTACGCAGAAATCACTGCAGGCAGTGCAGGACTGTGAACGTATCGCAATGGAATACGGCAACCAGGAAATAGAACAGGAACATCTGCTATATGCTCTTCTCGTACAGGATGACAGTCTGATCCTTAAATTAATGGAAAAGATGGGGTTAGAAAAAACGATATTCATCAACCGTGTCGAAGAGGGACTCCGCAAGCGCACAAAAGTACAAGGCGGGCAGCCTTTTGTAGGCCAGGACCTGAACAAGGCCCTCATCCACGCGGAAGACGAGGCAAAGCAGATGGGGGATGAATACGTATCTGTAGAGCATCTGTTCCTTTCCCTATTGAAATATCCGAATAAAGAACTGAAGCTTATCTTCCGCGAGCTTGGAATCAAGCGGGAAGCTTTTCTTCAGGCACTTGCGACTGTAAGAGGCAGCCAGAAGGTTACGAGCGATAATCCGGAGGCGACATATGACACATTGAACAAATATGGCTCAGATCTGGTGGAACGCGCCAGAGACCAGAAGCTGGATCCGGTCATTGGCAGAGACGCGGAGATAAGGAATCTTGTGCGTATCCTGTCCAGAAAGACGAAGAACAATCCGGTTCTCATCGGTGAACCCGGTGTCGGGAAGACAGCGGTCGTGGAAGGGCTGGCACAGCGTATCGTGCGGGGAGATGTCCCGGAAGCTCTGAAGGACAAGACGATATTCTCACTGGACATGGGGTCGCTCGTGGCCGGAGCCAAATACCGCGGCGAGTTTGAAGAGCGTCTGAAAGCAGTTCTGGAGGAAGTAAAGAACAGTGACGGGAAGATTATCCTGTTCATAGATGAGCTGCACACGATTGTAGGTGCGGGTAAGACAGACGGGGCCATGGATGCAGGGAATATGCTCAAGCCGATGCTTGCCAGAGGCGAGCTCCACTGTATCGGGGCTACCACACTGGATGAATACCGCCAGTATATCGAGAAGGATGCGGCACTGGAGCGGCGTTTTCAGCCGGTGCTTGTGGATGAGCCTACGGTGGAGGACGCGATATCGATCCTGCGTGGCTTAAAAGAGAGATATGAAGTATTCCATGGAGTCAAGATAACGGACGGAGCACTTGTAGCTGCCGCTACGCTTTCCGACCGGTACATTTCCGACCGTTTCCTTCCTGACAAAGCCATCGACCTGGTAGACGAAGCGTGTGCGCTTATCAAGACAGAGCTGGACTCCATGCCCGCAGAACTGGACGAACTGCAGCGCAAGATCATGCAGCTGGAAATTGAGGAGGCAGCGCTAAAGAAGGAGGAAGACCGCCTGAGCAAGGACCGCCTCGGACATCTTCAGCAGGAGCTGGCTGAACTTCGGGAAGAGTTCGCCGGGAAGAAAGCGCAGTGGGATAATGAGAAAGTCGGAGTAGAGCGGGTACAGAAGGTGCGCGAAGAGATAGAACAGGTGAACAAGGACATCCAGAAAGCGCAGCAGTCATACGACCTGGAAAAGGCGGCCGAGCTTCAGTACGGCAGGCTCCCACAGCTCAAAAAGCAGCTGGAAGAGGAAGAGGCTAAGATAAAAGATGAAGAACGTTCTCTTGTCCACGAAAGCGTGACCGACGAAGAGATTGCCAGAATCGTATCAAGATGGACCGGCATACCTGTCTCAAGGCTAAACGAAAGCGAGAGGAGCAAGACGCTCCATCTGGCGGATGAGCTTCATAAACGTGTTATAGGACAGGATGAAGGGGTGGAGCTGGTCACGGAGGCGATCATCCGCTCCAAAGCAGGAATCAAAGATCCGGGCAAACCGATCGGCTCCTTCCTGTTCCTCGGCCCAACAGGAGTCGGTAAGACAGAACTTGCAAAGGCGCTGGCGGAAAGCCTCTTCGATGACGAGAACAATATGATCCGTATCGACATGAGCGAATATATGGAGAAATATTCCGTGTCCAGGCTGATAGGAGCTCCTCCGGGATATGTAGGCTATGACGAAGGGGGACAGCTCACGGAGGCCGTCAGAAGGAAACCTTATTCGGTCGTCCTGTTTGACGAAGTAGAAAAGGCTCATCCGGATGTGTTCAACGTGCTGCTGCAGGTGCTGGATGACGGGCGTATCACCGATTCCCAGGGGCGCACGGTAGACTTTAAGAATACGATTCTAATCATGACATCCAATATCGGCTCGGCCTATCTGCTGGACGGAATCGATACGGACGGCAATATCAGCCAGGAGAGCCAGGACGCGGTGATGGACGACTTGAGGGCACATTTCCGTCCTGAGTTCCTGAACCGGCTTGACGAGATGATCATGTTCAAG
Organism: Extibacter muris; assembly: GCF_004345005.1. Classification (GTDB taxonomy): domain Bacteria; phylum Bacillota; class Clostridia; order Lachnospirales; family Lachnospiraceae; genus Extibacter; species Extibacter muris. The sequence continues at coordinate 284,339 of NZ_SMMX01000003.1, forward strand.
CCACTGACGAAAGCTGATATCTACAGTATCATCGATCTGCTTACAGACGATGTGAATAAACGGCTTGCAGACAAAGAGATATCCATAGCTCTAACGGAAGCGGCGAAGAATCTTGTGGTAGAGGGCGGTTATGATCCTACCTACGGCGCAAGGCCTCTGAAGCGCTATCTGCAGAAGAATGTTGAGACGCTGGCCGCAAAGCTGATGCTACAGGGGGATATCGGAGCGGGAGAGACAATTGTCATTGACGTGGAAGATGGAAAGCTCTCCGCAAGCACCCGGAAGAATCTCTTGTAAACGTATGTTCTGCATGATAGAATGAGGACAGCACAGGAGAAGCGGATTTTCAGGGGAGGGCAGGTCATGCGCCGTATCGTATTCCATATAGATGTCAACTCGGCCTATTTAAGCTGGACGGCAGTAGAACAACTAAAGAATGGTGCAGAGACAGACATCAGGACGATACCTGCCATTATCGGCGGAAACCAGGAGTCGCGCCATGGGGTGGTTCTGGCGAAGTCGCTGCCTGCGAAGAAGTTCGGCATCCGCACAGGGGAACCTGTCGCGAATGCCCTTCGCAAGTGCAGAAACCTGCATATGGAGCCGCCTAACCATGCACTGTACCATGAGTACAGCAGCCGGCTGATGGAATTTCTGCGGTCTTGTACACCGGATATAGAACAGGTCAGCGTGGATGAGTGCTATATGGATTTCACGGGGATAGCGGGACGGTTTGCCTCGCCTGTAGCAGGCGCGCTGGAGATAAAGAACGAGATATGCAGGAAGTTCGGATTCACGGTCAATATAGGGATCTCCACGAACAAGCTGCTGGCAAAGATGGCTTCTGATTTTGAAAAGCCGGATAAAGTGCACACGCTCTTTCCGGAAGAGATAAAAGTGAAGATGTGGCCGATGCCTGTCTGGGAACTATATATGGCAGGCCATTCGAGCGTGGAGACGCTCCAGAAGCTGGAGATACGTACGATAGGCGATCTGGCACAGGCAGATCCGGAGATTCTGGAGCTTCATCTGAAAAGCCACGGAAGGAAACTGTGGGAATTTGCCAATGGCATCGATAATTCAGAAGTGATAACGGAGAAGGTCGAGGCCAAAGGAATCGGCAATTCCACCACTCTTTCCAAGGATGTGACGACGGAAGAGGAAGCCAGGAAGGTGCTGCTTGGCCTTGCGGAAAGTGTAGGTGCAAGGCTTCGCGAAGCGGAACAGAAGGCAGGAATGCTCAGTGTGGAAATCAAATACTATAACTTTGAGACCGCGTCCCACCAGCGGCAGCTGGCAAAACCGACGAACAGCGATACGGACATCTACCACGCTGCGGCAGAGCTGTTCCGGGAACTGTGGACGAAAGTGCCGATCCGTCTGCTCGGCATCCGGAGCTCGAAGCTGGTAAAGCAGGATGAGCCGGAGCAGCTGACTATATTCGACCTGCCAGTGGAACAGAACCGTGAAAAGGCAGGCACGGATAGAGGTGCGAGACAGAAAAAGCTCGATAAGGCATTGGATGAGATAAAGAGGAAGTACGGGAAAGATGCGGTCAGGCGTGGGCGTTTTCTTGAGCCCGGGGAAAAGGACTCTGCGGATATAGGGAACAGATGAACTGCGGGGGCCGCAGCAGTATAGAGAAGCCATTCTGGGGAGATGCATGTCCGGTCAAATCGCGCTGTGAGGATAAGAGCCACGGACACTGCGGACAGTGCAGGAAATGGTGCATGGAGTAGATTATTATGTATTTTCTTTTTAAAATTATTGTATGTGATGTGTTGACAAAAAAATAATCTATAGATATACTTATAAACATAAGAGCAGTTGCGAATTATATCTTTATAGTTTGTGGCTGCTTTTTTGTGTGTAAAATCAGGCTGTCCTGAATCATTTGCCGGACAGAGATCAAAGATAAGACCAGGAAAGAGAGGTAGACAAAGATGAAAAATATTAACTGGAGAGAAACAGGAACCGATATCCTTGTAGATATCGCGGCAGGTATGGTTATCGCTATAGGAGTGTATAATTTTGCCCTGAATGCTAACTTCCCTGTAGCCGGCTTCTCTGGAATCGCGATTATCATGTACCATCTTCTCGGTCTGCCGGTAGGTTTGGGCACGATTATACTGAATATCCCGGTAGCAATATTCTGTTATAAGTTTCTGGGGCGGAATTTCTTTTTGAAATCGCTGAAGTCCATGGTCATATCTTCTGTCCTTATGGATTACGTGGCCCCGCTTTTGCCTGTATACGAAGGCAGCCGCCTGCTGGCGGCCCTGTGTATGGGGGTACTGTGCGGTATAGGCTATGCCATGATCTTCATGCGCGGCTCGTCTACAGGAGGACAGGATTTCATCAGTGTTGCAATCAAGAAGGTAAGGCCGCATATGACACTTGGCATCATCACGTTTGCCCTTGATATCATAACGATTATCCTCGGAAGCGTACTCGTGTTCAAAGATGTTGACGGGTTTATCTACGGTGTGATCGTCACCTACCTTATGGCCATCGTGATGGATCGGATCATGTACGGCATCGACGAAGGCAAGATGACATTCATCGTCACAGAACACGGCGACGACGTGGCGGAACAGATTGACGAGTACTCTGGAAGAGGCTCTACGATACTGAAAGGAATGGGCAGCTACTCCAAGGAGAAGAAAGACGTCGTCATGTGTGCATGTAACAATAAGCAGATGTACACGATTAAGAAAATGGTGCATAAGATCGATCCGCAGGCATTTACGATAATAATGGAATCCAACGAAGTCGTTGGAGAAGGATTCAAAGAAGAAATTAAAGAATTGTAATTAGAAATGTTGCTCCATGATTAGGTGGAGCAACATTCTTTACCTTATAGGAGCAGTCTGTACGCTGCACTGCGTATCATCCTTATTCTACATGCTGGTATCGCCAGCATATAGCTTCACCAGCTCGAGGATGATATCCACGCTCTTATCCATTCCTTCTACGGTGATGTGCTCATACGGACCGTGATAGGCGTGTCCGCCGGTGCCGAGGTTCGGGCAGGGAAGCCCCTTGTAGCTGAGCTGGCAGCCGTCTGTGCCTCCACGGATCGGCAGGATAATCGGTTCCACGCCCGCTTTTTCGCATGCTGCCTTCGCATTGTCGATGAGGTGCATGCATCCGTCAATTATCCCGGCCATATTCTTATATTGTTCTGTTATCGTCAAGCGGACCGTTTTGTCCCCCCACTTTTCATTCATATTCTTTTCGATGAGCCGCAGCGTGTTCTTGCGGGCCTCGAAGAAGTTCCCGTCATGGTCTCTGACGATGTAGTTGAGCTGTGCTTCGCCGCATTCCCCTGACATGCTGACCAGGTGGTAGAAGCCTTCATAGCCTTCTGTTCCCCTTGGTGTCTCCATGCCGGGCAGGAGCGAGTTGATTTCCATAGCGACCAGGCTTGCGTTGATCATCGTGTCCTTGCCGGAGCCCGGGTGCACATTGAATCCTTTGATATCGAACCGGGCTTTGCACGCGTTGAAGTTCTCATACTGGATCTCGCCTTCCGTATCGCCGTCCAGCGTATATGCATATTCGGCACCAAAGTCTTCCACGTTAAAATGGACGGCCCCTGTCCCAATCTCCTCGTCCGGTGTGAAGGCGATGCTGATTGGACCATGTGGAATGTCTTCATCACGCAGACGTTCAGCCATCGTCAGAATCTCTGCAATGCCTGCCTTGTCATCTGCCCCTAGAATGGTAGTCCCGTCGCTTGTGATAAGCGTACATCCTTTCAATCCTCTTAAATGTCCGAACGTATCTGCGCTCAGCACACGGCCGCTATCCCCAAGCATGAGCTCTTCTCCGTCATAATCTTCTGTAATGACAGGCTTGATTTCATGGTCGCAGAAATCAGACACTGTGTCCATATGGGCGATAAAGCCGATGGAGGTCCGTCCCTCAAATCCCGGTGTCGCCGGTATCTTTCCGTACAGATAGCACTGGCTGTCGGTATGGACGTCGGCTAGGCCGAGTGCTTTCATCTCTTCTTCCAGTATTGCTGCCAGATGGAACTGGCACTGTGACGACGGCACAGTCTTGCTGTCCTCATCGCTCGGTGTACGTACTGCTACGTACTTCAGCAGTCTTTCATAAGCTTTCAAAGTTTCATTCCCCTTTCAACAGTTTGACTCTATTATATCGCAGATGAAGCCGGAAATCCACCCTTAGCTGACCGTGCACGCCTTTGTCGGCGGAGGGTATGGCATTTGAAAATATTTAATGTTATAATACCCTTGATGAGATTAAACCAGGAGGCAGGAAAAACATGATATTAACCGATTTATTGGAACGTTTAGAATATGAAGTTGTGCAGGGGAGCGATGCGGCGGAAGTAACCGAGCTTACGAACGACTCCCGCAAGGTAGTCCCGGGCAGCGTGTTTGTATGCATCAGCGGCGCTGTGTCAGATGGGCATGCATATGTGAAAGAAGTTGCGGAGAAAGGGGCGGCGGCAGTTGTCGTGGAGAAGCAGGTGGAAGCGCCGGACTCCGTGACGGTCATACATGTGGATGATACCCGCTATGCGCTGGCGCTCATGTCTGCGGCATACTTCGGGTATCCGGCAGAGAAGCTCAAAGTAATCGGAATCACAGGCACGAAGGGAAAGACGACGACGACCTATATGGTGAAGTCCATACTGGAAGGCGTGGGCCATAAGGTCGGGCTTATCGGGACGATTGAGGCGGTTATCGGGGATAAGACGATACCTGCAAGCAATACGACTCCGGAATCGTACACGATACACAAGTATTTCAAAGAGATGGTCGATGCCGGGTGTGACAGCGTCGTCATGGAAGTATCTTCCCAGGGGCTGATGCTGCACAGGACGGCGGGGATTCCGTTTGAAATCGGTATCTTCACGAATCTGGGCGAGGACCATATCGGACCGAACGAGCACAAGGATTTTGAGGACTACAAGCGCTGTAAAGGAATTCTGTTTACCCAGTGCAGGCTCGGGATTGCCAATGTGGATGACCGATGGTTCGAGGATGTATTCCGACATGCGACGTGCAGGACAGAGACATTTGGATTCTCTGAAAAAGCAGATCTAAGAGCCACGAATGTCGAACACATCTCAAGGCCCGGATACCTGGGAGTCAGATATCATGTCGGCGGGCTGATGGATTTTGATGTTGAGATAGATATACCAGGCAAATTCAGTGTCTATAATTCACTGACGGCGATTGCGGTATGCAGACATTTTGATGTTCCGGCAAAAGAGATCAGGAAGGCGCTGAAAGTGGCGAAGGTAAAAGGCCGGATTGAAATGGTCAAGGTGTCTGATGACTTTACATTTATGATAGATTATGCACACAATGCCATGAGCCTTGAGAGCCTGCTTGACACGCTGAGGGACTATGAGCCGGGACGTCTGGTGACAGTGTTCGGCTGCGGAGGCAACCGTTCCAGGACGCGCCGTTTCGAGATGGGTGAAGTATCAGGGAGGCTTGCGGACTTTACCGTCATCACGTCCGATAACCCGAGGTTCGAGGAGCCGCAGGCCATCATCGACGATATCATAACCGGCATAGAAAAGACCGATGGAGCGTATATCGCCATCTGCGACAGGAAAGAAGCCATCCGGTACGCCATAGAACATGGGCGCGCGGGAGACGTCATCATACTTGCGGGCAAAGGCCATGAGACGTATCAGGAGATAAAAGGCGTGAAGTACGATATGGACGACCGGATGCTCATTGCAGAAATACTGGAGGAGCAAGGCGCACATGTTCGCTGATATCATTGTCGACATTACACATGAAAAACTGGACAGAGTATTCTGCTACCGGATTCCGGAGCAGCTGGAAGGGCAGATGAAAGTCGGGACGGAAGTGGTCGTTCCTTTCGGCCGTGGCAACAAGGAGACGAGAGGATATGTCACCGGACTGTCCGAGAAGACGGATTACGAGCTGTCCAGAGTGAAGGATATTATCCGGATTGCAGACGAGAGCTTAGCTATCGAATCCAGACTTGTCGCTCTGGCGGCATGGATGCACGACTACTATGGCGGTACGATGATACAGGCGCTCAAGACCGTGCTTCCGATCAAGAGAAAAGAGCAGCCGAGAGAAAAGAGACGTGTAAGGCTCCTTCTTGGCGAGGAGGAAGGGAAGAGACAGCTGGACGTGTATCTACACAAGAACCAGAAGGCACGGGCACGCCTGCTGGCAGCCCTTCTGCATCAGCCGGAGCAGGAGTACGATCTGGTCACTAAGAAGCTGAACATCACGCTGACGGTGATACGGGCACTGGAAGAACAGGGGATACTTGCCCTCGAGTCTGAGCGGGAGTTCCGCAATCCGGTACGGCGCAGGACAGGGAAGAGGCAGGAAGTACAATATACGGAGGAACAGCGGAATGTCATCGAGACTTTCTGGGGAGACTATAAAGCAGGAATAAGGCGGACATATCTGTTATATGGCGTGACTGGAAGTGGCAAGACTGAAGTATACATGGAGATGATACACAGGGTCCTACAGGAAGGGAGACAGGCAATCGTGCTGATTCCCGAGATCGCGCTCACGTATCAGACTGTGATGCGTTTTTACGGGAGGTTCGGCGACCGGGTATCTATCTTGAACTCCAGGCTCTCCCAGGGAGAACGTTACGATCAGATGGAGCGGGTCAAAGCCGGAGAGGTAGATGTGATGATCGGTCCCCGCTCTGCGCTGTTTACACCATTTGCCAATCTAGGCCTGATTGTGATCGATGAGGAACATGAGCCGACATATAAGAGCGAGCAGGTTCCCAGGTACCATGCGAGAGAAACGGCCATAAAGCGGGCTGAGATGGAGGGGGCCAGCGTCATGCTGGGTTCAGCTACTCCGTCACTTGAGTCCTTCTACCGCTGCCGTAACAAAGCATATACATTGCTGGAGCTCAAGAACAGGACGAAAAGCCTTGAACTGCCGGAGGTGTATACGATAGATATGAGAGAGGAGCTTAAGGCCGGCAACCGCTCCATCTTAAGCGACCGGCTCAAAGAGATGACAGCTGCAAGGCTTGGACGGGGGGAACAGACGATGCTGTTCCTTAACCGCCGGGGATATGCGGGGTTCATTTCTTGCAGAGCGTGCGGATATGTAGTAAAATGTCCTCATTGCGACGTGTCGCTGTCATCGCACAGAGGCGGAAGGCTTGTATGCCACTACTGTGGCCACGAGGAGCCTTCGGCCAGCGCATGCCCGTCGTGCGGATCCACATTCATAGGCGGGTTCCGGGCAGGGACGCAGCAGATAGAAGATATCGTTCAGAAAGCATTTCCCCAGGCGAGGGTCCTCAGGATGGACATGGATACGACGAGGGAGAAAGACGGACATGAGAAGATACTCGAGTCGTTTGCAGACGGGGAAGCAGATATACTGATTGGCACGCAGATGATAGTCAAGGGGCACGATTTCCCGAACGTTACGCTTGTCGGCATTCTCGCGGCGGATATGTCATTATATTCCAATGATTACCGGGCGGGCGAACGGACGTTCCAGCTGCTGACACAGGCGGCAGGCCGGGCAGGGAGAGGAAGCGGAGGGGGAGAAGTCGTCATCCAGACGTACAGCCCCGACCACTACAGTATCCGAATGGCGGCAGAACAGAACTATGAAGGGTTCTATGAGGCTGAGATGGATTACCGGGAACTGATGGGCTATCCTCCGGTGGAACAGCTGCTTGCCGTGCTCATGACAGGACAGGATGAACAGCTGCTTGAGAAGGCGGCCGGCTATCTGAAAGAGTATGTCGTGCGGATAGACCGGAACGGAAGGCTCCAGGTAATCGGACCGGCGAGCCCATACGTGGGTAAGGTCAATGACGTGTACCGCAGGGTACTGTACATCAAAAGTGAAGAGTACCGCCTGCTCACGGAAGCTAAGAACAGGCTGGAACAATATATAGAAATCAACAGGGGATTTCAGACGATGAGGATTCAGTTTGACTTCAACCCCATGAATGTATTTTAAGGAGAGGAAAACATATGGCGACAAGAAAGATTCGGGAACTTGGTGAAGAAGTATTGACGAAGACATGTAAACCGGTAGATAAGCTGACGCTTCGTACGAAAGTGCTTATCAACGACATGTTTGACACGATGTACGAAGCGTACGGCGTAGGGCTGGCAGCGCCCCAGGTAGGGGTGCTCAAGCGGATAGTGACGATAGATGTGGGAGAAGGGCCGATCGTGCTCATCAACCCTGAGATCATCGAGACATCCGGCGAACAGACCGGAGAGGAAGGCTGCTTAAGCGTCCCTGGAAAATACGGTATCGTCACGAGGCCGGATTACGTCAAAGTAAGGGCGCTGGATGAAGATATGCAGGAGCGCGAGCTGGAAGGGACAGGGCTGCTGGCCCGTGCATTCTGCCATGAGATAGACCATCTGGATGGGAATATGTATGTAGGGCTCACGAAAGACGGGCTGCATGACGTGGGGTCCGGGGAGGAAGAATAAGATGAGGATTATATTCATGGGAACGCCGGACTTTTCTGTCGGTACGTTCGAAGCGCTGATTGCTGCCGGACATGATATCGTACTTGCGGTTACGCAGCCCGACAAGCCGAAGGGCAGGGGAGGGAAGATGCAGTATTCTCCTGTTAAAGAGAAGGCGCTGGAATATGGGATACCTGTATTCCAGCCAAAGAAAGTGAGGGAGGCAGAGTGCATAGACAAGCTTCGCGCATATGAGGCGGACATCATGGTAGTCATCGCGTTTGGGCAGATACTGCCGAAAGAGATACTGGAGATGACCCGGTTTGGCTGCGTCAATGTACATGCGTCACTGCTCCCGAAGTACAGGGGAGCAGCGCCGATACAGTGGGCAGTCATCAACGGAGAAAGAGTGTCCGGTGTTACGACGATGCAGATGGATGAAGGGCTTGATACCGGTGATATGATTATGAAGGCCGAAGTAGAGCTGGATGAAAAAGAGACTGGCGGCAGCCTGTTCGACAAACTGTCGGAGGCAGGTGCAAGCCTGTGCGTGGAGACGCTGAGAGCCATCGAAGAGGGGACCGCTGCCTTTGAAAAGCAGGGGGAGGCGACGACGGAATACGCCCGTATGCTTCATAAGGATATGGGTAGCATCGACTGGAAGAACGACGCGCAGACGATCGAACGGCTGATCCGTGGCCTGAACCCGTGGCCCAGTGCATATACCAAGTGGGACGGCAAGGTGATGAAGCTGTGGGAGGCGGATGTCGTGCCGCAGAACAGCAAGGCTGCTCCGGGAACCGTCGTGTCTGTAGAGAAAGACGGCTTCTGCGTGCAGACAGGTGACGGCCTTCTCAAAGTGCGTTCTCTTCAGATTCCAGGGAAGAAACGGATGGAAGCAGACGCCTTTTTAAGAGGTTATAAGATTGAAGAAGGCTGTGGACTTGGTTAAAAAGTGTTAAAATTTTATGAAGAACCGCTATTTTTCCTCTTTTTCATATATAATAGCTAGTATACATGTAAAAGGAGGCTAATAAATGATATACCCAATGATGTATTTCGATCCAACGTACTTTTTAGTCATCATCGGCGTCATCATCTGTCTGATAGCGTCGGCAAAGATGAACGCCACATTTAATAAATATTCCCGTGTCCGCAGCCATACAGGGATGACTGGCAGGGAGGCGGCAGAACACGTTCTCAGGGGAGCGGGAATCTATGATGTGAAGGTGGAGCATGTCTCAGGCAACCTGACGGATCACTACGACCCGAGAAGCAAAGTATTAAGACTTTCTGACGCGACTTACAATTCACCTTCTGTCGCAGCCATCGGCGTAGCGGCACACGAGTGCGGCCATGCGATTCAGCATGCGGAAGGCTATGCGCCTCTTACGCTGCGCGGTGCTCTTGTTCCCGTGGCGAATTTCGGAAGTGCCATCGCCTGGCCTCTTATATTGATCGGCCTGCTCATAAACAGCAGTTCTTCCGCGCTGCTGCTCAACCTGGGCATTATCGCATTTTCTCTGGCGGTACTGTTCCAGCTTATAACGCTGCCGGTAGAGTTTAACGCATCCAGAAGGGCAGTCAGGCTGCTCGGAAGTACAGGCCTGCTGTATGAGAGTGAAGTTGCCGATACGAAGAAGGTGCTGACCGCCGCGGCCCTGACCTATGTAGCCGGAGCGGCCTCTGCAATATTGCAGCTGTTGAGAATACTCGTTCTCACAGGAGGAAGAAGAAGCGATTAATCCGTATGAGGGGGAATACAGTATGGCATCATCGGTAAATGAAAGAGAACTGATACTGGACACATTGCTGCAGATCACGAGGGAAGGCGAATACTGCCATATCGCACTGCGCAATGTACTGGAGAAGTACCAGTATCTGGATAAGAAGCAGCGTGCGTTTATCACAAGGGTGATAAACGGCACGCTGGAACATCTCATAGAGATAGACTATATGATCAACCAGTTTTCCAAAGTAAAAGTGAACAAGATGAAGCCGGCCATATGCGCAATCATAAGAAGTGGCGTCTATCAGCTGAAATATATGGACAGCGTACCGGACAGCGCGGTGTGCAATGAAGCGGTGAAGCTTGCAGAAAAGAGAGGGTTTTCAAGCCTTAAGGCGTTCGTGAACGGCGTATTGCGCAATGTCAGCCGCAATATCAATAAGATTGGCTATCCGAAAGATTACATAGAACACATGTCGGTCAGGTATTCCATGCCAAAGTGGATCCTTGAACAATGGCTTGAGCGGTATGGGGAAGATAATGTACTCGTCATGGCAGAAGACTTCCTGAAAGAGAAGCCGGTGACGATCCGGTTCAACCCCGACCGTATCAGCAGGGAAGAGCTGGAACAGATGCTGAGGGAAGAAGGGGTCCGCACGGAGGAGATACCGGAGTTTCCTGCGGCGCTTCACCTATACGGATATAACTATCTCGGAGGGCTTGAGAGCTTCCGCAAGGGTTATTACCATGTACAGGATATCAATTCTATGCGTACGGTGCATTGGGCGGCTCCCCAAAAGGGCGATACGGTGATTGACGTGTGCGCCGCACCGGGCGGCAAAGCCCTGCATATGGCAGAGAGGCTGCACGGAACCGGCCATGTGGAGGCCAGAGATCTGACCGGCTATAAGGTCAGCCTCCTGGAAGACAATATAGAGCGCAGCGGTCTTAAGAATATCGAGGCGGTGAAATGGGACGCCGCGGTTCTTGACAGATCTGCGGTGGGTTCCGCCGATATCGTGATTGCGGATCTGCCTTGCTCGGGGCTCGGCGTGATTGGAAAGAAGCCTGACCTTAAGTATAAGATGACAGAGGAGATGCAGATGGAGCTGGCAGAGCTTCAGAGGAAGATGCTGTCGGTTGTACAGAATTATGTAAAACCGGGCGGAAAGCTCGTGTACAGCACATGCACGGTCAGCTGGACAGAGAATGAGGGGAATGCAAGGTGGTTTAAAGAAGCGTACCCTGCGTTCAGCCTTGTGCGGGAAAAACAGATGATTCCCGGTCTGGATGAAGGGGACGGATTTTACATAGCGCTTTTCCAGAAGGAGAACCATGGATAAAAAGGATATCTGTTCGTATGATTACGTACAATTGAAGAAAGAGATAGAGGCGATAGGAGAAAAGAGCTTTCGGAGCAGGCAGATATATGAATGGCTCCACGTCAGGCTGGCGGACAGCTTTGAAGAGATGACCAATCTATCAAAAAAGCTGAGGGAACAGCTGGATGAGAAGTATGAGATACGGAAAGTAGTGCCGGTGGAACATCAGGTCTCCAGAGTGGATCCGACGGAGAAGTTCCTGTTTGAACTTCAGGACGGCAATATGGTGGAGAGCGTTCTTATGCGTTATAATTACGGGAATTCCGTCTGCATCTCATCGCAGGCAGGCTGCCGTATGGGCTGCCGTTTCTGCGCGTCCACGCTTGACGGCCTCATGAGGAACCTGACTCCATCCGAGATGCTCCGGCAGATATATCAGATTCAGAAGAGGATTGGGGGGCGCATTTCCAACGTGGTCGTGATGGGGACAGGTGAGCCCCTGGACAATTATGAGAATTTTCTCCGGTTCATACGCATGGCCAGCGATGAACATGGCCTTCATATCAGCCAGAGAAATATCACCGCTTCCACATGCGGCATCGTGCCGAACATGAGGAGGCTGGCAGACGAAAATCTCCAGATTACGCTGGCGCTGTCGCTGCATGGATCCACCCAGGAGAAGCGGAAGGCCCTCATGCCTGTGGCGAATAAGTACAGCCTTACGGAAGTGCTTAATGCATGTGACTACTATTTTGAAAAGACAGGCCGCAGAATTACGTTTGAATACAGCCTCGTACATGGGGTAAACGACGGACCTGAGGATATAAGAGAACTGACGGGGATATTGAAGCACCGGAACTGCCATCTGAACCTGATTCCCGTGAACCCGATAAAGGAGCGTGATTTTGTACGCCCGGACAGTAAAAATGCCCTTGAATTTAAAAATAAACTTGAAAAAAACGGAATTAATGTTACTATAAGAAGGGAAAGAGGCTCGGATATAGACGGGGCCTGCGGACAGCTTCGCAGACGTCATGCTGCGGGCGATAAGGGAGAATCAGATGAAGATATATGCGATGACTGATGTGGGAAGAAAACGCGAAGTCAATCAGGACTATGTATATGTGACGGATAAGCCCATTGGGCCGTTTCCGAATCTGCTGGCGGTGGCCGATGGAATGGGCGGGCACAAAGCCGGCGACTTTGCGTCCAAATATACGGTCACGGTGCTGAGGAAGGAGCTGGAGCAGACGTCTATCGACCGTCCCGAGGAGATACTGCGGGGGATAGTGGCGACAGCGAACAACAAGCTGATAGAAGCCGCTGCCACCGATGTAAAGCTGGAAGGGATGGGTACGACGCTGGTGACGGCCACTGTGGTAGGCAATACATTATATTTTGCCAATGTAGGGGACAGCCGCCTGTATCTGATCAATGAGAAAATACGGCAGCTGTCCAAGGACCATTCTCTCGTGGAGGAGATGGTAAGGCTTGGCGGGATAAAGGAAGAAGAGGCCAAGAATCATCCGGACAAGAACATAATTACAAGGGCCATAGGCGTGAAGCCGGATGTAGAAGCAGATGTATATGAGTACCGTCTGAAAAAGGGGGACACAATACTGATGTGTACAGACGGGCTTAGCAATATGGTGGAAGACGAAGATATGTTTGACATCGTGAAAGGTTCAAGAGATATTGTGGAAGCGGTGCAGATGTTGATTGAAAAGGCAAACAGTAATGGCGGGAGAGATAACATAGGGGTTGTTATGGCGGAGCCACTTTCAGATGAGGTGAGTACATGGTAAAGGATGGAATTTATTTAGGGAAACGATATGAGGTGCTTAGCAAGATTGGTGCCGGGGGGATGGCCGATGTCTATAAAGGCAAGGACCATATGCTCAATCGCTACGTGGCAATCAAGGTATTAAAGAAAGAATATAAAGAAGACGACAACTTTGTCCGCAAGTTCCGCTCGGAAGCCCAGGCGGCAGCCGGACTTATGAATCCTAATATCGTCAACGTATACGATGTGGGCGAGGACCGGGGCCTGTACTATATGGTCATGGAACTGGTAGAAGGGATTACGTTAAAAGATTATATAGAGAAGAAGGGGAGACTGTCCCACAAGGAAGTGATAAGCATTGCGATACAGATGTGTACCGGAATCGGGGCGGCCCATAATGCCCACATTATACACAGGGACATAAAGCCCCAGAATATTATCATATCCAGGGATGGCAAGGTCAAGGTAACCGACTTCGGCATCGCCAAGGCGACCACATCCAATACGATCAGCTCCAATGCTATGGGTTCTGTGCATTATACATCTCCCGAGCAGGCCAGGGGCGGTTTCAGCGATGCCAAGAGCGATGTCTATTCGATAGGTATCACGTTATTTGAGATGGCTACGGGAGAAGTGCCTTTTGACGGTGAATCCACAGTAGCTGTCGCCATCAAGCATCTGCAGGAAGAGATTACGCCGCCATCCGAGATTGTTCCGGACATTCCGTACAGCCTGGAACAGATCATCCTGAAGTGTACGCAGAAAAACGCGGAAAGAAGATACGGCAGTACGACTGAGCTCATCCAGGACCTGAAGCGCTCGCTGGTAGATCCGGATGGGGATTTTGTCGTTATTCCGCCGCTCCGCAATGCGGACACGGTCATAATCACTGATGAAGAGCTGGATGACATACGCAGTTCTTACGACGATGAAGATGAGTATGACGAAGATGACTATGACTATGATGACGACGAATACGAAGATGACGAATACGACGACGATGAATATGGCGACGGCGAGTATGATGAGGACGAGTACGACGATGAATACGATGAGGACGGGGCCGGCGCGAAGCGGGGAAGAAAAGGGAAGAATTCCGATGAAGTAAATCCGAGGATGAACAAGATTATGAAGATCCTGACGATCGTGGTCGTGGTAATCATAGTATTCATCCTGATTTTCACGATTGGAAAGGCCGCGGGCATCTTCAAGTTCGGGCCGAAGATCAATACCGAAGAGACGGATACCGGCAAAGTCAAAGTTCCTGATATCGTCGGCATGACGGAGGATGACGCGAAGGCGGCGCTTAAGAAAAAAGGCCTTGGCATGAAAGTCGTGGCCCGCAAAGAGTCGAAGAAGTATGAAAAGGGTACGGTCAGCGAACAGAAGACGGAGGCCGGCAAGAAAGTCAAGAAGAATTCAACCGTAGAAGTAGTGGTAAGCTCTGACCTTGTGGGGGACGAGATTACCGTGCCTGACGTCAGCGGCATGAGTGAAGCTGATGCCCAGAGGGCGCTCGAGGATGAAGGGCTGAAGGTCGGCAGTTCAGAATTCGTCTATGATGACAACGTGGCGGAAGGCGATGTCATCGGAACGACTCCTTCCGCCTATGCTAAGGTGACAAAAGATACCGAGATAATCATGAAGGTAAGCAAAGGAGCCGAGAAGAAGACTGTGCCTGATATCCGCGGCATGAGCGAAAGCGCGGCCAGAGATGCCCTTGCGAATGCAGGCCTGTCGGCCGGCACCGTGACATACGATTATAATGACAGCGTGGAAAAAGGAAATGTCGTATCACAGAGCCTGAACGGCGGCAAGAAGGTATCCAAAGGCACGACGGTAGACTTTGCGGTCAGCAGCGGCAAGAAGCCGGAAGAGAAGATAAGTGTCCCGCCTGTCACCGGTGTATCCGAGAGCGATGCCAGACAGCTCATAAGCAATGCGGGACTGTCTGTGGGCACGGTCACGTACCAGGCAAATAACAATGTGGGCGCGGGGCTTGTCGTGAGCTGTGATCCAGGTGTCGGCAGCAGCGTCTCCAAAGGGACGAAGATTAACCTCGTCATCAGTACGGGACCTCAGCAGCAGCCTCCGGCGGAAAATCCTGACGGTGAATATATGGAGTAACAGTGAAATGTGAAGCCAGACAAGGAAGAGCATGAGAGGAAAGATATTAAAAGGAATTGCCGGATTCTACTACGTTCACGTAGTAGAATCCGGTGTTTATGAGTGTAAGGCGAAAGGCATCTTCCGGAAAGAGAAGATTAAGCCTCTTGTAGGAGATGACGTAGAGATAGAAATCCTGAACGGGCAGGAAAAGACGGGTAACATTGAGACGGTATATCCCCGATGCAATGAACTGGTAAGGCCGGCCGTGGCCAATATCGATCAGGCGCTGGTCGTCTTCGCCATTACCCGGCCGAGTCCGCATTTTAACCTGCTGGACAGGTTCCTGGTGATGATGCAGAGCAAGGACATACCGGTCATCCTCTGCTTCAACAAGGAAGATATCGCGACGGATCCTCAGGTCAAAGAGCTGAAAGAGATATATGCAAGGTGCGGCTGCCCGCTTCTGTTCACAAGCGCACGGTCCGGGCAGAACCTGGACCAGCTGCGGGAAGTGCTGAAGGGCAGGACGACGGCGATTGCAGGACCGTCAGGAGTAGGAAAGTCCTCTATTATCAATATACTGCAGCCGGAGGCGAATATGGAGACCGGGGCAATCAGCAGCAAGATAGAAAGGGGGAAACATACGACCAGGCATACAGAGCTGTTTCCGGTGGGGGATGATGCTTATATCATGGACACCCCTGGCTTTAGTTCCCTGTATGTGAATGATTTTGATAAAGAGAAGCTGAAACAGTATTTTCCAGAGTTTGCTCCTTTTGAAGGGACATGCCGGTTTCACGGATGCGACCATATCCATGAGCCGGGCTGTGGTGTAAAGGAGGCTCTGGAAAGGGGGCTTATCCACAAGGTCCGCTATAAAAGTTATATGGAAATGTATGAGGAACTGAAGAATAAGAGGAGGTACTGATTTATGGATTATATTCTGGCGCCGTCAATTCTGGCGGCCGACTTTGCCGTGCTGGGCGAAGAGATGAGGCGAACGGCGGACAATGGGGCAAGATATCTGCACTTTGATGTGATGGACGGAATGTTTGTGCCGAGCATCTCATTTGGCATGCCGGTCCTTAAGTCTATCCATGAGGTGACAGAGCAGGTGATGGACGCGCATCTTATGGTACAGGAGCCCGTGAGGTATGTCGAGGATTTCAGGGATGCGGGAGCTGATATCGTGACGGTCCATCTGGAGGCATGTGAAGACGTAGGTGCGACACTTAAGAAGATCAAAGAGTGCGGGATGAAGGCAGGTCTGTCCATCTGCCCGGAGACCGGGGTCTGTGCGGTCGAAGAGTATATCCCGGACATCGACATGCTGCTCGTGATGAGCGTGCATCCTGGATTCGGAGGACAGAAGTTTATTCCCGAGTCTCTCACTAAGATCAGAGACATCCGGAACATGGCAGTGGCACAGGGCAGGGAGCTGGACATCCAGGTGGACGGCGGCATCTATCTGAGCAATGTGCGTGAAGTGCTGGATGCCGGCGCGAACATAATCGTTGCCGGTTCCGCCATATTCAAAGGAGACCCGGAAAAGAATACAAGGGAATTTATGGAGATATTAAAAAGCTATGAGTAAGAAGATTGTGATTGTGAGCGGCGGTGAACTTAATGAACAGCTGGCATTATCCTATCTGGACGAAGAGAGCGGCAGCTATGTGATAGGTGTGGATAAGGGGATGGAATTCCTGTATAGCCACCAGATCGCGCCGGATTATATCGTTGGGGACTTCGACAGTGTAAACCCTGGGATAGCAGAGTATTACCGCACGCAGACGAATGTGCCGGTAAGAGAATTCAACCCGGTGAAGGATGCGTCTGATACAGAGATTGCCGTGAGGCTTGCCATGACGCTCGGAGGGAAAGAGCTGATTATCCTTGGGGCTACCGGCGGACGGATCGACCATCTGTGGGCTAATGTGCAGACGCTTGCCGTACCTTTCAAAGCCGGCGTCAAAGCATATATTATTGATACGCAGAACCGGATCAGCCTTATCGGCGGTGAGACGCATCTGAAAAAGGAAGAGGCGTACGGGCCTTACTTTTCCGTGTTTCCGCTTGGCGAAACCGTGTATGGTTTTAACATTACCGGAGCAAAATATCCGTTGAAGGACCATACGCTGACTCCGTATGACAGCCTTTGCGTCAGCAATCAGATAGACGCGGAGGAAGTGGTAATCGAGTTTGGCGGCGGCACGGTCATACTTATGGAGACAAGAGACAGCAAAGGGGCCTGACCCTTTAAAGGAGGGGTCAGGCCCCTCTTAAAAATATATGCAAAGAGAGGACATGACAGATGAAGTTAGGAATTGTAGGATTACCTAATGTCGGAAAGAGTACATTATTTAATTCATTGACAAAGGCAGGAGCAGAATCGGCCAACTACCCATTCTGCACGATCGACCCGAATGTAGGGGTCGTGACAGTGCCGGACGAGAGGCTGAGCGTGCTTGGGGAGATGTA
The DNA here is from genome assembly GCF_004345005.1 of Extibacter muris. GTDB lineage: Bacteria > Bacillota > Clostridia > Lachnospirales > Lachnospiraceae > Extibacter > Extibacter muris. The sequence goes on from NZ_SMMX01000003.1 coordinate 302,212, forward strand.
CCACACGAAGAAGATCATTCCGGCTGCCATAGAGTTTGTAGACATCGCAGGACTTGTCAAAGGAGCTTCCAAAGGAGAGGGGCTTGGCAACCAGTTCCTCGCGAATATACGCGAAGTGGATGCTATCGTGCACGTTGTCCGCTGCTTTGAGGACGGCAATATCGTACATGTTGACGGAAATATAGATCCTCTGCGGGATATTGAGACGATCAATCTGGAGCTTATCTTTTCTGACCTGGAGATTCTGGAGAGAAGGATATCCAAGACGGCGAAGGTCGCCAGAAATGACAAATCGGCAGCAAAAGAGCTTGTGCTTCTGGAGAAGATAAAGGCGCATCTGGAAGATAACAGGCTGGCTAAGACATTTGACGGCGCAGAGGATGACGAAGAGGAGGAGTGGCTGAAGAGCTATAATCTGCTCACTTACAAGCCTGTCATATATGCTGGGAATGTGGCAGAAGACGACCTTGCGGACGACGGGGCCGCCAATGCGGGAGTCCAGGCGGTCCGCGAGTACGCCTCAAAAGAAGAGAGCGAGGTATTCGTCGTCTGTGCCCAGATAGAGCAGGAGATAGCAGAGCTGGATGACGAGGAAAAGAAGATGTTTCTCGAGGAGCTTGGACTGGAAGAATCCGGCCTCGAAAAATTGATAAAAGCAAGCTACAGGCTCCTTGGCCTGATCAGCTATCTGACGGCAGGAGAGCCGGAAGTGCGGGCCTGGACGATAACGGAAGGGACAAAAGCGCCTCAGGCGGCAGGCAAGATCCACACGGATTTTGAACGAGGGTTCATCCGCGCCGAGGTAGTCTCCTACGATGACCTGATGGCATGCAAGAGCCATGCGGCAGCCAAAGAAAAAGGGCTGGTCAGGCTGGAAGGAAAAGATTACGTTGTCAAGGACGGAGATATCATGTTGTTCCGGTTTAATGTATAAAAGGAAGAGGGGATTATAAATGCACAGGACGATTGACTTTCCTAATATTGGAATTCATCTGAAGTCTGTCGGAGACCACATAACGGTATTTGGATTTGATATAACTTATTACGGTATGCTTATCGGTCTGGGGATACTGGCAGGCATATTTATTGCTGCCGCCGAAGCGAAGCGGAGCGGGCAGAATTCGGAAGACTATTTCGATCTGGCCATCTATGCCGTCATATTTTCCATTATCGGGGCCAGGATCTATTATGTCATATTTTCATGGGATATGTATAAGGACGACCTGCTCAGCATCTTCAACACGAGGCAAGGCGGGCTTGCCATATACGGAGGCGTGATTGCAGCCGTCATCACGGTAATCATATACGCCCGTATTAAAAAGATGTCGGCTCCTCTTATATTTGATACCGCGGGGCTTGGCCTTGTGGCAGGGCAGATGATTGGCCGATGGGGCAACTTTTTCAACAGGGAGGCATTCGGGGAATATACGAACAACCTGTTAGCCATGAAGCTGCCGGTTGATGCTGTGCGGGGCTCGGATATTACGGAACTTATGCGCAAGCATATGGAACAGGTTGACGGCGTCTCATATATACAGGTACATCCTACTTTTTTATATGAGTCGCTCTGGTGCCTGATGGTGCTTGTCATCATGCTCATATACCGCAAGTATAAAAAGTTCGACGGTGAAGTGTTCCTCATCTACCTGCTCGGATATGGTGTCGGACGGGCCTGGATCGAGGGTCTGCGCACCGACCAGCTGCTGCTTCCGGGCGTGGGACGGCCGGTGTCCCAGGTGCTGGCAGGGATAATCGCTGTCGTATCGTTAGGGCTGATTATCTACAAACGCTTCAAAATCAGGCAGGAGACAGAAAGGGAACAGAGATGACAAGTCTGAGTACGCTTTGCTACATGGAACGTGATGGCAAATATCTGATGCTTCACAGGACGGTGAAGAAAAATGATGTCAACAAAGACAAGTGGATTGGCGTTGGCGGGCATTTCGAGACAGATGAAAGCCCTGAGGAATGCCTGCTCAGGGAAGTGCGGGAGGAGACGGGCTATACGCTGACATCTTACAGATTCCGTGGTATCGTCACTTTCGTGTCAGGAAACGGTGTGACAGAGTACATGTCCCTGTTTACCGCAGACGGTTTTGAAGGCGAGCCGGTACCTTGTGATGAAGGCGAGCTTGCATGGGTTGATATTGATGACGTATGGAGCCTGAACATATGGGAAGGCGATAAGATTTTTTTCCGGCTCATGGATGAACGGGAACAGTTCTTTTCGCTAAAGCTCGTGTACGACGGACATGACAAGCTCGTATCGGCTTCTCTTGACGGCAGGCCGATGGAACTGTTCGACGTCCGTAACCCGGACGGAAGTCCGTCCGGAATCGTAAGAGAGCGGGGCATCGTCCATCGGGAGGGAAGCCTTCACGCAACAGCCCACATATGGGTCGTACGGGAGAATGACAAAAGCGGATATGATGTGCTGCTTCAGAAGAGAAGCGCATGCAAAGACTCAAATCCCGGCTATTATGATATCTCTGCCGCCGGCCATCTTCCAGCGGGGGACGATTACCTCCCCTCTGCGGTCCGGGAGCTTGCAGAAGAGCTTGGAATCATAGCAGAGGAAGAGGAGCTTCAATACGTCGGCATCCACCACGGAGGCTTTGAAGATGTGTTCTACGGCAAGCCGTTCAAGGATGATGAGCTGAGCGCCGTCTATGTGTACAGCAGGCCGGTACAGGCCGATAAACTGCAGCTGCAGGAATCCGAGGTTGAGGAGGTAATATGGATAGACTACGAAGAATGCATGAAAAGGATTGCTGATGGTACGCTTAAGAACTGTATCTATGCAGATGAGTTCGAGATGGTTGGAAAATATCTCGGTGTCCTCTGAATTTAAGTAATGTAGACGCCGATGGAGAGGTATGGGACAGATGCTGCGATGCGTCCGGGAACTGCTACTATCACACAGATTCCTAAGCCTGTGGAGTGTTCGCCGATAGCGGCTCTCACCCCGCAGCCACTTCATTTAAGTTCCTGAATGAGCTCCTGGATCACCTCTTCAGTCTCTTCCAGAGCATCGGCGATTTCTTCGACAGTCTTCCCTCTTTCAAGCTTCTTTCTGACCAGGTCTTTTAATTTATTCCGGGCACCATTCTGTAAACCTTCTTGTAAACCTTCCTGCAGCCCCTTTTTCCTTGCCTCTTCTTTCTCATAGTATTTCTCTTCCCATGCCTGCATATACTTCACCCCGACTTCTTCACTATTGCGTACCTTCCGGACCCGGCCGTGGATGCGGCGGATGCGTTCGCTCCCGGCATGTTCCGCCGCCTCGTCCGTCGTATGCTCCACATAGTGCAGGAATTCCGCCAGCTCCTGTGAGACCTCATCATCATTCGTTCCACGGGTGTTCAGGAAGATCCGGGGCGCTCCGTCTTCGAGGACGCATCCCGGCTCTTCCTCGCACACGGTCCGTAAGGTTCAGTTTGTTTAATGGTATCAGCTTTTGTCTTTTGTTCATATGGTTCTCCTTCATTTTATCATACTTTATCCACGGTAAACAGACGGAAAACAAAAGAACAGCCACATAGGCATCCCTCCTTCACATGAAAAAATTGCTACAAACATCGGATAGGTACGGCGATCTGCCGTAGATGAATTAGATAAATCAGAATGTTTGAGTTGTACACGTATATTAACATAGCTTGCTACTCTGTTCAAGCAGAATACGGGGAATATCAGAAATGCATGTACGACTAGGAAAGTTTTAAAAATCTATTGACATTCATACAGATGTGTGGTTATATTAAAGCATAACATATGAATGATTGTTCATATGTTCATAAAAACAATTAATGCCATTTTAAAATGTTCAGGAGGATTAGTTATGTCAGCAGTTGAGAGAAAAGCATTGGATGTTTGCGGATGTGGATGCGGCCATGCTCATCACGGCGATGACGGGCAGGAATGCCATGATGGACACCGTCATGACCACAGCCAAGAACATACGCATGCATATAATGACCATCACGAACATATAGACGAAGAACCCTACATCCACGACCATGCGTGCAGCGGCCATGATGAGTGCCATGGCCATCATCACGAGGAAGTGGTGCATACAGGCCGTGAATTCGCCCATGTGGGCCAAGATGTGCCACAGAAAGTATATATACTGAAGAACCTGAGCTGTGCAAACTGTGCGGCCAAGATGGAACAAGAGATACGAAAGATGCCGGAAGTAGAGATGGCGACCATCACTTATGCGACAAAGCAGCTGAAGGTGGCAGCCAGAGAACAGGAGAAGCTGCTTCCGAGATTCCGGGAAATATGCCGTTCTATAGAAAGTGAAGTGACCGTCACCCCGAGAGACGAGGTGCAGAGACAGCCGCGACAGGAACATGCCGGATTTTTCGTGGATAACAGGGCGGACGTCCTTGCTATCGCAGGGGGAGCCATCCTGTTCGTCGCAGGAGAGATGCTGGAACGGACCGCCTCCAATCCGATGATTGCCTCGGCGGCATTTATCATCGCTTATATACTGCTCGGATGTGGGATTGTATTTACAGCGGTGAAGAACCTTTCTAAAGGGCATGTGTTTGATGAGAACTTTCTTATGAGCGTGGCTACCCTGGCCGCATTTGCCATCGGGGATTTCGCAGAAGCGGTCGGAGTCATGCTGTTCTACCGGGTCGGTGAATTGTTCGAGCATATTGCGGTAGAGCGAAGCCGCTCCCAGATTATGGATGCGGTGGACTTAAGGCCTGAGGTCGTCAATCTGGTACATGGTGAAGCGGTTGACGTGATACCGGCCGGGGAAGCAGAAGCCGGTGACTTGATTCTTGTACGGCCGGGTGACCGTATACCGCTGGACGGGCGCGTGGAGGAAGGAGAGAGCCGCATCGATACATCTCCGGTAACTGGAGAACCTGTACCGGTAAGCGTAAAGCCGGGGATGGAAGTTATATCGGGATGTGTCAATGAGCAGGGCGTACTAAAGGTAAGGGTCGAAAAGCCATTGAGTGAATCTATGGTGTCAAGAATTCTGGATTCCGTTGAGAACGCGGCGGCCAGCAAGCCGAAGATTGATAAATTCATCACCAAATTTGCGAGAGTGTATACTCCGATAGTAGTGGCAGCAGCTGTGGCGACGGCTATCATACCGTCGCTTATAACCGGAGACTGGAACCACTGGGTATATACGGCCATCACCTTCCTTGTAATCAGCTGTCCGTGTGCACTCGTACTCAGCGTTCCACTTGCATTCTTCTCGGGCATTGGAGCTGGCTCCCGGCGCGGGATACTGTTCAAGGGCGGAGTGGCAATCGAGGCGCTGAAAAGCGTGAAAGCTATCGTCATGGATAAGACAGGTACGATTACCAAAGGCAGTTTTGAAGTACAGCAGGCGACTGCTGTAGGCCGGTTTACCGAGAAGCAGGTGCTTACGATGGCGGCTGACTGCGAACTCGACTCCTCCCATCCGATTGGAAGCAGCATCGTGAAAGCGGCGCGGGAGATGAAGCTGGAGCTCATAAGACCGGAGAAGTCAGAAGAAATATCCGGTAAAGGTGTGCGTGCCGTATTCCGTGACGGTGAAGTGCTCTGTGGAAATAAGGCGCTGATGGAGATGCATGGAGTAGATACTGTGGCGTACAGGAAGAAGGGGTACGGGACGGAAGTCCTCGTAGCCGTAAGCGGGGAGCTGGCAGGATGGCTCGTCATTGCAGACGTAGTCAAGGAGGAGGCCAGAGAAGCTATCGGCATGCTCAAAGGCAGGAATCTGGTGACAGCTATGCTTACCGGAGATGCCAGAGACAGTGCGGCGGCCGTGGCTGATATGACTGGAATCGACGAGGTGCATGCACAGCTTCTGCCGGAGGATAAGCTTCACGAACTAAAGAGGATACGCCAAGAACATGGGCCTGTCATGTTTGTCGGAGACGGCATCAATGATGCTCCGGTACTGGCCGGCGCCGATGTAGGCGCCGCGATGGGAAGCGGTGCGGACGCGGCGATAGAGGCGGCCGATGTCGTGTTTATGACATCCTCCGTGACGGCGATACCAGAATCCATCGGCATAGCCAACGCGACAGGAAGAATCGCGATGCAAAATGTTACGTTTGCCTTGGCGCTGAAACTGCTGATCATGGTACTCGGGTTTGCCGGTATGGCGAATATGTGGATGGCGGTATTCGCAGATACGGGGGTAGCCATGCTCTGCGTACTGAATTCTATCCGTATCTTGTATAAACGGGTGTGATGATGGAATAACAGCAGTTCGATAAGTGAAGGATATTAATAGAGAAAGATGACACCGAGATTACAAAAATGTTAATTTTGGTGTCATTTTAGTAAAATGGTTGAAAAGGGATGTCCCATGTTGCATAATTAACAAGTGAACGGATATTCATATGATATGAAAGGACGGAATAAATGAGGAAACCAGAAGCTGAATGCTGCGAGGCAGTCTGCATCCACGATGATGTGATTGACAGAGTAAGCAGGCAGATGCCTCCGCAGGAGAGAATGAAAGAACTGGCTGATTTCTATAAAGTGTTTGCAGATGCCACGAGGATCCGCATCTTATGCGTGCTTCTGGAATCGGAGATGTGTGTCTGCGATCTGGCAGAGGTGCTGGAGATGACGCAGTCTGCCATCTCGCATCAGCTTCGTGTACTGAAGCAGGCGAAGCTTGTGAAGAACCGCAGGGACGGCAAGACGGTGTATTACTCGCTGGCGGATGGGCATATACAGACAATTATTAGTCAGGGAATGGAGCATATTACGGAGTAGACAACATATATATACAAAAAAGGAAAGTGGAATGACCAGGCAATTGAAACAGAGACTTTTAATATATGGTTCAGGCGTGTTTATATACATTTGCGCTGTTGCGGCGACGATACAGTATACATTGTCTGACTGGGTGAAGTTCATATTGTTTTTGACGGCATATCTTGTGATAGGCTTTGATGCTTTCCGCCAGCTTGCTGACAATCTGATGAAAAGAGAGATATTCTCCGAGTATCTGCTGATTATCCTGGCGACGGTAGGGGCGTTCGGGGTACAGAGATATACGGAGGGTGTGCTTGTCATGCTATTGTTCGAGCTCGGGATGATGTTCGAGGCAGTGTCGACGGACAGTGCCAAGCGATCCATCGAGCAGATGATCGACATACGGCCCGGGTATGCGACGAGGAAAGTGCGCGGCAAAGAGACGAGGGTGGATCCGTCGGAACTCAAGCTGAGACATATCATCATCGTCAAGCCGGGGGAGAGGATCCCGGTCGATGCTGTCGTCACCGCAGGGACATCTACGGTGGATACGAAGGCGCTGACAGGAGAGTACATGCCTCAGACGGTAGAGCCAGGGGATGAGATATACGGAGGCTGCATCAACCTGAGTGGCGTCATCGAAGCAAGAGTGAGCCGCATCTACCAGAACTCTACGGTGTCCAAAGTGATGGAGATGGTGGAAGAGGCGCAGAATAACAAGGCCGAGAGCGAGACGTTCGTCACGAAGTTTTCAAGGGTGTACACGCCGGTGATGATCGTATGTGCCCTTTTCATCATGATATATCCATCACTGACATTCTCTTACGGCAACTGGGACACGTGGATATACAGAGGCCTGATCTTCCTTGTCGTGGCGTGCCCATGCGGACTGGTCCTGTCCATACCGCTCGCTTTTCTTGCCGGTATCGCATCTGCGGCCCGTCAGGGTATCGTCGTAAAAGGAGGAAATTACCTGGAGTTTCTGGCGAAGGCGGATACATTTATATTTGATAAGACGGGGACACTGACAGAAGGCGTCTTTAACGTCAAAGAGATAAAAGCAGAGGGCATGACAGAAGAGGAGCTTCTGGAGATGGCGGCCCATGTAGAGAGCTATTCCAACCATCCGATTGCACAGTCCCTGCTCGCTGCATATGACGGCAGGCTGGACAAATCACGGGTGCGGAGAGTCAAAGAAGCCCCCGGCTTCGGTATCAGTGCCACGTATGACGGGAAGCGTGTGCACATCGGCAATTACCGGATGCTGGAGAAGCAGAATATAGAACGCAGCAGGATAAGACGTCCGGGAACCGTAATCTATCTCGTGGCGGATAAGAAATATGCGGGTTACATAGTCATCGCAGATTCAGTGAAGGAAGACGCGGGCCCGCTCATGCAGTACCTGAAGGAAAAGTGCCGGGCGGTACTTGTGATGCTGACAGGGGACAATGAAGCTTCAGGAATGGAAGTTGCCGAAGCGCTGGATATGGATTATGCTTATACGGATCTGATGCCGGAAGAGAAGCTGGAACAGATAGAGGACTTCCTCGGTCTGCAGGATAAGATGGAAAAGCTCGTATGCGTCGGGGACGGCATCAATGATGCTCCGATTCTGGCCCGTGCGGACGTGGGGATTGCCATGGGCGCCCTGGGCTCGGCAGCAGCTATTGAGGCGGCGGATGTTGTTCTCATGGAAGACGAACTTATAAGAATAAAGGATGCTATCCGTATCTCCAAGGAGACGCTCAGGGTAGTAAGCCAGAATATAGCATTTTCAGTAGGCGTGAAGATAGTGATTCTTCTGCTGGCGGCTGTGGGCTATTTCGGGATGTGGGAAGCGATTCTTGCAGAACTCGGAGTGATGTTCGCGGCTATCCTGAATGCGGTATGGGTAGTCAGATACACGGTATAGGAGGAAATATGAAGAGATATGCGGCCCTCCTGTCTGTGGTGGCATTGAGCGCCGCACTGACAGGGTGCGTGAATAACGATACAAAAGAAGGAGTAGAATACCTCGAAAAGGGAAAATATAAAGAGGCGGTGGAACAGTTTGAACAGGCGGTAGAGGCCGGTCAGAACGTGGGAGAAGCCTACAGGGGCATCGGCATGGCCAAGTGGGAGCAGAAGGACTATGAAGGCGCCCGCGATGCATTCAAACATGCTATCGAAAGCAAAGCAGAAAAGACGGCAGCCATATACAACCTGCTCGGCAGCTGCGAGATGGAGCTTGATAATCCGCAGGGAGCTCTCAGCTATTACAGGCTGGCGCTCTCGGCTGAAGATGCAGACAAGGGGCTCATAAGAGAAGTCAAGTTCAACATGATTGCCGCTTTTGAGCAGTCCGGGGATTGGGAAAGCGCAAGGGCGAAGCTGAAAGAGTATATTGCAGAGTATCCTGACGATGAGAAGGCACAGAAAGAGGCCGAGTTTTTAGAGACGAGACAGTGAGGCATATGATAGATTTAAAAGAAGAAAAAGAACGAGTGATCCTGGTCGGTGTCAGCACGTCGGACCAGGACGATACAAGAAAATCACTGGATGAGCTGGCAGAACTGGCAGCCACGGCAGGGGCGGAGACGGCCGGGCGTGTCATCCAGAGCAGGGAGCAGATGCACCCTGCCACTTATATTGGAAAAGGGAAGCTTACCGAACTGAAGGATCTGATATGGGAGACAGAGGCGACAGGTATCATCTGCGATGACGAACTGTCACCGGCTCAGTTGGGAAATCTCCAGGATGAACTGGATGTTAAGGTCATGGACCGGACATTGGTGATTCTGGACATTTTTGCGTCCAGGGCATCTACCAGCGAGGGTAAGATACAGGTTGAGCTTGCACAGCTTGGGTACCGCCAGTCCAGGCTGACGGGGTTCGGGAAGTCTCTGTCAAGGCTCGGAGGCGGAATCGGAACGAGAGGGCCGGGAGAAAAGAAGCTGGAGATGGACCGACGCCTTATCAAGGGAAGGATAGCCCAGCTGAAGAGGGAACTAAAAGATGTCAAGCGCCATCGTGAAGTTACGAGAGAGCAGCGCAGCAGAAACCAGGTGCCGGTGGCCGCTATCGTCGGGTATACGAATGCGGGCAAATCGTCTCTGTTGAATGCACTTACAGGTGCAGATATACTGGAGGAAGACAAGCTGTTTGCCACACTGGATCCGACGACCCGTGAACTGAAGCTCCCGAGCAAGCAGTCTATCCTTCTTACAGATACGGTAGGATTCATCAGGAAGCTTCCCCACCATCTCATAGAAGCTTTCCGCAGCACACTGGAGGAGGCAAAATACGCGGATATGATACTGCATGTGGTGGACGCGGCCAACCCTCAGATGGATGAACAGATGCATATCGTCTATGAGACGCTGCGCAGCCTGGGCATCAAAGATAAGCCGGTCATTACCATATTCAACAAGCAGGACAAAGATGAAGCGCAGCAGACGGTGCGCGATTTCCAGGCTGATTATACGGTACGGATTTCCGCCAGGACGAAAGAAGGCCTGGCGGAGCTGAAAGAGATGATAGAAGCTGTGCTTCGAGGCCAGAAGGTGCTGATCGAACAGCTATACCCTTATAATGAAGCGGCTAAGCTCCAGCTCATACGGAAGTACGGAGAGCTGATGGCAGAGGAATACAGGGAAGACGGTATCTTTGTGAGCGCATATGTCCCGGTATCAGTCTATGGCAGGGTTAGAAGCGTATCTCTTGGGGATTCTTTGAACAAGGCCTTATAGGCGCGCTGGAAAGTGGAGTAATCTTTAAAGCCGCACTCATAGGCAGCCTGTGCGGCAGAGGTGCCGGACGCTATAAGCTCTCTGCCAAGCAGAAGCCGTTTCTGTGAGATGTAGCTTCCTATCGTGAAGCCGGTTTCCTGCTTGAACAGGCGCATCATATAATATCTGCTTATGTAGAACGTCTCCGCAATGGCATTGATGTTAAGTTCATCCGTAAGGTGTCCGTTGATATATTCGAGGATATCGATGACCTTCGGATTGCAGGCATCCGTGTCGATGAATTCCAGCCGGTTGGACAGTGCAGCCCGGTTGAGGTGGATCATGAATTCAAGGAAGAGCACCTGGCGGTAAAGTGCCGCGGCATACGCGCCGTCCGAAAAGGAACGTTCCAGGCGGGTGATGGATCTGAACAGGGAGCTCTTCTTAAGAGAAGGGATACGCAGGACGTTAGAGCCTGCTTTTTCTGCTTTCTGGAAGCAGCAGCTCAAATCGTATTCTTCAGTCTTATATGCATCCATAAAGTTTGGAGAGATATAGACGATGATACGCTCATACGGATATCGGTTGTCCACGACAAGACGGTGGATATCGTTGTGCTTAACGAGTACGATATCATATGGCTTCAGCTCGTAAGTTCTGCCCTCGACCATATAATTGACGCGGCCGTGTATGAAGATGGTGATCTTGTCGAACTCATGGTAATGGTACTCTACCTCTTTCGTCTCCGTGTCGGTCAGGTGGAACAGCCTAAATTCGCTGTTCAGGTATCCACGTTTTTCATATTCGCCCATCGTTCGCCCTCCTTCTGGAATAATTTTAGCGGAACAGGGCATTATTTGCAATACAGTAAGCATTATTTGTATTGAATTTGAAAATAATGCCTGTTATGATATACATATGATGCAGACTCTGAGCAATCGGAGATACATGAAGACGGTATGTTATGGAGGTAACGAGAATGAAAGTTGTGCTGGAAAGATACCATGGACTCGGGAATGATTATGTGGTGTTCGACCCGAATAAGAATGAACTGGAACTTACGCCGGAAAATGTCCGTATGATCTGCGACAGGAATGCGGGGCTTGGTTCAGACGGCGTCCTGGAAGGGCCGGTTATGAAGGACGAAGGCATGTTCGTAAAGGTCTGGAACCCGGACGGGAGCGAATCTGAGACGAGCGGCAACGGCGTGCGTATCTTTGCCAAATACCTGAAGGACGCGGGGTATGTGCAGAAGAAGCATTTCAAGCTGTTTACAGAGCATGGCCCGGTCGAGGTAGCCTTTTTAAATGAGGACGGCAGCCGTCTCCGCGTGTCTATGGGAAAGCTGTCCTTCTACAGCGATGATATTCCGGTAACCGGAGAGCGGCGGGAAGTCATCAATGAGGATATGGTCTTTGGCAGGACGCTCTATCCGGTAACATGCGTTTCTATCGGCAACCCGCACTGCGTTATCCCGATGAGGGAGATATCGAAGCCGCTCGTATGCAAGATTGGCGACTACGCGGAGATTGCCAGATACTTCCCGAACCGTATCAATACGCAGATCATGCAGGTCATCGATAAGGAAAATATAGCGATAGAGATATATGAAAGAGGAGCAGGGTACACGCTCGCATCCGGTACCGGCGCCTGTGCCGCCGCGGGTGTCGCGTATAAGCTCGGGATGACGAATAATAAAGTGATCGTCCACATGCCGGGAGGAGAGCTTCAGGTAGAAGTAGAGGCGGACTGGAACGTGTATATGACCGGCGACGTGTTCTATGTGGCAAAGATTACCCTCAGCAACGAATTTGTAGAAAAATTAAGAAGCGTATAGTATACTAAGGCATAGGAGGAAAGACCTATGCCTTTACAATTTATATTCGGGCCGTCAGGTTCGGGGAAATCAACCTATCTCTATGAACGTGTCATAGAGGAGTCTCAGCATTATCCGGAACAGAAATTCCTGGTCCTTGTGCCGGAGCAGTTTACCATGCAGACACAGAAGGATCTTGTCAGTATGCATCCCAGCAAAGGAATTATGAATATAGATGTCTTAAGCTTCGGCCGCCTGGCCTACCGTGTGTTCGAGGAGACAGGGGGAGGGGAGCTGCCTGTGCTCGATGACGAGGGGAAGAACCTTATCCTGCGCCGTATCGCAGGCAAGTATGAGGACAGGCTCAAAGTGCTGAAAGGGAACATGAAGAAGCTTGGGTATATCAGCGAAGTCAAATCTGTCATCTCGGAATTCACCCAGTACGACATCGGGGAGGAAGAGCTTGAAAAGGTGATGGAGACTGCAGGAAAGGATTCCAGGCTCTATTATAAGCTTAAGGATATCAGCCTGCTTTATAAAGGCTTCTCCGAATATCTGGAGGAGAGATATATAACGAAAGAGGAGTTGCTGGATGTCTTGAGCCGGGTGGCCGGACAGTCGGAGCTTTTGAAGGGCAGTACGGTGGTGCTGGACGGATTTACTGGCTTTACACCAGTGCAGAACCGGCTGCTGCTTGAACTCCTGCGCTGCTGCAGGGAAGTTGTCGTCACGGTCACGATGGATGACAGGGAGGATCCTTATGTATATAGCCATCCGTACCAGCTGTTTGCAATCAGCAAGCAGATGGTCGCTTCCCTTGTGCGGATCGCCCGCGAATCCTCGATAGAGATGAATGAACCGGTCTGCCTGTATGGCAGGCCTCTGCCCCGTTTCCGCGGTAATGACGCCATGGCATATCTGGAACGCAGTCTGTTCCGCTATGGACGGCATTCCTACACCAGTGCACAGAGTGCAGTGTCTGTGCATGTGGCAAGAAATCCGAGGGAGGAGGCGCTGGCTGTGGCCGGACGCGTGCGGAATCTTGTGCGGACGAAGGGATACAGATACCGTGAAGTGGGTGTTATCGCAAGCGATATGAACATCTACGGCGACTATCTGGAACAGGCTTTTGACCTGTACGATATTCCGGTCTTCATGGACCACAAGCGCAGCATCCTGCTGAACTCCTTTGTCGAATATGTCAGGAGCCTGCTCAATATGGTCCAGCAGAGATTCAGCTATGAGAGCGTGTTCCGCTTTCTGCGCACGGATCTTGCGGGATTTACCGGCGAGGATATTGATGACCTTGAGAACTATGTGATAGGCCTCGGCATCAAAGGCTATAAAAAATGGCAGGAAAAATGGATCCGAAGGACGAAAGGTATGAAGGAAGAGGAGCTGGAACGGCTGAACCATTCCCGGACAGCATTTGTAGAGAAAGTGGACGGCTTCTGCTATGTACTGCGTCAGAGAAGGAAAACGGTCCGGGACATCACGATGGCAGTCTATGAGTTCATGGTACAGGAGGATCTGCAGGTCAAGCTGAAGCGGCAGGAAGAGGAATTCCAGAACAGCGGTGAGCTTGCACTGGCAAGAGAATACGCGCAGGTATACCGTATCGTGCTGGATTTGTTTGACAAGTTCGTAACATTGCTCGGAGATGAGACCGTCAGCCTGGAAGAATATATTAAGCTTCTGGATGCCGGGCTTGAGGAGGCAAGAGTCGGCGTCATACCGCCGAGCCCGGACCAGGTGGTGGCAGGTGACGTGGAGCGTACAAGACTCAAAGATATAAAGGTTCTGTTCTTTGTCGGCGCAAACGATTCTTATCTTCCGGGCGCGCTCGGTCAGGGAGGCCTTCTGTCGGAGCATGACCGGCAGCAGTTTTCCAGAGAGAAGCTCCCATTATCTCCAGGCAGCAAGGAGAAAGCATACATCCAGAAGTTCTATCTGTATATGAATCTGACAAAACCGTCGGATTCTCTGGAAGTATATTACAGCAAGGTGTCGTCTGATGGCAAGAGCAGCAGGCCATCGTATCTGATTCAGGAGCTGAGGCGCCTTTTTCCGCAGCTGTCCGTAGAGGATGAAGAAGGGAGACAGCTTCCTGAGCAGGAGATGACGGAAGAGACTGCTGTGGCGAGGCTCATCGAGGGTATCGGCAATGCACGGATCCAGGCGGATCCAGGCTGGAAAGAACTCTTCTCATGGTACCGGAGGAGCCCGAAATGGCAGAGACGTCTGGACCGGCTGATTGATGCCGCATTTTACGCCTATTCTATGGACGGGCTCACCAAAGAGGCGGCCAGACGGCTATATGGGGATACGTTTGAGGACAGTATCACAAGGATGGAGCGGTATTCCACCTGTGCGTTCGCCCATTTTCTTGCATACGGCCTTGGGCTTGCCGAGAGGCAGGAGTACGAGTTCCAGGCGGTGGATCTGGGCAATGTATGCCACAGCGCGCTTGAGAAGTATTCAAAGCTCGTTGAGGGAACGGGGAGAAGCTGGACGGATATCCGGGAGGAAGAGCAGCGGGAATGGATAGAGCGAAGTGTCGAAGAGGCGGTTGCAGATTACGGCAATTCTGTGCTGTACAGTTCCGCCCGCAACGAATATATGGTAGGACGGATGAAACAGATGCTGTTTCGGACCATATGGGCATTGACCAGACAGTTGTCCGCCGGCGATTTTAAACCGGCCGGCTATGAACTTAGATTTGCCAACGGCAAGATTGACCGGGTGGATACGTGTGAAGATGACGACAAGATATATGTGAAGGTCCTGGATTATAAGACAGGCATGAAGGCATTTGACGTAGTGGCCCTCTACGAAGGCCTGCAGCTCCAGCTTATGGTATATATGGATGCCGCGGTAAAGCTGGAACAGAGGAAAAATCCGGATAAAGAAGTCGTGCCGGCCGGAGTATTCTATTACCGTATCCAGGATCCTATTGTGGAAAAGGCAGCGGGGAAAGAAGAGCGGATGGAGGCGGTCCTTAAGGAACTGAAACCGGACGGGGTCATCAACGAGGAAGAGGAAGTGCTCTCCCATCTGGACAGGGACCGGTCAGGAGAATCACTTGCCATACCGGTAAAATATAATAAAAACGGCAGCCTTGCGAGGGGGTCTAAGACGGTTCCGGAAGAAGATTTCCGTACACTGATGGAATATGCGGTCCGTAAAGTGGCTGATGTGCACCGGGAGATTACGGATGGCGGCACTGCGGTACGGCCTTACAGGAAAGGGCAGGAATCCGGGTGCGATTACTGTGCCTACCGCCATGTGTGCGGGTTCGATGTCAAAGTGCCCGGCTATGCATACAGGGAGCTGGATAAGATGAGCAAAGAGGAGGCCATTGAGGCCATGAGGACGGAGAAAGGAGACACCAGGCCATGAGTGTAGCGTGGACAGAAGAACAACGGAAAGTCAGAGACTTGCGGGACAGGAATATCCTTGTATCAGCCGCGGCTGGATCGGGCAAGACCGCGGTTCTTGTGGAACGGATCATCGCCATGCTCACGGATGTGAAGCACCCGGTATCTGTAGACAGCCTCCTCATCGTTACCTTCACAGAAGCGGCAGCCGCGGAGATGAAGGAACGTATCCGGGACGCAATTGAGCAGAAGCTGGAGGACGATGATACGAACGAGCATCTCAAGACGCAGGCGACATTGATCCACAGTGCCCAGATCACGACAATCCACAGCTTCTGCCTGTCGGTCATACGGGACCATTTCCATGCAATTGATATAGACCCTGGGTTCCGCGTGGGGGAAGAGGGAGAACTGAAACTGATGAAGCACGATGTCCTGGGCCAGGTTCTGGAAGAAAGCTACCAGGAAGGAAGCAGAGCGTTCCTGGAGTTGGTGGAGGCATACGGAGGAGGGAGAGATGACAGGAAGATAGAGGAGCTCGTCCTCAAACTGTATGAATATTCCAGGAGCTATCCGGATGCGGAAGGCTGGCTTGCCTCCTGCGTAGATGCTTATGATATGAAGGATGAAGAAGAGCTGGAAAGCAGCAGATGCATGGAGCTTATCAGGAAGCAGGCCATGCTCTGCATGTCAGATGCCGCAGCCCTTATAGACGAAGCGCTTGACGTGTGCCGGGAGCCGGACGGGCCGTCGGCCTATGAGGAGGCGCTTCTTGCAGACCGGGAGATGGTCAACGTATTTCTTGCAGCCGGATCTTATAGGGAGCTGTATGAGGCTGCGGGAAATGTAAGATGGACGAAGCTTAGGGCAAACAGGGACAAGACAGTGTCAGAAGAGAAGGCAGCTCTTGTCAAGGCAGCCCGGGACGAGGTGAAGAAGACGGTAAATGATTTGTGCGGCCAGTATTTTTACCAGGATGCGGATGGGGCCCTGGATGACATGGCACTGTGCAGGCAGGCCATGTCCATACTGGCTTCGCTTGTGAACAAGTTTGCGTGCAGGTTTGAAGAACAGAAGCGGGCCCAGAATATGATCGATTTCAGCGATATGGAGCAGTACGCGCTCAGAATACTGGCAGACAAAGTGGAAGGCGGCTTTGAGCCGACCGCAGTGGCAAGGGAGTATCAGCAGCGGTTCCGGGAGATCATGATTGATGAATATCAGGACAGCAACCTGATACAGGAGACCATACTCACTAGCGTATCTACCGTATCGCAGGGAAGAAATAATGTCTTTATGGTGGGAGATGTCAAGCAGAGCATCTATCGTTTCCGGCTCTCCAGGCCGGAGCTTTTCATGGAGAAGTTCCATACGTACGATACAGGGGACAGCGAAAGGCAGAGGATCGATCTGCACAAGAACTTCCGGAGCCGCAAGGAAGTCCTTGAAAGTGTCAACTATATATTTGAACAGATCATGACTCCCGCGCTTGGCGGAATCATGTACGACGACGAGGCGGCGCTTTATGCCGGTGCCAGTTTTGAGGAGAGCAGAGAAAAAGGCGGGAATGATACGGAGGTTCTTCTGATTGATACGGATCCTGCCTTATACATGGGTGACAAGGCTACGGAAAAGAAGATGGTTCCGCCATCGGACAGGGAGCTGGAAGCCAGGGCTATCGCAGCAAGGATACGGAGGCTGCTGGAGACCCAGACTGTACGGGATAAGGCCTCTGGAAAGAGCCGTAAAGCGAGATATTCCGATATCGTGATCCTTACCAGAAGTGTGAAGGGGTTCAGCGACGTGTTCTCCGAAGTGCTGAACAAAGAAGGGATCCCGACATATGCCGGAACAAAAGAGGGGTATTTTGAGACGCAGGAAATAGGTGTCCTGCTTGATTATCTGCGCGTGCTGAACAACAGGAAGCAGGATATTCCTCTTGCAGCGGTATTGAAATCACCGTTCTTAGGGCTGTCGGATGAGGAGATGGCCGATATTAAGAATCGGGCCTCGGACCTGCCTTTCCATGAGGCCGTATCCGCTTATGCAGCGCAGGAAGATGCGGCGGCGGGGAGCAGGCTGAAAGAGTGTCTGGACAGGATGGAGCAGTTCCGCAGAAAGGTACCCTACACGCCGATACACGAGCTGCTTCTCATGGTGCTGAAGGAGACGGGATATGAAGAATATGTAACTGCCATGCCCGGCGGGGAGCAGAGGAAAGCGAATCTGCAGATGCTGGTCGAAAAAGCGAGGGCATTTGAATCGACCAGCTATAAAGGCCTGTTCCATTTTATCAGATACATCGAACAGCTGCAGAAGTATGATGTGGATTATGGAGAAGCCAGCCTGGAAGATGAACAGTCCGATACGGTCCGGATCATGACGATACACAAGAGCAAAGGGCTGGAATTTCCGATTGTCTTCGTTTCGGGCATGGGAAAGCAGTTTAATATGATGGATGCCAGAAGCAGTGTCGTGCTCCATGCAAGGCTCGGAGCAGGGCTGGATGCCGTAGATACGGAGTTGCGGACAAAGAGTCCGAGCCTGCTCAAACGGGTCATCCAGAAAGAGGAGATGCTGGACAGCCTCGGTGAAGAGCTCAGAGTGCTTTACGTCGCGCTGACGAGGGCAAAGGAGAAGCTGATCATGACAGGAACGGTGAAAGATGCCGGGAGAAAGCTGGATTCATATGGACTTACGGCCCGACGGAAAGAGCGGCCGCTATCGTTCACCCGTCTTGTGCGGGCTGGCAGCTGCCTTGACTGGATTCTTCCTGCGATGATAAGAAAGACAGAGGATATTCCTGTCAACATAGAACGGATATCAGCAGAGGATCTCGTAAGAGAGTCGGCAGGAGAGTATGTAAAGAGCCGGTTCACGGCAGAAATGCTGAGGCGATGGGATACCGGGCAAGTCTATGACTTGCAGATGAAGGAGCTCATTGAGGAACAATTTTCCTATGAATATCCGTACAGCCTGAGCCAGAACCAGAAATTGAAGTTTACAGTCTCCGAGCTTAAGAAGAGGGCTTATATGGAAGAAGAGGCCGGCGGAATATTATATGAAGAGGAAGAGGTGGTCCCCCTCATCCCGCAATTTCTGAAGGAGGAGGAAGAGCTGAGCGGGGCATCAAGAGGTACGGCTTACCACAGGCTTCTGGAACTGCTCGACTTTGCAGAAGACTATGACGGCACTTTGCTTGGAGAAGAGATTGCAAGATTCAGAAGTGAAGGAAAGCTGACGCAGGATATGGCCGATTGTATCCGTACGGACGATATCCTCCGATTCCTGGGCAGCAGCGCGGGGATACGCATGCGCAGCGCATCGGAGAATCAGAAGCTCTACAAGGAGCAGCCATTCGTGCTCGGCGTGGATGCAAGGGAGATGTATCCGGACGAGGCGGAGGGAGAGCTGATACTGGTACAGGGGATCATAGACGTGTACTTTGAAGAAGAGGATGGCCTCGTCGTGCTGGACTATAAGACGGACAAGGTAAAAAGCGCCCAAGAGCTGAAGGAAAAGTACCATGCACAGCTTGACTATTATGCCAGGGCGCTGGAACAGGTGACCGGTAAGCACGTAAAAGAGAAGATCATCTATTCCTTTACGCTGCAGGAGGAGATAGAGGTTTAGGTAAAGGAGGCGCCGCTGGGGAGGTATGGGGCAGATGCTGCGATGCGTCCGGGAACTGCGACTATCACACAGATTCCTAAGCCTGTGGGGGGGGGTCGCCGATAGCGGCTCTCACCCCACGGGCAAAGGAATCTGGTGAGGATTCTCCGTCCCTTCCGCTTAGACCTGCGCATCTGCCCCATACCTCCCCAGCGGCTATCTACTTTACTGGCACGGGCGGAGGTGGCTGTGTGGCACTGCTGGTTGATGGAAGTGCTTTGGTTGTGTTAATATATTGATATAAGGCAAAGCAAGTTGATAACCTTGGTTGGTAATAACATAATGAAGAAGAGCCGGAATCAGGTACGAGGATGCTGAGATGACATCCCCTACCTGGTTCCGGCTCTTCTTGCAGCAACGGCGTGTACGCCTGGCTGCAAACGCTTAACAACGACCAATTTGCTCTCTGTGCTGCATATATGATGCTTGTTACATTTTATTATTCAACTGACGCAGCCAGTTGCTTTATGCTGGCCAGTAACGTAACATAGCCGTCCTCGCCCTTGTTAGTAAAGTAGATAGCGGGCGGGGAGCCTCGGACGCATCGGAGCAGATGCCACCCGGCTCCCCGCCCGCGTCTAATTTACTAAAAAATATAATATGTGTTGACAAATTATATTATGCGGCATATAATATGGATATAAAAATAATATTGAAACTTACATAATATTATAAATTTACACACAGAGAGGTGATAATATGGTATTTAACACCGGAGCAGCTCTTTTAGACGCAATTGTCCTTGCAGTCGTGTCCAGAGAAAAAGAGGGGACTTACGGATATAAGATTACCCAGGATGTGCGGCAGGCGATTGATGTGTCTGAATCCACACTATATCCGGTGCTCAGGAGACTGCAGAAGGACGAATGCCTGGAAGTGTACGATCAGCAGTTTGACGGCAGGAACAGACGTTACTATAAAGTTACGGAGAAAGGGATGGCCCAGCTGAATCTGTATAGAGGTGAATGGAAGAATTATTCCAATAAGATTAATGAATTGTTTGAGGGAGGTGCTACGGCATGAATCGCATTGAATATATGACAGAATTGGCCGCATTATTACAGGATGTTCCGGTGGAGGAGCGCAGGGAGGCGATGAAGTATTACAATGATTACTTTGATGATGCGGGCGAGGAGAACGAGCAGAGAGTCATAGAAGAGCTCGGGAGCCCGGAAAAGGTTGCGGCAACAATAAAAGCCGGCCTCAGCGGAGGCGGAGATGCCGAGGGAGAGTTCAGCGAGAACGGATATTCGGATACAAGATTTGAACAGAAAGATGTGCCCGCCGGAAGGGAAGGATATACGTACGGAGGACAGGAGCCGCCAAGGACGAACCGGACATTGAAGATAATCCTCATTATCGCGATTATCATCGTTGGAGCCCCGGTTGTCATACCGGTTGCAATCGGAATTACATTAGCAGTAGTGTCATGTGTGTTTGCCTTGTTTCTCATTTTTATCGCACTTGTGATTGCATCTATCGCAGTCGTAATAGCAGGAATATCATTATTCTGTATCGGACTCGGCAATCTCGTGCCGGCACTTGCAGTAGGCCTGGCACTTGTCGGCACAGGGCTTTTGCTGGCTGTTATAGGAACGATTGCGACAGTAGGCGCGATAAGGCTTTGCATTATCGTTTTCCCGGGCATCATAAGAGGAATCGTATGGATATTTAGAAGACCATTTCAGGGAAAGGCGGTGGCGTAAGTTATGAGAAGAGGGTGGAAGATATTCTGGATAACATGTGCAGTTATTGCGGTGGCTGGTTTTGCGTGCTGCATAACGGCAATGGCACTTGGCGTCACGGCTGAGGCGATAGAGGATCGGTTCCCTAATGGATTCAGTATCGTGAAAGACAGCGAATGGCATCACGGCAAAGACACATATACCGGTGAATCAGACGAGAGCCAGACATTTGCCAATATGCAGATTCATGAAATAGATGCCCACATATCCGGCGGAGAACTGCAGGTGCTGCAGTCGGATTCGGATGATATCAAGATTGAGACATCGGGCGTCGATTCCCGTCTGAAGCTTAAGTACTACGTAGAAGACGGAGAGCTGAAGATTGAGACAAAAAAGCACATATGGGGAATAAATGGAGGGAAACATATAGGTACCATATATCTGTTCGTGCCAAAAGGATACGGATTTGATGATGTGAGCTTTGAAGTGGGAGCGGGATATCTGTATGTGGAAGACATCTTGGCCAACAGCCTTGATATAGAAGTAGGGGCCGGCGCGGCCGAAGTCAGCAGCTTCCATGCAGGCGAGGCAAGCCTGGACTGCGGGGCAGGAAAGATTACGGCAACGGGGCTGGCAGACTGGGAATTGGATATCGACTGCGGCATAGGCGAGGTTGACCTGGATGTCAACGCGAAGATGGAAGATTACAGCTATTATATCAAATGCGGTATCGGCCAGGTGGACGTAGGAGAAGAGCAGTTTACCGGACTGGGCTCCAAAAAGGCCATCGAACACGCTTCGGGTAAAGAGATGAATATCGGCTGTGGAATAGGCAAGGTAAGCGTGGACTTTTATTAGACAGATACGACAATAATGAATAGATATTGAAGAAGGAGGAATTGACTATGGAGACAAAGAGACTATATCGTTCAAGGCAGAGCCGTATGATCTGCGGCGTATGCGGAGGCATTGCAGAATACTTCAACGTTGACCCGACGCTTATCAGGCTGGGGCTCGTCCTGCTTGCCTGCACAGGTACCGGCATTCTTGCATATTTTATCGCCGCGATTATCATACCGGACCAGCCTCAGGCCTAAAACAAGAGGAGGAAAGGCGCCATATCATATAAGGTGGCCGGAACGCAGGGCAAGGATGGATGGTACAGAAGCCTAATGGCCATCGCGCCGGCGGGAGACTATGACAAGCTGAAGACCGGAAGCGGTACGGCGGACAGTATCACTATCAATGGGGAAGAGTAGGAGGTGGACATCCAGCTTGTTAAGTCATCGACCGGACGGATTACATCTGTAAAGAAGGATTCCTTCAAGAGCGATCCCAAAGCCCCGGAAGTCGTAGATCTGCAGGGTAATCCGACAGAGTGGCAGACAGAGGAAGCGGAGATATCCTTTTCTTTGAAGGACGATCTGAGCGGTCTGGCGGCATCGAGCGTCAAGATACCAAAGGGGTCCGAAGAGATTACATTTACGGAAAAAGGCGGCGTATACACGTTCCGAACATCAGGCAGCGCCAATATATCGTATATGCAGAAGATAAGGCAGGCAATGAATTAAATGAGGAGATTCTTGTAAACAAGATACAGACAGACGGGCCGGCTCCTCCAAGCGAAGAAGAAATCAATGACAAGATAACCATAGGGGGGCGATCCGGATAACGAGGATGGAAAGCCGGCAGACCCGGATGGGTGGTATACGGATAACGATATCGTCATCAACCTGGAAAACCCGGTACCCGCGCCTGGAGATATAAAGAAGGAATATCACTATAAGATATGGAAGGAAGGAGATGACCCTGATTCCGCCAGAGAAGAGACCGTGGGAAACGGGAACCAGCCTTCCATAAAAGAAGACGGGATATGGCATGTGGAGATCTGGCTGGAGGATGAGGCAGGGAATATCTCACCGTCCGTCACCAAGACAATCATGGTAGACAGTACGGCCCCGAATGCGGACAGCAGGGAAGATCATCTGGTTCTCAGGAACGGCGGGGTATCCGGAGGCGGGATAAGCCTGGACGACGCGACAAGCGGGATAGATCCGGCGACCATCCGGATACAGGACCCGGGCATGGCGGCGGTGGCTGCGCAGATCCGGGAGAAGGACGGCACATATACGTGCAGCTTCCAGGTATCGTCCGGTGGAATCTATCAGCTGTCCTGTAAAGATAAGGCGGGAAATACATTACAATTTGAGATAACTGTTACCGCGCTGAATGCTTCCGTAAATTGTACCGGAGGCATACAGGCCGATTCGGACAGGGACAAATTGTTAGAGGCAGTAGATCTGTCCGGATATAACAGTGGCGAAACAGTAAACCTGCTGCTGAACCTGAGCCCTTTACAGGCAGCGCAGCTGGACGCACGACAGAATCAGGAGTTTCAGAGCCTGGCGGGCAGTGAGGCAGATATATATTACTTCGACGCCAGTATGACAAGAAGCATGCAGAACCATGACGGCCAGACGGAAGAAGCCATTTCAAAGCTGGACAATCCTATACGGATTAAACTTGCAATACCACAGGAAATCAGAGGAAACTATGAATACCATCTATACAGGGAGCATGACGGCCAGTTTGGAGAACTGCCTGTAAACCTTGAGGATGACAGGGAAAGCCTTACATTTGAGACAGACGGCTTCTCTATATATGCCCTGTGCTATACAGAGGTGAAAGAGCAGGCCAGGCCGGTTGTGAAGAAAACAGATGCGCCGCCCACCGGCGACGGTGCCAATATAGCATTGTTTATCATATGTACAGGATTGATGCTCATCCTCATATTGAGGATATCGTACCTAAAGAATAAATAATTCAGTTGGAACTAAATTATATATGTCTTTTTGACTATCTTTTTATATCTTCTCAAATGTCCGAATAGCCCCGTTTTATCAGCTATTCGGGCATTTTGCTTTTGTGGTAAACCTCACATATCAAGGTCTAACAAGCGGAAGGAATACGTATCGCAAAGGAAAAAGGCGTGCAATTTGGCCGACCAAAGCATGATTTCCCAGAACAATTTGAAGAAATTTATCAACTGTGGGAAACTGGTGAAATCAGTATGCGTGAGGGTGGACGACGACTAAATACCCATCACACAACATTTGCGAGGTGGATAGCCCGTTATCAACAACAAAAGGCATAAAAAGTAGACTTTCTACGCCACTTCTAAACTTAAGTTTTTTGTACTGATTTAAGTTTAAAACCGCTGTTTTTATCCAAATTTATCCTATAGTAAATGATAACACATACGGCACAAAAAGTCTGCTTTTTGTGCCGTTTATACTTCTACCATTCTATCCTTTTATCCTAATGTGAATATCATAATCAACAATGAGGGGAGGTTGAGAGCGAGATAAAGGCAAAACGAAAATTTTTTGTAATGGGAAATTGGGAGAGCGAACCAGAAAAACAGTGGCTCATGAAAATGCAGGGTTTGCCCTATCTGGTTCAAGACCTCCAAAAAATGAATAATTAAAAAGGAGAAAAAAGATGAAACCAAAAAAAACAAAAAGCATTCTCGCCTGCATGCTTATCTTATGTATGGTCTTTGGTATTCAATCTAATCTTGCTTTCGTTTTCGCACAAGAAAATGATGATAGCATAGGGCAAGAAAATATAACTGACTATACGACAGACATGATAGATGGCACTGATACAACAGATGATACAACTGGTGCAATAAAGGACGACACCAAAGATACAGACATTACAAGCAAAGATGGTGTGAACACAAAATCAGAGAGTGAACCTGTGAAGATGAACAATAGTATTGCTCCTGCAAGTGAAAAAATCCCACAGTCTGTTGGTGCGGTGGTAGACAGTGAAACGACTATCACTAGTGATACTACGTGGAGCAAAGAAACAATACTGACAGAAAATTTAAAAGTAAATCCTGATGTTACTTTAACTCTTGGAGCAAATGTGACTATCTCTGGAAATATCACTATCTCTGGTGGAGGTACTATCAAACGTGATACAAATTATACTGGGATATTGATTTCTGTACCCGCAGGCTCTAGTCTTACACTTAACAATATTACTGTGGATGGTGGTGCAGTCTGGACAGGTGAAACAGACTTGATTGTTCAAAGAGGAATAGAAAACGAGGGCATAGTAGCTCAAGACCCATTGCTTGATTGTACGGGTAGTTTGATTGCGGAAAACTCCATTTTTCAGAATAACGCTAATGAAAAAAAGGAAGGAGGAACTGGCGCTATATCAATTTCAATAAGAGAAAACACACAAGAAAAAGGAAAACTATCCATGACGGATTGCATAATCCGAGACAACTTTGGCGGAGGTTATGGTGCTGGAATTTATGCAGCAAAAGAAACATCAGTTGACCTAGTTTCTGTATCTGTGTATGGAAACTATGGAAATAGTGGTGGCGGTGTATTTTTTCATGGAACTGTTTTGTTAAGTGATATTGATATTTACAATAATTATGCCAATTATGGCGCTGGACTTCGAGGGGGAACTGGTGCAAATATCGAATTTAAGAGCGGTCATATCCATAATAATACCGCTGAAATTAAAGGTGGTGGTGTTTGGACATGGGGCGGACAGACCCTGACATTACAAAAAGATAGTAAAATTACCAATAATACCGCATTGGGTTCGAAAATTGGATATGACGGCGGTGGTGGCATATATGCCGAAAGAGGTTCGAATGTGATTATGAACGGCGGTGAAATATCAAATAACACGGCTGATGGTGCAGATGGCGGAGGTATCCGTGTTGCATCTGGAAGCACCTTTACGATGAATGACGGCACCATTTTAAGAAATACAGCTAAATCATCAGGTGGCGGGATACATAATTATGGTTTCTGTTATTTTTTTGGTGGTTCTATAATTGAAAATACTGCTACTAAATATGGTGGCGGTTATTATGCATGCTCACTATTTCAAGGGACAGTATTCGATGGAACCTCGATAGAAAATAATAAATCTGGCTTAGGTAGTAACAATATTTGCTTTGCTACCACAAAGCCTAATAGTAGTGCAATATCGTACTACGACATTCCCAAAATTGGAGCTAATGCCAAAGCGATTGATTTTACAGTTCTTACAAGAGTACAATCTACGGATAACAGTTCTACAGACAATCTGTTCAGCGAAGATGTAGTTACATATTTTTCATTCACACCATACGAATCTGTAGATTTGACAAAAATAGCGCCTCTTATCCGATACGATATGAAATATCAGGGAGCAGATTTAGTCCCTTATGTGACCGACGACAATACAATTCGGTTCATACCAGTTCATTTTAACGGTG
Organism: Extibacter muris; assembly: GCF_004345005.1. Taxonomy (GTDB): domain Bacteria; phylum Bacillota; class Clostridia; order Lachnospirales; family Lachnospiraceae; genus Extibacter; species Extibacter muris. The sequence continues at coordinate 328,488 of NZ_SMMX01000003.1, forward strand.
GTAGGTACACAGAAGATTGTGAATTCTCAGTGAATCAGTTAGCTATCCCCTTCAAAGAAGGCTACAAATTCGATGGTTGGTACACTAAGGACGGTACAGGCAATGATTGGGGTAATGTAGTTACTGGAACACCAGTCGCAGGTAATATCTACTACGCAAAATGGTCTGAAAAAACGTCTATATCCATTTCTTTCAGAGATGAATTAGATTTGAATAAAATCTATGATGGAAGTACTGTATCGTTATCAAAAAATGATTATATCGTGACAGAGAGTGCAGGAAATGTAACCTTTGCTTATCAAGTAAAAGATGGCGACAAATGGAAAGATATTTCTTCTACTCCGATAAATGCTGGCACATATCGAGTGAAAGCAATTGTTGCGGAAAATGATACTCATAAGCGAGCAGAAACAGACTGGAAAGAGTTTATAATCAGCAAGGCAATGCCGACTTATGAAGTACCAACTAACTTGACAGCTGTTGTTGGACAGACACTTGCGGAGATAACATTGCCAGAGGGATTTGTATGGCAAGACGATACAACAACTTCTGTTGGAAGTGCTGGAATAAATACATTTAAAGTGACATATACGCCAAAAGATACGGCTAATTACAATACTATAACAGATATTGAAGTTATTTTGACCGTCAATCCAAAAATGGAAGAATTAAACGCAATTCCAACCATCAATGCCAGTGATAAGACATTGACAGTCGGTGATACATTTGAAGCATTAGATGGTGTTACCGCTTCGGATAAAGAGGACGGCGATATTACAGAAAAAGTGGAAGTATTAAGCAATGATGTAGATACCTCAAAAGCAGGAACATACACAGTAATATACAAAGTTACAGATAGTAAAAGAGCTTCTTCTACAAAAGTAATTACTGTTACTGTCAAGGAAAAAGACACACAAAAGCCAACAATAGACGACAACAAGAAACCGTCTGCAACAGATACAGATAAGAAACCAGCAAGCACAGATAAACAGACAACGTCTAATAGCCCTAAAACTAGTGATAGTACCAATATGACAACATGGGCTGTATTGATGTTCTTATCTCTTGGTCTGCTAACTGGCGTATTCATAGTAAGAAAATCACGCAAAAGCATATAAAGACTGTAAGGAATTTTATGGATAGAGATATTTTGAGGATATGAAGATAGAAACGGGGTGTACTTATATTTCAGATTTACCTTATATCAAATAAACAGTAAAGAAGAAATTGTTTGAATTTCCGTTTGACCTTTACTCTAAAGAACAGCTTCAAGAATTATGTGACTATGTGTTTCGTGACAATGGAGCAGTTTATCAATCTCTTATGATGAAATACCACAAAAACAGCAAATACAATTAAGTTTGCAGGAAAAGATATACAATCAAATATCACTTTAATAGGCTCGTACAGACTATATGTTTTGTACGGGCTTTTTATATACCTCTTTTCTGCATTTTCAGAAGTTATAAACAAATATTTTCGCTATGAAATATTCCGTTTGTATAGTTTGGCTCTTGCAGAAAGGAGATGAGATTATGGGAACCTCTTCTTTCGAGCATATCGTCAGATTACAAATTAATGCTTTGATGATGATTGTAATTAAAGGTGCATTATCAAGTCATAGAAGACAGATTGCTAGGCGTTCAAAACATGAAATACTAATTTGTGAATTGCCTGAAATGAAACAAATTGAACATGGTATGAATGATGAATATTCTTGCGATTTTGTATCGTTTCAAGTTATGCATTTTGTAATTTATGTAGCTGATGAAGAATTAAGTACAGCATTGAAAAATTAACAGAGAAACAGCGTAATGCTATCTTGTTGCATTTCTTTCAAGGCATGAACGACAGAGAAATCTCAAAATTGTATCATGTATCACGTTCAGCTATCAATAGCAGACGGGATAGAGGACTAAGAAAATTACAGAAGTTATTGAATGAAAGGGAATAGGAAAAATGAAAAAAGATTATGGTTATCCCTCTTACGACCTTATTTGCAGAGCGTCTAATGGAGATGAAAAGGCAGTCAGAGGAATTTTAGACTTTTACAACACTTATATCTCTAAAGTATGCTTGCGTCCATGCTATCATGCAAATGGTACTGTAAATATGCAGGTTGATGAAGAATTAAAAGGTCAAATTCATACAGAAATGATGAAAGCCATTTTAAGGTTTGAAGTCAGAGAGAAGTAGTCAAGTGGTTTGAAAAAGGGAGATACACAGTTTCATTTCATGTGCTATCTCCCTTGTGGTTTATATTGTCATATCAGGGCTCTTCAATCGTGGTAAATTCGTGGTAAAATGAATGTTTTTCAATTTTGAAATTGCTTATAAACGTAGTGTTTATAGGGATAATTCAAAATCTTATATAAAATTTATAGGACATAATATACATAGGGGTCTGACCCCTATGCAAATTCTGTATATTTTCAGAAAACTTGTCAATACTCTCTAAAAATGAAAAGGAGAGTTTTGACTATGTCTGGGAAGAAGAGCAAACCAATTAACCTTCAGGAACTTACCGATGAAGAGAAGATAAAGTATGAGATAGCGGAGGAGCTTGGCCTTCTGGATAAGGTGATGGCAGACGGCTGGAAATCGCTGTCGTCCAAGGAGACGGGGCGGATCGGAGGCCTGATCACGAAGAAGAAGCGGGAGAAGGAGAAAAAGTAACAGAAATATTACGAATATTAATAAGTGTGAACAATTGCCGACAAAGGTTGAAAATCCAATATCCTTTTGCTATAATCGAAAAACTGGAATAACATGATAAGGTGAGCATATGAACGATAAGATTAGCGTTTTAGATATTGATATTGACAACTATACTGCAAAAGAAGCGATGAAGGAGACGGTCCGCTATTTGGAATCAGATCCTGTCAATGTCGTGGAACTGGTGACGGTTGACGGACTGATGCAGATGGATGAGGTGCCGGAGCTTAAGGATGACATACGGAAGTTCGACCTCGTGCTTGCAGGTGACAAGACGATACTGGAGGCAGCAGACATTACGGACAGAAGAACCATACAGGAGACAGAAGGACATGTGTTTATGAAGATGTTCTTCCGTTATATCCATAAGAACCACAAAAGAGTATATCTGCTTGTAGAGTCTGAAGAGGAAGGAGAGCACCTGTACAATTATCTGGAGCATTCCTACAGCGGTTCCCAGATCATCGGACTGGCCAAAGTATCGGCCCAGAACCGGGCGGACGATATGCTTGTCAACGCCATCAACGGGGGAGAGGTTGACTGTGTGATCTCCATATTGTCATCGCCGCTGCAGGAAGAATTTATCGCCAAGAACCGGGGGATACTCAACACGAGAATCTGGATGGGCCTTGGCAAAGGGATACTTCCGGTTGGCAGGCCCGGCTTCGGTCAGGGCAGGATAACGCAGTTCCTTATGAAGAGAATCTTTAAGAAAGAGATAGAAAAAAGGAAGAGGGATATGAGCGAAGCGCTGGTGTCCGCGAAATAAGAAGAATATAAGAATTTATTTTTGGTAACAATGTACATGGTATAGAATGTGAAAATTATATGAAAAGTTGAGGAAATTAACAAAAAACTGTTATTTCCTCTTTCTTTTTTTGTTGATATATATTAATATAGATTTTAGTAGTATGCGTTTTAGGGCTTTGAAAGCTTTTTTTGTTGTGAAAAATGCATATTGAAATGAGTGGAGGAGATGGAATATGATATCTAATCAAATACTTCAAAATACAATTGAAGGATTGAAAGGGATTACGAGGATTGACTTCTGCGTGATGGACACCGACGGTAAATCTCTTGCAAGCACTTTTTCAGAACAGGAGAACTATGAGGAAGAAGTAGTATCCTTCGTAGAATCCCCGGCTGACAGCCAGGTTGTCCAGGGATATCAGTTTTTTAAAATCTTTGACGAACACCAGTTGGAATATATTTTACTTGCCAACGGGGGTGGAGATGATGTATATATGGTAGGGAAGATTGCTACGTTCCAGATTCAGAATCTTCTTGTGGCTTACAAGGAGCGCTTCGATAAGGATAACTTCATCAAGAACCTGCTGCTTGACAACCTTCTGCTGGTGGACATCTATAACCGTGCCAAAAAGCTACATATCGACACGGAGGTGAGGCGTGTTATCTTTATCATAGAGACAAAGCACGAAAAAGACAGCAATGCGCTTGACAACGTGCGGACTCTTCTTGGCAACAAGTCTAAAGATTTTGTGACGGCTGTAGATGAAAAGAACATCATCGTCGTAAAAGAACTGGAAGCCAATGACGGACATGAAGAACTGGAAAAAGTGGCAAAGGAGCTATATGAGCTTCTGAAAGAAGACGGTGAGGAAGAGATTCTTATCGCCTATGGCACCATCGTCAATGACATCAAAGAAGTATCAAAATCCTACAAAGAAGCAAAGCTTGCTTTGGATGTAGGCAAGATATTCTTCGGTGAGAAGAATATCATGGCTTACAGCGCGCTTGGAATCGGCCGGCTGATCTATCAGCTTCCCATTCCTCTGTGCAAGATGTTCATCCGCGAGATTTTTGAGGGGAAATCACCAGATGATTTTGATGAGGAGACACTGACGACTATCAACAAATTCTTTGAAAATAATCTGAACGTGTCCGAGACATCGAGACAGTTGTATATACACCGTAATACATTAGTGTACCGGCTGGATAAATTACAGAAAAGCACAGGACTTGATCTGCGCGTATTCGAGGATGCCATAACATTCAAGATTGCACTCATGGTAGTGAAATACATGAAGTACATGGAGTCCTTGGAGTATTAGTAATCAGGAGGAGAATATGATTGAATTAAAAGAAGTGACGAAAGAGTACTCAAAAGGGGTTGCAGCCCTCAATGGCATCAATCTGAAGATTGACCAGGGCGAATTTGTATTCATAGTCGGCGACAGCGGTTCGGGCAAATCGACGCTGATACGTCTGATTATGAAGGAACTTGATCCTACTTCAGGCACCATTGTCGTAAACGGACAGAACCTGAACAGGATGAAGCACAGGAAGATTCCGATGTACCGCAGAGGGCTAGGTGTCGTGTTCCAGGATTTCCGTCTTTTAAAAGACAGGAATATCTACGAAAATATAGCATTTGCACTGCGGGTGACGGAAAAGCCTACCCGTGTGATCAAAAAGAAAGTTCCGGCGGCATTGTCGCTCGTCGGGCTGGCGCAGAAGTATAAGTCTTTCCCGAAGGAACTGTCCGGCGGAGAGCAGCAGCGCGTAGCCATTGCCAGGGCGATTGTAAATGAGCCTGCCATACTGCTGGCAGACGAGCCGACCGGTAATCTGGATCCCACCAATTCATGGGAAATTATGAAACTTCTAGAAGAAGCGAATGAGAGAGGGACGACCGTACTGGTTGTTACTCATAACCAGGAGATTGTAAACGAGATGAAGAAGCGCGTTGTTACGATGAAGAAGGGTGTCATCGTCAGCGATGAGAAAAAAGGTGGGTATAGTAATGAGAATTAGCACAGTTGGATATTCGATGAGACAAGGGGTCAAGAACATCCGCAGAAATAAGATGTTTTCCATTGCATCTATCGCCACTATGGCGGCATGTATCTTTCTGTTCGGACTGTTCTATTCCATTGTAATAAACTTTAACTACATAGTAGACAAAGCGGAAGAAGGAGTGGCGATCACCGTGTTCTTCAAGGAAGATGCCACACAGAGCCAGAAGGATAAGGTCGGAGAAGACCTGAAGAATGCTGACGGCGTTCTAAAGGTTAACTACATCAGCGCGGACGAGGCGTGGGATAAGTTCAAAGATGATTATTTCGGGGAATCCGGCGACCTTGCGGAAGGATTCAAAAGCGACAACCCGCTGGCCAATTCAGATAACTATGAAGTATACATGTCAGACGTGTCAAAGCAGAAGGACGTGGTATCCTACGCGGAAAGCCTGGACGGCGTCCGTAAGGTCAACAAGTCCGATGTTGTGGCGAAGACGCTCACGAGCGTGAACAAGCTTGTCGGTTACGTGTCCGCGGCTATTATCGTCATCCTGCTTATCGTGTCGGTATTCCTTATCAGCAACACGGTTACGATGGGTGTCACGGTGCGGCGGGAAGAGATAGCGATTATGAAGTATATAGGGGCCAAGGACGGATTCGTCAGGTCGCCGTTCGTAATCGAAGGCCTGCTCATAGGGGTGATTGGTGCGGTACTGCCTCTGATTCTGCTGTATTTCCTCTACAGCAAAGTGATAGAATACATCATGGTCAAGTTCAGCCTGCTCAACAATATAGTAGACTTCCTGCCGGTAATGCAGGTATATAAGACGTTGCTTCCTGTAGGCCTTGCTTTGGGAGTAGGCATTGGTTTCCTGGGAAGCTTCGTGACAATCAGAAAACACCTTAAAGTATAATATCAAGGGGGGATACTTAAGATGCGAGGGAAGAGAATAATGAGTGTGCTGCTGGTAACGGTTCTCTGTATGGGGATGGCGATACAGGTGAACGCTTCAAGCATCAGCGACACGAAGAAAAAGGCAGAAGAACTGGAATCTAAGAAGAAAGCGGCAGAGAGCGAGAAGGATTCTCTGGCGGCCCAGCTCGATTCGATCGTGGCCGAGATGGAAGACACAAAAGCCAAGATTGATCAAAAAGAAGCTGAGATTGAAAAGAAAGAAGAAGAGCTGATTCAGGCAAAGGTCGATGAAAATGACCAGTACGAGAGCATGAAGAAGAGGATCCAGTATATGTATGAAAATGGAAACTCCCAATTCATAGAGATTCTCGTGCAGTCGAAGAGCATCGGTGATTTTCTGAACAATGCGGAGTATATCACGACCATATCCGAGTATGACAGAAGCATGCTCGTACAGTTCCAGGAGATTGTCAAAGCGGTCGAAGAGCAGGAAAAGGCACTGCAGGAAGAATACGATGAGCTTGAGACGATGCAGAACGACCTGATTGCCAAGCAGGACAGCGTGAACACCATGCTGGAGAGCAAGAATGCGGAGATCAGCCAGCTGGAGAGTGAGATAGGCGCTACCGCCGATACGCTTGCGAAGCTGGAGGCTGCCGCGGCTGCAGCGGCACGTAAGCAGGTAGAGGCCACGCAGACATACAATGGCGGCAGTGCAGGAGCGTCCGTCGTGTCAGGCAACGGTACATTTACACATCCTTGTCCGGGATATAGTTACATATCCAGCGAATTTGGCTGGAGGCCTCAGCCGATTCCGGGCGCAAGCTCCAACCACAAAGGGATGGACTTTGCCGCGGCTACGGGAACGCCGATATATGCGGCGGCAGGCGGAACCGTGGTATCCGCAGGCTACAGCGGCAATGCGGGCAACCTCATAATAATCAACCATGGCGGCGGCCTGCAGACATATTACATGCACTGCAATAATATCTATGTAAGAGCAGGGCAGAGCGTTAGCAAGGGACAGAACATCGGTGCGGTAGGAAGTACAGGCAACTCTTCCGGCCCGCATCTTCATTTCCAGGTGATGTCAGGCGGAACGCCGGTCAACCCGCGTAATTATTTATAAGAACAGGACTCGTATCATGAAGAAAAACAAGGGATTTATCAAGGGGGCGCTCTGTGGCGCCCTTGCTGTATTATTAGTTGCAGGGCTTGTATCCTGCGGAAGCAGATTACACAAGGCGTCAGCCGGAAAAGAAGAAGTCGTGGACAGCGAGACAGAGCAGAAGCTGGAGATGCTCCAGCAGCTCATCGACGGCAGCTATCTCGGAGATGTGGATGAAGACGCGCTCCAGAGCGGAATATACAAAGGGTATATCAACGGCCTTGCGGATCCGTATTCCGTCTACTATGACAAAGAGGAGACGGAGCAGCTCCTTGAGACGACGTCAGGAGAATACAGCGGCATCGGCGCCGTATTGAGCCAGAACAGAGAGACCGGCATCATCACCATACTGCAGGTATATGACGACTCCCCTGCGCAGAAAGCCGGCATCAAAGATGACGATATCCTTTATAAGGTGGAAGGCGAAGAGGTGACAGGTGTGGATCTGACGGAAGTCGTTTCCAACATCAAAGGTGAAGAAGGTACGGAAGTCAAGATGACCGTATTGAGAGGCGATGCCAATGACGAAGTAGAGGTGACTGCGGTCAGGGGCAAGGTTGAGGCGCAGACCGTCAAGTATGAGATGAAGGACGGCGATGTGGGCTATATCCGCGTGTCAGAATTCGATTCCGTCACATATGACCAGTATAAAGCGGCCATCGAAGATCTGGAAAGCCAGGGGATGAAAGGCCTCATCGTGGATCTGCGGAACAATCCGGGCGGCAATCTGGCTACCGTGTGCGATATGCTTGACCTGATGCTGCCGGAGGGGTTGATCGTATATACCGAAGACAAGGATGGGAACCGTTCGGAAGAGACATCAGATGAGGAGCACCAGTTCAAGCTTCCGATGACCGTGCTTGTCAACGGCAACAGCGCCAGCGCATCCGAGATATATGCAGGTGCGATTCAGGACTATGGCCTCGGCGAGATCATCGGAACCCAGACTTACGGAAAAGGTGTCGTGCAGCAGATATTCGACCTGAAGGACGGTACTTGCGTGAAGCTGACAATCGCTGAATATTTTACGCCAAAAGGGAGAAACATTAATGGAAAGGGCATTACTCCGGATGTTGAGGTAGAGTACGAGGCAGACGAAGCCGATCCAGAAGCGGATAACCAGCTTGACAAAGCACTGGAAGTAATAAAAGGCAATATGTAAGTAGAAGGGGAATGTCTGTTTGGCATTCCCTTTTAATTTGCCTTGTGCTAAAATAAAACATAGTATGTACTTTTAGAAGCAGAAAGGAAGCATATATGAAAATATTGATTCAGAACGGGCATGTCATCGACCCGCCGACAGGCAAAGACGGCATATATGACGTGATGGTAGAAGAAGATAAAATAATCAGGGTAGAACGGCAGATAAAGGAAGAGGCAGACCGGATCATTGATGCGACAGGCTGCTATGTCATGCCGGGATTTATCGACATGCATGTACATCTGAGAGATCCGGGATTCACGTATAAGGAGTCGCTGGCAACCGGGGGACAGGCTGCGGTAAAAGGAGGCATCACTACGATGTGCGCCATGCCGAACACGAAGCCGGTCATCGACGACAGGGAGAAAGTAGAGGATGTGCACGCAAGGGCGGCCAAGGATTCTCCTGCCCATGTGATTCAGCTCGGTGCAGTGACGAAAGGCCAGATTGGCCGTGAGCTGGCTGATATTGAAGGAATGGCGGCGGCCGGCTGCCATGCCATAAGTGAAGATGGCAAGTCGGTGATGAATGCGTCACTCTACCGCAAGGGGATGAAGAAAGCGAAAGAGTGCGGCATCTCCGTGTTCGCACACTGTGAGGATATCACGATGGTAGAAGGCGGTGTCATGAATGCGGATGAGAACGCAGAGCGTCTTGGCCTGAAAGGGATCACCAATTCTGTTGAAGACGTCATCGTGGCAAGAGATATCCTGCTCGCCAAAGAGACAGGCGTGCGGCTCCACCTGTGCCACTGCTCCACCGCAGACAGCGTGGAGATGGTACGGCTTGCCAAGGAGGACGGGCTCCCTGTCACCGGTGAAGTGTGCCCGCATCACTTTATACTGACGGCGGACGACATACCGGAAGATGACGGGAACTATAAGATGAATCCACCGCTTCGGGGCAGAGAAGATGTGGATGCCCTGCGGGAAGGGCTGAAGAACGGGATTATGGATGTCATAGCTACGGACCATGCTCCTCATTCAGAGGAAGAGAAAGACAGATCCATGGCGGAGGCGGCATTTGGCATCGTAGGTATAGAGACATCAGCGGCATTAACGTATACAGAGCTTGTAGAGCCGGGGATACTGACCATGACGGATATGGCAGAAAAGATGAGTACGAACCCGGCCGTTATACTCGGACTGGAAGACAAAGGGTCTGTATCAGAAGGAAAGGCCGCAGACATCGTTATATTTGACACGAGACGGGAATATACGATTGATAAAAATGAATTTGCCTCAAAAGGCAGGAACACGCCGTTCCATGGGCGTAAAGTAAAAGGCCAGGTCATGTATACGCTGGCCGGCGGGACGGTCGTATATGAAAGTGAGATACGATAGGAGGAAGACGAAGTGATTAATCAGTTAGTGTCTAATATCAAGAAGACAGGAGCACCGATCGTAGTCGGCCTGGATCCGATGCTCGGCTATATACCTGAGCATGTACAGAAAAAGGCTTACGCAGAATATGGCGAGACGCTCGAAGGGGCAGCGGAAGCAATCTGGCAGTTCAACAAAGCCATTGTAGATAATACGTACGATCTGATTCCCGCGGTCAAACCACAGATTGCCATGTATGAGCAGTTCGGAATCCCCGGGCTTGCCGCATTCAAGAAGACGACAGATTACTGTAAGGAAAAGGGGTTGGCTGTCATCGGGGACATCAAGCGCGGAGATATCGGTTCCACGTCGAAAGCATATGCAGTGGGACACCTCGGCAGAGTTCAGGTCGGGAACAAGACGTTCGCTGCGTTTGACGAGGATTTTGTAACAGTCAATCCATATCTTGGTTCCGACGGCGTCAATCCGTTCCTCGATGTGTGCAGAGAGGAAAAGAAAGGCGTATTCGTGCTCGTTAAGACATCGAACCCATCCAGCGGCGAGTTCCAGGACCAGCTGGTCGGCGGTCGTCCGATATACGAACTCGTAGGAGAGAAGGTGGCTGCGTGGGGAGAGGAACTTATGGGAGACGATTACAGCTATGTCGGCGCGGTCGTCGGTGCGACTTACCCGGAGATGGGCAGAGTCTTACGCCGTATTATGCCGAAAGCTTATATCCTCGTGCCGGGTTACGGGGCACAGGGCGGCAGAGGAAAAGACCTTGTGCATTTCTTTAACAAAGACGGACTTGGTGCTATCGTGAATTCTTCCAGAGGCATCATAGCGGCGTACAAACAGGAGCAGTATGCACGGTTTGGAGAGGCGAACTTTGCAGATGCCTCAAGAGCCGCGGTTAAGGATATGATAGATGATATAAAAGGAGCGCTGGAACATGAGTAAATATAAAGGACAGGCGGCGGTCATCTTTCAGGAGCAGATTGCCACAGACATCTACAGCCTGTGGATTGAGGTTCCGTGCATGGCGTCGGAAGCAAAGCCCGGACAGTTCCTGTCTCTGTATACACAGGACGGGAGCAAGCTGCTGCCGCGTCCGATAAGTATCTGCGAGATAGACAAGCTGCAGGGGAGACTACGGCTCGTATATCGTGTGACTGGGAAAGAGACAGGTACAGAGTTGTTTTCCCGCCTGGAATCAGGAGATACGCTGGAAGTGATGGGCCCTCTCGGCAACGGCTTTCCGCTTGAGAATCCGGGAAGGGCGTTCCTGATTGGCGGCGGCATCGGAGTACCTCCTATGCTGGAGCTTGCCAAGCAGCTGCCGGGTGCCAAGCAGATTATCGCGGGATATAGGGACGAGCTGTTTCTGACGGAAGATCTGGAAAGATATGGGGAGCTCTATGTGGCTACGGAGGATGGCAGCGCAGGCACGAGAGGAAATGTGCTGGACGCGGTGCGTGAGCACGGGCTTGCTGCGGATGTCATCTATGCCTGCGGTCCGGCGCCGATGCTCCGGGCTCTTAAGGCATATGCAGAAGAATACGGAATTGTCTGCTACATATCGCTGGAAGAAAAGATGGCATGCGGGATCGGGGCATGTCTTGCCTGCGTGTGCCGGTCGAAAGAGACCGACAGCCACAGCAACGTGCATAATAAGCGGGTCTGTAAGGACGGGCCGGTATTTTTGTCTACGGAGGTGGAGATCTGATGGATACAAAAGTGAACCTAGCAGGCGTGGAGCTTAAGAATCCGGTAATGACAGCATCAGGAACGTTTGGCTCCGGGGAAGAATACAGCGAATTCGTGGATCTGAGCCGTCTCGGTGCAGTCGTTACGAAAGGCGTGGCAAATGTACCGTGGCCTGGCAACCCGGTACCACGGATTGCGGAGACGAAGTCTGGCATGATGAATGCCATCGGACTCCAGAATCCCGGAATCGATGTATTCTGCCGGCGTGACATACCTTTCCTGAAACAGTTTGATACAAAGATTATTGTCAATGTGTGCGGAAAGACGATGGAAGATTACTGTGAAGTAGTGGAACGTCTGGGGGAAGAAGAGGTGGATATGCTCGAGATAAACATATCGTGCCCGAATGTCAAAGAGGGAGGCATCGCCTTCGGACAGAATCCGAAAGCGGTGGAAGAGATTACGGCCGAGGTCAAGAAGCGTGCAAAGCAGCCGGTCATCATGAAGCTGAGCCCTAACGTGACAGATATCACCGAGACGGCGAAAGCGGCGGAAGCCGGTGGGGCAGATGTACTGTCGCTGATCAATACGCTGACCGGGATGAAGATAGACATTCACAGGCGCGCGTTCGCGCTGGCCAATAAGACCGGAGGCCTGTCCGGGCCGGCTGTCAAGCCGGTTGCGGTGCGGATGGTCTATCAGGTGGCTAACGCGGTAAAGCTCCCTGTCATCGGCATGGGCGGAATCGAGACGGCGGAGGATGCCATAGAGTTTCTTCTCGCCGGAGCTTCGGCCGTGTCTGTGGGTACCGCCAATTTTTATAATCCTTCTGCAACCGTTCAGGTGGCAGAGGGGATTGAGGATTATTTGGAGCGGTACGGCTTTGAACACGTATCCGATCTGACAGGACTTGTAAAGTAGAGGAGGTTCAATATGGAACAGTATAAGGAAGAGTTTATCGAGTTTATGATCGATTGCGAAGTGCTTAGATTTGGAGATTTTGTGACAAAGAGCGGCAGAAATACGCCGTTTTTCGTAAATACTGGCTTCTACCGGACAGGAGCACAGCTTCGTAAGCTTGGCGAATACTACGCGAAGGCGATAGAAAGCAGCTTCGGCCTTGCGTTTGACGTCCTGTTCGGGCCGGCTTATAAAGGGATTCCGCTAACGGTAGCCACAACGATAGCCATCAGCGAATCTTATGGCAGAGACATCCGGTACTGCTCGAACCGTAAGGAAGTGAAGGACCATGGAGACAAGGGGATTCTTCTGGGCAGCCCGATAATGGACGGGGACAGGGTCGTTATCATCGAAGATGTGACGACCGCAGGAACCTCTATACAGGAGACGCTTCCCATTATCAAGGCACAGGGCAATGTGACGCCGTTGGGCCTTGTCGTGTCGGTGGACCGTATGGAACGCGGCCAGGGTACGAAGAGCGCTCTTGCGGAAATAGAAGAGAAATACGGTCTGAAGACGACAGCTATCGTCACGATGGAAGAGGTGACAGAACATCTCTATAACAGGCCATATAAAGGAAAAGTTATCATCGACGATACATTAAAATCGGCAATTGATGCATATTATAAACAATATGGCGTGAAGTAGCAGGAGGTTTCTTATGAATGAAAAAGCATATAAAACCATGAGTTTTGCAGGGGCGGCCGGTATAGCCACCGGTATCGTCATGATGACTGCCGCAATCGCGGCAGGCGTGATTATGATTGTGAGTGGGGCACGCTTGTTAAAAGATAAAAAGGGGCTTACATTTTAGCCTGCATTGAAAGGGTGCTATATTTTTGAATATGAAAAACAGAAAAAGAATCCGCATAATCGGGAAAATATTATTTGTATTTTATATCGCGTTTCTCGTTTATTTTCTCTTATTATCTGATTGGTACGGGCGTACGGGAGTGATGCAGGAATACCGGTATAACCTTGTGCTGTTCCAGGAGATCAAACGTTTCTGGGAGTACCGGGAACAGCTCGGAATGTTTGCCATGTTCACGAACCTGTTCGGCAATGTGCTGATTTTTATGCCTTTTGGATTCTTTATGCCCATGGCAAGCCGTCACAGAAGCTTCTTTTCCGCACTGTTCTACAGTTTCGGGCTGAGCCTGTGCGTGGAGACGTTCCAGCTCGTGACGAAAGTGGGCAGTTTTGATGTGGATGATCTTCTGCTAAATACGATAGGCGGAGTATTAGGCTATATGATATTTGCAATCTGTGCAGCAGTAAGGAGAAGATATGATCATAAAAAGAAGGCAAAAAGACAAAGATGAAGATAGGTCAAAGGACATGCAGAAGGAGCGGGAGAAACGACGCAGAAAGATGATAAGCGGCAAGTACGGGCAGGCGCCGCTTAAGCACGCCAAAAAGGGGATTAATTCCTGCTGCTATGCAGGAAGCGTGTTCCTGATACTTATGGTAATGCTCGTCTTTTCCTACGTGTCAGAGGGCAGCGTGGGCGTGATTGCCGGCTTCGCCGGCCTGGCGGTAGGGGTACTGGCCTGGCTTGGGCTGATGTCAGGTATCCGCGGCTTCCGTGAGAGAGAAAAGAATTACATAACCTGCAAGGTAGGAGTCGTCTGTAATGTGCTCCTCCTTCTGGGCCTTATGAGTATATTTTTCAGGGGGCTGTTTTAGATGATTGAGGAAAGATATGAACTTGCAATAGAACGCATAAAAGAAATCTGTAAAGAAGATACGGTAGCCGGAACATACCGTGGCTATTTCTGCAGTACGGCACGGTTTATCGGAATGCTTGATGAACTGAACGGAAAGATAGAGAGCGGAACATATGCGGACCTTCCGCTTTATGAGCTTAAAAAGTGGAATGAAAGCCTGTACGCAGATATACTGCCCGGGCAATATGAGACAAGCTATGCCAATCCGGATTATGCTGTGGAGAAGACAGGAAGAGAATACGGACAGATACTGAGCTTCCTGTACACGGAACTGAGAGGCGCAATCCCATATATATTCGAGGGCAGGAAGGAATATCTGGACATCTTATACGAACTGTTCATAGAGATATATAATGCGTTTGAGGACAAGGACGAACCTGAGACAGAGACGCTGAAGGAGATCGTCTATTGGTATGCCAGCGACTACTGTGACGTATTCGCGGCCGACAGGGTCAGAGAACAGATCGATCCTGAGGAGTCATTCGCCACGGATATTATCATGGACAGCAACCTCTCGGATCTGAGATATCTGTACCGGTTCGGAGAGTATATAAGCGAGAATGAATGGAAGACGGCAGAACACCTGAACAGCCTCGATGCGTCTGTCATTCGGAAGATGGCCGATACCTTCACGGAAGGCTATCGGATGGGATTCATCAATACAGGCAAGGACCTGGCTAAAAAGTCTGTCGTAAATATCCGGTATGTAATAGGTTTTGAACGGGTCATCCGCCAGGCGATAGAGAATTTTGCCCAGATGGGCCTCAAGCCTGTCATCTACCGCTCCGGCGCAAGCGTGCTGACGAAACGCCAGCATCTGAAGACCGGCTATTACGGAGCCATTCCGAATAAGCAGTACGAATATGACCATAGAAATGACCAAGGGCTTTATCTGGATAAAAAGTTCATAGAGCGCAGGCTGGAAGTCATCCAGACGGCCTACGAACAGAATAAGGAACTGGCCGCCCGGTTTGCAGGTCCTGCCTGCATGGATGTCTTCGGAGAGCATCCATTTTCTCCGGAGCAGAAAGATACGGCGGTCAGGCTTACGAAAAAGCAGGAAGAGCTGTCGCTGCTCTATGAAAGCCGTTCCGGACAGATTACGAATACGTATATCAAAGGCGAAGAGAGGAGCTTTACTATCGTCGCATATCCTGTGCCGGAGATTGGCAGGCAGTATGAAGAGATCTTCGATGAAGTTATCAGAATCAATACGCTGGATGCCTCCCTGTACGCCAAAGTCCAGCAGACGCTCATCGATGCCCTCGACCAAGGCGAATATGTACACGTAAAAGGCAGAGGCGGCAATAAGACGGATATGAGGGTACAGCTTTACCGGCTTACGGATCCACAGAAAGAGACCATATTTGAAAACTGCGTGGCAGATGTCAACATACCGGTAGGGGAGGTGTTCACCTCTCCGGTACTGGAAGGTACGGGCGGTATCCTGCATGTAAGCCGCGTATATCTGAACGAACTACTGTATCAGGATCTTGAAATAACATTCTCCAACGGCATGATTGCAGAGTATACGTGCGGCAATTTTGAGCGGGAGATGGAGAACAGAAGCTATGTACATGACAACATCCTCCACAGGCACGCGACGCTTCCCCTCGGTGAATTTGCCATCGGGACGAATACGACCGCTTATGTCGCTGCGAGGAAATACGGGATGGAAGATAAGCTGCCGATTCTGATAGCAGAAAAGATGGGCCCTCATTTTGCGGTCGGAGACACGTGCTACAGCTGGAGCGAAGATATCAAAGTGTATAATCCGGACGGAAAAGAGATCGTGGCAAGAGATAATTCCGTGTCAGCCAGGCGGGCGGAGGATGTGTCAAAAGCATATTTCCATTGCCATACGGATATCACGATACCTTATGATGAACTCGGCAGCATCACTGTTGTCACGCCGGCGGGAGAAGAGATTCCGCTGCTTGAAAATGGAAGGTTCGTGCTCCCGGGTACGGAGATTCTGAACGAGCCTCTGGAAAAATACAATAATTGAGACATGCGTATTGAACTGCCGAGGTTCAGTATGATATGATTTATATGCAAATTTTAAATACGAAAGGATGAAGATTATGCCAAAAGTAGGAATCGTTATGGGCAGCGACTCAGACATGAAAGTGATGAGCAAGGCAGCCGACATGCTTGAGAAGTTAGGAGTAGAATATGAGATGACTATCATCTCCGCACACCGTATGCCGGATATATTCTATGATTATGCAAAGTCAGCAGAAGAAAAGGGTTATAAAGTCATCATAGCCGGAGCTGGGATGGCAGCACACCTTCCCGGCATGTGCGCGGCCATCTTCCCGATGCCTGTCATCGGAATCCCGATGTCCAGCAAGAATCTGGACGGGCAGGACGCTCTCTATTCTATCGTCCAGATGCCGCCGGGAATTCCGGTTGCTACCGTTGCAATCGATGGAGGAGCGAACGCGGCGATACTGGCTGCAAGGATACTGGCGACCTCTGATCCGGAACTTCTTGAAAGGCTGAAGGCCTATTCACAGGAAATGAAGGAAACTGTTCAGGCCAAATCGGAAAAGCTCGATAAACTTGGATATAAAGAATATATGAACCAGATGTAAGGAGAAGAGGAATGGATTACAAGAACGCAGGTGTAGATATCGAAGCAGGTTACAAATCTGTGGAACTGATGAAGGAACACATCCAGAACACGATGAGGCCGGAGGTGCTGACGAATATCGGAGGATTCTCAGGAGCTTTCTCTATGGAAGCATTCAGTAATATGGAGAAGCCGACGCTCGTATCAGGGACGGACGGTGTAGGTACAAAACTGAAATTGGCATTTCTTTTAGATAAACACGATACGATTGGTATCGACTGTGTCGCTATGTGTGTCAACGATATTGCCTGTGCGGGGGGAGAGCCGTTATTCTTCCTCGACTATATCGCATGTGGCAGGAACGAGCCCGAGAAGATTGCCACGATCGTGAGCGGCGTGGCAGACGGCTGCGTACAGTCCGGGGCAGCGCTCATCGGCGGGGAGACGGCAGAGATGCCGGGCTTCTACCCGGAGGATGAGTATGACCTGGCCGGATTTGCGGTTGGCGTGGTCGATGAAAAAGACCTGATTACCGGAAAAGAGCTGAAAGCCGGCGACGTACTTATCGGCATGGCATCTTCGGGGGTGCACAGCAATGGCTTCTCTCTCGTGAGAAAAGTATTTGACATGACAAAAGAGTCGCTGAATACATATTATGACGAACTGGATGCCACATTAGGTGAGGCGCTCATCGCGCCGACGAAGATATATGTGAAAGCGCTGTCCGGCATAAAGGCGGCGGGCGTGAAAATAAAGGCGTGCAGCCATATAACCGGAGGCGGCTTCTATGAGAATATTCCGCGTATGCTATGTGACGGCATGCATGCAGTCGTGGAAAAGGACAGCTACCCGGTTCCGCCGATATTCGGGCTGCTGGCAAGAGAAGGACAGATTGAGGAACATGCGATGTACAATACGTATAACATGGGGCTTGGCATGATCGTAGCAGTGGATGCCGGTGATGCTGATAAGACGATGGAGGCGATAAAAGCCGCCGGAGAAGCTCCGTACGTCGTAGGCCGCATCGAGGCAGGCGAAAAGGGAGTTACATTATGCTAAATGTAGTCGTACTTGTATCCGGTGGCGGGACGAATCTGCAGGCGCTCATAGACGCCGTGGATTCCGGATCCGTTGCCAATACGAAGCTGGCCGGTGTAATCAGCAACAACAGGAATGCATACGCGCTGCAACGGGCGGCGGACAATGGGATTCCGGGAATATGCATATCCCCGAAGGACTTTGCAACCAGAGATGAGTTCAACGTGAAGTTTCTGGATGCAGTGGATACGCTTTCGCCGGATCTTATCGTGCTGGCAGGGTTCCTTGTCGTCATACCGCCGGCGATGATAGAGAAATACAGGAACCGCATCATCAATATCCACCCGTCTCTTATTCCGTCTTTCTGCGGAACAGGGTATTACGGGCTGAAAGTGCATGAGGCCGCGCTGAAGCGTGGAGTGAAAGTGGCGGGAGCTACCGTACACTTCGTGGACGAAGGGACGGATACCGGCCCGATTATTCTGCAGAAGGCCGTAGAGGTAGTACAGGGCGATACCCCGGAAGTGCTTCAGCGGCGGGTGATGGAGCAGGCAGAGTGGAAGATACTGCCGCAGGCCGTCGGCCTCATTGCCGCAGGCAGGGTGGAAGTGGAAGACGGAAGAGTGTTTATCAGAGAGTAAAGCAGGATAGCATGACAGATACAGGAGGAGAACGTGGAATGAAGGTATTAATTGTCGGTAGCGGCGGAAGAGAACATGCCATAGCTTACAGTGTGGCAAAGAGCGAAAAGGTTGATAAGATATACTGTGCCCCCGGAAATGCAGGGATAGCAGAACTGGCGGAATGTGCCCCCATCGGCGCCATGGAATTTGACAAGATCGTGGCCTTTGCCAGGGAAAAGAGGATTGACCTTGTAATCGTAGGTATGGACGACCCTCTTGCAGGCGGCCTGGTGGATGAACTGGAAGCGGCAGGCATCCGGGCGTTCGGCCCGAAAAAGAACGCGGCTGTTCTGGAAGGATCCAAGGCATTTTCAAAAGACCTTATGAAGAAATATAACATTCCGACGGCAGGATATGAGAATTTTGAAGATCCCGAAGAAGCTCTTGCCTATCTGAAAACTGCAAAATTCCCAATTGTATTGAAAGCGGATGGCCTTGCTCTAGGCAAGGGAGTGCTCATATGCAGTACATATGAAGAGGCGGAAGCCGGCGTGAAGACGATTATGGTAGATAAGCAGTTTGGAGCTTCCGGGAATACGATGGTCGTGGAAGAGTTTATGACCGGTCGGGAAGTGTCTGTCCTGTCCTTCGTGGACGGGAACACGGTCAGGACGATGACGTCCGCCCAGGACCACAAACGGGCCGGCGACGGCGATACCGGGCTGAACACAGGCGGAATGGGTACATTTTCACCAAGTCCATTCTACACAAAAGAGGTGGAAGAGTTCTGTGACAGATACATCTATCAGGCGACGGTCGATGCCATGAAAGAAGAGGGACGGCCATTCAAGGGGATCATATTTTTCGGCCTCATGCTGACGGAGGAGGGGCCGAAAGTGCTGGAATACAACGCCAGATTCGGCGATCCGGAGGCGCAGGTGGTGCTTCCCCGCATGAAGAATGATCTCATAGAAGTGATAGAGGCATGTGTCGATGGCACGCTTGACAAGATAGACCTTCGGTTTGAAGACAATGCGGCTGTCTGCGTAGTTCTTGCATCCGACGGATACCCCGTCCAATATGAGAAGGGGCTTCCGATTACGGGGCTGGAAGAGTTCAAGAAACACGACGGATACTACTGCTTCCATGCCGGAACTAAGTTCGACGGTGAACAGATCGTGACGAACGGAGGCCGTGTGCTCGGCGTGACGGCAAAAGGGAAAGACCTGAAGGAAGCCAGGGCCAATGCCTATGCGGCCACCGAATGGGTGAAGTTTGACAACAAATATATGCGCCACGATATCGGTAAAGCGATTGATGAGGCATAAATGAAAGGCGTATATCGCTATGCGTAGAGCGCGGCAAGATATAGAGAAAGAAGGGGCATGGAAAAGTTGAATGATATTCGGTTGATTGGTTACAGCATCCGCAGCCAGAGGCGGAAAAAAGGCATGACGTTACAGCAGCGAAAATGCCTCTCTTATCTATATGATATATGACGATCGAACCGGACGGGGCAGGGGACGGACTGTGGTGGGAGCATGAATACCACGAAGTCGGAACTGTTCTGGAAGGGCGGCTGACGCTTACTCTGGATAACCAGACTTTCGAGCTGGATGAAGGGGATACGATTCTCATAAAGGCCCACACCCGACACTGCTATTTTAACAGGACAAAGGAGAGCTGCGTCTCTTATTGGACAAGATGTAAGGAAATAAAGTAATCAAGTGATTCTAATAGCCATCGGCAGGAAGTGCCGGTGGCTTTTTTGGGCTGGAGAGGACGAACGCATGGCTGTACTGCTAATTGCGGCTCTGCGTCAGCGTATATTCAAAATGATCGGTCAGATAATACGTGGCAAAGAGTTCGATTGGAACTTCTCTTTCCTTAACCATTCCGTAGGTCAGCCCCGTCGAGTAAAGGAGGGGCGTATCTTTGCTGATATCGAGATGATTCATGACCTTGCCATATGCAGGAACTGCTTTCAGCTTCAAAGTCGTGGTTGAGATTTTCACATTGTAGCTTTCTTCTATAATCTTATAGAGCGAACTGTCGATGAAATCATATCCCTCGATGTCACGGAAGACCTCATACGGCAGGGTGGTCTGTGTAAAACAGAGAGGAGTGTCATCCGCATAATATATACGTTCAAGGTAAAAGACCGGATCTGCCTTGCGCAGCTGCAGCCTGGCGACCTCTTCCGCACTGCTTATGCGTATTTCTGACTTGATGACTTTTCTGCCGGGAGTCATCCCCTGCCGGATGATCTCTTCCGTGTAGCTTGAGATGGACGTCAGTTCCTGGAGCCTGGCTGTTCTTCTGACGCAGGTGCGCTTCCCCTGCATCTTTTCGATATATCCGTTATGATACAGCTCATCAATAGCCCGGCGGGCGGTAACACGGCTGACATCATAAGAAGCGATCAGCTGTGACTCGCTCGGAAGTTCCGCGCCTCCCGGGAGCTCTCCTGACTGGATCCTGCCTATCAGATCTTCTTCAATTATCTTATACTTCGGTTTTTTCTCATTCATATAACCCGTCTTTCTGCGAAAGACACCAATGCATCATGAAACATGTGCATTGACTTTCGCTATCTAATTTATTTTCCTTCTGATATTATTTCTTTATAAGACTGACACACTACAGAACACGTGGAGGTGAGTGGCGGGGCTGTATAGCGGCAACCTCGTATTCATATATGTTGTCGGTCATCCGTTAATGCATCAATGAGTGGCGCATAACAGTAGCCCGTAAACTTATCTCTTCCGAAGTCGACTCGATCCCGTCGGATGACCAGTCACTGTCAGTTTTATAACTATAATACCAGGAGGTAGCTACTTGTCATTTAAAATCTTAAAGTTCAATTGCTGTGGACTTGACGTCCACAAAACCTGGATCTATGCCTGTATCGGTATTACCGATTTCAACAATCGTACAGAATATAAGCAGGCTCGCTTTTCTTCCTTCACTAAAGGATTGAATGAGTTGTGTGATTGGCTTGCTAAATACAACTGCAAAGATGTTCGTATGGAATCTACCGGTAAGTACTGGATCCCTGTTTTCAATGTTTATTCCACCAGCTGACATCAGAGAACTTAGAGATCTGGTAAGATACCGATATAAACTCACCTGTATGATTACTGGAGAGAAATTTGATGTAACACCTTTTATACATGCTCTGTAAATCTCCTATAGAAGAAATACAAGCTGCTGTTGATGGTGCCATTTCGAAAGAGCAAGCTGTCAAACTTAGACAGTGCCTGGATCACATCGATGAACTAGAAAAGCACATTTCAGAAATAGAACAGGAAATCCTTCGTCTCAGTGATAAGTATGAGGCTGCTTTAAACTTGATAAGGACTGTTCCGGGATTCGATAAGAATCCAATGACTGCAATTCAAGTGCTTTCAGAGATTGGTGGTGATATGTCTGTCTTTCCCACAGCGAAACACCTCGTCTCCTGGGCAGGATGCTGTCCTCGTAACGATAAAAGCGACCGCAAAATCAAATCCACTAGGATTTCCCGTGCTGGTTCCTATTTTAAACCAGTTCTGGTACAAGTTGCAAATGCTTTAATCAAATTGTCTTAACTACTTCACAGGCACTTAATCTGCTTAGGCAACGAGGTTATCTTATCAAAGATGATCCTTTGCCAGCTTCCTAATTAGGTGTTGCGTCTATATTCAATTTTTCAGCCACCATATGATGGCTTATTTGTGTTGCCTTAATTTATTCTCTAACCGCTACCTCTTTGTTTCAAGCTTGTCGCACCTCTTTTTTAAACTGCTCTCACGGGTGGAATCCGTTGTCCTATGACAATTATACGTTGAAACGTAAATGATGTAAACATGTTATTATAAGTGTAGAAAATGGAAAATATATCTTTGTACAGTATGTACAAATAACATCAGTTTTATTTTGCTATTATTACAAGTTGACTATATAAGAAAAAGAACTTATTATAATATGTGGAAGGAGACATTGCTATATGAGAGAAAAGATATTAGGTGTTTTATACGGAATGGCCATAGGTGATGCGATGGGTATGCCTCCGGAGCTTTGGAGCAGAAAACGTATGCTGGAGCATTACGGGGAGATCGACGACTTTCTGGACGGATGTCCTGAGAATATCATTTCCTATCAATATAAAGCGGGACAGTTTACGGATGATACGAGCCAGGCGCTGACTATATTGGACAGTCTGTCAGAGACGGATTTCGTTCCATCTGCGAGAAGCATAGCGGAACATATCCTGAAGTGGGCAGAAGATGAAAATGCATTTGAAAATAATATTCTGGGCCCTACTTCTAAAGTTACGCTTCAACTCTTCAAAGAAGGGAAGGATGCCCGTAGATTCTCCGATGAGGCGGTATCTAACGGGGCCGCTATGAGGATCGCGCCTGTGGGCACCTTGTTTGAGCCGGAGGAGAGAGAAAGGCTGTGCGATTATGTGGCGGAAGTCTCTCAGGTCACTCATACGAGTGACGTGACTATTGCCGGAGCGGCGATGATCGCCATGGCTGTTGCATCAGCGGTGAAGTATGGTGACAGGGAACGGATGATAGAAGATGCCCTGTCGGTTACGGAGTATGCCATGACCCTCGGCGCGTCTACGCCGAGCCCGTCGCTTTCTGCGAGAACCCGGCTGGCCGTACGGTATGCAAAGGAGTACCAAGAGGACAGCAGAATGTTTTTGGAACATATATATGACATCATCGGGGCAGGCGTGAACACATCTGAGTCGGTTCCGGCGGCGCTTGCCATTGCCTATTACAGTTTCGATGTCAAAACATGTGCGCTTCTTTGTGCCAATCTCGGAGGGGACACGGACACCATCGGGGCCATGGCCGCAGCCATATGTGGAGGGGCCACGGGGATAGGCAGGATTCCGGATTCCTATGTGGATAAGATCCGGCAGGCGAATGGAGTCAATCTGGAGAAGTATGCCGATGCATTGGCTGAGAAACGGGGGAAGATAGGATGAGTAAGAAATGTCTGATAATTGGTGCCGCTATGCTGGACATCATCATGGAGATAGTCAGGCTTCCGCGTTCCGGGGAAGATATGTACGCGAAGGGCCAGAAGATGACGGTAGGCGGGTGCGCTTATAATGCGGCGGATATATTGAAGCATTTTCAGGTAGACCATACCTTTTTTGCTCCGGTAGGTACGGGGATGTATGCGAGATTTATCGAAGAGGAGCTTAAAAGGAGCGGACACGAAAGCGCAGTCAAGTCCGGCCAGATGGATAACGGATACTGCCTTTGCATGGTTGAGGCGGATGGTGAGAGGACATTTGTCACGATGCCTGGAATAGAGTGCAGGTTTGAAAAAGAGTGGTTCGACTCTCTGGCCGGAGAGGACTATGAATCGGCCTATGTGAGCGGTTATGAAATAGAAGGGGAAGGAGGGGATGTCATACTTGATTTCCTCGAGAGCGTTCCCGATATTCTCGTATATTATGCGCCCGGGCCGAGAATCACTTATATCCCGGATGAAAAGAGGGACAGGCTGTATAGGCTTCATCCTGTGCTCCACCTCAATGAGACGGAGAGCATCTCGGCCACAGGCGCGGATACGGCAGAAGACGCTGCCCTCCTGCTGGCGGAAAAGACCGGCAATGTGGTAATCATCACTCTCGGCGACAGAGGCGTGCTTCTCTGCGAGGGCGGCAAGACTTCTGTCATCCCGGCAGAAAGAGCAGAGGTCGTGGACACGATCGGGGCAGGCGATTCACATATCGGAGCGGTCATGGCGATGCGTGCGCTCGGGAACAGCTTTGAAGAAGCTGTACGGACGGCCAACAAAGTATCGGCTATGGTCGTAGGCGTAAAAGGACCGACATTGACGAAAGAACAATTTGAGAAAGGATTTTAGACGATGGAAAAGACAAAAAGATTTTTTACAGACTGGAGCAGATTTGAAATCAGCTGGCTCATATTATCTACAGTTATCATGATTGTGCTCAGCGTTATCTGGGGGGACAATCTACTTGCGCTCATCAGCGGTATCACCGGCATCCTCGGTGTAGTGCTGGCGGCAAAGGGGAAAGTGAGCACTTATTTCTTTGCAACTGTCAATGTAGCCATATATGCGCTGCTCACCTTCCAGAACCATCTATACGGAGAATTCATGCTGAACGCTTTCTATTATATACCGATGAACTTTATCGGCTTCTATCTCTGGTCCAAGCACAAAGACAATGAAAGCGGTGAGGTGGAAGGGAAGAAGCTGACCGGCAGGCAGACCGTCATATTATTTGCGGCCGTCGCGGTAGTCGTACTTGTGTACTGGCAGATATTAAGCCGCATCGGGGGGCAGCTGGCGCTCATCGACGCGATGTCCACCGTATTCTCCGTCGTGGCGCTCATTATGCAGGTTGCCCGCTATGCGGAGCAGTGGCTGCTCTGGATTATTGTCAACGTCGTGTCGGTCGTCATGTGGCTCCTCCTCATAGGCAAGGATTCCTCAGCCGTGACGATGGTTGTCATGTGGGTTGCCTATCTGTTCAATTCCGTGTACGGATATTACAACTGGAGAAAGCTGGCCGATAAAAATATAGAAAACAAATAAAGCTTAAGTAAAGTGGGTGCCGCTGTGGAGGTATGGGGCAGATGCTCCGATGCGTCCGGGAACTGCGACTATCACACAGATTCCTAAGTTTGTGGAATGTTCGCCGATTGCGGCTCTCATCCCACAAGCCAAGGAATCTGGTGAGGATTCTTACGTCCCTCCCGCTTACACCTGCGCATCTGTCCCATACCTCCCCATCGGCTATCTACTTTACTGGCACGGGCAGCAGCGGCGTGCACACCTCGCATTAAGCGCGTACAAAGGCTTTTACAAAGCTCCAAAGTAAAACCGATTGGAAGCTCGCTCAACCCGTTCCATCGGCGGCCACAGATTTCTTCTATCACTGCACATATTAAACTTGCCATTTTTTATCAGCCATCTCACGCAGCCAGCGGCCATCCGCTGGCCAGTAACGCCACACAGCCGCCCTCGCCCTTGTTAAGTGAAGTAGATGGCGGGCTGGGAGCCGGGTGGGAGATGCGCAGGTGCAAGCGTAAGAGGCGGAGAATCCGTCCCGGAATCCTTGGTTTGTGGGAGAGGAGCTGCTATCAGCGACTCTGCCGCAAAGTTAGGAGGCCGTGGACTAGTCGAAGCCTCGTACGCATCGAAGCAGATGCCACCCGGCTCCCAGCACGTAGCCACTTTACTAAACTAGTAGTTCCCCAGCTCGCCGAGATATTTATCTATTTTCTTCAGCCGCCGTTCAATTCCCTTCACCTTATGGCTGATAGTGTCCAGAAGCGCTTCAGCTATGAACTGGGGCGCGACAAGCGAATTGAAGAAGGTATTGCTGTCCACGGGTACGGTAAATAGGACGGTGGCATATTGTGCGAGCAGGGCGCTGGGCTTGTCCGTTACCACAATAATCTTAGCACCGACTTCATAGGCCATCCTGACAGATATCTTATCAATGGAAGAATAGCGGGGGAAGCTGAATGCGACGACGCAGTCATCCTTGGAGATATTGCACATATGGTCGACCGGGCTGATGGATGTGGAGTTCGTCATCTCTACATTAGGAAGCATATGCTTCAGGTACAGGAGAAAATAGTCGCCAAGACAGCTGTTGCCCCGGGAAGAGACGATATATTTCCTTTTGCTTGATATGATGGCTTCCGCGGCTTCCTCAAAAAGAGCCGTGCTGTTGTTGACGAATACCGATTCCATATTCTTGGCCGTATTTTTAAAATGCCTGTTGATATAGTCAGAACTCGTATCCAGCTTGGCGCGCTTGGCAACTCTCTGTGAAGGAACGGTTATGGAACTTGAGATGCTGAGCACTTTGTCCTGGTAATCCTTGCGCAGACTTTTCTGGAAATCCATAAAACCGTCAAAGCCAAGAGAACGGCTGAAACGTATGACAGAGGATTCACTGACACCAAGCTTTAACGCGATTTCGGTGGAGGTCATGAAGCAGGCGTCAGCAGAGTTATCCAATACATATCTCGCAATCATCTTTTGTGTTTTGGTGAGATTGGCATTGTTAATAGTTTCTCTTAATTCTTTCATACTTTGTCCTCCGAAAGCATACGTATTTCTATCTTATAATTAGATTTAATCATGAAAAACTGAATTTTGCAAGAGTAAATTGTAAATACAACTGACATAAAATTAACACAATTAAAAGTTTTTGTGAAAAAAATAACTTTTATTGAATATTATTGACGGCTGTGATACTATAATTTCAGAGACAAATGAATAATATTCTTCACAAAACTATGAAGGTGAAAAATATTGTTCACGAAAAGTCAATGCCGACGCATGGCAGCCAAAGTAATATAATTTTAGTACCAATAGGAGGTAAAACAAAGTGAAAGTAGGATGCGTAAAAGAGATTAAGAACAATGAATTCCGTGTAGGTATGACACCTGACAACGTAAAGAGTTATGTAAATGCAGGTCATGAAGTTTACATTGAAAAAGGAGCTGGAGTCGGTTCCGGATTCATGGATGCTGAGTATGAAGCAGCAGGAGCTAAGATGATTGACACTGCAAAAGAAGTCTGGGATACCGTTGATATGATGATTAAGGTGAAAGAGCCATTGCCGGAAGAGTATCCGTTATTCCACGAAGGGCTGATTCTTTATACATATCTTCATCTTGCAGCTGACAAGCCGCAGACAGATGCTCTTTTGAATGCAAAAGTTAAAGGTGTTGCTTACGAGACATTGATTGAAAGAAACGGAAGCATTCCGCTTCTTGCTCCTATGAGCCAGATCGCAGGACGTTTAAGTATCCAGGAAGGTGCTAAGTATCTTGAGAAGACATTTGGCGGAGAAGGCGTTCTCCTTGCCGGCGTACCAGGAACACCAAAGGCTAATATCGTTATCCTCGGCGGCGGTTCCGTAGGAACTAACGCTTGTAAGATAGCTGTTGGTATGGGCGCTAACGTAACAATCATGGACATCAACCTCCAGAGGCTGGCATATCTGGATGATATCTTCGGAGCACGTATCCAGACATTAGTATCTACAGATGCGAATATTGAAAAAGCAGTGAAAGAAGCTGACCTCGTAATCGGTTCCGTACTGATTCCAGGAAAAGCTGCACCAAAACTCTTCAAGAAAAAATATCTCAAAGAGATGAAGCCGGGCGCTGTATTCGTAGACGTTGCTGTTGACCAGGGCGGATGTGGTGAGACGACAAAGGTTACATACCACGACGATCCGATTTACGAAGTAGACGGAATCGTGCACTACTGTGTAGGAAATATGCCTGGTGCAGTACCGAGAACATCTACAATCGCACTTACGAACGCAACATTAAGCTACGGCTTGCAGATTGCGAACAAGGGACTTGAAAAAGCTTGCACAGATAACGATGTTATCTACTCTGCAATCAACACATATGACGGAAAGCTCACATGTAAGAACGTTGCAGACAGCTTTGACTGCTATGACTATACAGATATCAAATCTTTATGGTAATCGGTAATTGACTTTTCCAAACTTAATTCCTTTAAAGTTGCAAAAGGACTTACGGCTTCGGCCGCGGGTCCTTTTAAATTGTCAGAAAATGGGAAGAATTTTGAAAGGGATCAGGCCCCTATGGCTATAGGGGTCAGACCCCTTTCAAAATTTACACTTGCAGACCAATTTCATGTGTGCTAAGGTGTATATAACAAAAGACACAGTAAGAAAAGGTGATAATATGCTGATAGAGATTGATTTTAACAGTGATGAAGCGTTATACATCCAGCTGCGCAACCAGATTATCATGGGGATTGCCACAGCTACGATCCGTGAAGGCGATCCGCTCCCTTCTGTGCGCCAGCTTGCAGATACGATTGGCATCAATATGCATACGGTAAATAAAGCGTACAGTATACTTAAGCAGGAAGGGTTTATCCAGCTGGACCGCAGGAGAGGTGCCGTGATTGCCATTGATGTCGATAAGGTGCAGGCGCTGGAGGAGATGAAGCGGCAGCTTCGGATTGTCCTTGCGAAAGGCAGCTGCAAGAATATTACGAGAGAAGAAGTCCATGAGCTGGTGGATGAGATATTTGAGGAGTATTGTTAACAGCTAATTTAGATTGGAAAGGAGTTATGATGCCAATCCCGGCATCATAAGCAGACAGCATGAATTATACAGAACAGGCCAATGAAGTATTACAGATTGCAAAGACGATAGCGAGGGAGCTGGACCATCCTTATGTTGGGACAGAGCATCTGCTGCTCGGGCTTAGAAAGGTATATACCGGCGTCGCCGGACAGGTTCTGGCAGCAAATGGCGTGGATGAAGAGAACATATTGAAAGTGGTGGATGAACTTGTGTCACCGGTAGGCAATACTACAGTAGCGCATAATCCGGATTTCAGCCCGAGGCTTCAGTATATCCTGGAAGAGAGCAATGGGGAGGCACTCCGTTTCCGGTCGCCGGATATCGGTACGGAACATCTGCTGCTTGCACTACTGAAAGAAGTGGACTGTGTGGCGGCACGCATCCTGCTGACGTTGGGCATCAGCCTTCAGAAGCTCTATCAGGATGTGCTTGTGGTGCTCGGGGCGGACCCGAAGGAGTACCAGGAAGATCTGATGCAGGAAAGCGGCAGAAAAAAGGAAGGGGTGCTGGAACAATACGGTACAGATCTTACAGCCGAGGCAGAAGAAGGCAAGCTTGATCCGGTCATAGGAAGAGACTCGGAAATCAGCCGGCTGATGCAGGTTTTGAGCCGGCGCACGAAGAACAATCCGTGCCTGGTAGGAGAACCGGGCGTCGGCAAGACTGCCGTCATAGAAGGACTTGCGGCACGCATAGCGTCGGGCGTAGTACCCGACAGCATGAAAGAAAAAAGGATTCTGACGATGGACCTGGCGGGGATGATAGCCGGCTCCAAATACCGCGGGGAATTTGAGGAGCGGATGAAAAAGCTGATACAGGAAGTGAAAGCGGCCGGTAACATCATTCTCTTTCTGGATGAAGTGCATACGATTATCGGTGCGGGAGGTGCGGAAGGCGCCATGGATGCCTCTAATATACTGAAGCCGTCTCTGGCAAGAGGGGAACTGCAGCTTATTGGAGCTACGACCATAGTAGAATACCGCAAATATATTGAAAAGGACGCTGCACTGGAGCGGCGGTTCCAGCCGCTTACGGTCGAGGAGCCGACAGAAGAGCAGTGTCTGGAAATCCTTCGTGGACTGCGTTCCAGATATGAGGGGCACCATCATGTGGCGATTGATGATAAGGCGCTTGAGGCTGCGGTGCGCCTGGCCGACCGTTACATCAGTGACCGGTTCCTGCCGGATAAAGCCATCGACGTATTGGATGAGGCATGCTCGAAAGTAAGCCTCAAGGGTTTTAAAGTGCCTGACAGCATCTTCCAGCTCGAAGCTGCAATTACGGAACTGATGAAGAGGACAGAAGATGCAGTAAGACAGGGGAATATGCAGGAAGCATCCATGCTTCACAGAGAACAGGAAGACTCGGAAAGAAAACTTGCACAGATCAGGAGGCGTTTTCAGAAACGAAATGCCCAGAAGAAGCTGTATATAACAGAAGAGGATATCGCAGATGTAGTATCTGAATGGACGAAGATACCCGTCCAGCGCCTTGCGGAGACGGAGAGTGCAAGGCTGAACAAGCTGGAACAGACGCTTCATAAGAGAGTCATCGGACAGGAGGAAGCTGTCACGGCAGTGGCAAAGGCAATCAAAAGAGGCCGTGTTGGATTAAAGGATCCAAAGAGGCCAATCGGCTCCTTCCTCTTCCTCGGGCCGACAGGTGTCGGTAAGACAGAGCTGTCCAAGGCATTGTCAGAAGCACTGTTCGGCAACGAAGAGTCGATGATCAGAGTCGATATGTCAGAGTATATGGAAAAGCACAGCGTAGCGAAGATGATCGGCTCTCCTCCGGGCTATGTCGGCCATGATGACGGGGGACAGTTAAGTGAACGGGTCCGGAGGCATCCATACTCTGTCGTATTGTTCGATGAGATTGAAAAGGCCCACCCGGATGTATTCAATATACTGCTGCAGGTACTCGACGACGGGCATATTACAGACTCCCAGGGCAGAAAGGTAGACTTTCGCAATACGGTCATCATCATGACGTCCAATGCCGGAGCTCAGGCGATTATAGATCCGAAGAAGCTCGGCTTTAATGCCAGAGAAGACGCTGCCGGAGACTACAAACGGATGAAGGACAACGTGATGCGTGAGATAAAGCTGATTTTCCGGCCGGAGTTCGTGAACCGTATCGATGAGATCATCGTATTCCACCCCCTCGCACAGGATGAGATGAAGAAGATCGTGGGCCTGATGTGCCGGGAGTTTACGAAACGTGCCAAAGAACAGCTGGAAATAACGATAACAGTCAGAGATTCAGTCAAAAAGCATATAGTCGAGACGGGGACGGACCAGAAGTTTGGCGCCCGGCCCTTGAGGAGAGCTGTTCAGAATCAGCTGGAAGACCGGCTGGCGGAAGCGATCCTCTCAGGTGAAGTTGCTAGGGGGGCGGTTGTAGAAATCGGAATGTCTAAAAAAGATATTAAATTTATTTCAAAGACTACAAATTAAAACGGATTTGATATATAATAGGGGTACAAAAGAAGAACCTTAGGAGGATAAAATCAATGGCAGCAGTGAAAGAGCTTTTGAAGGCTGAAGCAGACGGGACACTTAGTTTTGGGGACTACACGCTGGACAGTAAGACAAAGCTGGATGGATTTGAATTTCAGGGCGATTTATACAAAGTGAAGACCTTTTCAGAGATTACAAAGTTAGAGAAGAACGGTATGTTCGTATATGAATCCGTGCCGGGAACAGCAGTGGAAAGCTTTAAGGCGACAGAGGAAGAAGTATCATTCAAAGTATCGGGAACCCAGGACGCGCAGTTTACGCTTGAGCTGGAAGCAGACAGCGAGTACACTGTATATATGGATGGAGCCGATGCAGGCGAAATGAAGACGAACCTGAGCGGAAAGCTGAGTGTCAGCGCAGAACTGGAGCCAGATAAATGTGTTGAGGTGAAAGTGATAAAGAAGTAGTGCTGAAAGATTACCGACAGTTCAGCCCCCTGTGGAGGCAGGGGGCTGGATTTTTTATACAACAGGAAACATTGTTCTGATATCAGAAAGAGAAATCTAAGGCAGAAGAGGAGAGAAGGAATGGCAAAGGGAAAGAAGAGCATATTTTTCTGCCAGAACTGTGGACATGAAGAGAGCAAGTGGCTTGGCCAATGCCCGGCCTGCAGGGAATGGAATACATTTGTAGAGGAGAAAGTGGCATCGATCAAACAGGGCAGTGCAAGGCGGCTGAAAGAAGCTGAAGTGGTCGCGCTGTCCGGCGTATCAACGGATGAAAAAGACAGAATCAGGACAGGCATCGATGAACTGGACCGGGTGCTTGGCGGAGGAATTGTTCCAGGTTCCCTGGTGCTCGTTGGAGGGGATCCCGGTATAGGAAAATCTACGCTATTGCTTCAAGTGTGCCAGAGATTGTCTCAGGACAAGGAAATCTTATATATATCCGGGGAAGAATCGCTGGCCCAGATAAAACTGCGTGCAAACAGGATGGGAGCGTTCAAGGACAACCTTCTTCTTCTATGTGAGACGAATCTGGAGCTTATACGTTCAGTGATAGAAAAAAGGCGGCCACAGCTGGCAGTCATTGATTCCATCCAGACAATGTACAGCGAAGAAGTTGCTTCTGCTCCGGGCAGCGTGTCTCAGGTGAGAGAATCTACGAATGTATTCATGCAGCTTGCGAAGGGATTGGGTATTTCTATATTTATAGTGGGACATGTGACGAAGGAGGGAACCGTTGCCGGGCCGAGGGTGCTGGAACATATGGTAGACACCGTACTCTATTTTGAGGGCGACCGCCATGCGTCCTACCGTATATTACGTGGAGTAAAGAACCGGTTCGGCTCTACGAACGAGATTGGCG
Source organism: Extibacter muris (assembly GCF_004345005.1). GTDB lineage: Bacteria > Bacillota > Clostridia > Lachnospirales > Lachnospiraceae > Extibacter > Extibacter muris. The sequence continues at coordinate 361,159 of NZ_SMMX01000003.1, forward strand.
TATTTGAAATGAGGCAGAACGGGCTGCAGGAAGTGGCGAATCCTTCGGAGTATATGTTGAGCGGCCGGCCTGAGAATTCTTCCGGCTCGGTTGTGGCCTGCTCCATGGAAGGGACGAGACCCATCCTCATAGAGATACAGGCACTTGTATGTCAGAGCAGCTTTGGCATGCCGAGACGGACTGCAGCCGGTACAGATTACAACCGTGTGAATCTTCTGATGGCCGTACTGGAAAAAAGGGTCGGGCTTTCTATGTCCAATTATGATGCCTATGTCAATATCGCAGGGGGCATTAAGATGAATGAGCCGGCTATAGACCTTGGAATTGTCATGGCTCTCGTCTCAAGCTGCAAGAACAGGCCGATTGATGAAAAGATGATCGTGTTTGGCGAGGTTGGGCTGAGCGGCGAGGTGCGGGCGGTCAATATGCCGGAGCAGAGAGTTGCAGAGGCGAAGAAGCTTGGATTTGAGACATGTGTGCTTCCTGAAGTATCCAGGGAAATGGTTCGGGAAGTGAAAGGTATACGGCTTGTAGGGGTGAGGTCGATCAATGAAGTAATATCGATTATATAGTTATTGTAGAAGACGGGAAAGTTATAAAATAAGTGTTGACAAGATATGACAGGTTTGGTATTCTAATATAGCTGTCGCTTAAGAAAGCGAAATGCTATATGAAAAAAGTGGTTGACAAATAACGACAGATATGGTATCTTATAGTAGTTGCCGCTAACAACGGTAAACAGCAAAAGCACCTTGATAATTAAACAATAGACAACGACCCTGAAGATTTCTTGAAAAGAGAAAATTCAGAACGGACATCGAATGAGATGTCAACCTAAAAACAGTAATAACGGGATAGGATTAGCTAGTAGTTAATCCTGACCGCGATTGAACAAGGAAGCTTCCGCGATGCCAGGCTCGGTGAAGACCTCGCCAAGCCATCGGGAAGCGTCTACAGACGTAAGGTCCGTGAAAGACCGGACCTTAGTCTTTAAGACGAGAGTTTGATCCTGGCTCAGGATGAACGCTGGCGGCGTGCTTAACACATGCAAGTCGAGCGAAGCGCCTTATTTAGATTCCTTCGGGATGAAGGATATGGCGACTGAGCGGCGGA
>NZ_SMMX01000040.1 GCF_004345005.1 Extibacter muris
ATGTACCTTCAAAACTGCACACAAGAAATACCTGCATCCATTACCTATCCACCATCATATCTGGTCATGCCCTCGACCGATTAGTAGCAGTCAGCTCCATGCATTGCTGCACTTCCACCTCTGCCCTATCTACCTCGTCGTCTTCAAGGGGTCTTACTGCTTGCGCAGGGATATCTCATCTTAAGGGGGGCTTCACGCTTAGATGCCTTCAGCGTTTATCCCGTCCCGGCTTGGCTACCCTGCCATGCTCCTGGCAGAACAACAGGTACACCAGCGGCCGGTCCATCCCGGTCCTCTCGTACTGAGGACAGCTCCTCTCAAATATCCTACGCCCACGCCGGATAGGGACCGAACTGTCTCACGACGTTCTGAACCCAGCTCGCGTACCGCTTTAATGGGCGAACAGCCCAACCCTTGGGACCTACTTCAGCCCCAGGATGCGATGAGCCGACATCGAGGTGCCAAACCACTCCGTCGATGTGAACTCTTGGGAGTGATAAGCCTGTTATCCCCAGGGTAGCTTTTATCCGTTGAGCGATGGCAATCCCACTTTATACCACCGGATCACTAAGTCCTACTTTCGTACCTGCTCCACCCGTCGGTGTCGCAGTCAAGCCCTCTTATGCCTTTGCACTCTGCGGATGGTTTCCGACCATCCTGAGAGGACCTTTGAGCGCCTCCGATACCCTTTCGGAGGCGACCGCCCCAGTCAAACTCCCCACCTGACATTGTCCCCAGGCCGGATCACGGCCTCTGGTTAGAAATCCAATACTGCAAGGGTGGTATCCCAACAGCGGCTCCGCGACGGCTGGCGTCATCGCTTCCTTGCCTCCCACCTATCCTGTACATGCAATACCGAATCCCAGTATCAAGCTGGAGTAAAGCTCCATGGGGTCTTTCCGTCCTGGCGCAGGTAACCAGCATCTTCACTGGTATTTCAATTTCACCGGGTGCATTGTCGAGACAGTGCCCAAATCATTACGCCTTTCGTGCGGGTCGGAACTTACCCGACAAGGAATTTCGCTACCTTAGGACCGTTATAGTTACGGCCGCCGTTTACTGGGGCTTAAGTTCAAAGCTTCGCGTTACCGCTAACCTCTCCCCTTAACCTTCCAGCACCGGGCAGGCGTCAGCCCATATACTTCACCTTTCGGTTTTGCATAGACCTGTGTTTTTGCTAAACAGTTGCTTGGGCCAATTCTCTGCGGCCAGCTTTCACTGGCACTCCTTCTCCCGAAGTTACGGAGTCATTTTGCCGAGTTCCTTGACAATGCTTCTCCCGTCGGCCTTAGGATTCTCTCCTCATCTACCTGTGTCGGTTTGCGGTACGGGTACGATATGAACGATAGCGGCTTTTCTTGACGCATGGCTCACACACTTCCCTACTTGCATTTCGGTACGCGTCACGTCTTCGGATCGTGCTACGGATTTGCCTATAGCGCTCCTACCCCGCTTGCGCCGGGCTTTCCGTTCCCGGCTTGTGCTTTCCACACGTGTCCCCACAGTTCTGTCATATCGCAGTACAGGAATCTCAACCTGTTGTCCATCGGCTACGGCTTCCGCCCTCGCCTTAGGCCCCGACTTACCCAGAGCAGATCAGCTTTACTCTGGAAACCTTGGATATTCGGCCGGAAGGATTCCCACCTTCCTCTCGCTACTCATTCCGGCATTCTCTCTTCGATGCCCTCCACGGCTCCTTACGGTGCCGCTTCCTCGCGCATCCAATGCTCCTCTACCGATTGACGTCTGTCAATCCCTGGGCTTCGGCAGTGTGTTTCAGCCCCGGACATTTTCGGCGCAGGACCTCTCGACTAGTGAGCTATTACGCACTCTTTGAATGTGTGGCTGCTTCTGAGCCAACATCCTAGTTGTCTTCGAAATCCCACATCCTTTTCCACTTAACACACATTTCGGGGCCTTAGCCGCAGGTCTGGGCTCTTTCCCTTTCGACTGCCCAACTTATCTCGTGCAGTCTGACTCCCATACATCATCTACGCGGCATTCGGAGTTTGATATTCTTCGGTAAGCTTTGACGCCCCCTAGGAAATTCAGTGCTCTACCTCCGCAAGACTCGTATGAGGCTAGCCCTAAAGCTATTTCGAGGAGAACCAGCTATCTCCGGGTTCGATTGGAATTTCTCCCCTATCCACACCTCATCCCCACCCTTTTCAACGGATGTGGGTTCGGTCCTCCATTGCCTTTTACGGCAGCTTCAACCTGGACATGGATAGGTCACCCGGTTTCGGGTCTACTCCGGCTGACTATTGCGCCCTCTTAAGACTCGGTTTCCCTTCGGCTCCGCACCTTTTAGCGCTTAACCTTGCCAGCCGGCGTAACTCGCCGGACCGTTCTACAAAAAGTACGCGGTTCCACATGTAAAGTGGTTCCACAGGTTGTAAACATATGGTTTCAGGTTCTCTTTCACTCCCCTCCCGGGGTCCTTTTCACCTTTCCTTCACAGTACTATGCGCTATCGGTCACTAAGGAGTATTTAGCCTTACGGGGTGGTCCCCGCGTCTTCCCACAAGGTTTCTCGTGTCTCGTGGTACTCTGGATACCGCCGTGTCTGTCGGACTTTCGCTTACGGGGCTTTCACCCTCTCTGGCCGGCTTTCCCAAAGCCGTTCTGCTAGTCCTCACGAATCACTTGCGCGGTCCGAACCCCAGGGTGCACGCACCCTGGTTTGGGCTCTTCCGCTTTCGCTCGCCGCTACTTGCGGAATCACTTGTTGTTTTCTCTTCCTCCGGCTACTTAGATGTTTCAGTTCGCCGGGTTCCCCGCATATGGCTATGGATTCACCATATGCTGGCTGAGGTTTCCTCAGCCGGGTTTCCCCATTCAGATATCTCCGGATCGTTGGGTATTTGCCCCTCCCCGAAGCTTTTCGCAGCTTATCACGTCTTTCATCGGCTCTTAGTGCCAAGGCATCCACCATATGCTCTTTCTAGCATGACCAGCCCGCTTGGGGAGGTACGGGTGTGCCTCCTTTTGCTCCACATGCCTAGCGTGGCATGTGCTGGCTTCTCAGGTAATACCCGCCGGGCCGCTATCGCCCGGCAGGATGTTTTTTCGATTCGTTGTCTCGAATATCGGTTGATGTTGCTAACATTACCTCGGATGTCTTGATTAAATTAAGATATTTAATCGCGTCATATCATCGGCTTATCCGTTGATGATATGACCTATTTCTCGTATGCAGTTTTCAAGGTACATG
>NZ_SMMX01000041.1 GCF_004345005.1 Extibacter muris
AAGTCCAGCTAATAAATGTCAATAGATAAATAAAAAAATATTTTTTTCGAAAAAAGGGCGCACTTATCCCTTGGTGAAAATATCATTTTTTGAAAAGATATTATTTCGCCGGATTTACAGTATTTTATGCTGCTATGTCGCATTTAGTAGCATTGTATTGTTTGTTATGCTCCTGTGGAGTAATGATTTCAAAAGGTTTGTTATCTCTGAGGATTGCAAATATCATGTTGCATACCTTGTGAGAAACAGCACCCATTGCAACAAGCTTTGGTTTTGACTCACATTTTTTGAGATAGTAATCACGGAGTACTGGATTTTTGGCTTTTCCAGTGCGAGAGATACCAATACTCTGCAAGGTAAGGGTATGAATAGCCCGTCGGGCAATCGCAGAACCTCTTTTGGACATTTGAATTTTTGTACCTTCAAATTTACCGGATTGTTTTACAGCGGGGTCAAGACCAAAGTAAGCAAAAAGCTGTTTTGGTTTGGAGAATGCAGAAAAATCACCAATCTCTCCCATGAGGGTTACGGCAGATAAGAAACCTGCACCTTTAAATGTTTCAATCAGGTGTATTTGTTTTACGAAATCAGTGTCTTCATTGGCATCAATAAGATTATGCATTGCATCAAGAATGCCGTTGATTTCTTCATCGTATTTGCGGATGAAACTGATATAGAGTCTAATTCGCTTAATGTTGCTGTCGATGATGTAACCGAATTCATTTGCTTCGTGAGCCGCCTGAATAATGGCATTATACTTGTTATGAGCATATGTAAGTCCAAAACGAGCAGTTGATTTAATGGTATCAATCATCTCTTGCATGTCAGCTTCAATAAAGGCATTTGGAGAAGTATATTTCTCCAATAAAGTAAGGGAGGTATTGATTGTAACTTTGGAAAAAATACCAAGGTACTGAGGAAATGCCATACGTAATTCACCTTGTAGTTTGTTCACATAGGCACTGCGGTTATCCATTAAATCGTAGTATTCACGACAGAGGTTACGGCAGTTTAATGCAAGATCAGATGGCATAAGAGAAACCTTTAAATCAGGTTTCAAGCCAACTAAAGCAGCCTTTTTAGAATCAAATCGATCATTATGTACTTTTCGTATATTCATATTTGTGCTATTCTTTGTGATGATAGGATTAATAACCGAGCAGTTAAAACCCTTATCACGAAGATAGCAGAAGAGTGGGTAATGATAAATTCCCGTGGATTCCAGGAAAATGCGACTTTCCAAAGAATACAACTCTTCTGCTTCTTTTATTTTAGAAACAGCAGTTGTAAGGGAACTTATTTGATTGTGTAGGATTTTATAAGGTGTTCCTACGATTTGTTGGTTAGGGAGTGCTATGGACATCCATGAGAAGTCAGCACCGACATCAATACCAACCGATATGAATAATTCATCAAGATTAAAAATAACTTTGTTTGACATGAGCAATAGCTCCTTTCTGATAGGAATCCATTTCCAATCTGGCAGGTACACAACCTAGCGCGTTATTCGGGTATTGCCTTCCGACTCCCAACCAGCTAAAACATAAAACCCTGTCGAATGGACTAATTGACTTAATTGTAGGTATCAGCCACAGAAGCAGCTTCCCAAGGAGGTGAACATTCTTTGTCCTATCCTAATGGATAATACCTTATGTTTCATCTGGTGTCTATCAGGAACCGTCAGACATGATAATTATTATGGATAACATCTGATGAAGGAAGAACGCCTTCTTCTGTTATCTATATAGAAACTTGTTAACCAAGCAGTCTTATTGATTACATCATTATTATACTAGG
>NZ_SMMX01000042.1 GCF_004345005.1 Extibacter muris
TTTAGTACCATATAAGTGTAAGAGATAAAGCATATCATTCGTGCTTTACCCTCTACACTTATTTTTTTATGATAAGGGAGTAATTGGTCTGGCGAGGCTCTTTTTGGATTAACCACATCCGTCACAAAAACCGTCAACCACCCCTTATTATAAACAGTCGTTTAAGCAGGTTGAAACCCGTAAGGTGCTTTCGTGTAACGAACTAAAATGAGTTGTAATAAGTGTGGCTGGGAACAATTACAGATCAATTGTGGAGGTTACAGATGATAAGCGTAGGGATTGATGTATCAAAAGAGAAAAGTACCGTATGTATACTAAAACCGTATGGCGAGATTGTAAGCAGACCTTTTGAAGTCAGCCATGTGGAAAAGGAACTGTCTGAACTGGCAACCATGCTGCTGCGTCTGGATGATGAGGTACGTGTGATTATGGAAGCGACAGGGATTTACCATCTGCCAGTATTGAGTTACCTGAAAGAAAAGGGCTTCTTTGTGGCAGTGATCAACCCGTTTGAAATGAAAGAATACCGTTGTCAGGGTCTTAGGCGTGTGAAAACAGACAAACAGGATGCCATTACGATATCCAACTATGGGATTGATCATTGGTATCGTCTGAAGGACTGTGAAGCGGAAGAAAGCGTTTATGGGGAGCTGAAGCTGTTAGGCCGGCAGTACCGTCACTATATGAGGATGCGGGTAGAAAGTGTATTGGAACTGACGCATCTGCTGGATTATACGATGCCTGGGATCAAGAAGCTTCTAAAAGGCTGGAATGAAACGAACGGGAAAGATAAGCTGTCAGACTTTGCAGAAGAATACTGGCATTACGACAACATAACCAGACAGTCAGAGGAGGAATTTGTGGACAGTTATCTTGAGTGGGCAGAAAGGAAGGGGTACCATCGTTGCCAGGACAAAGCCATAAAAATCTATGCACTGGCGAAAGAGGGTATCCCTACAGTTTCTTCCAGTACCCCATCGACCAAAATGCTGGTACAGGAAGCGGTCAGGGTGTTAAGAGAAGTCGATAACACTCTGATGACGATTTTAACACAAATGCAGACATTAGCCAAGAGCCTGCCGGAATATCCGGTAGTGCGGGCAATGGGAGGAGTGGGGAACGTGCTGGCACCGAAACTGATAGCAGAGATCGGAGACGTAAGGCGTTTCCATAGTGGAAAGGCACTGATAGCCCATGCAGGGATAGATGCCCCGCCATATCAGTCTGGTCAATTTACCGGAACAGAGCGAAAGATATCAAAGCGTGGATCATCAAGTCTGCGGAAAATAGGCTATGAGGTTATGCGTTGCTTAAAGACACATAAAGCGCCGAAGGATGCGTCGGTATATGAATTCATATTGAAGAAGGAAAAAGAAGGGAAATCAAAACGTGCGGCTAAAATAGCAGGATTAAACAAGTTTCTGAGAATTTACTATGCGCGAGTAATGGAGGTGTACCAGCAGTAGAAAGATGGAAATATAGAATTGATTGACCGGATTCATGCCGGTCTAATTGTCGTGGGAAAATATAGAAATAAAAATAATTTTAAAAACCTGCTA
>NZ_SMMX01000043.1 GCF_004345005.1 Extibacter muris
AAATATAAAATTTTTCTATATCCTCTATCTGTAATTAGATATTGATCCAAATTTCTTTATTAATTCTAATGTTGAAAACATACTTAATAATCGCTTAAAATTATAAGCGATAAACATAGAAGACGCTTCTGCATCAACATTATCTATTTGACGGCGTAAAAAGAAGCTATAACCCAATGTTCTTTTGATTGTGCCAAAGGGATGTTCTACAATAGATCTGCGTTGTTTGTATATTTCATTATTATCCAAAGTGTTTTGACGAACAATATCTAGGATATCCTCATGTTCCCATCGTTGTATAGTTCTCCCTTTTATCGAAGATGTACAGGCATCTTTATACTTGCAAGAATTGCAATCTGAACATTTATAACGCCTATATTTTATTCCATTCTTAGATGTGTTTTCAAAGAAGAATAGTGAGTTACCTGATGGACAAATGTATATATCTTGCTCTTTATTATATGTAAATTTTTCTTTGCGGAATTCATTATTCTTGGTTGAATTGTTGGCTCTTGCCTTTTTTATGTATACTTTCATCTTATCGTCAATACAGTTTTTTATTTCAATTCCATTGTAATAACCTGTATCAGCTAATACGGTTGGTTCTTCTACTTCTAATAATTCAGTTGCATCTTTTGCCATTGTATAAAGCTGATTTTGATCATTTATATCATTCGTAGTTGAAATATCTATAATAAAGTGATTTTTAGAATCAACGACAGACTGCACGTTATAGCATATATCTAGTGAACCATTATTTTTCATCCTTCGAGAATCTGTATCTGTCAGACTCTTCTGTTCTAAATTTTCGTTCTTTAATTCTTGTTTTTGCATTAAATACTGTTCTTTTAAATTTTGGTAAGCTTCAAGTTTTTCCTTAATATTTTCATTTACAAGTTCTTCTTTTTCTATCGCCATTAAATATGCATTAATCTGTGCCTCTGCATACTCTATTTTTTTGTCCAGTCCACTTCGGGTAATACAATTATGCTTACTGTTTTGAGCCTTGATTTTTGTCCCATCTATGGCAATGAGCTTTCCGTCAATTAAGCCCCATCCTTTTAGAATCAGCGTTAAATTTCGCAAAGTATTATGAAATGCAGCTTTGTTTTTCTGTACGAATCCTGCAATAGTTCCATGATCCGGTGTAATTGCATTAATAAGCCACATAAGCTCTATGTTTCGTTTTGCTTCAACTTCTAAAGCTCTACTTGAGCGAATTTTATTAAGATATCCATAAATATGCAGTTTTAGTAAATCGGAACGCCGATATGGAGCTTGTCCTCTGTTTGTTCCGCTATATTCAGTAAATCCCAATTCTTTCAAATCAAGCGATTCAACATAAGAGTCAATAACACGAACAGCATTATCTTTAGCAATTAAATCATCTAAAGATGTTGTAATCATTTTTGTTTGATTTCTATCCAAACCAACGATATATGCCATATACGAAGCACCTCCGATACCAAATATTGTATCATTATTATAACATATATCATAATCGTTAGACAGTCTG
>NZ_SMMX01000044.1 GCF_004345005.1 Extibacter muris
AGAGCTCAATACTCTGCGGCTGCAAGGCTGCTTTCCGTGGGATTAGCAGGTTTTTCTGCCCTCTGACGGCTCTATTTGACGGCGCATAGTTTACAGGCCGCTTAACTTGTTCATATTTTCTCGTTTCAGTTCCAGAGAAGAATGGACATAACGCTCCAGGGTAATCCGCGGGCTCGAATGTCCGAGGATCTCCGACAGGCTTTTGAGCTCAAACCCGACTTCCACACAGCGCGTGGCAAAGCTGTGGCGCAGCGTATGGAAGTGTACGCCATCCAATCCGCAGGCTTCTGCATATTGTTTCATGCGGTACTGCAGCATACGCGGTTCCATATATCGGCTTTCTTCCCCCGTTAATATATAGGACGCCGGATTATCTGATTTCCATAACCTGCAGAGTGCCGTGATATCCTGATTCAATGGAATGATCCGTGATGAAGTGCCGCTTTTGGGATTGCCGATAACAATTGATGTCTTTCCATCTTCTGCATGCTCTGTGGCTCTCAGGCGCTGCATCGTTTTGCGGACCTGGATCGTCTCGTCCTGAAGCGAGATATCCGCCCATGTCAAAGCGCACAGTTCTCCAAGCCTTAACCCGGTGGATAATGCGAGAAACACGCCGAATTTGCAGGTATCCATGTCAGCGAGCAGATATGACTTGAAGCGCCGCTGCTCTTCACAGGACAGGACCCGCATTTCCTTTGGCTCTTCCTTCGGGTATACGATATCCACGGATTTCAGGGAACCGTTCTGCTTTTGGACATAATTTAATACAGAATGGAGTACAACAAGGATATCCTTCACTGTCTTAGGGGACAGGTTTTTTTTATGAAGCAATCCATAGCTGAACTGTTCTATTTGAACTTCTGATAATATCTCCGCCTGGCGCTTTCCAAATTCCGGCTTGATATGTTTTTCCAGAATAGTCCCATATTTCACAAAGGTGGACTTTGTTACCTTGCTCCTTTTTAGCAGAAGCCATTCGTCACAATAGCACGCAAAGGTCTTTTTTCCGCCTTTCTCCGATGCGGACTGGTAATCTGCCAGACCCGCCTTCGCCCTGGTAACTTTCTCTTTCGCCTCGCCATAAGTCTTCCCATAACAATACCCATAACGGGCTATGCCGCCGTATGCGTCCTTTTTGAGATACCGTGCCTCCCAACGTCCATCCTTTCTTTTATAAATATTTTCTCCTTTTTTGCTCATGATAAAAGAACCTCCTTTTTATTGCTTCCATTCTACTGATTAACATAAGAGTTTTTCAGAAGCCGTCAACATTGACGGCAGTTCTGACGGCGTTAAAGTTTTCCGCAGCGCCTGTTGAAAGAATGCAAAGCTGAAATTCCATGATAAAAGTACGGAGATTAGAAGAATATCCGAAAAAAAGACCCGAATACGCCGATAGGCACTTGAAATCCATCGGTATCTGTAGTAATCTTAATGCATGGAGTATTGAGCTCT
>NZ_SMMX01000045.1 GCF_004345005.1 Extibacter muris
TTCCCCCCTTCCCCCTCCCTTCTCTCTCCTTCCCTCCCTTCCTTCTTCTTCTTCCTCCCTTTCACAGGATCTCTTTTTTTTTTCTTTTTCTTTTCTTTTTTCCTCTTCTTTTTTCTTTTCCCCTTTTTCTTTCCCTCCCCCCTTTTCTTTTCCACTCCTCCCTTTTCTTCTCTCTCTCCTCTCCTTTCCCTCCCTCTTTCCCTTCCCCCTTTTTCTCCTCTCCCCCTTCCTCCTCTTCTTTCCTTCTTTCCCCCCTTCTTCCCCCTTCTTTCCCCCCTTTCCTCTTTTCCCTCTCCTCCTCTCTCTCCTCTTCCTCCCTCCCCTCCCCTTTCCCCTCTTTTTCCCTTCTCTTTCCTTTCTTCTTCCTTCTTCCTCCCCTTCTTCCCCTTCTTCCGTCCCACGAACCCGTATGGATGTTTCCCCTTTCTCCTTTCTTCTTTCCTCCTTCCTTTTTCCTTCTCTTCTTTTCTTCTTCCCTTTTTCCTTTCTTCCCCCCTCTCTTCCTCCCTCTTGCCGATCTCCTTCCCCCTTTTCCTTCCTTTTTCCTCTCTTCCTTCCCCTTCCTTCTCCTTTTCTTCCTTTCCCTCTCCCCCTTCCCCCTCCCCTTTCTTCTCTCTTCCTTTCCTCTCTCCTTCTTCCCTCTCTCCTCTCCCTCCTCTTCCCCCCCCTTCTCTCTTCCTCCTTCCTCCCCTTCTTCCCCCTTCTTCCTTCTTTCTTTCCCTTTCTTTCCTTTCTTCCCCTTCCTCTCCCTCCCCTCTTTCTCTTTCCCCTCTTCCTCCCTTCCTCTCTCTTCCTCCTTCCTCTTCCTTTCCCTTCTCCCTCTTCCCTCCCTTTTTTCTCTTCCTTTTCCTCCTTTTTCCTCCTTTTTGCTCTTTTCTCTCTTCTTCCCCTCTTTTTCTCCCCCTTTTTCCCCTCCTTCCCCATCTTTTCTTTCTTCCCTTTTTTTCCCCCTTTCTCCCTCCCCCCTCTCCTCTCTTCTCTTCTTTCCTTCTTTTTTTCCTTCCTTTCCTCCCTTTCCTTCCTTCTCTTCCTTTCTTCTTCCTTTTCTCTTTCTTCCTTTCCCCCTCCTCTTTTTCTTTCCTCCTCCTCCTCTTCCTTTTCTTCCTCCCTTTTTCCTCCCTTTCCTTCTTTCTTCTTCCCCTCTCTCTCCTCCCCCCCTTTCTCTCCTCTCTCCTCCTTCTTCCTTCTTCCTTCTTCCCTCCTTTTCCTTCCTCCCCTTTTTCCCCCTTGAAGTGTGCTTCCTTGAATAACCCTTGTTTCGTTTCTCTTCCTTTTCTTCTTCTCTTCTTCCTCTACCTCTTCCGCATCGTCTCTCCCCGGCTCCTCCTTCTCTTCCCCCTCCTTTCTCTTCCCTCCTTTTCCCCTCCTTTTTCTTCCTCACCTCCTTCTACGCCC
>NZ_SMMX01000047.1 GCF_004345005.1 Extibacter muris
TATCGGTTGATGTTGCTAACATTACCTCGGATGTCTTGATTAAATTAAGATATTTAATCGCGTCATATCATCGGCTTATCCGTTGATGATATGACCTATTTCTCGTATGCAGTTTTCAAGGTACATGGCTGATGCGCTGTTCTGCATCAGATGGAGAATACGAGATTCGAACTCGTGACCTCCTGCTTGCAAGGCAGGCGCTCTCCCAACTGAGCTAATCCCCCGTCTGTTTCTATTCGCTTTACTGGCTGTATTGTTCCGTTCGCCTAGGCTCGGAAGCACCTCGCCAACGCTTGGGAACTCTCTTCCCACTAAGCTCGCTTCCGTTCGCCAAGTGTTCAGTAGATGGGCTTAAGCGGACCTTTCCTCCTTGGGCAAAGGCTTGCTTACATGGGCTTAAGCGGACCTTTCCTCCTTGGGCGAAGGCTTGCTTACATGGGCTTAAGTGGACTCGAACCACCGACCTCACGCTTATCAGGCGTGCGCTCTAACCGGCTGAGCTATAAGCCCGTTCTCTGGTCTTTTATCTAAAAAAGGCTTCCGCCTCTTTTTCTCTTTTAGTGCTGGCAGCCACCTGCTCTCCCACACCGTCTCCAGTGCAGTACCATCGGCCGCCCGGGCCTTAACCATCGTGTTCGGGATGGGTACGGGTGTCTCCCCCGGGCGCATCGCCACCAGCAGTCCTCTCCTGGCTTCTGACGGCCCGGGAAGGTCCCAATACGCGGGCGCGGCCTTCCGGCCTGCGCACTCGCTCCTTGGTAACTAAGCAATAGACAACGTCCCCTACTCCTTCTCTTCCTTAGAAAGGAGGTGATCCAGCCGCACCTTCCGATACGGCTACCTTGTTACGACTTCACCCCAGTTATCGGTCCCACCTTCGGCAGCTCCCTCCTTGCGGTTGGGTCACTGACTTCGGGCGTTACCGACTCCCATGGTGTGACGGGCGGTGTGTACAAGACCCGGGAACGTATTCACCGCGACATTCTGATTCGCGATTACTAGCGATTCCAGCTTCATGTAGTCGAGTTGCAGACTACAATCCGAACTGGGACGTTATTTTTGGGATTCGCTTGCCTTCGCAGGGTCGCTTCCCTTTGTTTACGCCATTGTAGCACGTGTGTAGCCCTGATCATAAGGGGCATGATGATTTGACGTCATCCCCACCTTCCTCCAGGTTGTCCCTGGCAGTCTCTCTAGAGTGCCCAGCCTCACCTGCTGG
>NZ_SMMX01000048.1 GCF_004345005.1 Extibacter muris
CCCTTCTCTTTTCCCTTTCTCTCTCCTTCCTCTCTTTCCTCTTCTCTTTTCCGTCCTTTTCTTTTCTCCAGTTTTTTACGGATATGTCACTTTGCCCGAGTTTAGTCTTGGTTTAGTGCTCTCTTCCCTCTCTCCTCTTCTCCCTCCCTCCTTTTTCTCTTCTCCCCTTCCCTCCTCTTTCTTCCTTCCTTCCTTCTTTTCCTGTGAATTTCATTGTATTCCCTCCTTCTCCTTCTTCTCTCTTTCTCCCCTTTTCCTTCTCTCCTCTCTCTCCTTCTTTTTCTTCTCTTCTCTTCTTCTTCCTCCCTTCTTCCCTTCCTTTTTTTCCTTTTCCCCCCCCTCCCTCCTCTCTCCCTTCCCCCCTTCTCCTTTCCCTTTTCTTTCTCCTTTCCCTTCTTCTTCTCCCCTTCCTCTTCCTTCCCCTCTCTTCCTTTCCCTCCCTCCTCTTGCGGATGCTTTTTCTATTTCCTCTCTTCCTCTTCTTCTTTCCTCCCTCCTCCTTCTCCTTTTTCTTTTCCCCCTCCTTCCCTCCCTTTTTCCTTTCCCCCTCTTTCTTTCCTCTTTCCTTCCCCTTTCCCTTTCTTTTTCTATGTGCACTTTTTCTTTTCCTCCTCTTTCTTCTTCCTTTCTCTTCCTTCTTTTTTCTTTTCTTTTTTCCTTCTTTCTTTTCCTCCTTTTTCTTCTCCTTCTTCTTCTTTCTCCCTTTTCTTTTTCCTCCTTCCTCCTTCCTTCCCTCTTTTCCCCTTCCTTCTTCTCCCTTTCTTTCTTCCCCTTCTCTTTCCTCTCCCTCCTCTCTCTTTCCTTCCCTTCTTCTGGAGGCACTTTTCCTTTCCCCTCCCCTCCCTTCTTTCCCCTCTCTCCTTTCTTTCCCCCCCTTTTCCTTCCCCCTCCTCCTCCCTCTCCTCCCTCCTCCTCTTCTTCTTCCTCCCTCTCTCCTCCTCTCTTTCCTTCCTCTCTTCCCCTTTCTCTCCCTCTCTTCTTCTCCTCTTCTCTTCCTCCTCTTTCTTCTCTCTTCCTCCTCCTTCTCCTTCTTCCTCTCTCCTTTCCCTCCCTTTCTTCTTTCCCCTTCTTTTTCCTCTTCTCCCTTTCTTTCCCTCTCTGTTTCCCTTGCTGCTGGCTCTTATAGACCTCCTCCCTTTCCCTTTCCCTCCTCTTCCTTTCTTCCCCTCCTCTCCTCTTTTCCTCGTCTTTCTGCC
>NZ_SMMX01000049.1 GCF_004345005.1 Extibacter muris
ACTAGTATGGCCCGGGGGATCCGGCGCGCCTAGGCCTTGACGGCCTTCACTCAATTCGCCCTATAGTGAGTCGTATTACGTCGCGCTCACTGGCCGTCGTTTTACAACGTCGTGACTGGGAAAACCCTGGCGTTACCCAACTTAATCGCCTTGCAGCACATCCCCCTTTCGCCAGCTGGCGTAATAGCGAAGAGGCCCGCACCGAAACGCCCTTCCCAACAGTTGCGCAGCCTGAATGGCGAATGGGAGCGCCCTGTAGCGGCCACTCAACCCTATCTCGGTCTATTCTTTTGATTTATAAGGGATTTTGCCGATTTCGGCCTATTGGTTAAAAAATGAGCTGATTTAACAAAAATTTAACGCGAATTTTAACAAAATATTAACGCTTACAATTTAGGTGGCACTTTTCGGGGAAATGTGCGCGGAACCCCTATTTGTTTATTTTTCTAAATACATTCAAATATGTATCCGCTCATGAGACAATAACCCTGATAAATGCTTCAATAATATTGAAAAAGGAAGAGTATGCGTAGCCGTAATTGGAGCCGTACCCTGACCGAACGTAGCGGCGGTAATGGTGCGGTGGCGGTGTTTATGGCGTGCTATGATTGCTTTTTTGGCGTGCAGAGCATGCCGCGTGCGAGCAAACAGCAGGCGCGTTATGCGGTGGGCCGTTGCCTGATGCTGTGGAGCAGCAACGATGTGACCCAGCAGGGCAGCCGTCCGAAAACCAAACTGAACATTATGCGTGAAGCGGTGATTGCGGAAGTGAGCACCCAGCTGTCTGAAGTGGTGGGCGTGATTGAACGTCATCTGGAACCGACCCTGCTGGCCGTGCATCTGTATGGCAGCGCGGTGGATGGCGGCCTGAAACCGCATAGCGATATTGATCTGCTGGTGACCGTGACCGTGCGTCTGGATGAAACCACCCGTCGTGCGCTGATTAACGATCTGCTGGAAACCAGCGCGAGCCCGGGTGAAAGCGAAATTCTGCGTGCGGTGGAAGTGACCATCGTGGTGCATGATGACATTATTCCGTGGCGTTATCCGGCGAAACGTGAGCTGCAGTTTGGCGAATGGCAGCGTAACGATATTCTGGCCGGCATTTTTGAACCGGCGACCATTGATATCGATCTGGCCATTCTGCTGACCAAAGCGCGTGAACATAGCGTGG